>NZ_VFSU01000017.1 GCF_006385875.1 Sandaracinobacter neustonicus | reverse complement strand
AACTTGGTGCGGGTCCAGAATTTCGCCGCTGTCAGACCCAGTGGCAATCCCTCAGTCGTGATCGCAAGGCTGGAGTGCATGAGCAGGCCGCAGACCGTATGAAGCCGAAGCCGACCATTCTCATCACGCCGGCTCGGCGCAAGCCCGATGGCGCCAATCGTTTCAGGATTGCGCCTTTGATAGGAGAATTCGGTGGTGTCCTGTAAAACCAGGATGAACCCCTCAAGCGCCGCCGCGCGTGTCCGTGTCGCCTGAAAATGCCCGGCAAGTATGTCTCCCTCGTTCACCGAGCCATTAGACAAAAAACGGTAGGCCGCCTTTGTATTGGCCCAGTCTTGACACGCCATCGGTATCGGTGCGCCAATCGCTCCTGCCATCTGCTTAAGCATCGTTCGAAGCCGTTCGCCCAGTCGCTTATCACGAAAGGCGGCGGGATCGACTTCCCCGTCAGCCCATCCTGCCGCATCGAAAACGGACGTCTCCACGTTGCACCCCGCCAACCGATTCAGGTGCCAGGGAATGAATCATGCTTGATTCCAGACGGGCAATGCTCATGCGGCCAACGGAATCACGCTCGCGACCACTTGTGGGTAATTGAAAGGGGAAACCCCCCGCGTCAGGCGGGCGGCGGCCCGCTCGATCCGCGCACCACCAGCTGATAGGGCAGCACCCGCTCCGGTTCATCGGGCATGCCGTCGCCGCGCAGCCGCTCCTGCAACAGGGCGACGGCGGATCGCGCCATCTCGGCAATGGGCTGGCGGATGGTTGTCAGCTCCGGCCAGATGTTGGTGGCCAGCTGGGTGTCATCGAAGCCGACGATGCTGAGATCGTCCGGAATGTGCAGCCCCAGCCGATGCGCCACCCCCACGGCGGCGGCGGCCATGTCATCGTTGCTGGCGAAGATGGCGGTGGGCCGGTCCGGCCCCGCCAGCAGCCGCTCAGCCGCGTCCAGCCCGGAGGAGTAGGTGAAATAGCCCTGCTCCACCGCCATGGATTTCACCTCCAGCCCGGCTTCCGCCAGCGCATCGGCAAAGCCGCGATAGCGTTCGGCGCTGGCGATCTGGTTCGGGTGGCCCTTGATGAAGCCGATCCGCCGGTGCCCCAGTTGCAGCAGGTGCCGCGTCATCGCCAGCGCCGCGCCATGATCGTCGATCCGCACGTTCAGCGCGCCCGGCTCCATCCGCCCCAGCGCGATCGCCACCCATGGCACGCCCGCCGCCTTCAATTCAGCCTTCACCGCTTCGGATTCCGACAGCGGCGGCGGCAGGATCACGCCCTGAATATCCGGCCCCACGAAATGCCGCGCCGCGTCCGCCTGCGCTGTCGGGCTGGAATCGTTGCAGGGTTGCAGCAGCAGATGCCCCCCGCTCAACCGCGCGCCCTCCAGCGCACCGATCAGAAACTGGCTGAGATAGGAGGCCGAGGGGTTGGAATAGAGCAGGCCGATCTGCGCCGCGCGGCCGGCCGCCAGCGTGCGCGCCGCGCTGTTCGGCTGGTAGCTCAGCTTGTCGATCGCCTCCAGCACGGCGTCGCGGGTTTCCGCCCGCACCTGCGATCCGCCGTTCACCACGCGGGACACCGTCATCGCCGAAACGCCCGCCTCACGTGCGACGTCCTGAATGGTGGCGCTTCCGGATTTGCGGCGGGTGGGTCGGCTCATCGTTGCAACCCTATGGCCTCCGGCCCGCCGTGTCGACATAGGCCGACACCCAGACGAGCGGCGCGTTCCAGTTGATCGTCACTTCGTTCAGGGTGAAGGCCTGCGCATCATCGGCCCAGCAGGTCTGCGCGGCGCAATGGCCCTGCATCGGCTTCGCCACATCGTCCGACATCGCCCGGTTGTTCGGCCCGCCGGAGAGCACGCCGGGCGGCGGCGGCGGAAAGGCCGGATCGAGGCTGTGCGCCCAAAAGCGGTGGTGCGGGTTGCGCATCGCCCGCTCACCATAACCGCTGACATAGGAGGTTCCCATCGGGTTGCGGCCCAGCAGATAATCCAGCACGTCGCGCATGGGGGCCAGACGCCGCGGGTCTCCGTCGATCCGGTTCGCTGCCCCCATCAGCAGCGCCCGGTTCAGCAGCACCGCGTTGGAGCCCCAGCTGTAACGCGTGCCCTTGAACGGAACTGCATAGCCGTTGGACGCGCGCTCGGCGGCGAAACGGTCCGCTGCCTGCACGATTGCCGCTCGCATCCGGCCCGTCTGCGCTGCATCCAGCCCGTTCGGGATCAACGCCAGCGTCATCGTGCCCAGCGGCGCGGTGTCCGGCCAGCCCGGCGCTTCGGTGATGCGCGCGACATGCGGCGAATGCAGCAGCGCCTGCCGATAGCGCGCCGCGCCGGTCGTGGTGAACAGCTCGGCCGCCGCCCAGTAGAATTCGTCCGACACATCATCGTCGTCATAGCCGCCGCTGCCGGGGAAATCCCACATCGCGTAAATGGCCGGGTTGCGGCGGGCGGCGTCCCACGCCCGTTCGGCCGCGCTCAGGCAACGGGCGCTGAAGGCCGGATCGATGTCTTTCCACACCCGCGCGCACTGCGCTGCCGTCGCCGCCAGATTCAGCGTCGCCGCCGTGGAGGGCGGATAGAGAAAGCGCTTCTCCCGATCCTGATCCGGCCGCAGCGGCAGCTTCGTCCAACGCTCATCGGCCAGCTTGTGATGCGCCATGCCGCCCGCATCGACCATCTCGAACTTCAGCGGCTTGGTGCCATCGCGCTGGTTCACAGGCAGCTGCATGCGCTTGCCGTCCGGCACCTGCATGCGCAGCATCCACTCCATCTGCACGCGGGCTTCGTCCAGCAGATCATTCACCCCATTCCCGGCCTCGGGAATCGGAATGGAGCCATCGGCAAAGGCGGCGGGCAGCAGTTCGTGCAGGTTCAGCAACGTCCACAGGCTGATGCCGCCGTTCACCACATATTTCCCGTGGTCGCCCGCGTCATACCAGCCGCCTGTGGCGTCCAGAGTCCAGTTGCAGCCCGGCCATTTGTTGCCGCGCCCGTCCGTTCCGGCGAAGCAACCCACCAGTTCGCGCGGATGCCCGGCGGGTCGCGCCCAGCGCTCACCCCCGGCAAAACGCGCTTCAATCGGCTCGGCGGAACGGTTGTGATAGAAATAGCGCAAGGCATCGCGCGCCAGCGGCCCATTCAGCCCCGGCGCGATGGCAAAGGCCGGGCTGCTCGCCCCGCCCGCCCGCAGCCGATAGCGCCCGTCCGGCACCGCGCCGCCGAACTCGATCCGCTGCAAGCGCTGCCCCGCCGCCGCATCCGCGCCCAACGGCAGGCTTTTGCCAGACAACCGCACCTGCCCCGCTTCGTCGATCAGCTCCCACGCCAGCGGCGCGTCACCCGCGCCGCGCAGCAACGCCATGCGCGGCTCCCCCGGCTCGAACCCGGTCTGGTTCAGATCGATGGAGACTTCCGCCGCCGCCGGAGCCGCCAGCAGCAGCGCGATCAGCGCCGCCCTCATGGCACCACCTTCACGGCATAAGGCCCCACCATCGCCCCCACGAAGCCCTGCGCGCGCCATGTGCTCAGCACCGTGCCGTCCGTGTCGGCCAGCAGCGTCCGCCACTCGCCACGCGCAGGCGCCCAGTCAAAGCGATACCGCTCGCCCTCCGCCACGATCCGCAGCCGGATATCGCCATCGGGCACCGGGGCACGCGCCAGCAGTTTGCCCGCCGCAGGCGTCGCCGCCCCATCGCGCAGCAGCAGCCGGACCTCCCGCTTGCCGCCGCCTGCATCGGCCAGCAGCAGCGCAAACCAATATTCGTCGCGCTGGATGATCCCCAGCCCCGCCGCCTCGCCCGCGCCGGGCTTGAACGACAGCAGGGTGGAAGCCTCCATATTCATATGCTGCTGCCGCCGCGCCACGAAGCTGGGGCTGGCAAGATCGCCCAGCCCCTCGGCGCGCGGGGTCAGCGTCAACGTGCCGCCGCCCAGCTTCATCCAGCCATCGGCCGGGCCGCGCATCGTCATCCAGTGCAGGCCCGGCGCACTGCCGTCGAACTCGTCGCGCACCTCGAACGGGCCGCTGGTGGGCAGCGGCGGCGCGGGATCGCGCGGCAGCGACGGGCGCTTCACCACATGCGGGATCGGCACGTCCGGCTTCAGGATCGTCGGCCAGCCGTCCGCCGTCCATTGCACCGGCAACAGGAAGGTTTCGCGGCCCGTGTTGTAGATGTCGTCGCGATAGGGCCGGGTCGCCAGAAACACCGCCCACCAGTCACCAGCCTGCGTCTGCACCAGATCGGCGTGGCCGGCCGAACTGACCGGGAACGGCCGCTTCGGGTCCATCCCGCGCTGCGTCAGGATCGGATTGCCCGCGAAGGGTTCATACGGCCCCTCCAGTTCGCGGGCGCGCAGCACCACCTGCGCATGCTTCTCGCCCGTGCCGCCCTCGGCGACCGTCAGATAATAGAAGCCGTCTTTGCGGAAGATGTGCGGCCCCTCCACATATTCCGGCTTCTCCTCGATCTTCACGCCGCCGTTCAGGATCATGCGGCGCGGCCCCACCAGCTTCATGCTCGGCAAGTCCAGCCGCTGCAGAAACACCGCCCGATGCCCCGGATAGGTTTCCCCACCCGGCGGCACATCATTGTTCAGCAGCCAGGCCGAGCCATCCTCATCGAAGAACAAAGACGGGTCGATGCCCCAGCCCAGTTCGGGGAACCAGTGCGGCTGGCTCCACGGCCCGGCCGGATTCGTCGCGGTGACGATATAATTACCGCCGCAGGCAAAGCAGGTGTTGGCGATATAGAAAATGCCATCGTGCCAGCTGATGGTGGGCGCGAACAGCCCTTGCGACAGCTCCTTGCCCTTGAAATCCACCATCCCCGGCCGATCAATGGCGTTGCCGATCTGCCGCCAGCTCACCAGATCGCGGCTGTGCCACACCGGCACGCCGGGGAACCAGCTGAAGCTGGAGTTCACCAGATAATAATCCGGCCCCACCCGCACGATGGAGGGATCGGGATAGAAGCCCGCCAGCACCGGGTTGCGGAACTCGCCCGCGCCCGGCTTCGCCACGGCGTCCACCGGGTCCGATCCCTTGTAGTGGAACCAGCGGAAGTTCGCGTCCGCCGCCACAGACGGCGCGGCCGACCAGAGGGCGCACACGCCCGCGGCTGCCATCAGCAGTCGCCTGAAATCCATGTTGCACTCCTCCCCCGAATACGCGATGTTTCGGATGTTAGCGCTATCTTGCAGCGACGACCAACGTCGCGCAACAGCTTTTTGGGGGGAATGGATGCGCCGCATCGCACTCTGCATGGCCCTGCTGCTCAGCTTTTTGTGCAGCCCGTCGCTTGCAGCAAAGTCACAGCCGCAGTTCGTCCTCACCTTCGATGATCTGCCCAGTCACGGCCCATGGCCCGTCGGCGAAACGCCCGAAACCGTTAGCAACCGCCTGCTCGCCGCGCTGAAGGCGGCGCATATCCGCCACGCCTATGGCTTCATCAATGGCGCGTCCGCCGCCCGCGATCCGGCACTGGCGCAGATCCTGAAAGACTGGACAGCGGCAGGCTATGAGCTGCGCAACCACGGCTGGTCGCATCAGGCGCTGGACACGCTGGACGCCGCGCGCTTCCGCGACGAACTGCTGCGCAACGAAGCCTTCATCCCGGCGGGCGCGCCCAAAGTGTTCCGCTTCCCCTATCTCGATACCGCGCGGGACACGGCGCTCCGCGACGCAGCCCGCACCATCCTCGCCGAGCAAGGCTATGCCGTCGCGCCAGACGATTTCGGCGCGCCGGACTGGGCCTATAATCAGGCATGGGTCCGCTGCCGCGCCGCAGGCGACACCCCCGCGCTGGCCCGGTTGGAGGCTGCCTTCCTCGCCCAACTGAAGGACTCAGCCGCCCGCGCACGCGCCGCAGCAAAAACGCATTATGGCCGCGACATCCCCTATGTGCTGCTGCTGCACAGCAGCGCCTTCACCGCGCACATGCTGCCGCAGGCGCTGGAGATGCTGCGCGCGGAAGGCTTCACCAACACCAGCCTCAGCGAAGCACTGGCCGATCCCGCCAACGCCGCCTCGGCCGACCCCCGGCTGCCCTTCGCCAGCGCCTCCCTGTTTACCCGGACAGGCGAGCGCGATGCCGAGCCCCCGTTCGCGCTTGACAATAATTGCCCGGCCCGCTGAGCACTCGCGCCGACATGACGACGACCGAGCTGTTCCTCGCCGCGATGCTGATCATCTTCAGCCTGCCATGGCTTGTCTGGCGGCTGTTCCGCACAGACAGTTTCGCCCCGCTGGTGGTGGTTCAGATCCTCTGCGGCGTACTGCTCGGCCCCGGCGTCGCAGGCGTCGCCTTTCCGGAAGCGCATGCCGCCCTGTTCAACCCGCAGGTTATCGCCGCGCTGAACGGCATCGCATGGTGGGGGGTGATGATATTCGTGTTCACCGCCGGGCTGGAACTGGATCTGAAGGCAGCATGGCTGAATCGCCGCGAAACCGGGATCACCGCCGCCTGCGCCTTGCTGGTGCCGCTGTTGTTCGGTATGGCGGCGGCTGCGTTTTTGCTGCGCAGCGAAGGCTGGATCGGGGCGGAGGGAACGCCGCTTCAGGCCGTCGCCGGAATCGCCATGGCGGCCGCCGTCACCGCGCTCCCCATCCTCATCCTGTTCATGGAAAAACTGGAAATTCTGCGCCAGCCGCTTGGCCAACGCATCCTGCGCTACGCCAGCCTCGATGACATCGCCATCTGGGGTGTGCTCGCCATCATCCTCGTCGACACCGAACGCATGGCCCGGCAACTGGCCTTCCTCATTTGCTTCGCTCTGGCTGCCTTCGCCATCCGGCGCCTCGTCGCCCGCATCCCGCAGGCAGATCGCTGGCATGTCGCGCTGATCTGGCTGATCGCCATCGCCCTCGCGGCGGATTGGTCGGGGCTGCACTATATGGTCGGCGCCTTCCTCGCGGGCGCGGCGCTGGATGGTCACTGGTTCGACAGCAGGCGGATGGAGCAGTTCCGCGCCACCATCCTGTTCGCGCTGATGCCGGTTTTCTTCCTCTCCACCGGGCTGCGCACCAGCTGGGAAATGGGCGGCGTCGCCGTGATCGGTGCGGCCGCGCTGCTGCTGTTTGCGTCCGTCGCGGGCAAGCTCGCCGGGGTTCATCTGGCCGGGCGTATTCTCGGCTGGGCGCGCGGGGAAGCCAGCTTCATCGGCTGGCTGCTGCAGACGAAGGCGCTCATCATGATCATCTTCGCGCAGGTGCTGCTGGATCGGCAGATCATCTCCAGCGCCGCCTTCACCGCCTTACTGCTGATGGCGGTGGGCAGCACCATGCTCACCATTCCGGCCGTGCGTCTGCTGCAACGCCGGGCGGGCGTTCAAGCGGACGGCACGCAGCCATAGGGGGAAACCCGAGCCGCCGCGCTGCTTATGCCGGCATCGCGCAATGGCGGCGGATATAGGCCGCCTGCGTCGGCATCCGCTCCGCCCATGCGGCATAATCCGCACGCCGCGCGGCCATGCCACGCGCCAGCATGTCAGGGTCGATGCGGTCCACCAGCGGATCGTAGCGATCCGGCAGCACGTCATTGCCAAGGAAGATGGCCGCCCAGCTTGGTTCCTGATAACTTTCCTCGGTCATCATCGGCACCCGCCCCATCGCCTTCCACAGATCGATCTTCGCCGCCAGCGTTTCCGGTAGCTCCATGCTGCGCACAAATTCCCACATCGGCTCCGTCCGCCGCGTCAGGCAATAGTGCAGGATGATGAAGTCCCGCACCCGCTCCACCTCGTTCGCGCACAGCCGGTTATACTCATCGCGGATCGCCGGATTGGTGCGGCGTTCGGGGAAATAATCGATCAGCCGGGCAATCGCAGTCTGGATCAGCTGGATGCTGGTCGATTCCAGCGGCTCCAGAAAGCCGCTCGCCAGCCCGATCGCCACGCAATTGTGGGCCCACGCCAGCCTGCGCCGCCCGCCCTCGAACTGCAACAGCCGCGGTTCCGCCAGCGCCTCGCCCTTGATGTTCGCAAGCAGCAATTCCCGCGCGCGGTCTTCATCGGTGAAGCGGCTGGAGAACACATAGCCGTTGCCGTCGCGATGTTGCAGCGGAATCCGCCACTGCCAGCCCGCCTCCAGTGCGGTGGAGGTGGTGAAGGGCGGCGGCTCCCCCTCGCTGCTGCTGGGCACCGCCAGGGCGCGGTCGCAGGGCAGCCAGTGCTGCCAGCTTTCATAGCCGGTCTTCAGTGTCTGCTCGATCAGCAGCCCGCGAAAACCGGAACAGTCGATGAAGAAGTCCGCCTCCAGCACCCGGCCATCGGCCAACGTCACCGAAGCGATGTCCCCGCTCTCTGCATGCTGCGCAACATTGGTGATGCGACCTTCCACCCGCACCACCCCGCGCGCCTCGCACATTCGCCGCAGATATTGCGCATACAGCGCCGCATCGAAGTGGAAGGCATAGCGGTAGTCGGAATCGCCGCGGCCGCTTTCGGGGTTCGGCGGCGTGAAGCGGCCGCGCTGGCCCAGCGCATAAGGCAGGCTGTAATCCTCGATGCGCCGCTTATCGCCCAGCCGCCTCAGCTTCAGCCAATGATGGTGCGGGGCCACGCCGCCGATATCGTCGCCGAAATCGCCAAAGCCGTGGAAATGCACATTGCCGGTTTCGCCCCAGTCGCGAAACTCGATTCCCAGCTTGAAGCTGCCGTTGGTGGCGGCAACGAAGTCATTCTCGTCGATCCCCAGCAGCCCGTTCAGGTTGCGGATGATGGGCACCGTCGCTTCGCCCACGCCGACGATGCCGATCTCCTCGGATTCGACCACGGTGATGCGTGTTTTGCGCGGATCCAGAAAGCGCGCCAGCACCGCCGCGCTGATCCAGCCCGAGGTGCCGCCGCCCACCACGAGGATGGACCGGATTGCAGTGTCTTCCATCATCCCTGTCTAACCTTCAGCAATCGGAACGCGAAGCTGGAAAAGCAGGCAGCCGGGCCGGGGCAAGATTGGCCCGGCTGCCGCAGGGAGGAAAGCTTAGAAGCGGGTCCGGACCAGGAAGGCGATCCGGCGATCCGTATCCGTCCAGCTGTAGCGTGGCGTAAGGCCGACGTTGCCGATCTGCAGATAGGTTCTGGAGTTCAACAGGTTCGTCCCCTGGACGCCGACCTTGATATTGTCATTGATCGAATAAATGAACGATCCGTCGAGCTGGCCATAATCTTCGAACCAGACCGGCGCGTTGAGGTTCGCCGCCGACGTGGTCAGCAGATACTTTGACCGCCAGTTGTAGGCGAGGCGCGCCGACACACCGAACTTCTCATACATCAGTGCAAGATTGTAGCTGTGCTTCGACATGCCCTCCAGCGGCAGCGGCTTGTTCGAAGCCGTTGTCTGGTTCGGGTCGAGCGAGTTGACCGCGAGGTTCGCGCCGCCCGACGAGTCGACGAAGGTGTAGTTGGCCTGCACCGCAAGGCCCGACCAGCCGCCCGGCAGGAAGTCGGCGAACTGCTGGACTGCAAGTTCCAGACCCTTCACCTTGCCGCTCGGCCCGTTCATGTTGCGGGTGACATCGAACACCATCGACACGCCGTTGTTGACGAAGGTTTCCTCGACCGATCCGGCGTATACGAAGTCTTTGATATCCTTATAGAACAGTGCAAGCGTCACGCTGTTGCTGGTGCCGTGATACCATTCAGCGCTGAGGTCGACCTGCGTCGAGATGGTCGGCTTCAGATAGGGGTTGCCGCCAACGCCCACACGCGGAAGCGTCGGGTCCGGCGTGCCATCGGCCAGGAAGGTGAAGCTGAGCGAGTTGAACGGCACCATCTGCGCGAAGCTGGGCCGCACCATCGCCTGACCGGCCGCAAAACGAAGCTGCACCTCGTCGGTTGCGAAGTAGCGGAAATTGAAGGTCGGCAACCAGTTGGTATAGGTGTTGGAGAATTTCTGATCCGGGAAACGCAACTGACCATCGGTGAAGGCATAGGCCTGCGCCAGCGGCGCACAGGCAGCCGCGTTCCCGGGGTGGTTGTCGAGGCAGGTCTGCATCGTAACAGTCGGCCGGTTCAGCAGCAGCACGCCCGACGTGTCGTTCTCCGTGCGGACGACGCGCACACCGATGTTGCCGTCGAACGAGCCGGCGCCGCCGGAATCGGGGGAGCCGAAGCGAAGCAGCGCATAGGCTGCCTTGGTCTTTTCGTTCTGGCTGGTGATGCCGGCGCTGACGTTGTCGACCGCCGGTGTCGCGTTGGTGTAGCTGTCTTCCGTCAGCGGGCGCCAGCTCCAGTCCACCGTCCGCGTGCTCTTCAGATAGTCATAGGCGGAGATGTTGTTGGAGGTGAGCCCCGGCGTGGCGAACCAGCCGCCGGTGGGCGCGGCAATCTTGCCACGGAAGAAATTGCTATAGCCAACCCATGCTGCCTGATCGGGAAGTCCTGCGTTGGACGGGTTCCCAGTCTGATCGAGGAACACGGCATTCGGACCGCCGCCCCACTGCGCCTGGCTCAGCAGGCCCCAGTTCCAGCCGGTCTGGCGAGTGATGGCGTTTTTCTGCGTGGCTCGAACCCCCGCGCGGAAGCTTTTCAGGAAACTATTGTCGTCGAACTTATATTCCACATCGGCGCGCTGCGCCCAGGAGCCCGCTTCATTGTCTTCAAGGTGGTCCATCGCGGCGTACCACCAATAATTGCTCTTGTCAGACAGCGACGCGCCGTTCTCGGTGATGCTCATGCTCGGGCTGTTGCCGGAGGTGTCCCAGCTGAGGTTCGGACGCGATCCGTTGTACCAGCCTTCCTGCACCCCGAACTGGGTGAAGGCTGTCATGCTCATGATCTTCGCTGTGGAATAAACACGCTGGAAATCCGCGCTGAGCGTCCAGCGATCATCCACTTCGTAGTGCCAGTTGATCGAATAGTCCTGCGTGACCTTCGTCTGCCGTGTGTTGCGGGTGTTGAACACCAGCGGCTCCGCCGTCAGCTCGCCGCCCACCAGCACGTTGCGGTCATCGAACACATAGCTGGGGCTGGTGCCGGTGGCGGGATTGGTGACGGCACCGACGCCATATTCGAGATCGCGCGGGGTGGCGCGGGCATAGACGCCCTCGAAGGTGAAGGTCATGCCGGGCGTCGGGCTGGCCTGGACGACACCGTTCAGCGCAATCCGGCGCTGCTCCCAATCGATTCGGCGATAGCCGACGGTGTTGGGGATATAGAAGGTCTCTCCGGCCGGCATATTCGGCAGCGCGTTGCCGCCTTCACCGCCGGTCGGGGTGATTGGATCATAGCGGCCAAGCTGGATCGAATCGGTGCGGTTGCCGATGTTGTTGATGCTGCCCGAGAACAGAACGCCGAACTCGCCGCCGGCAACGTCCCATTTGTTGGTGTACAGGCCGCTGGCAGACCAGAAGCCCTTCTTGCGCAGATCGGCATAATTATAGTCGCCCGACGCCGCGATGATCTGCCCCGGCTCAGACAGCGGCTTGCGGGTGCGCAGGTTCACAAGTCCGCCCACGCCGCCTTCGATCATGTCGGCAGACGGGTTCTTATAGACGTCCACGCCCGCCATCAGGTCGGCGGAGATATCCTCGAAGCTGAGGCCCCGGCCGTTGCTGGCCGAAAACACGTCGCGCCCGTTCAGTTCCGAGCGCACCCAGCTCAGGCCGCGAACGAAGATGCCGCCGCCTTCCGCCGCAAGCCGCGCCGGATCGCGCGCTTCGTTGGTGCGCTGGAGCGTGACGCCCGGGATCCGCTGCAGAGCTTCCGAAACGGAGCGGTCCGGCAATGCGCCGATATCGGCGGCGGTGATCGAATCGACGATCACTTCCGCATTCTTCTTGATGTTGCGCGCCTGAGTCGCGGATTCGCGAAGGCCCGTCACCACAATTTCCGATTCGTCGGCCGGCGCTTCCGCTGCCGGCGCGGCCTGCGCACGAACCGGCGCAGCAAAGCCCGCCCCCAGCACCAGCAAAGACGTGCCGCCCAGCAGCATATTGCGCCACATGGCGCTGGAATCAGAACCGAACCGAGGCTCGCGGATCATCTGCATCTCTCCCCTTCACGCTTCACGCGCATATGATTCAGGGGAGGCGCAACGGCCCATCCGTTTTCCATCCCCAAATTGCTCCCGAAGGTTCAGACCGGCATCCGCCAGACCCCTTCGTCCTTTCTGGTAGCGTTATCACTGACATTTTCGACTGTCCATGGCTTGTCATACAATAGAAAGAAATTTTTGCGGCCGAGGCTTTTGCGCCACATTTCCTGCGCAGCATGGGTGCAGCAAAGGCGCGCTTGTTCACACCGTCGGGTAAACCCGGCCGAAGCTGTGACGAAAGGCGCCTATTCGCAGGGCTCCGCCTTGCGGCCTCCCCGGCGCGGCTAATCGTCCTTACGGGCGATCGGCCGGCCGATGGCCTCGGCGAGCATCACATACAGCTTGCCGATGTCGGAGGAGAGCAGCACGAGTGCGAAACTTTCGCCATCCGGGTCTTTCAGGATGCGACGGATCAGTTGTTCGAACTGGTCGAGGTAGCGCGAGGCTTCGGCTTCGAATTCGGCGTCATGCACATAATGGCGGGCGATCTTGCGCGCGGTTTCCTTGTCGGCGAGCCGCACGGTGGCGCGGGCGAACAGGGTGCGGTCGCCGTCGAGGTAGCGTTTCCACGCATTCTCGCCCACGTCGACGGAAAGCAGGCGGGCGACGTCGATGGACGCGGTGTTCAGGCTCTCCACCAGCCGGACGGAGCGGGCGGCCAGCGTGTCGCGGGCGCGGATGTCCATGCGGGTGTCCACCTCGTCCACCCGGGCTTCCGTTTCGGAGATCACCTTCATCAGCTCGACGAGCCGCCCGGTGAGCTTTTCCGAGGCCTCGCCCGCGGCGTCCGCGGCTTTCACCGAGACATCTTCCAGCGCGGCGATCTGCAGCCGGATCGGCGCGCCGAAGGCGGCTTCGGCGCGGGTGGTGGCGAATTCGTTCAGACTTTGCTCCGCCTCGGCGACGACGGAGGAGAGCAGCGACTGCACTTCGCTGGCGGTGGCGTTCACGCTGGCGCGCACCTGCATCACATTTTCCACCATGCGCGCGGCAGCGGCGATGGCGGTCTGTTCGGTGGTGTCGCGAATTTCGTTCACCACGCCGCGCGCGGTTTCGAACTCGCCCGCAAGAGATTGGCTGAGGCCCACGACCGCGCCATGGTCACGTTCGAACTGGGCGGCGCTGTCGCGCAGCAGGGCAACCTGACTTTCGATCCTGTCTGCCAGTGCGTCCAGCTGCTGTTGCATCCCGCGCCCGCGCTCGCTGATGCTGTCGAAGCCGCGCGCCAGATCGGGCACACGGGCTTCGCTGCTGTCGGCGAAGCTGTCGAACGCCGGGGTCAGCCCTGCGATTCGCTGCTCCAGCCCGCCGATGGCAGAGGCCTTTTCATCCAGCGCCTCGCCCAGCGTGGCGATGGCGGAGAGGGTACGGCCCAGCAGTTCGCTTGTTTCGGCATGGCTTTCCGCCGCGCGCGCGCCAAGGTCCACGAAACGGCCTTCGACCTGATCGAGGCTCTGCGAGGCCTCGGCGGCCATGCTGGCGGCCAGTTCCTGCTGGCGCACGCGCAGTTCGCCCAGCCGCAGTTCCACGCCCTCCACCAGCCGCCCGGCTTCCTGCTCCATCTCCAGCCCCATGGCGGATTGCCGAGCCTTCAGCGCGTCCAGCCGCGATTCGACTTCGGCGATCGCGGTGGACAGCGCATCCTGCATCCGCGCCGCCGCATCGGCCTGCCGCATGCCCAGTTCCACCAGCTGGTTTTCCAGCGCGGTGATGCCCCCGGCCATGCGTTCCTGCTGGGTAATGTCGGCCACGCGCTGCCGCTCCGCCAGATCGGCGAGCCGGCTTTCGAACTGGCGCGCGCGCGCGTCGGTTTCGCTGGCGATCCCCTCAGAGGCCTGCCGCTGTGCTTCTGCCAGCGCCGCCAGCCGGGTTTCGATATCGGCGATCACGCCAGCCGCCGACTGCTGCAACTGGGCAGAGAGCGCGATCTGATCCGCGAACTGGCCCTTCAGCTGGCTGGCCGCGCTCATCAGCACGTCCAGCCGCTGGCCGACGAGGCGGGTGCCTTCGGAGCCGAAGCCGTCCAGATCGGCACGCGCCGCCGCCACCATCTGCTCCACGCTGCGCGATTGCGCCGCCAGCGTTTCGCCGATGGAGGCAAAGGCCTCGGCCGAACGATCCAGCACCCCGGTCACGGCGGCGTCCAGCGTATAGGCGCGCCCGGCGATGGTTTTCGTGGTTTCCGCCGCGCTCTGGTCGATCTGCGCGATCAGCCCCTGCATTGTGGACACCATCGCTTCGGCCTCGCGGCCCGCATCACGCCCGTGCGAGGCGATCTGCGACAGGGCGGTTTCCACCGTCTCGATATGGCGGCGCGCGTCGCCGCCCGCGATCTTCAGCGCGGCTTCCGCCTCCTGCGCCTGCCGGGACAGCGCAGGGATCACATCCTGCAATTGCCCGGCAGCGCGGCCCATGTCTGCGGTGGAAAGCGCCATGGTGCCCGCCGCCACTTCCAGCGCCTGCGCCCGCGCGGCCAGCCCCTCACCCTCCGCAGAGGCAGACAGGCGCAGCGTCTCCACCCGCTCCACGCAATCGGACAGGGTGCCGCGGATGCGGCCCAGCTGCTCTTCCAGCTCGGCGGTGGCACGTGTCGCGCCTTCCACCCGCGCTTCCACCTCGTCCAGATCCATGCGGCGGGGGCCAAGCGGCGCGAAGGCGAGGAACAGCAGCAGAATGATCAGCGGCGGCGCGATCATCGCGGCGAGACTCGCCAACTGTTGCAGCAGGCCGGATGGCGCAACCGGCAGGTTCGCCCCTGCCGCCACGGCGATCAGCAGCCAGGCAAGGCCGGCGACCGCAAGAACCCACAAGGGCCATTGCCGCTTCGCTTCCAACCCTGACTGGCTCATCCCTGACTTCGCTCCTGCCGGACTGCCCCCAATCCCCCGGGGCGAATGGCAAATTGCCACTGCAATCACAATTTATTGTCGCGACATTCCCTAGTGATACCATATCTGGTGGAGCGCAAGCGGGAGCTTCGCTTTGTCCACAGGCATGTCAGTTTCGCGACATTTGACGCCCGCCGCAGCTTGGAGAAAGACAGCCCCGGAACGCAAGCGGGAATCGCATTTCGGGGAGGGCGGCGCGGATGAAGATCATGGCGGCGGTGCTACACAGCTGCGGCGGGCATCAGCGGCCCTATGGCGCGGGCGCGCCGCTGGCGGTTCAACCGCTGGAGCTGGACCCGCCGCGCGCGGGCGAATTGCTGGTGCGGATCGACGCGGCCGGGCTGTGCCATTCCGATCTCTCCGTGATCAACGGGGACCGCCCCCGCCCCATGCCCATGGCGCTGGGGCATGAAGCGGCCGCCACCGTGCTGGCGCTGGGCGACGGCGCAGACCGTCTGTTCGCCGTGGGGGACAAAGTGGTGCTCGCCTTCCTTCCGGCCTGCGGCGAATGCGTCCCCTGCCAGTCGGGGCAAGGCTATCTCTGCCCCAATGGCGCGGCGGCGAACGGCGAAGGGCGGATGCTGAGCGGTGGCGTGCGGCTGCACGACGATGGCGCGCCGGTGCGACACCATCTGGGGGTGTCCGCGTTCGCCAGCCATGCCGTGGTCGACAGGCGATCCGCTGTGAAGATCGACCCGGACGTGCCGCCGGAAATCGCCGCGCTGTTCGGCTGCGCCGTGCTGACCGGCGTTGGCGCGGTGCTGAACACGGCGGCGCTTCGCGCAGGCGAATCGCTGCTGGTTTATGGCCTTGGCGGGGTGGGGCTGTCGGCCGTGCTGGGCGCCGTTGCGGGCGGCGCGCAGCCGGTGATGGCGGTGGATCCGTCGCCTGAGAAGCGCGCGCTGGCTCTGGAACTGGGCGCGGCGCAGGCCGTGGACCCATCTGAAGCCGGGGCGCTTCCCAAGGCGGATGTGGTGATCGAAACGGTGGGCCGCGCGGCCGTGCTGGCGCAAGCCTATGCAGCAGCCCGGCGCGGCGGCCGGGTGATCACGGTTGGCCTGCCCAACCCGGCGGAGATGCTGAGCATCCCGGCCGTCTCTCTTGTGGCGGACGCCAAGACGCTGACGGGCAGCTACATGGGTTCCTCCATCCCTGCGCGGGACATCCCGCGCTACATCGCCCTGTGGAAAGCAGGCCGCCTGCCGGTGGAGCGGCTGCTGTCCTCCGTAAGCCCGCTGGGCGAGATCAACAACCTGATGGACAGGCTGGCAGACGGCAGCGCCATCCGCCAGATCGTCATTCCCGGCTGACCATATAGTTGACCGGCAACCCAAGGTCGTGGCAGGGACGCCGCCGCTTGGTTCCGCGGGTGTAGCTCAATGGTAGAGCAGCAGCTTCCCAAGCTGAATACGAGGGTTCGATTCCCTTCACCCGCTCCAGCACTTAGCCCCGTTTCACGGGGTATTATTTACCGGATCATTTACATTCCTGTTCGCCAGACGTTCCCCGAGGGCAACGTTACCGCGGGCCTGGTCGACGTAGCGCTTGCGGATTCGAGACACGCTTAATTCGCTCCAGCCGATGATATCGGCGATCTGCCGGTCGTTGAACGATACCGGGCCTGCGCGGCGGGCCGCGTCTACAGAAACCTCTCAAGATCCCCGATGAAGCGTTCGAACTGGTCATGGTGCAGCCAGTGTCCGGCGTTTTCATACAGCTTCACCTCCGCGTTCTGGAAATGGCGGATGCGGCCGTCCACCGCCGGGTTGGAGGCCCAGCTGTTCGCGCCATACAGCAACAACGCCGGGGCGGTGATGCGGGACCACAGCGTTTCGACCTGCTCCTGAGTCATGTCGGAATCGCCCCAGATGTTCAGATAGGGGTCGAACTTCCAGCTGAAGCTGCCGTCTTCGTTGCGGTTCACGCCATGGATCGTCAGATGTCGCGCCTGCGCTTCGCTCAGATGCTTGTTCTCCTCCATCATCCGGGCCAGCGCGGCCTCCAGCGTGGGATAGCGGCGCGGCGTGCGGCCGGCTGCGGCGCGCTTCTTGTCGATCCACTCACGCGTGCGTTCGGCAAAATCGATCCTGTTGCGCTCCTCCTGCATCGTCGGGCTCATGCCGAGTCCCTCGATCACGACGATCTTGCGCACATGCTCCGGAAACAGCCCCGAATAGCGCAGGGCGATATTGCCGCCCATCGAATGGGCGACGATGGTCACAGGGGCCAGCCCCTGCTGGTGGATCAGCTGTGCCAGATCATAAATGTAGGGGAGCATCTTATACTCGCCATCGGCAGACCATTGGCTGTCGCCATGGCCGCGCCAGTCCGGCGTCAGGATATGCCATTTGTGGCGCAGCGCCTCGGCCGTCCAGTCCCAGTTGCGGCAATGGTCGCGGCCGCCGTGCAGCAACAGCAACGGCGACGCATCCGGGTTGCCCCAATCCGCATAATGCAGCTTCAGCCGCTGCGAAATATAGCTGTGAGAGGCGGGGCCGTTTTGCATGTGATTTCGCAGTGCTGTCCGGATTCGTTATGCGTCAGGCGTCGTTGTATCGGTCTGGAAGCGGGCTGGTTTGCCTTGCTTCTGATAATCTTTAGAGAGCATTTTGCGAAATCTGGGGTTGTAGCGGCCTCCTTGGGCCCCAACCACTGCCATGCCATAAAACCAAAATGCTGTTATCACAGTTATCCATAGTATCGCTGGCCACACCAACCACATCCGATACTTCCACTCGGTTCCAGTGGCTACACCGACGCCAATCAGTGTAATCAGTGGAACCACCATAAGCAGACCATGCAGCCCCGCACCTGGGGAAGGTGAAGATCGATAGAGCTTTCGGGCCACGCGATCACCACGTTCGAACAGCTTCAGCATTTCTCGAAAATACCGGGATATCCGTTCGTTGCAAGTCAGCGCAGCTTCCGCTGTTCGATGCGGAAGCGATCGGATTGCTCAATTACCTCCGCACGTATCAGCGTGCTAACCCCATCGGTGAAGGGGCAAAGCCCCCTCACCGCTGTGGCCCTAAACCCGCTCGATGATGATGGCAGGCGCCATGCCGCCGGCGGCGCACATCGTCACCAGCCCGCGCTTCAGGTCGCGGCGCTCCAGTTCGTCAAGGATGGTGCCGATCAGGATGGAGCCCGTCGCCCCGATCGGGTGGCCCAGCGCGATCGCACCGCCATTCACATTCACCTTGTCGCGATCCAGCTTCAGATCGCGGATGAACTTTTCCGCCACCACGGCGAAGGCTTCGTTGATTTCCCACAGGTCGATGTCGTCCACCGTGAGGCCGGCCTTTTCCAGCACCTTCTTCGCGGCCGGAACCGGGGCGTTCAGCATCAGCGTGGGGCAATCGCCCATGTTCGTCATGGCCACGATCTTCGCACGCGGCTTCAGGCCGTTCTTCTCGGCATAGGCCTTACTCGTCACCAGCACCGCGGCCGCGCCATCCACTACGCCGGACGAGTTGCCCGCGTGGTGCACATGCTCGATCTTCAGATCGGGATATTTCTGGTTGATCAGGCCGCGGAAGGTGGTGCCGCGTTCATCCAGCGGCATGTCGGCGATCTTGGTGAAGCTGGCTTCCAGCCCCGCAAGGCCCTCGGCGGTCGTCTGCGGGCGGGGGAATTCCTCATGATCCAGCGCGACGGAGCCGTCCTCGTTGAACACCGTCACCAGAGACTTGTTGAAACGGCCTTCCGCAATCGCCACCGCAGCGCGCTTCTGGCTTTCCAGACCCAGCGCATCGACATCGGCGCGGGTGATCCCCTCCATCGAGGCAATCGCGTCACCGCAAATGCCCTGATGCGACTGCGGGTGAATCTTCTGCAGATGCGCGTTGCCAGAGCCCATCATCATCGGGGCCATGCCCGCCGCGCGCTCCTCATTGGCCATCGTCGTCGTCAGGCTCATCATTTCCGTGCCGCCCGCGATCACGCAATCTTCAAGGCCGGACATCACCATGCCCGCCGCCAGATTCACCGCCGTGATGCCGCCGCCGCAAAAACGGTCCAGCGTCATCCCCGAAGAACGGATGTCATAACCGGCATCCAGCGCCGCCATGCGGCCCAGATCGCCGCCCTGCTTGCCCTTCTGCGTGCTGGTGGACCAGATGATGTCGTCCACCGTGGCGGTGTCCAGCTTGTTCCGCTCGGCAAGCGCCTTCAGCACGGTTGCGGCCAGATGCTGCGGGTGCAGGTGCGACAGCGCGCCCTTGCCGGGCTTGCCCCCGCCGCGCGGGGTACGGACTGCGTCGATGATATAAGCGTCTGCCATCGGTGATCTCCTTCGCCGGAGAGCGATAGGCTGTGCAGCCGATCCCTCTACTGTGCGAATCGCGAGGAAGGGGCGGTGGAGGGGTGTCTTGGGGAGCGGGTGTTGCCTCCGGCGGGCAGGGCTCTGCCCGGCACCCGGCAGGGGCGTGACGCCCCTGCACCCCCGGACTTTTAGCCCCTCCTCCTTTAGGGGAGGGGTTGGGGTGGGGGCCATCCTCTTAGCGCGAGGTTGGGGGTTTAATGCCTGCGGCGCTTTTGGGGCATGTCCCACCCGCCTCTCCCCACGTCACCCCGGATCAAGTCCGGGGTGACGGTTCGGGGTGTGGGAGGGTTGGTGGGTTACGCCCGGCGTTGCTCCCCTCTCTCCACCTCTCTCCCCGGCGGGGAGAGAGAGCCTCGTAGCGCCGCAGGCAATCGAATCTGATCACTCACACGGCGCTGGAGTGGCCGCACAACGCAAAGTCAGAGGGTGCAGGGAAATCATTTCCCTGCCGGGTTCCAAGGGCAGAGCCCTTGGCCGCCGGAGGCCTCCAACCATACCGCCCCCACTCACACCCCCGCCGCAAACTCCTTCAGCATGTTACGCGCGATCAGCAATTGCAGGATTTGCGTGGTGCCTTCGTAGATGCGGTAGAGCCGGGCGTCGCGGAAGAAGCGTTCGGCTTCATATTCGCTGAGGTATCCGGCCCCGCCGTGGATCTGCACGCAGCGGTCCACCACGCGGCCGCACATTTCGGAGGCGAACATTTTCGCGGCGGAGGCTTCGATGGTGGTGCGGCGGCCTTCGTCGGCCAGCCGGCAGGCGTCTGCGATCATGCATTCGGCTGCGTAGAGTTCGGCGCGACTGTCTGCCAGCATGGCCTGGATCAGCTGGAAGCTGGCGATGGGTTCGCCGAACGCCTTGCGTTCGGTGGCATAGCTGAGCGCCGTATCCAGCGCGCGTCTGGCATAGCCTACCGAGGCCGCCGCGACGGAAAGGCGACCGTTGTCGAGGCTGCGCATGGCATGTTCGAAGCCCTTGCCCTCCACCTCGCCTAGCAGTGCGTCGGCCGGGATGGTCGCGTCGTCCATGATGATGTCGGCGATGGTGGCACCTGCCTGCCCCATCTTGCGGTCGGGCTTGCCCACCGTGACTCCGGGCGTGTCCAGCGGCACCAGAAACGCCGAGATATGGGCGTTGCGCGGCAGGTTCTCCGCGCTGGTGCGCGCCATGATCAGCGCCAGTCCGGCGTTGGGGGCGTTGGTGATGTAGCGCTTGGTGCCGTTCAGCACATAGCCCTCCGCCGTGCGCACTGCCCGCGTCTGCAGCGCTGCGCTATCTGATCCGGAGCCGGGTTCCGTCAGGCCGAAGCTGGCGATCATCCCTGCCGCCAGCTGCGGCAGCCAGCGTTGCTTCTGCGCCGCCGTGCCGCCCGTTTTCAGCGCGGAGGTGACCATGCCGACACCGATGGAAATGGTGGAGCGATAGGCGGGCGCGGCATAGGCGAGGCGGCGGATCGTCTCCACATATTGCGAGACGTTCAGCCCCGCGCCGCCATAGTCTTCGGGAATGGTGATGCCGAACAGGCCCATGTCGCGCATTTCGGTCAGGATGTCGGCGGGCACCGCATTCGCCTCGATCATGCGCGGTTCGGCCGGGATCAACCTGTCGCGCACATAACGGTCCAACTGATCGGCGAAGGCCGTGAAGCTGGCCTCGTCCATTCCGTTGTGGTGGCTGATCGCGGGCATGTTCCCTCCCCCTGTTCGCCCTGCTTGTGCCGGGCTGTTGCCCCGCTCTATGGCGGGCCGATCAGGCTGGATGCAAGGACGGGCAGGCGATGGAACAGAAATCGGAATGGCGCAGCCACGGCGGGCGGCAGCAAGTGTGGACGCACGCCAGCAGCGCGACCGGCACCGACATGACATTCTCGATCTTCCTGCCCGAAGGCGAGGGGCCGTTCCCGCTGATCACCTATCTCTCCGGCCTCACCTGCACCCACGCCAATGTGACCGAAAAGGGCGAGTTCCGCGAAGCCGCCGCCCGGCTGGGCCTCGCCATCCTCGCGCCCGACACCTCCCCGCGCGGTTCGGACGTGGCCGACGATCCCGCCTATGATCTGGGGCAGGGCGCAGGCTTCTACGTCGACGCGACCGAGGCCCCATGGGCTCCGCACTTCCGCATGTGGAGCTATATCACCGAGGAACTGCCCGCGCTGGCCGCCGCGCACTTCCCGCTGGATATGGCGCGGCAGGGGATCACCGGCCACTCCATGGGCGGACATGGCGCGCTCACCATGGCGCTGCGCCACCCTGGCCGCTATCGCGCTGTCTCAGCCTTCGCTCCCATCGTCGCGCCCTCGCAAGTGCCATGGGGCGAGAAAGCGCTGGCGGCCTATCTGGGGCCGGACAAAACCTTGTGGGCCGCCCACGACGCCGTCGCGCTGATCGACGCCGGCGCGCGCCTGCCCGATCTGCTGGTGGACGTGGGCGACGCAGACTCGTTTCTGCAGCCGCAACTGAAGCCGGAGCTGCTGCGCGCCGCCTGCGACACCGCTGGTATCCCGCTGACGCTGAACCTGCGGCCCGGCTATGACCATAGCTATTACTTCATCTCCAGCTTCATGACCTCGCATCTGGAGTGGCACGCGGCGCGGTTGGGGTAGCGCGCGGGCGTTTTTTGCGCGCCGCGTGGGCAGGGCTCTGCCCTGCACCCGGCAGGGAAATGATTTCCCTGCACCCTCTGCAAACAGGCATGGCTTGCCTGCCCTCTCATCCCGCTCAGGCTGAGCCTGTCGAAGCCCCGGACGTGGCGGCACCATGACTGGGCCGATGGTGGATTGCTGCATGGGGCTTCGACAGGCTCAGCCTGAGCGGGTGGAAGTCAGCCGGTGCGACACAGGTGTAATCGGGTTTGATGGCCTGCGGCGCTGGTTTTACGTTCGGCCTGTGTCCATGAAATCCCTTGCGGAGAACGCCTCCGGTGCGGCCACTTCCACCACCGGGTCGTCGCGGTCGTCGAACTCGGTGCGCAGCGCTTTGCTCATCACTGCGTGCATGTCGTACAGGCAGCTGATGTAGGTCAGCTCCAATATTTCCTCGTCACTGAAGCTGGCCTTCAGTTCCGCGAACAACGCATCCGGCACGCGGCCGCGATGTGTCACCAGCCGGTCGGCATAGGCCAGCACCAGCCGCTCTTTCACGTCGAAGCAATCCGCCGTCTGCCATGTGGGGATGGCGGCGATCTTCGCTTCGCTCACGCCTGCGCCGCGCAGCGATTTGCAATGCTGGGAAAAGACGAACTGGCTGCCCACCGCCCACCCGGCCCATGTCTGCGCCAGTTCGCGCAGCACCGGGTCCAGCTTGCGGTTGGGGGATCGGTAATAGCCGAAGCCCTGCATGGCGTGGCGCAGCGTGTCGGGCGAATTGGCGAACACCGGCCACCAGTCCCCCCGCGTGCCGGTGGCGGTGCCGGGTTCGGCAACCGGATCGCGATCCCCGAACAGCAGCCGATAGGCATGAAGCACGGTTTCATCCGTGGCTTCGGCGCGCGGGACGGGGCGCAGGCGTGGCATCAGGCCGCCACCCCGGCTGGCACGTGACGCACGTCCGCAGGCCCGAATTCGCGGGTGCTGGCGGCGAATTCCAGCATGATTCCATTGGGATCGGTGAAATAAACGGAGCGGACGAACACGCCGGGGTGCATTTTCGCACTCACGGTCGCCTCGCTGTCGTCATGGTTCACCACGATCGGCAGCACCTCTACGCCCGCCGCCTGCAACCGGGCGATGACGGCCTGCAATTCATCCTGATCCATATGGAAGGCCAGATGGTTCATCGATCCGATGGCGGTGCGGTCGTCTCCGGGGAATTTCCGCACAGAGGCGATGCCCGGCGCGGGCGGTGGGGCATCCGCCCACCAGAAGAAGGCGACCGCCGATCCGCCGCCGCAATCGAAGAAGAAATGCTGCCCGCCACCCGGCAACTCCACCGTTTTCACCAGCGGCATTTGCAGGACTTCGGTGTAGAATTTCACCGTTTCCGCCATGTCGCGCGCAACCAGCGCGATATGGTTGATCCCATTCGTGCGCATAACCTGTCCTCCCCGCCGATGAGTATTCCTCAAAGGCGGGGCGGAAGGCAGGCTGTCAGAATCGGGCGGTTAGAAGCGAGCGGTCAGCGAAACGCTGACGTTGCGCCCCGGCTGCGTCCATGCGTCGGCAATGGCGCGGTTCGCCGTCGTGTCGGCAAGGCCGCGCACATCGGCCCATTCGGTGTAGGTGGCGTCCAGCAGGTTGAACAGCCCGGCGCGGACGGTGAAATTGTCGTTGATGCGGAAGAAGACGGTGGCGTCCAGCACGGTATAGCCGCCGGGGATATAGCAGCTGGGCGTGCACAGCCCTTCCGTCTCGCGCCGTTCCTTCTGGCTGCCGAAGGTGGCGATCAGCTGCCCGCCAAAGCGGCCGTCCGGCGCGCGGTAGCCCGCGCCCGCCACGAACTTCAGCGGATCGATGGTCAGCAGCGGCCCGCGCACGCCGTCGCGGTCCACCCGGCCTTTCGACCATGCCATGGCACCGTCCAGCGTCAGCCCCGCCACGGGTTCCACCGCGAATTTCGCTTCCAGCCCGTCGATATCCACATGGGCGAGGTTCACGAACTGGAAGATGATCGGGTTGGCGACAGTGCCGATGCCGCCGATCTGCTCCTGGCTGATGAAGTTGCGGTAGCGGCCGGTGAAGGCGGTGAAAGCCGCCTGCACCGGTCCGCTGGCGATGCGCACACCGCCTTCCAGACTCTCGCTCGTCTCCGGCTTCAGGTCGGGGTTCGGGATCGACCGGTAGGCGAAGAAGGGCGAGGTCAGATTTTCGAAGAACTGGTTCACCTGCCCCGGCGCGGGGGCCTTGAAGCCCTGCGCGTAACCGGCGACGAGGCTGACGCCTTCCGTCACGCGGAAGGTCGCGCCCAGCTTGGGCGACACGCGCGAGCCGGACGAGCGCGCGCCTTCGAACGAGGGCAGCGCCGCATCCTGCTTCGGGCGCAGCGAATAATGATCGAAGCGCAGCGCCGGGAACAGGATGAAGCGCCCGTCGGCGAAGCGGATTTCGTCTCCGGCGAACAGCCCGGCCAGCGTGTAATCCGTGATGGGGAAGGGGCGGGTGGGGAAGACTTCGGGCGCAGTCGGCACGGTGCCGTCGCGCAGGCCTTCCTGCCGGGTGATAGAGACGTCTCCGCCCGCCGTCAGCCGGTGCTTTGCAGGGCCGGTTTCGAAGCCCAGCGTCGCGTCTGCGGCGGCCCCCCACACCCGGTTGTCGAAGCTGTTGATGCGGATACGGTCTGCGGCGGTGTTGCGATCCTCAAACGAGGATTGCCGGTTCTTCGATTGCTGCCAGAAGCCGGTCACGCTGGCGTGTTGCACCAGCCCGCTGCCGTCATAGCGCCAGTCTAGCGCCACCCGGTCGCGCTTGATCTTGTCTTGCGCTGTCAGCCCGATCACGCTGGTGGCAGCGCTGGGCACGGGCGCGATTCCGCTCAGCACGTCGGTATCCACCCGGTCTTCCAGATGTTCGCCTGTCAACCGCAGCCGGTGGCCGCCGCCCAGATCATAGACCAGCTTGCCAAGGAAGCTGTCGGTGCGCGTGTCCTGCGGGTTGGGGCGGGTGCGCGTGCTGTTGGGGGCATCGTTCGTGCCCTGATTGTCCAGCTCATGGCCGCGGCGGATCGTCACTGCGCCCATGGCGGAAAAGGCCCCTGCCTTGCCGCTGACGATGCCGGTGCCGCTCCACTCCTGATCCGCAGAGGCATAGCCCGCGCGGCCCAGCACGGAGAAAGCCTGCCCGCGCAGCAGATCTTCCGGGTCTGCCGTCACAAAGCTGACGACGCCCGCCAGCCCGTCGCTGCCATAAAGGGCAGAGGCCGGGCCACGCAGGATTTCCACCGATTTCACAAGGCCCAGATCGACATAATCGCCGCGCCCGGCCGCTTGCGCGCCGAAATCGAAGCCGTCCGGCACGCGCACGCCATCCACCAGCATCAGCACGCGATTGCCTTCAAGGCCGCGGATGTTGAAGCCCGCATTGCCGTCGCGCCCGGTGCTGCCGGATGCCGCGCCAAAGCGGGTGGGCGCACGCCGCACGCTGACGCCGGGTTCGAAGCGCACGAGGTCTCGGATGTCCGTCACCAGATTGTCGGCGATGCTGTCGGCATCGAACAGGGTGACGGTGGCGGGCGCTTCAAGGATCGACAGCGGCGTGCGCGTGGCGGTTACCACGATGGCAGGCGCGCCGCCGCCCAGCGCGGCGTCCGAGTCGTCCGCCTCCGCAGCGACGGCGACGGCAGAGAGGAAGCTGCCGGCGAGGGCGGCGGCGATGATTTTAGCGGGTGTTGAAAGATTGCTCGGCATGACGATCCCTGATGTGTCCCTGTTTTTGGGTTGCGAATGACTCGCAAATGCAATGCCGTGACAATTTTGATATTGCAAGTGACTCGCATTCAAATCTATTCAACCGACATGACAAACCTCGCCCCTGCCGCTTCCGGCACCCCCGCCGACGCACCCCGCCCGGCCCCAAAACGCCCCATCGATCAGGCCGCTGCGCTTGGTGTGTCCGAAGGGGTGTGGCTCACCGCGCACCAGTCAGACGCGCGCGTCATCCGCCTCGCTCTCCCGGCCGCCGCCATCATCGAAGCGCTGCCGCCGCTGGGCACAGTGATGGCGCTCACGCGGAACCATGCCTGCGTGCATGAGAAGGACGGCGCCTACGCCAATATCGAGATCAACGGCGGCATGGGGCTGGTGCTGAACCACGAGATCGACCTGAGGCTGTTCATGGGCCAGTGGGCGCATGCCTTTGCGGTGGAAACGCCGCTGGACGATGGCGCGATCCGCCACAGCCTGCAGTTCTTCGACAAGGCGGGCGTGGCCATCCACAAGATTTTCGCCCGCCCGCAAACGGACATGGCCGCCTGGCGCGACCTTGTGTCGCGCTTCGCGGTGGAAGGCCCGTTGCAGCCGATCTTGGCCGAACCCATCGCGCCCCCGGCAGCCGACCGCCCGGATGCCGAAATCGACGTGGAAGCGCTTCGCGACGGCTGGTGGAAGCTGGCCGACGTGCATGATTTCTTCGCGCTGCTGCGCAAGCAGGGTGTGGGGCGGCGGCAGGCGATGCGGCTGGCCGGGGGCCCCTTCTCCCGTGCGATCCCCACGGATTCGCTGCAGGCGATTCTGGAACAGGCCGTCGCCCGCGACGTGCCGATCATGTGCTTCGTGGGCAACAATGGCTGCATCCAGATTCACAGCGGCCCGATCAGGCGGGTGGTGCCGATGGGTCCGTGGCTGAACATCCTCGATCCCGGCTTCAACCTGCACCTGCGCGCGGACCTGATCGCAGAGGCCTATGCCGTGTGGAAGCCGCAGACAGACAGCGCGGTGCATTCCATCGAGCTGTTCGACAAGGACGGCCTGCTGATCGCCCAGTTCTTCGGCGAGCGGAAGCCCGGCCAGCCGGAACTGGAAGGCTGGAAGCAGATCGTCGAGGAAGTGCCCGCCGCATGATCGCCCGACTGCTGGCGCTGCTGGCGCTGATTCTGGGGGCCACGGCTACCCATGCGGCGGAGCGGATCGTCTCCGTTGGCAGCGATGTCACCGAAATCGTCTTCGCGCTGGGCGAAGGCGGCAAGGTCGTCGCGGTGGACGACACCTCCATGTACCCGGCGGAAACCGGCAAGCTGCCGAAGCTGGGTTATCTGCGCCAGCTCGCACCCGAACCGGTGCTGGCGCAGCGGCCGGACCTGCTGCTCGTCAGCGCCGGGGCCGGGCCTGAAGCTGTGCTGCGCCAGCTGGAGCGCAGCGGCCTGAAACCGGTGATGGTGCCAGACGAGGCAAGCGCCGCCGGGCTGGCAGCGAAGATTCGCACCATCGCCGCCGCGCTGGGCAAACCGGCCGAGGGCGAGAAGCTCGCCGCCTCGATCATCGCCCGGTTGCCGAAGACCCAGCCGGATAAAGGCCCGTCCATGATGCTGGTGCTGGCAAGCGCGCCGGGCCGTATCATGGCGGCGGGGCAAGGGACGGCTGGCGACAGTTTCATCCGCCTTTCCGGCGGGCGAAACAGCTTCACGGCCGAAGGTTATAAGCCGCTCTCCGCCGAAGCCGCCGTGGTCGCCGCACCCGAGGTGCTGCTGATACCCAGCCATGTGCTGGGCATCGCAGGCGGGCTGGAGGCGTTGACGAAAGACCCGGTGCTGGCCCGCACGCCCGCCGTGCGCAACGGCCGTGTGTTCGTGGTGGACAGCCTGATGGCGCTGAACTTCGGCCCGCGCCTGCCCGAAGCGGTGGCGAAGCTGCGCGGCGGGCTCGGGCTGGCGAAATGACGGCGGCCGTCGCGGCGGCTTCCAGCGCGCCCGCCCGGCTTGGCCGCGTGGGTCGCACGGCGCTGCTGCTGGCGCTTGCCCTGTTCGTCTCCATCGTCGCCAATCTGCGGCTGGGGGCGGTGCCCATCGAATGGCGCGACCTGCTGGCGCTGATCGGCATCGGTGAAGGCGACCCCGGTGCGCTGACGGTGCTCACAGGCATCCGCCTGCCCCGGCTGCTGGCGGCGCTGGCGGTGGGGGCCACGCTGGGCGTTTCCGGCGCGGCGTTGCAGGCGCTGTTCCGCAACCCGCTGGCGGAACCCGGGCTGCTGGGCGTTTCCACCGGGGCGGCGCTGGGTGCGGCGATCTGGTTCGTATTCGGGGCCGGGCTGTTCGCGGGCCTCGCCTCGCTGGACTTGCTGCGCCCCTTCATCCTGCCGCTGCTCAGCTTCGCGGGCGCGCTCGCCTCGGTTGCGCTGGTGCTGTGGCTCGGCCGATCCGGCGGGCCGGGGGCCACCGTGCTCATGCTGCTGGTGGGGATCGGCGTGAACGCCATCGGCGCGGCGCTGATCGGCTTGGCCACCTATATCTCCACCGATACCGAAATGCGCGCGCTCTCCATGTGGATGCTCGGTTCGTTCGCGCAAACGGAATGGGCCGTGCTCGCGCCCGCGCTGCTGCTGATCGCGCTGGCCACGACCGCCCTCATCCGCACCCACCGCGCGCTGGACCTGCTGGCGCTGGGCGAAGCCCCCGCCCGGCATCTGGGCATCGATACAGACAGGTTGCGGCTGAAACTCGGTTTACTCACGGCGGTGGCGGTGGGTGCGGCGGTCTCCCTGTCCGGCGTGATCGGCTTCGTGGGGCTGGTGGTGCCGCACATGCTGCGCATGGCCGTGGGGCCGGCGCACCGGGCGCTGCTGCCGCTGTGCGCCATGGGTGGCGCGGCGTTGCTCGCCACCGCAGACCTTGCCGCCCGGCTGGTGGCGCTCCCCGCCGAAGCGCCGGTCGGCGTCATCATGGCGCTGGTGGGCGCGCCAGTGTTCCTCTCCATGCTAATTCGCACCCGGCGGGCGTGGCTATGATCCTCTCCGTCGAAAATCTCTGCGTCACGCGCGGCGGTGGCACCCTGCTGGATCGCCTCAGTCTCAGCCTTGAACCGGGCAGCATCACCGTGCTCGCCGGGCCAAACGGCGCGGGCAAGTCCACCCTGCTGGAAACGCTGGCGGGCGATCTGCCGCCCACCGCCGGGCAGATCCGGCTGGATGGCCAGCGCATCACCGATCTCTCGCTGCCGCGCCGGGCCGAATTGCGCACCATGCTGCGTCAGCAATCGCTGATCGCCTTCGATTTCGCCGTGACCGAAGTGGTGGCGATGGGCCTGCACCCGCACGGCATCAGCGCCGATTCGCCGCACGGCCGCGCGCTGATCGCCGAAGCGCTGGCCGATATGGACCTGTCCGCCTTCGCAGACCGTTCCGCCACCCGCCTGTCCGGTGGGGAGGGCCAGCGCGTGCACATCGCCCGCTCCCTCGTCCAGTTGCGCGCAGGCGAGCAACGCAGCCTGCTGCTGCTGGACGAACCAACCACCGGGCTGGATTACCGCCACCAGCTGGCGCTGCTGCAAGTGCTGAAGGCCGAGGCGCAAGCCGGGGCCACCATCATCGCCTCGCTGCACGATCTGCCGCTGGCCTGCCGCCTCGCCACGCGCCTGCTGCTGCTCGCGCGCGGCACCCTGTTGGCAGACGTGCCGCCCGAGCAGCTGGACCCGGCGCTGGTCGCAGACGTCTATGCCATCGATCCCGCCGAAGCCGCCCTGCTGCTGGGCCTCGGCCGATCCCCCCTCCCGCTGCGCCTCGCGGCGGAATAAAAGGCCTGCCATGTTGTATCGCCTCGCGCTTTCCGCTGCCCTGCTGGCCACCACCCCCGCCTTCGCGGCCACCTGCCCCGCGCCGGGCCAGTGGATCGACGCCGCCGGAAGCCCGGTTTCCGCCAGCGCCGTGCTGGACAAAGCGCTGGCCGCGCAGACCGTGCTGCTGGGCGAACGCCACGCCACCCCCGCACACCACCAATGGCAGGCAGACACTATCGCCGCGCTCGCCGCCAAAGGCCCCGTGGTGATCGGGCTGGAACAGCTCCCCCGCGAAGCCCAGCCCGCGCTGGACCGCTGGGTGGCGGGCGAACTGGACGAAGCCGCCTTCCTCTCCGAAAGCAAATGGGCCGAGCGCTGGGGCCATGATTTCACCGCCTACCGCCCCGTGTTCGAATTGGCGCGCGCGCGCAAAATCCCCATGAAAGCCCTGAACGTGGATCGCGCCTTCGTCCGCAAAGTGGGCCGCGAAGGCTTCGACAAAGCCGCCGCAGACGGCAAATCGCCCATCAGCAAACCCGCAGCCGCAGACCCGGCCTACGCCGCCAAACTGGCCGACACCTTCCGCGAGCACATGCGCGAAGCCAGCCCCGAAGCCATCGCCCGCTTCATCGACGCCCAGCAAGTGTGGGACCGCGCCATGGCCGAAGCCATCGTCACCGCGCTCCGCGACAACCCCGGTGCCCACGTCGCCGCCATCATGGGCTGGGGCCATGTCGCAGACGGCCACGGCGTGGCCCACCAGCTGAAAGCGCTGGGCGCGCCGCTGGTGTTGACAGCAATTCCGGTGAAGCCGGGCGAAGGCTGCGAACCAAAGGCCGGGGCGGCGGACCTGCTGTTCGGAGCTGAGTAGGCGGGCGGCGGTTTTTGCGCGCCGCGCGGGCAGGGCTTTGTCCTTGGAACCCGGCCTGCGGCTTTTTTTTGCCTCCGGCGGGCAGGGAAATGATTTCCCTGCACCCTCTAAGTTGGCGTTGCGCCGCAACTCCCACGTCGTGCACCTGATCAGCTTTGATTGCCTGCGGCGCAACGAAGGCTCTCTCTCCCCGCTGGGGAGAGAGTTGGAGAGAGGGGAGCAACGCCGGGTCCGATCCACCAAACTCCCCAACCTACCCACCCGCTCAGCCTGAGCTTGTCGAAGGCCCCTGAGAAAACCCACCACCCTCTCCACAACCACAACCGTCACCCCGGACTTGATCCGGGGTGACGTGTGGAGAGGTGGGTGGGACATGTCCCAGAGCGCCGCAGGCAATAAACGCCCAACCTCGCGCCAAGCGGATGGCCCCCACCCCAACCCCTCCCCTCCAGGGGAGGGGCTAAAAACTCCGGGGGTGCGAGCGGCGTCACGCCCCTGCCGGGTCTCGGGCAGAGCCCGAGCCGCCGGAGGCCTCCACAGCCCCGCCCACGCAACGAGGCCTCAGAAACGCCCCCCCGAACCCCGCCAGCCCGCTAAAAACGCTGCCCCACGCGTATGCCGAAGAACTGCGGTCGCACCGGGTAGGAGCGGTAGAATGGCCCGCAATAGGATGGCGCGCAGGCGGTGTTGCGGCTGAGTTCGCCGCGTTTGTCGAAGGCGTTCAGCACGAACAGTTCCGCTGTGATTCCGCTGGCGAATTTGGCCCCGGCGGAAAAATCGAAAGTGGCGAAGCCGCCGGTGTAGCCAACGGCTGCAACGTCCCGGTCCATCAGGAAGGATCGGCTGCTGCTCTGGAACTGAAGTGCCCCCTGCACGAAGGCGTCTGACGTGTTGATGGGGAAATTGTAGCGGACGCTGGCATTGCCTTTCAGTTTTGGCTGGATGGGCAGGCGGGTGCCTTTGGGGGTGCAACTGATGCTGCCGTCGCCGCCCTCCTCGCAGAAGTCGCTGGTCAGCTTGGCGTCGGTGTAGCTGCCGGCGGCACTGAGTTCGACTGCGCCGAACCGCAGCAGGATATCGGATTCGATGCCTTTGGATTCCGCCCCGCCGACGTTCGTGAGGCTGGTGACGCCTGCGTCGCCCGGCCGGGCGAGGGCGAACTGCATATCCTTCCACTTCTGGTAGAAGATCGCGCCGTTCCAGCGCAGCGTGCCGTCGAACCAGCCGGTTTTCCAGCCGACCTCGAAGTTGCTGAGCGAATCGGATTTATAGGCCCCGTATGCGGGCTTGCGATTCACGCCGCCGGGGCGGAATCCGGTGGAATAGGTGGCATAAACCATCTTGCCCGGCTCCACCCGCCAGCTGATGTTCAGCTTGTGGGTTTCGCCGGTTTCCCGCGTTTTGTTCGGGATGGGCGTTGTCGCGCCATAGGCGTGCACGTTCACGCAGGGGATGTCGGGATTGTCCGTCGGCAGGCAATTCTCGTCGATATTATAGGAAAAGCCCGAGAAGCCGACGAGCGAGTTTTCCGCGCGGAAGCCGCGGATGCCGCCGTTCACGGTGAGGTCGGGGGTGATGTCATAGCTGAGTTCGCCATAGATGGCGTAATCGCTGTCCACCCGGTCCAGCCGCTTCAGATAGACGGTGTCGTCGATGATCGGCTGGAACCAGATCAGCCCCTCGGGCGGCACAGAGCCGATTCCGGGGATGAAATATTGCGCGTCGATATCGTTGGTCTGCCGCTGGTAGAACAGGCCGCCGGTGAAGCGCAGCGGCTGATCGCTGGGCGAGGAGATGCGCACTTCCTGCGTGTGCTTGGTGTAGTGATAATTCAGCTTCTGCCGCTGCGTGGGATCGAGGAAGCCGCCGTTCCCGTCGGGGAAATAGGTCGCGTAATAGCCATAGGTGTCATAGGCGACGGTGTAATAGCTGTAGTCGATCTCATTCTCGAGGTGGCGTTTGAAGTAGCCGCCGGAATAGACGAGATCCCAGTTGCCGATCTTGCCTTCGATCGTCAGCGCCGCCTGCCACCATTCGTCATTATTGTAAGACGGGCTGAAATCCCGCACCTTCAGGTCGCCCACGCGCGGATCGAACAGGAAGGCCCCCTTCGCTTCCGACTTCTGGTAGATGAACTGCGGCGTGATCGCCCAATCCTCGTCCAGATCCACCTTCAGCGCGGCGCGGCCGCCATAGTTGGTGACAGGGTTGAAATTGTCCTTCACCAGCTTGGCGTTGTTCACCGTCTTGGAAATTTCCGGGTCCGGCTGGTCCAGCGTGTAGGTGCGCTCACCAAACACATTGTCGATATAGCCGCCGTCTTTCTGGTAATAGCCCACAAGGCGGATGGCGGCGTTTTCGGCCACGGGGAAGTTCACGAATCCTTCAAGGCTGCCGCCCGGATCGCCCTTGCCATATTTGGTGAGCGACACATCATAGCCCGCTTCGAACTTCGTCGGATCGGGCTTGTTGGTGATGATGCGCAGCGTGCCGGACATGGAGCTGGCGCCGAACAGCGTGCCCTGCGGCCCGGCCAGCGCTTCCACCCGGGCGATATCATAGATGTGCAGATCGGGGGTGCCGCCGATGGTGGTGATGGGGATTTCATCGATATAAGTGCCGGTGGTGGGGGTGGAACCGGCGTCCAGCCCGTCTCCGGCATTGTTGATGCCGCGAAAGGCGATCTGCGCCTGCCCCGGCCCGAACGACTGGAAGCTGAGGCTGGGCAGCAGCCGGGCATAGCCGTCGAACGAGCTGACATTCTGCTGCTGCAGCGTTTCCGTGCCCAGCGCCTGAATACTCAGCGGCACATTCTGCAGGCTTTCGGTGCGCCGCCGCGCCGTCACCAGAATGTCGGCATTGCCCGTTTCATCCGCTGTGGCCGTTTCCCCGGCCGCCGCCGGAAGTGCCCAGCCAAGAGCGGTTGAAGCCAGCAGAATCTGCGCGATACACGGAGCTGTCACCCGCTTCATCACTATAGACCCCTTTCCCCGGCGGGGCGTCCCCGATGCGCCCTCTGATTGATCCGGAAGATGGGAAACTCTCTCTTTGTTGGACAGGCGTCAAGTGGTTATGCGGCGGTGCAGCACTCAGGCGGGCCAGCCCGCGATTTCCGCCTGCAGCGCCTGTTTCAGCGGCCCCAGCCATGGCTCGAAATTCTGCCATTGCTCCACCCCGTCGCGGTAGATCGGGCGGCGCACCTGTTCCGAACTGGCGGTGCGCACGGCGCGTTCCGTTTCGTGGAAGCGCAGGCAGGCGGGATCGAACGGCAGCCCCAGATACGCCAGCAACGCGCGCACCTGCGCCTCTGTATCGTCCACCATCCGTTCGTAGATCACCCGGTGCACAGCCCCGGGCGCGACCCGATCGACATGCGCCATCAGCCGCGCATAATCGCGATAGTAGCCGGCCATATGCTCAAGGCTGTAAGCGAAGCTCTGGCCACGCGCGAAATGCTGCTTGTAGTTGGCAAAGCAGCAGGCCAGCGGATGGCGGCGGGCGTCGATGATCTTCGCATTGGGCAGGATCAGCCGGATGAAGCCGGTGTGCAGCCAGTTGTTCGGCATCTTGTCGATGAAAAAGGGCCTGTCCGTCCTGCGTTGCGGCCGGGTGCGTTCCATAAACTCCTCGCCCAGCGCGCGCAGCCGGTCGGGGGGCAGGCTGGCCAGCAATTCCGGATAGGCATCCGCTTCGCCGCCCAGACGCGTCGCCATCATCTGGATGTCCGGCAGCTCCTGCGTGCCCTCTACCTGCGGGTGGCTGGCCAATATCTGCTCCACCAGAGTCGATCCGGCGCGGGGCATGCCCAGAATGAAGATCGGATCCGGCGCGGCGCAGCCTTGCCCCACGCGGGATTGCAGGAATTCCGTCGTGAACAGCCGGATCGTGCGCTCCACCCGCTCGCTCAGCTTCGCCGGATCGTGCGGCACCGCCTCCAGCCGCAGCCGGTTGCCCTGTTCATAGTGGCGGAAGGCAGGCTCGAACTGCTTCGCATCCTCCAGCGCCTTGCCCAGTGCGAAATGCAGGTGGAAGCGGTCCTCGCCCTGCACCTGCTCATCGGCAAGCGCCTGCTGCATCGTGGCAAGATCAGCCGGTTCGAAGCGCACCGTCTTCAGATTGGCGAGGCTCCACCACGCCTCTCCGAAGCCCGGCTCCAGCGCGATGGCGCGGCGATAGGCCGCCACGCTGTCCGCCTGCCGACCCAGCGTCTTCAGCGCGTGGCCATAGCTCAGCCACACCTTCGTCAGCCCCGGCTGCCGCGCCAGCGCCTTTTCGAAATGCACCAGCGCCACGTCCAGATCGCCCGTCCGTGTCAGCGCCACCGCCGCGAGGTTGCGATAGGCGGGATTCTCCGGCTCCTCCGCCATCAGCCGGTCCAGCTCGATCAGCGCCTCCTCTGCCCGCCCGCCGCGATACAGCACAGTCGCCAGATTGAAGCGCGCCGGCGCAAAACCGGGGGCCAGTTCAATGGCCCGGCGCAGCAGCGCCTCCGAATCCGGATAACGGCCGATCCGCGCGGCCAACTCCGCCAGCATGCGAATGGCGGCCACATCGGTCGGGTCCGCCTTCAGATGCGCCTTCAGCGCCTTCTCCGCCACCGGCAGGTCGCCCCGCGCCAGTGCGACCGCCGCATCCCGCAAGCGCGGATCATTCACCGAGGCGCGAATGGCCTCCGCCTGCGCCCGATCCGACCCGGCCTCGTCCCCCAGCAGCAGCAATTGCTCCGCCAGCGTCCGCCACGCCACCGCCGAATCCGGCATGGCGCGCACCGCCTCCCCCAGCGCCCGCACCGCCAGATCCGGCTGCCCACCCGCCGCCAGCGCCTGCCCCAGCAGCAGCTTCGCCGCTCCGCTGTGCGGCACCACGCGCAGAATCTCCCGCGCCTGCTGCTCGGCCATGGCCGGGTTTTCCCCCAGCAGCCGGGCTGCATGGGCAAGGGCGGTTTCCAATGTGCCGGTGGGCGCGGTGCTCATACGCGCAGAGTTGCCGATCGGATGGGCGGGGGCAAGCGGCGGAGGGTGATTGAGGGGGGCAATCCCCCTCCGGCGTTATCCACCCGTCAGCGGCCTCAGGCCACCGCCACCCGCAGCCGCAGCCCGATCGCTGCGCCCCGGCCGCGCGCCCACTCCGGCCCGTCTTCCAGTGCCATGTCGGCGCGCCAGCCTTCGCCGCCCAGCACGGGGCGTGCGTCTATGTTTCCGGCGGTGGCTTCCACCAGCCGGATGGCGGCGAGCTGGCTTTCCGCTTCGCCTTTCAGGATCAGCAGAAACACCCATGACATGCTCGTCGTCTGGTCTGCGAGGTGGCGGCCCGTCATTTTGGAGACGTCCGGCACGGGGGCCATGGAGTGGATCAGCATGCGCAGCCCCGGCCCTCCGCCCATATCGCCTTCGCCCAGTTCCACCGGGGATTGCAGGGCTTCCGCCAGCCGGTTCTTCAGCTGGGAAAGGGCTTCGGCTGCGATCATGCGACCTCCTTCTTCAGTTCATTCTTCAAGATCTTGCCGTTGGCGTTGCGCGGCAGCGGCTGGTGGCGGACGAAGATTTCCACCGGCACCTTGAAACGCGCAAGCCTTTCCGCCGCAAAGGCCTGCAATTCCGCTTCGCCGACCTGCATGTGCGGCTTTGTGGACACGAATGCGACGGGTTCTTCGCCCAGCACATGGTGCGGGCGGCCGACGAGGGCGGCGTCCATCACGGCGGGATGTTCGCACAGCACCCCTTCCACTTCCACGCAATAGATATTCTCGCCGCCGCGAATCAGCATGTCTTTGGCGCGATCGACGATGCTCACGAAGCCTTCCGAATCGATGCGGGCGAGGTCTCCGCTGCGGACCCAGCCGCCGGGGAAGGTTTCGGCGCTGGCTTCCGGCTTGTTCCAATAGGCCTTCACGATGTTGGGGCCGAAGCCGTACAGTTCGCCCACTTCGCCGACCGGCAGCACATTCCCATCGGCATCGCGGATTTCCGCGTCGCACACGGGCACTGCGGGTCCGCAACTGTCTGGCCGGTGAAGATAATCTTCCGCCATATGGTGGCAGAAGGTGGCGCTGGTTTCCGTCATCCCCCAGCCGTTGCCGGGCGCGGAGCCTGCCGCGCCGATCTGCCGCACCAGTTCCGGGGCGGATGGCGCCCCGCCATAGGAAATGGTTTCCAGGCTGGAGAGATCATATTTGTCGCGATCCGGATGGGTCAGGATCTGCCAGGCGATGGTGGGCACGCCACCGGCCGAGGTGATCCGCTCCGCTTCGATCAGGCGCAGCGCGTCTCCGGCATCGAACTTGCGCTGCATCACCAGCCGCGCGCCGCCGACAAGACTGGGGTTCAGGATGGCGTGGCAGCCGGTGGCATGGAAGAAGGGAACGGAGAGCAGCGTGGCCTTTTGAGGCGCGGCGGGGTCCGGCTGCGGCGGCATTTCGCCCCGGCGCAGGAAGCTGCGCGCGCCGGAAAAGGCACCCGACATCACGTTGGAACAGATGTTGCGATGGGTGCCCAGCGCCCCCTTGGGCTTTCCGGTGGTGCCGCTGGTGTAGAAGATGGTCGCGTCATCGTCCGGGTGCAGGAACGGCGCGGGGGTGGGCAGGTCCGGCAGGCTGCCCCATGCGCCGGGCGCGCCGATCACCGCCTCCAGCGAGCCGTCGCCGCTCCGGCTGATCAGCACATGCTGAAGATCGGGCAGCGCGGCCCGGTGCGGGGCGATCCGCTCCCACCGGTCGCCGTCGGCGATCAGCAGCTTAGCGCCCGAATCGGAGAGGCCATATTCCAGTTCCGGGCCCGTCCACCATGCGTTCAGCGGGGTGACGATGGCCCCCAGCAGTTGGCCCGCATAGAAGGCGACGGGCCATTCCGGCACGTTGCGCATGGCGATGGCGACACGATCGCCGCGCCCCACACCCAGCGATTTCAGATGATCCGCCAGCCGCAGCGTAGCGCGGGCGAAGCCTTCGTAACTGACACGTTCCTCCTCGTGCACAAGGAAGATGCGCTCGCCGTGCGCGCGCCCGGCGGCAAAGCAATGTTGCAGTGTGGGCGGCGCATTCTTCCAGCTTCGGGTGGGGCGTCCCTCGATCTCCACCACTTCCATTTCGAACGGCGCGCCGGGTGCCGTCAGCAGGGCATTCGCCTGGGCGATGCTCATCGCCGGCCAAGTCTCAGTCATGTGCAATCCTCCGGCGCTGATCCCAGCAGGCTCCGCGCCCCCTCGCAATCCCCTGAATTGACGGCTAGTGAGCGGCGATGACGAAGCCGCCGCACCTGACGCTGATCGATGGATCGGGCTTCATCTTCCGCGCCTATCACCGTCTGCCGCCGCTGACAGACCCGGAAGGCACGCCGGTGGGGGCCGTGTTCGGCTTCACCTCCATGCTGTGGAACCTGATCGAGGCGGCGCGCAAATCGCCCGAAGATGATTATCTGGCGGTGATTCTGGATGCCGGGAAGCACAGTTTCCGCAACGATCTCTACCCCGAGTATAAGGCGAACCGGCCCGAGCCGCCGGAAGATTTGCGGCCGCAGTTCCCGCTGATCCGCGATGCGGTGAACGCGCTGGGCGTGCCCTGCATCGAAAAGCCGCTGTACGAGGCGGACGACCTGATCGCCTCTTACGCCGAAGCCGCGATTGCCGCGGGCATGACGGTGACGATCGTGAGTTCCGACAAGGATCTGATGCAGCTGATCCGTCCGGGGCTGACGCTGCTGGATACGATGCAGAACAAGCGCTTTTCCGATCCGGAAGTGCTGGAAAAATGGGGTGTCCCGCCCGCCAAGCTGGCCGAGGTGCTGGCGCTGATGGGGGACAGCGTGGACAATGTGCCGGGTGTGCCCGGCGTGGGGCCGAAAACGGCGGCCGATCTGGTGAACCAATATGGCGATCTGGAAGGCGTGCTGGCCGCGATTCCAGAGATCAAGCGCCCGAAGCTGCGCGAGAATCTGGAACTGCACGCCGAGGCCGCGCGGCTGAGCCGGGTGCTGGTGGAGTTGAAGCGCGACCTGCCGCTGGAGCCGCCGCTGGACGCGCTGAAGCTGGACGACAATCAGGATCGGGACAAGCTGGCCCCCTTCCTTGCGAAACACGGCTTCCGCACCCTGCTGGCGAAGCTGGGCGAACAGGGCCGCGCGGCAGCGGCGACCATCGCGAAGCCGAAGGACGAGGAGGATGAGGGCGCGCCCGACGTGCCCTTCGATCTGGACGCCTATGAATGTGTGACCAGCACAGAGCGGCTCAACTGGTGGCTGGATGAGGCACGGCGGTTGGGCAAGGTGGCGTTCGACACCGAGACCAGCAGCCTTGATGCCGTGTCCGCCGATCTGGTGGGCTTTTCGCTGGCTCTGCAGCCGGGGAAGGCCTGTTATGTGCCGCTCGCCCATGTCTCCGGCGAGGGACTTCTGGCGGAGCCGGTGGATCAGCTCTCTGCCACAGACGCCCTGCCGCTGCTGAAACCGCTGCTGGAAGATGCGGGCGTTCTGAAGATCGGCCAGAATCTGAAATATGACATGCTGGTGCTGGCCAGCCATGGCATCAGCATCGCCCCGTTCGACGATACCATGCTGCTGTCTTACGCGCTCTCCGCCGGGCTGCACGGGCATGGCATGGACGAGCTTTCGGAAAAGCTGCTGGGCCACACGCCGATCAGCTTCAAGGATGTGGCGGGCAGCGGCAAGGCGCAGCTGAGCTTCGCGCAGGTGCCGCTGGACAAGGCCACCCGTTATGCCGCCGAAGATGCGGACGTGACGTTCCGCCTGTGGCAGAAGCTGAAGCCCCGGCTGTGGCGGGAAAAAGTCACCCGCACCTATGAATGGCAGGATCGGCCGCTGGTGCCGGTGCTGGCGCGCATGGAAGGCCATGGCGTGAAGGTGGACCGGGTGGAACTGGCCCGTATGTCCACCGAATTCGCGGGCGAGATGGCCCGGCTGGAGGGCGAGGTGCACGCCATCGCCGGGCAGCCCTTCGCGCTGGGCAGCCCCAAGCAGCTTGGGGAAATCCTGTTCGACAAGCTGGGTCTGCCCGGCGGCAAGAAGGGCAAGACCGGGCAATATTCCACCGACGTGACGGAGCTGGAGCGGCTGGCCGCGCTGGACCTGCCCGGCACCGAACTCGCGCGCAAACTGCTGGACTGGCGGCAGGTTTCCAAGCTGCGCTCCACCTACACAGAGGCGCTGCAGCAGCAGATCAACCCGCAAACCGGCCGCGTGCACACCAGTTTCTCGATGGCGGTGGCGGCGACGGGGCGGCTGGCCTCCACCGATCCCAACTTGCAGAATATCCCCATCCGCACCGCCATGGGCCGCCGCATCCGCGACGCCTTCGTGGCGGAGCCGGGCAATGTGATCCTCTCGGCGGATTACAACCAGATCGAGTTGCGGCTGATGGCGCACATCGCCGACGTACCGGAACTGAAAGAGGCCTATGCCAGCGGGCAGGACATCCACGCGCTGACGGCGCGGCAGGTGTTCGGGCTGGCAGCGGACGCGCCCGTCGATCGGGACCTGCGCGGCCGTGCGAAAACCATCAACTTCTCCATCATCTATGGCATTTCCGCCTTCGGCCTTGCCCAGCGGCTGGGGATTTCGCGCGGCGAAGCGCAGGAATTCATCGAACGCTATCTCGATCGCTATCACGGCATCCGCCGCTACATGGCGGAAACGGTGGCGAAGGTGCGCGAGGATGCCTTCGTGACGACTCTCTACGGGCGGCGCATCAACGTGCCCGGAATCCGATCCAAGGTGCAATCCGAACGCGGCGGCGCGGAGCGGGCCGCCATCAACGCGCCGGTGCAGGGCACCGCGGCCGACATCATCAAGCGCGCGATGATCCGCATGGAGGCGGCACTTGCCGAGGCTGGCTTGACGGGCACGCGCATGCTGCTTCAGGTGCACGACGAACTGGTGTTCGAAGCCCCCGAATCGGAAGCCGAAACGGCCAAAGGGGTTATCCGCACCGTCATGGAATCCGCCGCCGGTCCGGCGCTCGCGCTCAGCGTTCCGCTGGGGGTTGAAGTCGGCACCGGGGCCAATTGGGGAGCTGCCCATTGAAGCCTGTGTTCGCGATTGCCGCCCCCCTTGCGCTTGCGCTGTTGGCGGGCTGCGCCTCCTCCTCTGTGGCGCAAACGCCCGTGGCTGAGCCTGCGCCGCCTCCGCCCCCCCCGCCGGTGGCGCAACCGGCGGCCCCTGCGCCCGCGCCAGTGCCCGGCCCCACCCAGCAGGCCCCGGTACTGCCGCTGAACAACGCCGTTTCCTACATCTGCGACGATGGGCAGAAGGCCACGACAGACTGGGATCGCGCCGCCGGGGTGCTGCGGGTGATCCGTGGCGGTGAAACGCTGGTTCTGCAGGAACAGGTGGGCTACAAGCCGCCGCGCTTCGTGTTGGGGGCCAGCCGGCTGGATCTGGATGGCGAAACCGCCACAATCTATCGCGGCGTCACCCGCAATGCCGAGCGCGTGGCCACCTGCCACGCCATTCCCGATGCCCCGCGCAACGGGCTGATCTGGGGCACGCTGACCAAGCTGGACCGTATGGCGCTGGTGCCCGGCACCAAGGCCCGCGTGCTGCTGGTGGATGCCGCCCGCGCGGATGCGCCCGCCACGGAAATCGCCTCCACCAGCCTTGTGACCAGCGGCAATCAGGTGCCGCTGAATTTCCGCATCGCCTATGATGTGGATCGGGTGACCCCGCGCGGCCAGACCTATCGGCTGCAAGCCCGGATCGAGGGGCCGGACGGCAAGCTGCAATATATCACCGACACGGCGACCTTCGTGCTGGAAACGGCCGAGCCGCAGCAACCGGTGGAGCTGATGCTGGTCCGCGCCGGCGGCCAGTAACCGGCGCCTATTATGACGGGCCTTCACGGCTGGCTGGTGGTCGATAAGCCCATCGGCCCCACCAGCGCGCAGGTTGTCGGCAAGCTGAAATGGGCGCTGCGCCACGGTGGCCATGGAAAGCCGAAAATCGGGCAGTCCGGGTCGGGCCAATTGAAAATTGGCCATGGCGGCACGCTGGACCCGCTGGCGTCCGGCGTGCTCCCCATCGCGCTGGGCGAGGCGACCAAGCTGTCCGGCTATCTGCTGAACGGGCCGAAGGCCTATCGCTTCACGATTCGCTTCGGCACCGCCACCAGCACCGACGATGCCGAAGGCGAAGTGGTGGCGGAAAGCCCGGTGCGCCCCGATTCGGCGGCGATTCAGGCGATGTTGCCGCGCTTCACCGGCCCAATCCGCCAGCGCCCGCCTGCCTATTCCGCGCTGAAGGTGGATGGCGAACGGGCCTATGCGCTGGCCCGCGCGGGCGAAACGGTGGAACTGGCAGAGCGCGAGCTTGTGATCCACAGCCTCAAGCTGGTGGAAGCCGATGCGGACAGCGCCACGCTGGATGTGCATTGCTCCAAGGGCACCTATGTGCGCAGTCTCGCGCGCGATCTTGCGCTGGCGCTGGGCACGGTGGGGCATGTCCGCCTGTTGCGTCGCACGGCGGCCGGTCCGTTCACGCTGGATCAGGCCGTTTCGCTGGACAAATGCGTGGAACTCGTGCAAGGGCCCGCGCCTGAACAGGCCCTTTTGCCGCTGACAGCCGGACTGGACGACATCCCGGTCCTCGCTGTCGACCCTCAGGAAGCCGCTGCACTGAAGCAAGGGCAGCGCATTCTGAGGCCCCGTGGAAATCCCGGCCAATATCTCGCAACCCTCGGGCCTGTTCCGGTTGCGCTGGTCGAGATTTTGCAAGGCGACGTGAAAGTCGTGAGGGGATTCAACTTGTAAGTAGGAGATCCACGATGTCGATCACTGTTGAACAAAAGGCCGCCGTCATTGCCGAACACGCCCGCGAAGCCGGCGACACCGGCAGCCCGGAAGTGCAAGTCGCCATCCTGACCGCGCGCATCCAGAATCTGACCGAGCATTTCAAGACCCACGCGAAAGACAACCACTCGCGTCGCGGCCTGCTGATGCTGGTGAACAACCGCCGCTCGCTTCTCGATTATCTGAAGCGCAAGGATGCAGCCCGCTATCAGGCGCTGATCGCCAAGCTGGGCCTGCGTAAGTAATTCGGCAAGGGCGCCCCGAAAGGGCGCCCTTCCTGTAACCGGCCCGGCGTATCCGGGATTTCCGGCGCTGATGCGCCGCCCCGTTTCATCCGGGGCAAGTCCGAGGCTCCTGAATGGTTCAGGAGCCTCATGTCCGAACTGCCTCTGGCACTGGGTCAGGGGCTTGAGAAAGCATATTGATGTTTACCATTGCCAAGCAATCCATCGAATGGGGCGGCCGCACGCTGACGCTTGAAACCGGCAAGGTCGCCCGTCAGGCCGACGGGGCCGTGATGGCCACCTACGGGGAAACCGTGGTGCTGTGCGCCGTGACCGCCGCGAAGTCGGTGAAGGAAGGCCAGGATTTCTTCCCGCTGACCGTGCATTATCAGGAGAAATTCTCCGCAGCCGGTCGCATTCCGGGCGGCTTCTTCAAGCGCGAACGTGGCGCGACCGAGCATGAAACGCTCACCAGCCGCCTGATCGATCGCCCGGTGCGCCCGCTGTTCCCGGAAGGTTTCTACAACGAAATCAACGTGATCGCACAGGTTCTCAGCTACGATGGCGAGAATGAAGCCGACATCGTGGCGATGATCGCCGCCTCTGCCGCGCTGACGCTCTCCGGCGTGCCCTTCATGGGCCCCATCGCCGCCGCCCGCGTGGGCTTCAAGGATGGCGAATATCAGCTGAACCCCTCCAAGGAGCAGCTTAAGGAAGGCCGCCTCGACCTCGTCGTCGCCGGCACGCATGACGCGGTGATGATGGTGGAATCCGAAGCGCAGGAGCTTTCGGAAGACGAGATGCTGGGCGCTGTGATGTTCGCCCACACGTCGATCCAGCCGGTGATCAAGGCCATCATCGGCCTCGCCGAAAAGGCTGCGAAAGAGCCTCGGGACCTGAAGATCGCCGACGACACCGAGATGCTCGCCACGATCCGCAAGGCTGTCGGCAAGGATATCGCCGCCGCCTACAAGATCACGCAAAAGGCCGCGCGCGTCGCCGCGCTGGCAGACGCCAAGGCGAAGGCCAAGCCGCTCTATGCCGATGCAGACGCCGCCACCCAGCAGAAGGCCGGCAAACTGTTCAAGAAGCTGGAAGGCGAAATCGTCCGTGGCGCGATCCTGAAGGACGGCAGCCGCATCGACGGCCGCGACACCAAGACCATCCGCCCGATCCTCGGCGAAGTCGGCTTCCTGCCGCGCACGCACGGGTCCGCGCTGTTCACGCGCGGCGAAACGCAGGCCATCGTCACCACGACGCTGGGCACCGCCGACGCCGAGCAGATGATCGACGGTCTGGATGGCCTGAAGTATGAACGCTTCATGCTGCACTACAACTTCCCGCCCTATTCGGTCGGTGAAGTGGGCCGCTTCGGTGCGCCGGGCCGCCGCGAAGTGGGCCATGGCAAGCTGGCATGGCGCGCCATCCACCCGATGCTGCCGGGCAAGGACGAGTTCCCCTACACCATCCGCCTCCTGTCGGACATCACCGAGTCCAACGGCTCGTCCTCGATGGCGACGGTGTGCGGCGGTTCGCTGGCGCTGATGGATGCGGGCGTTCCGCTGAAGCGCCCGGTGGCGGGCATCGCCATGGGCCTGATCCTCGAAGGCAAGGACTTCGCCGTTCTGTCCGACATTCTGGGTGACGAAGATCATCTGGGCGACATGGACTTCAAGGTGGCTGGCACCAGCGAAGGCATCACGTCCCTGCAGATGGACATCAAGATCGCCGGGATCACCGAAGAGATCATGAAGGTCGCGCTGGCTCAGGCGAAGGACGGCCGCGCCCATATTCTGGGCGAAATGGCCAAGGCCATCACCGAAACCCGCACGGAAATGTCCGCCCACGCGCCGCGCATCGAAACGATGAGCGTGCCCAAGGACAAGATCCGCGACATCATCGGCACCGGCGGCAAGGTGATCCGCGAAATCGTGGCAACCACGGGCGCGAAGGTGGACATCGAAGACGATGGCACGGTGAAGATCGCCTCCGCCGATCTCGACAAGATCGAAGCCGCCCGCCAGTGGATCATCGGCATCATCGCCGAGCCGGAAATCGGCAAGATCTACACCGGCAAGGTCGTCGGCATGCCGGAATTCGGCGCCTTCGTGAACTTCCTGGGTGCCAAGGACGGCCTCGTCCACATCTCGGAAATCAAGAACGAGCGCGTGCAGAAGGTCTCCGACGTCCTCACCGAAGGCCAGCAGGTCAAGGTGAAGGTGATCGGCGTCGACGATCGCGGCAAGGTGAAGCTCTCCATGCGCCTCGTCGATCAGGAAACCGGCGAAGAACTGGCCGACACCCGCCCCCCGCGCGAACCGCGTGAAGGCGGCGAACGCTCCGACCGTGGTCCGCGTCGCGATGGCGACCGCGGCCCGCGCCGGGACGGTGACCGTGGCCCCCGCCGTGATGGCGGCCGGGATCGGGGTGATCGCGGCCCGCGCCGCGAACGCTCCGAGCCGGAAGGCGACGGCTCGCTGCCGGCCTTCCTGACCGGGAACGACGACTGATATCTGGCGCTATGCGCTGAGGAAGGGGGGCCTTGTGCCCCCCTTTTTTATGCACCGCGTTTTTTGCCTCCGGCGGGCAGGGAGCCGTGCTCCCTGCACCCACATTTGTAGGTTCATCGGTTAGGTGTGCGGGCGGTTGGTTTGATTGCCTGCGGCGCTTTGGGGCGTGCCTCACGAACCTCCTCACATCGCCCCGGACTTGATCCGGGGTCCCGCTTTTCTGCTCCAGCATTGCCGAAGAACAGCTGGACCCCGGATCAAGTCCGGGGTGCCTGTTGTTGGGGGAGGATGATGGTTGTTGCCTGCGGCGCTTTTCGTTGCGCTTATGGGAATATCAGCGGATTAGGCCCCGCGGTGACACCCCTATCCTACTCTCCCCTTGGCACGGGGGAGAGCGCTCCGCAGCGCCGCAGGCAATGAAATCTGATCACTCACACGGCGCGACGGGTGGGCCGCAACGCAAAATTAGAGGGTGCAGGGAAATCATTTCCCTGCCGGGATGAAGGGGCGGAGCCCCTTCAAAACCACGAACCTGCGCCCCCCCCCCTCACCGCACCTCGTCGAACCAGCCCAGCCGTCGCAGGGCGTGCTTTTCCACCTCCAGCAGCAGCATGATGCCCACCCCGATGGCGAGGATCAGCGCGCCGTCCGCCAGCGAGAGGGGGCGGGTATCGAAGATGTCGTGCATGGGCGGCCAGTAGGTAAACAGCAGCTGCGCGACCACGACGGCGGCGATGGCGGCGAGCACGGCGGGGGTGCCCTGCACGCCGCGCCATGTGATGGATTGCGCATGCAGGTAGCGGACGTTGAACAGGTAGAAGGTCTCCCCCACGATCAGCATGTTGACGACCATGGTGCGCGCCGTTTGCAGATCCTCTCCGTTCCTCAGCGACCAGTGGAACACGCCCAGCGCCGCAGCGGCGAGCAGGGTGGAAACGATCACCACGCGCCACAGCAGGAAGGGGGAGAGCAGGCCCGCGTCCGGCTTGCGGGGCGGCCGGTTCATCACCCCGGGTTCCGGCGGTTCGAAGGCGAGGACGAGGCCCAGCGTGACGGTGAGCACAAGGTTGATCCACAGGATCTGCGTCGCCGTCATCGGCAAGGTGAAGCCTGCGGCGATGGCGATCACCACGGCCAGCGTCTCGCCGCCGTTGGTGGGGATCGTCCACGAAATCACCTTGCGGATATTGTCGTGCACGGTGCGGCCTTCGTGCACGGCGGAGACGATGGAGGCGAAATTGTCGTCCAGCAACACCATGTCGGCGGCTTCCTTGGCCGCCTCGGTGCCCTTGTGGCCCATGGCGGTGCCGACATCGGCCTGTTTCAGCGAGGGCGCGTCGTTCACGCCGTCGCCCGTCATGGCGACGATGGCGCCCCGCGCCTGCAACGCGCGGACGATGCGCAGCTTATGCTCGGGGCTGGTGCGGGCGAACACGGAAACGGCGGCGGCGAAGGGGATCAGCTCCTCGTCTGACAGCGCATCGATCTCCGCGCCGGTCGCCACCTGCGGGTCATCCGCGAGGCCGATCTGGTTGGCGATGGCGAGTGCGGTGGCCTTGTGATCGCCGGTGATCATCTTCACCGCGATTCCCGCCGCGCGGCATTCGGCGATGGCGGCGACAGCCTCATCACGCGGGGGATCTATGAAGCCGACGAGGCCGAGGAAGTCGATTCCCCGATCCAGATCGGTGAAGGCCAGCCGGTCCGGCGCGACGGGAAGATGCTTCGCGGCGAAGCCCAGCACCCGCTCGCCGAGAGAGGCGGCTTCGGCGATCCGGGGTTCCCAGAAATCCGCGCTTGCGCCCGTCATGGCGAGCAGTGCTTCGGGCGCGCCCTTCACCAACAGCAGCGCGCCGCCGTCGGGCGCGCGGTGCAGGGTGGCCATGAAACGATAGGCGGCGTCGAAGGGGATGGTGTCGATGCGCGGCCATTCGGCGCGCACATGATCCGGGGAGAGGCCCGCCTTCATCGCCAGCGCCACCAGCGCGCCCTCCATCGGGTCTCCATCGACATGCCAGAGGCTGTTTTGTTCGTGCAGCAGCGAATCGCCGCACAACAGGCCGCAGCGGATGAGCCCGGATGCAGCGGCCAGCGCACCTGCATCATCGTCATGGCCGATGGCTGCGAAACTGCCCAGCGGCGCATAGCCCGAACCGCTCACCTCCAGCCGGTGATCCGGCAAGTGCAGGTGCCGCGCCGTCATCTCGTTGCGGGTGAGCGTGCCTGTTTTATCTGTGCAGATCACCGAGGTTGCGCCCAGCGTTTCCACGGCGGGCAGCTTGCGGATCACCGCCTTGCGCGCCGCCATGCGCTGCACGCCGATCGCCAGCGTGATGGTGATCACGGCAGGCAGGCCTTCCGGCACCACGCCCACCGCCAGCGCCACCACGGCGATCAGCGCCTCTGTCCACTCAAAATCGCGCGCCAGCACGGCGAAGGCGAACAGCAACACAGAGCCCGCCAGCACGAACCATGTGAAGCGCCGGGCGAAGCGGTCGATCTGCCGCAACAACGGGGTGGAAACACTCTCCACCTGTTGCAACATCGCACTGATGCGGCCGATTTCGGTGTGCACGCCGGTTTTCACCACCACGGCCTTCGCCTGCCCGGTGGCGATCAACGTGCCGGAAAAGCCCATGTTGGAACGGTCGCCGATGGACGCATCCGCCGCCACCGCCTGCTCCTGTTTCTCCGACGTAACCGATTCCCCCGTCAGCAGCGCCTCGTCGATGCTCAACCCGCGCGCATGCAGGATGCGGACATCGGCAGGCACCCTGTCGCCCGCCTCCAGAAGCACGATGTCGCCGGGCACCAGCCCCTCCACCGGCAGGGATTGCCGATGGCCATCGCGCAGCACATGCGCATGCGGCGCGATCAGCCCGCGAATGGCGTTCAGCGCCCGCTCCGCCTTGCCCTCTTGCAGGAAGCCGACAATGGCGTTCACCAGCACCACCGCCAGAATCACCGCGGCATCAATCGGATGCCCCAGAACCGTCGCCCCCGCAGCGGCCGCCAGCAGGAAATAGATCAGCGCACTGTTGAACTGCGCCAGAAACCGCCGCAGCGGATGCACCCCGCGCGACACCGGCAGACTGTTCGGCCCATGCACACCCAGCCGCGCCGCCGCCTCCGCGCCGCTCAACCCGCCGATATCGGCCTGCAACCTTGCAAGAACCTCATAGTCCGGCAGCCCATGCCAGGGCGTGTCGGCCTCGATGCCCATGTTCGTCTCCCTGTCTCGCAGTCAGCGCCGGTTTGAATGGCGGAACGCCGAGCCAGCAGTGACGGCAAGGATGGGGGAGGGCGTTGATCCGTGTCAACCTTGCAACAATTGGCGGAATGTTGCGGTTGCCATAATGTCAGCGGATCCGGCCCGGCCGGGGCGAACCGTCATATCCCGCTATTCTGCCAGAAACCGCCCATACCAATCCAGTTCCCGCGCCACCCGGTCCACGCGGTAGGCAGGCACCGTCAGCCCGTGGTTTTCGCCGGGGTAGATCACCAGCCGTGTGGGGATATTCAGGGATTTCAGCGCCTGGAACATCTGCTGGCTGCCGGAGCAGGGGACGTTGCTGTCGGCTTCGGCGCAGAGGTAAAGCGTTGGGGTCTGGATGCGGTCGGCTTCGAAGAAGGGGTAGCTGAGTTTCCGCCAGAGCTCGGAGTTTTCCCATGGGCGGCCCAGTTCCAGTTCGTAATCGCGGCTGTACTGATCCACACCATAGCCGCCGAGGAAGTTGCCCATTCCAGCGCCGCTGACGGCGGCGCGGATGCGTGGATCGCGGGCGATCAGATAGTTGGTGAGGATGCCGCCATAGCTCCAGCCGCCGACACCGATGCGGGCCGGGTCTGCAATGCCGGTGGCGATCAGATGGTCGATACCGGTGCGCACATCGTTGACGTCGGCATTGCCCCAGTCCGCCATCTGTGCGCGGGCGAAGGCCTCGCCCCGGCCGGAGGACCCGCGCGGGTTGGGGGCCAGCACGGCGTATCCGCGCGCGGCGAAGGCCTGCCAGTCGGCCATGAATTCGTGGGACCATTGCCAGACGGGGCCGCCGTGCAGCCGCACGATCAGCGGCAGCGGCTGGCCTTCGCGGTGATCGGGCGGCAGCATCAGCAGGCCGTGGATTTCGGCGTCTCCGCTGGCCCACGAGACGGGGCGGGTTTCCGCGATCTGCCGCTCGGCGAGCCATTCATTGTGGCTGGCGAGCAGCCGCTTCGGCGCGTCCAGCGCCCAGAGCGCGGGCGGTGCGGCGCTGCCCCCCAGCAGCACCGCCACGCGCGGCCCGTGGCTGGCGAACTCCACGGCGGTGGCGTCGGCGGGCGTGAGGTAGCTGATGTCGCCGGTGTCGGGGCGGATGGCGGCGAGGCGAGTCGCCCTGTCCTCCTCCACCAGCGCGAGAATCTGCCCGTCCGCCGTCCAGCGCGGGGCATAGACCCAGCGGTCCGCCGGGCCGGGTTCGCTGAGGTCGCCGCTGTCGAGATCGGCGACCACCAGCCGGAACGGGCTGTACCATGTGAGGCGTTCGTCGCCCGCGCGCACCCATGCCAGCCGCCGGGAATCCGGGGACCATGAAGGTCGCCCGGCTTCGAAATCCGGGTCCGCGTCAGCGCCTTCGTGGCGGCTCAGCCGCCGCGCTTCGCCGCCAGCGGCGGGCATCACATAGACGTCCGAGCAATAGCGCCGGTCCGCGTCCGCGCAGCGCTTGGAGACGAAGGCGATCCAGTGGCCATCGGGGGACCAGCTGGGCAGCCAATGGTCGTAATCGCCGCTCGTCAGCAGCCGTGCCGCGCCGTCGGCCAGCGACACCAGCGCCAGATGCGAACGGCGAGCGTCCAGCCAGCCCGCGCCATCCTGCCGGTTCTGGAAACGGTCCACCACGATCGGCGGCTCGGGGCCATCGGCGGGATATTCCGGCGCGCCGGTCTCCACCGTCACCACCGCCTGCCGCCCGTCTGGCGAGAGGCTGTAGTCGCCGATGCCGCCGGGGATGCGCGTCAGCTGGCGGGCGCGGCCGCCTTTCAGCGGCATGGCCCATAGCTGCACGCTGCCGTCTGCCGCGCCGTCCGACAGGAAGGCGACCCGCCCGCCCGCCAGTGGCTGCGGCATCCATTCGCTGCGGTCCCGGCTGTTCGTCAGCCGCCGCTTCCCGCCCGCCCAACCCGCAGCCCACAGGTCGCTCTGCGCGCGGGCGGGGGTGTCCGTGGCGGTTACGGAATAGAGCAGCTCTCCGCCGTCCGCCGTGAAGGCGGGTTCGCCGAGCACCACCAGCCGGGCGACATCGGCGGCTTCGAACGGTCGCCCCGCGTCGGCCGCGACGCAAGGCGCGGCTAGCGCAAGGGCCAGAAGGATGGCGCGCAGCCGCCCGTTCTTCCGAACAGCCTTCAGAACAGGATCACGCTCCGGATGCTCTCGCCCTTGTGCATCAGGTCGAACGCCTTGTTGATCTCGTCCAGCGGCAACACATGGGTGATCATCGGGTCGATCTCGATCTTGCCGTTCATATACCAATCGATGATTTTCGGCACGTCCGTCCGGCCCTTGGCGCCGCCAAAGGCCGTGCCCTTCCACACCCGGCCCGTCACCAGCTGGAACGGGCGGGTGGAGATTTCCTTGCCCGCTTCGGCCACGCCGATGATGATGGATTCACCCCAGCCCCGGTGGCAGCATTCCAGCGCGGTGCGCATCACTTCGGTGTTGCCGGTGCAATCGAAGCTGTAATCCGCGCCGCCGTCCGTCAGTTCCAGCAGCTTCGCCACCGTGTCTTCGCGGGACATCCCCTTGCTGTTCAGGAAATGCGTCATGCCGAACTTGCGGCCCCACGCCTCGCGGTCGGGGTTGATGTCCACGCCGATGATGCGATCTGCGCCGACCATCTTCGCGCCCTGAATCACGTTCAGGCCGATGCCGCCCAGCCCGAACACCACCACATTGTTGCCCACCTGCACCTTGGCGGTGTTCACCACCGCGCCCACGCCCGTGGTCACGCCGCAACCGACATAGCAGCTGGACTGGAACGGCGCGTCCTCGCGGATTTTCGCCACGGCGATTTCCGGCAGCACCGTGTAGTTCGAAAAGGTGGAGCAGCCCATATAATGGAAGATCGGCTGGCCCTTATAGGAAAAGCGCGTGGTGCCGTCCGGCATCAGCCCCTTGCCCTGCGTGGCGCGGATGGCGGTGCAAAGGTTGGTCTTGCCAGACAGGCAGCTTTTGCACTGGCGGCATTCCGGCGTGTAGAGCGGGATCACATGGTCGCCCGGCTTCACGCTGGTGACGCCCGCGCCCACTTCCACCACCACGCCCGCGCCTTCATGGCCAAGGATGGAGGGGAAGATGCCCTCGCTGTCCAGACCGTCCAGCGTGTAGGCATCGGTGTGGCACACGCCCGTCGCCTTGATTTCCACCATCACTTCGCCGGGCTTCGGACCTTCCAGATCCACCTCGACGATTTCCAGCGGCTTTTTGGCTTCGAATGCGACGGCAGCACGTGTCTTCATGGGTATTGGCCTCCAGTTCCCTCGCCGATACCCCGGCGATGGCCGCGGGATCAACCGTCGGAAAAGCCGAAGGGCGCGCTGGTGCGGCGGTAATCGTCCGGCAGCACGTCACGGCCGATGGGCGGGGCCGCGCGGGAGGTGCAGTCGGCGCGATGGCACAGGCGGCAGCTGATGCCGATGGGCGTCGCCATGGCGGGGCCGGGCGCGTTGGCGGCGCGGGTGTAGATCAGCCGGTCCGCATGCTCCTCCGCGCAGACCAGCGCGATGGCGCGTTCCGCGCGCGGGGTGCCGAAGCCGCCGATCCCCTGCGTGACGGTGCGGGCAACGGAGAAAAAGCGTTGCCCATCCGGCAGTTCGATCCATTGCGTGACGATCTGGCGCGGGGTGCGGAACACCTGATGCACCGTCCACAGGGGACAGCCGCCGCCATGGCGGGCGAAGGGGAAGCCCGCGCCATCCAGCCGCTTGGAGACATTGCCCGCCTGATCCACCCGCAGGAAGAAAAAGGGCACCCGTTCATGCCCCGGCTTTTGTAGCGTGGTCAGCCGGTGCGCGGCCTGTTCGAAGCTGGCCCCGAACTGGCGGCCCAGCGCCTCCACATCATAATGGCGGCTGTCGGCGGCGCGGGCGAAGGCCGTGTAGGGCATCTGGATCGCGGCCGCCGCATAGCTGGCGAGCGCGCGGTGCGTCAGCCGCCGCCCATTGTCGGTTTCGAACTGGCCGCCCTGCAACTGGGCCTCGATGTCCGATCGCAGCTCCAGATAGGCGAGTTGCAGCGCCAGCTGGAAATTCTGGCTGGCGCTGTCCATCTGATCGTCCAGCTGCACTTCGCGGCCATGATGGTTCAGGCGGCGGATCGCCCCCATCATCACGTCGGCCGGCAGGCGGCGCACGCGCAAGCCATGCCGCGCGCGCAGATAGCCTTGCAGTCCGTCCGCCTGCGCGATGGTGGCGGCCAGCCGCTCGGCCGCGTCGTCCAGCGCGGGGAAGCAGTTGCGCCGCGCCGCAAGGAAGCGGCGGGATTCGGCCACCGGGTCCGGCGGCTCGCCGCCGGTGGGCCCCTCGCGCTCGACGCTGCGGTCGGCCAGCGCCAGCTGCTCCTCGCGCCAGGCGGTGTGCAGGCGCAGCAGCGCTTCGGCAAAGCCGGGGTAGTTGGCGGCCACGTCCGCCGCTTCCATCGCGGGCAAGTCGATATCGGCGAAGATCGGGTCTTTCAGCACCGCCGACAGCCGCGATTGCTGCTCTGCCCCGCCGTCGCCGGCCAGCCGGGCGATATCCAGATCATAGGTCTGCGCCAGCCGGATCAGCAGATCGGCGGTCAGCGGCCGCTGGTTGCGCTCCAGCAGGGCGACGTAAGAGGGCGAGATGTCCAGATCGGCGGCCATATTGGCCTGTGTGAGGCCCAGATCGCGGCGCATGCGGCGCAGGCGGGGGCCGATATATCTGCTGTCCTGCGCCATGGTGCGCATCCTTACAACATTACACGCCAAATTTGTAAAGTCTTACAGCTGAACGAAACAGCGGTTCAGTGCGGCGGTCGGGCGGCCGTAAAGGGCGTGGTCAAAGTTCAGCCGGCAAATTCAGCCGGGCCGAAGGAGCCATCAAGATGACGACCTACTCGCAAGCCATCGCCGAAACGCAGAAGCTGATCGCCTCCAAGGGCGGCACCTGGGATGGCATCAGCGCCGAATCGGTCGCCCGGATGCAGCTGCAGAACCGCTTCAACACCGGCCTCGATATCGCCCGCTACACCGCCGCCATCATGCGCCGCGACATGGCCGCCTATGATGCCGATCCGGCGCAATACACCCAGTCGCTCGGCTGCTGGCACGGCTTCATCGGCCAGCAGAAGCTGATCGCCATCAAGAAGCATTTCGGCTCCACCAAGCGCCGCTACCTCTATCTCTCGGGCTGGATGGTCGCCGCGCTGCGGTCCGATTTCGGGCCGCTGCCGGATCAATCCATGCACGAAAAGACCAGCGTGCCCGCGCTGATCGAGGAGCTTTACACCTTCCTGAAGCAGGCCGACGCGCGCGAACTGGGCATGATGTTCCGCGATCTGGACAAGGCCCGCGCCGCCGGCGACACGGCCAAAGAAAAGGTGCTGCTGGACGCCATCGACAATTATGAAACCCATGTGGTGCCGATCATCGCCGACATCGACGCCGGGTTCGGCAACGCGGAAGCGACCTATCTGCTGGCGAAGAAGATGATCGAAGCGGGTGCCTGCGCGCTGCAGATCGAAAATCAGGTGTCCGATGAAAAGCAGTGCGGCCACCAGGACGGCAAGGTGACGGTGCCGCACGAGGACTTCCTCGCCAAGGTGCGCGCCTGCCGCTACGCCTTCCTCGAACTCGGCATCGAAGACGGCGTCGTTGTCACCCGCACCGATTCGCTGGGCGCGGGGCTGACGAAGCAGATCGCCTATTCCAAAGAACCGGGCGACATCGGCGACCAGTATAACAGCTTCCTCGATTGCGAAGAGATCGACCCGGCGACCGCCCGCAACGGCGACGTGGTGCTGAACCGCAACGGCAAGCTGCTGCGCCCGAAGCGCCTGCCCTCCAACCTGTTCCAGTTCCGCGAAGGCACGGGTGCAGACCGCTGCGTGCTGGACTGCATCAACAGCCTGCAAAACGGCGCGGACCTGCTGTGGATCGAAACGGAAAAGCCCCACATCGAGCAGATCGCTTCGATGGTGGACCGCATCCGCGAAGTGATCCCCAACGCCAAGCTGGTCTACAACAACTCGCCCAGCTTCAACTGGACGCTGAACTTCCGCCAGCAGGTGTTCGACGCATGGGCCGCCGAGGGCAAGGACGTGTCGGCCTATGACCGCGCCAATCTGATGAGCGTGATCTACGACCAGACCGACCTTGCCGCCGAAGCCGACGAGCGGATTCGCACCTTCCAGCGCGATGCGGCGGCGCGCGCCGGCATCTTCCACCACCTGATCACGCTGCCCACCTATCACACGGCCGCGCTGAGCACGGACAACCTCGCCCGCGAATATTTCGGCGAGCAAGGCATGCTGGGCTATGTGAAGGGCGTGCAGCGCGCGGAAATCCGCCAGGGCATCGCCTGCGTGAAGCACCAGAACATGTCCGGCTCGGACATCGGCGACGATCACAAGGAATATTTCGCCGGGGAAGCCGCGCTGAAGGCCGGCGGCGTGCACAACACCATGGGTCAGTTTGCCTGACGTTCGTCAGGCGGCGGGCCAGTTCGCCTGACCTGACCACCTACTTCCGGGGAGGGAAGGGAGAGCCGGTGCCTTTGGGCATCGGCTCTTTCCATTTGGGCGGGGTTCTCCCCGCCCCCTGAAAACCAAAAGGGCCGGAGGTTTCCCCCCGGCCCGGCTGGTTCAATCGACCATCTGTGCAACCAGCCGGCGCAGGTCGCGGCGGCTGAGCAGAGGTCGGTCTGTGCGCTTTGCGGCAAGTGGCGGTGCAAGGCGCGGCCCGGCGATGGCCGGGCGGATCGTTTCGATATGCATAAATCCTTTAAGCGGCGCTTTTTCACGCCTGTTCTGTTGGTTACTGAAATCAGCGGCGGAAATTGCCCTTTCTGGGGCCTCCGCCACCGCCGCCGGCCGTCTTCTCACGGAAGATGATCCGGCCTTTCTCGAGGTCGTAGGGCGTCATTTCCACGATCACCCTGTCACCGGCCACGGATCGGATGCGGAATTTCCGCATCTTGCCCGCCGTGTAGGCGATGATCCGATGGTCATTCTCCAGCCGGACGGCAAAACGGCCGTCGGGCAGCACTTCCTCGATTTCACCATCGAGTTGCAGAAGTTCTTCCTTGGCCATGGCCTTGCCCCTTTCAAATGCGGGACTCAGCGCCGAAGGAGCAGGCTCCCCCGGACAGGCCCGGCTGCGATTAACGATGAAAGGAAGTCTGAAGCGCCGTGCCCTTTACCCGGATAGGGGGGCCTGAAAGGCGGCCCGAAAAGGGAGTTGGCGGTCCGTCGGCTTCGTCCCAGCGACGTCGATGTGCCCCAGATGGGGATGAAATCGACCAAATGCAAGGGGGCGGCTGGAATCGGCCACGCGCGCGGTCTAGACGGATGCCCATGCGCCTTCTTCCCTTGCTCGCAGTTTTCACCATGGCCCCGCTCGCCGCCTGCGGGCAGGTGGAGGAAGCCGTCGATTCCGCGCCGGTCGCCGCCGGGCTGGTCGCGCGCACGCTGTGCACCGCGATCTTCGTGCAGGGCCGTCCGGAAGAGGATGTCCGCCCCTATGAACTCGGCCCGTCGCTCAGCCCGCAGCTGGAGATGTTCAAGGCAGAGGTGGATCGCGAAAAGGGCGAAGTGACGGCAGGGCCGGGCGGCATGAATTTCATGACGGCCGGGCATACGCCGGGCCTTGGCTGCGCGGTGGCACGCCCGGGCGAAGGCGCGGGACAGCCGGTGAAGCTCACGCCCGATCCCCGGCCATGGCCGCAGGGCGATTCGCTGTCCGCGAAGCCGCCCGCGATTCCGGATGCGAAGGGGTTGGATCTTGCCATCGCCGATGCCTTTCGGCCGGGCAGCTATGGCAATCCGGCGGTCGATCCGGTCACCCGCTCCATCGTGATCATCCATCAGGGCAAGCTGCTGCGCGCCGTCAGCGCGCGGGGCTTCACCAATCTGACTCCGCAATATTCCGCCTCTATGGCGAAAACCGTGTCCGCCGCGCTGGTGGGAATATTGGCAGCCGAAGGCAAGCTGACTGCGGCAGACACGGACCTGCTGCCCGAATGGCGCAAGAATTCCGCCGATCCGCGCCGCGCCATCAGCATCGACAATCTGCTGAACATGGAATCCGGCCTCGATTTCAACGAGGATTATGGCCCGGGCGGAGACCCGGCGCGCATGCTCTATGCCGAAAACAGCGCCGCGCTGTTTGCAGCCGCCAAGCCCCGGCGCGACGCGCCCGGCAGCCGCTGGTATTATTCCAGTGGAGACACCAACATCCTGATGCGGGTGGCCCGGCTGAAATCCGGCCTGCCCGACGATGCATGGGACCGCTTCCCGCGCACCGCCCTGTTCGAACCGATGAACCTGCGCACCGCCCTGTTCGAACAGGACGCCAACGGCGATTTCATCGGCTCCACCTTCCTGTTCATGGGCGCGCTGGACTGGGCGCGCTTCGGGCTGATGCTGGCCGATGGCGGCCAGTTCGAAGGCAAACAGATCGTGCCGGCGGACTGGGTCGCCCGCATGTCCACCCCCACCGCGCTGTCAGAGGGGCGTTACTCCACCCAGACATGGTTCCGCGGCGGCGTGCCGGGGCAGAAGGCCCGCACGCTGGAGCTGGCGGGTTTCGCAGGCCAATATGTGACGATCGTACCGGAAACCCGCACCGTGATCGTCCGTCTTGGCTTCCAGCCGGACCGCTCCGCGTGGGATCAGCAGCGCTTTCTGGAACGGGTATTCAAATCGCTGGGCGTGACCGCACCTGCGGAGAACCGGAAGACCGATTAGCGCGGGCGGACGATCGTGATGCCGTAAGGGCGCGGGACAATCAGTTTCCCGGCACGGGCCCCAACGGCAGTGCCTCCGGCCTTACCGCCCCAAAGCCTCCACCCGCAGCCCGACCCAAAGGGTGCGGGGGGTGCCCAGATCCAGCGAGCCGCCGACGTTTCGGGTGAAGACGTTCGCGTCGAACAAATTCTCCGCACGGGCGTAGAGCGAGACGCCTGTCGTCAGGGGCAGCTGGCCGAACAGGTCCAGCGTGGTGGCGGCGGGCAGGCTGTCGGTTTGCAGATCGTCTTCATATTGCCGCCCGGTGTGGCGCAGCGTGGCGGAAAGGGTTGTGCCTTCGGCAGGTCGCCAGCCCGCAGTGGCGGAGAGCATCAGCTCCGGCGTTTGCGCCGGGCGCAGGCCGTCCATGGCCGTGCCGTCTGCGCGGACGCGGCTGTGGGTGAGGGCGAGGCTGCCGGAGAGGTCGAACGCGCCGAACGCCAGGGTGCCGGTGGCTTCCAGCCCGCGCGCGTGGATCGCCTCCACGTTGCGCCGCTGGCGCAGATTGGGGGCGATGGTGACGTTGGCGATGGCGTCTTTCAGCCGGTTGTCGAAGGCGGTCAGCGCCAGCCGCATTGTGGGCAGCGGCTGAAATTCCACCCCGGCTTCGATCCCCTGCAGTACCTCGGGCTTCAGCGCGGCGTTGGCCTGCGTGGTGACGGGGAACACCACGAACGGGCGATAGAGCTCGTTCAGCGTGGGCAGCCGGTGGTTGCTATAGGCGGCGGCGCGCAGGCTGAGCGCGCCGGTCGCGTGCCACAGCAGCCCGGCGCGCCCGCTCAGCCGCCAATCCTGCCGGTTGGCGAATTGTTCGGATTGGGTCGGCACGCCTGCGGCGTTGTGGCTTTCATAATGGCCGTCGCGGATCGCCCAATGGTCCAGCCGCGCGCCGCCCGTCAGCACCAGCTCGCCCAGAGTCCAATCGTCCTCGGCGAACAGCCCGGCGGACAGCTGCTGCCCGCCCGCCTGTCTCCGTGCGGTGATAGCGCCGGTGGAACCGTTGAACGCGGTTTCGAACATGGTGCCGTCCGCCCAGCGCAGGTCTGCGCCCAGCCGCAGCAGCTGATCGCCGCCCATGGGCGGGCGCAGTTCCAGCTTGCCGCCCAACCCGGTCGCGGGGGTGTTGCGCTGATCCAGCGTGGGCCGGAAGGTGGTGGAGGAGATGACGATGTTGCGGAAGTTGCGCGCCTGCACATAGGCCAGCGCCTCCACCTCCCACGGCCCGCGCGCGATCAGCCGCAGGCTGGCGTCCTGCCCTTCGCTGCCGGAATCAGCGCCTTTGAAACGCAGGGTCCGCTCGTCGCGGAACAGCAGCACCCGCGCCTGAAGTTCGGCGGCGCCCAACGGCACGACAGCCCGGCCGCTAAGGCTCCAGCCTTCGTTGGCCGCCCGGGCGGAAGCTGGCACGCGCTGATCCTTGGGCGTGGTCCAGAAGCCGTCGGAGCGGTCCCATCGGCCGGAGAGACTGACGTAGCCGCCGCCCAGATCGGCCGTCAGCCCCGCCTGCACACCGGTCGAGCCATGGCTGCCACCCTCCGCCTGCGCCGCCAGATCTGGAAGCTGGCCGAGCGTGGCGCTCATCAGCTCGATGGTGCCCGCAACCGCCCCGGCGGCGAACGCGCCGGAGCCGCCGCCCCGCGTGACGCGCACGGCCCCCAGCCGTTCGGGTGACAGGGCGGTGAAGGGGATATGGCCGAAGAAGGGGTCTGCCACGGGCACGCCGTCCAGCGTGACCAGCGTGCGACTGGCGGCGTTGCCGCCCAGCGCGCGCAGCGTCGCCCCTTGTGCGGAGGGGTTGGCGGAGCGGCTGTCCGAACGGCGGAACTGCTGGAATCCGGCGACATCCAGCAGGCCGGTTTCCAGCCGCCCGGCCTCGCGCAGCCGCTCCGCGTCGATCAGCACCGAACCATAGGCCGGCACGCCGGGGCCTGCGGGCAGCCCGCGCCCCAGCACCAATATGTCTGCCTCCTGCGCCAGAACCGGCGCTGCCACCAGCAGCGCCGTGGCAACGCCCGCGATCCTCAAGCGATGCGCTGCTTCACATAGCGGCCGGGGGCGGGTTCGATGGCCGGGAAGCCCTTGGCCTTGCCGGGCACGCGGGCCTTCACCTTCGCGCCGGAGCGGGGCGCGATCCACGCGATCCAGTCCGGCCACCAGCTGCCTTTCACTTCGCCGGCGGCTTGCTGGAACGCCTCCACCGTATCCGGCGTGGGCACGCCCTCGGGCAGGATCCAGTGCTGGTATTTCTGTGCCACGGGCGGGTTCACCACGCCGGCGATATGGCCGGAGCCGGCCAGCATGAAGCGATGCTCGCCGGAGAAAGCGGTGGTCAGCTTGAAGCAGCTTTTCAAGGGCGCGATATGATCGTCCCGCCCGGCTTGAATATAAGCCGGGGTCTGCACCGTCTTCAGGTCGATCGGCACGCCCTTCACGCTGATCTCGCCGGGACGGATCAGCAAATTGTCGCGATAGAGGCCCGTCAGATACTCGTTCATGAAACGGCCGGGCACGTTCGTGGGATCGGAATTCCAATAGAGCAGGTCGAAGGCGCTATAATCCTTTCCCTGCAGATAGTTGTTCACCACATAATTCCACAGCAGGTCTGTGGGGCGCAGCATGTTGAAGGTGGTGGCCAGCCAGCGGCCGTCCAGAAAGCCGTCTTTCGCGGCCAGTTGATTGACCGTTTCCAGCATGGGCGGGGTGACGAAATTCAGCAGGTCTCCGGCCTCGGAAAACTCCACCTGCGCCGTGAAGAAGGTGGCGGAGCGCACCTTTTCCGCCTGCCCGGTGGCCGTCATATAAGCGAGCGTGGCGGCCAGCACGGTGCCCGCCACGCAATAGCCGATCACATGCGTGGCCGGCGCGCCGGAGGCTTTCAGCACCAGATCGATGGCCTGAAGCTCGCCCTCCACGGCATAATCCTCCAGCCCCACGTCGCGCAGCGCTTCCGAGCCTTGCGCCCATGACACGACATAGACGGACAGCCCCTGTTCGGTGGCCCAGCGGATGAAGCTCTTCTCGGCGGTCAGGTCCAGAATATAGAATTTGTTGATCCACGGCGGGATGATCAGCAGCGGGATTTCAAACACCTGCTCTGTCAGCGGAGCGTAATGGATCAGCTGGAACAGCCGCCCTTCCCAGATCACCTGCCCCGGCGTGGCGGCAACATTGCGGCCCACCTCGAAGGCGGTTTCGTCCGTCATGCTCATCTTGCCGCGCTTCAGATCGTCGAGCAGGTGGCGCAGGCCCTTCAACAGGCTTTCGCCATCGGTTGCCTGCGCAGCGGCGATCACGTCGGGGTTCAGCGTGGCGAAATTGGCCGGGCTCATCGCATCGACGAACTGCTTCGCCTGAAAGGCCAGCCGCTTGCGCTCCTCGTCGCTCAGGCCCTGAAAGCTGCCCAGCCCCTCCGTCAGATAATGGCTGGCCAGCAGGTAGGATTTGCGCACCAGATCGAACACCGGGGCGGAATCCCAGCTGTCGCTCTTGAAGCGCTTGTCCTCCGTCAGCACGATCTCCGGCACGGAGTCCGGCTTGCCCAGAAACAGGCCCGCCCACAGCTTCATGGCATCCGTCCAGTAATCGCCCGTCAGCTTCACCAGCTGGGTGGCGTCTGCACCGGCCCATGCCTTGGCCCAGTCTCCCCAGACGTCGATCAGCCGGCCCAGCGAATCCGGCGCGCCCGCTTCGCCCGCCAGCTTGCCGCCTTCGCCTGTCCAGAACTCCAGCATCATCTGCTGGGCCTTGCCCGCCACCTCTGTCACGCGCTCAAACTGCGCGACTGCGTCGGGGCTGTCGCCACCGGCCTTTGCGCCCGCTTTCGCCATCTCTCGTCCCTCTCCAGCGCCCGCTTGTCCCTTAAGGGCCAACTTGGCCCCGCCTGCGCGCTTGCGCAAGCTGCGCAATCCGGCAAAGCGGCTTTGCGAAATCACTTTTTCTGAGGTAAACGGTTTCCAGCCGCCCGCGCATGGGCCGGGATTCGGCGCTTTGGATGGAGCATGTTGATGAGCAGGATGATCGCCATGGGTGCTGTCGCAGCCGCTGCACTCGCATTTGCCGCTTCCGCCTCCGCGCAGACGCCGCCGCCCACCAACGAGGCAACCGGCCTTCCCTATTGCAGCGCCAAGGTGAAGGATCGCTGCATCCAGAAGTCCGACATCAAGAAGGCCGCAGCCAAGGCAGGCTGAGCCGCTCCACCCCGGGGCGGCTCGCCCCGGGTTGCCGCGTCTGTGATACGGATGAAGGCGGGCCCCGGGGAAACCGGGCTCGCCTTTTTCCGTTTTTGGGCTCATGGCACCCCACAAGCCCCTCCTGATGGACATGAACATGGACGATGATTTCTACCGCATGCGCCGCCTGCCGCCCTATGTGATCGCGGAAGTGAACGGGATGCGCGCACAGGCGCGCGCCCGCGGCGAGGACATCATCGATCTTGGCATGGGCAACCCCGATCTGCCGCCGCCGCCGCATGTGATCGAGAAGCTGTGCGAAGTGGCGATGAAGCCCGATGCGCATGGCTATTCGGCATCCAAGGGCATCCCCGGCCTGCGCCGCGCGCAAGCCAATTACTACGGCCGCCGCTTCGGGGTGGAGGTGGACCCGGAAACCGAGGTCGTGGTGACGATGGGCTCAAAAGAGGGGCTCGCCAGCCTCGCCACCGCCATCACCGCGCCCGGAGACGTGGTGCTGGCCCCCAACCCCAGCTACCCCATCCACACCTTCGGCTTCATCATCGCAGGGGCCACCATCCGCGCCGTGCCCACCACGCCGGATGACCGCTATTTCGAAAGCCTTGACAGGGCGATGAAGTTCACCGTGCCCCGGCCGTCGATCCTCGTCGTCAACTACCCGTCCAACCCCACTGCCGAAACGGTGGAGCTGCCTTTCTATGAACGGCTGGTGGAATGGGCGCGGGAAAACAAGGTCTGGATCCTCTCCGACCTCGCCTATTCAGAGCTGTATTTCGACGGCAAACCCACCCCCTCCATCCTGCAGGTGAAGGGCGCGAAGGATGTCGCCATCGAATTCACCTCGCTGTCCAAAACCTATTCCATGGCCGGTTGGCGCATCGGTTTCGCGGTGGGCAACAAGAAGCTGATCGCGGCGATGACACGGGTGAAATCCTACCTTGATTACGGGGCCTTCACCCCGATTCAGGCCGCCGCCTGCGCCGCCTTGAACGGCCCGCAGGATATCGTCGAAGCCAACCGCCAGCTATACCACAAGCGCCGCGACGTGCTGGTGGAAAGCTTCGGCCGCGCCGGCTGGGAAATCCCGCCCCCGCGCGCCTCCATGTTCGCATGGGCCCCGCTGCCGCCCGCGCTCAACCACCTCGGCAGCCTCGAATTTTCCAAGCAGCTGCTCACCCACGCCGGAGTCGCAGTGGCCCCGGGCGTCGGCTATGGCGAAGAAGGCGAAGGCTTCGTCCGCATCGCCATGGTGGAAAATGAACAACGGCTGCGGCAGGCCGCGCGCAACGTGCGGAAATATCTGCAATCCATGGGGGTGAACACGCCGACGCAGGCGAACGGCTGACGGGGGCTTTTGCGCCCCCGTCCCCAAAAAGCGCCGGCCCCCCTCAGCGCGGCGACTGCCCGTCGTCGATCTTGATCACCGTGCCTGTCACCGCATCGCTTGCGGGGGAGGCGAGGAACAGCAGGGTGGAATCCATCTGCGCGGCTTTGGCGATGCGCTTGCGCGGGAAATATTGCGCGATGTCGCCCATGCGGCTCAGCATGCCGTCCATCATTTCGGATTCGAAGGCGCCCGGCGCGATGCCGTTCACATTGATCCCGGCGGCCGCCCATTCCACGGCCAGTGCTTCCGTCATGCGGGCGACGGCAGCTTTGGAAACGGAGTAGAGCGCCGCGCCGTTGCCGCTGTAGTTGAAGGCGGCGATGGAGGCGATGTTGATGATGCGGCCGGGCAATTTCGCGGCCAGCAGGCGGCGGGCGACTTCGGCGGACAGGATGAACGGCGCGCGGACGTTGATGTCCAACACGCGGTCGATCAGTTCCAGCGGCATCTTGTGGGCGCGCTGCGCGTCCGGGATGCCCGCGTTGTTCACGAGGATGGTGACGGTGCCCAGTTCGGCTTCCGCCTTGGCGACGGCGGCGATCAGTTGCTCGGCGTCTGTCACGTCCAGCTGGATCGGCAGCGCGGTGCCCCCGGCGGCCCGAATTTCGACGGCGAGCTCCTCCAGCCTGTCCAGCCGCCGCGCCGCGATGGCGACTTTCGCGCCGGAGGCCGCCAGCACGCGGGCGAAGCGCGCGCCAAGGCCGGAGGACGCGCCCGTGATGAGCGCCACCTGCCCGGAAAGATCGGTGCTGGCGTTGGGAAGCGGGTAGGTCATCTCGGCGGTCTCCTGTGCGCGGTTTCGCCCCTCCTTAAGGGCAATGCCGCGCCGCGAGACCTCTGCAATGCGTGTGCTGGCCTAGGCTGGGGCAAACACCGATTGCAGCAGCCTGTCATAGATTCGCGCCAGCGCCTCAATGTCGGCGACAGAGGCCAGTTCATCCACCTTGTGCATGGATTGCCCCGGCAGGCCGAACTCCACCACCGGGCAGATGCGGCGGATGAAGCGCGCGTCGGACGTGCCGCCCGTGGTGCTGAGTTCCGGCGTGCGGCCGGTTTCCGCCTGCACCGCGTCCGCGATCAGCGTGGACAGCGCGCCCGGCTCCGTCAGGAAGGCCTCGCCGGAGATGCGGATCGTCACCTCGGCCGATGGCGCATGTTTCGCCACCGTCTCGCGAATCCAGTTCGCCAGATCCTCGCCACGATGGCTGTCGTTGAAGCGGATGTTGAGCCGCGCCTTCGCCTCAGCCGGGATCACGTTTGTGGCGGGATTGCCCACCTCCAGATCGGTGATCTCCAGATTGGACGGCGTGAACCAGTCCGTCCCGGAATCGAGATGCCGCGCCTGCAAGTCCGTCAGGATCGGCAGCAGGCGGCGGATCGGATTGTCAGCCCGGTCCGGATAGGCGACATGCCCCTGCGCGCCCTTCACCGCAATCCATGCGTTCAGGCTGCCGCGCCGGCCGATCTTCATCATGTCGCCAAGGTCGTGCGCGGAACTGGGTTCCCCCACAAGGCACATGTCCGGGCGGTGCCCGTGGCTCTCCATCCAGCGCAGCAGTTCATCCGTGCCGTGCGTCGCAGGGCCTTCCTCGTCCCCGGTGATCAGGAAACTCAGCGTCCCCGGCGCACCCCGCGCCACATGCGCCGCTGCCGCGGACACCATGGCGGCTATCGCCCCCTTCATGTCCGCCGCGCCCCGGCCGAACAGCAGCCCGTCGCGAATCTGCCCGGCATAAGGATCGACCGACCAGCCAGCCCCTTCCGGCACCACGTCCGTATGCCCGGCAAAGGCAAAATGCGGCCCGCCTGAGCCGATCGTCGCGAACAGGTTGCGGATCGGCCCATCGGGCGCCTGCCCGAAGCTGAGCAACGTGCAATCGAACCCCAGCCCGCCCAACGCAGACGCCAGCACGTCCAGCGCCCCCGCATCAGCCGGCGTAACGGAAGGGCAGCGGATCAGCGCCTGAGCAAGTGCAACGGGTTCCATGCCCGCCCTGCTGACAGCTTGCACGGCACGGGGCAAGCGGGATCGGCCGCCTGCCGTCCGGCAAATCCGCCCCCTGCCGAAACAGTCGGTGCCGGTCAGTCGATCCACAATGTGTGGGCGTCGATCCGCAGTTTCAGGATCAGCCGGGCGGCGGCGGCGCGGGCGGCCAGTTCCTGCGCACGGGCCTCGTTGGCCTGCCGTTCCGCATAGAGCCTGTCCGACAGGTCGATCGCGCCCATCTGCTGGCCGCGCGCAGCCAGCGTTGCGCTTTGCTGTGCGCGGGTGACGGCTTCGCGGCTGGCCGCCCATGCGGATTCGCGGGCGCGATATTCGGCAACATCGGCGGCGGCGTTGCCCGTCACACCGCGCTTCACCTCCTGAAAATCGGACTCTGCCGCCCGCGCTTCGGCCACCGCCTGCCGGGCCAGCGCCCGGCGGTGGCCGCCGCCCAACGGCAGGGACATCGTCAGCCCCGCGCCCTTTTCCTCGCCACCGCGCTCGCTGAACAGGCGCACACCCAGCGACGGGTCCGCCATCCGCTCCGCCGCCGCGCGCCTTGCGAGCACGGATTGCCGCTCCGCCTCGCCCCCGGCGGCGGCGATCTCGTGGCTGCGCTCGAATATCAGCCGCTGCAGCCCATCCAGCCCTTCGTCAGGCACGCTGGGCGGCTGGATGGGCGGCGGTTCCACCGGCAGGGGCAGGTCCGGAAAGCGGCTGGCCAGCAGGGTGCGGGCGCGATCTCGCGCCGCCGCCGCATCCGCCTGCTGCGCCATGGCAAAGGCGTGCGCCGCATGCGCCTGTTCCAGTTCCAGCCGGGCGGCGTCGCGCTGCTTCAACCGCGATTCGGTCGCCCGCACCAGCGCCTGCTGATTGTCCACCAGCCTGCCCGCATTGCGATACAGCTCTGCCGCCAGCAGCCAGTCATACCAGAGAGCGCCCAGTTCCAGCGCCGCCTGATGGCGCGAATCCTCCATCCGGTTCTGCACCACATCGACACCCAGTTCCCCGGCCCGCCGGTCCAGCGCGGCCTTGCCCGGCAGGCGGAAGGCGCGGCTGAGCGACGCGTCATATTCGGTATAGCGGCCGTCCGCGTCGATATCCCGGCGGGAAATATTGCCCCCGGCCGTGAATTCATGCGGCCCGGCCCTCAGCGCATCGCCTTCAGCCCGCGCCGCATCCACCCGCGCCGTGGCGGCTGCAACCGTGGGATGCGCCAGCAGTGCCCGCGCCGCCAGTTCTGGCGAGGGCAAGTCCCCCGCGAAGGCGGGCAGCGACACGCCTGCCAGCAACAGCAAGGCCCATTTCATGCCACCCGTCCTCCATCCTGAACGGCGGTGCTGCGCCAGCGGAAGGGCAAGCGCCGCCGCGCCGCCGCGGCTGCCAACACGGCATCCGCGACCTGCTCCGTCGGCAGTTCCAGTTCCACCGCCACGCGCGCCAGCGATCCCGTCACCCGCTCGCCCGTGCGCGCATCGTCGAAGTCGCGGCCCAGCAATCCTCACGCCGCACATGGATCGGCACATGGGTGCAGGCCCGCAGCGCGGCCGCAATCGCCTCAGCGTCCTGCGCCGCGCAGAAGATGGTCAACACGCTCCGGCTCATGCCCGTGCCTCCGCCGCGCTTTCGCCGAAGCGCTCATACAATATGGGCAGCAGCACCAGTGTCAGCATGGTGGAAGTCAGCAGCCCGCCGATCACCACGATGGCCAGCGGCCGCTGGATTTCCGAACCCGGCCCCGTCGCGAACAGCAGCGGCACCAGCCCGAAGGCGGTGATCGTGGCCGTCATCATCACCGGCCGCAGCCGCCGCTCGGCCCCCGTCCGCACCGCCATGTGCATCGGCAGCCCCTCGTCCCTCAGCTGGCGGAAATAGGCCACCAGAACCAGCCCGTTCAGCACGGCGATCCCCAACAGGGCGATGAACCCCACAGAGGCCGGAACAGACAGATATTCGCCGGTAATCCAGAGCGCGATGATGCCACCCACCGCCGCGAAGGGGATGTTGGCGAGGATCAACAGTGATCCGCGCACCGATTTCAGCGTGGCATAGAGCACGAAGAAGATCAGCAGCAGCGCCACCGGAATCACCAGCATCAGCCGGGCAGAGGCCCGCTGCTGATTCTCGAACTGGCCGCCCCACACCAGCCGGTATCCGGCGGGCAGCGGCACCTGCTCGGCCACCTTCGCCTTGGCTTCATCGACATAGCCGACCAGATCCCGGCCCGACACGAACGCCTGCACCAGCGCGTAGCGGGAGCCATTTTCATGATCGAGCCGGATTGGCCCCTCCGTCTGCCGTACATTGGCCAGATCGCTCACCCGCGCCAGTTCGCCCGACGGAGTCGTCATTTGCAGATCGGCGAAGCGCGCCGGATCGCGGCGGACATCTTCCTCGCCCCGGATCATGATCGGCACACGCTTCTGCCCCTCGGCGACGATACCCGCAGGCAGCCCTTCCAGTTGCGCGCGCAGCGTATCCTGCAACATGTCCACCGGCATTCCGGCCCGTCCCGCCGCCGCGCGGTCGATATCCAGTTGCAGATAGCCCACGCTGTCGTTCGCGACGGTCAGCACTTCCGCCGCGCCGGGCGTTTCCTGCAGGACGTGCTGAATCCGGCCCGCCAGCTGGGCCAGCGTCTCCAGATCCGGGCCGAAGATCTTCACCGCCAGATCGCCGCGCGCGCCTGTCAGCATTTCCGCCACCCGCATCTCGATGGGCTGGGTAAAGCTGGGGTCGAAGCCGGGCATGCCTTCCAGCACCTTGCGCAGTTCACCCACCACAAAGTCGCGGTCGCCGCGCCATTCGGACGCAGGCTTCAGAGTCACGAACATGTCCGTTTCGTTCAGGCCCATCGGGTCCAGCCCCAGCTCGTCTGTGCCGGTGCGGGAAATCACCCCCGTCACTTCCGGCACATTGGCCATCAGCTCCGCCTCGATCCGGGTGGTCAGCTCCATGGAGCGGTCCAGCCCCACGGTCGGCAGCTTGGCGACCTGAATCACCACCGATCCTTCGTCCATCGTCGGCATGAAGGTCTTGCCCACCGCGCCATAGGCCAGCGCCGCCAGCGCAAGGCCCACGGCCGCCAGCGCATACACAAGCTTCTTGCGATCAAAGGCCCCGGCCAGCAGGCTTTGATAGCGCGGAGAGAGCTTGCGCATGATCCACGGCTCGTCATGATGGCCCGGCTTCAGCGCATAGGAGGCCAGCACCGGCACCAGCGTGAGCGCGAGCAGCAGCGATCCGGCCAGCGCGAACATGATCGTCAGCGCCACCGGCCCGAACAGCTTGCCTTCCAGCCCTTCCAGCGACAGCAGCGGCAGGAACACCAGCCCGATGATCAGCAGCCCCGCCGACACCGGCACCACCACTTCCGACGTGGCGCGGAACACGATGTTCAGCCGTGGGACGCTTTCGTCCTTCGCCCGGTTCAGCCGCTCGACGATATTTTCCACCACCACCACGGCACCGTCCACCAGCATGCCGATGGCGATGGCAAGGCCGCCAAGGCTCATCAGATTGGCGGACAGGCCCATGCCGCGCATGAACAGGAAGGTCGTCAGCGCCGCCATCGGCAGGGTCGTCGCCACGATGGCCGCCGCGCGCCAGTTGCCAAGGAACAGGATCAGCAGGATGATCACCAGAACCGTCGCTTCGATCAGCGCCTTCTGCACCGTGCCCACCGCGCGGCTGATCAGGTCGGACCGGTTGTAGAAGATCTTGACGCTGGTGCCGGGCGGCAGCGATTGCTCCAGTTCCGTCAGCCGCGTTTCCACACCCTCCACCACGCGCCGGGCGTCCGCGCCGCGCAGGGCGATCACCAGCCCCTGCACCGCCTCGCCCTTGCCGTGCGCGGAAACCCCGCCATAGCGGGTGAGCGATCCCGCCCCCACGCTGGCGACGTCGCCGATCCGCACCACCGCGCCATTGCGGGTGACGACGGCCATCGCCTCGATATCGGCGGCGCTCTGAACCGCGCCCACCGCGCGGACGATCAGCGCCTCCTCGCCCATCGCCAGCCGCCCCGCGCCATCGTTGCGGTTGCCGCGTTCGATGGCGGCCTTCAGATCGTCGACAGACAGGCGCGCGTGCGCCAGCGCCGCATGATCGGGCCGGATTTCATAAGTGCGCACATGCCCGCCCAGCGCGTTCACATCCGCCACGCCGGGCACGGTGCGCAGCGCCGGCCGGATCGTCCAGTCCAGCAGTTCGCGCTTTTCCGCCAGCGAAAGCGGCCCCTCGATGGTGAACATCAGCACGTCGGACAGCGGGGTGGAAATGGGGGCCATGCCGCCGCCCACGCCATCCGGCATATCGCCCATCACCCCGGCCAGCCGCTCCCCCACCTGCTGGCGCGCCCAGTAGAGGTCGGTGCCGTCGATGAAATCGATGGTGATGTCGGCGATGGCATATTTCGCGGTGGAGCGCAGGATCGCCTGGTTGGGCAGGCCCAGCATCTCCAGCTCTATGGGGGCGATCACCCGCGTCTCGACTTCCTCCGGCGTCATCCCCGGGGCCTTCAGGATGATCTTCACCTGCGTCTGCGCGATGTTCGGATAGGCATCCACCGGCAGGGTGGAATAGGCCCACACCCCCAGCCCGGCGACGACGAAGGTCAGCGCCAGCACCAGCAGCCGGTAGGAAAGCGACCATGCGACCAGCGCGCGCAGCATCAGTTCTGCCCCGCGATGGCCTTGAGTTCGCTGACGCCGCGCACCGCGACCTGCTCGCCCGGCTTCAGCCCGGATCGAACCGGAATCTGCCCGTCGGCCTGCTCGCCCACGGTGACGGCGCGCGCCTCCACGCCTTTATCCACGCGCACGAACAGGCCCGGCTTGCCGTTCAGCTCGACGATGGCGGCGGCAGGCACCAGCACGGCCCCCTCAGGCGCGGGGGCCAGCAATGTGGCGGGCACCGCACGGCCGGAGACGACACCCGGCGCGGCGGGCACCCGCGCGCGCATCGTCGCGGATCGGGTCTCGGGGTCGATCACCCCGCCCACGCTGGTGATGGTGCCGCGCACATCGCCGGGCAGGCGCACCGCCATGCCGGGCTTCACCTGCCCCAGCAGCCGCTCGGGCAGTTGTGCCGTCAGTTCATAGCGGCTCACCGCGTCGATCACATAGGCGGCGGTCGCCTCTGTCACCGGGCTGCCCGTCTCGATCCGGGCGGCGGCGATCCGGCCGGAGATCGGCGCGGTCAGCGTGTAGCTGCCCTGCCCCGGCGCGCCGTTCACCAGCCGCACGATGCGGCGCTGCTCATCCAGTTCGGCCTGCGCCTCGCGCAGGGCGGCGCGCGCCTCGTCTGCGCGGGCGGCGGCGATCACGCCTTCCTGCGCCAGCTGGCCCAGCCGGCGGTCATGCGCGCGGGCCAGTTCCACCCGCGCCGCCGCCTGCTCGATCCCGGCGCCCAGCGTGTAAAGTTCGCGCGACGCCACCACCGCCAGCGGCTGCCCCTGCCTTACGCTGTCCCCCTCCACCACCAGCGTGCGGGTGACGACTCCGGGAATGGTGGCGGGCACGGCGACCCGCGCGTTGGGCGGCGGTGCCAGCGTGGCGGGAACGGTGGCCAGCGGCATCTCCGTGGCGGCCTGCACCGGGGCAAAGCCAATCCCCACGCGGGCGATCTCGTCTGCGGAAAGGGGCAGAACCCCGGCGGGTACGGAAGGCGCAGCCTCGGCCGCCGCCTCCTTGTCCGCGCCCGCGTCATTGCAGGCGGCAAGCGCGCCCAACAGGGCAAGCATCGGCAACCAGCGGACGTCGGACATGTCTGCAACCCTCGATTGTCTGTTCGCAGGCGCAGCATCTAACTTCGCAAGCTGACAAAATCCTGTCAGAAACCTGCCGATGCGAATCCTGCTGGTAGAAGACGAGACCGAACTGGCGCAGCGGGTGGCGGCGAATCTCACGCGCCACGGCCTCACTTGCGAATGGCTGGCGAACGCGGATGACGCGCTGGCCTTCGCCGCCGACGGCTTCACCGTGCTGGTGATCGATATCGGCTTGCCCGGCATGTCTGGCATCGAACTGGTGCGCGCGCTCAGGGCGCGGTCCATCGCCACGCCGATCCTGATCCTTACCGCGCGCAGCAGCTGGCAGGAAAAGGTGGAAGGGCTGAACGCGGGCGCGGACGATTTCATCGTGAAGCCCGTGCGCACGGAGGAACTGGTGGCCCGCCTGCATGCGCTGGCGCGCCGCGCCGCCGGGCACAGCGCCACCCGCCTGTCGGCCGGGCCGCTCTCCATCGACACCGCCAGCGGCGAAGCCTGGCTGGACGACCAGCCGCTGGCGCTGACGGCCGGGGAATTCCGTCTGCTGCGGCTGCTGATCTACAACGTTGGACGCACGCTCAGCCGGGAAATGATCCTCGATCAACTCTACAGTTTGAACAGCGAGCGGCACGGCAATGCCGTCGAAGTTCTGGTGGGGCGGTTGCGTCGCAAGGTCGGGCCGGATCGCATCGCCACGGTGCGCGGCCTCGGCTATCGGCTGGCGGCATGAAAGTTCCGCTGCGTGGAAGCCTCAGGCTGCGGCTGATCATGGGCAGCGCGCTGGCGGTGATGCTGGCCACGCTGTTGGCGGCGCTGTTCATCGCCAACCTCTATCGCATCCACATCACCGACCGTTTCGAAACCGAGCTGGACCATCATCTGTCCGAGCTGATCGCCATGACGAGCATCGATTCCGGCGGCACGCCGCGCGTGTCCCAGAAGCTGTCAGACCCGGAATTCAACGTCGAAGGGTCCGGCCTCTACTGGCAGCTGGACGCGGGCGACGGGCGCATCGCCCGCTCCCCGTCGCTCGGGTCGCGCAGCCTCTCCCCCACCCTTGGCAGCGCAGACTGGGAAACCGGTCGCTCCGGCAACTTGCTGCTGCATCAGCGCAGCGTCCGCACCCACATCGGCGGGCATCCGATCATCGCGATCATCAGTTCGGACAACCGCCTGCTCGACGCGCAGATCGCCGAATTCTGGAGCGACCTCGCCATCTCCATGGCCATCGTCGCCCTGCTGCTGATCGCGGGCGCGGTGCTGCTGGTACGCTTCGGCCTCGCCCCGGTGCAGCGGCTGGGCGAGGAAGTGGATCGGCTGCGTCACGGGGAGGTGACACAGCTGGATCCGGACGTGCCCGCCGAATTCTCCCCCGTGGTGGAGCGGCTGAACGCCCTGCTGGACGGGCAGGCCCAGCTGATCACCCGCGCCCGCACTCAGGCGGGGAATCTCGCCCATGATCTGCGCACCCCGCTCGCCCTCATTACCAACGAGGCGGAACAGTTGCGCTGGGCCGGGCAGGCCGACAGCGCCGATTTCCTGCTGGAACGCTGCGCCCTGATGCAGCGACAGATCGATTACCACCTCACCCGCGCCGCCGCCGCAGGCACGCGCGGCGCTGGCACCCTCACCGAAGTCGCCGGGCTGGTGGAGCAGATCGTCGACGCCATGAAACGCCTGCACGCCGCGCGCGAACTCAAGATCGAAACAGACCTGCCCCCCGGCCTGCGGCTGCCCTGCGACGGCGGCGATCTGGCGGAAATCCTCTCCAACCTGATCGACAATGCCTGCAAATGGGCGCGCCACCGCGTGCTGATCCGGGGCGGCCCGGATTGCATCGAGGTGCAGGACGATGGCGATGGCATCCCCGCCGACAAGCGCGAACTGGTGATGACGGTGGGCACAAGGCTGGACCCGAGCAAGCCCGGCACCGGCCTCGGCCTCGCCGCCACGGCAGACCTTATCCGCAACTATGGCGGGGAATTGCGGCTGGGGGATTCGCCGCTGGGCGGCCTCTCGGCCCGGGTCTGCTTTACTTCAGTTCCCGCGCCAGCGCCTTCCGCGTCTTCTCGCCATAAGGCGGCTTGAAGCCCGCCAGCCCCGCCAGGTCCATCTTCGGCTGCCGGTAGATGGATTTCGGGTGGCTGAATTCCTTGAACCCGTCATGGCCGTGATAATTGCCCATGCCCGCCGGGCCGATTCCGCCGAACGGCAAATCTTCCGCCGCGACATGGAAGATCACGTCGTTCACCGTCACCCCGCCGGACACCGTGCGGTCCAGCACGGTGCGCTCCTCCGCGCCGTCCGTCCCGAACCAGTAAAGCCCCAGCGGCCGGTCGCGGCGGTTCACATAGTCGATCGCCTCGTCGATCCCCTTGTAGCTCTTGATCGGCAGCACCGGCCCGAAAATCTCCTCCTGCATCACCGTCATCTCGTCCGTCGGGTTGCGGATCAGCGTCAGCGGCATCTTGTTGGTGTTCTGCTTCGAGAAATCCTCGTTCGCGGGGTTCACCTCCACGATCTCCGCGCCCTTGGCCCGCGCGTCGGCGATATGCGCCTCCAGCCGGTCACGGTGGCGGCGCGAGATCACCGAGGTGTAATCGTCATTTGCCAGCAAAGACGGATACATTTTCGCGGTCGCGGCCTTCAGCCCCTCCACCACCTGCGGCTCCAGTTCCTGCGGCACCAGCATATAATCCGGCGCAAGGCAGATCTGCCCCGCATTCATCAGCTTGCCCATCGCCACCCGCTCCGTCGAAGCGGCAATGTCAGCCGAACGCGACAGGATCGTCGGCGATTTGCCGCCCAGTTCCAGCGTCAGCGGCACCAGATTTTTCGCCGCCGCCGCCATCACATGCCGGGCAACAGATGTCGCGCCGGTGAAGATGATATGATCGAACGGCAGTTCGCTGAACGCCTTGCCGATCTCCGGCCCGCCCACGATCGTCGCCACCTCCGTCTCGTCGAAATATTGCGCGAACGCCTTCGCCATCAATTCCGAGGTCGCGGGCGTGAATTCCGAAGGCTTGATCATCGCCCGGTTCCCCGCCGCCAAAATATTGGCCAGCGGCGCGAACGTCAGGTTCACCGGGAAATTCCACGGCGAAATGATCCCGACCACCCCCTTGGGCTGCCACTGCACCTCGGCCTTCGCGCCCAGCAGCCCCAACGGGAAATCCAGCTTGCGCTTCTCCGGCCGCATCCACTGGTCCACATGCTTCAGGCTGTGCTTCAACGGCTTCACCGAAGCCATGATGTCCGTGATCAAAGACATCTCCGTCGAACGATGCCCGAAATCATCGGACAACGCCTTCACGAAGCCGTCCTTATGCTCCATCACCAGCCGCAACGCCCGCTGCAACCGGTCCTTCCGCACAGCAGCCCCCACCGGCAATTCAGCCGTGAACGCAGCCCGCTGACGCTCCAGCAACAACTGCATGGCGGCCGTGTCCCGGGCAATGGCATTGGCAGCAACATTCATGACGCGGTTCCCTCAATCTCCCATTTGCGCGGGAGGATAAGCGCTCGCGGGCGGTTGCGAAACCTGTCTGATGAAGGGGAGCGGCGGGGGTTTTTCTCACGGCGCTTTTTTGCCTCCGGCGGGCAGGGAAATGATTTCCCTGCACCCTCAAAATTTGCGTCGCGGCCCAAGGTCCACATCGTGCGAGTGATCAGCTTCAATTGCCTGCGGCGCTACAAAGCCCTCTCCCCCTGCGAGGGGGAGAGTTGGAGAGGGGGTGTCACCGCCGGGCCTGATCCACTCCATCAAAACACGTACAGTGGAAAGTGCCGCAGGTCATAACCTCTCTCTCCAACCACAACCGTCACCCCGGGTGCGCTGACAGCTTGGTCGAACGCCTGCGGCGCTCAATCGCCCGACGCTGGCTGACTGAGCGAAACACTGCTGAGCAAATAGGTCAGCGGTGCCCCGACAGCGAGGAAAGCCAGAAAAAGCAAAAACTGATCCGATGCTTCCGGATATGACGGCTTCATCAGGATAAAAAGCATAAGCATGCCAATTGCGAGTTGTGTCGAACGAAATTTCGACAAGGCGATTGACGCTCCACAACCCCGGCAATCAAAGGATTTGCCAATGCCCCATTGCGACTTGAGAAATGGAATCCATTTTTTGCAATTCGGGCAAGCGGGACCAAAACTCATTACGCCAAACTTTCTACAAATACTCACATGCCGCCGATAGCCGAAAATACAGCGAGATCATTCCCCTGATGGCCGGGCCACCAGAGCCACCTACAGTGGCCACCCCTACCGCGTCAAAGCCTCATAAGCCTGCCGGATCCGATCGTTCAGCTCCGGGTCCATCGTCGTTTCGCGCATGGCGGCGAGGCTGCGGCGGGCGGCGGCGGTGTCGCCGGCTTCGCGCTCCAGCCGGGCGCGTTCCCACCACAGGGCGGGCATGGCGGGGGCGATCAGCGTCAGGCGGCGATAGAGGGTGAGGGCGCGGGCGTCGTCCCCGGACTGGCGGGCGCGGCTGGCTTGATTCATCAGCAGCCGCACCAGCGTTTCCCGATTGTTCAGCAGGGCGGAATCGCCGGGGCGCAAGGGGCGGCCGCGGGCAAGGCTGGTGGCCAGCCCGGCGAGCTCGGCGGGTTCCAGCACCCGGCCATCGGTGAAGGCGTCGATCAGCACCACAGCCTCGCTGCCTTCGATGGCGACGACGACATGGCCGGGCAGGCCCATCACCCGCGCCTCCCATCCGGCGCGGCGGGCGATGGCGACATAGAGGATGGCGAGCGAGACGGGCAGGCCGCGCCGCCGCGCCAGTACGGAGAGCATGTCGGCGTTGCGGGGCGCGTCATATTCGTCGTGGTCGCCGGTGAAGCCTTCCTGTTTCGCCAGCAGGTTCGACAACGCTTCTGCCCGGTCCCGCGCGGTTGGCAGGGTGGCAGGCAGTTGGGTGGCGAGTTCGGCGAGCCATTCCAGCGTAGGGGCGAGGTCTGCGCGGGTACGGTCCGCGGCGGCAAGGTGCAGGGCGGCCTCGTCGAGGCGGATGTCCGCATCGTCCTGGCATCCGATGGCCGCGAGTGCATCCATACCTGCTCTCCTATCCGACTCCGGGAATATGCCTTGGCCAGCGCCCGGGCGCCAGTGCGATCAGATCGACCCGCGCAGACACACCCGGCCCGGCTTCGGCGGCGAGTTGGCGCGCTGCGGAGCGCAGCCGTTCGGCGGCCCATGGGGTGAGGGCGCAGGTGGCGGCATCCAGCGTGGCGCGCTGTTTCACCTCCACCACCGCCAGCAGCTGGCCGCGCCGGGCGACGAGATCGACTTCGATCATCGGCATGCGGCGGCGGCGTGCGACGATTCGCCAGCCCTTGGCCATCAGCAGCAGCGCGGCCAGTTGTTCCGCCCGACGGCCGCGCTTTTCGGCATCTGCGCGAGTCATCCGCCGTCTTTCAGCGCCATCACGCGGGCGTAAACCTCCCCACGCGGCAACCGCAGCGCGGCGGAGACGCTGGCCGCCGCCTTGCCGGGCGGCATGGTTTTCAGCGCCGTCAGCAGCGCCTCATCCAGCGCCTGCTCGCTGCTCATCTCCTCGCCGGGCGGCCCCACCAGCAGCACGATCTCGCCCTTCGGTTCCTGCCCCCGATAGCGCGCGGCCAGTTCCGGCAGGGTGCCCGCCACCAACTCCTCGTGCCGCTTGGTCAGCTCCCGCGCGACAGCTGCATCGCGCCCGCCCAGCGCGGCGGCCAGCGCCGCCAGCGAAGCCGCCAGACGCGGCCCGGTCTCATAGAAGATCAGCGTCGCCGGAATCCCCACCACCGCCGAAATCGCCTTCTCCCGCGCCACCGCCTTGGCCGGCAGAAAGCCCGCGAACAGGAAGCGATCGGAAGGCAAACCGCTGATGGACAGCGCGGTAATCGCCGCTGACGGCCCCGGCGCGGTGCTGACGGCCAGCCCGCGCGCGCGGGCCTCGCGCACCAGCGAATAGCCGGGGTCGGAAATCAGCGGAGTCCCCGCGTCAGACACCAGTGCCACCGATTCGCGCCCCAGCCGCTCCAGCAGCTTTGCCTCCACGTCCGGCCCGGAATGTTCGTGATAGGGCAGCATCGGCCGCTCACTTCCGGCCGCCCGCAACAGCTTCGCCGTCACCCGCGTATCCTCGCAGGCCACGACATCCGCCGTGCGAAGAATGCGGGCTGCCCTTGGCGACAGATCCTCAAGGTTGCCGATCGGGCCAGCCACGATATACAGCCCGGGCGCAAGCCGGTCCTCGGGGGTTTCGGCAGATGATTCAATGGTAGGCGGAGCAGCACGCATGCGGGCAATCTGGGCGAGAGCGAACGAAGCGGCAAGCTGGCGGCGTGCGGCAGGCACGGGAATGTTGGTGTCGCTGGCGATGCTGGCGGCCTGCGCCCCGCGCCAGAAGGCCCCCATCGCCCCCGTCGCGCCGCCGCCGCCGGTGGAAAAACCCGCCGAAGTGAAGCCCGGCGAGGTGCATCGCGTGGCGATTCTGGTGCCGCTCACTGGCCCCAACGCGCCCGTCGGCATCAGCCTCGCCAACGCCGCCACGCTGGCGCTGGTGGATACCAACAAGCAGGGTGTGCGGCTGACGAGTTATGACACGGCGGCGCTGGGCGCGGCCGGGGCCGCCAACCGCGCGCTGGCCGATGGCGCGCAGCTGATTCTGGGGCCGCTGCTCGCGGCGGATGCCGCAGCCGTGAAATCCGCCGCCGAAGCGAAGGGCATCACCATGCTCAGCTTCTCCAACGATGCGGCGATCGCGGGCGGGCGCCTGTATGTGCTGGGCTTCCAGCCCGCGCAGTCCGTCAGCCGGGTGGTGGATTTCGCGGCTTCGCGCGGGACGAAGAAATTCGCCGCGCTGGTGCCCGAAGGCGTGTATGGCCAGCGCACCTCGGTTGCCTTCACCCGCGCCGTCGCCGCGCATGACGCGCAGGTGGTGGCCCTCACCAGTTTCGCCCGCACGCAAGCCGCGCTGCCAGTCGCCGCCCGCAAGGTGACCGACTATGATGCGCGGCTGAAGCAATCCGCCACCACCACCACGACCAAGCGGCCGGACGGCACCATCGCCACCGCCACCCGCACCACCCCGCCGGTCGCTTTCGAAGCGCTGCTGGTCGCCGATTCGGGGGCGATTGCCGCCGCCTTTTCCCCCCATCTCGCCAAGTTCGGCGCGCAGCCCGGCAGTTACCTGATGATGGGCACGGAATTGTGGAACACCGAACCCGGCCTCGGCGCATCCCCCGCGCTGCGCGGCGCGGTGTTCGCCGCCGTGCCGGATCAACGCTTCCAATCGATGTCACGCCGTTATCAGGCCCGTTTCGGCGGCACGCCGTCGCGCCTTTCCAGCCTGTCTTACGACGCCATGCTCCTCGCCATCAGTTCGGCGGGCGGGCAATGGAAACTGGGCACCGCCTTCCCGCAACAGTTGCTGGACGATCCGCAGGGTTTTGCGGGCGTAGACGGCATCTTCCGCTTCAAGGGCAATATCGCCGAACGCGGGCTGGAGGTGCAGCAGGTGGGGCAGGGCGGGTTCACCACCGTCAGCCCCGCGCCGACCGCGTTTTAAGCCAGTCCGCGCCCGTCCAGCCGCACCACCGGCACCACGCCCAGCCCCGGCGGCAGCTCCAGCCGCAACCCGATGGCGTCTTGCCGGAAGCTCAGCGGCCTGCCGTCCATCAGGGTGGCGCGCTCCACCCGGCCAGCGGCGGGGGGCAGCGCGGTCAGCGTCGCCGGGCCGTCCGGCGCTTTCAGGAACAGCGCATAGAGGCGACCGCCGTTGCGGGTGTAACGCACGTCCTGCGCGGTGAAGGGCTTTGCCGCGCCTTCATTCTGCATCCCCGCCTCCGGCACGGTCGGGCCTTCGCCGAAGCGCCGCCATGGGCGCGAGCCGAAGATGGCCTCGCCGTTCGCGGCGTTCCATTGGCCGATGGCATCGACGATCCGCGCGGCTTCGGCATCCAGCGAGCCATCGCCCGGCTGCGGCACAGACAGCAGCAGGTTGCCATTCTTCGAAACGACATCGGCCAGCCGCTGGATCACCAGTTCGGCGGGCACATAGCTGCGGTCGCGCAGCCGGGCTTCGTTGTAGAACCAGTCACCGATGCAGGTGCAGGTCTGCCATGGCTGCTCGCGGATTTCGGAAACAAAGCCGCGCTCCACATCGTCCACAAGGCCCGCCGACTGGTGCGGCAGCAGCTTTTTCGCCGTCAGCACCACGTCGGTCGCGCCGTGCCAGTCCACCGCGCGATTGTAGTAATCGGCCGCCGCTTCCAGCCCGATGGGGCCGAAGGGCAGTGCGTAATTGTCCATGTAAACGATGTCGGGCCGGTATTTCGCCACCATGTCCACCTGCCGCAGCAGCCAGCGCGCGGCATATCCGGCGTCCATCGGCGGGCCATGTTCCACCCATTGCCCGCTGGTCTCATCATGGAAGCGGTTCATGGCGACGATGCTGTCCAGCCCCGGCGGCGGCACGATATGCGGCCCGGTGTAGAGCAATTGCGGGTCCAGCCCGTCCCACCATTTGCCCTTGCCGTCCGCCTTCGTCAGCCGGAACGCGTCATAGCGCTCGCCCTGGCGCGGGCCTTCCGGATCATAGCCATAGGCCGTCTGGAACCAGTGCCACGCGTGGGAGGCGTGGTTGGAAACGCCGAATTTCAGCCCCGCCGCCCGCGCGGCCTGCGCGAATTCGCCTACCACATCGCGCTTCGGCCCGACGCGCAGGCTGTTCCACGGATGGTATCGGCTGTCATAGCAATCCAGATTGTCGTGGTGGCAGCCCAGCGCCATGAAATAGCGCGCACCCGCCGCCTTGTAGCGCTGCACCAGCGCCTCAGGGTTCCAGAGTTCCCCCTTCCAGCGGTTCAGGATTTCCATAAAGCCGCTGTCCGCCGGGTGGCCATAGGCGCGCAGATGATGCGCATACATGGGGTGGCCCTGCATATACATGAAGCGGCCATACCAGTCGCCCTGCGCGGGCACGGATTGCGGCCCCCAATGCGCCCAGATCCCGAATTTCGCATCGCGGAACCAGTCCGGCACCCGGTAATGCGCCGCCAGAGACGACCAACTCGCCTCGATCGGCCCGGGGGCGACCCCCATCGGGCTGGCAGCCAGCGCGGCCTTTGCAAAGGGCAGCGCCGCCGCGCCCATCAGCAGCTGCCGCCGCCCGATCATCCCTGTCTCCCGCTCTTTTCTCTCCGGCTCAATTGTCATACCTATTTCAGCCATGACACGAAAGCTCAAACTCCCGGCCTTAATTCTCGCGGCAATGGCTCTCGCGGTGCCCGGCGCAGCGGCGGATGATGGGTGGCACAATGTGAAGGTCGGCGGCGGGGGCTTCGCGCCCAACATCATCGCCAGCCCGGTGCTGCCGGGGCTGTTCTACCTCCGCACCGATATGGGCGGGGCCTATCGGCTGGACCCCGGCAGCGATCAGTGGGTGCCGCTGCAGGATGCGAACCCGGTGTCCAGCTATATGGGCATCGAAAGCATCGCAGCAGACCCGAAGAACCCGGATCGGGTCTGGCTTGCGGCGGGTATGAACGCGCACTTGCCCGCCGCCATCTTCCGCTCCGCCAACCGGGGGCAAAGCTGGGAGGTGATCGAAACGCCCTTCCGCATGGGCGGCAACGAGGCCGGGCGCGGCATGGGGGAACGGCTGGCGGCAGACCCGGCCAACCCGGACAGGCTGTTCTTCGGCTCCCGCCATGACGGCCTCTGGCGCTCCGACGACGCAGGTACAAGCTGGGCGCGGGTGGAGGGCTTTCCTTGGAAGGGTCTGGGCCAACCCGCCAAGGGGCAGACCCATGGCGGCGTCAGCTTCGTGCTGTTCGCAGGCGCGGCCATCTATGCGGGCGTCACCGATCCGGGTGCGCCGCGCCTGCTGCGCTCCACCGATGGCGGGCAAAGCTGGCAGGCCGTCGCAGGCGGCCCCCCGGCGGACCTGCTGCCGGTGAAGGCAGTGGCGGACGAACGCGGCCGCCTGTTCATCGCCTATAGCGACCAGATCGGCCCCAGTGGGATCACGCGCGGTGCGATCTGGCGGTCGGACGGCGCAGAATGGGCGGATGTCACCCCACAGAGACATGGCGGTGCGGGCTATATGGGCCTGTCCGCCGGGCATGGGCTGGTGGCCGTCGGCACCATCGGCCGCTGGCAACCGGACGACACCGTCTGGCTGTCGCGCAACGGCGGGAACGATTGGGACGATCTCGCCCCCCGCTCCCGCCGGGACGTGTCGGCCGTGCCCTTCCTGAAGGGCCAGCCGCCCGCCAGCGGCGATCCCGGCCCGGAATTCGGCCACTGGATCGCGGGCGTCCTGCTCGATCCGGCCCGGCCCGGCCGCCTCGCCTATGTCACGGGGGCCACCATCTATGCCACGAACGATGCCCGCGCCGCCGGGGAATTGCTGTGGAAGCCATGGGTGGAGGGCATCGAGCAGACGGCGATCATCACGCTGGCCAGCCCCACCGCGGGGCCGCCGCTGCTGTCCGGCTTCGGCGACATCGCCGGCTTCGTGCACAGTGGCCTGCTCGTCTCGCCGCAGCCCAGCTTCTTCAACCCTTTCCTCTCCAACACCAACAATCTCGATTATGCCGGACGGCAGGCGAACATCTGGGTCCGCTCCGGCAGCCTCTGGGAAGGCCGCCCGCGCGACGCGACTCTGGCATGGTCAGACGATGGCGGCTTCAACTGGCAGCCGCTGAAGGTGCCGCCCGCGGCAAACGGCAAGCGCGACGATCTGGAAGGCAGCGCCCCCATCCATGTCTCGGCCGACGGCGGGGTGTTCATCGTCTGCACCCCCGTCCCGCTGCGCACCGCGGATCGCGGGCAGAACTGGGGGCCGATGAAGGGCGTGGCGCAGGATGACTGCCCCGTAGGCGACAAGCGGGACCCGCAGCGCTTCTATGCCCTGCGCTTCAACGCCAACCAGATTGTCGCCAGCACGGATGGCGGCCAGAGCTTCAGGCGCCTGCCCGCCGTGGGGCTGCCACCGGAGCTGTGGAAGGCGCGCACCACCAACCGCGAAGCCCCACGCACCCTCGTCGCCAACCCGCTGCGCGTGGGCGACCTGTGGCTGCGGCTGGGCGAGGAAATCTGGCACAGCCCGGATGGTGGCAGGCGCTTCCGCAAGGCCTCCGGCGCGATGAAGGTGCAGCAGTTCGGGCTGGGCCGCCCCCGTGCGGATACCGATCCGGCCACCCTGTTCGTCATCGGCACGCTGGGGGGCGTGTATGGCATCTGGCGCTCAGCAGACGAAGGCCGCAACTGGCTTCGCCTGAATGACGATGCGCATCAATGGGGCAGGCGGTTTCGGGTGATTTCCGGCGATCCCAGGCAGTTCGGACGAGTCTATGTCGGCACGGACGGGCGTGGCATCGTCTGGCGCGACAGCGACTGACGCGGGTTCAGCCGAAGCGGATCACATCATAGCGGCTGCCTAGGCGCAGCTTGCGCAGTTCCTCGCGCGTGCGCCGCAGCAGTCGTTCCAGCTTCCCCTCGCGCCCCGGCTCGGTCGGCCCGCCATCGGCGAAGCGGGCCATGATGGAGCCTTCGGACCATTCGGGTTCGGCCATGCCGCTGTCGCTGCGCTTGCCCTGCACGGCGGGGGCGGGCACCATCTGATAGATGTGCGCGGTGGGGAAGAATGCCAGCGTCTCGTTGAACAGCAGTTCGTCCACCGGATCGGAAAAACGCGCTGTCATCGCCAGCAGCCGCTTCGCCGTCGCGGCGGAGAGGATATAGCAGCCGCCGCCGATATGGCTGGAGAGCAGCCGCCCCAGATGCCGCCCGCCCACGGCACTGCCCGCCTTCGCCACATGCGCGCGGGTGCCCCATGTTTCCAGCTTCACCACGTCCGCGTCGGCTGGAATCCAGGCCGTGCCGTTCACCAGCGCGCCGAAGCCGGGGGCTAGGATCATGTCATCCTCCAGCACCATGCCATGGGGTTCGCCGCTCTCCACGATGGCCGTCCACGCCGCGCGGTGGCTGTTGAAGCAGCCGAACGCGCCCGCGCTCATGCGGTGGCCATTCGCCATTGGCGGCACCTCAGCGGCGGCGGCGGCAACGTCGGGCTTCTGCGCATCCACCGAGGCGATCCGCTCCAGCTCGAACCCCGCTTGCGCAGCCTCGCGCCGCATATGCGCCCAGCGGTCTGGCCGCCGGTCGAGGTTCATGCAGAAGGCCTTCATCGCGGCCTCAATCGAACAGCGAGGAGACGGAGCTTTCGTCCGAAATGCGGCGGATCGCCTCGCCCAGCAACGGTGCGATCGTCAGCAGCCGGATCTTCTTCGCCTCTGCCACCGGCGGCGTCGCGCCGATGGAATCGGTGATCACCAGCTCCGTCAGTGCCGAGCCTTCCACCCGCGCCACCGCCCCGCCAGAGAGCACGCCGTGCGTCACATAGGCGATCACGCCCGCCGCGCCCGCATCCATCAGCGCCTGCGCCGCGTTGCACAGCGTGCCTGCCGAATCGACGATATCGTCGATCAGGATGCAGAAGCGGCCGGAAACGTCACCGATGATGTTCATCACTTCGGATTCGCCCGCGCGTTCCCGCCGCTTGTCCACGATGGCCAGCGGCGCATTGCCCAGCCGCCGCGCCAGCGCGCGGGCGCGCACCACCCCGCCGACGTCGGGCGACACCACCGTCATCGTGCCCGCATAATCCGGGTAACGCGCCTGAATGTCGGCCGACATCACCGGCGCGGCATAGAGATTGTCTGTCGGGATATCGAAGAAGCCCTGAATCTGCCCGGCGTGCAGATCGACGGAAAGCACCCGCGAGGCCCCGGCCACGGTGATGAGGTTGGCCACCAGCTTCGCCGAAATCGGCGTGCGCGGCCCGGGTTTGCGATCCTGCCGGGCATAGCCGAAATAGGGAATTACCGCGGTGATCCGCTTCGCGCTGGAGCGGCGCAGCGCGTCGATGCAGATCAGCAGCTCCATCAGATTGTCGTTCGCGGGCGCACAGGTGGATTGCAGCACGAACACATCCTCGCCGCGCACATTCTCGTGGATCTCCACGAAAATCTCCTCGTCGGCGAAGCGCCGCACAGAGGCCTTGGTCAGCGGAATCTCCAGATAGCGGGCGACTTCGGCCGCGAGCGTCGGATTGCTGTTGCCGGCAAGCAGTTTCATCTGGTCTTCACCCCTTATGTTGCGACGCGCCTAGCGGATGCCTGCCCTCCCCGCAACGGCTGCGGCCCACACAGTTGCAACTGCGTGCCGCCTGCCCGACAAAGCCGCCCGGAAACGCAGGCTCCAGCTGCCCATGCTTGCGCGAATTTTGCTCGGCATCGCCCTGCTCGGCGCACTGGCCGTGGCGGGCTGGCACTGGCGGCAGGAGAAGAAGCTGCCCCTGCTGCAACCCGCCCCCGCAGAGGCGCGCGGCTGATCCTGCTGCCTGCGAACCTTGAAGGGCCGGACGGCCGCTGACTCAGGGCTTCGCGCGCTTCGTCGTCTTGCCGTTGAACAGCAGCGTCAGCAGCGGGCTGGGGGCGATCAGCTTCTCATGGATCTGGAACAGGATCGGGAAGCCCGCCAGCACGATCACCGCAAAGGTGAGGTACAGGTTATTCGTCACCTCATGCATCAGGTTGGCGATGATGTAGATCACCAGAAAGTGGAAAATGTAGAAGCTGTAAACCCCGTTGGTGATCCGGGTGAGCATCGGGCTGCCCCGCGTCACAAGGCTGCGCGCGATCGCCAGCAGCGCGCAGACAATCAGGAAGATCAGCCCCGCCCGCGCGATCCAGTAGGTGATCCGTTCCAGAGAGCGCGGCAGTTCGTCCGCCAGCATGGGGTGCAGCAGATAGGCCCCGCCAAACAGCAGCAGCCCCGGCCAGAACAGCCGATGCATCAGATCGAACAGGTCGCGGTGGCGGAAAGCCAGCACGCCGATGGCGAAATAGGTGAGATAATTCATCGTCGCCATCGGCAGGAACGCGCCAGGCCGGAACAGCAGCGGGGTGATCAGCGTGTCGTTCAGCCCGCGCAGCAACATCACGGAAATCCCCGCCAGCAGCGCAAGGATCATCAGCCCCGCCAGCGCGGGCAGGCCGGTGAGCCGGCGCACCGCATGCGAAACCGGAGCCGATCCCGCCAGCGCCGCCAGCGCCGGGGTCAGCATGGCATAGATGAACAAAGAGATCAGGAACCACAAATGCAGGTGCCACACCATCGGCCCCGGCAGCGGCAACCGCCAGCCGCCGCTGAAGAAGCTCACAAACGTCTCTCCGCCGCCGTGATAGAGCTGGATCAGCCACAGCGTCACCGGGTTCAGCAGGATCAGGCCAGACAGGAAGGGCAGCAGGATCAGCCGCCCCCGGTTGATCAGGAAGCTGCGAAAATCGCTGCGCCCATAGACCATGGCGGTGAAATAGCCCGAGACGAGGAAGAAGGTCGCCATGCGGAAATGGTCTGACACTTGGCTGATGGCGAAGAAGAAGGGTGAAGGACCGATGGTCGCCCCATGCACCAGCAGCCCGAACAACATGCAGAAACAGCGCAGCGCATCTACATGATGCAGGCGATCAACCTTGGCCGTCATCGAACGGCCCTTCCTGCCCCATCACTTGTGCTCAATCCAGTTGCCCCAGACATGCGCCGGTCTCTACTTGAGAGCCGTGCATTGCTCAAGGCGGGATAAGGCCGTCACTCCGCCCGTCAGACCCCACCACGATCGGCGACGGTTCCCCGCCTTGCCCCGCCCCGGAATTTGCGGCATCGCCCGGGGCGATGGCTATCCTTGTTACGGGCGTCGCCGGCTTCATCGGCTTTCACTGCGCGCAGGCGCTTCTTGCGCGCGGCGAACAGGTGATCGGGGTGGATTGCTTCCTTCCCTATTACCGGCTCGATCTGAAGGAGGCGCGGGTGGCCGCGCTTGAAAGCCCCGGCTTCACGCTGCTCCGGCAGGATTTCGCCGACATGCCCGGGCTGGAAGCCGCGCTGGCGCCGCACCGGATCAGCTCTATCGTGCATCTGGGCGCGCAGCCCGGCGTGCGCTGGTCCATCGATCATCCGCTCGATTATGGCCATTGCAACCTTGTGGGCCATCTGAACCTGCTGGAAATCGCGCGCCGACGGCAGGTGCCGATGGTTTATGCTTCCTCCTCGTCGGTCTATGGCGCGAACAGCAAGCTGCCCTTTGCCGTGGAAGATCGGGTGGATCACCCCATCTCGCTCTACGCCGCGACCAAGAAATCCGCCGAGCTGATGAGCGAGACTTATGCCCATCTCTATCGCATCCCCCTCACGGGCCTGCGCTTCTTCACCGTCTATGGCCCATGGGGGCGGCCGGACATGGCGGTGTGGAAGTTCACCGAAGCCTGCCTGAACGGGCAATCAGTGCCCTATTACAACGGCGGCGCGATGCGGCGGGATTTCACCTATATCGATGACATCATCGCCGGAATCCTCGCCTGCGTGGGAAGCCCGCCTGCCGACAACGGGCTGCCGAAACCGGGCGGCAGCCACGCGCCGCACGCCATCTACAACATCGGCAACAGCCGCTCCGAAATCCTCTCCCGCCTGGTGGAGGTGATCGAACAGGCCTGCGGCAAGCCGCTGTTGCTGGATCATCAACCCATGCAGCCGGGCGACGTGCCGGATACCTATGCCGATATCTCGGCCATCGCGGCGGACCATGGCTTCGCCCCCACCACCCCCATCGACAGCGGCATTCCCCGCTTCGTGGAGTGGTTCAGGGGCTGGGCCGGGTAGAGGTTGCCTATTTCCGGCACTCCAGCAGCTTGTCGGAGTCCGTCCCCAGCGCCACGCGGGAAATGGAAAGCGCGCCGCGCCCGCCCAAAGACAGCGCGAAGGGAATCTGCACGCTGCTCATGTCCACGCCTGCCGCTGCGAAGCATTTCAGCGGCACGCCCAGCCGCACCCACTCGCCCTGCGGCAGCTGGCCGATGGCGGCCGCATCCAGACTGCCCATCTTGCCGCCGCCCTGCATCGCCAGCGAGATCGGCCCCGTCAGCGCCGTGTCACGCCGCAGTGACACGACCAGCGCGACATCGCCGTTGCTCTCGCGGCTGATATCCACCGGGGCATGCGACGAGACTTCGATGCGCGACGCCCCGGATTCGATGGCGAAGCGGCGCGCGCCTTCCTGCACCACATGGTCCGTCGGCGTCACCGTCACCCGGCCGCTCGCAGCCTTGGCAGGCACGGTGGTGATGCGGGTGCGGTCGGCTTCCGTCTGCTGCACATAAAGCGACCAGAGCGGCTGCGGCTGGCCGCGATCCATGAACACGCCCGCGGCCCCGGCGTCTTCCACGCCCGGATCTTCCGGCAGTTTCTGCCCGGCGGGCGTTTGATCCGCCAGCGTCAGCCCGAAGCCGAAGGGGAACAGCGTGGGGCCATCCACCTTCGCATTCACCGGCCATGCCACTGGCAGCTTGCCGGTGAAACCCGCCACCGTCTTGCCATTGCGCCCGGCCACCAGCACATCGGCGACACCGCCGCCTTCCGAACCCGGCAGCCACGCCACAACGAATGCGTCGGAGGCGTTGATCGCCGGGTTCACGAACAGCGGCCGCCCGGTGATCATCAGCGCCACCACAGGGATGCCCTGCGCCTTCAGCTTGCGCATCGTCTCGAACGGCTTTTCCAGCTCGGTCCGCAGGCGCAACGTCTTGAGGTCGCCCTGAAATTCCGCATAGGGCGTTTCGCCGAACACCACGATGGCGACATCGGGCTTCTGCGTGAAGCTGCCATCCGGAGACAGCTGCGCCCTGCCGCCCGCCGCCGTCACCGCGTCGGACAGGCCCTTCCACAAAGAGGTCGCGCCGGGGAAGGCGCTGTTGTCGATGCCGGTGCCCTGCCATGTGATCGTCCAGCCGCCGGACTGGCGGGCGATATCGTCCGCGCCGTCCCCGGCCACCAGCAGCTTCGCGCCGGGTTTGATGGGCAGCACGGAGCCGCTGTTCTTCAACAGCACCAGTGATTTGCGAACCGCTTCCCGCGCGACCGCCCGATGCTCGGGCGCGCCCAGCATCTGGAACTTGCCCGACAGCGGCCGGGACGACGGCCGACCAGCCTCGAACAGGCCCATGCGCATCTTCACCCGCAACACGCGGGCCACGGCATCATCCAGCCGCGCCATCGGCACGGTGCCGTCCTTCGCCTGTTTCACCAGCGAAGCGTAGAGGTCTTTCCACGTGTCCGGGGCCATGAACATGTCGATCCCGGCCAGCAGCGATTGCGGGCAGCTGGCGTTGGTGCAGCCGGCCACCTGCCCATGGGCATTCCAGTCCGTCACCACGAAGCCGCCGAAGTTCATCCGCTCTTTCAGGATTTCCGTCACCAGCCCGCGATGCCCGGCGATCTTGATTCCGTTCCAGCTGGAAAAGCTGGTCATCACCGTTTCCACGCCCGCCTCGATGGCGGCCACATAAGGCATGCCGTGAATGTCGCGCAGCGTCACTTCGTCGATCCGCGCATCACCCTGATCTCGGCCTTCATAGGTGCCGCCGTCAGCCAGAAAATGCTTGGTGCTGGCAATGACATGCGGGCCTTTCAGGATCGCGCCGGAATTCGGCTCGCCCTGCAAGCCCCGGATCATCGCGCCGACATAGGAGGACACCAGCTTCGGATCGGAGGAATAGCCTTCATACGCCCGCCCCCAGCGGAAATCCTGCGGCACGGTGATGGTGGGGGCGAAGGTCCATTCCTGCCCCGTGGTGCGGATTTCGATTGCGGTCGCCGCGCCGATGCGTCGGATCAGCTCCGGATCACGCGCGGCCCCCAAGCCGATATTGTGGGGGAACAGCGTGGCGCCCACGATATTGCTGTGGCCATGCACGGCATCCGTGCCCCAGATCACGGGGATGCCCACGCCACCGCCGGATTTGTCCACCGAAGCGTCGTAAAAGGCGTCCGCCAGCTTCAGCCACTCGATGGGCGGGGCTTCCTCGTTGCCGCCGGGCGCGCTGTTGCCGCCGTTCAGCACCGAGCCGAGGTGATATGTTTTCACGTCCGCCGGGGTCACGCTGGCGATATCCGCCTGCACGATCTGGCCGACCTTTTCCTCGATGGTCATGCGTGCCATCAGCGCCTTGATGCGCGCCTCCATCGCCGGATCGGCCGGGAAGGGCCATTTGGGCGAAGGCCAGATGGCCGGGTTCACCGAGCCGGTTCCATCGGCGGCGGGGGCTTTCGCATCCGCAGGGGCCGCGCCATCGGCAGCAAAAGCGGCAACCGCGCTCGACAACAGAAGGGCGGCAACCACCCCGTGACGCATGTTCATTCAAGTCTCTCCCCAACCGGATTCGCGCGGATGGTTTGCTCCTGCGCGAATGGTTGCGCTAACATTGGCACGGACAAACGCGCGCGCCAACCCCCCATCTGGCCCCATCCGGGCAACCCGGCGGATTTTCCTGTCCACAGCCGCCAGCAAACCCGCGCGCCCTTGCGGATCGAGACAGTCGATGGTAGCGCTATCAATAATTGAGGGAGGAATAATAAGGTGAGCATCCCGTTCGCGCCATCGGCGCTGCCGGAGGATCATGCGCAGGCCACATTGGCGGGCCGTGTCGCGCTGGCGTCCGGGCCGGTCCCCGTGCTGGTGCGCGACGGGCAGGTCTTCGATGTATCCGCGACCGCGCCCACCATGTCGGATCTGCTCGATCTCGAGTCGCCTGCCACGGCCCAGGGTCCGCGCCTTTGCGCTGTGGAGGAGCTGATCGTGGGCGACGGCCCCGGCCCTCGCCTGCTCTCCCCCTTCGATCTCCAATGCGTGAAGGCCTGCGGCGTCACCTTCGCCCTGTCCGCCATCGAGCGGGTGATCGAGGAACGGGCGCGCGGCGATTATGCCCGCGCCGCCGAAATCCGTGCCGGGCTGGAAGATCAGGTGGGCGACGGCATCCGCTCTGTGGTGCCCGGCACCGAACCGGCCCGCCGCCTGAAAGAGGCGCTGATCGAAGCGGGCATGTGGTCGCAATATCTGGAGGTCGCCATCGGCCCGGATGCAGAGGTGTTCACCAAGGCCCCGGTGCTCTCCACCGTCGGCTGGGGCGCGGATATCGGCATCCGCTCGGATTCGTCGTGGAACAACCCGGAACCCGAAGTGGTGCTGGCGGTGAACGCGCGCGGCGAAACCGTGGGCGCGACGCTGGGCAATGATGTGAATTTGCGCGATTTCGAAGGCCGCAGCGCCCTGTTGCTGGGCAAGGCGAAAGACAACAACGCCTCCTGCGCAATCGGCCCCTTCATCCGCCTGTTCGATGCGGGCTTCGGCATGGACGATGTGCGCGCCGCCGAACTGGACCTGCTGATCGAAGGCCCGGAAGGCTATCGGCTGGAAGGGCATAGCTCCATGCGGCAGATCAGCCGCGATCCGCTGGATCTGGTGAAGCAGACGCTGTCTGAGCATCAATATCCCGATGGTTTTGCACTGTTCCTCGGCACCCTGTTTGCGCCCGTGCAGGATCGTGACGATCCCGGCCGCGGCTTTACGCACAAGGTAGGGGACATCGTGGAAATCCGCTCGCCGAAGCTGGGCCTGCTTCGCAACCGGGTGGTGACAAGCGCCGACGCGCCGCCGTGGACGATCGGCATTCGCGCCTTCATGGCGCAGCTTCCGCAAGGCGCGCGCGCATGAGCCGGGCCGTCTATCCCAGCTTGTCTGGCAAGCGGGTGCTGATCACCGGCGGCGGTTCCGGCATCGGCGCGGGGCTGGTGGAAGGCTTTATGGCGCAGGGCGCGGACGTGACCTTCTTCGACATCGCCCGGGAAGACTCCGAAGCGCTGGTGCGGCAACTGGGTGGCAAGCCTCGCTTCGAGCAGCTGGATCTCACCGATATCGCCGCGCTGCAGGCCGCCATCGCCCGCCTGCAGCAACAGGGCGGCTTCGACATATTGGTGAACAATGCCGCCAACGATGACCGCCACAGCATCGGCGATGTCGACGAAGCCTATTGGGACAACCGCATCGCGGTGAATCTGAAGCATATGTTCTTCTGCGCACAGGCGGTGATCCCGGCGATGCGCGCAAAGGGCGCAGGCGCGATCATCAACCTCGGCTCCATCTCATGGCATCTGGGGCTGGAGGAACTGACGCTCTACCAGACCTGCAAGGCCGGGATCGAAGGCCTCACTCGCAGCCTCGCGCGCGAACTCGGGCCAGACGGCATCCGCGCCACCTGCGTGATTCCCGGCAATGTCCGCACCCCGCGCCAACTGAAATGGTACACGCCCGAAGGCGAGGCCGAAATCGTCGCCGCGCAATGCCTGAAGGGGCGTCTGGTGCCGGACGATATCGCCGCCATGGTGCTGTTCCTTGCCTCTGACGACGCCCGGCTGATAACCGGCCACAGCTATTTCGTGGATGCAGGGTGGCGCTGATGACGGCAAGTGAACCGCAAAGCATCTGGGCGCTGAACGCGCCGCTGCTGGAAGGCCCGCTATGGCATCCGGCCAATCAGGCTTTGTGGTTCGTCTGCATCAAGACACAGGCGGTCTACCGGCTCGATCCGGCCACCGGCGCGCGGGCCAGCTGGCCCGCGCCGCAAGAAATCGGCTTCATCGTGCCGGTGGAGGGTGCCAAAACATTTGTGGCGGGCCTGCAAGGCGGGCTGCACCTGTTCGATCCGGCAGACGGCAGCTTCACCCCGCTGGCAGATCCGGAACCGCACCTGCCAACCAACCGCCTGAACGACGCCACGGTGGACCCGCAGGGCCGCCTGTGGTTCGGCACGATGGACAATGTGGAGCAATCCGCCACCGGCCATTTCTATCGCTATGATGGCTCCGGCACGCACCTCGTCTCCGGCCCCATCCCCATCACCAACGGCCCCGCCGTCAGCCCGGACGGGCGCATCCTTTATCATGTGGACACGCTGGGCGGCGACATCTTCGCCGCTGACATTCTGGCCGACGGCAGCCTCGGTCCCTCCCGGCTGTTCGTGCATATCGACCCGGCCGAAGGCTATCCGGACGGCCCCAGCATCGACAGCGAGGGCCATCTGTGGGTCGGCCTGTTCTTCGGCGGCTGCGCCCGCCGCTACGCGCCGGACGGCAGGTTGGTGGAAACGGTGACCTTCCCCGTCAGCTCTATCACCAAGGTCGCGCTGGGCGGCCCGGACATGCGCACCGCCTTTGCCACCACCGCCGCCAAGCATCTGGATGCGGAGGGCCGCGCGCGCGAACCGCTGGCGGGCAATCTGTTCAGCTTCCGGGTCGATGTGCCCGGCCTGCCCACACCGGGCGTCCGGCTGGCCTGATGCGCCCGCTCGCCGCCGACGGATGGGAGCTGACCCTGCTTCCCGAACTTGGCGGCAGCATCGGCAGCCTTAGCCACAAGGGCCGGGATATCCTGCGCCCCACGCCACCGGGCGCGACAGACCCGCTGCAAACGGCCTGCTTTCCGCTGCTGCCCTATGTGAACCGCATCGCGCAGCGCAGCTTCAACTTCGGCGGCCGCCGCTGGCTGCTGTCCGCCAATTTCGGCGATCATCCGCACAGCCTGCACGGCGTCGGCTGGCATCGTGCGTGGGAGGTCACCCACGCCACCGCCGCCAGCGCCACCCTCAGCCTGAAGCACCCCGGCGGCAACGGCTGGCCATGGCCCTTCCACGCCGAACAACGTTTCGCCCTGCTGCCGGACGGGCTATCCGCCTCGCTCTCCATCCGCAACCTCGCAGACGAGCCGGTGCCCGCAGGCCTCGGCTTCCACCCCTATTTCCCACGCTTCCCGGACAGCCGGTTGCAGGCGAACCTCAGCGCCGCATGGACAGCCGACGCCACGCAACTGCCGCTTGCCCGCGTGCCCGCCGATCATTTCGGCAACTGGGCCGAAGGCGACAGCCTCACCCGCCCCAGCCTTGTCGATAACGCGCACGAAGGCTGGACCGGCCCGGCCCGCATCAGCGGCGGCGGCGGCCTCTCCACCCTGCTCAGCGCCACCGGCGCGGACGGCCTCCACCTCTATATCCCGCCCGGCGAAGACTTCTTCTGCGCCGAACCCGTCACCCATTTGCCAGACGCCATCAACCGCGAGGGCATGGACCTGCTGGCCCCCGGCCAGACGCTCTCCATCGAAATGCGCATCTTGCAGGCCGCCCCCGGTTCATCCAGACTTCAGCCGTGATCCTCGAAACAGCCCTCATGCGAACCCCGCTCTTGGCCCTGCTGCTGGCAGCCGCGCTTCCCGCGCAGGCCGAACCCGTCACCCTCTCGCTGACGGACGCGCAGAAAGAGGCGCTGATCGCCGGAAACACCGCCGACGACCTCGCCAGCCCCACAGACTCCCCGCGCCTGATCGACCGCCGCCCGCATGGCGAAGTCGGCGTCATGGTCGGCACCGGCGGCGCGCGCGGCATCTACGGCGTCACCTCCGTCCCGCTGGGCGACAAGGGCTGGGCCACCTTCGGGTTCGAAAACAGCCGGAACGTGTGGCCGGGGCCTTATTGATCGGCGTTTGAGGGGGGCTTCACTTCGGCCCTCCGCTTTGTTTGCCTCCGGCGGCCGGGCTCTGCCCGGACCCGGCAGGGAAATGATTTCCCTGCACCCTCAAAGTTGGCGTTGCGCCTAAACTCCAGTGCCGTTGGTGTGATCAGATTCGATTGCCTGCGGCGCAAGGTGGCTCTCTCTCCCCGCCGGGGAGAGAGGTGGAGAGAGGGGAGCAACGCCGGGCCTGATCCACCAAACTCCCCAACCTACCCACCCGCTCAGCCTGAGTTCTGAGCTTGTCGAAGGGTCGAAGGCCCCTGAACAAACCCTCCACCCTCCCCACGAACCACAACCGTCACCCCCGACTTGATCCGGGGTGAGGCGTGGAGAGGCAAAGTGCCCCCCCCAAAAGCGCCGCAGGCAATCAAACCGCAACCTCGCGCCAAGCAGATGGCCCCAACCACTCCCTTGCAGCGGGCTAAAAACTAAGGGGGTGCAGGGGCGTCACGCCCCTGCCGGGGTGAAGGGGCAGAGCCCCTTCAAACCTCGTCTGCCACCATCCGGCGACGCCCCGAGCCTCCTCACCGCCCGGCCACCTCTCCATCGCCGCGCGTTTTCCACAGCGAGTATCCCACGCCGCTCGCCAGAATGGCAAAGGTCACGCCAAGGCTCACGCTGGGCGGCACCTTGCCGCCGGCCAGTCCCAGCATGTCCGCAAGGAAGATTTTCGAGCCGATGAACACCAGCAGCACGGCCAGCGCATATTTCAGATAGTGGAAGCGGTGCACCATCGCCGCCAGCGCGAAATAGAGCGCGCGCAGCCCCAGGATCGCGAAGATGTTGGAGGTGTAGACGATGAACGGATCGGTGGTGATGGCGAAAATCGCGGGCACTGAATCCAGCGCGAACACCACGTCCACAAATTCCACCATCACCAGCGCGAGGAACAGCGGCGTGACGAAGGTGCTGAGCTTTCCGTTGGCGTCGGGCTGCTTCACGAAGAAGTGATTGCCGTGCAGATCGTCTGTCACCGGCAGGTGATGACGCACCCATTTCAGCACGCGCGAATTGCCGACGTCATAGTCCTGTTCGGCGTTGCGCCACATCTGAATGCCCGTGAAGATCAGGAAGGCGGCGAAGATATAGAGCACCCAGGCCCATTGGTTGATGATCGCCGCGCCGAAGCCGATCATCAGGCCGCGCAGCAGGATCACCCCCAAAATGCCCCAGAACAGCACGCGGTGCTGGTAAAGCCTTGGAATTGCGAAATAAGAGAAGATCATGGCAATAACGAACACATTGTCCATCGCCAGGCTCTTTTCCACCACGAAGCCGGTTACATATTCGATCGCGGCCTGCTGCCCCAGTTGCCACCAGACGAAGCCGCCAAAGGCCAGCCCCAGCGTGATGTAGAAGGCCGAAAGCTTCAGGCTTTCCGCCACGCCGATCTCATGATCGTGCCGGTTCAGCACACCCAGATCCAGCGCCAGCAGCGCGATCACAATCCCGAAGAAGCTGAACCACAGCCATATCGGCGTGCCCAGCCATGCGGCTGTCAGAAATTCCATGGTCGTCCCCTCTGGTCATCACATGCGCCGCGTCAGCGCCGATTCTCATCTGCGCTTCCGACATCACCGCGCGCGCCCGCGCGGCCAGAGGGGCCCGGAATTGTTGGGAAGCTAAGGCTTGGAGTGGATGGGTTCAAGGGGGACTTTGGTGCGGGGGGCGCGGCCGCAGGCAAAGCCTGCGAGTCCGCTCACGGCGATCTCGGCGCGCAGTGCCGCAAGCGCGACTGCGCGCCCGAGCCAATGCGAGGAAAGCCAAGCGAAGCGCCCGGCGTTTGAGGGGCTAAGAAAGAAGTCCGGCAAAGCCGGACTCGTCGGACTGGCCGGCGATAGAGATCGCCGTCTCAGCCGGCCGGGCTTGCGCCGAGTCTGCGAATTAAGGCTTGGCCTTAATCGCAGCCGGCTTCAGCCTCAACTCACGAGGTTAAGCTTCGGCATCGTCACCAGATTCTGCCGCTTCGCAATCGTCAGCCGGGTGATCCACGGGCTGTCCTTGTCTGCGAACTGGTTGGGCGTCATCCCCACGAACGTCTTGAAATCGCGGATGAAATGCGATTGATCATAAAAGGCCCCGGCAGCCGCCTGCTCCCACCCGGCCTCCGGGTCCAGCCCCAGCCGCACAGCCGCCTGCAGCGCCCTGTATTTGCGCGACAGCATCTTCGGGCTGGCCCCATACACCCGCAGTGCCAGCCGCTCGATCTGGCGGGAGGACATGCCCGTCATCTTCACCAGATCATTCACATCCGGGTTGATGGAATTCGCCAGCCACTCATCCGCCGCGCGGGTGAACCAGATGGGCGGCGGCTTCGCCTGCATCGAAAGCAGCAGGAAGAAGGCATCGGCCGCAGCCACCACTTCCCGGTGGCTGCGCGCTTCGCCCATGCGATGCAGCGCGCGGCGCGCCACGGAGCCTGCGACATCTTCCAGATCGATCAACTGGTCGGAAAACTCGCTCGCCCCCGCGCCCACCAGCGCCGCCCAGCCGGCAGGCAGCAGCCCCGCGCCGAAGATCCTGAGCGGCCCGTTGGCGCGGAAGTGCACGGCGATGTTCGTCGGCCCGCACAGCGCCGCCTGCGGCATCTGCACCGTCGGGCCGTCGCCATAATTGAACGTGCCGGACCCGGCATACATGAAGCGCACCTGCGGCAGTTCAGCGCGCAGTGTATCGGTCAGCGCCGGCACATCCGCTTCGAACACATAATAGCTGGAAACCCATGCCCGCAGCGGTGCCGCGGGGGAAAAATAGCGCAACGAGAAATGCGGCGCCCTCACCGGGCCAAACGCCCCGGCACAGGCAATACCGATTGTGCAAACCGCATGCGACCACCTGTTCCGATCAGGCCCGGGATAGAGCCAAACCCCGCCAGACGCGCCTGCCAAGATCCTGAAGCCGCCCGATCACGAAACGAAGCGATCAAACGTCAACCCGATGATGCAGCAACCCGAATTGCGGGCAATGCATGCCAACGCAGGCATACGAGCGCCGCCCGGGCCGGCCGGGAAACGATTAATTGTCTCGCGAATCACTGTCAAAATCAACCCTCACCCTTTTCAAGGCAAAAGGCACCCTGGGGCACAAGGCCCCAGGGTGGAAAAGTGAGGATGGTGGCCACACAGAAAAACGGGGGCTCGGAATAAACTCTGCCCCAGCCGCCTGTGCGGGAATGACCATCCTTTGGGTCGCAGCTTGTTGATATCCGTCCTTCGCGCGGGCTGTCTTGGACAGATGCGACATAAAAATGGATGCCCGGAAACAGGCCATCCGACCGCTTGCGCTTGCCGGGTGGACGGTTAAACAAGCCCTATGTTCAAGGCCTTCCGCCCGCTGCTGTTCCGGCTGGATGCAGAGACCGCGCACAGCGTCACGCTGAAAGCGCTGGACTGGATGCCGTCCGGTCCCGGGCCGTCCAACGATCCGCTGCTGGAAACCCGATTCGCCGGGCTGGCCTTCCCAAATCCCGTCGGCCTCGCCGCCGGATTCGACAAGGATGCCCGCGTCTGGCGGCAGATGCTGGCGCTGGGCTTCGGCTTCGTGGAAGTCGGCACCATCACCCCCAAGCCGCAGGCAGGCAACCCGCGCCCCCGCATCTTCCGCATCGCGCAAGACGAAGCCGTCATCAACCGGCTGGGCTTCAACAATGGCGGGCTGGAAGCGGCGCTCCCCCGCCTCGCCCAGCACGGACGCCTCGGCGTCAACGTGGGCGCCAACAAGGATTCGCCCGATCGAATCGCCGATTACGCCGCCGGCGTGCGCGCCGTGCGCGACAGCGCCGCGTGGATCACCCTTAACATCTCCTCCCCCAACACGCCGGGCCTGCGCGGCCTGCAGGGCGATGCCCTGCCCGAACTGCTCGCAGCCGCTGCCGAGGCTGGGGGAAAAGGCGGGCCGCCGCTGTTCCTGAAAGTCGCGCCCGATCTCGACGCGCAACAGATCGACGCCATCGTCGACGCAGCCCTCGCCAGCCGCCTGTCCGGGCTGATCGTCTCCAACACCACCATCGCCCGCCCGCCCGGCCTGCATGGTCCCCACAGCGGTGAAACCGGCGGCCTTTCCGGCCAGCCACTGTTCGAGCCCTCCACGGCGGTGCTGCGCGAATTCGCCACCCGCCTCAGGGGCAGGCTGCCGCTGATCGGCGCAGGCGGCGTCGGCAGCGCCGAACAGGCCTATGCCAAAATCCGCGCGGGGGCGTCGGCCGTGCAACTCTACACCGCCATGGTCTATCAAGGCCCCCGCCTCCCGGCCCGCATCGCCGCGGGGCTTTCCATCCTGCTCCGCCGCGATGGCTTCCGTTCCGTTGGCGAGGCGGTTGGGGTGGATGTGAAGCGCTGATGGGGAAGACTGAAGGGGCTCTGCCCCTGCACCCCCAGACTTTTGTGTAGCCCCTCCCCTGCAGGGGAGGGGTCGGGGTGGGGGCCATCCGCTTGGCGCGAGGGTGGAAATTATTGCCTGCGGCGCTTTGAGGGCTGCCAACCCGCCTCTCCACACGTCACCCCGGACTTGATCCGGGGTCCAGCTTTCCACTCACAACTTTGCCGAAGACCAGCTGGACCCCGGATCAAGTCCGGGGTGACGGTTGTGGGGATGGGGAGGTTGGTGGGTTTGTTCAGGGGCCTTCGACAGGCTCAGGCTGAGCGGGTGGAAGGGCTGGTGGGTTAGGCCCGGCGTTGCTCCCCTCTCTCCACCTCTCTCCCCAGCGGGGAGAGAGAGCCTCCGTTGCGCCGCAGGCAATCGAATCTGATTACGTCTACGGCGTTGAAGTGGGACCACAACGCCAATTTCGAGGGTGCAGGGAAATCATTTCCCTGCCCGCCGGAGGCAAAAGCCTCTCCCCCAAAAGCCTCTCCCCGCGGCCAACACACCCCGCCCACCGAAAACCCCCACCCACGTGTTGAGAAGGGTTGAGCATGCGCCGCCCCTTCCGTAGGGGTAGGCAATGTTTCGCACGTCACTGACGGCAGCCTTGCTGATCGCCTTGCCGCCTTTGTCTGCGGCTGCTCACGCGCAGTCTGTTCAGACCGCTGCGCCGCCTGCTGCGGCGACGTCGGGTTTTTACCTCTCCGGCGCGGAGGACAACCGCCGCGCGCCTGCCAGCACGGCGGCGACTGGACCGGCGGTGGTCACGGCGGCGGATCCGCTGGCGGCGGCGGCGGGGCGGGCTCTGCTGGATGCGGGCGGCTCCGCGGCGGATGCGGCGGCGGCGATGGTGATCACGCTCGGCGTGGTGGAGCCTCAGTCTTCGGGTCTGGGCGGCGGCGGCTTTCTCGTCTGGTATGATGCCGCAACGGGCCGCACCTTCACGCTGGACGGGCGGGAGAAAGCCCCGGCGGCGGCTGGCCCGACACGCTTCTTAAAGCCGGATGGCACGCCGATGTCATTCATGCAGGCGGTGCCCGGCGGTTATTCGGTCGGCGTGCCGGGCGCGATCGCGCTGATCGCGGAAACCCACAAGCGCTGGGGCCAGCGGCCATGGGCAGAGCTGTTCGCGCCCGCCATCAAGGCCGCGCGGGAGGGGTTTGTGGTGTCGCCCCGGCTGAACCGCTTCACGGAGAGCCGCAAAGCGATGCTGCGGGCAGACCCGGCGGCGGCGCGCATTTTCCTCGATCCCGCGGGCGAGCCATGGCCCGCCGGGCATATCCTGCGCCAGCCGGAACTTGCCGAAACGCTGGAGCTGCTGGCAGCGCAAGGGCCGGACGCCTTCTACAAGGGGCCTGTCGGCGCGGCTGTGACCACTGCTGTCGGCAACGCCTTCTCCAACCCGGCCGCGCTGACGGCGGCGGACTTGGCGGCCTATCGGGTGGGGGATCGCAAGCCGCTCTGCCGCCCCTATCGGCAGTGGCGGGTGTGCACCATGGGGCCGCCATCCTCCGGCGGGATCGCGGTGCTGCAGATTCTGCTCCAGCTGGAGCGGTTCGATCTGAAATCACTGGGCGCAGACAATCTGTTGTCTCAGCATCTGTTCGCCGAAAGCCAGCGCCTCGCCTATGCGGATCGGGAGGCTTATGGCGCGGATGCCGATTTCGCGCCGGTGCCGGTGGAGGGGCTGCTGTCCCCCGGCTATATCAAGGCGCGCAGCGCGCTGATCCACATCGAACGCGCCATGGCGGAGGCTCCGGCGGGCACGCCGAAGGGCCTGCCCAAGCGCAAGCCGCAGCGGCTGGCGGACGTGCCGTCCACCAGCCATCTGGCGGCGGCGGATCGGGCGGGGAATGTGGCGACGCTCACCTCCACCATCGAAGGCCCCTATGGCTCGGGGCTGGTGGCGGCCGGGATCGTGCTGAACAATCAGCTGACGGATTTCGATTTCGCGCCGGTGCGGGCCGATGGCGAGCCCGCCTTCAACGCCGTGCAACCGGGCAAGCGCCCGCGCAGCTCCATGGCGCCCGTGATCGTTTTTGATCGCCGGGGCAAGCCGCTGGCCGCCTTCGGGGCGGCCGGCGGGGCCACCATCATCGCGCAGGTCGCCAAGGCGGTGATCGCGCATCTGGATTGGGGCCTCAGCGTGGAGGATGCGCTGGCCGCGCCGCAGATCATCGCGGACCGTTCAGGCCTGCGCTACGAAGCCGGCACCCGGCTGGAGGAACAGGCCGCAGGCCTGAAGGCGCTGGGGCATCAGAATGTCCGTGCCGCCATGCTGCCGCTGAAAGGGAACGGGCTTGCCCGCGTGCCCGGCGGCTGGCGCGGCGCGGCGGACCCGCGAAGCGAGGGTCAGGCAATAGCCACCGGGGGGAATGAACAACCATGAGTCGCGCCGACATCGAACGCGCCGAACGCCTGCGCGAAGCCGAACGCGCCGTCGCCGAAACCGGCGTGGAGCAGTGGAAAAACCTCGTCCACATGTTCTTCGGGCAGGCCGAGCGGCTGAAAGACGCCGCCTTCCTCTGGCGCAAGACAGAGGGCAACTGGCAGGCGATCAGCTGGGGGGAGGCGGCGAAGCAGGTCGCCCGGCTGGCAGAGGCGCTGAAAGGGCTTGGCATCAACAAGGGCGACCGGGTCGTCCTCGTGTCGGAAAACCGCCCCGAATTCTGCCTGTGGGATCTCGCCATCATGTCGGCCGGGGCCGTCACCGTGCCCACCTACACCACCAACACTGCGCGCGATCATCTGCACATCCTTGAAAACTCCGGCGCCATCGGTGCCATCGTCTCCACCCCCAAACTGGCGCGCACGTTGATGGAGGCGGCCTATCAGGCGGCGGACTGCCGCTTCATCATCGGCATCGAGCCGCTGAAGCTGGGCCAGGCCTCCGGCAAGCTGGACCTGCACGACATGGCGGACCTGACGGCCGGACAGCCCGGCGATGTCGGCGCCGCCTCAACCGCCGCGCTGCGCATCGGCCGTTCGGAAACCGCCTGCCTGATCTACACCTCTGGCACAGGCGGCACGCCGCGCGGGGTGATGCAGCACCATGGCGCGATCCTGCACAATGTGGCGGGATGCACCGATATCATCCGCGGCGATTTTCCGCAGGACGGCCGCCGGGAAACCTTCCTGTCATTCCTGCCCACCTCGCACGCCTATGAACATACCGCCGGGCAATTCTTCCCCATCGGGCTGGGCGGCGAAATCTATTACGCTGAAGGGCTGGAAAAGCTCGCCGCCAATATCGAGGAAACCCACCCCTCCATCATCATCGTCGTGCCGCGCCTGTTCGAAGTGCTGCGCGCCCGCATGCTGAAAACGGTGCAGAAGGAAGGCGGCCTCGCCCCGCGCCTGCTGGCGCAGGCCGAACGCATCGGCCGCAAACGCTATGACAGCGGCAAGATCGGCCTGCTGGACAAGCCACTGGATTTCCTGATCGACCGCACGCTGCGGAAAAAGGTGCGCCAACGCTTCGGCGGGCGGCTGAAGGCGTTGGTGTCGGGCGGCGCGCCGCTCAGCCCGGAAGTCGGCTTCTTCTTCGACGCCATCGGCCTGAACCTGCTGCAGGGCTATGGGCAGACGGAAACCGGCCCCATCATCAGCTGCAACCGCCCGGCGGCGAAGATCAAGATGCACTCCGTCGGCCCCGCCCTCCGCGATACCGAAGTGATGATCGCCGAAGACGGCGAAATCCTGGTCGGCGGCGAACTGGTGATGAAGGGCTATTGGAACAACCCGGCCGACACCGCCAAAGTCCTGACGGAAGACGGCTGGCTGATGACAGGCGACATCGGCCTGATCGATGAAGACGGCCACATCGTCATCACCGATCGCAAGAAAGATATCATCGTCAACGACAAGGGCGACAATATCGCCCCGCAACGGGTGGAAGGACTGCTCACCCTGCAACCGGAAATCGCGCAGGCGATGGTGCAGGGGGATCAACGCCCCTACCTCGTCGGCGTGGTGGTGCCAGACGCCGAGTTCCAGATGGAATGGGCCGCCGAACATGGCGCAGACCCGAAAACGCTAAAAGAAAACCCTGCCTTCCAACGCGCCATCCAGTCCGCCGTAGACAGGGTGAGCACCCAGCTTTCCGTCATCGAAAAAGTCCGCCGCGTCATCCTCGCCGACGAGCCCTTCACGGTGGAGAATGAACAGATGACCCCCAGCCTGAAAATCCGCCGCCACGTGCTGCGCAAGGTGTACGGCAAGCGGCTGGACGCGCTGTATAAGTAGCGGGAGGGAGTGAATGCTGCGGTTCTTCCCTCAGCTCAATGCTCATAAGCCTCCCGCAACACCGTCTCCTTTGCCGCTTCCGCCACCCATTCCGCCACATGCGGGTGGGCCATCACGCGCTGGCGATAGGCGTCTGCTTCCGGGCTGAGTGGCGCGTCATAGGTGGTCAGACGGCTGGCGACGGGGGCGAACAGGATGTCCGCGCCGCTCCATTGCTCACCGGCCAGCCAGGGGCCGCCAAAGCGGGAAAGGCCGATGGACCACAGCTGATCCACGCGGGCGATATCGGGCAACGCTTGCGTGTCGATGGCCCAGCCTGGGTAGTGGCGCATGCAGTTCATGGGGCAATGCTGGCGCAGGGCGTTGAACCCGGCCTGCATTTCGACGGCGGCGGAAACGGCGAAGGCGCGAGGGCGGCCGGTCTGCGGCCAGAAGCGGGTGCCGCCGGATTTGCGGTCCAGCCAATCGATGATCCCAAGCGCGTTCCAGATCACCGAGTCGCCGTCGATCAGGATCGGCACCTTGCCGTTTGCTTCGGCGAAAGCCCCGGTGGCGCGCAACCCGGCCCAATCCGGGGCGTAGATGTCCACATATTCCTCATCGAAGGGAAGGCCCGATTGCTTCGCGGCGAGCCAGCCCCTCAGCGACCAGCTGGAATAACGGCGGTTGGTGATGATCAGTTTCATGATGAATGCTCCGTTCCGGGCCCGTTTACCCCTTTTTCAGCGCTTTAGCTGGTTGAAAAGGACATCTTCGTCCTAGATTGGGCTTGGGGTCATGCAGCAGTCTCTGTCCATCCGCTTCCGCATTCCGCAAGTGGCCCTCGCGGGGCATGTGACATCCGTTTACTTCGTCGATTGCGGCGAGGAGGGCGTGGATGACTGGCTGCACCCCGAATGGGGGAACATCCGCTTCGCGCTTGCCGGGGACTGGACATGGTCCCCCGATGGCCTTGCCGGAGCGGAACAGATTACACCCGCCGCCACGCTGTTCGGCCCCACTGCGCGGGCGGCCCGCTTCACCGGCTCCGCCCACAGCCGCGTGATCGGCATCGGGCTCACGCCGCTGGGCTGGGCGCAACTGGTGCGGCAACCGGCCAGAACGCTGGCGAACAAGGCCGTGCCGCTGGCGAGCCATATGGCGGGCACCGATGATCTGTGCGCCCAACTGGCAGGCGCAACCGATCCGGACAGCCAGCTGGCAATGCTGGAGCGCTGGCTTCTGGCCGGGCTGGTGGGGGTGAAGCCAGCCGCCCCCATCGTCGAACGTCTGCAACGCGCGCTGGTCACCGGCAATATCTCCACCGTGCCTGCCTTTGCATCCGAGCTCTGCGTCTCCGAACGCACGCTCGAACGGCTGTGCCCGCGCCTGTTCGGCTTCCCACCCAAACAATTGCTGCGCCGACAACGCTTCCTGCGCTCGCTGGACACGCTGCAACGCAACCCGGGGCAGAACTTCACCTCCAGCATGGACGGGCGCTACACGGATCAATCCCACTTCGTGCGCGAGTTCAGGGCGCACATGGGGATGAACCCCAGCGCCTATTTCGCCCTGCCACGCCCGCTGCTGACAGCAGCCGGAATCGCCCGCGCAGACATGCTGGGCGACGCGCTGCAAGGGCTGCATATGCCGCGCGAGGCCTGATGGCCTGAAAGAACTGATTTTCGGCTTCCGGCGGGCGGAAACATGATGGTCCCGCCCGCCGGATGGACCAAGCCAGGCCCTCTCAGGACAGCATCGATGGGGTGAAAGGCACCTGAAGCCAACTGGCGGGCTCGGCGCTCGATAAGCTCGAACTCCGCTTCAGCCGAGCGAAACTTGGCCCATGCGCCCGCCGTGAGGGTGGGAGCCCCAGCGACCGCTTCAATTCGCGGGGGCCGATGCCGTTTTGCCGGGAATATAGGGCCGCAGATCAGGCGGATACGCCCGGCGATAGCTCAGACGGCCCGTCTTCGGGTCCTTCTGGAGGTAGTCCACACTTGCTCCCATGCCGCGCCCCTTTGTACCGGCTCTTGTACCGTCGAAGCGTCTGCAAGTTGTTGTTTTTCAGCACTATTCTAAGTTTTCAACAACTTAGAAAGGAAATGGTGCCAGAAGAGGAACATGAATCGACTAGTATATATCTGATATAAATAGATAATGTGATCGATGATTTTTTGATACCAACGCCCCAGGCAACAATGTTCCGTGGGAATTTTTTGGTCCCAGTTGGCGTTTTTGGGACGGAGCGTTGCGAGTTAGACGACGTTCGACTCCACCGATAATCCTCAGATATCGTACCTTGGGACTTCTGACTTTAGCTACCAATTCTACTCGAAAAACGCCGCCGTCATGAGGTGGCAGAAGTTCTGGAATTTCGTAGCGCGCTTGAAGCGCGGGTGACAAAATGCTTACCTCTCAATGCAGAGGTGACACATGGTCCAATCCGTCAAGCTCGCCGACGACATCATGATGGTCGTGCGGCGGGAAGCCGTACTGCAGAGCCGTTCGGTTGCGGGACAGGTCGCCCATTGGATATGCATCGGCCACGCAGTCGAGAAATCCGGATATTTCGACCATGCCCGGATTACGGCGGCCCTTGCCGGGCCAATAGAGACCACCGAACTCGCCACCGGGGAGAAAGAAATCTGGCTCCACCGCTTCGTCGAGAGGATGGGGCAGCCCGGTCCTGATGAGGAAGCTTGGTTCGCCCGTCGGCGACAGCTTGATGTCGGTGTCGGTCTCGATGCCGCCGGGAACCTCGTGCGCGAGAAGCTCACAGGCGAGGCGTGACGCTGACCTTGATTGTCCTTGCAGGACCGAACGGCGCCGACAAATCGACCCTTTATGCAACTCGTGTGGCCCCCCTGTTTGCAGGGCCGTTCATCAACGCCGATATCATTCAACGCGATGAACTGGGCGATCCTTTACCTGGCGTCTGCAGCCCTTAGAGAGTGCAGCCATGCCGCTAGGGATGCGGGGGTGATCCGCCTGCAGCCTTCTGGTGCGCCGCCTTTGCAGGTTTGTGAGGCGCAGCCATGGACGCGGGCGTTGCCACCGACGGCGAAAGTGCTGCGGGTGGTGAGACAAGGCGGCTCGGCCCTCCATCACGGATCCATGAGACGGTCATGGCGATTAAGACCGCCAGGGCGATGGCCCCGATCAATCGATAGTAGGTTTGCTCCCGCTCAAGCGAATGAACGCGGTCAGTGAGGTTCTTGTCGAGGTCCTTGATTTTCTTGTTGATGCCGGCGAACGACTGCAGTTCGCCCGAGATCCCGGAAATTAGATCAGGCGGGAAAGACTCTTGCACGGGCTGATTGCGCGCGAGCGCCGTTGGTTTGTCGAGGTTGGCAAACCAGATCAGGAACATCGGTTGCCCCTGACGAAGGTGCACCGTCACCGGACCGGCATTGTATACAGAGAAAATGAACCGGCCGCGGAAGCCCGGATCGACATGAAAGCGGAGACATTGATGAGGCCGCGCCATTTGATTTTCGCCTTGATCGAGATCAGCGCGAGCGCGTCGTTGGGAACCTCGATCTTCTCCTCGGTCAGGAGGAAGGCGAATTGTCCCGGCGGGATCGTGAAGCCCTCACCGTCGCTGAGCTGGCGGATCGTGACGTTCAGCGGGTCCTGCATCGCGTCATTGGGCGACACGTAAATTTCGCGCCCCATTGTGAGCGTATAGGCTGAGCAATCGACGCGATCGGGATCGAACGGCGTGATCAGCGTCTTGAGGCGGTCCTTGAGGGTTTCTCCGCTCCAGAATCCTGCCGACACTATGCTTTCCCCCATTTGATTTGTCAGAAATATGCTGCACTAATCTGACAAAGTCGCTTTACGGTTGTCAGAAATACGTATACACGCTTCTGACAAAGGAACCAGCATGCGCGGACCCGGCCTCGATCTCAAAGGCGCCATATCGGACCGACTGGCTTCCGGAAGCGTGCCATCCGTCTGGACGCCGCAGGACTTTCTCGACCTCGGCTCTCGCGATGCCGTCGATCAGGTGCTCCATCGCCTTACGCGCAACGGACACATCCGTCGCATCACCCGAGGTTTATACGACAAGCCGACTTTGAACCGCCTTACGGGAAAACCCACCAACCCCGACCCGCGCGCCGTCGTCGACGCGCTGGCGCGGCGCGATCAAGCCCGCATCCTCGTCGATGGCGGGACCGCCGCCAATGATCTGGGGCTCTCCGATGCCGTGCCGGCCCGCATCATCGTCCATACCGATGCAAGGCTGAAGCCTGTCACGCTCGGGAACCTGCAGATCGATTTCAAAACCACTGCGCCAAGCCGGCTTCATTGGGCCGGACGACCAGCCATGCGGGTCGTCCAGGCCCTGCATTGGTTGCATGACGCCGGGGGCGATACTGATCCGGCCGTCGCCAAACGCCTGCGCACCATCTTCGCCGATCCCGATCATGGTGCCGACATAGTCGATGACCTTCGCGCCGACATGCTGACGCTTCCACTCTGGATGCAGCATATCCTGCGCAATACGATGCCACCGGCGCCGGCGGCCGACGGCCAAAAAGCCAAGCGAGCATGACAATGAACCCCGCCTATTCTCAGGTTCTGGCGGCCAATGCGGCCGATCGAAGGGACGTGTTTATCGGTGCCAGCCAACGGCTCGGCACAGCGCCCCAGAATATCGAGAAGGATTTCTGGGTCTGCTGGACGCTCGACGCGCTATTCAATGGCCCGGCGTCCCATGGCCCACGCTTCCTTTTCAAAGGCGGCACGTCCCTGTCAAAGGGCTTCGGCCTGATACAGCGCTTCTCCGAAGACATCGACATTACCGTATTTCGAGAAGACATCGGTGAAGACGCAAGCGTCGAGGCGCTGGAAGAAATGTCGGGCAAGAAGCGGCAAGCCAAGCTCGATGCCATCAAAGCGGCATGCCAGACCTTTATAGGCGGAGAACTGCTGGCTCAGCTCTCAGCGACACTCGCAAGCGCTGCGGGCGAAGACATGCGCGGCGCAAAGGTCGAACACGATCCGGACGATGAAAGCGCACAAAGCCTTCTTCTCTGGTATCCAAGCGTGACCGCCCAATCCGATGGCTACATCCGCAAAGCCGTTAAAATCGAATCCGGAGCAAAATCAGCCCTCGATCCCCACGCTCGCCACAGCGTCACTCCTTATCTCGCCGACGACCTGCCCGACCTCGATCTGACAGTCCCAAATGTGACCATCGTCGATGCGGAACGGACCTTCTGGGATAAGGTTGTTATTCTGCACGGCCTGCGGCGATGGTTCGACGCGCGCGAGGTTCTGCGCGCCGGAGGCCAGCGCGTTTCACGCCACTATTATGACGTGCACCAACTGATGACCGCCGGAACAGGCGCCGCCGCTCTCGCCAATCCCGCGCTCGGCAAGGATTGCGTCGCGCATGCCCGAATGTTCTTCAATAGCCGCGACCTCGATCTTGCCCATGCTGAGCCTGGTGGCTTCTCTCTGATGCCAACCGATGCGATGATTGCGGACCTCCGCCGCGACTACGGCGCCATGGCTGGCATGATCTTCGGCAATGTGCCAGATTTCAACGCTGTCCTTGAAACTGTCGACGCACTCCAGCGCGCGTTGAACGAGCCCGCAGCGTGATCATCGCGCACGGCATAGATCTGGTCGATATCGCCCACACCGCACGGTTACTTGCCGACCCGACCGATCAACTCCTGAACCGATGCTTCACGCTGCAAGAACAGGAAGCGGTCCGGACCGGCACCGATCGCGCAGCGCGGCTGTCTGGCCGCCTCGCTGCCAAGGAGGCGGTCATGAAGGCGCTTGGCACGGGCTTTTCAGCTGGCATCGGGTTTCTCAGCATCGAGATTGTCACGCTGCCGTCGGGCGCACCGACGATCATTTTGCATGGCGAAGCGCAAATGCGTGCCGAAGCGCTCGGCATCAGTTCCTGGCTGATCAGTACATCCCATGAAGGGAATATGGCAATCGCCAGCGTGATCGGCCTCGCCGATCAGGGTGCCCCGAGATAGCTGATCGCCCGCGCGTCGAGATCCACCAAGATCTCGCCGCCGCCGTTGGCGAGAACCTGACGCCAGACCGCGAAACCTTCGAGGATTGCGCGCTCCCAATCTGCGGCGGTGGCTTCGCCGACCTCGAGGTGCGAGGTCATGCTTTGGATCGTCCGCAACAGCCCATAGTCAACCTCACTGATGCCTTCGAGGAAGCTATGCTTACGCGCATAGTCGAATGCCAATGCCGATACGCCCTCTTCGATGATCCGGGCACGACCGCCATCCTCGACCTCATCAAGCAGCGGCCGACTCTTGCGCTTGCGCTTCAAGAACGCGCGCAGGTTCGGCGACCAGCCGAGGATCGCCGCATAGGCCAAGTGGAACACGTCATGAAAACGATATCCGTCCGGATCATAGGCATTGTCGCCAAGAAGCGCCCCAATACCTTCGCCATTGATCGTCATCCGGACCTTTGGCCGCGGGCCTGACCCAGGCTCTTCGGCCAATCGAATTGTCATCTGCCGCGGTAATCTTTCCACATCCGGAAACTCGGAATCCCTTTCCGGCGCCTGTGCACTTGTCGGCGCAAAGCGCGCACGCACCTTGTAGAGATTCTGCTCGGCGACCTGGTCGAGATCTAGCCCGAACTTGCTCGCGACATTGGCGATGTACCACAGGAGATCACCAAGCTCTTCACTGACGCGATCCTTGAACAGCCGGTGGGCCGCGCCGTCGCGCAGATGTTTCTTGTATTCGCTAAGAAGTTGCCCGGTTTCGCCAGCCAGACCAAGCATAGGTACAATCAAGGCAGCGGCGGTTTCATCATCGCTCGTTCCCGGCACCTGATCGGTGAGTAACGCCTGCGTCTGATATGTATTTAGATCCATCGATACGCTCCCGGCCTAGGCGCTATCATCTTGTGCATTCGCAGCGCCAGGCCGAGACGCCTCAAAAGCTTCGTTAGGCACCGCACCTGCTGCAATACGGTCATTGATGCCCCATTTCGGAGGATACCAGAATTCGATGGGCTGTGCCTGTGCTGCAAATTTCTGCTTGATGCGGGTGCGGCCCGTCAGACCTGCCGCTTCTGGATGGGCCACCCGGGCATATTTATCGACTTCGCAGAACAGGTTCTGGCAGTCGATCAGCTGCAACGGCCGTCCCCAGAGCGAAGGGAATTCCAGGCCCAGCCGTGCGCATTCCTGCTCCTGTCGGTCAGCCATCAAACGGATGAGCTCAGCATCGCTCAGCCCGCCAGTATCGGCGAAACATTTGCGAAGCCCGTCGCGGGCGCCGGGCCCCGGGATCACGAAGTCCATTTCCGAAAAGTCGGTCACCTCGCTGTAATTGACATCGGTGACAAACTGATAGGCAAGGAAGTCCCCGATGGTCGGGTATTCGCGCAGCAGCTCAAAGCCCTTCTGCATGCTACGCGCCGACGCAAGTTTCTCCGGCAACCTGTGCGCCATCATCATCTCAAGGAGCTTGAGATGATTTTGGTGCTTGGCTTTGCACCCGAAAGCCGAACTCCCCGGCGGCATGATATAGGCCGCTGAATAAACTCTGTGGCCCGCGGCCATCGCCGTGGTCAGAACCTCGTCGTACCGGTCGAACCGGTAATCTGCAAAGCTGATCGGGCCGAGCCCCCGTTCGAGTCGCTCCCAAGTCTCGATCTTGTTGAACAGCTTGAACAGTAGGATACGGAAGACCACCTCATCGACTGAATTCGGCAAGTCGTCGCGGTAGATCACGTTGCGGATCAAATACTGGCTGACGCGGTCCGAGGCCCGGTATGCGTTGGTGAACTTGTAGATCGCCATCACCCGATTTTGGGTCCACGGCCAGGGGGTATCCAGCACACGACGGTAAAACACGCGCTGCCGTTCTGCGGCGAAGCGCCAGTAACTGTCATAGACCGCCGTCGTCTTGGCCGGCGCGAGATGGGTGGACACGATCACAGGCGCTACGTTCGCTGGCGCAGCGGGATAGTCGAACTCAAGCATCCTCGGCATTGCTGCGGGAATCTTGGCAGGGCGGCCGCGCTTGCGACCGCTAGGGGTACCAGTCTTGGTCAAGGCGCGTCAGGCCAGCTGTGCAGCGAGCTGGCGTGCCGGGGACGGCCGCGGCATGGCTGGCACCGGTGGGGCCACGCAGGCGCGGGCCGCCTCGATCAGCGGCTTCATCGCGCTGTCGGTCTTGCTGATCCGTTCCAGCTTGGCCACGCCGATCGTCACGTTCAGGCGCGCGAGCGGGATGCCCATTTCATGAGCCATGAAGGCAGCGAGTTGGGCGAGGCCGAGGTAATTGCCATAGGCCTTATCGAAAAGCTGCTGCGTCGCGTAAAAGGCATTCGCAACCAGACCCGCCTTGGTCGGCACGAAGCTCACATGCTGAAGGCAAGGGAAACCGAGCTGCGCGGTTGCGCTATGGTCCCGCGCGGGATCGAAGGTTGTTGCCTGCCACATCGACCGACGTACGCCCGGACGGCTATCATGCTGACTCAAAATCCACTCCAACTGGTTGCCGTCACACGGGCCGCGGCCGTACATCATCAGCCGCTCGAAATAGAGGCCCTTGCCATTAGCCTTGGGATTCCAGGCGCGATAGGCGGGAAAGGCCATTTTGTAGAACCCGAACAGCCTGGCGCGATCACCCTGCGCCATCGTCCAGAGCCGCTGCGGAAAGATCGTATAGGCAACGTCCTCCACGTCCCGTTTCATCTTCTTGCTCAACAGAGCATCGAGCGCGGCGCGGACCTTGGGGTCCTCCGGGATGTCGTACCCCTCGTCGAAACCGTCGATTGTGAGAACAAGCGGGGCGATCTCATTCCCCGGATGCTCCAGGATGTGGAGCAGGGTCCGAGAATAGGCTTCCGACACGCTCTTAGCTGAGACCATTAGCGGCTCAGGGTTGACCGGTCGGGCTGCTTTAGTCATCGGCGTCATCCTCCAAATGGCGGAACTCAGCACGCCCGACATAAGCGGTGCGTGCGATACGTCCGAAGGCGGCCCACTCGGTTCCCGGGCGGTCAATGCGTACGAGACCCGGGCGCTTCGCCTCGAACAGCCGGCCGCCCTCCAGATCGGCGATCGAAGCGATGGCATCGCCGTGCGCGACCGTGCCGGAAGGAAGCAGCAGCAAGTGCCCAACCTCAGCATCGATCGCATGGCCGCCCCAAGCCTCATCGGCGACGATGAGCGGGTTGGGCGTCAGCGATCCCAGAATATGAGCGCGCAGTGTACGCGGTGTGAATTTGCGTAGCGCATCAGCGCGTGCACGGCTGATCATCCCCTCGCCCCAGAGGAGGTGCGTGATGAGCGTCGAGTATCCAATCCCGAACTGGCATGCGATGCGGTAGATTTCGATGGGGGTCGCGGTCTCCGGCTTGAGCCCTCGCGTGGCAAAGGCGTTGCGCAGGCCAAGGGTCGGAACCAGCGCATAGGCGGCAAACGTGTCGGCGCTATACTCTTCAGGGACATCCCACGGACGCACGAGCTGGTTTTCGCGCAGCTCATCGATCGACGATCCGTGCCCTAGCAAATGATGCCCAAGCTCGTGCGCACAATTATAAGCGCGTCGGGGAAGCGGGCGCCTGCTGGAGAGGTGGATCCGTGGAGGTGAACCGCGCTGGTACATCCCCTCCATATTGATGTCGTTGAAGGTCACGCGTACGCCATGCGCCTCTGCAATCGAATAGATGCAGACCGGGCTGACCAGGTCCTTACCGGCTTTAAGCCGTGCGGTGATCGCTGCCTTCATGGCCTTGTCTGCCAAGGCGCGGCGGTTGTGCATCATCGTCCTGGCAAGCGCTTTCATGGGTTAGGCTCCCCTCTCGTCATCGTCGGTTTTCATGGCGGCGATGAGCTTCAGGAGGCGGTCGAGGTCATCGGGCTTGAGTTTGCCGAGCTCGCGAGCGGCGAGCTGCAGCCTGGGGTCGTCAGTTGCGGCACGGTCGGGCGCGTCGCCCATTAGCCACGACAATTTGGTGTCGTAGAGGTCAGCAAGCTTCGCGAGTTCGTCTGCAGTGATCCGACGATTGCCGGCTTCCATTTCCGAAATGGTCGGGCGGTGCATATTCATCAGCTTGGCAACCTGCCCCTGTGAGAGGCCAGCAGCCTCGCGCGCTGCCCGGAGGCGTGCGGGAATCGTCGTCGGCTTGTCCGAAGGAGTGTCGTTCATTCCGCACCGACTTCTTCGGCTTCCTTGGCGTCCTGCTCTTCAAGGATCTTAAGGACAAGCGCGACGGTCTGGTTGATCGCGAGCGGCACCTTCGAATCTTCGTCGACGAATATATTGGTTTCGCACGGGATGGATTTACCGAGCGCGATCCCGAGCATGCCGGCAGCGACCGGCCACACCTTGCTTGTGAACTTCGGCAGAGCTTCGGCAGGCTTCGTGCCACCGTCGATCGCAGGACAGTCTTCGCCGCTCAGCGCCTGCACGGTTTGCAGCACCTCGATCAGCTTGGCCTTCACAATATTTGCGTCCATCGCGACTCTCCATATCTTACGTGTGGTAAGATATGCTTACCAGTCCGGATGTCAAGGGCTCGCGGCGCTCAGCGAATGGCAGCTAGGGCAGCCTGTTAGCTGAAAGCAGATTTGTCGGGACGTCAGCCATTGCGATAATTGAGGTCGATTATGGCCAGCCGGCGTATGGCTTATACTCTTGTTCGGGCGTGTCGAGGATCGATCCCGGTGACGCCGTCAGAGGATCCAGCCGGTCCGCTTGCTGCCGCGCCCAATTCAACCAGCCCAGCTTTTCCTCCAATTCCCCGATATCTCTGGCCCGAGCTTCAACTGCGTCGATGTAGATGCGCATTCGTTCCGCTCTGTTCCAGTCCCGGGCCTGTCCTTCGAGAGCCTCAACCGCACGAGCTTCCTCCGCGATCCTCTCGCGCAGCGCCGCGCGCTCCTTCTGGATCTGCTCATACTGCCGCTGACGCTCCTCTGCCTTTTGCTTTTCTTCGATCTTGTGGCGCGAAAGTGCCCTGAGCGCGAGCATCACTTCGCCAAGCCGCTCTTCCAGCTTCTGCCGCTTCAAATCCTTCCAGCTGGACTGGAGACCGGTCCCGTATGCCCCTTCGATCTTCAGTGTGACCTCACCTGTCGGAATGTAGGACCAGTTTGGCGTATAGATCCATTCGCCCCGTTGCTTCCGACGGATATCCTGTTCCGTCAGGCGGTAGGTCACCCGCTGCATCCGTTCGTCGATCACCGGGTACAGGGCAATTCCATCGACTGTAACTGCTGCAAATCCGGCATAACGGTGGCCAGGCTTTCCAGGCTGAAACTCGAAGCCCCGTTCGTGACAGGCCTTTGCAAATGCATCGAGGAGACGAAGAATTCTGTCTTTCGACTGCGGGTGTATGCGAACCTGGAATGTATGCTCGCTGCGGGTCCGGATTGCCCCATACTCATCGGAGGTCTGGCCGGAGAAGTCGCTGATCAGAAGCTTAATGAGGGGATCGGGCTGGCGAAGGGTTTCTGAAACGGTAATCGGGTGGCGGGCTTCAAAGTCCAGGTCATTCTCATTTGCTGTGCTCAAAGGGGCGGGCTCCTGCTTCAGGGCATCAATGCGGAATTCGATTGGTCGTGTGTCTGCCAATTCCGGCAGAGTGGTCCTTCGCGGCCGCTTGCCGGCCTCAAGCTTCTGCCAATAGCCCCGCGGGGGAACCGGCACACGGATCCGGAGGCATCGCTTGCGCAATGCAACATCAGATATCCCAAACCGTACTGCAAGCTTTGTCAGCGGCTCGCTCCAGACCAGTTCGTAAAGCTCGTCTCGCGAGAGATGAATGTTTCGGATGGCGTCAGTCCTGTTCCCGATCATGCCGACCACTCCTGGCCCGGAAGCTTTAAGATGTCAGTCGCTTTACCTTTGCGTTGACCAGATCTGATCGGCCGCAGAGGCCTCATTTCCGGAGCGATAGGGGCAAGACCCCCAGGCTGCGCTTGCATTTCACATCTCCCGATATAGTCTGTTCGGGTGGTGCTTTGGGCGCCACCGAGGCGTGAGAACCTCGCTTGGGAGAATCGACGCCATGGCATCCGGCCGGGTGGCCGACGCGTATGTCCAGGCCGCTTGCGGCTAAAGGCGTCGGCGCATGTCTCAAGCATGTTCTCAACACCCGGCTCCCGCCGGCTCCGCTTCGAACCTTCGAACGGGGCAGGCATGGGCGACAGGCTGACCACTTTCCAGCGCACTTCTTTGCTCGACCATACCGCCAGGGATGTCGGCGCATGCGCCTGATCCCGGATGAGATGGAGGCGCTCCTGACACCGCGCCTTGCCGAAGGGGACCCGATCCCGCCCGATGACCGCCTGGCCGCCGGGTCGATGCTGGCACTCGAAGACCTGTACCACTCGCAAAAGCCGCGGCTGCTGCGCTATTTCGCGCGCCGGACTGACGGGCAGGAGGCGGGCGACCTTCTGCAGGAGAGCTTCGCGCGCCTTGCAGGAACGGCAGCGGAGCCGGGCAAAGTGATCGAGGAACCGGAAGCCTATCTCAATCGGATTGCGACAAACCTGCTCCGGAACCGCGCAAAGTCCGCCCTGCAACGCTCGCTTGGCCATCATATTCCCGTCGAAGAAGCAAATCTCAGAGCCCCCGATCTGGTGGCAGCTCTTGAAGCCCGGGATCTTCTCAACCGCATCCAGTCGGCGCTTCTGAAGCTCAGTCCAAAGACACGCGACATTTTTCTGGCGCACAGGGTGGATGGTCTCAGCTACAGGGAGATCGCGACCAGCATGGGGCTGAGCGTCAAAGGCGTCGAGTGGCACATGACGAAGGCAATAGCCCATGTCGATCGCGTGATGAGGCGGCGCTGATGGCGCCATCCGGGGCAGGGCGCCGCACGGATGAAGCGGTGCGGCAGGAGGCGATTGCCTGGCTTGCCCGACTCCGCGCGCCTGATGGTGGCACCGACCACCAGGCCTTTGAGGACTGGTATGCTGCAGATCCGCGGCATGCCGACATCTATGACGACGTCCTTAAGAACTGGGAGGCGATGGCGGTCGCTGGCGAGACGCCGGCAGCGCAGGCTCGTCAAAAGCCGTCCCGTCCCCCGTCATCCCGGCTGATAGCGTGGACCGCGGTGGCAGCTGCAGTGGCGGCCGCGCTGCTTCTCGTACCGGGAAGTCCCCTGAACCTGTCAGGACCTTCGAGTTCCGGAGCGCAGACATTGCTTGCAAGTCATGTCGGCGAAATCCGCAACGTCGACCTGCCTGACGGGTCTCAGGTCACGCTCGATACCGACAGCCGGCTGACCATCCTCTATACGGACAACGAACGGCGGCTTCGCCTCGACAGCGGACGCGCCCGTTTCCGCGTGGCACATGGCGACCCGCGCGCGTTTCTCGTCGAGGCCGACTCGACCGAGGTGATCGCGCACGGCACGGTCTTCGACGTGGATGTCGCGGGTAGCGGGGTTGCTGTCTCGCTGCTCGAAGGGTCAGTCGAGGTCCGGCCACAGGCGGCAGCCGTGGCATCAAGGCCTTCTGCATCCACGATCCTCAAACCTGGCCAGCAGCTAGTGGTCGCGCAGGACCATGTGCCGCAGCCGCTGAAAGCGGAAGAGCCGCGCTGGACTTCAGGCATGCTGTCCTTCGAAGATACCGAGCTGGGCACCGTTGTCGCATCCGCCAATCGCTACAGCGAGGTGAAGATACTGCTGGCAGATCCTGCTATCGGCCGGCTGCGGTTCAGCGGCACCTTTGACCCCCGCGAACCAGACGCTTTTGCGCAGTCGCTGGCCAGCCTGTTCCATCTGCGGATGGATCGCGACGCTGACGGGATGATCCATCTCCAGCCGTCGGCAGCCACGCAAAAATAGTCCCAGGGTAACACCCGCCTCGATTGTCAAACCCTCCGAACGGCGCCGCAACGACGCGCCGGGGAGGGAGACGACAATGGGACTATTGCAAGGGGCGGTTCTGGCCGCCGCCATTTCTGCCACTCTGGTGCCGGCTGCAACCGCAGCGGCCGGTGAAGTCAGCCAGGCACAGCGGCACAGCTATCAACTGCCGGCCCAGCCGCTGTCGGATTCACTGCGCGCCGTCGCACTGACCTCCGGGCGGAACATCGTGGCACCCGCCGAACTGCTGCAGGGGCGCCAGGCGCCTGCCCTTCAGGGCGAGTATGCGCCCGAAGAGGCCGTGACGATCCTGCTGCAGGGAAGCGGACTTGGCTTTCGGGCGGTGGGCGGCGGGCTGGTGATCGAATCTCCGGCGCCAGTCACTGTTCTCGAGGGCTCGGACATCATTGTGACCGGCAGCCGCATTCGCGGGGCACCGATTTCGTCGCCCGTCATCCGCCTCGACCAGCAGGCCATGCGCGACGCCGGGCAGGCGGGGCTTGCCGAAGCGTTGAAAACCATACCCCAGAACTTCGGCGGCGGGCAGAACCCGGGCGTCGGTTTCAACGTGCCCGCGACCAGCGGGGTCAATGTCGGCGGTGCCTCCACCATCAATCTTCGCGGGCTTGGGAGTGACGCCACCCTGACCCTGCTCAACGGCAACCGGCTCGCCTACAACGGCACGCGCCAGGGTATCGATGTGTCCTCCATCCCAATGGACATGGTCGACCGCGTCGAAGTGGTCGCCGACGGTGCCTCTGCGCTCTACGGGTCGGACGCCGTCGCCGGTGTTGCCAACATCATCCTGAAACGGGATTTCGACGGTCTGCAACTTCGCGCCAATATCGGCGCTGCGACCGATGGTGGCTATCTCGATCAACGCTACAGCGCCACCGCAGGCCAGCGCTGGTCGAGCGGCGGGGTGATTGCGGCTTACGAATATGCGCACAACACGCAGATCCTGTCGGATGACCGGTCGTTCACTGCGTCTCGACCCGGGCTCACCCTCTATCCCGCATCCCGCCGGCATGCGGTTGCCCTGTCAGTCCACCAGGCCCTGACGGAACGCCTGGAATTCTCGGTCGACGGCATTTTCAACAAGCGGTGGAGCGTCTCGATGTTGCCGCTCAACGCCGCAGGCAATCTCAATGTCAGCCGCTACGAATATCATACTACCAGTGAGTCCCTCGCCATCGCCCCGCGGCTCCGGCTTGATGTCGGCGAAAGCTGGCGGGTGTCGCTCTCCGGCGTCTACGGCGAAGAGACCGTCAACCTGGCGCGCTATACCTATACCAACAACGTGCAAACCGGGATCGTGCCGGTCTGCTATTGCAACAACGGGCGATCTGTCGAGCTGTCCGCCGATGGCAATATCTTCAGCCTGCCCGGCGGGCCTGCAAAGCTGGCGGTCGGGGCGGGCTATCGCGACAATGTCTTTGTCGCCGACAGCGGCCCGGGCGACCCGGGCAACGTTCAGGCCTCGCAGGACAGCTATTACCTCTACGGCGAGATCAGCCTGCCCCTCATCTCCCCGGAACAGGCGATCGGCGGTGTGCATCGCCTGAATCTGTCAGGGGCTTTGCGGCACGAACGTTATCCCGGGATTGACTCGGTGGTGACCCCCAAGCTCGGGGTCATTTACGCGCCTGTCGCGGATGTGGCGTTGAAGGGCAGCTGGGGGCGATCCTTCCGCGCACCCACACTCTTCCAGCAATATCAGGTTCTGTCCGCCATTCTCTATCCCGCAACCAGTCTTGGCGGAACGGGCTATCCCGCCGGGTCGACCGCGCTTGCCCTCACCGGTGGCAATCCGGACCTGAAGCCCGAACATGCCGAAACCTGGATGGCGACCTTCGAATATGCGCCGGCCGCCGTTCCCGGGCTCAGCGCCCAGTTCGGCTACTTCTCGGTCCGCTACAAGGACCGGATTGTCCAGCCGATTTCCTACTTCTCGCAGGCCCTGAGCGACCCGCTCTATGCGCCGCAGGTCCAGCGGTCGCCCGACCCGGCGGCTGTTACAGCAGCCGTTGCAAGTGCCGCCCAGTTCTTCAACGCCACCGGCCGCCCCTCGACCCGGCAACGGTCGTCGCGATCGTCGACGGGGCCAATGTGAATGCCGGCCGGCAGACCGTCCAGGGGCTGGACATGCTGATCAACTACAGCACGGACCTTGGCAATGATCGCGGCTCGCTCGCCGCAATGGTGAACGCGAGCTATCTCACCAGCGACCAGCAGACGTCGGCCGATGCCCGGGTCGTCCAGAAAGCCGGGACACTCTTCAACCCGCCACACTGGCGCGCGAGAGGCGGGCTGACCTGGAGCCGGAGCGAGCTCACGCTCAACAGCACCTTCAGCCTGATTGGCGGCGTTATCGATGCGCGGACCGCTGCGCCCGTGCCGGTCTCCGGAATGACGACACTGGACCTGACAGCCCGATATCGCTTTGCACCGGACAAAGGGGCACTCGCAGGTCTGGAACTCAGTCTCTCGGCCTGGAACATCTTCAACGACAAGCCCGGTACAATCGCAACCTCGCTTCCCTATGACGCGGGCTTTGATTCCACGAACTATTCGGCCGTGGGGCGTCTCATCAGCTTCGGGATCTCGAAATCATGGTGAGCCCGGGCCGTGGACAGCAGGCAGCCCTGAAGAGGGGCTGCCTGCTCCTGGCGGGCGGGCTTCTTGCCCTGGCATCGCACCGGGTACATGCCGGCTGCGCCGACATCCTGCCCGCACCCGGTCCGCCTCCAGCCGGTGCAGCCCGGGACGTCAAACCGGAGGACATCCTGCGATTGCGGGATATCGGTCAGCCGGACGGGTCCATGTTCGGACAGCCAGGCCCGCTCGGGATCTCGCCAGACGGAAAACAGGCGACCTTCATCCTGAGCCGCGCGGATCCGGGTTCGAACAGCTACTGCCGGGCTCTGGTGGTGATCGACCTTGATGGTCCGGCAAATCCTCGCATTCTGGACGAGGGCGGCGAGCTGATCACCAGCATCGTGAACCTCCGCGGTATCCGGTCGGACAGTGGCTTTCCGGCGCCTTCGACGCCGGTCTGGTCTCCGGACGGCAACCAGGTTGCATGGTTACGCCGCGACAATGGGATAACGCAGGTCTGGCGCGCCCGGGCGAATGGCACGCGCGGGGAGACGGTGACCCGCTCCGCCACCGATATCACCGATGTTGCGTGGAACGAGGATGGCTCGCGCATCCTCTTTCTCACCCAGCCCGACCTTGAAGCGGTCCGCCAGAAGATCGCCCTGGAAGGGCAGTCAGGCTGGTTGTACGATGACCGCTTCGCTCCAACCGATGGCCTGCTGCCGCAATTGCCCGGTCCGCTGCCCAACCAGCTGTTTTCAGCTGACCCCGTCACCGGGGATGTCCGGGAACCTGCCGACAGTGAGAGAAGGCACTGGAAGGTCAGAGAAGGCCTGAGGAATGCTGCACTTCCGTCAGCGATCACCGCAACCGGTCGTAAAGCCTGGACCAGCCGTGCGGAGGGCGCCCTGTTAGGCCCGCTCAGCCTGTCGGTGGATGGAAAGGACGGGCGACTGGTCCGGTGCGAAAGTGAAGCCTGCAACGGCGGCTTCACGGGACTTTGGTGGGATGAGACCGGTGCAGAGCTGCGGTTCCTGCGCCGCGAGGGCCAGGCGAACGGGGAGCTTGGATTTTATCGATGGACACCCGGCAAGGGTGATCCGGAACGCCTCCACCTGACCAGCGATGTTCTGCACGGCTGCGTTCCGGCCGGACCCGCCCTGATCTGTACGTCTGAGAATTCCGTTACGCCGAGGCACCTCGTTCGGCTCGACCCGGCGACGGGACGAACCACCCCAATCTTTGACCCCAACCCGGAGTTCCGCGCCATACGGTTGGGCGAGGTCCGGCGCCTGTTCTGGAAGAATGACCGCGGCCTCGAAGCCTGGGGGGATCTGGTGCTTCCGCCCGGATATGACGGACGGAATCGGCTGCCGCTCATCGTCGTGCAATACACCAGTCTCGGCTTTCTGCGCGGGGGCACCGGCGACGAGTACCCGATCTTTCCGCTCGCCGCCGAAGGCTTCGCTGTCCTCAGTCTGCAGCAGCCCGACCTCGTTGCGAAATCGCTTCCCGGCATCCGGACAGTCGGGCAGCTGATCGCGGCCGGCAACAAGGACTGGGCCGAGCGTCGCAGCCTGCTGTCCTCGCTCGAAACGGGCGTCGACAAAGCCATTGCCGCGGGCGTCGCCGATCCGGCGCGTATAGGCCTGACCGGACTCAGCAACGGGGCGACCACCGTTCGCTTTGCCCTCATCAACAGCGACCGCTTTGCGGCCGCGTCAATCAGCAGTTGCTGCCTCGATCCGCAAACGGTGGCGATCTACGCCGGTCCTGCCGTTGCCAAACAGATGCGCTCGGTGGGTTTTCCCGAGCATGGCGATGATGCGCCGGAATTCTGGCAACCCTTCTCGATGGCCCGCAACGCGGATCGCATGACGCGGCCGCTTCTCATGCAACTGGCCGACAGTGAATCGCTGATCGCGCTTGAAACCTTCACCGCACTCAAGGCAGCGAACCAGCCTGTCGAGATGTTCGTGTTTCCGCACGAACTCCATATCAAATGGCAACCTGCACACCGACGCGCCATCTACCAGCGCAACATCGACTGGTTCCGCTTCTGGCTGCAGCGGCGCATCGACCCTGACACAGCGAAAGCGGACCAGTATCTGCGCTGGAACGCCATGCGAGAGGGGACCGTTGTCGTGGCACAACCAGTCCCATGAGTCGGGATCAGAATGTTCCAATTTGAAACACTCGCGGCAAAGAGCACCTGAACGGATCAGTTGTCAGGCCGCATACTTTCGTGGTGCTGCCTGCCTCCGCCGCATTAGAGGTCATCCGCTTGGATTGCGGATACCCTGAAACCGACCCCAGGATGCGGGTCGACTTATCCGTCAACTACCACACCCTCAGTCGTACCTATCGACCTTCGAGTAAGACGGCAGCGGCCCAAGCGGAGCGACATTCCATCGCTGCCGTTTTCTAACATGGTTTCGGCCCGCTGATAGTCGCTCTGGGAAATGCCGCATTTGTCGGCAATTTCTTGATCTATCGTTGGAGCTAAACATCCACCTAACGCCAGAACGAGAGCAACAAGCGGTGCCTTCATCGGCACACGATGCAGCTCCGATGCGAACCTGTCCAATGTTCAGTTTTGCAACCTTCGATGCTGAAAGCGGCCGGACCATTAACCACTCTAAATCGGCTGTGAAACTGATCCCGGAGCGTCTCAGCTGGTGAGACGGTTGCACATTTGGTCTTGGCGTTGTGTCGTTCACCGGTCGCAATAGCCGGACGGCTTCCAGCTGCTGTCCGGCGTAACAAAGGGCGTTCCGGTTGGTGCAAGGATAAGCACGACTTTACGACGTCCGCGAGGAGCTGCCTGAATATGCGGTCCATCGCGAACGATGAAGGAGGCGCCCGGACCGAGGCGCTTCTGGTCGGTGGGCGTTCCATGCACTGCTCGCCTTCCACAACGTAAAACGCTTCGGGACCGGGATGCGAATGGACGCGCGTGCGCATACCAGGTGGAAAAATCGCTTCGGGAAAATGCGCGGTAACGGGGCCGTTGGGAACCTCGAGTGGACCGATCTTTGCGCGACGCTGCCCGCCAGCACCAGCGTCTTCAGATGTGGTGCTGCCTTTGGCCCTCGCCGTGCCCGGTGCGGTTCCGGTTCTCCCGGCCATCATCGTCACCCAGACATTGATAGAGCTGCTCGCGCAGTTGGCCTACATACGGATTATACCGCGATGGGGTAAGGAGATCGCATAGCGCATAGGGTTTTATGCGGGGCTACTTCTCCCGATAAGCCAGCAGTCTCAGGGCATTGGCGACAACCAGCAGTGTCGAGCCTTCGTGCATGGCGACCGCCGGGCCTATGCCGAGGCCGAGGATGGTGGCGGGCACCAGCAGCGCCACCACGCCCAGGCTGACCCAGACATTCTGCAAGATGATCGATCGCGTCTGCCGGCTGAGGCCGACTGCGAACGGCAGGTTTGAAAGATCGTCCGCCATCAGCGCCACGTCGGCAGTTTCCAGCGCGACGTCCGATCCGGCAGCACCCATCGCGATGCCGACCGTTGCCGAGGCCATCGCGGGCGCGTCGTTCACGCCATCGCCAACCATCGCCACCTTGGATGTGTCCCGCAGCTTGCGGATCGCCTCCACCTTGTCCTCTGGCATCAGGTCGCCCCAGGCCTCATCCAGCCCGACTTCCTTCGCGACCGCTTCCGCTACGCGCTGGTGATCGCCTGAGATCATAATCATCCGCCGGATTCCGATAGTGCGCAGCTTCTCGATGGCGGGCTTCGCTTCGGGGCGCGGGGTGTCTATCAGGCCGATGGCACCCAGATCGGCATCGCCCTGCCGGATCACCATGCTGGTGTGGCCGCTGGCGCGCAGTTGTTCGATGGCATCGATCATCGCCGGAGAAAGCGCCGGGATGCCGTCAGCGCCGAACATCTCGGCCTTGCCGATGCAAACCTCCTTGCCTTCGACGGTTGCGACCACGCCCTTGCCAGTCAGGCTGCGCAGATCAGTGGCGTCCGGGATCTGCTCCGCACCCACATGGCCGCGCCCATCGGCAGCGATGGCGCGGGCGAGCGGATGGTCGCTGAGCGACTCCACCGCGACCGCGACCGCCATCAGCCGCTCCTTCGAGATGCCGGGCGCCGGAATGATGTCGCGGATGTGCGGTTCGCCGATGGTGAGCGTGCCGGTCTTGTCGAAGGCGATCGCGTCTAGCGAACCGAGCAACTCCAAGGGCGCACCGCCCTTCACCAGCACGCCGCCGCGCGCGGCGCGCGCCACGCCGGAAAGCACCGCACTGGGCGTCGCAATGGCGAGCGCGCAGGGGCTGGCCGCGACCAGCACCGCCATCGCCCGATAGAAAGTGGCGCTGAACGGCTCGTCGATCACGAAGCCTGCAAACAGCAGCAACACGGCAAGCGCCAGAACCGCCGGCACGAAAATCCGCTCGAACTTGTCGGTAAAGCGCTGGGTGGGCGATTTCTGCGTCTCCGCCTCGCTCACCATCTTCACCACCTTGGCGAGCGTGCTGTCGGTCGACAGGCGCGTCACCTCGATCTCGATCACACCGCTGCCGTTGATGGTGCCGGCGAACACGCGCGAGGAGGCATCCACCCGGTCCGGCAGGGCACGGGCGGATGCTGCATCTGCAACCGGCTTCTTGTCCACCGGCATGCTCTCGCCCGTCACCGGCGCCTGGTTGATGGCGGAATTGCCGATCACCACAAAGCCGTCGGCGGCCACGCGGGAATCCGGCTTCACGATCACGATGTCGCCGACCAGCAGTTCCTCCACCGGGATTTCGATGGTCGTACCGTCCCTGCGGACGGTGGCGGTGCGCGGGGCAAGCTCGGCCAGCGCCTCGATCGCCTTCCGCGCCCTGCCCATCGCATAATGTTCCAGCGCATGGCCGACGCTGAACAGGAACAGCAGCAGCGCCCCTTCCGCCCACGCACCAAGGGCTGCTGCGCCGGCTGCCGCCACCAGCATCAGCGTGTCGATCTCGAACTTCTTCAGCCGCAGGTTCTCGATCGCTTCACGCAGGGTGAAGAAGCCGCCGAAGAAATAGGCAGCGATATAGAGCGCAGTCGGCAACCAGCCGGGTGCGCCGGCGACCAGTTTCTCGATCGCGAAGCCGATGATGAGCGCCGCACCACTGGCGAGCGCAAAAATCAATTCGGTGTTCGGACCAAGGAACTCGCCGTGGCTGTGCTCATGTTCCTTCTCGTCAGGGCCGTGATCGTGTCCATCGCCCGGTCCGTGACCGCCCGCCTTGCCCTGAACATCCACCAGTTCCACGCCCGCCGACTTCAGCACAGCCAGCAAGGCTTTCTCCGACGTCTGCTGCCGGTCGAACTCGACCCGCACCGTTCCTGCAACACTGGCTTCCGCTTCCAGAACGCCGGTCACCGCACGCAACTGGTCACCTGTCGTTCGTGCCTTCCGCTGGTAGCCGACGCCGTTCACCTTCCACAGGGCATGGCCATAGCGGCTGGTGATCTCCGCGCCGGCGGCCGTCACCACCTCGCGGATGCGCAGCAAGGAAAGCCTGGCGGGATCATAGTGGACACACAGCTGCGCTGGCACATCACCGCCGGCTTCGACCACATGGACGGTCTCCACGCCCGGCCTTCCGGCAAGCGAACTCATCAGTCGCGCGACACAGCCATCGGCGGCATCGGCCACACCGGGCAGGACAATCGGGATATCGAGCTTCAGCTTTTCCGTCACAAGGCGCTCCCAGGCGTAGAGAAACAGGGTCTGATCAGACTGCCGGAACAGAGGCTTTCCGATAGGCCGGGATAGCTTCTGCCAATACCCGCCAGGACGACCGCAGGAAAATGAGGGCGATCATGGCGCCGACGACAATATCTGGCCAGCCGCTGCCTGTGACGGCAACCAGTCCAGCCGCCAGCAACACGCCGACGTTTGAAATTACATCGTTGCGCGAGCATTCGAAGGTGCTGCTCATGTTTACGTTCAGGGTGCGGAACCGCCACAGCATCGCCAGGCAGGCGAGGTTGGCGACCAACGCCATGCCGCCGAACAGCAACATCAGCGAACTGGAAGGCGGAACGCCGTTCAGGATCTTGTCGACGATCTCGGCCATCACCAGAATGCCGAACACCAGGATGATGCCACCCTTGGCAATGGCAGCGCCAGCCTCCCACCGGGCGCCCCGATGAAGCGCAAACAGGCTGAGCCCATAGACGAATGCATCACCCAGCATATCGACAGAATCTGCCATGAGCGCAGAGGAACGTGCCCAGACCCCGCCGCCGAAGCCGACAAAGAACATGACTAGGTTGATCGCCAGTACAGCCAGAAGCACGCGGCGCTGGTCCGCCTTCAGCGCCAGTTCCGCAAGCGTATCGCGCTTCTTCGAGCAGCAGTCTTCCGCCATGATCGTCATGCCTCTCGTGCGAGTCCAGGCTGGACCCATGCACCCTGAAGCCGCTATAGGGTCAAGCACTTTCTCTGACATGGCTGGTGATTGAGGTGAACAATGCGCATCGGCGAACTCGCAAAGGCGACTGAGACGCGGGTGGAGACCATCCGCTGGTACGAGAAGGTAGGTCTGCTGCAACACAACTCGCGGACGACCGGTAATTACCGCACTTATGGGGAGCCCGAGCTGGCGCGCCTCAGCTTCATTCGCCGTGCGCGCGCACTTGGCTTCTCGCTGGATCAGGTACGCGAATTGCTGGATCTGGCGGAAACAGACGGCCAGGATTGCGCGGCTGTCGATCGCCTGGCAGCAGCGCAACTCAAGGCGATAGATCAGCGACTTGAAGACCTTCAGGCACTGCGCGCAGAACTCTCTAAGCTCCTTCGGGCCTGTGAAGGTGGATCGGTAACAAATTGCCGAATCATTGAGGCGTTGGCGCCTCGAGCAGTTTAGTAATCAACGCGCAGATTGAAGATTACACTCTGTGCAGGCGAGGCATTTAGTTGTTTCCCGATATATCATCTCACTGGCCGGGTGCGACATCGGGTCAATAACTCCACAGTTGCGAATGTTTCTGAGCTGTGGCAGGGCGCAACTATGGCCGGTCAATGGATCTGGGCGAACCTTCGCATATTGCTCGTCGGGCTGTTGATGCTCACGACGACCGGTAGCGTGTTCGCAAACGGATATGACATGGGCAAGGATGTTGCTGTTGCGGCCACCTATGCGGCCTCGTGTGACGCTGAAACTGGCTGCGGCTCCAGCGACGAGGATCCGGCGCCCTCGCATTGCGCTGTCTGCTGCAGTCATCAGACGGTTGCAGACGTAGCTCTCCCGATGTCGCTCAAATCACCTGCGGCGCAATCGTTGACGATGGTTGGAGGTGTCGCTCCGGGGCTTGTCCTCAGCACTGAGTATCCTGACTTAGACCCACCTCGAGCCTGATCAGATCGCTCCGGCGTGCGCCTTGCGATGGCGTGCGCTGACCGACTGATTTTCAAGGTTCGAGGACTACCCCATGATATTACCCCGACGTTGGGTCGGCGCGGCGCCTGTCGTGCTTGCCCTACTGTGCGGGACTACAGTCGCAGCCGGCAAATCGCCGGATGCGGCAGCAGTACCTGCATTGATTGCGCCCGTTCCGGCGGGCACTACACTTACACTGGACGCAGCACTTCAACTTGCCCTCCAACAGGCTCCCGTCATCCGGGCGGGCGCAGCTGGTGTTGAGGCGGAACAGGGTCGGCTGAAGCAGGCCGGACTGCTGCCCAACCCACAGATCCAGATTGATATCGAAGATTTCGGTGGGTCAGGGCCCTATAGCGGCACGGGTGCTGCGCAGGTCACCACGGGCCTTGCCATGCCGCTGGAACTGGGCGGCAAGCGCGGGGCTCGCGTGGCGCTGGGCCGGCAAAATCTGGCATCCGCACAGGCCGGACAGGTGCTGCTGCTGGCAGATCTTGGCCGGGAAGTTCGGGTGCGTTTCGCCTCAGCACTGGCGGCCACGGAAATAGCAGCGCTTTCGAGAAAGGAGCTGGAAACTGCTCGCGAGATAGAGCGGACCGTCGGTTTACTGGTAGACGGCGGGCGCGAACCCCCTCTGCGACTGGTCACGGCCCGCACGGAACGCGCCCGGGCAGAGAGCGCGCTCGCCGATGCCGAGGCGCGAGCCGCTGTGGAGCGAGCCGCGCTGAGCGCAATCATCGGCTACACGGGCACGGCGTTCGTGCCGGTGGGTGAGAGCCACGCCGTTCAACTGACGGACGTCGGCAGGCCTGACCTCGTGGTGGCGGACACCCGGGTGGCGGCAGCTGAAGCTACACTGAGGCTGGAGCGGTCGCAGCGTATACCGGATCCCACGCTGAACTTCGGCGTGCGCCAGTATCGCGGCGAAGGTGAAAGTGCCCTGGTGGCAGGCGTTTCGCTGCCATTCCCGCTGTTCAACCGCAACGGCGGCAATATCGCCGCCGCGCGTGCAGAAGTCAGAAGAGCGGAAGCCGAGCGGGACGCGACGCGCCTGGCGTTGGATGCCCGCACGACGTCTGCCGATGCGGAAGTGCAGGCGGCCTCCGCGCGGGCACGGATGCTCGAAACCGAGATCCTGCCGGGCGCGACGGAAGCGCTCAGGATTTCCCGCGCCGGCTATACCGCCGGCCGCTTCTCCTATCTCGACCTGCTGGCGGCGCAGCGCGCCGTGGCGGAGGCGGGGCGCGGCCTCGCCGAGGCCCGCCGCGACCGCGCCATTGCCGAAGCCGAACGCGACCGCGCGCTTGGCCGCACCCCTTTCCCGGAGAGTAATTCATGAACAAGACCCAGATCGCGCTTGGCGCGCTCGCAATCGCGCTGGCTGCAGGCGCCGGCGGATATTTCCTGAACAACAGCCTGTCGCAGGGCACCGAGGCCGCAGCTGTCGACGGACACGGACACGGCGAAGCAGAGGCCTCGGCGGAGGGCAAGGCACCCGCAGAAGGCGAAGCCAAAGGCGCCGATACCGATGCTGAAGGTCATAGCAGCAAAGAAGGGGCCCTGAACGTCTCCGACCAGCAGATCGCGATCGCGGGTATCCGAATCGTACCTGTGACCAGCGCACCGGCCGGCGGCGAAGTGCTGACGTCGGGCACGCTCACGCCTGCATCGGGCTCCACGGCCGAGGTCACCGCCCGTACCACCGGCGTCGTTACCCGCCTGCTGCGGCAGGTGGGTGACAGCGTGCGCGTCGGCGACGGCCTTGCCATCATCGACAGCCGCGAAGTGGCGGAAGCCCAGGCGGCGCTCGCACGCAGCACAAGGGCGGAAGAGCTGGCGCGTACTGTCTTTGCCCGCGAGGAATCGCTCTATCGGCAGAAAGTGATCGCACGGGCCGACTTCGATTCAGCCAAGGCGGCTTTCGATAGCGCGAAGATCGACACTCAACTCGCACGCGAGGCGCTGAAGGCGCTTGGCGCTGGCGCCAGCAGCGGCAACCTTCGTTTGTTGACGGTGCGAAGCCCGGTTGCGGGTGAAGTTACTGCCGTGACCGTGACGCCGGGCGAATTTGTTTCGGCGGAACGGGATCTGTTCCAGGTCGCCAACCGCCAGCAGCTCTGGGCCGATTTGCGCATCCCGGCACGCGAAGCCGCCCGTGTTACGCGCGGCCAGCGCGTGACCATAACAGCGCAGGGTTCCGATCAGGGCCACCCCGGAACAATCCGCTTCCTCTCGCCGGCGATCGATTCCGGCACAGGCGCAGTTCGCGCCATCGCGGTCGTCCAGGATCCCGAAGGCGAACTGCGGATCGGGCTTCCGGTCACCGCCCGCATCAGCGTTGCCGGCAACGGCTCGCTGGTTCCGGCGGTGCCGGTTGCAGCCCTGCACGAAGTCGAAGGCAAGAAGAAGGTGTTCGTTCGCACGAAGACCGGCTTCGTCGCCCGCGCTGTTGAGGCCGGACCGACCGGCGGCACGATGGTGCCGATCCTGTCAGGCCTGAAGCAGGGCGAGCAGGTCGCCGCCGACAACAGTTTCTCCCTCAAGGCCGAGCTCGGGAAATCCGAAGCCGAGCACGCGCACTAGGAGATCAGCATCATGTTTGAACGCATTCTCGGATTCTCCGTCCAGCGGCGCTATCTCGTCGTCTTCGTGACGCTGATCCTCGCCATCTACGGCGCCTTCCAGCTGGCCCGGCTTCCCATCGACGCCGTGCCCGACATCACCAACCAGCAGGTGCAGATCAACAGCATCGCCCCGGCGCTTGGTCCCACGGAAATGGAGCGGCAGGTCACCTACCCGATCGAAACAGCGATGGCCGGAATACCCGGGCTGGAAAGCACCCGCTCCATCTCGCGCAACGGCTTCTCCCAGGTAACTGCCATCTTCGCCGACGGCACCGACATCTATTTTGCCCGCCAGCAGGTCGCCGAACGGATGGCGCAGGCCCGCACCAGCCTGCCGCCGGGCGTAGACCCGGTTGTCGGGCCGGTCACTACCGGTCTTGGCGAAGTGCTGATGTGGACGGTCGACTACAAGAATCCGGGCGGGAAGGGCGCGACTCTGGCAACTCCGGGCAAGCCGGGTTGGCAGCCGGGCGGTGGCTACCTCACCTCGGAGGGGCTGCTGCTGAAAACACCCGCCGAGCAGATCACTTACCTCAGGACAGTGCAGGACTGGATCATCCGTCCGCAAATGCGCAACGTGGCCGGCGTCGCCGGGATCGATTCTATCGGCGGCTATGTGAAGCAATATGAGGTCGCTCCGGACGTTGTGCGACTGGCAGATGCCGGTGTCAGCATGACAGACCTCGTCGCTGCGCTGGAACGCGGCAACCTTGCTGCAGGCGCCGGCGTTGTCGAGCGCGCCGGTGAAGGCCTTGTGGTGCGGGCGGATGCGCGCGTGGCGGACAGCGGCGACATCGCCGATGTCGTGATCGCTACCCGCAATGGTGCGCCCGTTCGTGTGCGAGATGTGGCGTCCGTTACTGTCGGTCGTGAAGTCCGCACCGGTGCGGCCAGTAGCAATGGCCACGAGATGGTTGTCGGTACGGCGCTGATGCTGGCCGGCGAAAACAGCCGGACGGTGGCGGCCGACTCCGCCGTGCGGCTGGCCGAGATCAACCGTTCTCTGCCGCCGGGCATCACCGCCACCCCCGCACTCGACCGTTCGGTTCTGGTGGATGCCACGATTCGCACAGTCGCCAAAAACCTTGCGGAAGGGGCACTGCTCGTCATCGTCATCCTGTTTCTGCTGCTCGGCAACTTCCGCGCGGCCTTCATAACTGCGCTTGTGATCCCGCTGTCGATGCTGCTGGCGGCGACGGGAATGGTGCGCGCGGGCGTGTCGGGCAATCTGATGAGCCTTGGCGCGCTGGATTTCGGCCTGATCGTCGATGGGGCCGTCATCATCGTCGAAAACTGCCTGACGCGGCTGGGCAACATGCAGCATCGGCTCGGCCGCATGCTGAATCTGGAGGAACGCCTCGGTGCGGTGAAATCCGCCGCTGTTGAAATGATCCGCCCCACCGTGTTCGGACAGGCCATCATCCTGTTGGTCTATATGCCGCTGCTCGCCTTCGAAGGCGTGGAAGGCAAGATGTTCCAACCTATGGCGCTGACGGTGATGATGGCGCTGGCGGCGGCCTTCGTGCTCTCGTTGACCTTCGTTCCGGCGATGGTCGCCTTGCTGGTGACCGGCAAGGTGGAGCACAAGGAAGTGAAGGCAGTCGAGGTCGCCCGTAAAGGTTATGCGCCGGCACTGGATTTCGCCCTCGCGCGTCCCTGGCCGGTGATCGGCTCGGCGGTCGCGTTGTTCGCGGTCAGCGCCATGCTCTTCTCGACGCTCGGCCGCGAGTTCATCCCGCAGCTCGACGAAAAGAACTTCGCGCTCCATGCCATGCGGATTCCCTCCACCAGCGTCGAACAATCACAGGCGATGCAGTTGCAGGTGGAAAAGGTAGTGGCCAGCTTCCCTGAAGTGGAACTGGTCTTCTCGAAGACCGGGACCGCCGAGGTGGCAACCGATCCGATGCCCGGCAACGTGTCGGACACCTTCGTGATGCTGAAACCTCGCGATGAATGGCCGGACAGTTCCAAGACCAAGGCGGAGCTGATCACGGAAGTCGAAGAGAAACTGGAACTGGCAATGGGCAACGCCTACGAGTTCAGTCAGCCGATCCAGATGCGCTTCAACGAATTGATCGCGGGCGTGCGTTCGGACGTCGCCATCAAGCTCTATGGCGATGATTTCGCCGTCATGGAGCCGGCTGCCCAGCAGATCGCTTCCGTGCTGCGGTCAATCCCCGGCGCAGCGGATGTGAAGGTGGAGCAGACCGAAGGCCTGCCTGCCCTGAAGGTCGAGTTCGATCGTGCCGCGATCGCTTCTTACGGTCTGCAGGTGGGCGACGTCGCCGATGTCGTGCAGATTGCCATGGGCGGGCGCGAGGCCGGACTGGTGTTTGAAGGCGACCGCCGCTTCGATGTGGTCGTTCGTCTCGACGAACAGGGCCGGCGTGACATCGATGCGCTGTCCGCGATTCCCGTGATGCTGGGGAATGACCCCGGCCTTGTCGGCCCCGATGGAAAGCCGGTGGGTGCGCGGTCCGTGCCGCTTGGCCAGTTGGTGAAGTTCACCGTGGAAAACGGCCCCAACCAGGTCAGCCGCGAGAACGGCAAGCGGCGGATCGTGATCCAGGCCAATGTTCGTGGCCGGGATCTCGGCGGCTTCGTCGCCGACGCGCAGGCCGCCATGGCTGACACGCAGGTGCCGGCAGGAAGCTGGATCGAGTGGGGTGGTCAGTACCAGAATCTTCAGCGCGCCCAGGCACGTCTGTCGATTGTGGTGCCGGCTGTATTCGCGGCGATCTTCGCGCTGCTCTACATGGCGCTCGGCTCCGGCCGGCGGGCGGCGATGGTGTTCTCGGCGGTGCCCCTGGCACTGACGGGCGGCATCCTCGCGCTGGCGTTGAGGGGCTTACCCTTCTCCATCTCGGCGGCCGTCGGTTTCATCGCACTCTCCGGCGTGGCGGTGCTGAACGGGCTGGTGATGATGTCCAGCATCCTGAAGCTGCTGGACGAGGGGCGCGAGGTGGAGGACGCCGTGCGCGAAGGGGCGATGAGCCGCCTGCGACCGGTGATGATGACGGCGCTGGTCGCCTCGCTCGGCTTCGTGCCCATGGCGATCGCAACCGGCACCGGCGCCGAGGTGCAGCGTCCGATCGCCACGGTGGTGATTGGCGGGCTGATCACCGCGACGTTCCTCACGCTGATGGTCCTGCCAGCACTCGCCAGGCTGGTGTTGAGGCGGGAAACCGCCAAAACCCAGTACGGTCCTGAGCTGGTGCCTGCGGAGTAGGGCCGGGCAACCGGCTGCATCGAACGGAGGGGGGCGGGCCGATGGCTGCCCCCTTCAGGAGACAGCAAAATGAGCAGCGGACATGAACCGGGGGCAAATGCGAACACCCGCCGGCTGACCTGGGCCCTGTTGTTGACGGGCGGTTTCCTCATCATCGAGGTGATCGGGGCCTATATCTACAACAGCCTCGCCCTGCTGTCAGACGCCGGGCACATGCTGACGGACGTGTCGGCTTTAGCCATCGCGCTGACGGCGATAAAGGTGGGCAGCAAGGCGCCGGACGACGAACATAGCTTCGGCTACAGGCGGTTCGAAATTCTCGCAGCCGCGTTCAATGCGCTGATGCTGTTTGCTGTTGCCGCCTATGTGCTGGTGGAAGGCGTGCAGCGATTGCGCGAGCCTGCAGAAGTGCAGTCTATGGGTATGCTGGTGGTCGCCACCGCAGGGCTCGTCATCAATCTTGTTTCGATGAAGCTATTGTCTGCCGGCAAGGACGGCAGCCTGAACGTGAAAGGCGCCTGGCTGGAAGTCTGGGCCGACATGATCGGGTCGATCGGTGTGATTGCGGGCGCGATCCTCATACGATTTACTGGTTGGTCATGGGTTGACCCCGCGATCGCCATACTGATCGGCCTTTGGGTGCTTCCGCGTGGGTGGGCGCTGCTGCAGGACACCACGCACGTGCTGTTGGAAGGCGCTCCCGATGGCCTGAACGTGGCCGACGTCAGGGAAGCTATTGCCCAAATTCAAGGGGTTTCGACCGTTCACGACCTGCACCTATGGTCGCTTTCCAGCGACGATAGAAATGCGTCTGTGCATCTGCTGCTGGCGACCGATGCAGATCATGAAGCCGTTCGCGCCGAGGTGGCGGTTATGCTCGCCCAGACCTTCGGCATCAGCCATGCAACCGTGCAGACCGAAAGCCTGCCTTGCGCATCAACTGGCATACCGCACAAATAGCGCGAAGCGAACCCGAGCAATTGCGCCGCCCTTGCTAGAACATGTTGCTATGATTGCCATTAAATCCAGCGCCGTACCTGCCCAAGGTAACGGCGGTAGGATTCGCCGAACAGCCGCTCAAGATACCGCTCCTCGCGTGCGATGACGAAGCGATCAATCACGACCAGAACCAGCGGCAACATCAGCAGCGCGCCGCGACTAGCAAAGGCAAGGGCCAGCGCCAGGAGAAGAAGCGCCATGCCGAGATACATGGGATTGCGCGTGAACCGGTAAATGCCGCCGACCTCAAGGGAGGTCGTAGGTTTCCAGGGCTCGGGTGCTGTACCTTTCGAGTGGAAGCGAAAGAGCCCGAGACTGATCAGTATGGCCCCAGCGAAGCCGGAGGCGAGCGCACCCGATATGCGGATGCTCACCCCCGGCTGCAGTGGTCGAAGGTCGAGCAGCCAATCCAGCAGCAGGCCCGCCGCGAACCCGCCGAGATAAATAAGGGGAGGAGGGGCAAGAACGCCCGCTGTTTCATTTCTGTCCATACACCGATATTCGGCCGTCAATCGCCGGTGTTCAATCCCGCATGGATTGGGCTTTGTGCGTGTTCAGTTTTTCCGCAGCTCTGCCGATCCGGAGGACCAGTGGATATGCTGGATGCGCCAGCCAGCGGCTGACTTTCGCAGGATCATCGTTTCGGTTGTAACGCTGTTCACCGGCTTTTCGCGCCAGCTGCCAGTCGTTTTTCCTTCGGTCAGAACCCACGCGGTCTGGCCGTCTCCGTCGCCCGTTCGGCTGGTAATGGCCTGCTCGGTCACGGCGGCGAATTTGGCATCTGCGGGCAAGTGGTGGGTCGCATATTCTACCGCAGAGCGTTCGGCCGCCCCGCCTTCGAAAATGAGCGCGTCGTCCATCAGGTAGCCGCGCGCCGCAGCCAGGTCGCTGCGCTTCAGGGCGGCGTGGAATGCGTCCACCACATCAGCGGCTTCGGCCGCCGCCGGCGCAACACTGATGCCGCTCGTGGCGTGCTTGGCCGGGCCGTGTGCATGTGCCGTAGCCGCGCCTGTGGCGATGATCGCGGCGAAAATCAGGATGCGCAACATGGTCAGATGATCTTTCGTTCTGGAGGCTGGAGGATCATGCGGCAGGCGACACCTGCCCGAGGATAGAAACGAGAATGAGAACGCCGCATCCCAATGCCAGCTCCGTCGCCAGCGAGAAGCGCAGGCTATTCACCCTCTCGCCAGCGGCAAGGGCCGGCACCAGCCTGAAGCGGTGCAGCGCCGCGAGGCCCATCATCCCGGCGAACAGTGCCAGCTTCAACGCCAGCAGCATCGTCCACGGAGAGCCGAGGAACCCGGCTGGAAGCGGCCATCCTGCGATCATCAGCGCATTGACCGCCCCGGATACCAACAACAGCCCGACAATCACGCCGCCGGTTCCTGCGAACCGGCCCAGCGCCGCCGCCAGTTCGTCCCGGCCGGCGTAGCGCATCATCAAAAGATAGCCGGCAATCGCCCCAAGCCACAGCCCGGCCGCCAGCAGGTGCAGAACGGTCGCAGCCAGATGGAGCCTGCCCCCGGATGCGCCATGCCCGGCCCATGCAAGGCTGGAAAGCGCAACACCGGCAGAGAGCGCCATCATCCAGCGGCGGCCCGGTGCAAGCAGAAGCAGGGCCACCAGCAAAGCAAGGGCGGCAATCCGCACCACAATGGATGTCCCGAGGCCGGGCAGCGCAAGGATGGTGGCGATTTCATCCAATCCGACCTGCGAGAGGGGAAGCCCAAGCATCCCCCCCGCAAGCACCGCCAGCCCCGCAAGCGAGGCAAGCAGCCCGGTTGCCGCCAGAAGCACCAGAAGCGGCCTCGCCCGCCTGACCGCCCGGTCACGCGAGCCGGCCGGGAGGGCGTGCATCGGAAACAGCAACAGCCCGAACGACAGCCCGAGCGCGGCGTAGAGCAGGAAACGGACAGCCGTCAGCCCCGGATCACCCATGGGATCAGCGCACCGTGAAGTTGAAATTGCCCGTGATGCGATGGGTGTCCGCGGCAACGCCGAACCAGTCCACCCGATATTGCCCGGCTTTCAGGCTGGATACCGGCTTCAGGCTGATACCGCGGTTGTCGGCTGCAAAGCTGGTTGCGGCTTCCACTGTCGCCGGCTCGCCGCCGCCCAGCTTCACCAGCGTCGCCCCCGACAGTTTCGGGAACAGCGCCTCGCTGAACTGCATGGAAACCACCGTCGGGCTTGCCGTGGTGCTGCCGCCGGCAGGCGTGGATGCCAGCAGCTTCGGGTGGGCAATCGCCGGCGCGGCAACCATCAGCGCGGCGAACAGGGCAGATCGAAACAGCATGGGCAAAGGTCTCCGTCAGGCAGAAGTCGTTGGCGCATATACGCGGCCACGCGGCGGACCCCTCATTGCCGTTTGCGGGATTTTTGGCCGGCCCGCGTATTGCCGGTATGAAGGTCGGGAAAATCGGAGTGGCAGCACGAATGGACAGGTTGGACAATCTTTTGCGGCAGCTGGCCGAAGCCCCCGTCGACCGCTCGCTGGGTCAGCTGGAACCTCATGTGTGGCGGCGCATCGAGACGGAGCGGCGCATGCCGCTAGCGGGCTGGCGGCTTCCCGCGGTTTCGGCGCTGGGGGCCCTGCTGATCGGCATGGCCTCTACCGCGACGGCACGCGTCTCTCCGGCAGAGGTCTCTCCCTTTTCGCCCTCGCTGGCGCTCGCGCCCTCGACACTTCTGGAGCAGGCGCGATGAGCCGCCCTTGGCGACAGACCCTGCTGGTGCTCGCCATCGCCCTCTTGGCCGGCATGGCTGGGGCGTGGCTGGGGCCGCGGCTTCTGGCCAGGCCTGCCTCAGATGGTGTTCACGCGGCGGTTCACCGCGATCTTAACCTGTCGGCAGAGCAATCCGCGAAGATTGAAGTGCTGGAGGCGGATTTCGCCATTCGCCGCCGGGCGCTTGAGCTGGAAATGCGGAAAGCCAACACCGAGCTGGCGGCAGCCATCCGCACTGAACAGGCCTTCGGGCCGGAGGTGACGGCGGCTGTCGATCATTTCCATGTCGCTATGGGCGAACTGCAGAAGGCGACAATCGAGCATGTGTTTGCCATGCGCGCCGTGCTGACGCCGGAGCAGGCTGCCACATTTGACCGCAAGGTCGTAGACGCACTGACCGCCGACCAGACGTGACGGACACCGGCGATGCCGAACTGGTGAAGCTGGCAGCCGCAGGCAACGAGTCGGCCTTCGGCCAGCTCATGCGGCGCTACAAGGAGCCGCTATACCGCCTCATCCGGCGCCTCACCGGCGATCCGGATGCCGCTTATGATGTGCTGCAGGATTGCATGGTTTCGATCTGGCACGGGCTGGCCCGTTTCGATCACACCAGGCCCTTCCAGCCATGGGTGCAACGCATCGCCATCAACAAGGTACGCGATTGGGGCCGCAGGCGTGCCGTGCGCCGCTTCCTGACAGGTGCAGCAGACGAAACAGTGATGGCCCGTGCGGTCGATCCCGCACCACTGCCGGATACACAGACCGCCGACCGGCAGGCGCTTGCCATGCTCGACAGGGAAATTGCGAGCCTGCCGCTGGCGCTGCGACTGCCGCTGGTGCTGACCGCGATCGAGGGATTGAGTCACGCCGAGGCTGGCGCGCAACTCGGCATCAGTGCGAAGGCGGTGGAAACCAAGGTTGCCCGTGCGCGACGTCAGTTAGGCGAGGCAATCGGCCAATTGTGAGGGGACCGGCTTCGGGCCGCGTATGAAGGGTATGCGAATACCAAGCTCAAGAGGATCCCTTTTGCCCTTCCCGAAATCCCTGCAATTACTCATTCTCGCTGGCGCGCTTGCTGTCACCACCGCAGAGACAGTACTCGCCGCTGAAACGACGGTCGATCTCGTCACCCGTCGCGAAAAGCTGGAGGTGAACCCCGGCCGCCGCGACACGGTGGTGACGCTGAACGGCGGGGTGCCCGGCCCGGTGCTGCGCTTCCGCGAGGGCGACACGGTAACGGTCAACCTGAAGAACGAGCTGCCCGAGATGACGGCGATCCACTGGCACGGGCTGCTGATCCCCGGCCATCATGATGGGGCGCCGGGGTTCAATGGGTTTCCCGGCATCGCTTCGGGGGAGACCTACACCTACCAGTTCACGCTGCGGCAGTCGGGCACCTATTGGTATCACAGCCACGCCTCTTTGCAGGAGCAGGCCGGGCAATATGGCGCGCTGATCATCGAGCCGAAAGACGGGCCGGACATCGTGGTCGACCGCGAGCATGTGATCCTGCTGACCGAGCACACACCTGAGGATCCCGAGCGGATCATCCGGAACCTGAAGGCGGACTCCGGATATTATAACTGGAACAAGCGCACCTTCCCCGAATTGCTGCGTGACGCCGGCCGCTTCGGGCTGGGCAAGACGCTGTCAGACCGCGCCCAATGGGGCCGGATGCGGATGGACCCGACGGATATCGCCGATGTTGCAAACTACACGCTGCTGGTGAACGGACTTCCGACGGCACGCGCGCCGTTCTTCGAGATGAAGGCCGGGGAGAAGGTGCGGCTGCGCTTCATCAACGGCTCGGCGATGAGCTTCATGGACGTGCGAATGCCCGGCCTGTCGATGAAGGTGGTGGCAGCCGACGGCCGCCCGGTAGAGCCGGTGACGGTGGACGAGTTCCGGATGGCGGTCGCCGAAACCTACGATGTGATCGTCGAGCCGAAGGACGATCGCGCTTACCCGCTATGGGTGGAGACGATCGACCGTCGCGCCAGCCTGCTGGCGACGCTTGGGCCGAACCCCGGAACACGGGCCGAGGCGCCCGCGCCGCGCCCGATGCAAGTGCTGATGATGGGCGAGATGGGCCACGCCATGCCCGCAATGCAGATGGCCGAAAGCGCAATGGCGCCATCCGATCCCGATACCGACATCCTGAACGCCGCGGCCAAGCGCCAGCCTGCGCCTGCCGGTGGCTGTTCGCCTGAGCATGCAGCTATGGGCCATTGCTCAATGCCCGAAGCGCCCCCTGCCGCTGTGCCGGCCGCCAGTTGCTCGCCGGAACATGCGGCGATGGGGCACTGCACGATGCCCGCGGCGCCTCAGCCCGCAGCGCCCGCAACAAGCTGTTCACCAGAGCACGCGGCGATGGGCCACTGCAAGCTGCCGGAGGCTCCTGTCGTGCCCGCGATCGACCCGAACTGCCCGCCCGAGCACGCCGCCATGGGGCATTGCACGCCAAAGGTTGTGAAGCCTGAAGGCGGCGAGCGAGTGGGAACTGCGGTCTCGCTAGCCGCGAAACCGGAAGGCGGCACTGCCTTTCCGCGTGTCGACTACGGCTATGGCCGCGACCCGATGGCGGGGATGGACCATTCGGCCATGAACCATGGCGCCGAGCTCGGACGCGAGGGAGACACCGACGGCTCGGGCCGGGTGCTCGGCTGGGCGACCGGTGCACCCTACGGCGCCCGCGTGCTGTCGATGAACGATCTCGTTTCCGCAGCGCCCCATACCGATGCCCGCGCGCCTACGCGCGACATCGTCATCCGCATCACCGGCAACATGGAGCGCTACATCTGGACGCTGAACGGCAAGCCCTTCGGTGAAGCCCCCCCGGTGGACGTGCAGTTCGGCGAGCGCGTCCGCATCACCTTCGTCAACGAAACCATGATGGCGCACCCGATGCACCTGCACGGCATGTTCTTCGAGATCGAGAACGGCCAGCCCGCAGACCGTCTGCCGGAAAAGAACGTGATCGCGGTGGCGCCGGGGCGCACCCAGTCGGTTCTGTTGACGGCCGACGAGCCCGGCGAATGGCCGCTGCACTGCCACCTGCTGTTCCACATGGATTCCGGGATGATGAAGAAGCTGATCGTCGCAAATGTGTCCGCGCCGCCCGGGCAGGCTGGCGAGGTCTTGCCTAAGACCCACACCGAGCATGGGAGCCACTGAAAGATGCGGTTCCTGATATTGGCGTCGCTTGCGTTTGCCGGTCCGGCGCTCGCCGAGACGGAGACGGTTTCTGCTGCGCATCTGCATGGCAACCGCACGTTGAGCTTCACGCAGGTGGAGGCCGACTACAGCCGCCAGTCCGGGCAGGATGTGGTGAACTGGGATGCGGAAGGCTTCATCGGCGGCGACACCCACAAGTTCTGGTGGAAGACCGAGGGGGAGCATGCCGGTTCCGAATTCGAAACCGCAGAGTTCCAGGCACTCTACAGCCGAAATGTCTGGACCTTTTTCGACGTGCAGGCCGGCCTCCGCGCCGACGCAAAGCCCGATGGCCGGGGCTACGCCGTGGTCGGCATCCAGGGCCTTGCCCCCTATCTGCTGGAAACCGAGCTGCACGCCTTCATCGGCTTCAAGGGCGATGTCAGCCTGCGCTTCAAGCAATCCTTCGATATCCGCATGACCAACCGCTTCGTGCTGGAGCCCAATCTGGAAACCGACATCAGCTTCTCGGACGTGCCCGAACGGATGATCGGCAAGGGCTTCTCAAAAATCGAAACGGGGGTTCAGGCCCGCTACGAGATCAGCCGCAAGTTCGCGCCGACCCTGGCGCTTACCTACGAAAGCCGCCTCGGCGAGTCTGCCCGGCTTGCCCGCGCGGAGGGCGAGGACACTGGCGGCTGGTCTGTGCGCGGCGGCGTCAGATTCTGGTTCTGAAGTGGAAGAAGGAGACGGACGATGACCAAGACTGTTCTCACGTTGCTTGCAGTGGCGATCGCCACCCCCGTGCTGGCCCAGCAGCCCTCGGCTCCAACCGCAGAGAAGAAGTGCTGCTGCGACAAGAAGGCGGACGAGGCGATGGACCACAGCAAGATGGGCCATGAAGGAGCCCAAGCCCCGAAATAAGCCCCCGGGCGAGCGGGTGCGGCGGTTCCTCTGAACCGCCGCACCAAATCGCAATATTCCGCTGTTTCAACCAAAGGTGAACTGCCATGAACCGCAGAACATTCGCCATTGCAGTGGCGCTGCTTGCCATCGCTACAACCCCCTGGGTGGCAGCCTCAGCGCAGGGCCTGAAGCACAGCCTTCTGATGCGCGGCCAGATTGTCGACATCACGGGCGACATTGCCACGTTGTGCATCGGGAAGGCTGACGGCGCACAGCCCGGTCAAATCCTCGACGTGTATCGCGCCGTGCCGGTCAGCATCCCGCAGAAGGGCAATGCCCCCGCTTTCCGGAGGCAGGAAATCGGCCATGTCCGCATCGACAGCATCGTCGACGACCATTTTGCGCGGGCCAGCGTGATAGGTGGCAAGGTTGCCAACCACGATATCGTCGAACTGCGCCCCGCCAAGCCCAGCCACTGAAGACCAGCATCAGCCTGGCAGTCGATCGGAGATCGGAATGCACGCAAGCGCCCATCAGCACGAACCCGATGGCATCAGCAAAGTGAAAGACCCGGTGTGCGGGATGAGCGTCGATCCGCACACCACGCCCCATCACGCCGATCATCTGGGGCGGCCCTACCATTTCTGCTCGGCGGGTTGCCGCACGAAGTTCGTGGCCGATCCGGCGCGCTATCTCGCTGGCAAGGGGTCGGCCGAACCCGTGCCGGAGGGCGCGATCTACACCTGCCCGATGCATCCGGAGATTCAGCGCCCCGGCCCGGGCTCGTGTCCGATCTGCGGGATGGCGCTGGAGCCCGAGATGCCCGGCGCTGCGGACGGCCCCAATCCGGAGCTGGTGGATTTTACCCGCCGCTTCCGGGTCGGCCTTGCGCTGACCATTCCGGTGCTGGTGCTGGAAATGGGCGGCCATTTGCTGGATCTGCACCGCTGGATTGCGCCACAGACGTCGAACTGGCTGCAGTTGCTGTTCGCTACGCCGGTCGTGTTGTGGGCCGGCTGGCCCTTCCTCGAACGTGGCTGGGCGTCGGTCCGCACGCGCAACCTCAACATGTTCACGCTGATCGCGCTCGGAACCGGGGCGGCGCTTCTCTACAGCCTTGTCGGCACCATGGCGCCGCAGTTGTTCCCGCCTGCCATGCGGAACATGGACGGTTCGGTTCCGGTCTATTTCGAGCCGGCGGCGGTCATCGTGGTGCTGGTGCTGCTGGGACAGATGCTCGAACTGCGCGCCCGCGAAGCGACTGGCGGGGCCATCCGTGCCCTGCTCGATCTGGCGCCGAAAACGGCGCGGAGGGTCGCAGCTGACGGTAGCGACCGGGAAGTTGCGCTCGACGAGGTTATCGTCGGCGACCTGCTGCGCGTGCGGCCCGGCGAAGCGGTGCCTGTCGACGGGCGTTTGAGTGCGGGCCATTCGACGCTGGATGAATCCATGGTGACGGGAGAATCCCTCCCTGTTTCGAAGCAGGCGGGCGACAAGCTGATCGCCGGCACGATGAACCAGACCGGCGCCTTCACCATGACCGCTGAGAAGGTCGGCCGCGACACCATGCTGTCGCAGATCGTTGCCATGGTCGCCTCGGCGCAGCGCAGCCGCGCGCCGATCCAGAAGCTGGCCGACAAGGTTTCCGGCTGGTTCGTGCCGGCGGTGATCCTGGTGGCCGTCGTGGCATTCGCGGCATGGGCGCTGATCGGCCCCGAGCCACGCCTCAGCTATGCGTTCGTGGTCGCTGTCTCTGTGCTCATCATCGCCTGCCCATGCGCGCTTGGGCTGGCTACCCCCATGTCGATCATGGTGGGTGTCGGGCGTGGGGCGCAGGCCGGCGTGCTCATCAAGAACGCCGAGGCGCTGGAGCGGCTGGAGAAGGTGGATACACTGTTGGTCGACAAGACCGGCACGCTGACCGAGGGCAAGCCGCGCGTTGCCTCTGTTACCCCGGCGCCCGGGTTCGACGAAAAGGGCCTGCTGGCGATGGCGGCATCGCTGGAACGGCCAAGCCAGCATCCGCTCGCTGCCGCCATCGTGGCGGAAGCCGCTGCGCGGAATCTGCTGGTGGAGGAGGTGGCAGATTTCGACGCGCCTTCGGGCAAGGGCGTGACCGGCAAGGTCGGCGGGCGGCAGGTGATGATCGGAAAGGCCGCCTGGCTGGCTGAGCACGGTGTCGATACGGGCGCGCTGACGGAGGCCGCCGACAAGGCCCGCCGCGAGGGGGCGACAGCCGTGCTGGTGGCGGTGGATGGCAAGCCTGCGGGTAGCATCGCAATCGCCGATCAGGTGAAGGCGAGTACCGCAAGCGCGCTGGCGGCGCTGCGCGCCAAGGGCCTGGATGTGATCATGCTGACCGGGGATAACAGGGTGACGGCAGAGGCCATCGCCCAGCGGCTGGGGATCGCGCATTTCGAAGCCGATGTGCTGCCCGCCGACAAGCAGGCCGTCGTTGAGCGGCTGAAGCGCGAGGGCAAGGTGGTGGCGATGGCCGGCGACGGCGTGAACGACGCCCCGGCACTGGCGGCGGCAGACGTGGGAGTTGCAATGGGTGGCGGCACCGATGTCGCCATTGAAAGCGCTGGCGTGACGCTGATCGGTGGAGATCTGACCGGAATCGTGAAGGCGCGGGCGCTGAGCCACGCCACCATGGCCAATATCCGCCAGAACCTGTTCTTCGCCTTCATCTACAATGCGGCGGGCGTGCCGATCGCGGCTGGCATCCTCTATCCCACGTTCGGTCTGCTACTTTCTCCGATCATCGCAGCCGCTGCGATGGCGTTGTCATCGGTGACGGTCGTCGGCAATGCTCTGCGGTTGCGGAGCACCAGTCTGAATTGAACGGCCAATGTCCGCTTACACCGGGTTCAATCTCACAACCGGCCCAGGCGGATCGCCGACCAATACGGCATTCACGCCAATGCGATTGCTACACCTCCTGCTACTCAACTCTTGGGATTTGGAAGTATGGCGAAATCGCATTCGCGATAGGAGAGCAGGACGCTTTCCGCCGGAAAAGGGGGATGCGCGGTCGTCAGACGTCGGATGCAATCCAACCGGCCGCCCATGCTTCCACATCTGCCAGCTGCAGCACACGTCGAAACGAATGGCCGTGGACAGGCCGCGGATCGTCAAGAACCTCGAGAATGGCCGGGAGATCGACCAGCCCGAGTCGAACCAGCTCCCCGCCCGACAGAATTTCGCGAAGCTTTCGGCGGTTTGCGTCGAAAATGCGGGCCGTGAAGGCATCGGGCGTTCCCTTCGACCGCCGCCATGCAACGTCTTCCGGAAGGACGTCTGCGAACGCGTGCCTGGCGACGGCCCGGTTGTGACCTGCGTCGAGCCAGAGCCAGCTTGCTATCGAGAGGCAGGCCTCGACCAGCGGCTGCACCATCAGCGGTGATATCATCGGCAACCTGTCCCAGGGTTGTGCGCCTTCGGCGATATCCTGCGCACAGGCCACCAGCCGCAAATGCTGCGCGCTGCCCGGTAGCAACTCAGCTGCGCTCTCAAGCCAGGGGTGTCGCCAGGGCGGGTGGGCTGCCTCGACCACATCCGGTGACAACAGTGATGTATCATGGGACAGGCGAATGGTCGGTTTCCCGAACCAGGCTCGCCTGACCGCATCCATCATCACGGTCTGGCGGCTCTCCTGGGTCAGATGGCTCAGATCCCGCACAGTTGAGAGAAAGCCGCTGCCGCCCGTCAGCAGCCGGTCCGCGGCAGGCGCGCCCGACCGGAGCGAGCAGAAGATATTGTCGCCGCCGCCGCCGTTGAAGATGGCAGTTGCGCCAGCCTCTGCCGCCGCCTGCTCACACAGGCGACGCGACTCCTGGAAGAACATGCGCTCCGTCGGGCGCGGCAGGCCTCGTGCATCCGACCGACCAACATCAATTCCGGCAAGATCCCGCCAGCCTTCAACCAGCGACAAACCAAGAGCCGCACAGACCTGCCGGGCATAGCGGCGCTCGTCCCCCGTCGCATCACCGGTCACCAACGTTATGCAGGTGACCGGCACATCCTGTCTGGTAAGGGCTGCAGCCAGCACGGAGGAATCAAGACCACCGGACAGCATCAGCACTATGCCGGCCTCGCCTGACGCGAGCGAGGCAACACTGTTGCAAACAGTGTCCCTTACTATCCGGGCCGCCGCGATGGGGTCGCGCATCTGGTGATCGCGCCTGGCAAAGGTTGTCGGCGACCAGACATCTTGAATGGCCAGCCCTTCCTCTGACAACAACAGTTGCTGCCCGCCGCGCAACTCCCGAAGGCCCGAAAGACAAGTCTCCGGCCAGACGAGGTCGCGCACCATCAGATGGCGAAGGACTTCATCCCAGTCGATGACGGGCCGCAGCAGGCCGCATGCAATGAACAGGTCGACATCGGAAGCGAGGGCCACGCCACCTTCAAACGCCACCAGGTAACAGGGCAGTGCGCCGAGGGGCGCCCGAAGCACCGAAATCCTGTCGCCATCCTTCTGACGGAGAATGCAGACATAAGGGCCCCAATAGTCCGCACAGAGCGACTGGCCGGCGCTCCCGACAATTCGGTCGCAAGCTTCCGGACCCAGCTGCGCTACCTCACGGCCGTCCCGCTCGAACAGGCGTCCAACGACAACGCCATGGCCGCCGATATGAAGCGGGCTGTCGTCACTGGTGACCACATGTAGCAGATCGTTGCGGTCCGCGAGACGCAGGCCCTCGATGTCCGATACTCTCCGTATCAACTTCTGCCAGCGGTCATCGGACATGGATCCGGGCCGCCTCGCCAGCATAATGAAACGAACAAGCTTCATATGACGAGGATCGGCGTAAAATGCCGCACGCCGTCCAGGCGGTCGTTCACGAGCGCGCTACTGCACTGGACCCAGCTGTGCGCCGCAAACGGGTAGAGGCTGACCCCCACCACCAGATCGGCCGATATGCCGAGCCGCGCGAGGCGCTGCGCGACGGCAATCGAACGCGGCAGGCAACGGCCATGCGATCGCACAATAGCTGACGACCAGTCGAACGCGGCCGCAACAGCCTGCGCGGTTACACGTTCGGTAGAGAGCCGGGTCGCTGCCCGGGATTTTTGCTGCGCAAGCCGGCGAAGCACCACGTTGAGCGGCCGCCATCGCAGGGCGAAATGTGTTGTCGCAAGATCTCGCAGGGCTGCAATCCTTAGAGACACAGGTGCCCCAGCCCGGATGTCATCGAGAAGACTTGTCTCAGGCATCTCCAGACCCCGACAAGCTGACGGGCGGCTATCGTCAGATGTGGAAATGAGCATGCCGGATTGCGTAAGCGACAACAGGGCGTCATCCTGCTCACCGGCCTCCGCCAGCCCGGCGGTGGCCGCTCGAAATGCCGCCTCTGCTCGTCGGCCCAGGCAAAAGTAGCGATCAGCCTCGAGGTCGAGGAAGATCAACCGGCCGGCAACCTCGCAATAGGAAACGCCGGGGCGCAACATGAGGCCCATCGCAAGCTCCCGGGCTGTTGGCGCGCGGCACAGGGCCGCGCGCCGGTTGTCAGTCGTCCGAGAGGCCGCTGAGCGGGTTGCCCCTGATCTCGTCGGTCGGGAATTCCCCGACGCCGAGGGTTTCGGTGCTCGCCACGGCGAGCTCGATGATGTCGTCCTCGCGTTCCATAACGCACTCCTCAACAGTGCTGCGGGAATTCGCAGCTCCGGGAGTGTAGGAAGGGGCGAAATCTATCCGAACTTTATACGGATGCTGTACGCGGAATGTTTGAAACCCCGGCGCGCCTAGTGGCCGGTCGGCTCCCCGCGATAAAGGGCACGCACGATCTCCGCGGCTGCCCGGACGCGTCTGCGGTGATAGGTCTGCAGCAACCGGCGCATCCGGTCACGGGCGCCTGAAAGTATCGCTTCCTCCAGTTCCGCGAGCTCTTCACGGGCGTCCGCGAGCACTCCTGGCTCCGCCAGTCGCACCGCATGCAGGCGTGCGTTCAGCCGCTCGACTGCACGCCCGTGTTCGCCATTGCGCGAATTTCCCGCGATCAGCTGAAAGAGATCAGCAATGCGGTTGGCAATCGACCCGTTGGCGAGCTCGACAGGGCAAGGTGGCTTCATGGTATGGCCGCGGTTGCGAAGGGCCAGCATCAGAAGCTCCGCCGCCCATTCATACCGATCCCGAAGAGCCGGCTCATCGAGCGACGGCAGGTGGAAGCCGCCACCGGGGCGGTTTTCCACCAGCCCTTCGCCGGTCAGGAGGTGCAGGGCATCGCGGACCGGCGTGACGCTTGCTGCCAGCGTTGAGGCAAGATGGGCCGGATCCAGCCGTTCGCCCGGTCGGAACTCGCGACCCAGAATCCGGGCCTTCAATACCTCGAGTACCCGCTCCGCTGTCTGTCCCGAGTTCATGACGCCGGAAGCTGTTCCGCAACGTACGCATCGACGAGCGCTTTCTGGTCGGGTCGCAGGGCGTCGATGGCGCCCCGTGGCCGCTCTGACGCGCCGGCCAGCAGGACCGAAGGGCACTGACCTTCATAGTTGCCAAGATTGGGGCGATGCTGGCGATAGCCGACGAGCGCTGCGAGCTCGGGCGAGAACTGCCTTGCAACATCTGGCGGATAGGCGAGCCACTGGTTCTCGTAGGGCTTCAGCCAGCCGAGTGCATAGCCGATGACGATGCCGCGCCTGACCTCGTGCGTGAGGTTGGCGCCGGCGCCATGCAGGGCGGACCCCAGGAACAGGAGCGCATCGCCGGGCTGCATCGCAGCCGCGACCGGCACCTCCTCCGGCGGTGGCAGCAGAGCCGCACCACCATGCGTGCCGGGCCAGACCCGGGTCGCGCCATTCTCCGGCGTAAACGGCGTCAGCGGCCACATGACGTTGACCAGATACTCGATCTCGCCGACCGGGCCCCGCCACATGTCCTGATCGCGATGCGGCAGCTGCGCCGGTGCGCCGGGGTGAACTGCAATCGCCTGCGTCGTGTTGAGCTGGATGCAATCGCACCAGGGCGACAAAATGCGATCAACAATGCCAAGGATCAGACGATGCTGTACGAGGGGCGCCGCATGTGCCGAGCGTGCCAGCAGCCTGCCGAAGCGGATGGTTGTGGTCCCGTAAAAGCCGCCCTCACCAAAGGGCGTCTCGCTGAAGGGCAGCTCGAGGTCCTTGTCCAGCTCGCAAATGGTCTGAACCGGCAGGGCGTTCGGGATTATGCAGAATCCGGTGCGCGAAAGTTCATCGGCGCGGGCCGCAATATCGGCTGCGAGATCAGCTGTGATCATCATGGTTTTCCTTCCCGTGAGTTCAGGCTGCAATCCGGATCTGCGTCAGCTGCGGATCGGCAGTGATCCCGGCGGCTGCCAGCAGCGCCGGCGTCTCGCTGGTAATCTCGATCCTGAGGGCGCCGAGCAATTGACCGCCGATCTCGCGTGGAAGGCCGAGCGGCTGGCACCTCCAGCCAAAGGCAAGGATCTGCTGCATCCAGCCAACCTCCGCGATTGCGGTGTAGAGGGAGATGCCGTTAGCCAGCGCATGGTTGGCGATTGCGCCCACGAGCGTGTTGCGCACCGACCGGCGCTCGCGCGCTGTCAGCCGGCGATCAAGACAGAAGCGGGTGATTTCGCGGGTTGTCGGTCCGCGCGGCGGCGCTCCGTCACATAAGGCCTCGTAAAAGCTGTCGAGAATATGTGGCCGAACTGTCTGGAGCAGCCGGGCCGACCCCATGTGTGCGCCCTGCCGGTCGGCCAGCACCAGATAGGTCGCGTGCCCGTCATCGAACTGGTCGACCTCATAGGCGTCGTCGATGACCGGCACATCCCATTTCAGGAGATCGACAAACACGGATTTGCGCGCGGCAAACATGGAGCGAAGTACGTAATCTTCGTCCGGTGGGGCAGACGTTCGCAGGACATGAAGCATTTCGGACTTTCCCTGGCTGTGAGGCGCCAAGGATCAGTCGGGGAGCCCGCCCGCCGCCATCCCGGAAAAGGGGGATATCAGCGCCGGAAAATGTCGGTGAGGGTAAGCGTTCCGTCGAACAGCGTCTGGACCAACAGTAATGTGCGCTTGTTTACCCCGTAGCGTCCGCAGGCCTGCCTGACATGCTGGGCCACCGTCTCCTCGCTGACTCCGAGAATACGGGCGATCTCCCAGTCCCCCTTTCCGCGCGCGACCCAGAGCGCACAGTCGCGCTGCCGGTCGGTCAACGGTGTCGTGCCGACGACTGCCCGCTGGCCACGCCGCAACCACAGCCGGCGGGCTGCCTCGAAGGCGAAGTTGCCCGCAAGCTGGGCAATCGGAAAGATATGCGCGGGCGTTGCGCCACCGGCGTCACTGGCAAAGGAGCAGGAACCGCGCGATTCACCCGGCACATGCGCCGGCACGGTGAACCCGTTGCCGATGCCCTGATCCCTGCCCAGCGACAGCATGGCGCGATCCGCCGGCGTCAGCGCGATCATCTCGGGGATCCTCGACCAGCAGAACCCTACACTGGTCACATGGCTCGCACGGTGAACCGGATCGCTGACACCGAGCCTGTGGCGGTCATAATAGTCCTGCCAGCTTTCAGGATAGTTGTGGAGGCGGGTGGCCCTGTCAGGTGTGGCCGCGAAATCGACATGATGGCTAAGTGCGTAATAGCGGAACCCCAGTTCCCGTGTGACCTCCGCCATGGCGAACTCGAGATCCTGCTCGGTCTCGACCTCCTGCGCGATGCGGACAAGCTGCTTTACCGCTCCCGGAATAGGCATCCGGTTCCCTTACATCCGCCGGAGGCGTCTCAAGCCGCCGAACGCCCGACAGGTGCCCTTTCACCTCAACACAGTCCGCGCGGCGAATTCTCAGGTCGCCGACCGGCGCTTCAGACCCCGCATATGAACTATCACGACGATCGTCCTAGCGAAAGTGGGAGGCCAGTCGGGCCAACAGTTGGTAACGCTATGCGACCCGCTTATGCGGCCATGCGCCTGTTTCCCTCGTCCGGGATATTGAGGTCATGACGCCGGAGGGCCAGCCGCCGCTACTCTGCTGGCGCGACGCGGCATCGTACGCCCGCATGCAACGGATCGATCGCGCTGGCATCATGTGGGAATGGCTGCGCCGGGACCCGGATTACGTCGCCTGGCATATAGAGGCGAGCACCGCCACGCGTGGCGCCATTCCGGCCCCTGTCGCATGGGGGCTTCTCTTTCGCGGAACATCCGGGCCTCGCCGCACCTGACGCCCGGATCCTCTGGAGCGCGGCCGTCGACCCCGGCACACTGACGATCACTGCCCGACCCGCAGATCCGGGGGACCCCGACAGCCTGCTCCTCGCGCATATCGCGCCCTGGCTTACCTGCGTTGAAGGGGCAGACGGATATGAGCATGCTGTCCTGTCGGACGGATGGCATCACATCCGGCTGGATGTGACCGGCGGTCGGCTGTCAGGGCAGCTTGCCGTGCATCTCCACTACCGGTTGCATGGGCTCTCTTCCGCCCGCAGCCGCATGCTGCCGCTCCGGCGCTTTCTTGGTCTTTGCCAGCATCGCCGCTTCGGTCCGTCACTGTTCCCGCGCGAGCCACAAACGCTCCGATGGCTCGAGATGCTGCGTGTCCATGACGCGGTGCAGGATGGTGCCAGCCACCGCGAGATCGCGGGCGCCCTGTTCGGAGAAGCGCGGGTCGACAGCGACTGGAACGGCAACTCTGACTCGCTCCGCTCGCGTGTTCGCCGGCTGGCGAGGGATGCAAGAGCAATGGCCGCAGGTGGCTACCGAAATCTTCTGCGCCGGCGCTGACTGCGGGACTGGCAGCCGATGCAGGGCGCATTTCCTTACCTTGTCGCTGCCACCTGAGGACAGATGCGGAAATGGCCGGGCCCGCCGCCCGGTCAACAGGCCGCCCGCTCCTTCGCTGGCGCTCCCGTGTTGCCTGTCCTGTTCGGCCTCTTCGGGCCTTCACTGACCGGCCGATCGATCCTGCCCGGCCCCTTCTTCCGCATCCTCAAACGGCAGCGCGAAGGAAGACGCACATGTCCCGCACATTCGACAGAAAGCCAGACATCTACACCCGGATCACGGCACAGATCATTGCCCTCCTGGAGGCCGGCACCCGCCCCTGGATCCAGCCCTGGCAATCTGCGCACGCGGCCGGACCGGTATCGCGCCCGCTTCGGTTCAACCTCGAGCCCTATTCCGGAATCAACATTCTCACCCTGTGGGGTTCCGCGATGAGCCAGGGGTTTGCAGCGCCGGTCTGGATGACCTTCCGTCAGGCGCTCGAGCTCGGCGGTCATGTCCGCAAGGGCGAGAGCGGCTCGCCCGTCGTCTACGCCAATAGCTGTAAACGGACCGATACCGATCCGGAAACCGGCGAGCCCGACGAGCACAGTATCCCGTTCCTGAAGGCCTATACGGTGTTCAACGTGGAGCAGATCGAGGGTTTGCCGGCCCAGTTTCTCGCACCTGTACGGCCTGCAGCGAACCCCGACACACGCATCGGAACTGCTGAAGCCTTCTTCGCCGCCACCGGCGCTGACATCCGCCATGTCGGCAGCTCGGCCTGCTACATTCCCGCACTCGATCGCATCCACATGCCGCAGTTCACGGACTTCCGGGATGCTGAAGGCTATTATGCGACGCTGGCGCATGAGATGACCCACTGGACCGGACATTCCGCCCGGCTGAAGCGGAGCTTCGGTCGCCAACGGTTTGGCGACGCCGGCTATGCCATGGAGGAGCTGGTGGCTGAGCTCGGAGCCGCGTTCCTCTGCGCCGACCTGAAGCTGACGCTCACGGTTCGCGACGATCATGCAAGCTATATCGCAAGCTGGCTGAAGGTCCTGAAGGGCGATACCAAAGCGGTGTTTACTGCTGCGGCGCATGCGCAACGGGCCGCGGACTGGCTGCACCGGCTTCAGCCGGGCTGACCGGCTATGGTTGCCGACATTGGTACGCAGGGATGAATCGGGGCGAATGTCTTTGGAATCCTGCACCAGCGGCAAAAATCGCGGCAAGGTTTGCGCCCCGTTTTCGGCTTTGTGTTTCAAATTCATGCTGTTGCGCAATCACCGAGCCGGCATGGGAAACGGCATTCCTGTGCCCGCTCCTGTATGGCGGGAGCCATTGCCCGTCGGCTGAACATACCGTCCAGGCAGCCGACGGATGCTCCGGAACCGTCAGAGCAATCGCATCGGCCAGTTGGTCCGCCGGACAGGACTCCCGGTCGAATCTTCAGGCAGTTGGCGCAGATTCCTACGTCTTGAACGGATGGGCCAATCCCGACCATTCGCCAAAAGAGCGCGATCCTGTCTCTCGATATGCAGCCTGTCCGTCATGCCACAATAGCTGCATCGCGCTGGTAATCGGCAAGTTCGGGCCGTCCAGCCTTCTGCATTTCAGGCATTCCTACTCACCTTATCAGGTGGCTGCGATCTCTTGCCCGGCGCCTTTAGGCCACATGCTTTCCAAAAGAGGTGAGCCGCCCTTCAGACTTCATCGGCCCTGGCATCTGGCGCCACGGCCTTCAATGGCCCGCCCGCACCACCCCTTCGGGCCGGGTTGGCCATGAAGCCCGTGAGCTCGGGCCCGATGCCCGTTCGCCGCTCGTCCTTCGGGACGGACAACCTCTTGAGATGGAGCGAACAATGGGACTCGACATGTATGCAATGACCATCGACCACGCCCCTGCGGGACCGGTGGATTTCGAAACGCGCGATGCAGCCGAACTGCATTACTGGCGCAAACATCCGAACCTCCACGGCTGGATGCAGGGGCTCTACGGCGAGAAGGGCGGCACGCAGAACTTCAATTGCACGCCGGTTCTTCTGACTATCGAGGACCTCGACCGGCTGGAAGCCGATGTCAGGGCCGGCAATCTGCCACCGACCAGCGGCTTCTTCTTCGGCGAAACCGATGGCAGCGAAACCAACGATGATCTCGAGTTCATCGCCAAGGCTCGCGGGGCTATCGCGGATGGCAAGACCGTCTTCTACGACAGCTGGTGGTGAGAGCCGCCGCGTGCGGGGAGCCTTCGGGCTCCCCGCTTTCAGTCGCTCTGTTCGATCGGGACAGACGGCCGCGCGGTAGTTGCTTCACATATTGACCGCCCTAACCCCTTGCCTCGGAGGGCAATATTCGGGTTCCTGCCACCTCCTGAAACGCGGACCGCAATCGCGGCAGGCACAGGAATATGTGAAGAGATCTGGAGCCGCGCTGCGGACCTCAGCTCAGGATTCTGCGGCCGAAATCTGCATCCATGGCTGGCTCTCATCAATGCGGAGCATGCCACCGGTTGCTGAGACAAGGGATCGAAGAAGGCCAAGATTGTCCGGGCTGCATTCGGCGGTGGCAAGCGTGCCGGGACCGGTGAAGACATGGGCATAGTCGTCCGCTGCCCAGGAATCGAGAAAGAGGTTGAGAGCGCTCCAGGCCCCGTCAGCCTGCCGGAACTCCACAATTTTGTATTCCGGACGCTGCATGCCGCGGACGGAAACAGCTGTCTTGCCGGCAGCCACCACAAGCTGCGCGACCTCATCCGCGGTCAGATGGCCCGCAAGGATAGCCTGCGTTTCCTGGCTCATACACCTGTCCCCCATGCCCCGGCACTTCGCGGCTGCCGGAGATCAAACCCGCCCGATGCAGGCAGATTTCCTGACTCCCGACACACAAAAATTTCAGGCTGCATAAACTGCGGATTTCATAGAGCCAGTATCATTTCGGCCGGCTGAAAAGTCAATAAAATGACAAAAATTCAGGCAATTATTGGCCCGAAACGAATGCAGTCCGAGCTGGTGTCGGGAAAGCCTGGTGCACGGTTTCGGCGCAGTCATTTCAGCCTCCGCACCGTTCCTGGAGGGCGCCTGTCGGAGCCTGCCCCGCTCTGTCCTTTACGCACTCGACTGACATATAGCCCGGGCAGAACAGTTAGCGTGTTGCGGCTGTAAACTGATCCCGTCGTGCCTGTGCAATGGCTCGCATTCCGGCTTCTCGGACTGCCAGCGCTCCGCGCGACGTCGCCCGTGCCCGCATGTGCATTTGCCGTACTTCAGAATATCGCGGTGCAGATTCGGGAGGGATACACCTGTCCTTTCACGCCGACGAGAGCAGCGTCTCCGGGGCCGGGAACAGGGCATCTCCGCGTCGGCGCCCGACCGTCTCAGGGACTTCAGGGGCTGTGACCTGGACCGGTCGCAGTCCGCCCAAACCATCACACAGAACTGATTTCCCCGGCCGGATGTGTGGCCTCCTCGCGCCCGGCTGCGCCTGCAAATCAGTCCCGCGTTCCGGTCCTTCGCTGCCGCTCCGGCCTGTCGGTTGCCCGGCCGGCTTTGACCGGTCCTCCCGGTCAGCCCATCGACCCCGAACGGTTCGGGGCGACAGATGAGGAGACAACCAATGCCCGCAATCGGACACGTCAGCCGCGACGGCCAGGGCTTTAAGGGCCAGCTGAAAACCCTCTCGATCCGCACCGACATCGAGATTCTCCCGAACGAGCGCAAGACCGGCGACACCCAGCCCGACTACCGCGTGACGGCGGATGGTGTGGAGGTCGGAGCCGGCTGGCTTCGTAAGGGTGAAACAAGCGGCCGGGACTATGTCTCGCTCTCGCTGGCAGCCCCCGAATTCGGCCCCCGGCGCCTTTACGCCAACCTCGGTCGCGCGGCCGGGCAGGACGAAGACAGCTTCGCTATCATCTGGAACCCCGCCGACTGAAGGGCCGGCCCCGCGCCCCGATCCGGGCGCGGGGCTTTCCCTTTCCGCTCGCCGTGTGAGGGGTGGTCGCATTCCCATGCATGGCGATCCGACCCTGCACCTCGGGTCCATGGACGTCCAGGTCTGACCCCGCCGGGCGCGTCAGACGCGCCCTTGATCGGGGAGCAAGCCGATGACCGACACCGCTCAGCGCGCCCAGGTTGCGCGCAAGACATGCCCATTTCTCAACGCCAAACAGACCGCCTTTCACCTTGGCCTTGCCTGCTCGACGCTGAAGCGGATGCGGCAGACCGGCACCGGCCCGAAATGCCGGATGCATGGCCGCATGTGCCGCTACCATATCGATGACATCGAGGCATGGTCGGCGGCCCGGGCGCGGGGCGGCGATGATGCGTAAACCCCGCCAGCTGCCACTGTTCGATCGGCCCTTGCCGCCCGCATCGCCGCCGGAAAGGCGACGATCGCATTGGCGACCGGTGCTCCTGATGGTCACCGGACTCAGCGCTCTCGTGGTCACGACCGCGTTCCCGCCGACCCCCCGTCTGATCTGGAATGCCAGCGCCAGTGCACCGATCGGGCTCTATGCGGTATTGCCAAAAGCCCCGCTTCGACGCGGCGATATGGCATTCGCCTTTGCGCCGCCGGCTGCCCGCGAACTGGCTGCCCGTCGCCACTATCTGCCGCGCAACGTACCGCTGCTGAAGCGGGTGGTGGCGATGGAGGGTGATCAGGTTTGTGCCCGCGATCTCGGGGTCCGCATCAACGGCCGGCCGGCCGCTGTCCGCCGCGAAACCGATCGCCTGGGGCGCGCGCTTCCGGGCTGGCAGGGCTGTGTTGTGCTCGGCCGGGATGAACTGTTCTTGCTGATGACGGACAGCCCGGACTCCTTCGACGGACGCTATTTCGGGGTGAGTAAACGGCAGCAGATTGTCGGCCGGGCGACCGCCCTGTGGCTGCCGTGAAGCGCCTGCCCGTGGCCCTGCTGATGTTGATTGCAGAGCCAGCCTCTGCCTGGTGCGGGCCCGTCGACCATGTAAATCTGTGGCACCGCGAGATCGCCGAAGCCTCCATCCAAACTGGTGTTCCAGTCAGCTGGATCGAGCGAGTTATGCGCGCGGAAAGCTGCGGCCGCACCCGGCTCAACGGGGAGCCGATCATCAGTCCAGCGGGCGCGATGGGACTGATGCAACTGATGCCGGAAACCTGGGCGGAGATGCGTGCGCGCTACGCACTGGGGTCTGATCCCTATGCGCCCCGCGACAATATTCTGGCGGGTGCTGCCTATCTCCGACGCATGTATGACAGGTTCGGATATCCCGGTCTCTATGCGGCCTACAATGCCGGACCAGGTCGCTATTCCATGCATTTGAAGAGCGGAAAAGCTCTGCCTGCCGAGACCAGAATCTATCTGCAAAAAGTGGCGGGCGAACATTCCGTTGCGAAGCCGGAGATAGGTAATCCTGCAAAACCGGCGCTGTTTGTGGTGCGCTTTCAGCAGCCCCCCGACGCAGCCGATCCGGTCGAACAGCTTCCAACTTCACCTTCGGTCGACCCGTTGTTTGCGGTTCGGAGGCGCCCGTGACGGGTATGCTGAGCAACCTTTTTCAGGCTCGTTATGCCGGACAGTCAGGCAGGTTGGTGAACTGGCTCCAGGTGGCAGCGCGAGTTGTGATCAATGGGCGTCGGGGAGAAGCCAGGGAAACGCGAGGAGATGAGGTCGGCGTAAGGCAAGATAAAGCGTCGGCACTATGCTGCCTCAACACATTGTCTGCACATCTCTTTTTGCGCCTTCGCCTGGCACTGTGTCATTCCTGGCGGTGCCAGGCGGGTCGTTTGTGCTGCCACCTGAATGGTCTGGAGGGCACCCCTGCTCCGGTTGCACCGGTGAGCTGGTTTAAGGCGTTCTGTTTTGCAGAGGGATTGTCCCATGGCCGATGACGAAAGCCTGATCCCTCGGCTCGGGCGCCAGCGCCAGCAGCGGATCAGGCCTGCAAAGCGTTACCTTAGCCGCGTGCTTGCCGCTGCAAATCTCGCTCGCGGCGGAGCCGGAAAGGCAGCGCGAAAGAGCCGTTTCACCGGAAGCCGGATCGGCCGCGGCGCCGGAATTGGGCGCCTGCTTGCCAGTCGCGATGGATATCGTGGCGCTGGCCGGCGGCGAGTGATCGTCAAGGCCAGCATTGTCCGCCTTGCCGGAAAGGGCTCTTCGGCTGCCGCCGCACACCTTAGATATCTGCAACGCGACGGCACGACGCGCGAGGGCGAGCGGGGCGCACTCTACGGTCGCGACAGCGACGCGATTGACGGGCCCGCGTTCAACAGGCGGCTGGCCGGTGACCGTCACCAGTTCCGCTTCATCGTGTCGCCCGAAGATGGCCATCAGTATGAGGATCTGAAGCCACTTGCCCGGCGGCTGATGGCGCGAATGGAAGAGGACCTCGGGAGCGAGCTCGACTGGGTCGCGGTCGACCATTTCAACACCGGACATCCGCACACCCATATTGTCGTACGGGGGAAGGACGCAACGGGCGCAGACCTGGTGATCGCGCGCGACTATCTGACGGTCGGCATTCGCGAGCGGGCGACCGAGCTTGTCGAGCTCGATCTTGGCCCCCGCACGGAACGGGAAGTCGCGCAGGCGCTCCGTGCAGAAATCGGCCAGGAGAGGCTGACGTCCATAGACCGCATGTTACTGAGATCAGCCGACATCAATCGGATCGTCAGCAGCGATCATGCGAGGGCCGTTGACCAGTCGCTCCGTGCCGGGCGCCTCGGGAAGCTTGAGCGGCTGGGACTTGCAACTTCGATCGGTGCAGGCCGGTTCCGGCTGGCGCCTGACCTCGCTGATACGCTGCAGCGCATGGGAGAGCGTGGCGACATCATCCGTACCATGCAGCGCGAGTTCTCTGGCCGGGATATGCCCCCTGCCGCCGCGGAGCAGGCCATCTACGATCCGGCGCTACCAGAGGCCCGTTCGCTCGTCGGCCGGGTGGCAGCTCATGGCCTCGCTGACGAACATGCCGACCACCATTATCTGATCGTCGATGCGGTCGACGGCCGCAGCCACTATGTCGCGATCGGACGCGGTCAGGAGGTCGCGAGCGGTCTGGCGCCAGGTGCGATTGTTCGGATCGAGCCCGCTCGTGCCGAAGTCCGTGACGTCGACCGCACGATCGCCCGGATCGCTGCCGCCAATGACGGCCGCTACGATATCGACGCGCATCTGAGCCAGGACCCTCGCGCCACCGAAGCGTTTGCCGAAGCGCATGTCCGACGGCTGGAGGCGCTGCGACGGAAAGCTCGCCTTGTCGAGCGGGACGCATCCGGGCGCTGGACCATTCCGGCCGACCATCTGGAACGGGTCGAGGCCTGTGAGAAGGCGCAACTGCGCGACCGACCGGTATCGTTGGCCATCCTGTCGACGCAGCCACTCGAGAAACTGGTCCATGCAGAAGCTGCCACCTGGATCGATCGGGAGCTGGTTTCGGGTTCGCCCGAACCGCTTCGAACAGCCGGCTTCGGGCGGGAGGTCGGTACTGCGCAGGCGCAACGACGACAGTGGCTGGTGGCGCAGGGGTTTGCGGAAGACGGCGTCGATGGCCCGGCCTTTCCGCGCGGGATGCTGGCTGCCCTCCAACGGCGGGAGTTGTTGCGCGTTGCAGCGCAGTTCTCCGCCGAGCTCAATCTTCCATTCGTTGAGCTCGCAGATGGGGAGGCCGTGGAGGGGATCTGTCGTCGATCTGTCGACATGGTGAGCGGTCGGTTCACACTGGTGGAAAGAGCACGGGATTTTGCGCTCGTTCCCTGGCGGCCGGTGCTGGAGCGCCAGCTCGGAAAAACGGTTGCCGGCATCATGCGGGAGGACGGGATCAGCTGGTCGATCGGACGGCGACGGGAAGGGCCTTCAATCAGCTGACAGGCTGAGCACCTGTTTCGCCGTCCGAACCTTGTCGCACACCACTTCCGCTGGCATCCGGATTCATCCTTTCCGCTAACGGCTGCGGTGCAAAGCATCCGGGTTCAGAAATCTCCTGTGGATGACGTGGCGTCGCTAAGAACAAAATACGAACAAAATCACCCGCAGGGCTTGCCAACCGGGGCTCATAGCGACACCATGTCGAAAATCGTCCCAGGGGGTATATGCTCAACGAACTTGCCGCTCTTCGCGTCCGTGCCGGGCTTTCAGTCGATGATCTCGCACAACTGACCGGTTACAGCGTGCGGCAGGTGCAGCGCTGGGAAGCGGGCGATGGAAAGCCGCGGGAAGCGGCAATCGGTTTGTTGCGCTCCATGGCAGCCGACGCACAGGATGCGGGTAGCGGTCGGTTTAACTTCATTGACCTGTTCGCCGGGATAGGCGGCATTCGCCGCGGCTTCGACGCGATCGGCGGGCACTGCGTGTTCACGTCCGAGTGGAACAAATATGCGCAGCAGACCTACGCCGCCAACTTCCGCGACAATCACCCTCCGCACGGCGACATCACAACGATCGGCACCGATGAGATCCCGGAGCACGATGTGCTGCTGGCGGGCTTCCCCTGTCAGCCCTTCTCGATCGCCGGCGTCTCCAAAAAGAACTCGCTCGGTCGCCTGCACGGATTCCTGGATGAAACCCAGGGGACGCTGTTCTTCGATGTCGCGCGCATCCTGAAGGCGCGGCGTCCGGCGGCATTCCTGCTGGAGAACGTCAAGAACCTGACCAGCCATGACAAGGGACGGACCTTTCAGGTGATCCTGAAAACCCTGACTGAAGAGCTTGGCTACAAGGTCTGGCACAAGGTGATCGATGCTCAGCACTTCGTGCCGCAGCATCGCGAGCGGATCGTCATTGTTGGCTTCCGCGAGGAGGTCCCGTTCAGCTGGGACGATCTGCAATTGCCGCCCAAAGGCAGCATCCGCCTGAAGACGATCCTTCACCCGGAGAATGGCTCCGAGAAAGCCGAAGCGCCCTACACGCTTGGCCCGGATGCCGCAGTGAATGGCAAATACACCCTCACTGACAAGCTCTGGCAGTATCTGCAGGGTTATGCCGACAAGCATAAGGCAGCCGGCAACGGCTTCGGCTTCGGCCTCGTGACGCCGAATGACGTCGCGCGCACGCTTTCCGCCCGCTACTATAAGGATGGATCAGAGATCCTCGTCAGCCAGGGCAAGCGAAAGAACCCCCGCAGGCTCACCCCCCGCGAATGCGCGCGCCTCATGGGTTATGGCGATGACTTCCGCATCCCCGTTTCAGATACGCAGGCCTACAAGCAGTTCGGAAACTCGGTCGCCGTCCCGGTCTTCGAAGCGGTTGCCCGGATCATGCAGCCGCATATCCAGGCACTGACAGAGACGACGCGCCGGCGTGAAGCCGCCTGAGGTGTGGCGGACGTTCACGACGCAGCGACCCGCAGCCGGAATATGGCGGCTGTTAAAGGACGGGATACCAGACCTGAGCTGCTGATCCGCAAAGCGCTCCATGCGGCCGGGCTGCGCTACCGGCTGCATGCAAAACAGCTTCCCGGGAAGCCCGATCTTGTCTTCCCCCGACACAGGGCGGTTGTTTTCGTTCACGGCTGCTTCTGGCATCAGCATGACTGCCATCTGTTCCGATGGCCGGCCACGCGGCAGGAGTTCTGGCGCGAGAAGATCGGCCGCAATGTCGTGAATGACGAAAGGTCGACACAGGCACTGCGGGATGCGGGCTGGCGTGTTGCAACAGTCTGGGAGTGTGCACTGAAGGGCCGGACCAGACCCGACTTCGGGGATGCTATGCAGCGACTGGCCGCCTGGATACAGACGGGTGAACAGACAATCACAATCAGGGGCGGATAGTTGGTCGCGTCACTTGCACAGTTGCTGGATCTGATGCGCCATCACGGCGCCTCCCGCATCTATGCCAAGAAACTTGCCCCAAACGACAATTCCAAGAATCAGGTCTATCTTGGCGGCGACTTCTCAGCGCTCAACATTATCCCCCACGGCGAGATCTATACCGATGACGCTGGCATAGCCGGCGCGGTCCGGGATCGGGCAAAGGCGCCCGTCAGGTTCAGCTGGATAGACGGGGACGGGGGGCACGATGCCCCCAACACAGGCCTCATCCTCTACCCGAAATATCCGGAAGTTCGTCTGTCAGGCTTTCTGCTCGGCAGCACCGGCGCACCAAAAGAGATTATGCGCGTCCGGGATGCGGGCCGGGTACTGATACTGGGCATTACACCGGAAGGTGAAGTGCTGGGCTATGCGGCAGAGGCAGAACATCCGGTTGCCCGGGAACTGAACGCCCGCGACTGGCCGACAATCGGCGTCTTCCTCGAACTGCCGCTGACGCTCGACCGCGCGGAGAGCCCAAGGGATCGGCTGTTGAGCGAACTGCGCCGGATCTATGCACTGCAGTGGATCGGGTCGCAGAAGCTGGCGAGGGACGGTACGAAGGCTCCGTATGCCGCGCGCAACGGCGGCGGCTACACGCTGGAAGCAGAGCTGGGCATCACGCCCAATGGCTATGCCGAGCCGGACTTCATGGGCTGGGAAGTGAAGCAATATGGTGTCGCCGACTTCCTGGCCTTCCGGCCGAAGTCTCCGGTGACCCTGATGACACCCGAGCCGACCGGCGGCATCTACCGCACCGGCGGCATCGCGGAATTCCTGAAGCAGTTCGGCTATCCCGATCAGGCCGGGGTCCCGGACCGGTTCAATTTTGGCGGGCGCTATGATTGCAAGCGAGGTGCCAATCATCTGACTGGCCTGCGCATGGTGCTGTCGGGCTACGATGAGGCCTCGGGCAAGATGACGGACCTGAATGGCGGCATGAGCCTCGTCGATGCCAACGATGCTGTGGCAGCTTCATGGACTTTCAAGGGACTAATGGCGCACTGGAACCGAAAGCATGCGCAGGCTGCCTATGTGCCTTCGCTGTTCCGCACGCCGCCGCCCGAGTATAGCTATGGCGGGCAGGTCCTGCTGTGCGAACAGACTGACTTCCTACTGTTTTTGAAGGCCTTTGCGTCAGGCATGGTCTACTATGATCCGGCGATCAAGGTGGAGAACGCCCCATCTCCGGCACCGCAGATCAAGCGGCGCAGTCAGTTTCGGGTCGCGCATGCGGATTTGACCAGGCTTTATGAGCGGCATGAAAAAGTGAAGCTGTGAGGCGTGCGCCATCACGTCCGTCTGTTTCTTGCATTGATCTCCGCTGGCCAGAAGCGCCTTTCGAATGAAACTCGCCATTCGTTCGATTGGAAGCAATCAGGGTGGCTACGTCTGTGTTACCGCCTACAGCTCAGCTATCTACTCCAACTCCGCACGATAGAATTTACAGTCGAATCAATGAGCTCGGCACAATGGCTCTATATGCCAAGCTCCATCGAAAGAGCATGGGCGTCACCAAGTTTCGAAATGGGGGTTGGAAGTGGCTGGTTATCGTAAACAGGTCGTGACATTTCTTGATATAATGGGGTTTCGCAATATCGTTGGTTTGAAAACAGCTGATGACATTTCTGACATGCTGGACCGAATTTTGGCATCCGCTGCCGCTCCAAGCGCCGCAGGCGAGGGCAATACGAGCCTGATATCCTTTTCCGACAGCATCATTCGCGCTCGCCCTTGTGCCAGAGATTTATCGGTGGCCTTTTTCCATGAAGTTAGCGAGCTCGCTCGCGCGCAATGGAATCTAATGAATAGTGGAATTCTGGTACGGGGCGGCATTACGGCGGGCGAGGTTCTCATAAAGCCCGGTCGAGCCTTCGGCCCGGCTTTCATAAAAGCGTACGATCTCGAATCGTCGTGGGCGAAGGGGCCTCGGATACTAGTTGATCCTGAGATCATAATAATGTTGCGAGCTGAGGCGAAAACCAAAGGCGGCGAGGAGGGGCGTGCTTTAATCGCTCGCGCCCGAGAGCTATTGAATCATGACGCAGACGGGCTGTGGTTTGTTGATTATATTCGCGAGGCCTCGCAATTTACCTCATCAGCCGATCATCGAGCTGCGTTGCTTGCCCAACGCGACGAAATAATCAAAATTACGAATGGACTAAAACCATCCTCGCCAGTGCTTTCAAAGTATCTTTGGCTGATCCGCTACTTCAATGACAGCGCGAAAAGGATTTATCGCGGCGACAAATCGCTTGAGATCAAGCGTACAGACGTGCCGCTGGCAGACAGACTGCTGCTACCGATAAGAAAAGCGTCGATATGATCTGGTGGCTACATCTCTGCAGCGATCATCGTCGGCAAGTATCTGTGAAATTGGATGAAGCTATCGAACACACCAACTTGGCCAATGATCTCATCCAAGTCGAAACCTAGGCTGGTCACGGCCAGCGCTCGATTGTTGCCGATCTTCTCAAGTTCTATCCTCTCACGCACAGTTAGGTCGGGGACGAGAAGTATCTTCAGGTCGTCCCACGTGGCGGAAGCAAATGGCCAGGCGCCGTCGGTGATCGCGTTGCGCAAAGCCTTTTTCCTTTTAGGGCGGATCACCATGCCGGTAATCGTAATCTCCACCGGATCGGCCCCACAGCGCACAACCGACATAGGTTCAAAAATCCGATCCGTAGCCCCGGCAACGCCGGCGGCGGCGGCATTGCCGTATGCTTTTGCTACCGCGATGCAAAGTGCATGCAAATCCATAGGATTGCTATAGTCGCTCGGCGCCAGAAAATCTGAAAGTTCGCTTTCAACACGAGCTCTCGCAACCTCTTCACGTTCTGCCACAGTAAGTCTTGCGTTGTCTCGATACAGGGGCCCGGCCCAGACGTCGAAATCGATTTCCAGAGTAATGCGCAGGATGCCGTCCAAGCCGATCGAGTTGGCCAACTCTTGAAACTGGCGCGGTCCACTGGCGGGGTTGTTTGCAGCGTCACGCCGAAGCCAGAGTATGAATTTGTCGGTATCCTCGATACCTTCGTTCTCGAACAGGTCATGCCAATTGGATACGATGTCATCGAAATCGGCATGAACTCTACGAGCATCCGAGATGGGCTTGTTGAACATCTGACGTTGCGCAAGCGATACGTCTGTGCTGAATGCCAGCAATCGTTTCAAACCAAGGGCGCGGTATAGGCGCCGCTGATCGTCTAGCGCGAAACCTGACATTGCTCCATAGGCGTGGTTGGTGACAGAACATACACGCTGAACGCGGTTCAGTAGATCCACAAAGATCGCCAGATCGAACACGTCTATCGAACGCGCTCCAACCATCGATTTCCCGATCATTCGGCAGCGTCCTTGTAGCGCGCAAGTTCATATGCGAAGGCCTGTCGCCCAACATCTTTGGCCTTGGCCTTGGCGTCCGCGAAATACACAACGCCGAGGAGTTCCACGTCGGCCTTGTCTGCAACGAAGCTCACAGTCGACAGCTTGTTGTTTCTTGTCGGTGCGGGGAATTGTGGAATGTAAAACTCGATTGCTTTGTTGCGTGGCCATTTTTTCATCGGAAGTTCTGGCGCTCTAGTTTTTATATCGGTCAGCGACATCGCCACCGTGTCCTCGCGGTAGATGGTGTGGAGTGCAGCTTCTGATTTTTTCCAAGTATTGGTGAAATCGGTAAGCTTTTTCGTGGCGGCACTCATCATGTCTTTGGCATAAGAATAGATCTCAGTGCCATGATCAATCCCGCGCTTAGTTGTCGTTAGTGGCAGGAGCGCGGGGTTTTCTGATCGCAGTATAAGAAGGCCGGTGATAGCCATAAACTGATTGTGAAAGCTCGGTGTGGTTCCTTCCCCCCACCCAGTTACCCAAGTGCGATCCTTCCACACGACGATTCGGTCGTTGCAAGCGACCGACCAGCCGGCGTCGTCGACGCTATTCTTGACCTCGCTTTCCTTTGCGTCATCGTCAGCATCTGGCAATCGACGAAACAACCCAGCGTACAGCTCAATATCGACGCCCTTGAGATGACCCTTGTATACGATAGGCTGGATTGCATCGTCGGCATACGATGCATGCTCCGATGCTAGGAGCCGAAATGATTTCGGAAGAATGGGGTCGGGAACAGGATCGCTCGCCAAACGCCGGACGGTGATCCGAAACCCCTTATCGATGATTAGCGCATAGTGGCGGGCAACCACTTGCGATAGCCGGTTGATGAATGCGCTGTCGGCAAAGCGATCCTTTACCTGTGAATTCAGCTTGCGGACCGAGATCCGTGTTCCTCTGGCGGAAATCTCACCTGCGGCTATTTCCTCCAGCGGCAAGGGGTCCCAATCGTCATTCGCTAACCAAGCTTCGGAAATTGATACTTCGAAGGGCGTGTCGGACCAAGATCGCACTTTTGCGTCCCGACCAAGTTTGAAGATCGCTCGTTTCATGCCGATCCCGTACATGCCGACCGTGGCAACACCTTCCGTTCCGGTTATCGGGTCAGGTCGTCCGATCGCGAAAGCCTTCTTGCGCGCCAACTCGATCGGGATGCCGCCGCAATTGTCATCCAGTTGGAAGAGCTCGGGTCCGATTACGAAATTTGCGCCGTAGCCTTCGTAAGGTTTGGCGGCCTGCAGATCAGGGTCGTAAGTGCGAAGTATGCCATCCACACAATTGTCCAGCAGATCGAGCAAAGCGTCTTCGAGCTCGATATCGCGGACGAGCATGTTCACGAAGAAGTTCTTGCTGGGTTGCGCAAGTGCTTGATTCGGTTCCAATTGAAGCATTGACTCTCCTTACCATCGTCATCCGCCCCAAACCGTGAGGAATGCATGATCCCGTCGATCTGCCAGTTGTAATCCCGATACGGCAACCCTCCATTTCGGAATACGTCAAACTCCTTTTGAGGCCATCCAAATTGGCGCCCTCACCCGCTGCGCTAAGATGATGAGCGAGCCTGCGTTACTCTGCCGCTGCCGCAAAAGCTTCGTCGCGAAGAACTACTCCGGCGAGCTTTGTAGCAATTGCCTGAAATACTGCATGCGCCATAATCGGAGAAACGCTGTTCCCGATCATGCGGAAGCTATGCCACACTGTCGGATGAAACTTGTGCCAATCAGGGAAACCTTGAAGGCGCGCTCCTTCTCGAACAGTAATCACGCGATTTTCTTCGGGATGGATCGGGCGGACCGATTGATAAGATCCAAGATCCGCGCCTGTCCCCGCCCGTAGGGTTGGGCACAAGCCCTCCCATGCCAATCGGGGATGGCGACCCACTCTCTCGAGTCCGCCTTGAGGTATGGCGGAGAAACGCTCGACCACCTTGTCGGTATGGCGCGTTGTACGATGCCCGGTAAAATGTCCTGCGAACTCGCCCTGCCTTATGCGTAACGCCTTTGCGTACTCGTGCGGACGGCCTCGCTTTTGAAGCCTCCACAAATCGAAACCACTTTCATCATCTTTGACGAAGGATGCTCCGGCGATATCCACTATCGCTTGACGTACCGTCGCGGCGGGCCGCTTTAGGACGGCTATGTCCTTCCGAGTAACGGCTTCACCGCGATCCTTGTGAACCCCTACGACAAAAAGTCGGTGGCGCTTTGTCGCGGCGCCAAATTCGCTGGCATCCCATACCGATGGTTCGGGCACATCGTAGATATCCGAGACGTGTTCAATCGCAGATTCCAGTTCGCCTATATTCTCTGGGTAGAGGAGGCCTCGGACGTTCTCCATCACGAAAAAAGTCGGCTGAAGTTCATGAACCAACCGAAAGAAGTGCCACAAAAGTTTACGCCGAACGTCGGTAATGTCGCGGCGGCCGATAGCACTGAAGCCTTGGCAAGGCGGACCTCCGAATATGCCATCCACCCGCCCACCCGCTTCGAGCTCGATCCGCTCCGCCGTTAGCTCAGCAACGTCGTGGAGAACCAAATTGGTATGAGGAAAATTTGCGGTGTAAGATGACGTGAGAGTCGCGTCGAGATCGAATGCCGCAGCTACTTCAAAACCGGCCATATGCGCGCCGTGGGAGAAACCACCCGTCCCGCAAAACAACTCAACCAGTCTCATTCTTCGCCAGCGCGCATCGTCACCCCGTGGCGCGGCTTAGCACATGCACTTCGGTCCGAGAATCCCCTTTCTGCATCAAATTGGACTTACCTCCATGAAGTCGAAACGAATTTCCCTAGGTATCTACAGCTAGTGTTCCAAGAGTATTCGAAGGGTTGGTATTACGTCGTTTCGGAAATCTATAACTTGCGTAGCACCAGTCAGCATACCATCTTCATGCACAATGCCATTAATGCGCTTGACGTGACCTTTGAAGTTTTCACAACCTCGCCGACATGTGCGGCGCTCATGTTCAGGAAACGCGTCATCGTTCTTCAGGAGCCAGTCGAGGACGTTTTCCAACGTCGGCGAAAAGTTGCGCTTTTGTCCTTCCGTGAACGCTCGACCTTGTGCTGCCTGAATCTCGTACACGAATTGCTTCACATCGCCATAGCGAGCCTTACGCTTGAGATAGTCAGTAAGGACAATCTCGAAGAAAGCTCGGAGGAGAAACGCCGCGCCATAAGGAAAATCATTGATTTCCAAGCGCGCGGCTTCGTCAGCTAGTGAGCGCACCTTCGGCGAACTAGTTTTGATGTCACACGGGTGAAATAGCGTAGAGAGACTCTCGGTGTGCGTGAGCCGCCCTTCCGGTGAAGGCGACGATCGACGCTGTGGAACAGTCAGCGCGCCATTCCGTTTTTCATGGTTGTCAGCCTGTGACGAGGGTCGCGGGCTGTCAGTCGTCAGAACATTTGGCGCAACTCGCGGCGTAAATTAGCGGAGTGCGGGCCTCGTCTGGGGGTTGATGTTACGCGGCGAGCTTGCGGTGCTGCAAGCGCCGATGTTCGATGGTCTGTCGCTTGATCCTTTCACGCTGTTGGATGATCGCCGGAGCCCTGCCGAAGTAGGCGTCGGCGGGCGTCACATTGTTCAGGCTCTCGTGGTAACGCTGGTGGTTGTAGTGCTCGACGAAGGCTTGGATCTGGGACTCAAGGTCGCCGGGCAGGAAGTAATTTTCCAGCAGGATGCGGTTCTTCAGGGTTTGGTGCCAGCGTTCGATTTTGCCCTGGGTCTGGGGATGCATCGGAGCGCCGCGTACATGGCTCATCTTCTGCGCATCGATGTATTCCGCCAGTTCGCCGGCGATGTAGCTGGGGCCGTTATCGCTGAGCAGCCTGGGCTTGTGCAGCACCGTGGCGCTGTCGCAGCCCGAGGCCTTGAGCGCGAGGTCCAGCGTGTCGGTGACATCCTCGGCCCGCATGTTGGTGCACAGCTTCCATGCAATGATGTAGCGAGAGAAGTCGTCGAGCACGGTCGACAGGTACATCCAACCCCAGCCGATGATCTTGAAGTAGGTAAAATCGGTCTGCCACATCT
>NZ_VFSU01000016.1 GCF_006385875.1 Sandaracinobacter neustonicus | reverse complement strand
AAGCTGGACCCCGGATCAAGTCCGGGGTGACGGTTGTGGGTGGGGTGACGTTGGGGGGGACAGTAGTTGAGAACTCGCGGCGTCTGCTTGGCAGCGCCCCCTCAGGCCGCGCGGACCAGCGCGCGGCGGCGGCGGTCGAAGCTGCTGGGGATGTTCATGGCTTCGCGGTATTTCGTCACCGTGCGGCGGGCGATATCGTATGCCGTCTTTTTTCAACGCTTCGACGAGCTTGTCGTCTGACAGCGGCTTCAGCGGATCTTCCGCGTCGATCAGGGCTTTCAGGCGCTGGCGCACGGCCTCGGCGGAGGCGTCTGTGCCGCCGTCGCTGCTCTGGATCGCGGTGGTGAAGAAATATTTCAGCTCGAAAACGCCGCGGTCGCAGGCCAGATATTTGTTGCTGGTGACGCGGCTGACGGTGGATTCGTGCATTTCGATCATGTCCGCGATCTGCCGCAGCGTCAGCGGTTTCAGGTGCGCGACGCCCTTTTCGAAGAAGGCTTGCTGTTCCTCCACCAGTGCCACGGCGACCTTCATGATGGTGCCCGCGCGCTGATCCAGCGCCTTCAGCAGCCAGTGCGCCTGGCTGATACAGCTATCCAGAAACTGCCGCTCCGGCTTTCCGCGCGCGGACGATTTGCCCACATTGTGGGCGGCGATGCGCGCCTGATACTGGCGGTTGACGATCAGGCGCGGCAGAGTGCCGCTGTTCAGTTCCACGGCGAAACCGCCGCGCGCACTGCGGCGGACGAAGATATCCGGCACCACGGGCACGGTGCGGCCGCCGCCCCATGCAAGGCCGGGCTTCGGGTTGTAGCCGCGCAGTTCGCGCAGCATGTCGGCCATGTCTTCGGCGTCGACATCGCACAGGCGGCGCAACTGGGCGAGATCGCCGCGCGCCACCAGTTCCAGATTGTCGATCAGGGCGGCCATGCAAGGGTCGTAGCGGTCGGCCTCTTTCGCTTGCAGGGCGATGCATTCGGCGAGGTTGCGCGCGCCGACGCCGGTGGGTTCGAACGTCTGCACGATGGCCAGCGCGCGATCCACCTGCTCTTCGGGCACGCCCAGCCGCTCGGCGATGTCGGCGCAGCTTTCGCCCAGATAGCCGGCGTCGTCGATGAGAGAGATGATGTGCAGCACCAGCGGGCGCAGCGCCGGGGCGACGCCCGCCGCCTGCCGCTCCAGATGCTCGGCGAGCGCGATCTCGTCTGCGGCGACGGATTCGAAGCTGAACTCCTCGCCGGGTTCGGCCGGGCGGCCGCTGTCTGCCACGCTGTCGTGGTGGAAGCGTTCCTCCACATAATCGACGTCCAGATCCTCGCCGCTGTGGGCATGATCTTCCGAGGCGAGCTGGGTGTCCATATCGGCCGGATCCTGGCTGACCGGGGCAGCGGGTTCGTCGGCACTGTCTGCCGGGCCGCCGCCATCCCCGTCGTCCGCCATTTCCAGCAGCGGGTTGCGTTCCAGTTCGGCGGCGATTTCCGCCTGCAGTTCGAGGTTCGACAGAGTCAGAAGTTTGATCGCCGCCTGAAGCTGGGGCGAGATGACCAGCGTCTGGCTGGTCCTGAGATCGAGGCGGGGGCCTAACGCCATGCGGCTAGAGGCTGAAATCCTCGCCGAGATAGACCCGGCGGACGGTTTCATCCTTCACCAGCGCATCCGGCGTGCCTTCGAACAGCACCCGGCCATCATAGATGATGCAGGCGCGATCGACGATTTCCAGCGTTTCGCGGACGTTGTGATCGGTGATGAGCACGCCGATGTCGCGATCTGCCAGATGGCTGACGAGGGTGCGGATATCGGCGATGGAGATGGGATCGATCCCGGCGAAGGGTTCATCCAGCAACATGATCGACGGGCTGGCGGCCAGTGCGCGGGCGATTTCGCAGCGGCGGCGTTCCCCACCGGACAGCGCCATGGCATTGGCCGTGCGCAGGCGGGCGATGTTGAATTCGCCCAGCAGTTCCTCCAGCCGGGCGGCGCGGGCTGTAGGGTCAGGCTCTGACACTTCGAGCACGGCGGAGATGTTTTCCTCCACCGAAAGGCCGCGGAAGATGGAGGTTTCCTGCGGCAGATAGCCGAGGCCGAGCGCGGCGCGGCGGTACATGGGCAGGCGGGTGATATCAACGCCATCCAGCAGGATGCGGCCCTGATCGGGGGCGGCGAGGCCCATGATCGAATAGAAGCAGGTGGTTTTCCCGGCCCCGTTCGGGCCGAGCAGCCCGACGACTTCGCCACGATTCACGCTGAGTGAAACATCGCGCAGGACGACTCGCTTGTCATAGGATTTGCCGATGGAGACGACGGCGAGGCCAGCTTCGCCCGGCAATTGCGCCGGGCGGGCGATGGGTTCGGCGTCTGCCGTGAGGGTGCCCAAGAGTGCGAACCTTTCTGCCTTGCCGGAGTTCCGGGGCAGTTGGCCCGGAACTTGCTGGCAATGGAATAGCCCATTTGCGCCAGCGGGTTCAAGGCATGGGGTGATTAATGCGGTCGAATTGGCGGATTTATACAGGGCAGGCAATCCGCAGCACCCGGCGTTTTGCCGACAGGGCCGGACCCTATATCGCCAAGGGCCACCGCTGCGGATATATCCCGGCCACCAACAGGGAGAATATTATGTCCGCCCAGGCGCATGGCGTCGATCTGCTGCCCATCGTGGCGCTGCTGGCCTCTGCCGTGGTGGCGGCACCGTTGTTCCAGCGGCTGGGGCTTGGTTCGATCCTTGGCTATCTGGCGGCAGGGGTGGTGATCGGGCCGTTCGGCCTCGGGCTGCTGCAGGATCCGGCGCAGCTGTTGCAGATCGCCGAGATGGGCGTGGTGATGTTCCTGTTCCTGATCGGGCTGGAAATGCGGCCGTCGCGGTTATGGTCCATGCGGGGGCAGATTTTCGGGCTGGGGCTGGCGCAGGTGGCGGTGGCGGCGCTGGTTCTCACGGGGATCGGCGTGGCGACAGGCTTTCCGGTGCTGCCCTCGTTCGTGGCGGGCACCGGTTTCGTGCTGACCTCCACCGCAATCGTGATGCGGCTGCTGGAGGAGGAGGGGCAGATGCACACGCCCGCCGGGCAGCGCATCGTCGCCATCCTGATTCTGGAGGATCTGGCCATCGTCCCGCTGCTGGCGGCGGTGGCCTTCTTCGCGCCGGCCGTGCCGGGGCATGAAGCGGGCGGTGTCGATCTGCGCGGGATCGGCATCGGCACCCTCACCATCGCCGGGCTGATTCTGGCCGGGCGCTTCCTGCTGAACCCTTTGTTCCGACTGCTGGCCAATGTGGGCGTGCGCGAAGTGATGACGGCCGCCGCGCTGCTGGTGGTGCTGGGGTCCGCCTATGCGATGCAGCTGGGCGGGCTTTCCATGGCGATGGGGGCGTTTCTGGCGGGCGTACTGCTGTCGGAATCCGTGTTCCGCCACCAGTTGGAGGCCGATATCGACCCGTTCCGGGGCATCCTGCTGGGGCTGTTCTTCCTGGCGGTGGGCATGTCGCTCGATCTGGGCGTGGTGGCCGCCAACTGGCGCATGATCCTCTTCTATGTGGCGGCCTATATGGTGGCCAAGGCGGCGGTGATCTACCTGATCGCGCGGGTCTTTCGCGCGGATCATCATCAGGCGCTCTATCGCGCCGTGCTGATGGCGCAGGGCGGCGAATTCGCCTTCGTGCTCTATGCCGCGGCGCTGTCCGCCGGGATCATCACCGGCGAGCAGAACGCCATCCTCACGGCGATCATCATCCTCTCCATGGTGCTCACGCCTATCGCCATGGTGCTGCTGCGGCGGCTGGAAAAGAACCGGCCGCTGGTGGCCGAAACCCGCGACGCACCGGACGGTCTCAGCGGCCGGGCGCTGGTGATTGGCTTCGGCCGGGTGGGGCAGATTGCCAGCCAGTATCTGTTCGCGCGTGGGCACGAGGTTTCCATTATCGACACCGACATCGAGATGATCGACGAAGCTCGCCGCCACGGTTTCAAGGTCTATTTCGGCGATGGCACACGGCTGGATATCCTGCACGCGGCGGGCGCAGAGGGCGCGGCGCTGATCCTGCTCTGTATCGACAATGAAGAGGCCGCCACCCACGCGGTGGAGCTGCTGAAGGGCCACTATCCCGACAAGCCGATCCTCGCCCGCGCCAGCGACCGGCGGCACGCGCTGAAGCTGGTGCAGGCGGGCGCGGATTACCAGATTCGCGAAACCTATGAATCCGCGCTGCTGCTGGGCCAGCAGGCGCTGGCGGTGCTGGGTGCCACGCCGGAGGAAATCGAGGAGGCCACGCTGGAACTGCGCGACATCGATTCCCAGCGCTTCGAACTGGAACTGGCCGGTGAGAATGAGGCGGCGCGGCTGCTGTTCAACGACAAGATCGTCTCCCTGCCGGTGGACCGGAAGGCGGCGGACGCCTGACCTGTTCGACTGCGGGATCGCGACAAGCGCCGTCTGCCCGGGGCAGCCCGGAACTTGCGGATACGCGGGCGTTTTATCATAGGCTTTTCTTCTGCACCCCTTCCCGTAAACCCCGTTTCAAACTCGCCGGAGAGTCCGGCAGATTCCACGCCGCCCCAAGTTTCAGGAAGGCCCCACATGCGCGCCACCCCCGATTTTGACTTCGCCCTCGGCGAAACCGCCGACATGATCCGCGACACCACCGCCCGCTTCGCGGACGAGCAGATCGCCCCGCTGGCGGCGAAGGCGGATGCAGAAGATTGGTTCCCGCGTGACGAGCTCTGGCCCGCCATGGGTGCGCTCGGCCTGCACGGCATCACCGTGGAGGAAGAATGGGGCGGCCTTGGCCTTGGCTATCTGGAGCATGTGATCGCGGTGGAGGAAGTCAGCCGCGCCAGCGGGGCCATTGGCCTCAGCTATGGCGCGCACTCCAACCTGTGCGTCAACCAGATCCGCCGCTGGGCCACGCCCGCGCAAAAGGCGAAATATCTGCCGAAGCTGATCTCCGGCGAACATGTCGGCAGCCTCGCCATGTCGGAAGCGGGGGCGGGCAGCGATGTCGTCTCGATGAAGCTGAAGGCCGAGAAGAAGGGCGACCGCTTCATCCTCAACGGCACCAAATTCTGGATCACCAACGCCACCCACGCCGACACGCTGGTGGTTTACGCCAAGACCGCGCCGGAGGCCGGTTCGCGCGGCATCACCGCATTCCTCATCGAAAAAGGTATGCCGGGGTTCAGCATCGGCCAGAAGATCGACAAGGTCGGCATGCGCGGCAGCCCCACGGCCGAACTGGTTTTCGACGATTGCGAGGTTCCCGTCGAACAGGTGATGGGGCCGGAAAACGGCGGGGTCGGCGTGCTGATGTCCGGCCTCGATTACGAACGCGTCGTGCTCGCCGGGCTGCAACTGGGGATCATGCAGGCCTGTCTGGATACGGTCATTCCTTATGTCCGCGAACGTCGGCAGTTCGGCAAGCCGATCGGCGGCTTCCAGCTGATGCAGGCGAAGGTGGCGGACATGTATGTCGCGCTGCAATCGGCGCGCTCCTACGTCTATAATGTCGCCAAGGCCTGCGACGCCGGGCAGACCACCCGCTTCGATGCGGCGGGCGCGATCCTGCTGGCCAGCGAAAGCGCGGTGAAGGTGGCGGGCGAAGCCATTCAGGCGCTGGGCGGCGCGGGCTACACCAAGGATTGGCCGGTGGAACGCTACTGGCGCGACGCCAAGCTGCTGGACATCGGCGCGGGCACCAACGAAATCCGCCGCATGCTGATCGGCCGCGAACTGATCGGCGCGGACAGGCCCGCATAAGCCCCCACCTGAACGGAGTTGCCCCCCATGTATGAGGCGCCCGCCCTCTCTGCCCTGCCGCCTGCGCAACTGCATGCCGAACTGCAATCGCAGCTGTCCGGCCTGATCGCGGGCGAGCCGAATGCGCTGGCCAACGCCGCCAATTGCGCGGCGCTGATCTTCGCGCAGATGCCCGATCTCAACTGGGCGGGCTTTTACTATGTCGAACCCGAAAGCGGCGATCTGGTGGTCGGCCCCTTTCAGGGCAAGCCCGCCTGCGCCCGCATCGCGCCGGGCAAGGGCGTCTGCGGCGCGGCGGTGGCACGCGGCGAAACCATCCTCGTGCCCGATGTGCACGCCTTCCCCGGCCATATCGCCTGCGACGCCGCATCGCGTTCGGAACTGGTGGTGCCCCTGCGCCGCAACGGCGAAATCATCGGCGTGCTCGATCTGGACAGCCCGCTGCCCAACCGCTTCACGGCCGAGGATCAGGCCGGTTTCGAAGCGCTGATGCAGATCCTGTTCAAATAGCCCCCCTCTCCCCTTCGCGGGGTTCCAAAGCCGTCCACACCCCCTATCCCTCGTCCCCGCAAGGAGAGGGACATATGACCAGCCATCCGGATCTCACCAGCGGACCCGTGCTCACGCGGCGCGAGGGCGATATCCTGTTCGTCACGCTGAACCGCCCGGATCAGCTGAACGCCATGGACAATGCGCTGGTCGAAACGCTGCGCCAGCTGTTCCTCGATCTGTACTGGCGGCGCGACGTGCGGGTGGTGGTGCTGACGGGCGCGGGCCGCGCCTTCTGCGCCGGGCTCGATCTGAAAAGCTTCAACGCGGGCGGCAGCAACGGCAGCACGGCAGACGGGTTGGATGGCCAGCGCCGCATCGCCGACATCGTCATCGCCATGCGCCGCTGCCCGCAGCCGATCATCGCGCTGGTGAACGGCCCGGCCTCCGGCGGCGGCTTTGCAGTCGTGCTGGCGTCAGACGTGCGCCTCGCCACCCCCACGGCGAAAATGAACGCCGCCTTCATCCGCATCGGCCTGTCCGCCTGCGACATCGGCGTGTCCTACTTCCTGCCGCGCATGGTCGGCTCGTCCGTCGCCGCCGAATATATGCTGACGGGCCGTTTCTTCACGCCGGAGCGGGCAGCGCAACTCGGCCTCGTCTCCGCCGTGCTCGATCCGTCAGACCTTGAAGCCCGGGGCCGCGCGCTGGCAGAGGAGATGCTGCACGCCAGCCCGCTGGGCCTGCGCCTCACCAAGGATGCGCTGAACCATTCAATAGATGCGGGCGGGCTGGAAGCGGTGATCGCCATGGAGGATCGCAACCAGGTCCTCACCGCCCGCGACGTGCATTTCGCAGAAGGCGTCCGCGCCTTTCTGGAAAAGCGCAAACCCGATTACAGCTAAAGCCGGTTTCCGCGCCCTCACCCCCCGGCGGCCGCCCCCAATTCCGCGTCGATAGCCTTTGCCCGCTGATAGGCCGGCCGCGCCCGCAGCCGTTGCAGATAGGCGGCCACCGGGGCGGACGGTTCCATCATGCCGAACATCGCCAGCCAGTCCATGGACAGCCCCGCATAGACATCGGCCGCCGAAAAGCGTTCGCCCGCAAGCCATTCGCCGCCCGAAACGGCGATATCCAGCGCCTGCATCACGTCCGCCCAACTGCCATAGCCGGCCATCACCTTCTGTTGGCCTTCGGTCTCCAGCTTGCGGGCGCGATCCAGCATCGCGCTTTCCACCGGCCCCGCCGCGAAGAACAGCCAGCGGTAATAGGCCGCCCTGTCCGGCAAGGCCGGGGCCAGCTGACTTTGCGGATAGGCATCGGCCAGATAGGCGCAGATGGCGGCGGCTTCCGTCACCACCCGCCCCTTGCCGTCCGCCCCCAGATGCCGGATCGCGGGGACCTTCCCCATGGGATTGATCGCCAGATAATCCGCCGACTTCATCGTGGTGCCATAATCCAGCAGCACCGTCTCATAAGGCTCGCCCAGTTCCTCCAGCATGAAGCGCACGATCTGCCCGCGCGACCTGGGATTGGTGTAGAAAATGATGTCCGCCATGCCCTCGCCTCTCTGCTTCAAAGCAAGAACATAGCAGGAACATCAGCGAGTCGCCAGCCGCCGGATCAGCTCCCGCGCAGGCGGTGGCGGTTTCTGCTCCACCCGCCGGTAATCGCTGCCGTCCGCCTGCCGCGTCAGCAGCCCCATCTCCACCATGTCCCGCCTCAGCAGCGCCGGATCGCCGAACAGGTGCATGGTGTTCAGCAGTTCGTTCACCCGCCGCTCGGCCATCACCTCGCCGCGCGGCAGCCGCGCCCACAGCGCCCACACGCACAGGATCTGCAGGCTGCGCTTCGCCGGAAAGCGCAGCAGCTGCCCGGCCGCGTCGAACTGGATGAAGGCCCGTTCCACCGGGCGCGGATCGAAACGCTCCTCCGCTGCCGCAGCCGCAACTTGCCGCCCGGCCCCTTCGGCGCGCAGATGCTGGAAGTTCCGATATCCCCCGGCCCGTGCCAGCATGTTCAGCAGGCTCAGGTGCGAAGGCGTGTCTTTCGCCGCCTGCAACTGCTTCCCCAACAGCCGCGCAAAGGCGGATATATCCTCGATTTCAAAGGCAATCGCGTGTTTCGGCATGGGTCTCTTCCCGTTCGTGCCATGTCCGGTTCGCGGGTCGCTGGCTTGACGACGGTGGCACGGGCGAACCCGATAAGCTGACCGTGGAAGAAGGCAGGTTTAGCTTCCCTTGAGGGGGACAGCGACGCCTCGGTGAACTGCCGACCGTGGACCTCGCCGTTAGCAGCCCGCGCACGCCCGCGCAACCGCAGGCAGTTCCAGCACCTCGCCCGCCGCCAGCGCCGGAAAGCGCGGCCCGGCCACCCCCGCCTTCGCCAGTTCCGCCGCCAGCGCCAGCTTCGGGGCTTCGCGCGCCTCGTCCGTCAGCTGGAAGGTGCCCCAGTGCAGCCCCAGCGCCTGCGCCGCGTCCAGATCGGCCATCGCCTTCACGGCCTCCGCCGGGTTCATATGCTGATCCGCCATGAACCAGCGCGGCTCGTAAGCCCCCACCGGCAGCAGCGCCAGCCGCACCGGCCCGTGCCGCCGCACCGCCCGGAACAGGTTGCCGTCGCCATAGCCGCTATCCCCCGCGAAATAGATCGAGCCGCCCGGCGCAAGGATCGTCCAGCCCGCCCAAAGCGCCCGGTTGCGATCCAGAATCCAGCGCGAGGTCCAATGCTCCACCGGCTCCGCCACCACAGACAGCGGGCCGACGCGCGCCACCCCGCCCCAATCCAGTTCCGTCGCCTCGATACCTTCCCCTGACAGCAGCCGCTTATGCCCCAGCGGCGTCAGGATCAGCGCCCTGTCCCGCTCCCACAGCCGCTTCAGCGTGGGCAGGTCCATATGATCCCAATGGCCGTGGCTCAGCAGCACAAGGTCGATCTTCGGCAAATCCTCGAAGCGGATTCCCGGCGCCGTCGCCCGCGCCGGGCCGATGCCGAAAATGGGCGTCGCCCGCTCCGCCCAGATCGGGTCGGTCAGGATGTTCAGCCCCTGCGTCTGCAGCAGCACACTGGCGTGGCCCACCATCGTCGCCACGATCTGCTCGCCCTCCACCCGCGCCACCGGGATCGCAGGCGTCACCGGCACATGTTCGGGCCATGGCGCGGGCTTGCGGCTCCACAGCCAGCGCAGCAATTCACCCGGCGGCTTGTCCCCCACCATGCGCCCGTCGGGCATGGTGAAACGCTCCCCGTTGAAATGATCCGAAACCGGAATGTCGGGCGGCCCCGGGTCCGCCGCGTGCACCAGCGCCACACCGCAAACCGCCAACAGCGCCAGCCCTGTCAGCAGGACATTGCGCCAGCGCATCAGCCCTAATCCGCCACTTCCACGATGGCCTCAATCTCCACCGGGATGTTCATCGGCAGGCTGGGCGCGCCCACCGCGCTGCGCGGGGCCTTGCCGCCCTCTCCGAAGGCCACCACCATCAGGTCGGAAAAGCCGTTCACCACGCGCGGATGCTGCGTGAAGTCCGGCGTGGAGTTCACGAACCCCAAGATGCGCACAAAGCGCTTCACCTTGGAAAGCTCGCCCACGCTCGCCTTGATGGTCGCCAGCATGCACAGCCCCACCTTCTGCGCAGAGGCATAGCCCTCGTCCACGCTCAGATTGCCGCCGACCTTGCCGTTCGCCTGCTCGCCGCACTGCCCATGGCCGGAGAGGAACAGCAGATTGCCCGTCCGCGCGGAAGTCACATAGGTCGCCACCGGCTTCACCGGCTCGGGCAGCACGAACCCCTTGGCCGCCAGCCGCTGCTCGGGCGTTTCCGCCAGCGCGGGGGCCGCCATCAACGCCACACCCACCAGCACCCAGTTCCGCAATCGCATCCGTCATTCTCCTGTCAGCCCGGCCAGCCTAAGCCAACGAAGCGGAAAAGCAAAAGGGCCGCGCAGCCATAGCCGCGCGGCCCTCCCTCGCTTCCTCTTGGAACTCGTGTCAGGCGGTCGCCAGCCCGCGCCGCCGCATCACCGCGCCGATCAGCCCGAAGCCAGTGATCAGCATCGCCCATGTCGCCGGTTCCGGCACTGCGCCCGATGCGCTCACGCTGGCGCTCACATCGTCCAGAAAGGCGGTGTTGTCGCTGGCGGAAAGGCCGTGGAAAATCAGGTTATAGCTGTTGCCCGCCGTCACGTTCGGCCCGCTCAGCGTGCGCAGGGTGAAATCCTGCCCGCTCTGGGTGGAAAATGTACCCAGCAGGCTGGTGTCCAGCCACACTTCATAGCTCTGGTCGCCCTTATAGCCGCCACCGAAAATGTCCGGACGCGAACCTTCCAGCCAGCTCAGCTGCAACGCGCCGCTCACATCGGCGGTGATGCTCTGCACCAGCCAGCCCTGCCCCTGCACAAAGCCATATTGCGCGCCGGAAAACCCCTGCGGCGGCGCCCAGCCGAACCATGGCGTCGCGGTGGTGCCGTTGATCAGGCCTGCGCCATAGAAGGTCCAGCCGGCCACGGCCCCTTCCGGATAGGCATAGCTGCCATGGCTGCCCGGCGCGGCATAGGTGCTCAGATCCTCGAACCCGCCATTGGTGATCAGCTCGGCAGCGTCTGCCGCGCCTGCCATGAATGTCGATGCCGCCAGCACGGCCACCGAAACCCGGATGAAATTGCGCATGTCACGACCCCTCGTGGTTGATCGCAACGCCTTACCGCAAAGCCCCGCATCCTGTTGTAAACAAGCGTTGCTGGCCCGTCACAGCCCCAGCCAGCCGCGCACGACATGCAGGTCGGGCGCGACGGCATAGGCCAGCGCGCGCATCTCGTCGGAGGCAGGCAGCAGGTCCGGCACCATCACCACCTTCGTACCCGCAGCCGCGGCGGATCGCACGCCACTGTGCGAATCCTCCAGCGCCAGAATCTCGCCGGGCGCAAAGCCCAGCCGCTTCGCCGCCAGCCGATAAGGCTCCGGGTCGGGCTTGGCGTTCGTCACATCGTCGCGCGTCACCAGCGCGTCCAGCCATGGCAGGATACCCGCCTGCGCCAGATGCGGCTCCGCCTGCGCCCGCCAGCTGGAGGTGGCAACCGCCATCGGCAGCCCGGCCGCCTTCACCGCCTCCACCATCTCCCGCGCGCCGGGGCGCATCGGCATGCCCTGCTTCACCCGCTCCCGCACGCGGGCGCGATAGGCCGGGCGGAAATCGTCATAATCGAAATCCGCGCCGAACACCTCGGCCAGCCGTTTGCGCGTGCCCGTTTCATCCACCCCCACCAGCCCAAGGAACAGTTCGTCCGGAAACGACAGCCCGCGCGCGGCGGCTTCCTGCTCCATGGCGATCCGGGTCAGCCGTTCGGTATCCAGCAGCAGCCCGTCCATGTCGAAGATCACCGCCTTCGGGGCGAAATCCAACATGTCAGGCCGGTTCCGCCTGCTTCTCCGCGATCTTCTTCGCCCAGATGGCAGGGCCAGTGTTGTGCACGCTCTCGCCCGTCGAATCGACGGCCACCGTCACCGGCATGTCGCGCACCTCGAACTCGTAAATGGCCTCCATGCCAAGGTCTTCGAAGGCCAGCACCTTCGATGCCTTGATAGCGCGCGCCACCAGATAGGCCGCGCCCCCCACCGCCATCAGATAGGCGGCCTTGTGCTTGGCAATCGCCTCGATCCCCGCAGGTCCGCGCTCGGCCTTGCCGACCATGGCGATGAGGCCGGTTTTCGCCAGCATCGTCTCGGTGAACTTGTCCATCCGCGTGGCGGTGGTCGGCCCGGCCGGCCCCACCACCTCGTCGCGCACCGGGTCCACCGGGCCGACGTAGTAGATCACCCGGTTGGTGAAATCGACGGGCAGCGTCTCGCCGTTGGCCAGCATGTCCGTCATGCGCTTGTGCGCGGCGTCGCGCCCCGTCAGCATCTTGCCATTCAGCAGCAGCCGGTCGCCCGGCTTCCAGCTGGCGACGATCTCCGGCGTCAGCGAATCCAGATCGACGCGGATGGCTTCGGGCGAAGGCTTCCAGTCCACCTTCGGCCATTTGGAAAGGTCTGGCGCGGGCAGATAGGCCGGGCCAGAGCCATCCAGATGCACATGCGCATGCCGTGTCGCCGCGCAATTGGGGATCATCGCCACCGGCTTCGAAGCGGCATGGGTGGGATATTCCAGAATCTTCACGTCCAAAATGGTGGAAAGCCCACCCAGCCCCTGCGCGCCGATTCCCAGCGCGTTCACCGCGTCATAAATCTGGATGCGCAGCTCCTCCGTCCGGGTTTGCGGCCCCCGCGCCTTCAGCACGGCCATGTCAATCGGCCCCATCAGCGATTCCTTGGCCATCACCATCGCCTTTTCGGCGGTGCCGCCAATGCCGATTCCCAACATGCCGGGCGGGCACCAGCCAGCCCCCATCAGCGGCACCGTCTTCACCACCCAATCCAGAATCGAATCGCTGGGGTTCAGCATCACGAACTTGGACTTGTTCTCAGACCCGCCGCCCTTGGCCGCCAGCGCGATTTCTAGGGTGGCGCCCGGCACCATTTCCACATGGATCACCGCAGGCGTATTATCCCGCGTGTTCACCCGCCCGAAGGCCGGATCGGCGACGATAGAGGCACGCAACTTATTGTCCGGGTTGCCATAGCCGCGCCGCACACCTTCGTTGATCATCTGGTCCAGCGTCATCGTGCCGTCCCACTGCACGCCCATGCCCACCTTCACGAACACGGCAACGATTCCGGTATCCTGGCAGATCGGCCGATGCCCTTCGGCACACATGCGGCTGTTCGTGAGGATTTGCGCGATGGCGTCTTTCGCGGCCGGGGATTCCTCCAGAGCATAGGCGTTGCCCAGCGCCTCGATATAATCCAGCGGGTGGAAATAGCTGATATGCTGCAGCGCGTCCGCCACACTTTCGATCACATCTTCAGCCCGGATCAGCGCCATCGTCGGTATCTCCTGAATGTGACACGCGCCTTAGCCCCGTGCCATGCCCAAAGCCAAGCCCGCCGAAAGCTGTGTATGGTTCGGGGGAGAACGCCAGTGAACGCGCAAATGCACTGGTGCGCCGCGTCGCTTCCCCGCAAGAGACGGCAACAGGCCTGTCAATGCCCTGAACTGCCCTGAACCGAAAATAAACGGGCTTGCAACGTCGCAGGGATTTGGCACTATCCCTTGTGTGGGGGATGGTCAGCATACCCCCAGAACTTGTGCCGGTTCGGCTCAATCCATGGCGCGACCAACGCTGCCGGGGCTGCAGAATCGGGCAGGAAAGCCTATATTGGCAGGCCGGGAACTCACCCTTCCCAGCCCGCCGCAAAAGACGAGACTAGAGGGGACGACCATGGACTTTCAGCGCAGCGAAACGCCTCCCGAAGGCGATGTCGCAGCCACCAGTAAACCGGACAGCCATGCCATTTACGGCCCGCGCTTCCCGGTCACCACCGATCCGTCGCGCGATTCCCTGCTTACCGCCTTCGGCATCGAAACGCTGAAGGATCGCTACCTGCTGCCCGGCGAAACCTGTCAGGATCTGTTCGCCCGCGTCGCTGCTGCCTACGCCGATGACGCCGGCCACGCCCAGCGGCTGTATGATTATATCTCCAACCTCTGGTTCATGCCCGCCACCCCCGTCCTCTCCAACGGCGGCACCGGGCGCGGCCTGCCGATCAGCTGCTACCTGAACTCCGTGTCAGACAGCCTCGAAGGCATCGTCAACACCTGGAACGAGAATGTGTGGCTGGCAGCCCGCGGCGGCGGCATCGGCACCTATTGGGGCCATGTGCGCGGTATCGGCGAACCCGTCGGCCTAAACGGCAAGACCTCTGGCATCATCCCCTTCGTCCGCGTGATGGATTCGCTCACGCTCGCCATCAGCCAAGGCAGCCTGCGCCGTGGCTCGGCCGCCGTCTATCTGGACATCAACCACCCCGAGATCGAGGAATTCCTCGAAATCCGCAAACCCTCGGGCGATTTCAACCGCAAGGCGCTGAACCTGCACCATGGCGTGCTCATCACCGACGCCTTTATGGAAGCGGTGCGCAGCGGCACCGAATTCGATCTCGTCTCCCCCAAAACCGGGGAGAAGCGCGGGGCCGTCGATGCCCGCGCCCTGTTCCAGAAGCTGGTCGAAACCCGCCTGCAAACCGGCGAGCCCTACATCGTCTTCATCGATCATGTGAACAACAACATGCCAAAGCACCACCGGGAGCTTGGCCTGAAGGTCTCCACCTCCAACCTCTGCTCGGAAATCACCCTGCCCACCGGCACGGATCATCTGGGCAATGATCGCACCGCCGTCTGCTGCCTCTCCAGCCTCAACTTCGAAACCTGGGACCAGTGGAGCAAGGACACCCGCTTCATCGAGGATGTGATGCGCTTCCTCGACAATGTCCTGCAGGATTATATCGACCGCGCCGCCCCGGAAATGGCCCGCGCCAAATACAGCTGCGAACGCGAACGCTCGGTGGGCCTGGGCGTCATGGGCCTGCACAGCTTCTATCAGGCGCGCAACATCCCCTTCGAATCCGCCAGCGCCAAGGCGTGGAACAACAAGATGTTCCGCCACATCCGCTCCAAGGTGGATGAAGCCTCCATGCTGCTCGCCGCCGAACGCGGCCCCTGTCCCGATGCCGCAGACCGCGGCGTGATGGAGCGTTTCTCCTGCAAGATGGCGATCGCCCCCACCGCCAGCATCAGCATCATCTGCGGCGGCACCAGCGCCTGCATCGAGCCGATTCCGGCCAACATCTACACCCACAAAACGCTCTCCGGCAGCTTCGTGGTCAGGAACCCGTTCCTCGAAAAGCTGCTGATCGAAAAGGCGAAAAACTCCGACGCGGTGTGGAACTCCATCCTTGAACAGGGCGGCTCGGTCCAGCACCTCGATTTCCTCGATGCGGATGAAAAAGCGACCTACAAAACCGCCTTCGAAATCGACCAGCGCTGGCTCCTCGAACTCGCCGGAGACCGCACGCCCTACATCGATCAGGCGCAATCGCTGAACCTGTTCATCCCCGCCGACGTGGAAAAATGGGACCTCCTCATGCTCCACTTCCGCGCATGGGAACTGGGCATCAAATCGCTCTACTACCTCCGCTCCAAGTCCATCCAGCGCGCAGGCTTCGCAGGCGCGGTGGACAGCGACAACACCCCCGAACTGCGCCAGATCGAAGTCGAACTGCGCGATTATGACGAGTGCCTGGCCTGCCAATGACGGCCGTGGCGGGGCGGGATGAACGCAGGGGCGCTGCCCCTGCACCCCGGCAGGGAGATGATCTCCCTGCACCCACAAACTTGTCGTCTCCCTCCCCCCGCCGGGGGGAGGGTCGGGGAGGGGGGGCGACCTCTCCGCTCGCACGCCCCACATCCGCTGCGGGCACGACGGCCCAAATTCTGCCTGCGGCGCTTCGGACGCGAAAATCGCGCATCGTTCGAGACATCGCCTTACTGACGCTCGCCGCGTTCACAGTCGCAGCCGTCACACAAACCCTCCCCGCCAGCCCGACATCCGCGTGGGAGCCTCGCCAATGACGCCCCCACCCCGCCGCACCCACCAAATCCTCCCCGCCAGCCCGACATCCGCGTGGGAGCCTCGCCAATGACGCCCCCACCCCGCCGCACCCACCAAATCCTCCCCACAGCCACCCTCCTCAGGCTGTCGCGCCAGCGCAAACTGAAGGGGGTGAAGGGGCGTCACGCCCCTTCCCGCCGGAGGCTATCTGTTCTATATTCGTTCTCAAATTCCCAAGGATAATCGGCCATGCCCCTTCTCGAAGCCTCCCGCGTCTACAAGCCCTTCGAATATCCGTGGGCGTATGAATTCTGGAAGCGCCAGCAACAGCTGCACTGGCTGCCGGAGGAAGTGCCGCTGGGCGAAGATTGCCGCGATTGGGCGCAAAAGCTCGCCCCGCATGAGCGCAACCTGCTCACGCAGATTTTCCGCTTCTTCACGCAGGCCGATGTGGAGGTGCAGGATTGCTACCACGAAAAATACGGCCGGGTGTTCAAGCCCACCGAAATCAAGATGATGCTGACGTCGTTCAGCAACATGGAAACGGTGCACATCGCGGCTTATTCGCACCTGCTGGATACCATCGGCATGGCCGAGAGCGAGTATTCGGCCTTCCTCAGCTACAAGGAAATGCGCGACAAGCATGATTATCTCGCCACTTTCGGGGTGGAGAGCGATCAGGACATCGCCCGCACGCTCGCCATGTTCGGTGGATTCACCGAAGGGCTGCAACTGTTCGCCAGCTTCGCGATGCTGATGAACTTCCCACGCTTCAACAAGATGAAGGGCATGGGCCAGATCGTCAGCTGGTCCGTGCGCGATGAATCGCTGCACTGCGAAGGCATCACCCGCCTGTTCCACGCCTTCTGCGCCGAACGGCAATGCCTCACCAAGTCGGTGCGGGATGACATCACCGATATCTGCCAGAAGACGGTGCGTCTGGAAGACGCCTTCATCGATCTCGCCTTCGAAATGGGCCCGGTGCCCGGCATGTCCGCCATCGAGATCAAGCGCTACATCCGCTTCATCGCAGACTGGCGCCTGAAGCAGCTGGGCCTGCAACCCATCTACCTCATCGACGAGCACCCCCTCCCCTGGCTGCAACCACTGCTGAACGGCGTGGAGCACGCCAACTTCTTCGAAACCCGCGCAACGGAATATTCCAAGGCCGCCACCAAGGGCAATTGGAACGAAGTCTGGGACAAGTTCGACCTCCGGCAAGAGGCGAAGGTGCCTGCGGTTGCGAACGATGCCGAAGGCGAAGCGGATTTGCTGGGCGGGGTTGGGGCGGCTGAGTGAGTCGCTACAGCAGTTCGGGCGCTTACAGCGTTCGAGTACTAGCAAATTGGATTTTGGATTATGCGGAATCCGAAGGTCACACCGTCTCAAATATGGCGCTTAATAAATTAGTGTATTTTGCGTACGAATGCGCATTGGTTAAATATAATCGTAAGCTCACCAATGCTAAAATAGAAGCCTGGGATCACGGGCCAGTATTCCGGGAAATATATCACGACTTTAAAAAATTTGGCTCCACTCCAATTAATGATCGCGCGAAAATATACGACCCAGTATCCGATACAGTAAAAATAGCGAATGCAGAGATAGACCCACACGATGAAGGTATTATTGCCGAAGCCATTCGGGGTCTGTTGCAGCTTCCAGCCTCCACGCTACGAGAAATTTCTCATGCTCAGGGAGGGCCATGGGATTTGACTTGGAATCACGCTGGAGATGTAAACCCCGGAATGCAAATTAGCGACGATCTAATTGTGAAATGTCATATTGCAGGAGTTAAGATGTGAGCAATGTTCCTCCCCAAATTCTTAAGCTCCGCAAGCCTCCGGCAGTGCACAATTGGGTCCGAAGTATTAGCAAGAGGAAAGACCAAATCGCTAAGGAGTTATTCGACTTAGCCATGTTCGGTCCGAGGCACTCTCTACAACTCGTCACAGATGTATTGCGCCAAGTAGTGGTTGACGGTATCGACGATATGACAGCGAAAGGCTGCATATCGAACATAAGAAGCCCACTCGTTCGACGCCTCGGCCATGAAATCATCGAAGCAGCACTTCCCTACATTAGGCAGAAAGACTGGCGAGGAGTTCAAGTTTTTGACGGGACCGTTGAGTACTATCCAGTTTCCGCAAACGTCTCCGTTCCGATACGCCCATCATTTGTGATTAATGACAATGGAAAATTGAAAATTTATTTCATAATTTGCTGGGCTCGATTTTCACTCGATCTTTACCAAAGACGTATAATTGCAACCCTGATTACAGAGGCCCTTTTGTCTCGTGAAGAATTTCAAAGTGCCGAAGTTAAAATATTATGCATACCACGCCATAAATTCTCTAAATCTGAACGAGATATTTTTGAATTGAGCATTTCATCTTACGAACTTCTATCGGAAAAGGAGAAAACTCAGCTCTTTGAACGCTATGGAGCAGCGCTCACTGACGCCGAAAAGAAGATATTAGAGGCTCTTGGATGACTACTGCCGGGGAGTTCCGGGGACGCCATCGGGGAGTTCCGGGGGAGTTCCGGGCACACCATACCAAATTCCCCAACAAACGCGGCCGACGGCAAAGCCGCCGAGTCCGCTGAAAGAACCAGAACGAACAAGAAAGATTGCGGGCAAAGCCCGCTCGTCGGACGGGTTCGGTGGCGGTCGCCACCGCCCCGCCGTCCGTGCCTTCGGCGAGTCCGAAGGTTAGCGCTGCGCGCTAACTTCGGCCGCCTTCGGCAAACGCCATCTGCCGAACAACGCTGGCCCTGCCCCGCACGCTCTGGCAGATTGGCGGCATGACCAAGCCGCTCCTCATCCTCCTCGCCGCCGCCCTCCCGCTTGCCGCCTGCGGCTCCCGGGAAACGGAAGTCGTGCGCGAAACCACCACTGTCTCCACCAAGGCGGATGGCACGCCCGATGTCCGCTCCGCGGAATCCGTCGTCGTGAAAGCCGATGGGAAGAGCGGCGAACTCTCCGTCGATCTGCCCAATGGCGGCGGCGCCAGCATCCGCCTTCCGGCCGATGTCGCCGGTAAGATCAGCGAAAACACCCGGTTCGATCTGGACGGCGTCGGCCTCTATCCCGGCTCAAAGGTCGGCCAGATCGCCTCGGCCTCGGCGCAGAAGGATGGCGTGAAAACCTCGAAGGTCGATGTCGCCTTCACTGCGCCCGCCGCGCCGGACGTGGTCGCCAACTGGTATCTCGCCCAGTTCAGGGAAAAGGGCCACAGCGCCACGCGCACCGGCAACCAGATCACGGGCAGCACCAACGATGGCGACAGCTTCACCCTCGATCTCGCCGCCGATGGCAAAGGCAGCAAGGGCAATCTGAAGATCGTGGAGGAAAAGAAAGCCTGAACTCAGAGCCGGTTTTCAGGCTTCCCCGGCAATCGCCGCCAGCTGCTTGCGCACCCCGGTCAACCACTCGCGCAGCGTCTTGATCCAGCTTTGCAGCTTCTTCAGCAGATCCCCCGATGTCAGCGTCGCCCCGCGCAGATCGGCGACGATCACATAACGGTCCAGCTGCTCCAGCAGACTGTCCAGCAACTCCACCTGCCGGGAGGCCGCCCACAAGCCGGAATCCTCGAACCCGTTATCCCGCAGCGTTTCCAGCGCAGACTGGATATGCGCCGCCAGCCGCAACAGCCGGGCCTGCACGCCATCCACATCCTCATACAGCCCATATTGCCCGGAAAGCCCCTGAAAGCTTTCCAGCTCCACGGTTAACACCTTCTGCAACACCCGGGAAAATCCGACGAAATCCGCCGCCACCACTTCAAGCGCCCGCACAGTGTCATTGCTCATTGCATGGTCTCCATCAGCCCATGCCTAGCCGAACTTCGCTCAGGCCGAAACGGATTCCGGCAACACGCGCAGCACAACGATTCCGTCGCCGTCCAGCTCGTAATAGATCACATGCTTGCGGAACGGCTGGCTGCGGGTGCGATCGTCGATGGAAGGTTCGGCGCGCCCGTTCATCGGGTAGCGTGCCAGCTGCTCCAGCGTGTCTTTCAGCGCCTCGCAATAGCTGCGCGCGGCATCTTCCCCGAAGAAGCGGAATTCATGCGCCACCTGCGCGAAAATCTCGGACAGATCCTTCTCTGCCCGAATGGTGAGCTTCAGTACGCTCATGCCGCGCGAGACTGTCGCGGCAGAAGGGCGCGAGCCAATATTCCGTCGATGGAAACATAGGAGGATCCGCTGGCCCGGCCCTCGGCAATCGCCTCCCGCAGCTTTTCCCGCCCGGGGCGCGGCAATCCCGCCATCAACCGTGTCAGCAGGGATTCGGGGGCTTCCATGGAGATGCCGGAGGCGCGCGCCTCGGCAATCGCCTTGCGGCGAAGTGTCAGCCGATCATGGCGAATCCGGTCTTCCGCAACGAGTTGAGCGACATAGGCATCGACGTTCACAGCCCGGCCGTTGTCGACCTGCTGCTCCAACCATCCCGTCAGAAACTCCGGTAGCGGAAATTTGCCCATTGTCCGAACCCCTTGGGTCCCAATGTGAGGAAGCGACTCGCAAAGTCAACGCCAGGCTACGCGCAATTAACCACGTAATGCTGCAACGCGGTATGAACAGGAACTGCGGTAACCATCAATCTTTGGCAAGACTTGAACTTACGCTGAAGTCTCGCCACCCCGATTTCATGCGCAACCTGATCCTCGCCGCCCTGCTTCTTGCGGGCGATGTGACGACAGATGCAGCAGAGTCCGCCTACACCCGGCGATGCAACAGCAGCTGTGGGCGGCGATCCTGACCTTGCTGCACGCACAAATGAAGGCGAAGGGCCGCTGAGGCAGCCCTTCGCGACTTCCGATCAGGCGCTGTGCGCCTCCCGTCTCAATTGGTCAGGCGCTGTGCGCCTCCCGTCTCAATTGGTCAGGCGCTGTGCGCCTTCAGGGCCTCCACCAGCTTCGCTTCCTGTTCGTTGCTGAGCGAGGTGTTCAGCACGCGCGGGTGCCATGGCTGGATGGCGTCCACCACCTTGTCCATCGTCACTTCGCGCACCAGCACGAACAGGGCGGAGCTGTTGTTGGGGATGGTTTCCGCCAGCTTGCCGACGAATTCGTCATTCACGCCATAATCCATCAGGCTGCCCGAAAGCGCGCCCGCGCCCGCGCCGGTGGCCGCGCCAATGGCGAAGCCCGCCAGCGGGTTCAGGAAGATCAGCCCCACCAGCGTGCCCCAGAACGCGCCTGACAACCCGCCGGAGGCCGCCCCCAGCGCCGTGAGGTTCAGCGCCTGCTTGATGTGCACCTTGCCTTCGGAATCGCGCTCCACCACCACGGCGTCTTCCAGATCGATCAGATGTTCGGCCTTCAGCCCGCGCACCTTGTTCAGCACTTCGTCCGCGGCGGTAATGCCGTCGAAGCCGAGAACCACCAACTGTCCCATTATCCGTGCTCCTTCATATGGATCGCGAGGAGGGTTTAGCCGCGCTTCCTTCTGGTTTGATGACATGCCTCAAGGCCCGTAGCCCATTGCATGTAAAGGCGAACGGCCTCACCATAAGGGCAACGCAATTTCAATAAAGGGCGATGCACATGAACTGGCAGGTGCGGACGGTGCTGGCGGGCGTGCTGGCGGCCATCGGGCTTTACGTGACGTTCAATCCCGTTTCCGTGACGAGTCTGGTGGCCGGAATCGTGCCGTGGCTGCTGGTGGGCGCGGGGGCGATCTATCTGCTGGGTGTCGTGCTGCGCAAGCGGGTGCGGCCGCTCACCATGATCCTGCCGGGGCTGGTGGGGGTGTTCCTCGTCTATGCCGGGCTTTCGCTGAAGTTCGGCGATCCGCGCGCGGTGGGTCCGATCGGCCTGCCCTTCCTGTTCGCGCTGGTGCTGATCGGCGGCGGCCTGGCCAAGCTGCTCAGCGTGCCGGGCTTCAAGCAATCGCGCTATTTCCTGCTGTTCCTTGGCTCGGGGGCGATTTCCGTGGTGCTGGGCCTGATCACCCTGTTCAACTGGGCGGAGGTGTCCGCCGGATTCCTCGGCGTGGTGCTGGGGCTGGAACTGATCGCGGATGCCGCCTTCCTCGTGGCGCTGGCCTTGCGGGAGCGTGACAAGGAAGATGCGAAAGAGACGCTGGGCATCGCCAACAAATAGTCGACCTTATCTGTCGTCCTTGCCGCCGCGCCAGCCGCCCTCTGTCTTGCGGGCGGCGATCAGCAGGAAAACCGCCGTCAGGGCGAAGATCAGGCCGATGCGCGCGCCGTTTGGCTTCTCGCCCGGCAGGCTGATCCCCAGCAGCGCGGCGATATAGGCGGCCAGCAGCGCCCAGCCCTGCCAGCGGATCGGACGGCCCGATCCGATGCCGAAGCGCCGTGCGGCGAACCATGCCTCTTCATCATCGAGGCTGGGGCGGCGATTGTCAGTTCTGCCGGTGCGGTTGTTGCGGTTGCTGGCCATGGCGGGGGCTTTCAGGCTTGGGGGTCAGCCGTCTTTCGCGGGGCGGCCGCGGCGGACGGGGGTGGCGTCGGGCAGCTTCTGGCCCCGGCGGGCGAGGCCCTCGCGCAGCAGAATCTCGATCTCTGCGTTGACGGAGCGCAACTCCGCCGCGGCCAGCCGCTCGATTGCGCTGTGCAAGTCGGGCGACAGGCGCAGCAGCAGCGATTTCCTCTGATCGGCCACCGGGCGGGCTATTGATAGAGGGTGCCGGCGTTGAGGACGGGCTGCGCATTCTGATCGCCGCACAGCACCACCATCAGGTTGGAGACCATCGCCGCGCGGCGTTCATCGTCCAGCGTGACGACATCCTTTTCGCTGAGCTGGGCGAGCGCCATTTCCACCATGCCCACCGCGCCTTCGACCAGCGTCTTGCGGGCGGCGACCACGGCTTCGGCCTGCTGGCGGCGGAGCATCGCGCCCGCGATTTCCGGCGCATAGGCCAGATGGGTGAAGCCGCATTCGTCCACCGTGATCCCCGCCACGGCGAGGCGGTTCATCAGCTCGATGCGCAGTTCGGCACCCACCTGATCATGGTTGCCGCGCAGCGTGACTTCCAGATGTTCGAAATCGTCATAGGGATAGCGTGCGCCGATGGCGCGGATCGCGGCTTCGATCTGGGCGACGACGAATTCGCGGTAATCGTCCACATCGAACAGTGCCTGCGCGGTATCGGTGACACGCCAGACGACCTGCGCAGCCATCTCGATGGGGTTACCGCGCAGATCGTTCACCTTGATCTGCTGCGAAATCAGGTTGTTGGCGCGAACGCTGATCTTCTTGCGGGTGTTCCACGGCCATGTCCAGCGCAGGCCCTCGCCCCTGTCCGTGCCGCGATAGGCACCGAACAGCAGGATGGCGGCGGCCTGATTGGGCTGGATCATGTAGAAACCGGGCGCGACGAGCAAAGCCGCCAGCGCGGTGGGCAGGATCAGCACCGGGCTGCGCGAAAGCACCGCCAGAATCAGCAGCGCACAGCACAATGCCGCCAGCGCCAGCACGGCAAGGCCGTTGTAGCTGTGGGCGGGCACCTCCCGGCTGGCGGAGAGGATCGGAACAGGCGAATCAGGCATATGCGCTCCCTTAAACTGATATTAAATTGATATCAGATTTAAACCGAAGCGCAAGCTACCCTATCCGCGCGGGGCGAGGCTGGCGAAGCCCTGTGTGATCACCGCCCAGATCGCGCTGTTGCCCACCAGCAGCGGCAACAGGATCGCCGCCAGCGTGACGGCGGCACCCGCCTTTGTGGCCGGGTGGATGCGACCCAGCACCCGCCTGTCATGCAAAGCGAGCGCGCCGATAAACACGATCCATGTGAGAAGGCCGGGCGGAATCGCGACGAACACCGGCGGCGGACCGACCGCGCCCGGCGGCGGGGGCAGAGCCAGCTGAAACCAGCGGGCAACCGCTGCCTGCAGCATCGGCACGAAGCTGGCCAGCATCAGCCGCCGGTGGACATCGGGGTGGCGGACGTTGCGGATCGCCACGACGATCAGCCCCGCGAACGCCGATATCCCCAGCAAAGACACGCTGGAAAAGGCGCGCGCCTGCGGCTCCATGCCGATGCGGGCTGCGGCGACATAACTGGCCTCAACCGCCAGCAATACGGAGATGACCATGGTGGTCGCCAGCGCAATTCCCACCAGCCCCCATTGCCGGTGATCCGCCGTGCGGCCGCTGGCGACCAGCCAGCTTTGCCACAGGAACAACAGCGTCCAGCTGATGAAGATCGCTCCGTGCAGATGCAGGATGGGCGGGAAGCTGCGGCCGCTGATCATCGGCAGCCAGTAGGTGGGCATAAAGCCCGCAAGCGCGATCAGCAGCGCCAGCAGTGCCATTCGCACGAAAAAGCGGCTTCGAACCGGGGAGGCTGCGCGGGTGGCCATGGAGCGGAACTCCTTTGCGGATCAGGCAAGTGTGGAAACGGTCCGGTTGCACCAGAACAGCAGCAGCCATGCCAGCGGCAAGGCCCCGCCCACCAATATGGCTGGAAGCAGCATGTCGCCCAGCGGCTGCACCGCCAGCAGGCCCAGCATAAATGCGATCGCGGCCAGACCGATCAGCCGCGGCACGCCGCCACGCGCCTTCACCAGCGCCAGCCCGGCCAGCAAATAGGAAAACAGGCAGACCGTGACCATCGCGGTGGCCAGCAGGCCGAACTGGCTGGCGACATCCGGCGAGGCGGTGGCCAGCGCGATCACCGTGGCGATCAGCCCGATGCCGATGTTGGTGCCGCCGCGCGACATGCCGCTGCCGCTGCACTGGCGCTTCAGCACCAGCAGCGATTCGATGCTGCCCAGTTGCAGCGCGCCCAGCGTGCCCGCCGCCTTTGTCGCCCCGCACACGGCGATCAGAAGCGCCGCCACCGAGCCGAGGATGATGGCCGTCGCGTCCGCAAAAGGCGCGTGGGATTTCGCCAGCGTCGCGGCCGGGATCAGCCCGGAAATGACGGTGGTGGAGCCAACATAGACGATGGTGGCGAACAGGATTCCGGCGATGGTGGCAATCGGTACGGTGCGGCGCGGATTTTCCATCTGATCGCTGACGATGGAGGCGTTTTCGAGGCCCAGATAGGCCATGAACAGCAGCAGCGTGGCCTGCATCGCCGCCGAGGCGTTGGATTTGCCCGAGATATTCCAGCTGCTGCGGAAAATCTCCGCATCGAAATGCGCCCAGCCCAGCGTGGCGACGAGGGCCAGCGGGATCATCCCGACGACAAGGGTAAGGGAGGCGATGCGGGCGATACCGGCGGCCCCGCCCCAGGCGATGGCGACAATCAGCCAGACATAGCCGATGGTGACCCACTGCACCGCCTGCGGAGAACCGAGCGCGGGAAAGATGAAACCCGTATAACCGGCAGCGGCGACCGCCACCATCGGCAGGCTGAGCAGCAAGGAAAAGATATAGAGGATAGTGGCCACCATCCCGGCAGACGCGCCCAGCAGTTGCGCGATGGAATCGAGGTAGCAGCCCCCCGGCTCCAACCGCGCCAGCCCCGCAAGCGTCAGGCCCACAAGGATCGCCCCCATCGCCGCGACGATCCAGCCGATGATGGAGATACTGCCGATCGCGGCGGCACTGGCGGGCAGCATATAGATGCCCGAGCCGATCATGGTGGTGGCGACAAGGAATGTACCCGTAACGGGGCCGATCTTCCTGCCCTGCTCTGCCTGCATCCGCCCGACCCCCTTTGGCGAGAGACTATGAGATTGGCTGAAGATGGCAAGAGGGGTGCCGGAACAGACTTGCGGGGCATCCAAGGCGCGCTACGGTGCGGACATTCGAGGGAGGGGCACCACATGGAAAAGCTGACAACCATTTTGCAGAACCGGCGGCTGGTGGCGGCGTTCGTGTTGCTGGTGGTGCTGGGCACGCTGGCGCTGGATATCGCCGGGATGGTGCATCCCTGCCCCTATTGCCGGGTGCAGCGGTTCGCGCTGGGTGTGCTGGCGATCCTGTTGCTGCTGAAGGGCTATAACCGGCTGTTGCCGCGCTATATCGCCGCCGTGGCGGGGATGATGGGGCTGGTGGTTGGGCTCACCCAGAATTTCAACCATATCAAGAAGATGAACGCAGGCGAGTTCGACTGGTCTGCCGTGAGCATCGGCCATCCGTGGGTGCTGTCGGGCCTCGCGGTGCTGGCGCTGGTGTGGCAGCTGTTCCTGATTTTCGATGTGGACAGGGCTTCAGCCCGCAGGGCGTAACGTCAGCCGCGGGGATGGGCGCTTTTATACACGTCCAGCAGCCGTGCCGTGTCGATACTGGTGTAAATCTGCGTGCTGGATAGGCTGGCGTGGCCCAGCAATTCCTGAATGGTCCGCAAATCCGCGCCGCGCGCCAGCAAATGGGTGGCGAAGCTGTGGCGCAGCGCATGGGGGGTGGCGCTGTCCGGCAGGCCCAACGCCACGCGTGCCTTGCGCAGCGTGCCGCGCAACACGCCGGGGTCCAGCGGGCCGCCCCTCGCGCCACGGAACAGGGCGTGCTCGCGGGACGGGGCATAGGGGCAGAGCTTCAGATACTGGTCGATGGCGTCCCGCACGGGCGGAAGCAGCACGATCATGCGCGTTTTCCGCCCCTTGCCGGTCACGGGCAGGGTTTCGCCCAGCGGCAGGATTCCACCCGTCAGCGCCAGCGCCTCGCCGATGCGCAGGCCCGAGCCATAGAGCAGCAGCAGCACGGCGGTATCCCGCGCCTGCAGCCATGGCTCGTCATGAAATTCGCCGGTGGTTTCCGCCAGCGCTTTTGCATCCACGGGCGAAATGGGGCGCGGCAGGCCCTTTTTCACCTTCGGGCTGGCAACGCCTTCAAGGCCGCCGAGCCGGATGCCGTGCCTGTCCCGCAGATAGCCACCGAAGGTGCGGATCGCTGAGAGTTCGCGGGCGGCGGACGTGTTGGACAGCCCCTCCGCGCGGCGGGCGGCGAGGAAGGCGCGGATGTCTGCGGCTTCCAGCGACGCCAGCAGCGCCGCATCGGCCGGGCGGCCGTGCGTGTGGTTCAGATGGGCGAGGAACCGCTCCAGCGTGGCGCGATAGGCGCGCAACGTGTGGGCAGACAGGCGGCGCTCGTTGGCGAGGCTGGCGAGCCAGCCTTCCAAGAGAGCGCCCGCATCCATCAACGGTTCCTTGGCATCAGGCGATGGTCTCGCCGGTTTTCGCCCAGTCCGCGAGGAACTGCTCAAGGCCGCGCTCCGTCAGCGGGTGCTTCGCCAGCGCCTTCAGCACGGCGGGCGGGGCCGTCACCACGTCTGCGCCGATCTTCGCGGCCTGCAGGATGTGCACCGGGTGGCGCACCGAGGCGACGAGGATTTCCGTCTGATATTCGTAATTGTCGTAGATCAGGCGGATGTCCTCGATCAGGTCCATGCCGTCGAAGCCGATGTCATCGTGGCGGCCGACGAAGGGGGAGATGAAGGTAGCCCCGGCCTTGGCCGCCAGCAGCGCCTGCGTGGCGGAAAAGCACAGCGTGACGTTCACCTGCGTGCCTTCGGAGGTGAGGCGCTTGCAGGCCTTCAGGCCATCGAACGTCAGCGGCAGCTTCACGCAGACATTGGGGGCGAGATTGCGCACCACGTCCGCCTCTCGCAGCATACCGTCCAGATCGAGCGCGACGACTTCGGCGGACACCGGGCCATCGACCAGGCCACAGATTTCCTTCACCACTTCCAGGAATTTCCGGCCCGATTTGTGGATCAGGCTGGGGTTGGTGGTGACACCATCGAGCAGGCCGGTGGCTGCGAAATCGGCGATTTCGGCGACGTCGGCGGTGTCGACGAAGAATTTCATGGGGTGATCCTTGGCGCTAGAGGTTGAGGCTTCCAAAGCCCGAGGCTAGCTGGCGAGTCAATGCGCGGGACTGTCCTTCTTTTGCAGCATGGGCTGGGGCCGCTGGATTATCTGGCCCCCGAAGGCGCGCGCGCCGGAGACGTGGTGGAAGCGCCGCTGGGGCCGCGCCGGGTGCCGGGAGTGCTGTGGGATGATGGTGCCTTCCAAACCAAGCCGGTGGACGAGGCGAAGCTGCGCGAGGTGCGCGTGCTGGACATGCCGCCCGTGCCCGAGCCGATTCGCAAGCTGGTGACATGGGTGGCGGATTATTATCTGGCCGCGCCCTCCGCCGTGTTGCGCATGGTGTTGCCGCAATCCGCCTTTCTGGCGCCGCCCAAGGGGCCGGGGCAGTTCGTGCTGGGGGATTTGCCGGAGACGAAATCGAAAGCGCGTGCCGGAATGCTGGAGCGGCTGGATGCCGTGCGCGGGATCGGCCCTGCGCCGCTCGCCGTATGGGCGGCCGCCGCCGAGGCGCGGGTGGAAAGCCTGCGCGCGCTGGTGAAAGCAGGCGTGCTGCTGCCCGCCGAGGCAACAGAGGAAGATGTGGCCGTGCGCCGCCCTGCCCTGCCGCCGGGGCCGGAGCTGAGCGAGGCGCAAGGGCTGGCGGCGGGCGAATTGCGCGCGGCGGTGGCGGCGCATCAGGCCCAGCCCTTCCTGCTGGATGGCGTGACGGGCGCGGGCAAGACAGAGGTTTATCTGGAGGCGGTGGCGGAGGCTATTTCCGGCGGCGGGCAGGCCTTGGTGCTGCTGCCGGAGATCGCGCTGACGGAAGCCTGGTTGCAGCGCTTCCGCAAGCGCTTCGGCTTCGCGCCCGCCATGTGGCATTCCGGGCTGACGCCTGCCGCGCGCCGCGCGGCGTTCCGCGCCATCACCAGTGGCGAGGCGGCCGTGGTGGTCGGCGCGCGGTCTGCGCTGTTCCTCGCCATGCCGGGCCTCAGGCTGATCGTGGTGGATGAAGCGCATGATCAGGCGTTCAAGCAGGAGGAAAGCGTGCCCTATCATGGGCGCGACGTGGCGGTGATGCGCGGGCAGTTCGAAGGCGTGCCGGTGGTGCTGGCCACTGCCACTCCGGCCTTGGAAACGATGGAGCAGGTGGCGCGCGGCACCTATCGCGAGTTGCGCCTGCCCGACCGCCACGGCGGCGCGCTGCTGCCCGATATCCATCTGATCGACCTCACCCGCGAGCCGCCGCCGCGCGGGCGCTGGATCGCCCCGCCGCTGGCGAAAGCCGTAGAGGAACGGCTGGCGCGCAAAGAGCAGAGCCTGCTGTTCCTGAACCGGCGCGGCTATGCACCGTTAACGTTATGCCGCGCCTGTGGGGAGCGGATCCAGTGCCCCAATTGCACGGCGTGGCTGGTGGAACATCGGCTGGCCCGGCGGCTGCAATGCCATCATTGCGGCCATTCCATGCCGACGCCCAAGGCCTGCCCCAGTTGCGGCGCGGAGGACAGCCTAGCCCCCTGCGGCCCCGGCGTGGAGCGGCTGGCGGAGGAAGTGGCACTGCTGTGGCCGGAGGCGAAAACGGTGGTGGCGACATCGGACACCATCCGCACCAGCGCCGACATGGCCACGCTGGTGGCGGATGTGGCGGACGGCGAGATCGACATTTTGATCGGCACGCAGATGCTGGCGAAGGGGCATGATTTCCCGAACCTGACGCTGGTGGGCGTGGTGGATGCCGACCTTGGGCTGGAGGGCGGCGACCTGCGGGCGAGCGAACGGGCGTTCCAGCAGATCGGGCAGGTGGCGGGCCGCGCGGGCCGTGGCGCGAAGCCGGGCGAGGTATTTTTGCAGACGCACCAGCCGCGCGCACGGGTGATGCAGGCCCTACTGCACAACGCACGCGACGAATTTTACGCCGCCGAGCGCGAAGTGCGGCTGGCCGCAGGGATGCCGCCGTTCGGGCGGCTGGCGGCCATCGTGGTCTCCGCGCTGGACGGCGCGGCGGCGGCCGATGCCGCCAAGCGGTTGGGGCAGGCTGCGCCACATGCAGAGGGGATCGAAGTATGGGGGCCAGCGCCCGCGCCGTTCGCCATGCTGCGCGGGCGGCACCGCCACCGGCTGCTGGTGCACGCGCGACGCACCTCGCCGCTGCAAGCCTATGTGCGGGACTGGCTGGGGCGGGTGCAATTGCCGTCCAGCGTGCGGGTGGCGGTGGATGTGGACCCGCAGAGTTTTCTGTGAGGGAGTGAAGTCTCCGCTTGCCCGGCCCGACCTCCTCGTTCGTCGTCACCCCGGACTTGATCCGGGGTGACATTGTAGGGGTGGGAATGTTGGTGGGTTTGGCCCAGCATTGTTCCCCTCTCTCCACCTCTCCCCCCAGCGGGGGGAGAGAGCCTTCGTCGTGGGTATTGTGATGTCGGTGGATCAGGCCAATCGGTGACACCCCCTCTCCAACTCTCCCCCTTGCAGGGGGAGAGGGCTTCGTAGCGCCGCAGGCAATCGAATCTGGTCACCCGCACGACGCTGGAGTTCAGGCTCAACGCGAATTTTGAGGGTGCAGGGAAATCATTTCCCTGCCCGCCGGAGGCAAAAAACCGCAGGCCCGCGCGGCTCTAGCCACTGAGCGTATAGCTGGCCACGGGCTCATAGTGCGGGCCATCATGGCCCAAGTGGCTTTGCACAAGGTGGAAGCCGTCCGCCCGCCAGCTCGCCTGTGGCGCGGTAATGGTGGAGAGCCATGGGCGCAGGGCGTCGCGGCTGGCGCCTGCGCGGCTGAAACGGGCCAGTGTAATGTGGGGGACGAATTTGCGCGCGTCCGGTTCCAGCCCGGCCCTTCGTAGCGCTGCGCGGATGGCGGCGGCCAGCGTGGCGACCGGCTCTGCCGGGGTGACGCCGATCCACAGTGCGGCGGTGCGGTCCGCGCGCTCGGCTTCGAAGCTGCCGAACTGGCCCAGCGACAGGTCGAGCGGCGGGGCGACGAGCGTGGCGAGGGCGTCCGTTGCGGCTTCGGCCTGATGCCGGTCCACCTCGCCGATGAAGGCGAGGGTGAGGTGGAGATTGTTGTCGCTCTGCCAGCGCGCGCCTTCGATCCCGCCCATCAGCGCGGTCAGCGCATCGCGCACGGGCGGCGGCGGGCGGAGGGCGACGAACAGCCTCATCTGGACCACCTCATTTGCGGGAGTCGAGCGCCTTGCGGACGGTGGGGAGGATGTTCTTCACCATCACGCCGACACCGGCTGCGTTCGGGTGCATGCCATCTGCCAGCAGCAGCTTCGGGTTCGCCGTGACGCCCTGCGTGTAGAAGGGGTAAAGCGTTGCGCCATGTTTTTTCGCCAGCGCCGGGTAGATGGCGTTGAACTCCTTGGCATAGGCCGGCCCCATGTTCGGGGCGGCCAGCATGCCCGCCAGCACGACGGGGATACCGCGCTTGTCCAGTTCCGTCAGGATCGCGTCCAGATTGGCGCGGGCCTGCGCGGGCGGCTGGCCGCGCAGCATGTCGTTCGCGCCCAGCGCCACGATGGCGAGATCGGGCTTCTGCTTCAGGCTGGCCAGCACCCAGTTCAGCCGCGCCTTGCCCTGCGCGGTGGTGTCTCCGCTGACGCCCGCATTGTGCACGCGGACCTTGCGCCCTTCCTTTTGCAGCGCCGTTTGCAGCTGGGCGGGGAAGCTTTCCGTTGGTTTCAGCTGATAGCCTGCCGTCAGGCTGTCGCCGAGCGCGAGGATGAGCTTGTCCTGCGCGGCCGCAGGATGCGCCAAAGCGAGCAGAAATGTTGCGGCGATGAAAGACAGCAACTGGAAAAGCGCGCTCGGCTGACCATATGATCGCGGATTCCAAACGGTCGACTTTTTCAAAGGGAACTCCATGCCGAAACCAGCCATAGGCGCAGATATGGTGATCGATGCGCGTGATGTGAAGCTGGCGCTGGGGGACGGGGCGGCCCGGGTGGAAATTCTGAAGGGCGTGAGCCTGCAGGTGGGCGCGGGGGAACGGGTGGCGATATTGGGGCCGTCCGGATCCGGCAAATCCAGCCTCATGGCGGTGCTTTCCGGGCTGGAGAGCGCCAGCGGCGGCTCGATCCGGGTGGCCGGGGCCGAAATCATGGGGCTGTCCGAAGACGAACTGGCCGAAGCGCGGCGCGGGCGGATCGGCATCGTGTTGCAGGCCTTTCACCTGATCCCCACCATGACGGCGCTGGAAAATGTAGCGGTGCCGCTGGAACTGGCGGGCCATGCCGATCCGTTCGGGGAGGCAAAGCGCGAACTGGAGGCGGTGGGGCTGGGGCATCGGGTGACGCATTATCCCACCCAATTGTCCGGCGGCGAACAGCAGCGGGTGGCGCTGGCGCGTGCGCTGGCGGTGCGCCCGGCCCTGATCTTCGCCGACGAACCGACCGGCAATCTGGACGCCTCCACCGGCGAGGCGGTGGTGGAGCTGCTGATGCGGCGGCTGGCGGAAACCGGCGCGACGCTGGTGCTGATCACCCATGATCAGGAGCTGGCGACCAAGTGCAGCCGGGTGATCCGCATGCGCGACGGGGTGATCGTGTCTGACGAGGCGGTGACGGCGGAGGTTGTGGCGTGAACATGATGGCACCCGTGCCCGCCCCCCAAGCGCGGTTGCGGGAATGGCCGCTGGCCGCCCGCTTTGCTGTGCGAGAGGCGCGTGGCGGGCTGGGGGCGCTGCGATTGCTGTTCATCTGCCTGTTGCTGGGCGTGCTGGCGATGGCGGGCGTGGGCAGCCTTGCCGCCGCCATCGAGCAGGGCCTCAGCGATCAGGGGCAGAGCATTTTGGGGGCCGATGTGGAGGCGCGGCTAACGCAACGCGCCCCGACCCCGGAGGAGCGGGCGACGCTGACGCAGTTCGGCGGCACCCTGTCTGAGAACATCAAGATGCGCGCCATGGTGCGCGGCGAAAGCGGCGCGGCGGCGGGTCGCGAACTGCTGGCCGAGCTGAAGGCGGTGGACGGGCGCTGGCCGATGTATGGCGCGGCGGATGTCCGAGGCGGCGGTGGTAATGCGGCCGTGCAGGCGGCGCTGGCCAAAGGCGCTGTTGTGGCGGCCGATCTGGCCGATCAGCTGGGGCTGAAAGTGGGCGACGAGGTGGGGATCGGCGAGGCGCGGATGCCCGTGGCCGCGATTCTGACGCTGGAGCCGGACAAGGCGAGCGAGGGCTTCACCTTCGGGCCGAGCGTGCTGATTTCGATGCAACGGCTGGAACAGACGCAACTGGTGCAGCCGGGCAGCCTCTATCGCCACCATGTGAAACTGAAGCTGCCGCCCGGCACAGACCCGGTCGCCGTGCGAGAGGCGATCGAGAAGGCGCATCCCGATGCAGGCTGGCGGCTGGCGGACAGCCGCGACGGCGCGCCGGGCGTGCGCCGTTTCGTGGAGCGGCTGGGACAATTCCTCACGCTGGTAAGCCTGACGGCGCTGGCGGTGGCGGGCGTGGGCGTGGGCAATGGCGTACGTTCCTATCTGGACCGCAAGGCCGGCACCATCGCCACGCTGAAGGCGCTGGGCGGCTCATCGGGGCTGGTGCTGAAAACCTATCTGCTGCTGGTGGGCGGCGTCGCGCTGGTGGCGGCCGCCGTGGGGGCGCTGCTGGGGGCGCTGGTGCCGTGGATCGTGGTGCAGCTGGCGGGTGACGCGCTGCCGGTGCCGCCCGCGCTGGGGCTGCACGCGGGGCCGATGCTGACGGCGATTGCCTTCGGCTTGCTGGTCGCGCTGGCCTTTGCGGTGCCGCCGCTGGCGCGCGCGGGTGCGCTGCCGGCGCAGCGCATCTTCCGGGGCAGCGTGGAGCAATGGCCATGGCCATCCGCCCGCGCGCTGGGCGTGGCGCTGGGCGCGGGCGCGGTGGTGGCGGCGCTGGCGGTGTGGCAGGCGGCCGAGCGGCTGTTCGCGGCCGGGTTCCTGGGCGGGGCGCTGGCGGTGCTGGCGCTGCTGTTCGGTGCGGGAACGCTGATCCAGTGGGGGGCGGCGCGGCTGCCCCGGCCGAAGAAGGTGCTGCCCCGGCTGGCGCTGGCCAATGTGCACCGGCCCGGCGCGATGACACGGCAGCTGGTGGTGGCGCTGGGGCTGGGGCTCAGCCTGTTCGCGACGCTGGCCTTCATCGAAACCAGCTTCAACGCGGAGTTGCAGAAAACCGTGCCCGCCAAGGCCCCGGGCTTCTTCCTGTTGGACCTGCCCAAGGAAGATGCGCCTCGCTTCCGCGAAAGCCTGCCCGCCGGATCCGAGGTGACGATGGTGCCCAGCCTGCGCGGCCCGGTGACGGCGGTGAACGGCGTGCCGGCCTCTGAATTGAAGGATGTGCCCGAAGGCAGCTATGTGCTGCGCGGGGATCGGGGGCTGACATGGGCGGAGGATCTGCCGAAGGGCAACCGGCTGGTGGCGGGCCACTGGTGGCCGAAGGATTATGCCGGGCCGCCGCTGGTCTCGATGGATGCCGAACAGGCCGGGCTGCTGGGGCTGAAGGTGGGGGACCGCATCACCGTCTCCGTGCTGGGCGTGGAGATCGAGGCGAAGATCGCTTCCTTGCGCGAAGTGGACTGGGACTCGATGGGGTTCAACTTCGTGCTGATCTATGATCCGAACACGCTGCGCGACGCGCCTTACAGTTACATGTCGACGGTGACGCCGCCCGCCGCCGCCGAGGCCGGGTTCACCGGGCAGGTTACCCGCGCCTTCCCCACCGTGTCCGTGGTGAAGGTGAAGGATGTGCTGGGCGAAGTGAGCGAGCTGGTGATGCAGATGGGCACGGCGGTGCGTGCGGCGGCGAGCGTGGCGATTCTGGCCGGGATCGCCGTTCTGGTGGGCGCGCTGGCGGCGCAGGCGAGGGCGCGCATCTATGACAATGTGATCCTGAAAACGCTGGGCGCGACCCGGCGGCAGCTGATGGCGGCGGCCGGGCTGGAATATGCCGGGCTTGGCCTGCTGGTATCCGGCATCGCCCTGCTGCTGGGCGGACTGGCGGGCTGGATCGTGGTGACGCAGGTGCTGAAGTTCCAATGGGCACCCGATTGGGGGGTGGCGCTGCTGACGGTGCTTGCGGGCGCGGCCATCACCCTGTTGCTGGGGCTGGCGGGCGCATGGCGAACGTTGGGGGTGAAGGTTGCACGCGTGTTACGTGAGAGTTGAAATATTTCACGCACGAAAGATTTCGATGGACAAGCCTTGAATCAGCATGTTACATGAGCGATATAGAGCATCGAAACGGGTGCCCTGCCAATCGGCTGTAACTGTTTGAAGGCAGTTGGTTGTAAGGGGCGCGACCCCCCGGATCGATGGAGAGGAAACCGATGGTTAATCAGGCTGATCCCCGCTTTGGACGCGCCGCCGCCGCCCGCGCCGGGACCGCTGCTGCCGAGTATGACGCCGGGCTGCGCAAGCATATGCTCAGCGTCTACAATTATATGATGTCGGGCGTGTTGCTGACGGGTCTTGTGGCCCTTGGCATGGCCTATACCGGTGCGGTGAACGCGCTGGTGAACCCGATGGGCGGGCTTTCCGGCCTTGGCTGGATCGTGGCGCTGGCACCGCTGGCCTTCGTGTTCATCCTCGGCTTCAAATATCAGACCATGTCCGAAGGGGCGGTTCAGGCGATGTTCTGGGCCTTCGCCGCGATCATGGGCGCGTCGATGTCGACGATCTTCCTCGTCTACACCTCGACCTCCATCGCGACGACCTTCTTCGCGACCGCTGCGGCCTTCGCCGGCCTCAGCCTTTATGGTTACACGACGAAGCGCGACCTTTCGAAGCTGGGCACCTTCTTGGTGATGGGCCTGATCGGCATTCTGGTGGCCATGCTGCTGAACATGTTCCTGCAGTCTGGTGCGCTGGCGCTGACGATCTCCATTCTGGGCGTGCTGATCTTCGCCGGGCTGACGGCGCACGACACCCAGAAGATCAAGCAGACCTATGATTATGTCGCCGGAACCGACATGGCGGGCAAGGCCGCGATCATGGGTGCGCTGACCCTGTATCTGGACTTCATCAACCTGTTCCAGTTCCTGCTGAGCTTCCTGGGCCAGCGCGACTGACAACAGACGAGTTTGCAAGAAGAGCGACCCTCGGAGGGGCCCGGCGCGACACCGGGCCCTTCTTTTTATGTGGGTGGGGTGTGGTTGGTGGAGAGGTTGGTGGGCTTCTCAGGGGCCTTCGACAAGCTCAGGCTGAGCGGGTGGGGAGGTTGGTGGATCAGGCCCGGCGTTGCGCCCCTCTCTCCAACTCTCTCCCCAGCGGGGAGAGAGAGCCTCGTTGCGCCGCAGGCAATCGAATCTGATTACGTCCACGGCGTTGGAGTAGGCAGCGACGTGAATTTCGAGGGTGCAGGGAAATCATTTCCCTGCCGGGTCCGGGCAGAGCCCGGCCGCCGGAGGCATCGCCCCCCCCCCAACCCGCGAAAATGCGCCCGATACCGCGCCGCCTCTTCCCTTTCCGGGCGCGGGGCTTCATGGATCGGTTGGGGGACAATTTCGGGAGGTTGAAGTTGGCGGACGATATTTATCACCATCGCGCGGTCACGCTGGACGGGCGGGACGTGAGCCTGGCGGATTACAAGGGCCAGGTCGTGCTGATCGTGAATGTGGCTTCGAAGTGCGGGTTCACGCCGCAATATACCGGGCTTGAGGACCTGTATCAGCGCTTCAGGGACAAGGGCTTCACCGTGCTGGGCTTCCCCTGCAACCAGTTCGGCAAGCAGGAGCCGGGCGACGCGGCGGAAATCGCGAAATTCTGCTCCACCACTTACCCGGTGACCTTCCCGGTGTTCCGCAAGATCGAGGTGAACGGGGACAATGCTGATCCGCTGTACCGGCAACTGAAGGCGCAGGCGCCGGGGCTGCTGGGCTCGGAAAGCGTGAAGTGGAACTTCACCAAATTCCTTGTCAACCGCGAGGGCGAAGCGGTGGAGCGGTTCGCGCCGACGGTGAAGCCCGAGGATATCGCGCCAAAAATCGCAAAGCTGCTGAGTGAGTGACTCTTGCCTCTGATCGCGGTGGACGGGCCGGCGGCATCCGGCAAGGGCACAATCGCGCGCGCGCTGGGGCGGCACTTCGGCGTGCCGCATCTGGATACCGGCGCGCTGTATCGGGTGGTGGCGCTGTCTGCGCTGCGCAGCGGGCTGGATTTGTCTGACGGGGCCGGCGTCGGCGCGAAGGCGGCGGCGCTGGACCTGTCTTTGCTGGAAGACGCGGAGTTGCGCGGCGCGCAGACCGGGGAGGCGGCTTCGCTTGTGTCTGCCCTGCCTGAGGTGCGCTCGGCGCTGCTGGCGTTTCAGAAGGCGTTCGCAGCGCAACCGGGCGGTGCCGTGCTGGACGGGCGCGATATCGGCACGGTGATCGCACCGGAGGCCGCGGCGAAGCTGTTCGTGACAGCGGCAGCAGAAACACGCGCGCGGCGGCGCTTTCTGGAACTGACGGCGGCCGGGCGCGACGTGAGCGAAGAGCGGGTGCTGGCCGACATCCTGGCGCGCGACGCGCGCGACATGGGCCGGGCGGATGCGCCGCTGAGGCAGGCGGCCGACGCCGACTTGCTAGATACGAGCGAATTGGATATAGCGGCGGCCGTCCGGAAGGCCGTGGAGCTTGTCTCCAGCCAGCTGGGCCGGGTTTCCTGACAGTCGGCGGCGATGCGCATGACGCGCTCGCGGCCGTTTTCTGTTTGTCAGTGAATCCGTGGATTGGCTCTAACCCGGGCCCGGCTGCAAAGAGGACCCTGATAGCAGGATCGCGGCCGCCCGGTATGTAAACGATAGGACATACATGGCTTCGACCGCAATGCCCACCCGCGACGATTTCGCCGCGCTCCTCGACAAATCGCTGGGCGAATCCCAGAGCTTCGAGGGGAAGGTGGTGAAGGGGCGGGTCACCGCCATTGAGAATGATCTGGTGGTGATCGACGTGGGCCTCAAGTCTGAAGGCCGTGTTTCGATCCGTGAATTCACTCCCCCCGGGCAAGCCCCGCAGGTGACCGTCGGCGAAGAAGTCGATGTCTATGTGGACCGCGTGGAAAACGCCTTTGGGGAAGCCATGTTGTCGCGCGATCGCGCCCGCCGCGAAGCCGCGTGGGACAAGCTGGAAACCCAGTTCAACGCCGGTGAGCGTGTGGACGGCACCATTTTCGGCCGCGTGAAGGGTGGCTTCACCGTGGATCTGGGCGGCGCAGTTGCGTTCCTCCCCGGTTCGCAAGTGGATATTCGCCCGGTTCGCGACGTGACCCCGCTGATGGGCATCGCCCAGCCGTTCCAGCTGCTGAAGATGGACCGCAAGCGCGGCAACATCGTGGTTTCGCGCCGCAGCATATTGGAAGAAACCCGCGCCGAAGCCCGCACCGGCCTGATCCAGAGCCTGTCCGAAGGTCAGGTGATCGACGGCGTGGTGAAGAACATCACCGATTATGGCGCGTTCGTGGATCTGGGCGGCATCGACGGCCTGCTGCACGTGACCGACATGAGCTACAAGCGCGTTGGCCACCCGAACGAAGTCATCAACATCGGTGACACGGTGAAGGTGCAGATCATCCGCATCAACCGCGACACCCAGCGCATCAGCCTTGGCATGAAGCAGCTGGAATCCGATCCGTGGGAAGGCGCAGACGCCAAATACCCGGTCGGCGCGAAGCTGAAGGGCCGCGTGACCAACATCACCGAGTATGGCGCCTTCATTGAGCTGGAGCCGGGCATCGAAGGCCTCGTCCACGTCTCTGAAATGAGCTGGGTGAAGAAGAATGTGCACCCCGGCAAGATCGTTTCGACCAGCCAGGAAGTCGACGTTGTCGTGCTGGAAGTCGATGGCGAAAAGCGCCGCATCAGCCTTGGCCTGAAGCAGGCCCAGCGCAACCCGTGGGAAGTGTTCGCCGAAGAACATCCCGTCGGTTCCGTGGTGGAAGGCGAAGTGAAGAACTCCACCGAGTTCGGCCTGTTCATCGGCCTGCCCGGCGAAGTGGACGGCATGGTGCACATGTCCGACATCGCATGGGGCGTTTCGGGTGAAGCCGCCCTCGCCCTGCATCACAAGGGCGAGATGGTGAAGGCGCAAGTGCTGGAAGTCGATGTCGAGCGCGAGCGCATCTCGCTGGGCATCAAGCAGGTTTCGGCTGAAGGCGCTGCTGCCAGCGCCGGTGCCGGTGCCAGCGCGGCTGCCCCGGTGGCCTCTGCCGGTGGGCTTTCCAAGAACGAGGTGGTGACTGCCATCGTTCGCGAAAGCCGCGACGGCGGCATCGAAGTGCAAATCGGCGAAGACGGCCCGACCGCCTTCATCAAGCGCTCCGACCTCAGCCGCGACCGCGACGACCAACGCCCCGAGCGCTTCCAGATCGGCCAGAAGGTCGATGCGCTGGTGGTTGGCTTCGAGCGTGGCAAGAAGCCGATGCTTTCCATCAAGGCGATGCAGATTGCCGAAGAAAAGCAACAGGTTGCGCAATATGGTTCGTCGGACTCGGGCGCCTCTCTGGGCGACATCCTGGGTGCCGCGCTGAACAAGGCCAAGCAGGACAGCTGAGGCTGACTGCGGCCGCGCACAGGCGCATGAAGGGCGGTGCCGCAAGGTGCCGCCCTTTTGCGTTACGATTGAAGGGGTTGACCGGCGACGTGAATAAGGCACATAGTCTGTATTCCGACGACAGGGGCAGACCATGATCCGATCCGAGCTGGTGCAGAAGATTGCCGACGCGAACCCGCATCTGGGGCAGCGCGAGGCCGAGCGTGTGGTTTCGACCATCCTCGATTCGATCACCGACCGGCTGACGGAAGGCGGCCGCGTGGAGCTTCGCGGCTTTGGCGCCTTCTCCACCCGCGGCCGCAACGCCCGCACCGGCCGCAACCCGCGCACCGGCGAGTCGGTGGACGTGGACGCGAAGCGGGTGCCGCACTTCAAGCCCGGCAAGGAATTGCGCGAACGCCTCAACATGGATTGAGAGGCCCGGCCTTTCCGGCCCGACGCGCGTTTCGCCACGAACATCGGCGCAGCAGGTTGCGCCACCTGATATGCCGTCGCACCCCCGTGCCGCTCGCGGATCAAGCGCCCGCTTGCTGTTGCCAATAAATACAGCCGCCTCTAGGCGTTACCCTTATGCGGACGTGGCGAAACTGGTAGACGCACGGGACTTAAAATCCCTTTCCCCTCGGGGAGTGCGGGTTCGAGTCCCGCCGTCCGCACCAATCTTGCCCTCACGCTGGCCGTGCCCGCCAATTTTCATTGCCCCCCGTTTTCACGCCCTTCGCTTTGCGCTAGCAGCGCGCGATGAACGTGTTTGACCTCAGCTTCATGGCCGAGCCGGGCGCCTGGGCGGCGCTGGGCAAGGTGATCATGATCGACCTTGTGCTGGCGGGTGACAACGCCATCGTGATCGGCGCGCTGGCTGCCGGTCTTCCGCCTGCCGAGCGCAAGAAGGTGATCGCGCTGGGCATGGTGGCCGCGCTGGTGATGCGCATCGCCTTCGCGCTGGTGGTGACGCAGTTGCTGGATGTCGTGGGCATCCGGCTGGCGGGCGGCATCCTGCTGCTGTGGGTCTGCTGGAAAATGTATCGAGAACTGCAGCCCGATACCAAGGTGGTGCTGGACGACGGCACCATCGCCCATGATGCGCCGCGATCCGCCAAGACCTTCTGGGGCGCGGCCTGGGCCGTGGCCATCGCCGATCTTTCCATGAGCCTGGACAATGTGCTCGCCGTGGCGGGTGCGTCGCGCGACCACACCGAAATCATGATTCTGGGGCTGGTGCTGTCTGTCGCGCTGATGGGCGTGGCGGCCAACTACATCGCCCGGCTGATCGAACGCTATCACTGGATCGGCTGGATCGGTCTGGCGCTGATCTTCTATGTGGCGATGGAGATGATCATTTCCGGCGGGCGCGATGTCGTGCCGCTGATCCCGGTGCAGGCGCTGGAAAGCGCCGTTGCCAGCGGCTGACGGCGCGCCCGCAAACCGACAATTCTTCAGGGGATCAGCAGCGACGACCCCACCGTCTGCCGCGCTTCCAGTGCCTTGTGCGCGGCAACGGCATCCGCCAGCGCGAAACTTTGGCCGATATGCGCCTTCAGCACGCCGGAAGCGATTTTCGCGAACACGGCCGCCGTGCCTGCCGCGAAATCCTCGGGCGTGGCATAATAATCGAACAGGGTGGGCCGGGTGACGAACAGCGAGCCTTTGCGGGCGAGCAAGCCGATATCCAGCGGCGCGGCCGGGCCGGAAGCGTTGCCGAAACTGGCGAGGATGCCGCGCCGCTTCAGACTGTCCAGCGAACTGTCGAAGGTGGATTTGCCCACCCCGTCGATCGCGGCGTCCACGCCCTTGCCGCCCGTGATCTCGCGCACGCGGGCGGGGACTTCCTCGTAAGACAGCACATGGTCGGCCCCCGCCGCGCGGGCGATGTCCACCTTCGCGGGTGAGCCGACGGTGCCGATCACGGTGACATCCTTCGATTTCAGCCATTGGCACAGCAGCACGCCCACGCCCCCGGCTGCCGCGGGCACCAGCACCGTCTGCCCCGGCTGCACCCGGGCGCAGCGCTCCACCAGCGATTCGACAGTGCAGGCCTTTAACCACAGGGCCGCCGCCTGCTCGTCAGACACGCTGTCCGGCAGCTTCACCAGCGGGCGGGCGTCCATCAGCCGATGGGTGGCATAGGCACCGGGCGGGTTGGCGAAATAGATCACCCTGTCTCCCACGGAGACATGGGAGACGCCCTCCCCCACCGCCTCCACCACGCCGGCCGCTTCCATCCCCAGCCCGGAGGGCAGCTGCATCGGATAAAGGCCGGAGCGGTGATAGGTGTCGATGAAGTTCACGCCGATCACGCTGTGGCGAACGCGGGCCTGCCCGGGGCCGGGCTCTCCCACCTCCACGTCCAGCAGCTTCATCACCTGAGGGCCGCCGGTTTCGGCGAAGCGGATGGCTTTCATTGTTTCACTCCCAGCAGGCAGATGGTGCCGTCGCGGTCGGCGGATTTCAGCGCGCGCCATGCCACGACGGGCTGATCGCTGGCGATCAGCGCCACGCCGCGTTCCGCCAACGCTGCATATTCGCTGGCGTTGCCGTCCGCCAGATAGCGGTCGTCCAGCCGCTCGCCGGCTTTGCCCAGCGTGCCGGTGATGGCTTCCACCCCGGCGGCGTCCAGCCGGGCGATCAGCGCCGGGTCCGGCTCTGCAACGCCGGTGAAGAACAGCATGCGCGGGTTCGCCATGGCAAGGATCGCGGCGTTCTCGCTGGCGTTGCGGCCGCTGGCGGAAATCATCATTTCCGGCGCGGCGCGCTGGAAATTGCGCACGTCCGCCAGACTATAGGCGATCAGGATCACCTGATTTTCCATCCGCTGCTCGCGCACCTGTTCCAGCACATCGGCCAACGGCACGCCCGGCTTGATATCCAGTTGCAGCACCCCGCCGTTGCGCCGCGCCCACACCAGCGCTTCCTCCAGCGTGGGGATGCGCTCATCGGTGATGGCGCCCTTGCCGTCTTTCAGCCAGGCGCGGCGGAGCTGCTGATAGCTATAGCCCGCCAGCGGGCCGAGGCCGGTGGTGGTGCGATCCAGCGTCTGATCGTGCATCAGCATCAGCACGCCGTCTGCCGAGCGGGAGACATCCACCTCGATGAAGATGGGGCCGCGCTCAATGGTATCCGCGAACGAAGCGATGCTGTTTTCCGCCGCCATCGGATCCTTCTGCCCGCGATGCGCAGACACCAGCGCCAGGCGGCGTTCGCGCAGGCAATCGAATACGTCGGGCATGGCCCGCATCACCGGCGCGGGCGGGCGATGGGTATCCACCCGGCCCATGGCGCAGGCGGACAGGATCAGCAGCGCGGGCATCAACATGGCGGAAAGGAACTGGCGGATACGCATCCCCCTTTCCTAACCGCTCGGGCCGGGGGGGCAAGGGCAGGCGAAACACTCTGTCGCGCAGTTTTCAGCATTATGCGGAGGGTTTCTCCGCGTAACGGGCTGGGCTAGGAAGGGGCAGGCCTTTGGGAGAAGGCGGGAGGAATTCGAGTGGACGACTTTGATTTCGTGATCGTGGGCGCGGGTTCGGCCGGATGCGTGCTGGCAGCGCGCCTGTCTGAAGATGCGGGTACGCGGGTGGCGCTGCTGGAAGCGGGCGGCAGCGACAAGGCCATGCTGGTGCAGATGCCCGCCGGAATCGGCGAAATCATCCCGCCGGAAAAGAACAGCGATCTGAACTGGGGCTTCTGGACGGAGCCGCAGGCGCAGCTGAACGGGCGCAAACTCTATTGGCCGCGCGGGCGGACGCTGGGCGGATCTTCGTCCATCAACGGCATGGTCTATATCCGTGGCCACAGCAGCGATTATGACCGTTGGGCGCAGATCGGCTGCACCGGCTGGGGCTGGGCCGATGTGCTGCCCTATTTCCGCAAGGCAGAGGATTCAGACCGGGGATCGTCCGACTGGCATGGCAGCGGCGGCCCGCTGGCGACCACGCGGCGGGTGCTGCCGCACGTGCTGAACGAGGCCTTCATCGAAGCGGGCGCAGAGGCCGGATGGCCGCGAACCGACGATTTCAACGGCCCGCAGTTCGAAGGTGTGGGCGGCTATGATTCCACCATCCGGGGCGGGCAGCGCTGCTCCGCCGCGCGCGCCTACCTAACAGACGCGGTGCAGCGGCGGCCGAACCTGAAGATCATCACCGGCGCGCTGGCGGAGAAGGTGATTTTCGAAGGCAAACGCGCGGTCGGCGTCAGCTATTCCGGCGGGCAGACCGTGCGCGGGCGGCGGGTGATCCTGTCTGGCGGGGCGATCAATTCGCCGCAACTGCTGTTGCTGTCCGGCGTGGGGCCGGGGGCGCAACTGAAGGCGCTGGGGCTGCAGACGGTGGCGGACCGGGCGCAGGTGGGGCAGAATCTGCAGGACCATCTGGACGTGCTGGTGCAATGGAAGTGCAGCCAGCCGATCACGCTGAACGCCAACACCAACCCGCTGGTGAAGCTGTGGACGGGGCTGAACTGGATCCTGCGCAAGCAGGGCAACGCCAGCTATATGCCAACCGCCGTCGGCGCGTTCGTCTCCACGCGCGAGGGGCTGGCCGCGCCGGATATCCAGATGCACTTCATGCCGGTGAAGGGCATGGCGCATGGCGTGGGCGGGCTGACGCCGGAGCATGGCTATCAGGTGCATGTGTGCCAGGTGCGGCCGGAAAGCCGGGGGGCGATCTGGCTGAAATCGCCTGATCCGCGCGCGCATCCCGCCATCGATCCGCGCTATCTCTCCGCGCCGGAAGACCTCGATACACTGCTGAAGGGCGTGGAAATCGCCCGCGCCATCGGGAGGCAACCTGCGCTCGCGCCCTATAATGCGGGCGAGGCATGGCCGGGCGAAGCCGTGCAGGGCGCGGCGCTGGCGGACAAGCTGAAGGGCTGGGCCGAAACCATCTATCACCCCGTAGGCACCTGCCGCATGGGCGCAGACGTCGACGCCGTGACCGACATCGCCCTGAACGTGAACGGCGTGGAAGGGCTGATGGTGGTGGACGCCTCGGTGATGCCCTATCTCGTGAGCGGCAACACCAACGCTCCCACCATCATGATCGCGGAAAAGGCGGCGGACCAGCTCCGGCGCGCGCAGAAATCCGGCGCGAAGCTGGCCGCATGAGCGTGACCCCCTTCACCGTGCCCGCCCACCCCGAGGAATGGGAGTGGGTGCGGCAACGCGTGGAGGAGTTCCGCTTCTTCGAGGAACCCGAAGGCCATCATTGGGAGCATGGGGCCAACCGCGCCTATATGAAGCGGCTGCGCGCGCACTGGCTGACCGGCTATGACTGGGCGGCGAGCGTCAACCGCATCAACGCCTTCCCGCATGTGCGGGTGGAGGTGGAGCCGGGCTTTTCCCTGCACGCGATCCACCTGCGATCCTCCCGCGCGGATGCGCAGCCGCTGCTGATCGCCCATGGCTGGCCCGGCTCCATCCTTGAGTTCGAAAGCATCTACCGGCGGCTGGCCGAACCCGAAGACCCGGCCGCACCCGCCTTCCATGTGATCGCCCCTTCCCTGCCGGGTTATGCGTGGAGCGACCGGCCCAAGGTGCCGATCGGCCCGCGTGCGGTGGCGGGCCTGTATGACCGGCTGATGCAGGTGCTGGGCTATGACAGTTTCCTGTATCAGGGGGGAGACTGGGGCTGTGTGATCGGCGGCTGGATCGGGCTGGACAGCCGCCATGTCCGCGCCATCCACCTGAACGGCTATGGCCTGCGCTCCGCCAACATGCGCCCCACCACCGAGGCGGAGACGCGCTGGCTGCAGCGCGCCGCCGTTACGCAGGCGGCCGAAACCGGCTATCTCCACCTGCAATCCACCAAGCCGCAAAGCCTTGGCTTCGCCATGATGGATTCCCCCATGGGCGTGGCCGCATGGTTCGCGGAAAAATATTGCGGCTGGTCAGACCAGACAAAGGGCGCGATCGACCCACCCTTCCCGATGGATGTCCTGCTGGACACCATCATGATCTACCTCTCCACCCGCAGCTTCCTGTCCGCCACATGGATCTATCGCGGCATGGCGCTGGAAGGCGGCTTCAGCATCCCCGAAGGCCGCCGCATCGAAGTGCCCGTCGGCGTCGCCTCCTTCCCCTACGACCTGCTCGCCTTCCCGCCCCGCTCCATGGTGGAACGCGGCTATAATGTGGTGCACTGGACGGATATGCCCCGCGGCGGCCACTTCATCGGACTGGAAGAACCGGAGCTGCTGCTGGCTGACCTGCGGGCCTTTGTGCTGACAATTGGTTAACGAACCAACTGATTGTTAAGGTCTTTCTATATTTGACATATATAATGCCATCAGGCAGCTTCCCGGCCTGCCGCATGTCAGGGGCGCGGCTGTCAGGGGGGAGGGGTTCATGAGCATCATCTTGTTCGCCGCGCGCGCATCATTGGCCGCAAGCATGGTTCTGCTTGGGGCTGGGGCAGCTTCGGCGCAGGCGCAGAATTTCGGTTCGGCCGCTTTTCAGAGCGTGCGGAACTGCTGGGGCCTTCCCGGCAATGTGGACTGCATGGGGACCGGGAACCCGGACCTTGGCCGCAAGGAAACCTATATCCCCGGCGGGCCGGGCGCTTCGGTCAACAATGTGGTCTATCCGCAAAGCGGCGGCACGATCGTTTCACGCGTGCAGTTCGGCGAACTTGACTTGCCGCTGGTGAAGTCCGGCGTGTGGGCCGGAGACGACAACCGCATCGGCAGTACGATCGTTACCTATATGGGTTTTGACTTCAATGGCCCGGACGGCAGCGCCTATGCGCTGGATGCACTGATCGACTGGACATCGTCTGGCGCTCCGCTGCGCGTGGCGAACGGCTTCGGTGAGTATTCAGGCGAGGCTATCGGCGGCTTCTATATGTTCCTGTTCGACGCAGCCTATGTGCCGAACTTTGCCAATGCCAGCCAGATCATCGATTTCCCGACCGGCAAGGGATGCGGATCAGCCGGCGTTCTGGGCTATTCCGAGACCAGCATGATCACGGCGACCGCAGGCTATCACGAAGCATCCGCCACGCTGGGCACGGACTGCGACGGCAATCCGCTGACGCTGCAGTCCGGCGGCGAATATGTGCTGCTCACGATGAAGCAGACCATTGCAAACCGGCTCGGCTATATGGACGCAACCAACACCGTTCGTGTGAAGCTTTCGGATTCGCTGGGCGAGGACGCGAAGCAGGTTCTGCTGGAAAATGTGGTGACGGCCCGCTCGATGGTGCCGGAGCCTGCCACATGGGCGATGCTGATCATCGGCTTTGGTGCCGTGGGCATGGCGGCCCGCCGGCAGAGGAGCCATGCCGCCGCCTGAGGGGGTTGTTTACGCCATCGGGGAGGGCCTAGGGGAGCGGAAGCATGCCTTCCGCCCCTTCCAGCCTCGATTTTCCGGCCGCACGCTCGCGGACATGGCCCTTTGTTGCGCTGATCCTCGGCTCGGCCTGCCTTGCGTTCGGGCCGATGCTGGTGCGGCTGTCGGACGTGTCGGCGCTGTCGTCCGCTTTCTGGCGGATGGGGCTGGCGCTGCCGGTGCTCACGCTGGTCGCCGTGCTAGCACGGCGGCGGGAGGTGGCCCCGCTGGCGGTCCGGGCGCTGCCCTGGGGGCTGACGCTGGCGGCTGGCGCGATGTTCGCTGCCGATCTTGCCGCATGGCATATGGGCATTCACCGCACCACCGTCGCCAACGCCACTTTGTTCGGCAATGGCGCGGCCTTCATGCTGGCGGGCTGGGCGATGCTGGCGGGGTGGGAACGGCCGGAACGGCAAAAGCTGATGGCGCTGGGCATGGCGTTGGCGGGCACATTGCTGCTGCTCGGCGCGTCGGCCGAACTCAGCCCCCGGCATCTGGCGGGCGATCTGCTGTGTCTGCTGGCGGCTGGTTTCTATGCCGGCTACCTGATCGTGGTGATGCGGCTGCGCGGGCAGCTTCCCACCGCCACCCTGCTGGCGATGAGCACGGGATTTTCCGCGCTGCTGTTGCTGCCGGTGGCGCTGCTGGGACCGGGGGCCTTCTGGCCCGGCGATTGGCGGCCACTGCTGGCGCTGGCGGTGACGAGCCAGCTGGTGGGGCAAGGGCTGCTGGTGTTCGCCACCGGATCGCTGCCCGCTGCCGTGATCGGCGTGGGGCTGCTGGTGCAGCCGTTGCTGGCCGCCACCATCGGCTGGCTGGTGTTCGGCGAAACCATGGGGCCGCTGGAACTGCTGGGGGCCGCCATCATCTGCGCCGCGCTGGTGCTGGTGCGGCGCTGACGCTCTTGCCGCCGTAACGCGTGCGGCGCTAGGACTGCGCCATGGATCGTCGCACTTTCGTTGCCGGCAGCCTTGCCGCCGCCCTGCCCGCCCCACCCCTTCTTACACAGCCCCTTCTCGCCAAAGATGGAAAGCCCCGAATGAAGCCACCCGTTGCGCGCCGTGGAAATCACAAGATCACGGTGCAGGGGGTCACCATCGAGGATCCTTACGCATGGCTGCGCGACAAGGACTATCCCAAGGTCGATGATGCGGAAATCCTTGGTTATCTGAAGGCGGAAAACGCCTATTTCGCCGAATGGCAGCGCGAAGCCTCCATGCTGACAGAGGCGCTGTTCGAGGAAATGAAGGGCCGCATCAAAGAGGATGATTCTTCCGTGCCGAACCCCGATGGGGACTGGCTCTATTGGTGGGCGTTCGAAACCGGGGCGCAATATCGCAACTGGTATCGCAAGCCCAAGGCGGGCGGCGACGCGCAACTCCTGCTCTCCGAACCCGAACTCGCCAAGGGCAAGGAGTATTTCCGGCTGGGGACGATGGATGTCTCCCCCGATGGCAAGCTGATGGCCTTTTCGGTGGATAGCAACGGTTCGGAGCGGTTCGAACTGAAAATCCGTGACATCGCCAGCGGCAAGGACATCGCCACCGTCGCCCCGGATTCGCTGGGTGGCGTGGCATGGACGTCGGATTCGAAGGGGCTGGTGTGGGCGCAGGCCTCCGCCGAATGGCGGCCGACGAAAATCTGGCTGCACCGGCTGGGGGCTGCGGCCAGCGAGCTTATCCATGAGGAGAAAGAGGCCGGTTACTGGCTGCTGCCCTCCACCACGCAGGACCGCAAGTGGATCCTGCTGAACAGCTACACCGAAACCAGCAACGACATCCGCCTGCTGGACCCGGCAGACCCTGCGAAGCCGCTCGTGCTGGTAAAGCCGCGGAAGGCGGGCGTGCGCTATTCCATCGATTCCCGTGGCGACAAGCTGTTCGTGCTGACGAACGACGATCATGTGAACTTCCGCATCGCCACCGCGCCCGTTGCCGATCCCGGCAACTGGACGACGCTGGTCGCCGGGTCAGACGATGTCTACCTCACCGATATCACCGCCTTCACCTCCTATCTGGCGGTGGAACAACGGCTGCGCGGGCTGGACCAGATCCGCCTGATCTTCCCGGACGGCACGGAGCGGCAAGTGCAGTTCCCCGAGGCCAGCTACACCGCCAGCCTTGGTGCCAACGCAGAGCCGGACGCGCCCGCGCTGCGGATCAGCTATTCCTCGATGATCACGCCCAACACGGTGTTCGATTACAAGCTGGCGTCCTCCGAACTGCTCACGCTGAAGGTCCAGGAAATCCCATCGGGCTATGACGCCAGCCAATATGCGACCGAGCGGCTCTATGCCCCGGCGCGCGACGGCACGCGGGTGCCGGTTTCGGTGGTGTATCGACGCGATTATGTGAAGGACGGCACCAAGCCGCTGCATGTCTATGGCTATGGTGCCTATGGCATCGCCACGCCGCCCAGCTTCTCCTCCACCCGGCTGTCCATGCTGGATCGCGGCTTTGCCTATGCCATCATCCACACGCGCGGCGGCGACGATCTGGGCTACCAATGGTATCTGGACGGCAAGCTGGAGAAGCGGGAAAACACCTTCAACGATTTCGTGGACGCCACCCGTTATCTGAACAAGCAGGGCTTCGGCCGGCCGGGGCTGAATTCCGCCAGCGGCGGATCGGCGGGCGGCTGGCTGATGGGCGCGGTGGTGGTGCAGGCCCCGCAGCTGTGGGGCGCGATCGTGGCGCATGTGCCCTTCGTGGATATCGTGAACACCATGCTGGACGATAGCCTGCCGCTGACGCCGGGCGAATGGCCGGAATGGGGCGACCCGCGCACGGACGAGGTCGTGCTGAAGCGGCTGATCCACCTTTCCCCGTATGAGCAGGTGAAGCCGGGGCCGTTCCCGCCGATGCTGATCACCGGCGGCCTGTCAGACCCGCGCGTGACCTATTGGGAACCCGCCAAATGGGCCGCGCGCATCCGCGCGGTGAAGACGGACGACAATCTGCTGCTTCTGAAGATCAACATGGGCGCGGGCCATGGCGGCAAATCCGGCCGCTTCGACCGCCTGCGCGAAACGGCGGAGGAATATGCCTTCATCATGATGGCGCTGGACGGCCGGGCGAAGGCGTAATGGCCCTGAGCCGGATGGCGATACGATAATGGCCGACTCGTTCCGCATGGCGTTGAATCCCGCGCCGGAGGACATCGACGAGAACGGGCATGTGAACAACATCGTCTATGTGAAGTGGCTGCAGGATGTGGCCACTTCGCACTGGGCGGCGATTGCCCCGGCGGAGGCGCAGGCGCGTTACCTGTGGGTGATTTCCCGGCAGGAAATCGATTATCGCGCCCCCAGCTTCGCGGGCGAGACGCTGCAGGCGGAAACATGGGCGGAAAACCCAAAGGGTGCCCGCTTCGATCGCTACACCCGGATCACCGGGCCGGACGGCAGCCTGCGCGTGCAGGCGAAAACCACATGGGTGATCATGGACCGGGAATTGAAACGCCCGGCGCGGCTGCGGCCGGAGCTGATCGCGCTGTTCCTGAAAAGCTGAGCCTTACTGCGCCGGGGCCTCGTTCAGCGCGCGGGCCGCGAGCGTCGCCGCATCCGTGCCCGGCGATTGCTGCACCACTTGCCCCCACAGCTTGCGCGCGCCGGGAATGTCGCCGGATGCGGCGAGGATCGCGCCCTGTTCGAACTGCACATCGGCATCCTTGGGTGCCAGTTCGGCGGCCTTGGCGATATCGGTGCGGGCGCGGGCGAGATCGTCCTGCCGCCGCGCCAGCGTGGCCGAAAGCAGCCAGCCGGTCGGCTCCGTGGGGGCGAGGCTGGTTGCCTTGTCCAGATCGGCGCGGGCGGATTTCAGCTCTTTCAGCTCGGTGTTGGCGCGGGCGCGGTCGATCAGCAAATTGGCGGTGCGCACGGGCGCGAACTCGCCTGCCGCGACGATGCCGCTGGAGAAATGGGCGACCGCCCCGCGCGCATCGCCCGCCAGCAACGCGGCATTGCCCGCCTGCCCCCAGAAATCCGCGGCCATCGGGCTTTTCTGCGCTTCGGCTGCCTGCGCCGCCTTCGCCAGCGTCAGCGCGGCGGCCGCATTCTTGCCCTGCTGCAACTGCGCCAGCGCCTGACAGTGGCGCGCGGGCAGGCCGCCGCCCATGCCCTGCCATTGCACGGCGAACTCCTCTGCCTTCGCCGCATCGGTGGGGATGGCGCGAACGCAACCATCATAGCGTTTCGGATCGAGCGAGGGATCATAGGCTTCCTGCGCAAGCGCCGGGGCGGCGGCGAGCAGGAGGATCATCAAAGCAGTGCGCATCGCTGCGAGGTAGGCGCTGCATGGCCACAAGAAAAGGGCCGCAGCGGCAGGCTGCGGCCCTTTCCGACCCTTCTTGCGACAGGCCGATCAGGCCGTCGCGGTTTCCCGGCGGCGGCGGGCCGCCAGACCGACGAGGCCGAAGCCCGCGATCAGCATCGCCCAGGTCGACGCTTCCGGCACCGCCCCGAACTGCGGGAAGGCCGCGTTCAGGATCTGCGCGCTGTTGAAGGTGTAGGTCGGCGTGGTGAGGATATCCCACGCCAGTGTCCAGCCGATGGCGTCCATCACGGCAAGGTCGGCCGCTGTCACAATACCCTGCTGGCAGATGCCGCCTGTGGGATCCATGATGCCGATCTGCGGCTCCAGAAGCTGGGTGCAGGTGACGCCATCATGGATGCGCGCGCCGTCTTTCCAGTGCGAGGTCTGGCGGCCATCCGCCCCGGTGGACATCCAGCTGCGATCGAAGATCTGGGTCTCGCCGCCGTCGATGGAGAGATACGGATCCCCGCCCCACGCCATGCTCCAGCTGCCATTCTGGTAGCGCAGCAGATCGGTGTTGGCGGCCTGCCCGTTGCCGCTCTGCGTCACGCCGGAGGCCCAGCCCAGCGCATGGCCGATTTCATGCACGGCGACGCTGATGAAATCCGACGAATAGCCGGTGAAACCGTCGTTCGTGTTGAAATCCCACGCGAACGTATTGTTGAAACGAATGGTGGAATCATTGTTGGTGGTGTTGGTGTACAGCCCCAGCGCCTTGCCCAGCGCGGTGTAGACCCGATAATTGTTCGAGGTGAGATTATCGAGATTGGCCACCACGCTGTCATCCAGATCGGACGTGGCGCTGGCGGCAAGCGCCGTCTTGTAGGCGGCCGTGGTGTAAGTCGCGCCGGAACTGGACGCCGAACCCAGCGTTGTCGCGCCAAGATCGGAGAAGCCCACCCGGATGTTCACCGTGACATCGTTGGTGAGCACCGATTCCCAATATTTCGCGGCGGCGGTGAAGCCGATCCACGCATCGGTGCCTTCTTCGACACCGCCCATGTTGGTAAGCACAATGCTGAGCGCATTGGCCGGAACAGCCGACATCGCAACCGCTGCGAAACCGGCAAGCATCATCGTCTTGCGAACACGAATCATCGTGGCAACCCCCTTCTGGTTGTGTGGTGACGAACGCATGGAAACACGCCCCTTCCCCCCATCCTGGCCGGAGCGTGGTTTCAGACAATCATGGTTAAAAGCAATTGGCAACCCCCTGATTGCAGGGCAGTTACATCAGGGTACAAATTCCGTCAGCGTGCGTTCCAGCAGGGCAAGGTCAGACGGCGACGACAGGCGGTGATCCCCGCCCTTCACCAGCGCCAGCTGCACATCGGCCGAGCGCAGCTCCACCATCAGACATTGCGAGATGTGCCATGGCACATCCGCATCCGCCGTGCCGTGGATCAGCCGCACCGGCATGTCCAGCGCGACGGGGCCATCCAGCAGGCAGGCGGTTTCGGCATCCTCGATCAGCGCCCGGCTGTAGCGATAGGGGCTGTCGGCATAGGCTGACGGACGGGTGGTGAAGCCCTGATGCGCCAGAGCCTCCACATCGTTTGCGTCCAGAGACAGGCCCCAGCGGGTGAAATCCGGCGCGGCGGCGATCCCCACCATCGCGTGGATTCGCGAAGGCTCCGCCAGCGCCAGATGCAGCATGATCCAGCCGCCCATCGACGAGCCGATAGGGATGAGCGGCCCCGGTGCCAGCGCATCCACCACCGCCTTCGCATCCGCTGCCCAGCGCCGGATGGAGCCGGCCTCGAACGCCCCTTCCGAAGCGCCGCAGCCGGAATAATCCATGAGCAGGCACTGGCGGCCGGTTGCGGCAGCCCATTGCAGCAGATGCTGCGCCTTGGTTCCCGACATGTCCGACATATAGCCGGGCAGGAACATCAGCGTGGGGCCACGGCCGGGCTGGAAGCGGGCGGCGAGGCGGATTCCATCGCCCCTGTCGATCATCTGCTCAATCATATGGTTCATGCCTGCTGCTTTAGCGTTGCGGACGGGCATCATGCCAGCGCACAAGCGGCGGCATGATTCGAGACCCTGAAGAAGCGCTGCATTCCGTTTTCGGCTTCGAAGGGTTCCGCGGCGTGCAGGGCCGGGTGATCGCCGACGTGGTGGCGGGGCGCGATATGGCGCTGGTGATGCCCACCGGCGCGGGCAAGTCGCTCTGCTACCAGATCCCCGCCATCTGCCGCGAGGGCTGCGGCATCGTCATTTCGCCGCTGATCGCGCTGATGGCGGATCAGGTGCGGGCGCTCGAGCTTGCGGGCGTGAAGGCCGCCGCGCTGAACAGCCAGTCCGGCGATGGCGCGGAAACCGCGCGCGCCTTCCGCGCAGGCGAGTTGGACCTTCTGTATGTCGCCCCGGAACGCGCTGCGATGGAGGGGTTCCGCACGCTGGTTTCGCAAGGGCCGGTCAGCCTGATTGCCATCGACGAAGCGCATTGCGTGAGCCAGTGGGGCCATGATTTTCGCCCGGATTACCGGCGGTTGAAGGCACTGTGCGATCTGCTGCCCGGCGTGCCGCGCGTGGCGCTGACCGCCACCGCAGACGCCGCAACCCGCGCCGACATCTGCGAGCAACTGGGGATTTCGCCCGAACGGTTGCTGGTGGCCGGGTTCGACCGCCCCAACATCCAGTATCGCGCCGAATCCAAGCGGCGGCCCGCCGAACAACTGGCGGCCTTTGTGAAGGCGCAGGGCGAAGTGGCGGGCATCGTTTACTGCCAGACCCGCGCCGGGGCGGAACAGGCAGCAGAGACGCTGACGGCATCGGGCATGGAAGCGCGCGTCTATCATGCCGGGCTGCCCGCCGAGGAACGCTCCGCCAGCCAGCGCTGGTTCCAGCGCGCCGAAGCGGGCGTGATGTGCGCGACCGTGGCGTTCGGCATGGGCATCGACAAGCCAGACATCCGTTTCGTGGCGCATATGGGCCTGCCGAAATCCATCGAAGCCTATTATCAGGAAACCGGCCGCGCCGGGCGCGACGGCGCGCCCGCCACCGCCATGCTGTTCTGGGGCGCGCAGGATGTGACGCTGGCGCGCCAGCGCATCAATGACGGCGAGGCGGACGAAGCCCGCAAGGCGCATGAGCTGAAGATGCTGAACAAGCTGGCCAGCTGGGCGGAAACGCTGGGCTGCCGCCGCGTGCCGCTGCTGCTGCACTTCGGAGAGGCCGACCCGAAGCCTTGCGGCAATTGCGACAACTGCCTTGAAGCGCCCGTTACGGTGGAAGTGACGGAAGCCGCGCGCAAGCTGCTCTCGGCCGTCTATCGCACCGGGCAGATGTTCGGCGTGCGGCATGTGGCGCAGGTGCTGCGCGGCGCGAAGGACGAGAAGGTCGAGCGCTTCGCGCATGACAAGCTGAGCCTGTTCGGCATCGGCGCCGATCTCGCCGAAACGCAATGGCTGAAGCTGGGGCGGATGCTGGAAGCGGGCAATGCGCTGGCGCGCGACGAGCATGGCGGCGTGCGCCTTGGCCCCGCCGCGCGCGACATATTGAAGGGCGAAGTGCCCGTCGCCGTGCGCAAGGATGATTGGGCCCCCGAACGGCGCGTTCGCGCCAAACGCACCGAACGCGCTGTCGCCGAACTGGGTGCCGCCGACGCCGGGCTGTTCGAAAAGCTGCGCGCATGGCGGCGCACCCGCGCCGAGGCCGAGGATGTGCCCGCCTTCGTGATCCTGCACGACAGCGCCCTGAAAGCCATCGCCGCGATCCGCCCCGAAACCCGCGCCGACCTCGCCGCCGTGCCCGGCATTGGAGACGCCAAACTGACCCGCTTCGGCGACGAATTGCTCGCGCTGGTGGCAGACGAGTGACGAAACCATATGCCGTTCAGGCAGTTTGCGTCAGAGTGAAGACTGAGAGGAGATTGAACATGCGGAGTCTGACCCTTGGGCTGGTGGCAATCGCCATGACCACCGCCCCAGCGCTGCCGCTGGCCGCGAAAGAGAAAAAGCAGACCGTCTGGGAATATGACGGCCACCATTATGAAAGCTACGAAGCCTGCAAGAAGGCCAAGCAGAAAAGCAAGGAACGCGCAGCCATCGTCGGCGCTGCCTCCGCCGGAACCGTGGCGGCAATCGCGGGCGGCAACCTTGGCGAGACGGCGCTGGTGGCCGGTGCAGGGGCACTGACCGGGGCAGTGATCGGGAAGAACGCGAAGAAGTGCTAGGCGGGATCGGGGGTTCAGGAACGAAAGTTTAAGGCTTTGGCCTTGGCCCCCACCCCCGGTTGTTTGCGCGCCGCGCGGGCAGGGCTTTGCCCTGCACCCAGCAGGGAAATGATTTCCCTGCACCCTCGATATTGGCGTTGCGATTCTACTTAAGCCTCGCGGGAGTGGTCCACTTTGATTGCCTGCGGCGCTACACAGCTCTCTCCCCCTGCAAGGGGGAGAGTACGAGAGGGGGTGTCATCGGTTGGCCTGATCCGCTATCCTTCCCACCTCCACACCCGTCATCCCCCCCAACCCGCTCAGGCTGAGCTTGTCGAAGCCCCCGAAGCGAAAGCGCAATGGCTGAGCCCGGGGGTCATACCGCATGGGGCTTCGACAAGCTCAGCCTGAGCGGGGGGAGAGATAGCGGGGTTCATCCAAAAGCGCCGCAGGCACTAAACCTTTAACCTCGCGCCAAGCGAATGGCCCCCACCCCAACCCCTCCCCTGCAGGGGAGGGGCTAAGTAAAAAGTCCGGGGGTGCAGGGGAATCATTCCCCTGCCGGGGGAGTTTGATGGGGCAGCGCCCCCTCAACTCCAACCTCACCGCCACACCCCAACCGTCACCGCCCGCGCTTGTCCTCCTCGAACAGCGCTGCCAGCTGGTCCACGATGGCACCGCCCAGTTGCTCGGCGTCCATGATCGTCACGGCCCGGCTGTAATAGCGGGTCACGTCGTGGCCGATGCCGATGGCGATCAGTTCCACCGGGCTTTTGCCTTCGATCCAGCCGATCACCTGCCTCAGGTGGCGTTCCAGATAATTGCCGGAGTTCACCGACAGCGTGCTGTCGTCCACCGGCGCGCCGTCTGAGATCACCATCAGGATGCGCCGGTCTTCGCGGCGGGCCATCAGCCGGTTGTGCGCCCACAGCAGCGCTTCGCCGTCGATATTTTCCTTCAGCAGCCCCTCGCGCATCATCAGCCCGAGGTTGCGGCGCGCCCGCCGCCATGGCGCGTCGGCCTGCTTGTAGATGATGTGGCGCAGGTCGTTCAGGCGGCCGGGCTTGGCGGGGCGGCCGCTGGCCAGCCATTTTTCGCGGCTCTGCCCGCCTTTCCACGCGCGGGTGGTGAAGCCCAGAATCTCCGTTTTCACCGCGCAGCGTTCCAGCGTGCGGGCGAGGATGTCGGCGGAAATGGCGGCGATGGAGATGGGGCGGCCGCGCATGGAGCCCGAGTTGTCGATCAGCAGCGTCACCACCGTGTCGCGGAAATCGGTGTCGCGCTCCACCTTGTAGCTCAGCGCATGATCGGGCTGCACCACCACCCGCGTCAGCCGCGCGGGATCGAGGATGCCTTCCTCCTGATCGAAATCCCAGCTGCGGTTTTGCTGCGCCATCAGCCGCCGTTGCAGCCGGTTGGCGAGCTTCGTCACCGCCCCTTGCAGGCTGACCAGTTGCTGGTCGAGATAGCCGCGCAGCCGGGCCAGTTCCTCGGCGTCGCACAATTCCTCGGCGGTGACGGTCTCGTCAAACTCGCTGGTCCATGCGCGATAGGTAAAATCGGGCGGCAGCTTCGAATCCGGCAGGTTCGGCCGCCATGGCATCATGCCGTCCTCGCCCTCGTCACCCGGCTCCGCGTCGGACGACATCTCGCTCTCGGATTCGGCCTCCTGCGTCTCGCCGTCGGAGTCGCCGCTTTCCTGTTCCTCGCTGCGGGCGTCGGCGGAGGGCTGGGGAGTCTGGGTTTCGGCGCTGTCGTCGCCTTCATCCTCGCCCTGGCTGTCCTGCTCCTCCTCGTCCGACTCGTCCTGCTGCTCATTGTCGTCCGGCCTGTCCGGGTCGTCGGCAAGGCCAAGGTCTGCGAGCACGCGGCGGAAGGCGTCCGCGAAGGCGGATTGATCGTCCAGATTGGCGGCGAGCTGGTCCAGATGCGCGCCTGCCTCGTCCTCCAGCCCCGCACGCACCATGGCCACAGCACTGGCGGCGGCTTCGGGCACCGGCTCCCCCGTGAGCCGTTCGCGCACGATCAGGCCCATGGCGGTGGCCAGCGGCACTTCATCGGGCGTGCGGGCGCGGTGGATCGGGTCCGTCTTCATGCGGTTGTCCAGCATGCGCCGCAGGTTCAGCGCCACGCCCGCCATGTCCCGCCCGCCCAGCGCTTCCACCCGGGCCTGTTCGGCGGCGTTCAGCATCTCCCGCGCGAGGCCGGGGCCGACATCCACCTTCGCATGCGCCTTCGCATCATGCAGCCGGGCGCGCAGGGCGAAACTGTCTGCCCAGCCGCGTGCGTCGGCCGCCTGTTCGGCCGTCAGGTTGCGCGAGGGCTGCGGCACCCGCGCCTGATCGCCATGGCAGGCGGGCTTGTCCGCCGTATAGGCCAGCTCGAACTCCGGGTGGCGGCCCAGCGCGCGCATGCCGGCGGCGAGCGCCTGACGAAAATCTTCCAGCGGATTGGGATCGATGGCCATCGCCCCCGTCTAGCCCAGCCGAAGGCCGGGTTGAACCCTGCGAAATGCGCGCCCCGGCTATTCCGAAACCGTCAGCCCCTCTGTCGGCATCTGGAACGGCTTCAGCCCGGTGGGAACGGGGCGGGCATTGGCCGTGTGCGGGAACACCTCGAAATCCGGGTTGAACAGGGTGAGGATGGAGCGCAGCTGGTTGAAGGGTTCGCGATTGCCTTCGAACTTCGCCTTGCCCTCTGCCTCCAGCTGTTCGAAGCCCTTCACCCCCATCATCACCGCATTCAGATCCGTGCGGTTCAGCGTGATCGTCAGATCGGCCTTCGGGTTGGTGAAGCCTTCGATATTGGTGAGCGTGGCGTTGGACATTTCCACCAGATATGTCTCGCCATTGTCCGGCGTGACGAGGTTGATGGACCAGCGCATGCCGTCTGCCTTGCGGCTGTCCATGCTGATGGCGAGGAAATCCAGCCACTGGCCCGTGCTCATGGCGCCGATCACGTCCGGGCTGGCGGCGTTGGCCACCGTGCCTTCGGCGATGCCGCTGCGCAGTTCGGCCGCCAGTTGCAGGTAGGAGTTGCGGAAGCTCGTGCTCTCGCTCTGGTAGCCAAGCTGTTCGAACGCATCGGCCAGCAGGTTGCGCGCGGGCTGGTTATCCGGCTGCGCAAACACGAGGCGGGAGAGGATTTCCCCCGATTCGCGGTAACGCCCGGCTGCGTTCAATTCCTTCCCTTTGGCCATGATCGGGGCCGCGCCGCCCATCATTTCCACATAGAGCGGGGCGATATCTGCCGGGGACAACGGGTTCAGGTTCGCAGGATTGCCATCCCAGAAGCCCAGATAGCGGTTGATGATGGCGCGCACATTGTTGCGCACATCGCCATGATAGCTGCGCGCCGCCCATTGCGCCTGCAGGCTTTTGGGCACTTCATACACATTCTGCACCTGATTGATCGTCACGCCCTGATTGGCGAGGTGCAGCGCCTGCGAATGCATGTTGCCGTAAAGATCGCGCTGGGCGCGCAGCACTTCCATGATCCGTTCATTGCCCCAGCGCGGCCAGCTGTGGGAGGCGAACAGCACCTGCGTATCGGGGAAGTGATGGATGGCGCTGTTGATCTCTTTCGACCAGTTCAGCGCGTTGCGCACCGGCGCGCCGCGCAGGGTGTAGATGTTGTGGATGGTGGCCGTCACATTCTCGCCCGCCCAGAACGCCTTCATATCCGGGAACCATGTGTTCATGCCGGCCGGCGCTTCGGTGTCGGGCGTGTGCTGGAACACCATCTTCACGCCATCGACGGTGATTTCCTGAAACGGCTGATCCACGGTGATGGTGGGGGCGATCAGCCCCGGCATGCCGGCAGAGACATTCTTGCCGATGGACTGGTCCACATGGCCGAACGGGCTGCGGCGCAGGATAGTGGCATATTGGATACGGCTGCGCCGTGTCATCGCGTTGCCCGCGAAGACGTTTTCCGAAACGGCCTCTTCCATGAAATTCTCGGGCGCGATGATGGGCACCTTGCCCGCGCGCACATCGGCTTCGTCCACCACGCCGCGCACGCCGCCGAAATGGTCGATATGGCTGTGCGAATAGACGACGCCCGTGACAGGGCGAGCACCCAGCGTATCGTTGATGAACTTCAGCGCCGCGCGCGCGGGTTCTTTCGTGGTGAGCGGATCGAACACGATCCAGCCCTTGTCGCCCTTGATGAAGGTAATGTTGGCCAGATCGAAACCGCGCACCTGATAGATTTTGCCCGGCAGCACTTCATACAGACCAAAGCCCATGTTCAGCACCGCCTGCCGCTGCAGCGACGGGTTGATGCTGGGGAAATCCTTGCCCTGCAGCAGCCATTGGTAGCTTTCCATGTCCCACGCGATATGGCCCGCATCCGCCATGATCTTGGTGTAGGGCGGGGCCTTCAGGAAGCCGCGCTTGGCTTCGGCGAAGTCGCGCTGATCCGCGAACGGCAGCGCGGCCTTTTCCTGTTCCCGAACGGCGATGGTGGCGGCAGAGGCGGGCTGCCCCAGCGGGTGGAAGTGCAGGCCCTTGGCGGCGTTGGGATCGAGCAGCGGGTTCGCGGCCTGCTGGGCAAACGCGGCGCTTCCCAGCAGCAGCGCGGCAATGCCGACGCCCGCCAGGCGGCGGACGCGGACTGTGATGTGACCGTTCATGGACCCTCTCCCTTGCGCGCGGCGCGCGTCTGTCGCGGGCCGGGTGGATTGCTTCGCGCGGCCAGCTACTAGGACGGCGGAACGCAGCGGATAGGCCTGTTGCGGTTGCCGCAGTGTAAACCAAAAGTTTACGCGCGGATCAGTCTTCCCATTGCCGCAGCGTTTCGTCGATCAGGCTGCTGACGGCGGCGATGGCCGATGCCTCGGGCGAATCCGGCTGAATGAGGTTCACCTCGTGCGAGAAGCCCGTCCAGCCGATATCCAGCGCAACCAGCCCGTGCGAGCGCGCCAGCCCGACGGCGATCCCGCGCGACGCGACGAGCAGCAGATCGGACTGGGCGACGGCTTCGGCAAGAAGATCGAAATCCGGGGCGACGAAGCCGCTCTCCGCCTCTGCGCCGACTTCGGACTGATACCAGCGCAGGAAGCGCTTGTAGGGCTGGAAGCCCGCGAGGCCGTAGCCTGCCAGCCGGGTGGGCGGCAACGCCGCAATCCCCGCGAGCGGATGGCCGGGGCGGGCCATCAGCACCGAATGCAGCCGCTGGATCACATGCGCGTGGAAGCCCGGCGGCAGCGACACATCCTCGAGATGGCAGAGGGCGAGATCAAGCCGGCCACGCTGAAGCCCGGCCAGCAGTTCCTCGGCGGTTCCCAGCTCCACCGACAGGCGGACGTCCGGCAGGCGGCGCTTCGCCTCCGGCACCAGAATGCGGGCGACGGATGCTGCCGGAAAAGGCCCGGCCCCGATGCGGACCTGCCCGGCAATTCGGCCCGAGCGGTTGCGGAACCCGGCCTCTGCCGCGGAGAGTTCCGTCAACGCCTTGCGGCCGGATTTCAGCAGGGCGGCGGCGGCCTCGGTTGCGGCCATGCCCCCTGCCCTACGTTCGAACACCGGCGCGTCCAGCCGTGCCTCCACCATGCGCACCGTCTTGCTGACGGCGGCGGGCGTGAGGCCCAGAAACTGCGCGGCGCGACGGACGCTGCCTTCATCGGCGACAGCCAGCAAAATGGCCATTTCGCGCGACGCGAGGGCATGGCCCGTGCCGTGGTTACGGATACTCACGCAGGCGGGTTTAGCAGAGCCGCGCGAGGGTCGCCAAGGTGGCGGTCAGGCCGGGGCGGAGGCCTTCAGCGCCAGCGCGTGCACACGTTCTTCCAGCAAATCCGCCAGCGCGCGGTTGACGGCGCGCTGGCACTGCACCCGGCTGAGGCCAACAAAGCGCACGGAGACGATTTCCACGGTGAAATGGCTTTCGCCGCGCGGGTCGTGCCCGGCGTGTCCTGCGTGTTTGGCGCTGTCGTCCGTCACCGCCAGATGGGTGGGGGTGAAATTCTCGCGCAGGCGGCGTTCGATTTCGTCTTTCACTGCGCCCATCATGGCCTCCCGCAAACTGAACCGCTTCCTATATGGAGAATTTTGGCGTTCAGGGAACCGGCATGAAGGCAAAGGGTGGCGCATTTCCGGGAAATCACGCCTGCGCGCACGAAGGCTGCGGCGAGGCGGGGGATTATCGCGCGCCGGTGCGGCGGCCGGGCAGCAGCTTCGCCGCGCCTTCGGGGCCGCCGGAATGGCAATATTTCTGCCTTGAGCATGTGCGCGCCTTCAACGCCGGGTGGAATTATTTCGACGGTATGAGCGAGGACGCCATCTGGGACGCGCAGACGCCCTATCCCAGCTGGGATCGCGAAACCCGCGCCTTCGCCCACAATGCCCGCGATGGAGACATGCGGGTGGACGATGCGCTGGGCGTGCTGCGCTGGAAAACCGCCACCGAGGTGCGCGCGACAAGCCCGCTGAGCCGCGAGGACCGGCAGGCGCTTTCGAAGCTGGGGCTGCCGGACAGCGCGACTCTGGCCGAGGTGAAGGCGACCTATCGCAAGCTGGCGCGGCGCTATCACCCGGATGCCAACAAGGGCAGCCGCGAGCATGAAGCCCGCTTCAACGCGCTGACGGAGGCTTATAACCACCTCGCCGCCAGCGCGTCCTTCGCGAAAACAGCTTCAGGGCGTTAGCGGCTCGATCCCGGCGCGCAGCACGCGAAGGGCGTTTTCCCCCATCACCGCGCGGATTTCCTCGGGCGTGAAGCCTTCGTCCATCAACGCCTGCGTGATCTGTTCCAGATGCGCGGTATCGAAGCGCACCGTGGTCGCGCCGTCATAATCGCTGCCCAGCGCAACATGCTGGATGCCGACGAGATCGCGCACATGCTTCATCGAACGGGCGGCCGCGCGCGGATCGGTGCCGCAGATCGCCCCATCCCAGTAACCGATGCCGATGATCCCGCCTGTCGCGGCGATGCCGCGAATCTCCTCATCAGACAGGTTGCGGTTGGTCTTGCAGATGGCCTGCACCCCGCCATGGCTGGAGACCAGCGGCCGGCGCGCGATGCGGATCAGTTCGGCCAGCCCCGTGTGCGAGAGATGGGCGACATCGACGATCATCCCCTTGTCTTCCATGCGGCGGACCACCTCGCGGCCCAGCGGCGTCAGCCCCGCTTTGGAGATGCCGTGCATCGAACCGGCCAGTTCATTGTCGAAGAAATGGGTGAGGCCCGCCATGCGGAACCCGGCGGCGTAAAGCGCGTCCAGATTGCCCGCTTCGCCTTGCAGATTTTGCAGCCCCTCGATGGTGAGCATCGCCCCCACCGGGCCGCCGCCGCCTGCGCCCGCCTTATCCGTGCCCGCCCCGGCGCGCGCCGCCAGCAGCGCGTCCAGAGAGGCGGCGTCCTCCACCTTCTTCAATTCCCCGCCCGAGGCATCGACAGCGCGGTCCAGCTTTTCCGCATGGAACAAGGAGCGTTGCAGCAGGGAAAACCATGTGCGCGGCGGCTGCAACTGGGCGATCACCAGCGGGGTGATATTGTCGGTATCGCCGCTGTTGCCGTCGTAATTCTGCCCGCGCGGCGATTTGGTGACGGAGGAGAACAGCTGCAGCGCGACATTGCCCTGTTGCAGCCGGGGCAGATCCTCGTGCCCGCGATTGGCGCGGTGCAGGATGTTGCGGTTCCACATCAGCGTATCGGAATGGAGATCGACGATCCGGAGGCTGCGGTGCAGCGCCTTGGCTTCCGCGGACACGGGGATCAGCGGCAGCCCATCCACCTTGTTGGTGCGGGCTTCCAGCCAGCCGGGGACAAATCCGAACGCCGCCGCCAGCAGGATCAGCAACAGGGCCGGTATCCAGATTCTCTTGCGCATCAGCTTCCCCTTTGACGAAGGGGGCAAGGGTTAGCGGGTGGATCGACGGACCGCCAGCCCCAGGGTCAGAACCCATTAAATCCGCCCTTCGGGACGGGGTTTGGAAGCCCGGTGGGAGTGAGGGAGCGCAGACCAGATAGCTGAAGCTATCTGGCAAGCGAACTGAGCGCGCCACCGGGCTTCCAAACCCCGGCTTCGCTGGCCCGGAGAGGCGAAATCAACGCCGTCGCCGTCCTCACCGGGGGTTCCACCCCGCTTTCGGCCGCCGCCAACGCCGATTTCGCCTCTCCGGGCCATCACGAAGGGCGGATTTAATGGGTTCTGACCCTAGCCTTCCCAGCCGAACACATCTTCCACGCCCGCGCCGAACAGGCGGGCGATACGGAAGGCGGTTTCAAGGCTGGGGGAATAATGCCCCTGCTCGATGGCGATGATGGTGTGGCGCGTCACCCCCACCGCTTCGCCAAGCTGCGCCTGCGTCAGGCCGCCGTGACGCTCCCGATAGTCGCGCACACGGTTGGTGATGGGGGGGCGCTTCGTCATCCTATGCCCCGCGCCGGAACAGCCAAAGCTGAAAGATGAATTCCGACATGGCCGAGACGATCAGGCTGAGGAAGATGGTGTGGAACAGCAGATCGCCGCTGCCATGTTGCAGATAGTGCAGGATAGAGGCGACGCAGCCCACCGCCAGCACCGTGCCGGACCATGAACTGGCCTTGTCAAGGATCGGTCGCTCCCGCTCGTCGGCCGGGGCGGATGCCTCTTTCGGATCACGGGCGCCGAGCACGGCCTGCACAATGATCGAGCCGATGATGATGGCGATGGTGGCAACGACGAACGGCTTCATCGGCGCATGGATGCTGTGCATCGTCCAGCGCCAGGGCTGCATTTCCACGATGTAGAAAGCGGTGACGAGCAGCCAGAGCATCAGCATGGCAAGCGCCGATTTTTCGCGGAACGAGGCTTCGCGGAGAGGCATGGGTGTGATCCTTCATGTCGAATATCTTCGACATCAGATGCACACGAAATCCGTGAATGTCAAATATTTTCGACATCGCGCGCTGTGCACAACAGCGAAGAGCCAGCAGCGCGCTCGCGCTGCTGGCTCTTGCCCCCTGGCCCCGCTTGGGGTGTGGGCCTGGAAGTCGTCAGGCCTTAGAAGCGGAAGATCACGGAGCCGCGCACGCCATGGTCCGAAGCGCCGTTGCCCGCGACGCCGCTATAGCCCACGTCGAACGAGACATTCTTGCCGATGCTGCCGCCCACACCCAGGCTCAGGGCCGCCATGTCCTTCGCCAGCGGTGCGCCCATGATGCTGAACGAGGGGCCAGCGCCCAAGTTCATGGTGACGGGCGTGTTGCGATCGCCCCCGGTCAGATGCCGCCAGCCGATCGAGCCGGTGACGCCGATGCCGGTGCCCAGCCCGAAGTTGAAGCGGGTGCCAAGCTGGGTCAGCCAGAAATTCTCGCTGCCCGAGCCATCCAGCGCCGCCGCGCCGCCGGTTTCGGAGAAGCTCCCACCGGAGACATCGACATAGGCCAGCTGGAAGAACGGCTCCAGCCCGGCCCCGCCCAGTTCCAGCTTGTAACCGGCGTCTGCGAAGGCCTGGAAGGTGTTCAGATTGTATTTTGCCTGCGCCGTGTCGCTGAAGCCGGTGAAGGCGATGTGGCGCGTGGTCTTCACGTCGCGCCACTGATAGGCCAGCCCCGCCCGGGCGTTGAAGCCCAGCGCGTTGAAGCCGACATAGCCACCCAGATAGGCGTCGGAAGTGTCAGCCTTCGAACTGCGGTCGTCCACCGTGATATCGCCCTTGCCATAGCCGGTGACGGCCCCCACGATCAGGCCGCTTTCGTTGGACATTTCGCCACCGATGAAGAAGCCGCCGATGTCGCGGTTCACATGCGCGGTATTGCTGTCTCCGCTGATGGAGGCCCAGCTGCCGTAGCCGCTGATCCACAGCCCCTTGCCGGGTTCCCGCGCGCCCACGGTGCGGTTGACCATCGCTTCGCGGACGAAGCGGCTGTCTTCCAGCGAGACACCGCGCAGGGAGGCATGGATTTCGCCCGAGATCGAGTCGAAGGCGGCCTGCGCCTCCGCGTCGGTCTGCAGATAGGCGATCGCCGTGTAGAGCGCGCCGTTTCCGGCGGCGTCCGCCCCGGTTGCCGCCGCGATCTGGTTGGGCGTAAGGCCCGCCGCCGCGAAGGCCCGGTTGCGGGCGACGTTCAGATAGACGTTGTTGGCATCATAGGAAGGCACCAGCCCGATGAAGGCCGAAACCCGCGCGGCCGCGCCGGTGACGCTGCCATAAGTGCCGGTGCGGCCGCCATCCGCCGTCAGCACCGTGTAACGGGTGCCGAGCGCGAGGCGCGGCGTGTCCAGCTTGGTGACGTTCAGCACCGTGCCCGCTTCGATGGTGGCGGTGCCACTGATGCGGATCAGGTCCGACTGGCCGAGCGAGTTCAGCTCCACATCATAGAAGGAGCCTGTGCTCTGGGTGAAATTGCCAGCCACGTTCAGCGTGCCAATGCTGCCGCCGGGGGCGATCCGGCCGCCGGACAGGATCACCGTATTGCCGACCGTTCCGGTGCCGCCCAGCACTGCGCCTGCGCCCACCGTCACGTCGGAGGCCCCAAGGCTGCCGTCCACCAGCAACAGGCCCTGATTCACCAGCGTGTCGCCGCTGAAGCTGCTGACACCCGTAAGGGTCAGCGCGCCCGCTCCCGTCTTGATGAGCGTGCCCGAACCGCTGAACGACTGGCCGAAGCTGCCGGCCACGGCCTGATCGAAGATCGCGGTGCCGTCCTCGCTGATCGCCATTCCGCCGGTGCCGAAGGTGCCTGAATTGCCGATCAGCGTGCCTTCGGAAACCGTCGTGGTGCCGGAATAGCTGTTCGCGCCCGTCAGGATCAGCGTGCCGATCCCCGTTTTCGCGAAGCCCTGCGTGCCGGTAATCACATTGCCGATGGTGGCGACGAACGGCGTGGTGCCGCCTTCGCCCACCTCTCCGCCGACGAAGACCTGCGGCGTGCCCTCGCCAGCCAGTTCGAAGCTGTCGCCAGTCAGAACATAGCCGTCGACGTTGAACTTCAGGCCCGCGAATGACAGCGCGCCGTCGACATCGTCGATCGTCACCGTGCCCGGCGCGCCGCCGAAGATCACCGTGGCGCTTTCCGGCAGGATGTTGTTGACGGCCCCATTGGCCAGCGTGAGGTTGACGCTGGCGGCGGTGAGGACGCCGGTGCCGCCATCGACATTGCCATTGTCCGCGCTGCCGGACCCGTCTCCGTCCCAATAGACGTCGATGCCGGGCGGCGGGGGCGGGGTTTCCGGATCGGGCGAAGCCCCCGGCGCGAAGGCGGCGCCACCATAGGTGAAGTAGCTGTCGTAGCTGTCCACGCCCATCAGCATCAGCTGGAACGGCGTATCGGCAGAGATGGTGAACGGCCCGGTGGTGCCGGACACATCAATGCTGCCATAGCTGTAAATACTGGAGCCCAGCGTGTTGAACAGGCTGGCATCGGCCACGACGCCATCTACCGTCAGCGTTCCAAGCGACGAGGTCTGGATCACGATCGAGACGAAGTCGGTCGGGAAATCCGCCGTGCCGGAGGGCGTGGCGAACACATAGCTTTTCAGCCACTGGTCAGCACCCGGAACGATCGCCATTGCCGGATCGGTGTTGGCATTGGCTTCGCCTTCGCCCACCAGATACTGGGCGACCAGCACCGGATTGGTGGCGACCAGTTCGACCCCGCCGGCCACCCGGCCCTCATAAAAATCTCCCGCAGCCGTCAGCGTGGCGACCAGCGTGCCGTTCATGCGGACTTCCGTGTTATCCGCCGTCGCAACCACGCGGATCACGTTGCCCAGCGTGCCGGTGCGCGGCGTCTGCGCCAACATATAGGTGGACGACAGCTGATCGACCGAAGGCATCTGCTCCATGATATGATCGCAGGCATAAACGCCCGTCGGCACGTTGGTGCACTGGTTGCCCGAGAAGACGGAGATCGGCTTGTCGGCCAGAATGCTGCTGCCGGTGAGGTTCGCGCTCGCCGTGTACATATAGGTCTGGCCCTTATCGAGCATGACCGTGAACGGATCACTGCCCTTGGGCGTGAACGTAACGGTGGTGCCATCCTGCGTGGCCTGCACCGACATCTGGTCCGGCGAGATGTTCTGATAGCCGGCGACCACATAGTTGGTACCGAGCTTCTCGCCATCGATCAGGTAGGTCATGTCGGTGGTGTAGGGTATGCGGCTGAGGTAATAGCCGCTGACTGCCGACGACGAGGTGACGACGAACCCGAGATCCTGCACCGATCCGGACGACAGTTCATCCGAAACCGACAGGTCGATGACGGCGAATCCTTCCGCCCCCAGATCAAAGGACTGGTTGAAGCCCGCCCGGCTGGTGACGGTTCCGGTTGCGTTGGCCTGGCCAAAAACGAACAACTGGCGCTGACCGCCACCACCGTAGTTCGGGTTCATCTGGAAATATAGAGTATTGGCCGACGCTGTGCCGGAAAATGCAAGCGCAGCGGCCACGGCCAGAGCGGCCGTCGTAGATTTCAGATTTCTCATGCCAACCCCCAAGCTGGACGGCAGCAGACAACAGCCCGGATTCCTCCTCCGGACTCCCTGCCGTCAATGAAATAGAACTTACGCAACTGCCCCGTGCAGAGTCCGTGACTTCATGCACGGCAACCGTTGTCTGCCCGTAACTCTTAATCCCAACCGGGGCATCAGCGATTGTATTTTTCCGACATCAATTCGCCCGCTAACCATCCCTCGGGCCGTTTACCCTGTTGCAAGGGTGAGGTGAGGTCGGGCGCATCCTGCCTGAATCGGCTCTTGCGATTCGGGCGCGGGGGCGGCAACGCTGCCCGGCATGACCAGCCTGAACCTCGCTTCCGATACTGACCGCCACGCGCCGACCCTGATGGACGAGCCTGATATCGAGGTGGACGCCCGCGAGGTGTTCGGCGTGGACATCGATATGAAGGTGCCCGCCTTCAGCAAGGCCGACGAGCGGGTGCCCGATCTGGACCCGACCTATGTGTTCGATCCCGACACCACGCTCGCGATTCTGGCGGGCTTTGCCTATAACCGGCGGGTGATGGTGCAGGGCTATCACGGCACCGGCAAATCCACCCATATCGAGCAGGTCGCGGCGCGGCTGAACTGGCCCTGCATCCGCATCAACCTGGACAGCCACATCAGCCGCATCGATCTGGTGGGGAAAGACGCCATCGTGCTGCGCGACGGCAAGCAGGTGACGGAATTCCGCGAAGGCCTGCTGCCCTGGGCGCTGCAAACCCCCACCGCGCTGGTGTTCGACGAATATGACGCGGGCCGCCCGGACGTGATGTTCGTGATCCAGCGGGTGCTGGAAGTGGAAGGCAAGCTGACCCTGCTGGACCAGAATCGGGTGATCCGCCCGAACAAATGGTTCCGCCTGTTCGCCACCGCCAACACCGTGGGCCTTGGCGACACATCGGGCCTGTATCATGGCACGCAGCAGATCAATCAGGGCCAGATGGACCGCTGGTCCATCGTAACGACGCTGAACTATCTGCCGAACGAGACGGAAACCAGCATCGTTCACGCGAAAAGCCCGCACACCGATGCGAAGGTGATCGCCAACATGGTGAAGGTTGCCGACATGACGCGGCAGGGCTTCATCGCCGGGGACATCAGCACCGTGATGAGCCCGCGCACGGTGATCACATGGGCGCAGAACGCCGACATCTTCAAGAACGTCGGCTTCGCCTTCCGCACCAGCTTCCTGAACCGCTGCGACGAATCCGAGCGCGGCATCGTGGCGGAATATTATCAGCGCGTGTTCGGCGAGGATCTGCCGGAGAGCGTGGTGAGCCGGGCGCGGAAGTAGGGGGTGTGGGGGGTGCACGTCTTCCGCCCGCCTGAAGTCTTGCTTTCCCGCACGTCACCCCGGACTTGATCCGGGGCCCAGCTTTTCTGCTGCAACGTTTGGGGGTGAAGCTGGACCCCGGATCAAGTCCGGGGTGACGGTGTGTTTGTGGGGGTGGCGGTTTTGCTCAGGGGCCTTCGACAAGCTCAGGCTGAGCGGGTTGGGAGGTTGTGGGTTTGTTGTGATGTCAGTGGATCAGGCCAACCGTTGACACCCCCTCTCCATCTCTCCCCCTCGCAGGGGGAGAGGGCTCCGTAGCGCCGCAGGCAATCAAAGCGGATCGCTCACACGGCGCTGGAGTTGGGCCGCTCCGCCAATTTTGAGGGTGCAGGGAAATCATTTCCCTGCTGGGTGCAGGGCAAAGCCCTGCCCGCCGGAGGCAAACTACGCCGCCTCCACGCCCCCCAGAGCCTTCAGCGCCTCGCCCGAGCGGCGGCGGCGTTGGGCGGCTTCCAGCATTGCGGGGCCGTTCACGCGGCGGGTGATGCTGTCGATGGCCCATGCGTCTGCCAGTTCGTTGCAGCCTTTGGCTTGCCAAAACCATGCGGCGGTCAGCACGGCGTCGGCCGGGTCTTGCAGCAGGTCCGGCTTGTCGGCGTAGGGGCGGCCGGTGGCGGCCCCGGCGTCGCGATAATTGGCGCGTCCGGTCAGTTGCTTCAGCCCGCGCCCGCGATAGCGCCAGCCATCGCCGGAGGCTTCCGGGCCGTTGCCGTTGCGGTTCGCATACACACGGTTCGCCAGCCGTCGCGGGTTGCGCACGAAGGGGGTGGCGGCGTTTTCGTCAGCGAAGCGGCTGGGCCAGATGCGGCGCAGCCGGGTAGCGGATGTATACATCAGATTTTCCTCCAGCGCGGTGAAACCGGCGGATTCGACGTGGCATTGCGCCAGAAAGGCGGCGACGCGCCGGGGGGTGGTGATGCCGAAGCGGGCCAGCGGCGCGGCCAGCACGGGCTGAAATTGCCGCGCGGCGGTGGGGCCGATCCCGGCCGCGACCAGTTGCTCGACGGTTGGTGTCATAGATGCTCCCTCGACCGGCCCCGCAGGCTTTCATGCCGAAAAGGGGATGTGTAGGACAGCCGGATGGCCGACCTGTTCGTGACCCCTGCTGACGAAACCCGCGCGCCGCTGGCGGAGCGGCTGCGCCCGCACAGCCTGACCGAGGTGGTGGGGCAGCAACATCTGCTGGGCGCGGAGGGCGCGCTGACGCGCATGGTGGCGGCCGCCAAAGAGAAGAGGGGGCGCTTACCCAATCTGATCCTGTGGGGGCCGCCGGGCACGGGGAAAACCACCATCGCCCGTCTGCTGGCGGAGGCGACGGGCTATCGCTTCGTCGGCGTGTCGGCTGTGATGACGTCCACCGCCGATCTGAAGGCCATCTTCGCTGCCGCGCGGGTGGCGGGCACGCGCACGCTGTTGTTCGTGGACGAAATCCATCGCTTCAACCGCAGCCAGCAGGACGGCTTTCTAGCGCCGATGGAGGATGGCACGATCACGCTGGTGGGGGCGACGACGGAGAACCCCAGCTTCGAACTGAACGCCGCCATCCTGTCTCGCGCGCAGGTGCTGGTGCTGGAGCGGCTGGACGAAGCCGCGCTGGAGGCGCTGCTGGCGCGGGCGGAGGCAGGCGAAGGCCGGGCGCTGCCGCTGACGCCGGACGCCCGCGCGGCGCTGCTGGCAGGCGCGGATGGCGATGGCCGCTTCCTGCTGGGGCAGGTGGAGACGCTGTTTTCGATTTCCCCGCGCGAACCGCTGGACCGCGCGGGGATGGCGGCAGCGCTGCAACGCCGTGTGCCCGTGTATGACAAGGATCGGGATGGCCATTACGACCTGATCTCCGCCCTGCACAAATCGCTGCGCGGATCAGACCCGGATGCCGCGCTCTACTGGCTGGCGCGGATGCTGGTGGCGGGGGAGCAGCCGCTGTACGTGCTGCGGCGGCTGGTGCGCTTCGCCAGCGAGGATGTGGGGCTGGCAGATTCGAACGCGCTGACGATCACGCTGGCGGCCAAAGACGCCTATGATTTCCTCGGCAGCCCGGAAGGCGAACTGGCGATCGCCCACGCCTGCCTCTATCTGGCGACCGCGCCCAAATCCAACGCGGCCTATGTGGCGCAAAAGGCCGCCTTCAAGGCCGCACGAGACAGCGGCAGCCTGCCGCCGCCGAAGAACATCGTGAACGCGCCCACAAAGCTGATGAAGGAACTGGGGCATGGTGCGGGCTATGCCTATGACCATGATACGGAACATGGTTTTTCCGGCGACAATTACTGGCCGGACAGACTGGGGAGGCAAAGCTTCTATCGCCCAACGGATCGCGGCATGGAAAAGCGGATATCGGAGCGGCTGGCGTTTTGGGAGCAGCTTCGGGCCGAGCGGCAGAGATGACCACATGGCCAGACATCGAACAGGCAGGGCTGGCGCTTAGGGGAACGGAACCGTCCACCGCCTATGGCCGCCCGGCGCTGAAGGTGAAGGGTAAGGTGATCGCCTGCACGGGCCGCGCGGACGATCATTTCGTGCTGATGCTCGATGTGGAACGGGTCGCCCTGTTGATAGAGATGGAGCCGGAGATCTTCTTCCAGACGCCGCATTATGTCGGCTGGCCTTGCGTGCTGGTGCGTTACGAAACCCTGCCGCCCGCCGATCTCGCGCCGCTGCTGGCGGAAGCCTGGGCGCGGCGTGCACCCAGGGGTTGGCGTTAACCTAAATCCCGTTGACTTCGCCCGCGCACAGGCCAGAACTGGCGGCGGGCAAATTCAAAAAGGGGCTTTATGAAGACTCGGATTCTCGGCGCCATTCTGGCGTCTGCACTGATCGCGCAACCGGCGCTGGCGCTGAAGATCGACTTGTTCGATCAGGGCGGGCTGGCGGAAGACACCGCCGCCTACAACAGCTTCCGCAAGGCGGCCGATTTCTGGGAATCGATGATCACCACGGACACCACCCTGCGCATCGACATCAAGTTTTACGGGCAGGGCGTGAACGGGCCGATCGGCGGCACCGAAAACTATTATTATGTCCCGAATGTCGGCACCGTCGTCACCGCGCTGGGGGCGGTGGGCAATTCCGCGCTGGATGCAATCGCCATCGCCAATTTGCCGGATGCCTCCAGCGGTTCCATCGGGATGTGGAAGCCGGGTTATACCAACGCCTTCTACCAGACCGGAGCAGACCCCTTTTCCAGCATCTATGACAATGACGGCAGCTGGAACAACCAGGCCTTCGGCGTGACTTGGGCGCAGGGCAAGGCGCTGGGGCTGATCCAGGTGGACAGCTACAAGGACGGGAAAATCAACTTCAACTCGGACCTGAACTTCGATTTCGACCCGACGGACGGCATTTCCAAGGGGGCCTATGATTTCACCTTCACTGCCTTCCATGAAATCGGCCACATCATGGGCTTCACCTCTGGTGTCGACTATTATGACGCTTACGCACCGAACATCTGGCGCAACTGGAATTACGACTGGATCGGCCACGGGATGGACATGTTCCGTTACTCCGCGAACGGGCTGGACTGGTCGATGGGGGGCAACCCCTTCTTCTCCATCGATGGCGGCGCAACCGCGTTCATGGATGGCTATTTCTCCACCGGCGTGAACTGGGGCGATGGCCAGCAGGCCTCGCACTGGAAGGAAGGGCTGGGCATGATGGACCCGACATCCCGGCGCGGCGAAATGGGCGTGGTGAACGCGCTGGACATGGCCGCCTTCGACGCGCTGGGCTGGAACCTGAACTTCGACGTGCTGGCGAACCCGGATTTCCGCGCCAACACGCGGCTGATGTTCGGCGTGGTGCCGGAACCCTCCAGCTGGGCGATGCTGATCGCGGGCTTCGGCTTCGTGGGGCTGATGGCGCGCCGCAGATATCGGCCCAACAATTCCGGATCATCCGCCGAACGAGAACATCAACTCTTCGGATAAAATACCATGACAACAGGAGCTTCTGACATGTTCCGGGGGCTGGCAGCAATGCTCCTGATGTTATCGCTGATTTCCTGCGACAGCTCTCCGCGCAAGGTGATTTTTAATATCGAGTCGCCCGATGGGAAACATGTGGCACGCTTGGCTGTCAGTGAAGAAGGAACGCTCGGCTCCACCCGTTATCGGCTTGACTTGGCCGAAACGAGGAAGCCCGAATTTAAGACCGTGTTCAAAGGAGAGAATGGCGATGTAGCCGCTCCGGTTTGGGATGGGCCTTCGTCAATCATAATACCCTTCTGCTTTGGGTCGATCACATCGGTTGAATCGGTGACGCAGTTTACCTCGGGCGCAGCAGTCACTTTCAGGGGGCGCACATCTTCCCAAATCCGGGTGCATGTCGTTACTTCCCCAGACACCGACATTTCGGGGCGGAGATATTGTGCACGCTAGACGGCGCAAACGAAAAGCACGCCCCCCTGCCTGAGTTCGACTGTTTCGTTGGCGTCGACTGGTCCGGCGCGAAGGGGGTTCGGCACAAAGGCATCGCCGTGGCGGTGGCAGAGACCGGGGCGGATGCGCCCCGGCTGGTGCCGCCGCCCGCGCGCGGCGGCTGGGCGAGGGCCGAAGTGGCGGAGTGGCTGCTGGCTCTGCCCGGCAAGGTGCTGGCCGGGTTCGATTTTTCCTTCGCCCCACCCTTTGTGGACAAAGGCGCTTACCTGCCGGGGCTGGAAACTGCCGACACCGCGCCAGCCTTCTGGCGCCATGTGGAAGCGCACGCCGGGGATGCCGATTATGGCGCGCTGGGGTTCATGACCGGCGCGGCGCGGCCTTACTTCTGGATGGGCGCGGCCGATGGGCCAAAGGCGCCGTTCATGCGCTTCCGCCAGTGCGAAATGGCCTTCAACGCGCGCGGCGGCGGCAAGGCGGCCACCCTGTTCGATTGCGTGGGGGCAGCGCAGGTGGCCAAGGCCAGCTTCGCGGGCATGCGCGTGCTGAACCGGCTGCGCGGGGAATTTGCGGTCTGGCCCTTCGATCCGCGGGCCGAGCGCACCGTGGTGGAAATCTATGGCCGGGCGATGCTGCGTCATGCGGGCGGGCGCGGGCTGAAAATCCGCGATGGCGCTGCACTGGATACGGCGCTGGCCGCGCTTGGCAGCGCCCCCTTCCCCGGCGGCGGGCAACTGGACGACAACCAGACCGACGCCATCGTCATCGCCGCTGCGCTTCGGCACCTGCATGCCGACCCGCGCTGGTGGCAGCCGCCCGGACTTACCGACAAGATCGCAAAAACCGAAGGATGGACGTTTGGCATCGGCTGAGGGCCGGGCTATGGCAAGGCTGTGACAGCCTTTTTACTTGTGGGACTGGGCGGCGCGCTGGGCGCCATGGCGCGCTTCGGCGTGGGCCGGATGCTTGGCGCGACCGCCCTGCCATGGGCCACGCTGATCGTGAACGTGTCGGGCGGCCTCGCCATGGGACTGCTGGCCGGCTGGCTCGCCGCGCGGTCGAGCGGCGGCGAAAGCTGGCGGCTGCTGCTGGGGGTGGGCGTGCTGGGCGGCTTCACCACCTTTTCCGCCTTCTCATTGGACATGATGCTGCTGATCGAGCGCGGGCAGGCGGGTATCGCCATTGCCTATGCGCTGGCCTCGGTTCTGCTGGCGCTCGGCGCGCTGGCCGCCGGGCTGTGGATTGCAAGGAGCCTGACGGCATGAGCCAGGAATTCCCCATCGCCGCCGATGATGACGGCATCCGGGTGGACCGCTGGTTCAAGCGGCACATGCCCGACATCAGCTTCAATCAGGTGAGCCGCTGGGCGCGCACCGGGCAGCTGCGGCTGAACGGCGCGCGGGTGGGGCCGGGAGACCGGCTGGCCGAGGGGCAGGTGCTGCGGGTGCCGCCCATCGAGGTGCAGCCCGTTGCGGCGCTGGCCCCGAAGCCGGTGAAGCCCAAGCGCGAGCTGTCGCCCGAAGAAACGGAATTCGCCCAAAGCCTTGTGATCCACCGATCGAAACATGCGCTGGTGCTGAACAAGCCGCCCGGCCTTGCCACGCAGGGCGGCAGCAAGACGTTCGAGCATGTCGACGGCCTGCTGGACGCCTTGCAGTTCGAGGCGGAAAACCGCCCCAAGCTGGTGCACCGGCTGGACAAGGACACGTCCGGCGTGCTGCTGCTGGCGCGCACCTCTCGCGCGGCGGCCTTCTTCGGCAAGCTGTTCGCCACGCGCGACACGAAAAAGATCTACTGGGCCGTGACGGCGGGCGGGCCGCATCTGGATGACAGCCTGATCGACCTGCCCATCGGCAAGCAGCCGGGCACTGGCGGCGAGAAAATGCACGTGGACGAGGCCGAGGGGCAGATCGCCAAATCCCGCTTCCGCGTGATCGACCGCGCCGCGGACCGCGCCGCGTTCGTGGAAATGCAGCCGCTGACGGGCCGCACCCACCAGTTGCGCGTGCATGCCGCCGCCACCGGAACCCCGATCGTGGGGGACGGCAAATATGGCGGCAAGGACTCGTTCCTCACCGGCAATGTCTCGCGCAAGATGCACCTGCATGCGCGGCGGCTGGTGATCGCTTTGCCAGATGGCGGCACGCTGGATGTGAAGGCGGAGCTGCCGCCGCACTTCGCCGAAACACTGGCCAGCCTTGGTTTCGACCCGCGCGAGGCCGACCTGCCCGAGCCGGAGCCGATGGCGGGGCCGCCGAAGAAAAGCCGCAGGCTGAGCTCCGCCACATCGGGGAACCGGCGCGGCGAACGGCGCAGCCGGGGGGATACGGATTCACCAAAAAGGGGACGCAAATGACCGAGATCGGACGCAGGGACTTGCTGGCGGGTGCCGCCGCTGTGGCATTGGTGCCGGGGGTGGCAAAGGCCTCCCCGGCGAGCGACCGCACGGCGGTGATGGCGGCCGTGGATGCCGACAAAGATGCCGGGGTGAAGCGGCTGGTGGACTGGATCGCGCATCCGGGGATCGCGGCGGAAAACTGGCGGATGCCCGAAGCCGTGGATTACACCATGGGCATCCTGAAAGACGCCGGTTTCCAGACGGTGAAGAAAATCCCCACCAGCGGCCAGCCCGGCATCTTCGCCACGCTGGATTCGGGCGCGAAGCGCACGCTGGGCATCTATTTCATGTATGATGTGAAGCAGGTGAACCCGGCGGAATGGTCCTCCCCGCCGTTCGAAGCGACGCTGACGGACAAGCCCGGCTGGGGCAAGGTGCTGGTGGGGCGCGGTGCCGTGAACCAGAAGGGGCCGGAAATGGCCTTCCTGAACGCGCTGCACGCCTTCAAGGCGGCAGGCAAGAAACTGCCGGTGAACCTCGTGCTGGTGGCCGAAGGCGAGGAGGAAATCGCCTCCCCCAACTTCCACGAGATCGTCGCCGTGCCGGAGGTGCTGAAGGCCCTGAAAAAGACCGACGGCATCGTCATCCCCTCCGCATGGCAGGGCGCGAACGGCAATGTGGCGATCAATCTGGGGGCGAAGGGGCCGCTGGAATTCCAGCTGATCTCCAGTGGCGAACGCTGGGGCAAGGGGCCGAAGGGCGATGTGCACAGCTCCACCCATGCCATGATCGATTCGCCGGTGTGGCATCTGGTGCAGGCGCTGAACACGCTGGTGGAGGCCGACGGCCACACGCCCGCCATCGAGGGCTGGTTTGACAATGTCCGCCCGCTGACGGCGCGGGAAAAAGAACTGATCGCGCAAAGCGCGGCCGCCATGAGCGAGGCCGAGGCCAAGGCGGCCTATGGCGTGAAGATGTGGATCAACGACGAGCCCTGGGAAAAGGCGCTGGAGCGCCTCGCCTCGCAGCCGACCGTGAACATTCAGGGCCTTGTGGCGGGCTATACCGGCCCCGGCGGCAAGACGATCCTGCCCGGCAAGGCGGAGGCCAAGCTGGAAGCGCGGCTGGTGCCGAACCAGACGAAGAAGGAAGCCGAGGAAAAGCTGCGGGCGCACCTGAAAAAGAAGGGCTTCGGCGACATCGAAGTGATCGTCTCTGGCGGTTACGACCCCACGGAAACGGCCGAAAACGCCCGCATCATCCGGGCGCAACAGGTGGTTTATGAACAATATGGCGCGAAAACGACTTTGAACCCTCGCCTTGCGGGCAGCTGGCCGGGCAGCGTGTTCACCCAGCCGCCGGTTTCTATCCCCGCCGGGCAATTCGGGCTGGGCCATGGCGGCGGCGCGCACGCGCCCAACGAGTATCTGTTGATCGAAAGCACGAACCCCAAGGTGCAGGGCTATGCCGGGGCGACCAAGGGCTTCGTCGATTTCCTGTATGAAATGGCGAGCATCGGCTGACCGGCATGAAGCTCGCCGTGTTCGATTGCGACGGGACGCTGGTGGACAGCCAGGCCAATATCTTGCGCGCGATGCACAGCAGCTTTTCCCGGCTGGGGCTGGCCGATCCGGACCCGCATGCAGTGCGCCGGGTGGTGGGCCTCAGCCTTGTGGAGGCGATGCAGGCGCTGCTGCCGGACGCGCCGGCTGACCTGCATGTGCGGCTGGCGGAGGATTACAAGCTGGCCTTCCAGCGCCTGAGGGCAGATCAGCAGCTGGACCCGGAGCCGCTGTTCGACGGCGTGCGCGAGCTGCTGGAGGAACTGGAAGCGGGCGGCTGGATGATGGCCGTGGCCACCGGCAAGAGTGACCGGGGGCTGAAGCTCTGCCTTGAGCATCATGGGCTGGAAAAGCATTTCATCAGCCTGCAAACGGCGGACCGGCATCCGTCTAAACCGCACCCCTCCATGTTGCTGCAATGCCTGACGGATGCAGGCGTCGGCGCGGACAGGGCCTTCATCATCGGCGACACCGTGTTCGATATCGGCATGGGCGTGGCGGCCGGCGTCACGGCGCTGGGGGTGGACTGGGGCTATCATGACGCCGCCGAACTGCTGGAGGCGGGCGCAGCAGCCGTGGCGCGAGACGCGGCGGACCTGAAGGCGCTGTTGCATGGATAATGACAATCATCCGTTCGGCGAACCGCCGAGGCAGCCGCAGGCAGCCGAACCTTCTCCATGGGACGTCTGGCTGGCGCGCGGGCTGCTGGTGGTGGGCCTGTGGTTCACAGGCAGCGGTCTGTTCGATCTGGTGCGCGCCCTGCCCGCCCATTGGGCAGACCTGCTGGTGCACGCCCCCGGCATCGGTGCGGGCGTGCTGTTCCTTGCAGGCGCGTGGCGGATGCGCGCCGTTCTGCGCTGGGATCCCGGCGACGATGGCTGAGCGCGACCCCGCAGAGGCCCGGCTGTGGCTGATGACTTTGGTGCGTCTGGCCGGGCTGCTGACCGTGTTCGGCGGCATGTGGCTGGTGGGCCGCGCCCCGGAAACGGGGGGGCCGATGGGCGGCGGGCTGATGCTGATGGCGGCGGGCGCGATCATCGTGCTGTTTGGGCCGCGCGCGCTGAAAACGCGCTGGAAGTGAAGCGCTTCTGGACCGAAGTGGCGGTGGAAGCCGCAGACGGCGGCTTTGTGCTGAAGCTGGACGGGCGCGCGGTGAAAACGCCCAAGGGCCTGCCGCAACTGCTGCCCCACGCCGGGCTGGCCGACGCGCTGGCCGAGGAATGGCGCGCGGTGGAAGGGGAGCTTCAGCCCACTGCTATGCCGTTGACAGGGCTGGCCAATGCGGCGGTCGATCTGGTGTCCGCCGATCCGCACAGCTTCGCCGACGGGCTGTCGCGCTATGCCGAGTCCGACATGCTCTGCTACCGCGCCGATCATCCCGACGAGCTGGCCGTGCTTCAGGCCGCGCGCTGGCAACCGCTGCTGGATTGGGCGGCGGCCCGCTTCGACATCGACTTTGTCGTGACGGCGGGCGTGGTGCATCGGCCGCAGCCGCCGCAGACGCTGGCGCGGATCGCGGCCGCCTATCGCGGTTTCGGGCCGTTCGCGCTGGCGGCGCTGTCTCCGCTCGTCACCTTGTCCGGATCGGCGGTGATCCCGCTGGCGCTGGCGCATGGCGCGCTGGAGGTGGACGCCGCGTGGGCGGCCTCCATCCTCGACGAGGCGTTTCAGGCAGATCTGTGGGGCGAGGATGCGCTTGCGGCGGCAGACCGCGCGGCGCGGCGCGCGCAGTTTGCCGCAGCCGCGCGCTTTCTACAGCTTGCAGACGCGAGCAATTTCGGGCGGTGACAGCAGCGCAAGTGGCCGCTAGGCCAATCCGCGACACGATTTGAAGGGGACGACAGGCAATGCTGAAGGTGCTGGACGAGCTGGAACAGCGGCGCGCGGCAGCCCGCCTTGGTGGCGGACAGGCGCGGATCGATGCACAGCACGCCAAGGGCCGTCTGACGGCGCGCGAGCGGCTGGACATCCTGCTGGACGAAGGCAGCTTCGAAGAGCTGGACATGTATGTCGAGCATAATTGCGTCGAGTTCGGCATGGAAAAGACCAAGGTTCCGGGCGACGGCGTCGTCACCGGATCGGGCACCATCAACGGCCGCCTCGTGTTCGTCTTCTCGCAGGATTTCACCGTGTTCGGCGGCTCCCTGTCTGAACGCCACGCCCAGAAAATCTGCAAGATCATGGACATGGCGATGAAGGTGGGCGCGCCGGTGATCGGCCTCAACGATTCGGGCGGCGCGCGCATTCAGGAAGGCGTGGCCAGCCTCGCGGGCTATGCCGAGGTGTTCCAGCGCAACGTGCTCGCCTCCGGCGTGGTGCCGCAGCTCTCCCTCATCATGGGCCCCTGCGCGGGCGGCGCGGTTTACTCGCCCGCCATGACGGACTTCATCTTCATGGTGAAGGACAGTTCCTACATGTTCGTGACCGGCCCGGACGTGGTGAAAACCGTGACGAACGAAGTCGTCACGCAAGAGGAACTGGGCGGAGCGATCACCCACAGCACCAAATCCGGCGTGGCCGATCTGGCGCTGGAAGATGATGTGGATGCACTGCTGCGCGCGCGCGACTTCTTCGATTTCCTGCCGCTGAACAACCGCGCAGGCGCGCCGCACCGGGACAGCGTCGACCCGTTCGACCGGCCGATCCCGTCTCTGGATACGCTGGTGCCGCCCAGCGCGACCAAGCCCTATGACATGCGCGAACTGATCGCCAAGGTGGCCGACGATGGCGATTTCTTCGAAATCCAGCCGGGCCATGCCGGCAATATCCTGATCGGCTTTGCGCGGATCGAAGGGCATACCGTGGGCATCGTCGCCAACCAGCCGATGGTGCTGGCGGGCTGCCTCGACATCAACGCGTCGAAGAAGGCCGGGCGCTTCGTGCGCTTCTGCGATGCCTTCAACATCCCCATCCTCACCTTCGTGGACGTGCCCGGCTTCCTGCCCGGCGTCGCGCAGGAGCATAACGGCATCATCAAGCATGGCGCGAAGCTGCTGTTCGCCTATGCCGAAGCGACGGTGCCGAAAATCACCGTGATCACCCGCAAGGCCTATGGCGGTGCCTATGACGTGATGGCCTCCAAGCATCTGCGCGGAGACCTGAACTATGCCTGGCCCACCGCCGAAATCGCGGTGATGGGCGCGAAGGGCGCAGTGGAAATCATCTTCCGCAAGGACATCGGCGACCCGGACAAGATCGCCGAGCGCACCAAGGAATATGAAACCCGCTTCGCCAACCCGTTCGTGGCGGCCAGCATGGGTTTCATCGACGAGGTGATCCTGCCGCACGCCACCCGCAAGCGGATCGCCGTGGGCCTGCGCAAGCTGCGCACCAAGCAGCTCAGCAACCCATGGAAAAAGCATGACAATATCCCGCTCTAAGCGCTGAGTGCGGCAGCCCCGTCCGCCGCAACTGAAACAACTGTGGCCGGTTTCGGGCACCTTGCTGCCCCTTTCCGGTCGCAATCGGCCCTTAGCTCGGCAGGGTCATGATCCGCGAGTCCGCCCTGCAGAGCCTTGAAGCCAGCCGCGCCCGGCTGGCGCATGCCGTCTCCATGTCTCCGGGGACGAAGCGGCTGCTGTCGTTCGGCCTGTCGGCGGCGATCCTGGCCTATCTGATGCGCGCTGTCGCCAATATCGGCTGGCAGGAAGTGCTGAACGTGCTGCCGGCCAACCCCATCTTCTACCTGCTGGTGGCGATGTCCTACATGGCCACCCCCGTGACCGAATATATCATTTTCCGCCGCTGGTGGCCGCTGACGCCGCGCGCGCTCGCCGTCTTTTCCAAGAAGCGGGTGCTGAACGAGGCCGTGTTCGGCTATTCCGGAGACGCCTATCTGTTCATGTGGGCGAAGAAGGCGCTGGGCGCGCGCGAAGTGGGTGCCGGGCCGCTGGCCGCCGTGAAGGATGTGGCGATCACTTCCGCGCTGGCGGGCAATGTCGCCACGCTGCTGATGCTGGGGCTGGCGCTGTCCATGGGCGGCGGCGAAGCGGTGCAGGCGGCGTTCACCGGCGGGGCGATGCGTTCCGTGGGCTTCGGCTTCGCCTTCGTGATTTCCATCAGCCTTGCGATCCTGCTGTTCAGCCGCAAGGTCATGAGCCTGCCGCTGCGCGAGAATTTCGTGATCTTCCTGCTGCACTGCGGGCGGCTGCTGATCGGCTCCGCGCTGCTGCTGCTGGCGTGGATCGTGGCACTGCCTTCGGTGGACGTCGGCACATGGGTGGTGCTGGGGGCATTGCGCATGGTCGTCACGCGGCTGCCGTTCGTGCCGAACAAGGAACTGCTGTTCGCGGCGATCGGGGTAAGCCTGACGGGTTCCGCCGCGCCCGAAGTGGCGGCGCTGATGGCGGCGGCCGGGGCGCTGCACCTTGTGAGCCATGTGATTTCCTATGTGGGGGCATCCACCATTGAAAGCCGCGGCGACACCGTGGCCGAAGAAGGGCTGCCGCAGGCAGCCGGGAGCCTTTGATGATGAAAAAGCTGATCCCCCTCGTCGCCCTGATGGCCGCAACCGCCACCCCCGCGCTGGCTGGTCCGGACATTCTCGGCCCCGACGCCGCCGCCTGCCTGCCCGGTTCCGGCCGCGATGCCGTGCTGCTGACGGTGGACGGATTCAAGAACCGCGACGGCACGCTGCGCATCGAGCTGTGGCCCGGCAATGATCAGGATTTCATGCGCAACCACCATGAGCTGGTGGCCGAAGGGAAAGCGTATCAGCGCGTGACCGTGCCGGTGCCGAAAACCGGCGTGGCGAAGGTCTGCGTGCTGATCCCCGGCCCCGGCACCTATGCGATGGGCGCCTTCCACTCCCCCACGGGCGTGCGGAAGTTCAACTATCGCGACGATGGCGCGACCTTCACGCGCAACCCGCGCGTGAGCATCCTGAAGACGAAGCCCAAGGCATCCGAAGTCGCCATGCGCTTCAACAGCGGGCTGAGTGAATCAAATGTGACCATGAACTATCTGCGGGGGCTGGGTTTCGGCCCGATCCCCAAGGAAGAACTTCAATCGGCCGGAAACCGGTAGGGGCAACCATGCATATCGTTGACGTCGCTGAATTCTATGCGCCGCTGGGCGGCGGGGTGAAGACCTATATCGACGCGAAACTCGCCTTCGGCCACCAGACGGGCGTGAAGGTCAGCGTGATCGCGCCCGGCCCGGAAGACCGGGTGGAGCAGCGCGAGGGCGGGCAGGTCATCTATGTGAAGGCCCCGGTGATCCCGGTGGACACCCGTTACCATGTGTTCTGGAAGGCCGCCCCCGTCGTGCAGCTGCTCGACGAGCTGAAGCCCGATGTCGTGGAAGCCTCCTCGCCATTCCGGGGGGCGTGGATCGTCGCCAACTGGCAGGGCCGCGCCGCCAACATGGCGCACAAGGCGCTGTTCATGCACGCCGATCCGGTCGCCGCGCACCTGCAGGTGTGGACACAGGATTTCCTGCGTGCAGACACGGTGGACAAGGCCTCTTTCTGGTACTGGCGCTACCTCGCCCGCACCGCGCGCCGCTTCGACAGCGTGATCGTGGGCAGCCGCTGGTTCGGCCAGCGCATCGAACAGCAGGCCGGAATCCAATCCGAACTGGTGCCGCTGGGCGTGGACAAAGAACTGTTCCACCCCTGTAAGCGCGACAGCGAACTGCGCCGCCAAATGCTGGCCGAATTCGGCCTGCCGCAATCCGCCCGGCTGCTGGTGGGCGTGGGCCGCCACCATCATGAAAAGCAGTGGCCGGTGGTGTTCAAGGCGGTGGGTGCGCTGCGCGACGAGAATGTCGCCATGATCCAGATCGGCAACGGCTTCGCCAACGAGCGGGTGCACAAGGCCGCCACCGCCGCCGGGAATGTGAAGCTGCTGGGGCAGGTGAGCGACCGGGAGAAACTCGCCCGCATCCTCGCCTCGTCAGACGCGATGATCCACGGCAGCCGCGCGGAAACCTTCGGCCTTGTTGCCAGCGAAGGTCTGGCGGCGGGCATCCCGCTGATCCTGCCGGCCGAAGGCGGCTGCACGGATGCGGCCGACCCGGCCTGGTCCGAACTGTATGAGCCGGGCAACCCGGCCGCCGCCACGGATGCGATCCATCGCCTGCTGAACCGCAACCCGGATCAGCTGCGGGTGAACGCCATCGGCGCGCGCCGCAGCCACATTTCCACCCCGGCGCAGCATTTCGAACGGCTGTTCAGCCTGTATCGCAACAATGCGACTCCGGTGCTGACCCCCGCGCCCGCGGTTGCGCCGATCCCGGCCGGAGTGCGCAAGGCGGCCTGAGCGGGGTGGGGATGGGTGGGGGATGTTTCCCTCGTTGTCTCCTTCACCCGTCACCCCGGACTTGATCCGGGGTCCAGCTTTCTGCTCCAGCCTTGCCGAAGAACAGCTGGACCCCGGATCAAGTCCGGGGTGACGGTTGTGGTTGGTGGGGAGGTTGGCGGGCTTGCTCCGGGGCCTTCGACAAGCTCAGGCTGAGCGGGTGGAGGGGTTGGTGGGTTTGGCCCGGCGTCGCTCCCCTCTCTCCAACTTTCTCCCCAGCGGGGAGAGAGAGTCTTCGGAGTGCTTGTTTCGCTGTTGTGGCTCAGGCCCGGCGGGGACACCCCCTCTCCATCTCTCCCCCTTGCAGGGGGAGAGGGCTTTCGTTGCGCCGCAGGCAGTCGAATCTGATCACTCACGCGACGTTGGAGTTCAGGCGCAACGCAAAGTTAGAGGGTGCAGGGAAATCATTTCCCTGCCGGGTCCGGGCAGAGCCCGGCCGCCGGAGGCAAAGGCGCTTCCGGGAAAGCCCACCCGCCCCCGCTACTCGGCCGCCTGTGCGAACGGTTGCGCCCGTGCCGGGGCCAGTGGGTGGAATTTCAGCGTTCCGTCTGACAGCGGGTCCTGATGGATGGACTGGCGGTCTCGCAGATAATCCTGCGTGTCGCGCCATGGGTCCGTGCTGGATTGGCGCGGCAGTGTGTCCAGCGCGCGCTGGACATAGCCGGAGTTCAGCAACAGCGGCTCGTCTTGCAGATCGACCCCGCGTTCCGGCACGGCGATGGGGGTGGCGGGGTTGTCCAGCGCGGCCAGCAGGCGGCAGGCCCATTCGCAGGTGAGGTCTGCGCGGAGTGTCCATGAGGCGTTGAAATAGCCGAATACGTAGACGAGGTTCGGCACACCCTCCAGCATCATGCCGCGATAGACATAGCGGTCATTCGGGCGGATTTCCTTGCCATCCACCATCACTTTCGCGCCGCCCAGCACTTGCAGGCGCAAGCCCGTTGCCTTCACGATGATGTCGGCATCCAGATGCTGGCCGGATTTGAGCGCGATGCCGCCCGCGTCGAAATGATCGACATGATCGGTGACGACGGAGGCGGTGCCGTCTTTCACGGCGTTGAAAAAGTCGCTGTCGGGTACGAGGCAGAGGCGCTGATCCCAGACATTGTAGCCGGGCTGGAAGTGCGCCTTCACCACATCTTCGGGCAGTTCCTTCAGCAGCATGTCCGTCACCGCCTTGTTCACCTTTTCCGGGTGGCTGCGGGTGCGCTTAAAGAACCAGTTCTGCATCAGCACGTTGCGCCAGCGGACAAGGTTGTAGGCAGCCATCGGCGGCAGGATGCGACGCAGGAAATTGGCGATCTTGTCTTCCGCCGGGCGGGAGACCATCCATGTGGGCGAGCGTTGCAGCATCGTCACATGCGCGGCATCGCGGGCGACGACAGGGACGATGGTGACGGCGGTCGCGCCCGAGCCGATCACGACGACGCGCTTGTTGCGATAATCCACATCCTTCGGCCAGAGCTGGGCGTGGAAGATGCGGCCCGCGAAGCTGTCCTCGCCTGCGAACGGCGGGTTGTGCGGATTGTCATAGCTGTAATAGCCGGCCGCCATCAGCAGCATGCGGCAGCTGAACTGGCGGGGGCCGTCCGGCGTATCGGCGGTGACCGTCCAGCGGCCGGTGCTGCTGTCGAAGCTGGCTTCCGTGACCTTGTGGTGGAAGCGGATGTGCTGATCGATGCCGCCTTCGCGCGCGGTGTCGTTCACATATTTCAGGATGTGCGGGCCGTCTGCGATGGCCTTCTGTTCCGTCCATGGGCGGAAGTTGTAGCCCAGCGTGAACATGTCCGAATCGGAGCGGATGCCGGGGTAGCGGAACAGGTCCCAGGTGCCGCCGATGGCGTCGCGCGCTTCCAATATGGTGAAGCTCTTGCCCTTGCACTTGTCCTGAAGGTGCCATGCGGCACCAATGCCGCTGAGCCCTGCGCCGACGATCACGACGTCGAAGCTGTCCATAAACCTGTCCTTCCCTACTCCCTGCCCCAGAGCGTGACATGCGGAGTCGGACTCCGCAAGTCTGGCACTTGGCGCAGGGCGAAACTGGTGGCAGACTGCACGATGGAGGGGGAAAGCCGACCGCGTGGGAGTGCGGAGGGCTTTCCCGGGAGACTGGATATGGGATCTGTGACCCGGGCGCTGACGACGGCGCTGGTGATGACCTTGGCGGCTCTGCCGACGTACGCGCTGGCGCAAGGCGTGGCATCCTGCGCGCAAGCGCCCGCGCCGCGCACTGCAGTGGCCGACATCGCGCGGCTGATCCGCGCCAGCTATTTCGATGCGACACGGGCGACGCGGATCGCCAACGGGCTGGAGGCAGACGCGAAGGCGGGACTGTTCGACCGCTATACAGACCCGCGCGACCTCGCCTTCGTGCTGACGAAGCGGCTCTCTACAGAGGATCGGCATTTCGCCGTCAGCTGGGCACCTAAGGGCAATGACGCGACGACGACGGTGGCCGCGCTGGACGACAGCGACACGGCGCGGGCGAACCATGGCTTCAGCGATGTGGCCGTGCTGCCCGGTGGGGTGGGTTATGTGAAGCTGGACCTGTTCGCCGGGTTCGAAGGGCCGGGAAGCCCGCAGCAGGCGGCGGCCGATGCCGCGCTGCGCTTCGTGGCTGGCACGCCGAGCCTGATCATCGACCTGCGTGACAATGGCGGCGGCTCGCCCAACATGGTGGCCTATCTGGTGCAGCAGTTCGTGGCGGAACCGGCGAAAGTGGCCAGCGTGTTCCGATCCCGTACGGGGCTGGACGGCTATGAACTCTCCCCCGTCGCCTCCACCCTGCCGAAGCGGCTGGACACGCCGCTGTTCATTCTGGTGAGCGCGCGGACCGGCTCATCGGCGGAAGCGCTGGCCTACACGCTGCAGGCGGCGGGGCGCGCGGTGATCGTGGGCGAACGCACCGGCGGCGCGGCCAATCCGGGCAGCGCGCGGCAGACGGCGGACGGCTTTTCCATCTTCATTTCCGTCAGCACGCCGGTGAATCCGATCACCGGCACCAACTGGGAAGGCCGGGGCGTGACGCCCGATGTCGCCGTGCCGCAGGATGACGCGCTGCGGGTGGCGCGAATCCTCGCGCTGGAGGCGGAGGGCAAGGCTCTGCCCCGGCAGGCGGCGCTGGTGCTGGAGACGTTGAAAGCCGAAACCGCAGCCAATGCCGCCGATCAGGCGCTGGCCGGGCGCTTCGGCGACTTGCAGATCGCCGAATCCGGCGGAGCGCTGCGGCTGGTGCAGGGGCGTCGCCCGCTGCGCACGCTGGTGCCGCTGGGGGCAGATCGCTTCAGCCTTGCGGAGGAACCCGCCGCGCGCTTCGCCGTCGAGCGGGCCGGGCCGGGCGGGGATATCACCGCGCTGGTCAGGACATTGCCCGGCGGGGGTGAAATCCGCTATCCGCGCATGATGGAGATGTCGGCCACCCTGCAATGACGGACCGGCTTGCGCCGTTCGAGGCGGAGCTGTGGGAGTGGAAGGGGCAGGCCCCCGCCCGCTGGTTCTTCGTGACCCTGCCGCCCGAGCAGGCTGAAAAGGTGCAGCTGCACGCCATCCTTTCCGCCACCCGGCGCGGCTGGAGCACGGTGCGGGTGCGCGCGCAATCGGGCGATGTCAGCTGGGAAACCTCGCTGTTTCCCAACAAGGCGCAGAGCAGCTGGATGCTGCCGGTGAAAGCAAGCGTGCGCCGCAGCCTTGGCATCGGTGCTGGCGACAGAATTTGGCTGGACCTGACACTGCGCGATCCGGCGATGATCTGAGAGCGGCCGCCTTAGAACCCGGCGCGAACGAACAGCGCGGGGCCGGAGAATTGGTAGCGGACGCGGCCGTTCCAATCCTCTTTCGACACCCTCAGCTTGTAATCGACATAGCGATAGGAGGCGCCGATGTCGAAGTTGCGGTGGATGCGGTAGGACAGCGACGCTTCCGTGTTGATCAGGCGGCCGCGATAATCGTCGATGCCCAAAGACAGCCAGTCGATCCGGCCGAACAGCGTCCAGCGCGAGGCTGGTTCCCATTGCCCGAAGATACCGATGGTGGGCAGCGGCGCGAAGATTTTGCGGCCCTCCCGATGGAAGCGGACGGGGCCGTCGCCCACCTGCCCCTCGCCTTCGATGAACAGCTCGAAATCGGTGGCGTGCAGCCCGACGCCGAAACCCAGTTCCAGTTTCGGCCCCTGATACAGAAGGTTGCCGATGGTGAAGCGATAGACATCGGAATCGAAGCCCGCGCCCACGCGGGCGGAGACCGGCCACACCGTCTCCCCGAAGCTGATCTCATGATCGAGGCTGGCGGATGCCCGGCGCGACAGGCCATAATATTGGCCCTGCAACACCCAATCGTCATTGATTCGCCAGCCGATTTCCAGCGCGGGCAGCGTCTTGGAATCGTCGAGCCGCAAGTCCTTCTCGAAATCGATGCTGGTGCCCAGCGAGCCGGAGACAGTGGTGGCACTCGCCGAACTGCCCACTCCGGCGAAATAGGCCTCCACCCGCAGCGATATCGTGTCATCGAAGCGCTGGGCGGCAGCCGGGGCGGCCTGAGAGGCGAGAATGGCGGCGAAAGTGCAGCCTGCGGAGCGGAGGCGGACGGTCAACATGCCCCAGCCTAAGCGAGGTGCCCGGCGGCCTCAAGCCGTCATGCGTAATTGAAGCTGACGCTGATTCGCTCTGCCTTTGCACGGCCTTGCGGCACCTCGTGGCGAAGCCAGCTTTCCCACAGCAGCACGGTGCCGGGCGCGGGTTGCAGATACACGAACGGCCTGGCTTCGCGCTGGGCGTCGGCCGTGCGGCCGGGGGCCGCCATCAGCAGCGGCAGGCGCGGATCTTCGATCTTCAGCGCGCCCGCGCCTTCGGGCACCTCCAGATAGACGGTGCCGGAGATGATGCTGTGCGGGTGGATATGGCCGCTATGACCGCCGCCGGGCTTCAGGATATTCACCCACAGGCTGTCCAGCTTTGGCTTGCGCCCGCCCAGATCCATATGCGCACCCTCTGCAAAGGCGCGCACATGCGGGGCCAGCCGCTTCACCAGTTGCGCAAAGGCCGGATCACGCGCGGGCAGATCGTTGAGAGAGGCGTAGCTGGTGTAGCCGGGATAGCCATTGTCGCGGCACCAGCGCCGCCCTGCCCTGTCATCCGTTGCCAGCGTGCGCGTGCTGTGGATCAGCTCGGCGATCAGCGCCTCGTCTGCGATCTCGCCCTGATAGACGGGCGTGGGGAACAGCTGGTGGATGGGCATCGCGGGCTTCCACTCAAGCGCCGCTTGCCATCCGGCGCGCGCCCTGCGGTTGGGGCGCATATCAGTTGAACCGCTGGCTCCCCTTTGTGGAAGCGTTTCGAACCGCTTGCCGCTTACCGAGCCAGTCACTGGCCGTCAGACTGGACCTCGTGAGTTCATTCCGTGCAATCTGACACGTTCGCAGCGTTGCAACGCGTGCGGGGCGCCGACCATCTGCGTCGTGGCCGTCGCACGGGGGTTGGCGGTGCAAGGTTTCAAGGCCAAGTCCTCGGTGCGGACCAATTTTACACGCAAACCCTCTCCCGAAGCGAACACTCGTCAGTGAAGTTGCTGATCGACGAGTGCCTGCACAGGTCCCCTCGGAGTCCGCGACGGTTTTATAGATCTTTCGCCGCCAAGAATTGGAGTGGGCGGCCACCCGGTTATTCGCCTCTCGACTAAGAAGGTCGATAGTTTCCTGCGACTTGTTCGTAAGCGTCCGGTGAAAACCGTGGCGTCATATGGCCGGTTTCGGGAAAACGGCCGAGAGGTCGGAATGACCGGAGGTGGGTGGGGAGCCGCTTGTCCGCTTCTGGCAGCGGTCAAGTGTACAAGCGGCCATCGTCAAAAGTTATTTTAGCGGCAAAAACAGGTCCGCCACTGCCTCGTGTTCAGGCACTTCGGGGAAGAATGAGACGCGCTGGCAGTAAAGCGGGAAATCTCGCGCTTCCTCGCCGCTTTTGGGAAGCCAGTCGCGGTAGAGATAGAGCGCGGCGGGTTCCAGATCGTCGGTATTACCCACTATTCGCAAGACTGCGCACCGGCCGCCCGGAATGATACCGGAGACCACACCTTGATCATCTGCATCGAAGGTCCGTTCTGTTCCAGCACACAAGTCTAGCCGATAATCGCTCGGGTCGGTGGTTCTCGGGTCGCAATGGAAGACGTTGAATGTCTCGCTCGTGCGGGGAGAAAGCCCGTTCGCCTTTCGCCAGGCAATGAACTGCTGGATGGTTTCGCCGACTTTGGCCGGTGGTCCGCGGTGCTCCATGATAGCCACCGGGATGGGCGATACCTCTTGAATTGTTACGTCGCTTGCATTGAAAGTCTGTTGCATGAGTTTGCTCCTTGCGTCGGTGAGAGGCCCGAAGGCCGCAAGCCACGGCTCCCAGTCGGGAGATTTCCGGAATGACGATGGCGATTGTCCGAACCGCTGGCGAAAAGCGCGGGCGAAGGCGTCGGGTGCGTCATAACCGGCATCCATCGCGATCTGTATGACGGTCTGATCGTCACGATAAGCCAAGCGGAACGAAGCGCGCTTCATTCGAGAAAGCTGAACGTAGCGATGCACAGAGAGCCCAAAGATCGCCGTGAATTGCCGGTGGAAATGGAACTTCGAGAATGCCGCGACAGCGCTTACTGCTTCCAGATCAAGCTGATCGTCGAGATGCCGATCGATATGATCGAGCGCCCGCTTCATCCTGTCATGGTAGTATTGAAGTGCTGTCGTCACTGTCCGCTCCATCCTGGCGAAACCATTTACGCGCGTGGCAGTATGCGCCGCTCGACCGATCTTGCGGTTCCACTTATAATGACTCGTCCGATTATGACATTTGGTGGCTGCGGACGAGTTATTGAATTACGGCTCTGGGGTCGCTTCACCTGAAAGGCAGGAGTTTTTCAGAAGCGTAGCAAAGCTGCAAGACAGCTTTCAGGATCGCGCATCAGCCCTGCTCATGGCCGGTCGTGGGTGGTTTTGCGAACGTCGGGTTTCGCCACCGGCTTCGAGCACACAATTACGTCGCCCCGCTTCAGGTCAAACGATAATCCCACTTGCGCCACAAACTCTACATATATAGATTGGTGTAATGCCGAGACGCCCCAACATCTCCAAACAGACTCGAACCGCCTTGCTGGCGCTGCTCGAACGCCCGCAGGATTGGCGTTATGGGTATGAATTGATGGTGCTGACCGGTATCGCCTCGGGGACGCTTTATCCGATGCTGATTCGGCTGTGTGATCAGGGGAACCTCGAAGCCCAATGGGTTCCTTCGCCGCACGAGAGCAGGCCGCCGCGCCATGCCTATCGCTTGACGCCATCAGGCATTGCACTCGCTCGCACCATTGAGTCCGACGATGTGCGCACTGCAAACCACGGGAAAGGATTTGCAATATGAGTTCGAAACGGAACTCCCTTGCACGCGCTTGTGTCGTGCTGGCCTTCAAGATCGCGCCGCCGGTCCGCCGGTCCTGGTTTGCTGCAATGGCGGCCGAATTCGATCACGTCCCCGAGGCTGAGCGCTGGCGTTTCGTGGCAGGCTGCCTCTTCACGGCCGTCACTGAACGCATCATTTCCCCTGCCTTCATTCATGAGGTTGCTCGCAGCGTCTTGGTCGGAGGAGCGATGGTCTGGGCAGCGCTGAACATTCGCTTTGCGGGGCGCATGTCCGTTACCGACGCATTCGTGCTGGAAGTTTTTGGATATGGCACGGCCCTGTTGTTTGTCGTCGGCGCGATCGCCACGGCCCGGTTCGGATTTCGTGCCACAATCAGCCTAGCCGCGCCTTTGATCGCCGTGCTGACAATGGCGGCGACGATGATCTGGCTCGGCAGTGCCCCAACGCCAATGTCGAACCTGTATCTTGCGCTGATCGTGGAAGATCTTGTGATTTTGATGTTCGCACTGGCGCTCGCAGTTTCCGCTGCGCGTCTGATCCCTCTTCGGCAGGGGTTGAACTGATGCGCGTGCAAACCCCAGCCTTGGCATTGGCGATTATTGGCGTGCTGCTTGGGGCCGTCCACCTCGCTTTGACCCCGCTAGCCTATGCCGATTGGACAATCGATGCATTGTGGTTTGTTGGAACCGGCTTGGCGATTGTGCTGGCAGCCGCCGCGAACCTCATCGGATTCCAATCGTCAGGCGTGGGCAGCCGGTTGATTGTGGCGGCGATAAACTTCGCCATGGGTTTCTACTTCGCTGCGGCTTGGCTGGTCCTGCCGGGACCGCAGGTTGTGATCGGAGGAGTTCTGTTCTTCGCGCTGGCCATTTGCTCGTTGGCCAATCGGCGGACCAAGGCCGTGACGAGCTAGGGACCGTATTGATCGCAAAAGTTTATGACCGTTTCGGGGTCGCTTCCTGAAAGGCAGCTTCTGGCGGAAAATCGCAGATAGCTGCCATTGGCGCAATGGCCCTCAGGCAACGTCCTGGCCGCCGGATTAGGCCGCCTTCCAGGCCCAGGGCAGGAGTTCGTCGATGCGATTGATCGGATGACCCTTGCCGATGCGGTCGAGGACGTCGCTGAGCCACACCTGGGGGTTCACATCGTTGAGCTTGGCGGTCTCGAGCAGCGAATACATCGCCGCGGCCCGCTCGCCGCCGCAGTCCGCGCCGGCGAACAGCCAGTTCTTGCGCCCGACCGCGATGCCGCGCAGCGCGTTCTCGGCAAGGTTGTTGTCGATCTCAAGCCGCCCGTCCTGGGTGTAGGCAAGCAGCGCGGGCTTCAGCTTGATCGCATAGCGCAGCGCCTCGGCCAGCGGCGAACGCGCGGATGCCTTGGCAAGGACGCCATCTGCCCATGCGAAGAAGTCGAGCGCGATGAGCCTCGATGCCGCTCGCTGGCGCAAACGCTCTTGGGGAGGTTCCTGCTCGATCGACCGCTCGATCTCGTAGAGCTGCCCGATGAGGCCGAGCCCCTTGCGCGCAGCAGAACTGCGATCGGCAACAAGGACATCGTGCAACTTGCGCCTTGCATGGGCCCAGCAGGCGACGGGCGTGATGACGCCGGGCATGCGGCCGGGATCATAGAGCGGGTTGAACCCGGCATAGGCATCGGCCTGCAGAAAGCCTGCAAAGGCCGCAAGGTGCTCGCGTGGCCGCTCGCCCTTGCGATCTGGGCTATAGCGGAACAGCGCGGCAGGCCTGTCTGCCGGGCTCCATCGGCGGTTATCGCGCAGATAGACCCATAATCGCCCGGTCGACGTCTTGCCCGTGCCGGGAGCCAGCACCGGGACCGGTGTGTCGTCGGCGTGAAGCTTCTGACTGGCCATGACGTGGGCACCGAGACGCTCGACCAGCGGATCGAGCAGCCAGCTGACCTGGCCGAGCCAGTCGGCCATCGTCGAGCGGGACAGCTCGACTCCCTCACGCGCGTAGATCTGCGACTGGCGATACAGCGGCAGGTGATCGGCGAACTTGGCGACGATGACGTGCGCCAAGAGGCCGGGACCGGCGCGGCCGCGCGGGATCGGCAGACCGGGTGCAGGTGCCTGGGCGATGGTATCGCAGCATGTGCATGCAAGCTTGGGACGGACATGGCGCACCACGCGGAAGCTTGCAGGCACGTATTCCAGCACCTCGGTGACGTCTTCGCCGAGAACCGATGCCGCGCGGCCGCACGCCGCGCAGCGATCCGCGCCTGGTGCCGGATGCACGATCACATCGCGCGGCAGATGATCGGGCAGCGGCGCGCGCTTCGGTTTGCGCCTGGCCTTCGGCGGTTCGGCCTCGTCCTGATCGACCTGCCCGCGCATGACGCACTCGGCATGGGCCTGCTGGGCTTCGAGATCCTCGAGCGTGAGTTCCAGCTGATCGGCAAGCTGCATCATGCGTTCGGACGACTGGCCGAACTTCATGCGGCGCAGCTTGGCAAGCTGGGCTTTGAGCTTCTCGATCTGGAGCGTGGTCAGCTTGATCGCGTTGCGTGCAGCACCAAGCTCGTCGCGCGTTGCATCATGTGCTTTGCGCTCGTAAGCGAGCGCCTTTTGTTCCTGCGCCAGCGCCTGTTCCGAGGCGGCCAGACGCGCCTTGATCACCTCGGCAAAGGCGCGAAGCTCGTCCGGATCGGAAGGCAGATCGAGGTCGGCGGGAGACACGAACAGCGGATAACATGACGGGCGATCTTGACCAAGCCGAAGGCAGGAAAACCGCGCGCGAGTCGCTAGATATGCACAGGCCGCTGCGGGGGTTTTGGTGCAACCGTTCGCCGCCAGTCCATCGCCTCCAGAAGCAGCGAAAACTGCGCAGGGGTCAGCACCACTCCGCCGTCGACCAGCGGCGGCCAGACGAAGCGATGGCGCTCGAGCCGCTTGGCGAACAGGCACAGGCCGGTGCCGTCCCAGACCAGCGCCTTGAGGTAGTTGCCGCGCTTGCTGCGGAACAGGAACACATGGCCGCTATAGGGATCGAGCCGGAAAACTTCGCTGGCAAGCACGCTGAGCCCGGCGAAGCCCTTGCGCATGTCGACCGGCTTGCTGGCCAGATAGACCTTGGTTCCTGGCGGCAGGCTCAGCATGACACGGCCTTCAAGGCGCGCAGAACCCGGGCAAGCGCCTTCTCGTTGACGAAGCTGTCGACGGTCAGGCGCGCGCCGCCCTCAAGCTCGATGGCAATCGCGCCTGCTCGTTGTTGCCCGGGCGGAGGAGAAGCCGCAACATCTTGCGCCAAGGGGCCGACCGAAGACTCCGGTTCGTCAGCGATGATCTCGCACGCTGAAGCTCGCTCCGAGGTCGCCACGAACTGGCCACATGGGATGAACTCCAGCGCCTCCCTTGCAATCGCTTCAGCCTCGCGCCGGTTGGCACGCCAGTTGTAGATCACACTCTTGGCAATGCCATGCCTGCGCGCGACCGACACCACCGTAACGTCGGGGCGCAGGCTCTCGGCGACGATCGCCGCCTTCTCTGTGTCAGAATAGCGCCGCCGCCGCTCCGTGCGCACGATCACGCCGCCACCTTCGCTCACAGGACCTCCTTCTGGAGTCCAGAAAGAACTCCGTTCAGGATCCGTCCTTCACCGTCCAGCGCCGACCGCGCAACTCGTGGCTGGCCGGCTTTCAATTACCCACAAGTGGTCGCGAGCGTGATTCCGTTGGCCGCATGAGCATTGCCCGTCTGGAATCAAGCATGATTCATTCCCTGGCACCTGAATCGGTTGGCGGGGTGCAACGTGGAGACGTCCGTTTTCGATGCGGCAGGATGGGCTGACGGGGAAGTCGATCCCGCCGCCTTTCGTGATAAGCGACTGGGCGAACGGCTTCGAACGATGCTTAAGCAGATGGCAGGAGCGATTGGCGCACCGATACCGATGGCGTGTCAAGACTGGGCCAATACAAAGGCGGCCTACCGTTTTTTGTCTAATGGCTCGGTGAACGAGGGAGACATACTTGCCGGGCATTTTCAGGCGACACGGACACGCGCGGCGGCGCTTGAGGGGTTCATCCTGGTTTTACAGGACACCACCGAATTCTCCTATCAAAGGCGCAATCCTGAAACGATTGGCGCCATCGGGCTTGCGCCGAGCCGGCGTGATGAGAATGGTCGGCTTCGGCTTCATACGGTCTGCGGCCTGCTCATGCACTCCAGCCTTGCGATCACGACTGAGGGATTGCCACTGGGTCTGACAGCGGCGAAATTCTGGACCCGCACCAAGTTCAAGGGCGCCAACGCGTTGAAGCGGCGGATCAATCCCACGCGCGTGCCGATCGAGGAGAAGGAGAGCTACCGCTGGCTCGAGAATATGCGTCAATCGACCACCCTGCTAGGCGATCCGGAGCGACTGGTTCACATTGGCGATCGAGAGAACGACATTTACGAGTTCTTCTGCGAAACACAGGCGCCCGGCACGCATTTCTTGGTCCGCACCTGTGTCGATCGTCTGGCGGGCGACGGTGGCCAT
>NZ_VFSU01000015.1 GCF_006385875.1 Sandaracinobacter neustonicus | reverse complement strand
GGATGTACCTGTCGACCGTGCTCGACGACTTCTCTCGCTACATCATTGCATGGAAGCTGTGCACCAACATGCGGGCCGAGGATGTCACCGACACGCTGGACCTCGCGCTCAAGGCCTCGGGCTGCGACAGCGCCACGGTGCTGCACAAGCCCAGGCTGCTCAGCGATAACGGCCCCAGCTACATCGCCGGCGAACTGGCGGAATACATCGATGCGCAGAAGATGAGCCATGTACGCGGCGCTCCGATGCATCCCCAGACCCAGGGCAAAATCGAACGCTGGCACCAAACCCTGAAGAACCGCATCCTGCTGGAAAATTACTTCCTGCCCGGCGACCTTGAGTCCCAGATCCAAGCCTTCGTCGAGCACTACAACCACCAGCGTTACCACGAGAGCCTGAACAATGTGACGCCCGCCGACGCCTACTTCGGCAGGGCTCCGGCGATCATCCAACAGCGTGAAAGGATCAAGCGACAGACCATCGAACATCGGCGCTTGCAGCACCGCAAGCTCGCCGCGTAACATCAACCCCCAGACGAGGCCCGCACTCCGCTAATTTACGCCGCGAGTTGCGCCAAATGTTCTGACGACTGACAATGCCACTCGACCCTTGCCGCTCCTGCGACCAGCGCAGGATGGCCGACGAGGTCAGCTCGGTGCCGTTGTCGCTGACCACCGTATGCGGCTTGCCGCGCATCCCGATCAGCCGCGTCAACTCCCGCGCGACCCGCACGCCCGACAGCGACGTGTCTGCCACAAGCGCCAGGCATTCCCGCGTGTAGTCGTCGACCACGCACAGGATGCGGAACCGCCGGCTGCACGTCAGGGTGTCGGAGACGAAGTCCAGCGACCAACGCTGGTTCGGCCCATCCGGCAGCACCAGCGGCGCCCGCGTGCCCAGGGCGCGTTTGCGGCCACCGCGACGACGCACCCGCAGGTTCTCCTCGCGATAGACCCGCAGCAGCTTCTTGTGGTTCGGCGTCATGCCCTCTCGCGCCAGCAGATAGCCGAGGCGCCGGTAGCCGAACCGGCGACGTTCGGCCGCCAGCTCGCGCAGCCGTTGCCGTAGCGGGCCATCGTCTGGCCGCGTCGATCGATACCGGATCACCCGCCGGCTCACGCCGACCAGGTTGCACGCCCGACGCTCGCTCAAGCCGTGATGCTCACGGGCATGGGCGACGGCATCCCGCTTAGCGCCGGGCGTCACCATTTTTTTGATGCCAGATCCTTCAGCACCACGTTGTCGAGCATCGCTTCGGCCAGAAGCTTCTTCAGCCGGCTGTTCTCTTCCTCAAGCGTGCGCAGGCGCCGGGCCTCCGACACCTCCAGGCCACCATACTTCGACTTCCACTTGTAGAACGTCGCCGAACTGACCCCATGGCGGCGGCACACATCCGCCGTCGCCATCCCAGCCTCCTGCTCCTTCAAGATCGCGATGATCTGCTCTTCGCTGAACCTGCTGCGCTTCATCTTCATCCGACTCCTTCGCGTCGGACTCTACTCAGAATCGGTCACATTTCAGGGGAGCACGTCACTACGATGCGATGAAGGTCTGGAATGCCTGAAATATTGGCGACGAATTCCTATTTCCGAGCAATTTTCCATAGGCTTACGCTTCACCACCCAATTGATTGGTTTATCGAGATAGCGAATGTTCCACATGACCACCTCTACATCACCAAGGCCCCCATTAGTAACGAATAGTTGACTTTCGAAATCAGTTGGTCACGATATCGATATTAATGGCTTAAGAACGGCACGATGGCGTTCCTATCTCCCGACCGAATGGCAGGCTGTCATGACGAAGCGAAAAACGGGTACGTATGAAAATGTGGTGGCGGGCGGGGAAGATGTCCCCGCTTTCCTGCCATACGCCTTGCCGCCACGCGATCCCACTTTTGCGATGTCCAAGACGCTCGGCAGTCGGCTAACGGCAGCCGAGCAAGCCTTGGTGCGGCTCGACCTGGCGACCGAAATGGTGCCGTCGCTCGACTGGTTCCTCTACGGATTCGTTCGCAAAGAAGCTGTCGTCTCATCCCAAATAGAGGGGACACAGGCGACGCTTCTCGACCTGCTGAGCTTCGAAGCGAATGGGGCCAATGCACCTGACGCCGACGTGGAAGAGGTCTGCAACTATCTGGACGCTTTGAACCATGTTCAACAGCAGTTGGCGAACCCCTCAGGCATCCCGATTTCCATGCGACTCCTGAATGACGCGCATCGCCGATTGATGGACGGCGTGAGAGGCGCGACCAAGCAGCCGGGCGAAGTACGGCGCAGCCAGAACTGGATCGGGGGCAGCAGGCCGGGCAATGCGGCATTCGTTCCCCCGCCGCCGACACATCTGCCCGAATTGCTCAGCGCACTCGAAAAGTACATCCATGCCGATGACGAACTGCCCCCGCTCATCCGCGCCGGGCTGGTGCATGTGCAGTTTGAGACGATCCATCCCTATCTCGATGGCAACGGGCGCATAGGCCGATTGCTGATTTCGGTGCTGCTCCAGCATTGGGGTTTGCTCCGCGCGCCGTCGCTTTACCTCAGCCTGTTCTTCAAGCGTCATCGCGCTGAATATTACCGGCGGCTCGATGCCGTCCGGACCCAAGGCGATTGGGAGGGTTGGACCGACTTCTTTCTCGACGGTGTGACGACGATTGCCGACGAGGCGGTCGCATCGGCGCGGGAGATATTCGCTGTCATCGGCCAAGACCGCGCTCGGCTGTTGGCGAGTGACAGTGCTTCAGTATCGGCTGTCAGACTGTTTGAGGAACTGCCCAGCCATCCTATCGTCACGGTCGCGTCAGCCATGACCTTGCTTGGGATCAGCAAGCCAACCGCGATACGCGCGATTGAGGCGCTGGTGTCAGCGGAGGTTCTCATCGAAACAACCGGCAGGCGCCGGGATCGCAGCTTTGCCTATGGCGCCTATGTCGACCTGCTTCGGATTGGCACCGAACTCGAGAACACGAATTCGGGTCGGACTTAATGCGTTTCCCGTTTCCAGGAAGTCCCAAAATATCCACAGCAATGCGAAAAATATTGGGGCCCTATTGGGGGCCACGGGAAGAGAATGAAAAATTTATGAATTAAATATCAATATTTTGAGTGAAATATTGGATTCCCTTCACCCGCTCCAACCGCCTGTCCATCGACGTCTGCGTATGTCTGGGCAGGCTTTTCAAATATAAGGTATTTCTTGGCGCAGTTGGCCGCCGGCGTCCATCTGTGCTCGTGCCAAATCAGCCTCTTTGGGGGTATGATTGGGGGTATCCTGCAGCGCGGCCGATTCGATACCCACACGGTTGGGGGTATCTTGGGGTTTACGCCCTGGAAAGGCTGGGAAATATTCTGGCCCTGACAGATGTCTTAATTCGAAATGTGAAAACTGGCGCGGAAGCGAAAAAGCTTGCCGACGGCGGAGGCCTGTTCCTGTTGGTCACGGCTGCCGGGGCAAATTGTGGCGGCTGAAGTATCGCGTTGATGGGCGCGAGAAACTGCTGACCATCGGAGCCTATCCCGAGATTGGGTTTGGCGAGGCCCGCCGGCACCGGGAGGAGGCGCGCGAACTGATCGCCCTTGGAAAAGACCCCTCGCGCGAAAAGCAGCGCGACAAGGTTCGTGCAGGTCTTCAGGCCGCCGACACGTTCAAGGCCATCTGCGACGAGTATTGCCTGCTTGGCCACAGCAGGATCGAAAATGCAGTGCGCTATCTTGCGTCGATATTGACGATGCGCTGACGCTATCAGAGCGCACAGAAATCTGACATCTCAACTCCCGCCCCAGCGGGGAGCCTTCTCAATTCCCGCCAGACAACGGCAGATATCAGGATCGCCGTGCCTGATCTTGAACGTCCGGAATGTCAGCGCCTGCGGTCCGTTGGACGCCACACTCACTGGTTCTTGAATTTGCCACCCACTGATGCGGACAAACGGGCGCTTTGGACAACTCGATGATGGATACGACCGGCCGGTGTCAGTTGTCCCAGAAGTCGGTCCGGGCCCGCTTCAGCACACTGGCCATTGCATCCTCGGTCTTGAGGTCAGGCGTGCGATTCATCAGCACAATGATGGCATCGCCCTCCTCGGGGTCGAAATAGAAACTGGTGTAGACACCCTTGTCCGATCCCGAATGACCGGTCAGGCCGTCGCGGTCGCGCCAGAAAAATCTTTGCCGGTCGTCGATGTCGGGCGGCAGCTGCAGCTTCAGCATCTCTTCAAATGAGGCACGGGACAGCAGTGCACCGCTACCGGTTTTTCCCTGCGCCAAAAGGCTTTGCGCCAGAAGCGCCAGATCGCGTGCCGACGAGTTCACGCCGCCGTCGGGATAGTTGGGATTCCCGAACTGGGGATAAGCACTCAGCCCACGGTCCGCCTCGGTCGGCCGGAACAGCTTGCCGATCAGGAAATTGAGCTTGGGCTCAACGCTGCTGGCACAGACGTCTGTGTAGGGAAGACATTGGGAGACCTCATATCGCGTCGCCAGCTTGCCAGCGGGATAGTCATCAATCAGCCAGGAGCTGTTGGCCATCCCCAGCGGCTCGAACACATTGGCCTTCGCCAGAGCAGCCAGCGGCGCACCGCCAGCGGCCTCGGCCACGGCACCCGCCACACCGGCGCCAGGATTGCTGTATTCGCGTAGCGTTCCGGGCTTCGCATCCAGATAATGGGCGCCGTCTGCATATCGCGCGCCTTCGGGGGACAGGAGGCCTCGCAGATAGTCGTTGAGCTTTGTGGGCGAATCCGCGCCCGGCTGATAATCCGCCGTATCATAATAGTCGGCGATTCCAGACGTATGCGTTGCCAGCTGGCGGATGGAAATCGGCTCCCCGCTGGCATGGGGATTTTTCACGCTGAAGGGTAGCAGCGGATTGATGTCGGCATCAAGGTCCAGCAGTCCCTTGTCGTACAACTGCAACAGCACGATCCCGAGGATGGGCTTGCTGATGGAGGCAATGTTCATGGGAGTGTCGGGCGTCATCGGCGTGCGTGACGACACATCCGCAAAGCCATAGCCCCGCAGGTGTACTATCTCGCGGTCCTTCACCACTGCAATGGCCATTCCGGGAATGGCCCCTTCCTCCATCAGCGCTGCGACGAAGCTGTCGAAATCCGGCGCTTGGTCCGAAACGGTCGTCTGCCGTGGCGCGACCAGCCAATAGACGACGACAGCCAGCGACATGGCCAGGAGGACATAGAGCGCCCTTTTCATGATTGTGCGGACCCCAGTTCAAACAGATCCCAGAAGCGATCCGCCATGCTGCGTTTCTTGAGAGAGGAAATGCCGATATCGAGGACATCGCCGAGATCGGTGCCGATATCCCGGTTCAGTCTCTCGAAAACCTCCGCAGCCTCGACGTTGTATTGGTCGAGGAGAGTCGCCTGGGCCTTGCCGACATCCGTCAGGAAATATTCGATGCGACGTCGGTCAGCTTCGTCGGCTCGCTTGTCGATGATGTGGAGCCGGGTGAGCGTGGCGAGATGCTGTGCAACGGTCTGGTGCGGATGCTGCAGCACACGCGCCACTTCCGTCACGGAAGCCGGTCCGCACTTGCCAAGGTAGAGCAGTGTGGACGAGCAGCTCACAGGGAAGATCATCCCTTTGTGGGTATAAACTTCGGTCACCTGGCTCTGAATCAGAAAGGCCAGATCCAGCAGTTTCTTGGCTGTGTAGGCCTTCTGAACAATGGCGGTGTTGTAGAATTCTCGCCGTGTCATCGGCGTGTGATAGAGATATGCAATTACTTGCGCAATATGTTGCGTATATTCCGACGCAAGGATCCCTAGCCCCACACCCGCGCTCCGAGCGCGTGGCGGCTTGCAGCAAGCTGCGTCTAAAGCTGCCTAGTCGATTGCGCCCAGACACCAACGTTGCGGATTGTTGAACGGACGACAGCCAACGGCAAGTTGGTTTGAGAACTTCAATGTCAGCAATGTCGGCGAATCTCGGCGCCCTTTCACGGCTGTATAGCGGCAACGTGTTCTGTGGGTTACGACCGCCAGGCCGGCGGTGTTGTAGCGAAATTGCGGTTTCCCCCAGCGGCTCAGCTCATCGTTCGAGTCTGAAGGCAGGCATTGACAATCGGCAAAAGCAGGGCAAATCATCGGCCATGGGGCCAGCGATCTCCCCATGAGGCTTCGAGCCGATGTATCGCGTCCTGATCTTGGCAGAGGACGCGCATGCCCGCACCAAATGTGATTGCCGCCGAAAAGCTGTTGCGCCTGATCGGACTTCCGACGGCGCCCCTGATCCTGGATGTCCGCACACCGTCCGAAGGTCTTTCGGACTGGCAATTGATCCCCGGATCCATCCCGTTCCCGCTGGCCGATGCCGATCTGCCTGCAACGCGACGTGTGGTCGTTGCCTGCGCCGACGGCGGGGCGCACAGCCAGTCCGTCGCTGCCCTGTTGCGCCAGCGCGGCATTGCGGCCGAAGTGCTGGAAGCTGGGCTGACCGGCTGGGCCGATGCCGGCTTGCCGCGCATCCCGGCCGGCGCGCTGCCGCCGCGCGACGCAATGGGGCGGACGCTCTGGGTTACCCGGGCGCGACCAAAGGTCGATCGCATCGCCTGCCCATGGCTGATCCGTCGCTTTGTCGATCCGCTGGCCGCCTTTCTCTTCGTCCCGCCTTCCGATGTTCTGGGCGTTGCCAGCCGGCTTGGTGCGGAGCCGTTCGATATCGAAGGTGACGGCGTTCGCTGGAGCCATGCCGGGGACGATTGCAGCTTCGATGCCCTCCTCCACGGGCTTGGGCTGGCAGGGTTCGACGCCTTGGCACGCCTCGCCATCATCGTTCGCGGGGCTGATACCGGGCAGCCGGGCCTGGCGCCGGAAGCCGCTGGCTTGCTGGCCATCTCGCTTGGACTGTCGCGCCTGTTCGATGACGATCACGGACAGCTCGAAGCCGGCATGCTCGTGTACGACGCTCTCTATCGCTGGAGCCGCGACGCCACCACTGAAACCCATGACTGGGTATCGCACCAACCCGCCGCCACCCGCGCAAAGCCACGGCCATGAAGCCGTCGGCCGAGCCGCTGGCCCCCACATCCGATCCTCTGCCGCCTGACATTGGCTACTCCGCGCTGTTCTGGCGGTTCCTGAAATTCGGGGCGATGGCCTTTGGAGGCCCGGTGGCGCAGATCGCCATGATCCGCCGCGAGCTGGTCGAGGAAGAGCATTGGATTTCCAGCGCCCACTTCAATCGCCTGATCGCGGTGATGCAGGTGCTGCCCGGGCCGGAAGCGCATGAGCTGTGCGTGCATATGGGGATACGGGCCAAGGGACGGATCGGCGGTATCCTGGCCGGGCTTGGCTTCCTGCTGCCGGGCCTGCTGCTGATGCTGGCGCTGGCCTACGCCTATACGGAACTGCACATTGCAGGCACCGCGCTCGGGGCGCTTTTCATGGGCGTGCAGGCGGCGGTGATCGCGCTGATCATCCGTGCCGTGCACCGGATAGGCGAGCATATATTATCGGATCGCTGGCTCTGGGCGGCCACTTTGCTCGCGGCGGCCGCGTCTCTTGCCGGCGTCAGTTTCTGGATTGTCCTGCCGGCTGCCGGTTTCGCCTATGCGGCTGTCTCCAATGGCAGGAACTGGCTGGCCCTTACGATAGTGCTGGCGGCGGCGGGGCTGGGCGTGCTCCTGCACGACACAGCGGCGGCGACCGATGCCGCGACCGCCGCCCAGCCAACGCCGCTGGCGCTGTTCTGGTCCGGCCTGAAGGGTGGGCTGCTGACTTTTGGCGGCGCCTACACGGCCATTCCCTTCATCCGCAACGACACCGTTTCGCGCGGCTGGATGACTGATGCGCAATTCCTGGATGGCCTGGGCCTTTCGGGAATCCTGCCCGCCCCGCTGGTGATATTCGCCACCTTCGTGGGCTGGGTCAGTGGTGGGCTGTGGGGCGCTCTGGCGATCACTGCAGGCATGTTCCTTCCCGCGTTCGCCTTCTCGCTTCTGTTCTATGAGCGGCTGGAGGCCGTGGTGGACGATGATCGTCTCCAGCATTTTCTGGCCGGCATAGCGGCGGGCGTGGTGGGGGTGATCGCAGTCACTCTTGTCAGCCTTGGCCGGTCTGCGGTCGAGGCGTCGAGCAGCCTGCCCGTGAGTATCGCCATCCTCGCCGCCGCGCTGTTGCTTCTGTACCGCTGGAAGCACCGGCTCGTGCCCCTTGCCGTCGTAGCGCTGGGCGCCGTCGTGGGAGTGCTGTTGCTGGGCCGCGGGCTGTAACCCCGCCGACAAGTTGGACAGGATTTCAAAGAGAATTGGCTTTGACTCGGCCAGACCAAACGAAGCTATGCGATCCGAACGAACGACAGCTTGCCGGCGACGCTTTAGCTCAGCCAATTTCAGCATTCTCGACGAAGATGCCAAGTGCTTGCGGTCAGCTTCATACGGGCTGCCTAGAGCCCAATCACCGACCATGGACATCCAGCAGGGCAATCTTAAAAACTGCCACAGGAAGGGGGCAGCGATCATGGGCTTGGTGCACGTGCGCGCAGTGCAGGTGGCAAGCGGGCTTTTGAAATGCAAAGGGCCGGAAACACTTGTTGTGCTGCCGGCCCCCATCAAAGGGCTGACAGAAACAAACTGGCTACGAACGAACCAATCCTGCAAACTCAACCGGCGTCTCCACCGGCTCGTTCCGATCCTTGCGCTCGGAGTATCGGTCGACCAGTTGATCGGTGTGGGGACGTAGCAAAACGGTGAACCGCACCAGCTCCTCCATGACATCGACAATCCGGTCGTAGTAACTGGACGGCTTCATGCGCCCGTTGTCGTCGAACTCGTCATAGGCCTTGGCGACGCTGGATTGGTTGGGGATGGTGACCATACGCATCCAGCGGCCAAGGATACGCAGGCTGTTCACGCTGTTGAACGACTGCGAGCCAGCATTGACCTGCATCACCGCGAGCGTGCGGCCCTGCGTTGGGCGAACCCCCTTCATGGCCAGTGGCAGATGGTCGATCTGCGCCTTCATAATGCCGGTGATCTGCCCGTGCCTTTCAGGGCTGCACCAAACCTGCCCTTCTGACCAGATCGAGTGCTCGCGTAGTTCATGGACTGCTGGATGGTCGTCGTAAGGAAACAGGTCGGGCGGCGGGAGATCGGATGGGTCGAAGATGCGCGTCTCGCAACCAAACAGCTGCAACAGCCTTGCAGCCTCCTCCGTCGCCAAACGCGAGAAAGAACGATCCCGCAACGAGCCGTAGAGCAGCAGGATGCGCGGCGGCGGGTCGAGTTCGCCGAGATCCAGCGCAGGTAGACGATGCAGATACTCGGGCCTCAGCGCCGGAAAATGTTCGGGGTCTGGAAGAGTGCGCAAACGGCTCATGTATTATCCTTGGTGGCAACGTTGGGCGTGGTGGCAGGAAACCATCGGCGGCCCAGCCAGAAGGCAACATTCACCAACAGGATCAGCACCGGCACCTCGACCAGCGGGCCAATCACGGCTGCGAAGGCGACCGGCGATGCAAGGCCAAAGGCCGCGATGGCAACGGCAATTGCCAGCTCAAAATTGTTGCCGGCTGCCGTGAACGCCACCGCCGTGGTGCGGGGATAATCCGCCTCGATCAGCTTCCCCATCCAGAAGCTGATGAGGAACTGGACAACGAAGTAGATGACGAGCGGGATGGCGATGCGGATCGCGTCGCCCGGCAACGTCAGGATGTCCTGCCCCTTCAGGCTGAACATGGCCAGGATGGTAAACAGCAGCGCCAGCAGAGTGACGGGGCCGATCTTTGGCAGGAAGCGCTGTTCATACCAGTCGGCGCCCTTGCGTGCGACCAGCAGGCGCCGGGTGAGGAAGCCTGCCGCAAACGGGACGCCGAGATAGATGAGGACGGCCTGTGCGATGGTCCAGAAGCTGACGTTGATTACGCTGCCTCCCAGCCCCAGCAGCGGCGGAAGGAACATGAGGAAGAACCAGGCGTAGACGCTGAAGAACAGGATCTGGAACAGCGAGTTGAACGCGACCAAGGCCGCAACATACTGGTTGTCGCCCTTCGCCAGCTGGTTCCAGACGATCACCATGGCGATGCAGCGGGCAAGGCCGATGAGGATCAGGCCGGTCATGTATTCGGGATGGTCGCGCAGGAAGATGACAGCGAGCGCGAACATCAGCACCGGACCGATAATCCAGTTCTGCACGAGCGAGATGGCAAGGATGCGCTTGTCGCGGAACACCAGAGGCAGTTCCTCATAGCGGACTCGGGCGAGCGGCGGATACATCATCAGGATGAGCCCGACCGCGATAGGCAGGTTGGTGGTGCCGATGCTGTAGCTGTCGATGGCGGCGGGCAGGCTCGGGAACAGCGCGCCGAGGCCAACTCCGATTGCCATCGCGATGAATATCCAGAGCGTCAGGTATCGATCAAGGAAAGATAGGCGTGGGCGTGCGGGGCTGTTCATGGGTCTTCAGGCGCCCACGCGTTTGCCGCTGGCGTCGATGACCTGCTCGCCGTCTTCCTTCGTGAATGCGCCCTGTTGTGCCGTTGGCAGCAAGCTGAGCACTTCCTCGGACGGACGGCAGAGCTTGACGCCCAATGGTGACACGACGAGCGGGCGGTTGATGAGGACCGGGTGCGCCATCATGGCGTCGATCAACTGCGTGTTGGTCAACTCTGGGTTGCCGAGATTGAGGTTGGCATAGGGCGTGCCCTTTTCCCGCAGCAGGTCGCGGGGCGAAATGCCGGCCCTTTCGATCAGGCTTTCCAGCATCGCCCTCGACGGCGGCGTCTTCAGATACTCGATGACATGCGGCTCAAGCCCCGCGTTGCGGATGAGGCCGAGCGTGTTGCGCGAAGTTCCGCACTCCGGGTTGTGATAGACGATGATATCGGTGGGCATTGGCGAGCCTCTCAGCAGCAGGCGAGTTCGGAGATCAGCGGCGCGCACAGTTCCGGGCTTCCCGCGCAGCAGTCCTTTACGA
>NZ_VFSU01000014.1 GCF_006385875.1 Sandaracinobacter neustonicus | reverse complement strand
GACCATGATACAGAAACGTCGACAGAGGGCCGGTCTCCAGAACCACCCGCACCAAGTCGGGACAATGACGGTTTAGCCAGCTGGCCAACGCTTCGGGATCGCTCGCCACCACATCTCGCCGGAGCACACCACCCTCGGCATCGACCACACAGATATGCGTGCTCTTGTCGCTCACATCCAAACCAGCAAAGATCGACATCGGTCACCCTCCTGCATTGAAGCGTCAACGCGACTTCGTACCATCCAGGAGGGTGGCTAAATCAATTACGCGGTGTCCAAAGAAGCCGCCGCACCCCTCCGCTTCGAAAGCAGGAACGTTTCCGGCGGGCTTGGGCCATCCATGACAATGCAGCCTATCGATCATTGGGCTGGATGGGTGATTTGGTAGCGTGTGGTACTGGAAGGCGGGCGAAACATCGCCGGAGTCCGACGGGTTGGCGCCGTGCCGGGGAGCGGAAGCCAGTTCCGATCTCCGTCCCAAATCCTCCCACGATATGGGATGAAATGTGTCACACCTTACGCACCGAATGCGTCGAGTTTTCCGTCCAATATCAAATAGATATAGAAATTTGCATACTGCCCGAGTCGTGCATAAATTTGTATAATTTGTTCAAGTAATTGATATTATTGTTTATTTTTCGTCATTGTATTATATTTGTATGCAACTTGCAAATCGGAAGTTTATGCACAATGTTAATGCTGCTTTCTTGAGGTCGAACGATCCCGCCAGCCCTTCGAAAGGACTGCTGGATGGAACGTAAACTGGTACAGACATGGCTCCCCGCGCATGCGTATGCTGAATTTACCAAGATCGCCAAAACCCGCCGCATCAGTACCGCAGAGCTCATCCGGCAATTAATCCAGGACGAGATTGTGCGTGACAAATACCAAAATCCCGAATGCGATCCACTGGCATCCATCGAAGAAACCGTCCGCGTCGCGAACGACCGGATAGAGTATCTCGTGCTCGCCGTTAACGGCCTCCTAAAATACCACGAAAGCCCCGCCGCCTACCAAGCCGTCAAAGACCATTACACTGTCATGCAGGAACGTAAAAACATCACCCGCTAATTCGCTTCCAGTCTGTAGCGCCGTTCGCCGTCAACATCTTCCACCGCGATACTACGGCCGCTAGTGCGGAGGGTCGAAAGGGCCGAATGCACAGTATTGGCCTTCCAGCCCGTCAATTCGACAATTTCCCTGATTGTCGCACCACGATCACGCGCGAGCATGTTGACCAACTGTGCCTGCTTGGTTCCAGCGCGCGCCAAGGGCGTCAGCCGCCTTCGATTTTCAGCGGCTTTCCGCTAAAAACGATGAGATTGTCCGGCTCGGAAGCGAACCACGCATAGCTGCCCCAGGCCAAACCACTGACCGTTCTGCGGAAAGGCTGGCCGCCACGGTCGAGATAGGCCGTCACGAAAGCAACATCTCGGAAGGGAAGCCCGCGCCTTCGGATATCTGCAGGAGTGCCGTTTTACGGGCATCGTTGACCGGGCCATCCGTGTGAACGACCTCTACGAAGATAAGCAAGGGGTGCACGGGGCCAAGATCAACAAGCACGATATCGGGCAGGCTCTTGTCGGCGGGAATGGCCAGGCCAATCGCCTTGGCCAGAGCATCATCGCGCGCGACAACCTTGTTGCCGCTTTCGCTCAACGAGATCACGCCCGGCTTTTGCAGAAACTTTGGCGCGAACACTTCGATTACGGCTTTTGAAATATCCGTGCTTGCCCCCGGAATCATGCGGCGCGTTTCCCCATTGGGAAATGTCACAAGCTCGTATTCGCCGCCGCCGGCCGCGCCCTTGCGGACGATAGCAAGGCGGGCGAGTGCGCCCTTATTCAGATGCTTTTCCCGCCACGCTGTTGCTTTGGCGTGGAATGTCGCTTCGTCGAGGTCAGGTGCAAGCAGGTCGGCAAACTCTGCCTGCAGAGCGTAACGGCCAGCGGGCGACGTGGTGGCAAGGCCTGCGCGCTCGATCACCGCGCCGTTCTGGATCAGCGCATAGCGGATTGTGTCATCGCGAATGGATTCGCGCGTGTTGCCAGCATACCAGCGGCCGGGCACGTCGGCCTTGCCCGGTTTGACAGACAGTTTCGCCCAGGCATCGCGGGCTTCATCGTCGGTCATCGCGGCCTGATTGTCCGTCATGCGCGTGACCTGATCGGGCCGCAGCCAAAGGCCGCACCTTCGACCGCTCCCGTGTAGAGCATGACGAAGATGGTCTTGGCCGAAATCTCCCAAACCAAACGCTCGCGGTTCGCCGATCCATCAGGGAAGATAACAGGCAGTCGAGCGTGTATGTCGTTCCAAGTTGGAAGGGCTGGCAGGGTCATGCCTTCACCCCATAAAGCGCGCGCAGGCTCTTTTCGACAGTGCCGCGCGACGCGCCCTTGGCGACCAACTTCTCGATAGTGGCCATCGCCGAGGCGGGCGGCAAGGGGATCGATTCCAGCTCGAAAGCCGAAACCGCAACGCTTCCGCTGATGCAGCGAAAAACCTGGTCAACGATATCGCTGTTGAGAACGGCCGCAACGGCGGCAGGCGAGACCTTCGCCGCGCCGATCGTCCGCACCATGTTCAGATGGTTTTCAACCACGACCCCGCCGTGTGCATCGATGAACGCCTGCGACAACTCCGCTGCGATCAGGCGGCGGTCCTGTTCTTTGGCCGTCGTACGCTGCACGAGAACGCAACTGCGATCCACCACCAGCCAGCCATCGCCAAGTTCCGGCTTGAAATATGGCGCGTGATTGCGCTTGTTGGCGCGGAAGATAAAGCGGCCGTCAGCGGTCACGGCTTCCGCCCAGATCAGCGGATGCAGGCCGCGACCCGCGCGCGCGCGCATCTGCGGCTTGAACCTGTTCCACACCAACGGCCCGGTCGAAACCCCATAGCCCCAATCAGCTAAGCGCGTCGCCATGCCTTCGGCGGCTTTGATCAGGCCGACATGGGCCGGTTCGCGCGGAGCCAGCCACGGTGCGGATGCGTCAGTTGGCAGGCCGACCTTGCCGTTTTTGGTCAACCGCGCTTCGCGCTCGTTATCGACATGGAGATAGTGAACCTGGAACCGCCGGCGGGTGCCTCCCTTACAGTAGAGGGCGAGCAGGGTTTCCTGCAGCACGTCCTCAAATACACCACGCCGCGCATGCACAAAGTCGATCGCGACGGGTGGTGCTTTATCCGCAAGGAGCTTGCGGAGGGCCGCATAATATTGTCCGCCGAGCATGCTAGTCGGCGTGAGGTAGGCAATAACGCCGCCCGGACGTGCCCACCGGAGAGCTATGTCCGTGAACACGCCATAGAGGTTGGCGTGACCATAGAGGCTGCGGGCAAAGCGCGCGCGCTGGGCAGCCGTCAGGGTCACGCGACCATAGGGAGGGTTGCCAATCACAAGATCGTAAAGCTCGGCAGGCGTTTCTTCGAGCGTGTCGCAGACCTTCACGAACACTGGCATGTCGCGGCCACTGCCTATACGCAGGTCGGACAGGATGATCTCAAGGGCGGCCTGCGAAAGCGAAGCGGCGTGAGGATCCAGCTCAAAACCCGATAGCCTGTTTCCGAGTTGGGCGAGGATAAAGGCGGGTTCGCTGCCATCGAGCGCGCGCCGCATGCGCGCGGCGGCTTCAAGAAGGAAGGCGCCGCCACCGCTGGCAGGATCAAGCACGCGTGCCGTTGACCAATCCACGCCCCCTTCACTCGCAAGATCGAGCAGGCGCTGCACCAATGCCGGCGGCGTGTAGAATGCGCCAAGGGCGCTGCGTTCCTTGCCTGGCAGGAGCGTCGTGTAGAGGCTCGTCAGGAAGTGGCAACCTTCAAGCATTGGCAGGGCCGCAGCTTCGCGGCCGATCGAGACCGCCAGCTGGCGCGCCGTCGCATCAAGCTTGCCGCGCGGGGTGACGAAGGGGGCGCTTAACGCGAGATCTGGAACGATCACCGCAGCGAAGGCTTCGATCGCAGCGCGCGAAAAAAGAGCGGCCTGGCTTGTTCGCCGGCTTTCAGGGACAGTTTCAGACCAGGCCCGCGCGACGACACGCGCACGCGCCAACTCGATGCGTCGGCCTTCGAGATCGATGTGCGCAGGTGGCGCCATCGGTTTTTTCAGGCGGGCAGATGCTTTCATGCAGCTTTGCTCTTGTTGGCATCCAGTGCGCGGTAAAGGGTGGATCGGCCAACTTGCATCGTGCGGGCAATGTCGGTCGGTCGTTCGCCAGCTTCGAGCAAAGCCCGAGCATGGCGTATTTGTTCAGCAGACATGGCGCGCTTGCGGCCGATGCGGACGCCGCGCATACGTGCGGCTGCGAGGCCTGCCTTTGTGCGCTCGCCGATCAGAGCGCGCTCGAATTCGGCCAGCGCGCCCATTAGATGAAAAACAAGCCGTCCACCTGCCGTCGTCGTGTCGATGTTTTCGGAGAGTGACTGAAAGCCACAGCCCTTGTCGCCCAGCTCTTGAATAACTTCGATCAGGTGGGGAAGCGATCTGCCGAGGCGATCAAGCTTCCACACCACCAGCACATCACCATCACCGCATCGTGCCAACACATCATCGAGTCCTGGCCGCTTGGTAGAGGCGCCCGACATCTGATCTTCAAACAGACGATCACAGCCGGCAGCGTTCAACGCGCGGCGCTGCAGATCGAGATTCTGATCCTCTGTAGATACCCGTGCATAGCCCCATTTCATACCGCCATTTTGGGACAGAGTTTCGGGACGCGCAAGCATTTGTTTTTGCTATGTTCGCGAAAGTGTCCCTTAAACGGTCCTTTTCGGGACGATTCGCGGGCCAAATTAAACAGGCTCCATGAGGCGATCCCGGAAAACTGGACTGCTCTGAGTGGGAGTTTTCACCGTAATCCGCCTTGACTGGGAGGAGCGAAGGACGATGAAGACATTGAGTTCTCAAACGCGCAGACAGCTGACGTCAGGCAAGGGACCGAACTTGCACCGCTCACCACCAGAACGTTGCCAGACCGCGCATCCGCATCCAGAGCATCGATTCCGGCCACGAACGCGCGAGCGTCGGCTAGGTTGACATAGTGGCAACCCAGCGCAATGCAGGCGCGCGCCACGCGGTGATCCTGCGTCTAGAAGGGGCCAGTGGTGTGGATGACGATATCCGGCACGATGCGGCGGAGGGCCGTGGGCAAGTCGCCGTGAATGTCGATGGCATGTCCCTCGGCCGGGTTGGCGGAGGCAAGCGAACCGGCGAAGCTTTTGGCCTTCTCATCCGACCGACCACCGATAAGCAGGTAAATCTGCAGGACGTGCTGATCGGCGGCCCGGTGTCGGGGTCGCTACCCGCTGGCAGATCGATTTCCGATGCCAGGCAATATGGGCTGATCGATCCGGGCCTTCCCTCCGCGCTGTTGGCGCGGCGGCCGGACATCCTGCAGGCGGAACATCAATTGCGCGCAGCCAATGCCGATATCGGCGCAGCACGGGCCGCCTTCTTCCCCAATATCGTCCTTACCGGCGCGGCTGGCGCGGCAACGCCCGAATTGTCGAGCCTGTTCGACACTGGCGCACGAACATGGTCGTTCGGGGTGGCCGGGCTGCTGCCAATCTTCGACTGAGGCAGCGGCAAGCCAATTTGCGCTTCACCAAGGCACGCTGCGACGAGCTTGTCGCCAGTTACGAGCTGGCTGTGCAGGGTGCCTTTCGCGAAGTAACCAACGGCCTCGTCGGTCGACAGCGACTGCAAGAGCAGATCAAGGCGCAGGAGCAGACGGTAGCAGTGCAGCGACGGCTCGCCGAAGTGTCGGAGTTGCGCTATGAAAATGGCGTTTCACCTATCTGGAAGTGCTGTATGCCGAGCGTACGCTTTTCTCGGCGGAGCAGACCCTGCTGCTGCGCGCTGCGGCGCTGCAGAACGGCGTGTCGCTTTATGCGGCGTTGGGCGGCGGCATCGACGCCCCCACCTCCAACGCGCCACTCGAAGCGCCAGCCCGATAACATCGGAGCCGGTTCCGCCTGACAGTGGCATTTCTCGAGCCTGTGTCGCGCAGTCGCTTAATCACTGGCCGACGCGGGTTCGCGTGCGACGCTTATCGGACGATCGCCAGCCCGGCCCGCAAACGAGCGGTATGGTGATTATATTCCAGCAGATTTTCACCATAGCCGATAAAGCTCTGGACGTAGAGGTAGAAATCGGGGCCGCCTCCCAATAGCCTGGTGAGCGGATAGGAAATATCGGTGGACAAGGACCCCTTGCCGGAACCGAAGTTGAATCGCGCGGTGGAAGCCAGCTTCAAGCCCTCGTCCTTGCCGAGTTCAACGAATACAGCGGTGTTGCCCCGGTATTTCAGGATATCCGGGTTGTCGCTTTTGTCCCCGATCAGGAACGAAAGGCGGGGCGCAAAGATCAACCGATAGCCGTCGTCCAGTGGAATGGCGGCCATGGGGGCCAAGTAAAGCATGTTGATACTGCGCGAGGCGGAGCCATCGCGGCCATTTGATTCATGCTTCACGCCGGCCTGCCCCGCAACGCTCATGCCGTTTGCGAATTGGGCGGACTGGGAAAGGTAAAACAGCTCCGGCATATAATCTATGTTCCGGAAAGGCGACGAATCCGCTCCCAGATCCCAGAACATCTTCTGCGTAAAGGCGAAATGCATCCCGTCACGCCAGGATGACGACAGCCCGTTGCTCTGCCTGGAGCCAAACAGGCGATATTTCAGGCTGATCTGTATTTTGGCCTCTGCGGCACTGGACGGCCCATAGACCATGTACATCGGCTCATATGTGGACAGGTTGCCCAGAAACGGGCTTCCCTCTGAATGCGCCGTAGAGACACCCCGGACGGGTTCCGGCGACCCGGCCGCTTGAGCGGTGTCGGAGAACGGCGCATCGGCGGCAAATCCCTCCGCAGTGGGAAGCGGGGAAAGCGTGGCAACCTCATTCCGGGCCAGTAAATCTTGGGCAATCACCACCTGTTGCCTTGACCAGGCGGATATCGACAGCAGGCTGCCCGCGGGCAACGGCTCTCCCGCTTCCGGCAACAGATAGTGCGCCTGGGCAAAGCCCGTTGCAGGCAGCGTCAACGTCGCCTCATCCTGTGCACGCCTGACGAGCCAGACCTGACGCTTATGGCTTCCGCTTTGAAGCTCGGCCTGTATCCGTGCGGGCAGGGATATGGCCTTCGGCTGGGCCCCGCTGTTCAACACCCGGATGGACACGTTGACCGATCCACCGCCTGTGTCCTGCGCGGCCTCGCTGATGATGAACTCCAGGGAGCTTTCGGCAGCCGCCTGGGGAGCGGACGGCTGGGAAGCGAGTGCGGATGCCATCAGGACGGACAGCGCGATGCTACCGCTCACGACCGTCCCTCGCTCGGCCCCGGAACCAGGTCAGCTTGAGTGAAGGGCCGCCGGGGCCTTCCCGGTTGCTCGCCTGGGCGCCTATCCATGCACATGCTGCCCGCCGTCGACGGGGATGACGGTGCCGGTGATCCGCTTCGCCGCATTGCTGACCAGGAACGCCGCCAGAGCGCCCACATCCTCCACATCCACGGTTTCACCTTGCGGCGCCTGCGCGGCGGCACGCTCGAGCAACTCGTCGAAGCGGCTGATGCCACTGGCCGCGCGAGTGGCTATCGGGCCAGGCGAAATGGCGTGGGCCCGAATGCCCTTGGGCCCCAGTTCGGCAGCGATATAGCGGGTCGCGCTTTCGAGCGCCGCCTTGACCGGCCCCATCAGATTGTAATGCTCCACCACCCGCTCAGATCCGTAAAAGGTCACGCACAGCAGCGTGCCGCCATCCGTCATCAGCGGCTCAGCCAGCTTCGCCATGCGGATGAAACTGTGGCACGAAACATCCATCGCCACAGCGAACCCTTCAGCAGAGCAATCCACGACCCGGCCGTGCAAATCCTCCTTCGGCGCAAAGGCGATGGAATGAAGCAGGAAGTCCAGCCCGCCCCATTGGGTGCGCACCTCTTCGAAAAGGGCTTCGAGTTGACCGGGCTCCCGCACATCGCAGGGCGCCGTCCATTCGACATCAAGCCGATCCGCCACCGGAAGCACCCAGTCCTTCGATTTTTCGTTGAGATACGTTGCGGCGATGCGGGCGCCGCACTGGCGGAACGCCTTGGCGCAGCCGGCGGCAATGCTGCTTTCGTTGGCAATGCCCACGACAAGCCCTCGCTTCCCGCGAAGATCGACAAGTGGTGATGCCGAAATGATCATGCCTGAGGTCCGTTCAGAATAGAGAGGGTGTGAAGGGCAATCATGCGCTCCTCGTCGGTGGGTATGATGCGGACCTTGATCGGGCTGTCCGCCAGGCTGATGAGGGGCGCGTTGGCGGTGTTGGCGGCATCGTCGATGCGAATCCCCAGCCATTGCAGACGCCGGCAGATGCGGGCGCGGACATCGGCATGATGTTCGCCAATTCCTGCGGTGAAGACGAGCCCGTCCAGGCCTTCGAGCGACGACGCCAATGCCCCGGCTTCCCGGGCCGCCCGCCATGTGAAGAGATCGATCGCCTCGGCCGCTTCGGGCCGGTCGCTGAGCGACAGTTCGCGCATGTCGCTGGAGAGGCCCGATACCCCGAGCAGCCCCGATCGGCTGTAGAGCAGGTTTTCTACATCCTTGGCGGCCATTCCCATTTCGGCCTGCAGGTGCAGGATCACGCCGGGATCGATGGTCCCGCAACGTGTCCCCATCATCAGCCCGTCGAGCGCCGTGAAGCCCATGGTGGTATCCATGCTCTTGCCGGCCGACATGGCGCACAGGGAGGCGCCATTGCCAAGATGCGCCGCGATCACCCGGCCTGCGGCCATTTCCGCATCCACTTCGGCAAGGCGGCGGGCGATATATTCATACGACAGCCCGTGGAAGCCGTAGCGCTGGATTCCCTGATCATGCAGGGCGCGGGGGATTGCGAAGCGTTTTGCCAGAGCCGGCCGCCCGTTGTGAAAGGCGGTGTCGAAGCAGGCCACCTGCGGCAGCGCCGGTGCAATGCGGGCGATGGCATGAATCGCCGACAGGTTGTGCGGCTGGTGCAGCGGCGCCAAAGGGCAAAGCCTGTCCAGCCGGACAAGGATGTCGCCGTCGATCAGGCAGGGGCTGACGAAATCGGTGCCCCCATGGACAACGCGATGGCCGATGGCGGTCACTTCGATGCCGGTCAGGCGGGTAGAAGCCCAGTCGAACAGCGAAACCAGCAGATCGGCATGGGTCAGGCCGGCTTCACCCGGCCATTCCTGTTCCAGCAGCTGACCACCGGCGGAATCGCGGATGGAAAGCCGGGGCGAAATGCCGATACGCTCGATCTTGCCGCGAACCGCCAGGACAGGCGCACCGTTCGGATCGAGCTCATAGAGCCCGAACTTAATGCTCGACGATCCGGAATTCAGGCTGACGACGGCCCTGGTCATTGCGGGACTGCCAGCCCGGGGGCGGCCTTGGTATTCGCGCGGGCCAGCAGCACCGCAACCGCGCAGGACGCGAGGCGGGTTCGCAGACTGTCGGCGCGGCTGGTCAGGATGATGGGCACCCTGGCGCCCAGCACCACGCCGGCCGCATCCGCGCCGCCCAGGAAGGTAAGCTGCTTGGCCAGCATGTTGCCGGCCTCCAGATCGGGAACGACGAGAATCTCCGCCTTGCCCGCCACCGGGGAAACGATGCCTTTCTCCTTGGCCGCCATTTCGCTGATGGCATTGTCGAAGGCGAGCGGGCCGTCCAGCAGCGCTCCGGTAATCTGGCCGCGATCGGCCATCTTGCAGAGCGCTGCGGCTTCCAGTGTCGTCGGCATCGCGGGATTCACCGTTTCCACGGCCGACAGGATCGCCACCTTCGGCTGCGGGTTCCCCAGCACATGCGCAAGGTCGATGGCGTTGCGGATAATGTCCGCCTTCTCTTCCAGCGTGGGGGTGATGTTGATGGCGGCATCGGTGATGATCAGCGGATCCGGATGCCCCGGCACATCCATCACATAGGCGTGGCTGATCCGGCGCTCGGTGCGAAGCCCGCCGGCACGCGAGATGACGGCGCTCATCAGCTCGTCGGTGTGGAGCGACCCCTTCATCAGCAGCGCCGCTTCGCCGGAGCGCACCAGCTCGACGGCCCGGGCAGCGGATTCATGGCTGTGTACAGTCGCCAGAATGCGGAACGGCGAGATGTCCTTGCCGGCCTCTTCGGCGGCCTGCCGGATGCGCGCTTCCGGCCCCACCAGTATCGGTTCGATCAGGCCGGCCTCGGCCGCCTCGACGCAGGCGGCCAGCGCGGCCGCGGAACAGGGATGGGCGACAGCCGTTCTGGCCGCACCGCCCTTTGCGGCATCCATGAGCCTTGAGTAACCGTCATGCTCGGACAAGCGGATATCGGGCAGCGCCAGGCGCGGGCGGCAGACCTTCTCACTGGGCGCCTTCACCTCGGCCACGCCCGAGATGACCGTTTCGCCCTGCTGATTGGTGCACAGGCAATCGAGGATCAGTTTGTGCTTCCCGGCGAGCTTCTCCCTGACGGTGACGGTGGCTGTGATCACATCGCCGATGCCGACGGGCCGCTCGAAACGGAGCGACTGGGCAAGATAGATGGTTCCGGGCCCCGGCAATTCGGTGCCCAGCACGGCAGAAATCAGCCCCCCACCCCACATGCCGTGCGCGATCACACGGCGGAAACTGTCGCCCTGCGCATATTCCGCATCCAGATGCGCAGGGTTCACGTCGCCGGAAACCAGCGCAAACAACTGGATATCCTTGCGCGACAGCGTGCGGACCACGCTCGCGGTATCACCCACCTCGATTTCGTCGAAGGTGTGGTTCTCGATCATGCTGGTGTCGGCCATGGCTTACTTCTCCAGGATATAATGGCCGGGCGCATCGGCGATCGGCGGATACCCCTTGTCCGGCGCGCCGACCGAGGGCGGCGGCACCGGCTTTCCGGACCGACTGTCCAGCCAATGCGCCCATTCGGTCCACCAGGAACCTTCCGCCTTGGTAGCGCGTTCCAGCCACTCCTCGCCCTCGTAGGAATGTCCGTCCACCTCACGCATCAGCACCCGGTAATAGCGGTTCCTGTGGCCTGGCTCCGAGACAATTCCAGCGTTGTGGCCGCCACTGGTCAGAACGAACGTTACTTCAGCTCCCGTGAGCAGATGGATTTTGTGAACGGATTTCCACGGTGCGACATGGTCTCGTTCCGTTCCCACCGCGAAGATGGGCGAGCGAATTGCGGTCAGGCTGATCGCGCGGCCGTCAACGCGATATTTCCCTTCCGCCAGATCGTCGTTCAGGAACAGCCGGGTCAGATATTCGCTGTGCATGGCATAGGGCATCCGCGTGCCATCCGCGTTCCAGGCCATCAGGTCGTTCATCGGTTCCCGTTCGCCCATCAGATAGGTTTCAAGGATGTGCGACCAGAGCAGATCGTTAGACCGTAGAATCTGGAAGGCGCCGCCCATCTGGCTGCTGTCGAGATAGCCCTTGCTCCACATCATGTTTTCCAGAACGTCGAGCTGGGCCTCGTCGATGAAAAGCCCCAGTTCGCCGGGCTCGCTGAACTCTGTCTGCGCGGCCATCAGGGTCATGCTCGCCAAACGATCATCCCCATCGCGCGCCATCGCGGCGGCCGCGATGGATAGCAACGTGCCGCCCAGGCAATAGCCGGCCGCATGCACCTTCGCGGCGCCGGTGATGCCCGTCACGGCGTCAAGCGCGGCCATCGCCCCCAGCCTGCGATAATCGTCGAGTGTCACGTCCCGGTCCGCGCTGTCGGGATTGTGCCAGGAGATCATGAACACCGTGTAGCCCTGCGCCGTCAGCCAGCGGACGAGCGAATTTTCGGGCGACAGATCAAGAATATAATATTTCATGATCCAGGCCGGAATGATCAGGACCGGCTCCGGGCGCACGGTTTCTGTCGTCGGCTCATACTGGATCAGCTCCATCAGTCGGTTCCGCCAGACGACCTTGCCCTTCGCGGTCGCAACCGTCTCCCCGACCTTGAATGCCTCCGTGCCGACGGGCGGCAGCCCGCGGAACTGGCGCTGCATGTCTTCAATCAGGTTGTTGAAGCCGTCCAAAAGGCATTTGCCGCTTGTTTCCATGATCTTGCGTTGCAGCACCGGATTGGTGGCAAGGAAGTTGGTCGGCGCGAGCACATCCAGCATCTGGCGCGTTGTGAATTCCATGATGTCTTCGTGGTGCTTGCTCACGCCACCGATGCCCGTCGTGGCGGCGTACCACCACTGCTGGTTCAGCAGAAAGGATTGCGCGATCAGATTGAACGGCTGTTGCTTCCAGGCCGGGTCGGAAAAGCGCCGGTCCTGCGGCAGCGGCTCAATGGCCGGCTCCGCATCCGGATCGCGCGTCTGGCGAGCGGCATAGTCGGCCAGACGCATATGTTTGCGCGCTGCCTTCGCACCAAGCTGCATCTGCTTGCCCGGCGCTCGGGCGAGATGAACCCCCCAATCCGTCGCAGCCAGCATCAGCGTGATGGGGGACAGGCCCCGCGTCGCGGCAGCGATGGTTGCCGCCGCCGAGCGATTCAGGGTTTCGGCGATTCCGTCGAGCGGATTGACGCCCTGTTGCTGAATTGTGCTCATCGAATTTCTGCTTCCTTCACTCGACATGACATTGTGAACCTTCCCGGTCCGCCTGATGACGGGGCAGTCCTATGTCGCCTGTCATGGCCGCTGCAGCGACGGGATTCCGCCCGCAAGCACATCCAGCACGCGCTCGATCTCGATGGACCGCGCCTGCTTGCTGTCTTCCAGATTGCCGACAATGGTGGTCCGCGCGAACGGCACCGTAACAAGCGCATCGAACAGAACGGACGCAACGGACTGAAGCCGATCCGGTTCATAATCCGCCAGCATCGGGTCGCGGGAGAGGACCGAGCGGAAGGCGCCGGCCCAATAGCTTGTCATGGCTTCGAACGCGCCGTCTTCAACGAGGCCTGGCTCAGCCCGCCTGATCTCCTGCGCCAGCTTCATGAATCCCAAGGCCCGGGCATTCAGGATGGCGTCGAGGATATTGTGGGCAAGCATGCCGATCTGCTGTCTGACACTTCCCCGGGGAAGCGGAATGTTGACGATCGCCCGATAGACATGCCGCTCGCGTTCCCGGACTGAGAGCAGCAGCCCCTTTTTGGACTGGTGGCGTTGATACAGGGTGCGCTTGCTCACCTGGACGTCGGCCGCAATGGCATCCATGCTCGCGCCTTCGAAGCCATAGCGAAGGAAATGCTCAAGCGCGATGTCGAGAATGCGCTCACCGAGTTCGGCCGCAGCCTCGCGGGTGGGCCTTCCTCCCTTCGACGAGCGAATCTGTTCGACTGCATTCACCACCGTCATCCGAATGTCCTATCCATATTTCAAACTGTGGCGCGTGTTGGGTTGACCCATCCTTGATCTGTGTCAATAAATATACCGTAAAGTGTACATATTGTTCCATCATTGAGATTTGGCCCCGATTCACGAACCACATGGAGGGGCTGCCGAGTGAGATGGAAAGAGACAGCGACATGGCAGGGATAGCCCTGGTGACTGGCGGGACACGTGGGATCGGGGCAGCGATTGCCAAGGCGCTGCAGGCCGATGGATATCAGGTTGCGGCCGTTTATCATGGCAATGCCACCGCAGCGGCTGCTTTCAGCCAGGAATACGGCATCCGCACCTTCAAATGGGACGTTTCAGACGAAGCGGCCTGCCGCGCAGGTGTCGCGGATGTGGAGGCGACGCTGGGTCCGGTGTCGCTGCTGGTAAACAACGCCGGCATCACACGTGACATAATGTTTCACAAGATGTGTTGGGAGGACTGGCGGGCGGTTCTGTCCACGAACCTCGATTCCATGTTCGCGATGACGCGGCCGGTGATCGAAGGAATGCGCGAGCGCCGTTTCGGCCGCATCATCAATATTTCCTCCATCAACGGCCAGAAGGGGCAGATGGGCCAGGTCAATTACTCCGCTGCAAAGGCCGGCGTGATTGGTTTCACCAAGGCCCTGGCACTGGAAAACGCCGGGCGTGGCATCACGGTTAACGCCGTATGCCCGGGGTATGTGGATACCGAAATGGTTGCCGCCGTGCCCGAAGATGTAAAGGCAAAGATCATTTCCGGAATTCCCATCGGAAGGCTGGGTGCGCCGAACGAGATCGCATCCGCCGTTGCATGGCTCGCATCCCCGCAGTCCTCATTCTGCACAGGATCTGTTCTTACAGTGAATGGCGGGCAGTATATTGCGAATGGTTGAAATTATATTCTTATTACTATTGGAGATATTTGTATATATTTCGATATTTATTCCTCCATCGAAGGGATTTTTATTATGATTTATGGATTTGAACAATATGCCACTTTGGCGAATGCTAATCAGAATCTGATGCTCAAATTCGCGGGAATTTCGCGCGAAGCGGTCGCTCGGCAGGCAGAGATCGCAAAGAACAGCTTCGCGGCTTTCGGCGTGCAGGCAGCGGAACAGAAGCCTGGCACCGCAGTTTTTCCCGGTTTCGCCGGGTTGACGGATGTTCTGAAGGAAGCGGAGCAAAACCGCCAGACGTCGATCGCCGCCGTACAGAACGCAGTGGGCGAGTGGAGTGCGTGTGTGAACAGTGCGTTCCGGATTGGCGACGCGCAACAGCACTTCGGCGACGTCTTTCAGGCATGGACGCAACAGTTCCTGACTGCGGTGGGTGTCGCCGCCCCGACGGATGCCGGTTCGGGTAAAAAGGCGAGCGGCGGCGCGGCCTGACCGAATTGAACTGTGGCCGCTCCCGACGTTCGGGCGCGGCCATTCCTTGAAGCTCTGGACTCAGGGGGCGACGTGCCTGCCACCGTATTTCCACTCCCCGGCCCGGTACGTCCGCCCGGGATTCGCGCCCATCGGCGCCGTATCTGCATGACGGCCCTGCTTCTCGGCGTGTCCGCATGCTCGTTCGCGCCGGAGCATGTCCGTCCGCCCCAGCCTGTGCCGCAGGCCTATGCCACCGCGACGCCGCCCGGGGACAGCATCGCAGACCTGGGATGGCGCGATTTCTTTCGCGAAGCGGAGCTGCAGCGGCTGATCGATCTGGCGTTGGCCAACAACCGCGATATTCGTGTTGCGACAACGCGCCTGGCAGAAGCACGCGCCGCATGGCGGATCGAAGGCGCCTCGCTCTATCCGCAGCTCGATGCCGTCGGCTCCGGCACCCGGGGCAAGACCCTGTTCAACCTCCCCGGCACCGGCGCGATCCCCGCGGATGTGAAGCAGGTGAGCGCCCAGTTGAGCGCCAGCTGGGAGATCGATTTCTGGGGACGCCTGCGCAATCTGCAGGACGCCGCCCGCTGGCAGTATCTGGCCACCGAAGAGGCGCGCCGCGCGGTGGGCACCGATCTCGTGGCGCAGGTGGCCAACGGCTATCTGCTGGAACGCCACTATGAAGAGCGTGCCGCGCTCGCCCGGCAGTCGATCAAGACCCGCGTGGAGGCGTTGCGTATCCTGCGGCGGCGTTACGAGGTGGGCTCGGGTTCGAAGCTGGAAATGACGCAGGCGCAGACGTTGCTTGCGCAGGCACAGACGACCCTGCAGAGCCTCGAGCAGGACCGCGCGGTCAACCGCAACGCGCTGGCTCTGCTGGTCGGTGCGCCGGTCGATATAGCACCCGGACATCTGTCATTGACAGACGTGCCGCAGAACCTCCTGCTTCCGGTGGGCTTGCCATCAGATTTGCTGACCCGCCGCCCCGATGTCATCGCGTCCGAGCATCAATTGCGCGCGGCCAGCGCCAATATCGGGGCTGCCCGCGCCGCCTTTTTCCCGAACATCAGGCTGACAGGCGCCTATGGCGCGATGAGCACCGAACTGGACGGCCTGTTCTCTGACGGCATCGAAGCCTGGACATTCACCCCGTCCATATCTCTGCCGCTGTTCAATGCCGGTCGGCTAAAGGGCAATCTGGGTGTCATGCGGGCTCGCCATGAGCGTGCGGTGGCCGAATATGAACGAACCGTGCAATCGGCTTTCCGCGACGTGTCAGACGCCCTCGTCCGGCGGCAGCAACTCCAACTTCAAATCCGTACCACGGGTGAATTGCTTGAGGCGTTGCGCGAACGGGCCCGTCTGGCCGAGTTGCGCTTCGATTATGGCCGCTCCGCCTATCTGGAGGTTCTGGATGCGCAGCGCGACCTGTTCGATGCCGAACAGGCAATGGTCCAGCTCCGCCGGGCCGAGCTGGCGAGCATCGTGGCGCTGTATGCGTCGCTGGGCGGCGGCTTCGCGCCCTCGCAGACTGATTTCAACAAGGCTCCGCAAGAGATGGACAAGGGACAAATTCCATGACGCAGGTGACCAGCAGGACCTGGCTTATCAGGGGCGGGATTGCCGCAGTGGCGGTGGCTGGCGGGCTCGTTCTGTGGCTCGCACTGAGAGACCCGGGCTTGCCCGAGGGCATCGTCGCTGCGAATGGCCGGATCGAGGCGGTTGAGATCGACATTTCGCCGCGAACGCCGGGCCGCGTCCTGGAGATTCTGGCGAACGAAGGACAGCTGGTGAAGGCCGGCGAGGTTATCGCCCGCATGGATACGGAAACACTGCGAGCACAGCTTTCGGAAGCGCAGGCAGGGCTCGCCCAGGCCCGCAATTCCATCACCATCTCGCAGACGCAGGTGAGCCAGCGCCAAAGCGAGCGCGCATCTGCACAGGCCATCGTTCGCCAGCGTGAAGCGGAATTGAACGCGGCACGGCTGCGGTTCTCCCGCTCCGAGACGTTGGCGCGCGAGGGTGCAACGCCGAAGCAGGAACGGGATGACAATCGCGCTGCTGTCGAGGGTGCGATGGCCACGCTGGAAGCGGCCCGTGCCCAGCTGGCCTCGGCCGAATCCGGCATCGCGTCTGCGCAAAGCCAAGTGATCGGCGCCCGTTCCAACGTGGACGCGGTCAGCGCGACGATCGAGCGGGTCGAGGCGGATATTCGCGACAGCGACCTGCGTGCGCCACGCTCCGGCCGCATCCAGTTCCGGGTAGCTCAGCCGGGTGAAGTTGTGGCCGGGGGTGGCCGCGTGGTGAATCTGGTCGACCTGTCGGACGTCTATATGACATTCTTTGTGCCCACGACGGATGCAGGGCGCCTGGGGATCGGCACCGAAGTCCGCCTGCTGCTGGATGCAATGCCCGATCAGGCCATCCCCGCGAAAATCAGCTTCGTATCCGACGTGGCCCAGTTCACCCCCAAGACAGTGGAGACCGAGAGAGAGCGCGAGAAGCTGATGTTCCGCGTGCGGGCCCGGATCGAGCCGGCCCTGCTGGAGCGGCACTTGTCCCGCGTGAAGACCGGTCTTCCCGGCATGGCCTATGTCCGGATCGATCCCAGCGTGCCCTGGCCAGAAAAGCTTGCCAATGTCGTGAAGGAATAGGTCGATGCCGCTGACTCAACCGATTGATGTCGCGGCACCGGTCGTCCATTTTTCAGGCGTGCGGTTGCGATACGGCAAGGTGGAGGCCCTGAGGGGTATCAACCTCAGCATCGCCAGTGGACGGATGACGGGACTGATCGGGCCGGATGGCGTGGGCAAATCCAGCCTGCTGTCCCTCGCCGCCGGCGCGCGCGCGGTGCAGGACGGACGCATTCAGGTGTTGGGCGGTGATATCGCAGACACCCAGCATCGCGACAATGTGTGCCCGCGCATCGCCTATATGCCGCAAGGGCTTGGCAAGAATCTTTACCCGACCTTGTCGGTTGAGGAGAATTTGCAGTTTTTCGCGCGCTTGTTCGGCCACAACGCTGCCGAGAGGCGGCGGCGGATCGACGACCTGACCCGTTCGACGGGGCTATACCCGTTTCTCTCGCGCCCCGCGGGGAAGCTGTCGGGTGGCATGAAACAGAAGCTGGGCCTTTGCTGCGCCCTGATCCACGATCCGGACCTGTTGATCCTGGATGAGCCTACAACGGGCGTGGACCCATTGGCCCGGGCCCAGTTCTGGGACCTCATCAATCGCATTCGCCGGCAACGGCCGGAAATGAGTGTGATCGTGGCCACTGCCTATCTCGACGAGGCGCAGCGCTTCGACTGGCTGGTGGCTATGGACGACGGCGACATACTCGCAACCGGAACTCCCCGGGAAATGCTCGAGCGGACCGGCCGCGACAACCTGGAGGCTGCATTTGCCGAACTCCTGCCCGAGGAGCGCAAGCGCGGCCACAAACCCGTCGTCATCCCGCCGCTCGACGCCGACGAGAACGACATCGCCATCGAGGCACAGGGACTGACCATGCGCTTCGGCGACTTTGTCGCAGTGGATCATGTGAGTTTCCGCATTCGCCGGGGCGAGATTTTCGGATTTCTCGGCTCCAATGGCTGCGGCAAATCGACAACGATGAAGATGCTCACCGGCCTTCTTTCGGCAAGTGAGGGGCGCGCGTGGCTGTTCGGCCATGAAGTGGATCCGCGCGATCTCGCGACCCGCCGACGTGTGGGCTATATGAGCCAAGCCTTCTCGCTCTATGTTGAATTGACGGTACGGCAGAATCTGGACCTGCACGCCAGGCTTTTCCACGTGCCCGAGGACGAAGTCCTCCCCCGCGTCCACGAAATGGCAGAACGCTTCGGGCTGGAAGCCGTGATGGACAAACTGCCGGATCAGTTGCCCCTCGGGATACGCCAGCGGCTGTCTCTGGCCGTCGCCATGGTCCATCGACCTGACCTGCTGATCCTGGACGAGCCGACATCGGGTGTGGACCCGGTGGCGCGGGATGCGTTCTGGCGGCTGCTCGTCGAACTGTCGCGCCGGGATAAGGTGACGATCTTCATCTCGACCCATTTCATGAACGAGGCCGAACGTTGCGACCGCATGTCGATGATGCACGCCGGCAAGGTGCTGGACAGCGACACTCCCGCTAGGCTGGTCGAGAAGCGAGGCACCCGCACGCTGGAGGAGGCCTTCATCGGCTATCTTCTGGAGGCTGCGGGGCCGGACGAACAGGCTGTGGATGCCGGCAGCGAAAGCGCGACACCGACCCCGGCGGAACTCGCACATGGGGCGAAGCGCAGTTTCAGTCTGCAACGGATGCTGAGCTATGTCTGGCGCGAAACGCTGGAACTGCAGCGCGATCCCGTGCGCGGCACGTTGGCGCTGGGCGGAACCGTGCTTCTGCTGCTGGTGATCGGCTTCGGCATCAGTATGGACGTGAACGATCTGCGCTATGCCGTGCTCGACCGGGACCAGAGCAGTTTCAGCGAAAGCTACAAACAGTCGATCTCTGGCTCGACCTATTTCGCCGAGCAGCCGCCCATCGCCGATTATGATGAAATGGATCGGCGTATGCGAAGTGGTGAACTGGCTCTCGCAATCGAGATTCCGCAAGGCTTCGGCAGGAACCTCCTGCGGGGAAATCAGGCGGAAATCGGCGTCTGGTTCGATGGCGCGATGCCGCAACGGGCGGAAACGGTGAAAGGCTATATCCAGGGCATGCATCAGCATTGGCTGGTGGAACGAGCCCGGCAATCCGGCCTGAATGTGGCATCCCAGGTTTCGGTGGTGAATCGCTTTCGCTACAACCCGGATGTAATGAGCCTGCCGGCCATGGTGCCAGTGGTGATCCCGATGCTTTTGCTGCTTCTGCCGGCCATGCTGGCGGCTCTGGCGGTTGTGCGCGAAAAGGAAACCGGCTCGATCATCAATCTCTACGTCACGCCCGTTACCCGGGCCGAGTTTCTGCTGGGGAAACAGCTTCCCTATATCGGGCTCGCCATGATCAATTTCCTGATCATGACTGTAATGGCGATCTTCGTGTTCGACGTGCCCGTGAAGGGCAGTTTCCCCACGCTGCTGTTCGCAGCACTGGTGACGAGTGTGATTGCAACCGGCATGGGTCTCTTGGCCTCTTCCGTCACCAACAGCCAGATTGCAGCCATGTTTCTCGCACTGGTGGGAACGCTGATTCCCACCATGACCTATGGCGGCATGCTCGATCCAGTCTCTTCAATGGAAGGGGGTGCCCGGCTGGTCGGCGAGATTTACCCGGCCAGTCATATGTTCACCATAAATCGGGGTATCTTCAACAAGGGATTGGGATTCCGCGATCTGGCCAGTTCCTTTCTGCCGCTGCTTGTGGCGATCCCGATTATTATCGGATCGTCCATCCTGCTGCTGCGCAAGCAGGAGCAATGACGATGATGCGAAGTCTTTCGAACATATATCGCCTGGGCATCAAGGAAATGTGGAGCCTGTGGCGAGATCCGGCCATGTTGTCCCTGATCTTCTTCATTTTCACATTCGCAGTCTATCTGTCTGCGACGGCGATGCCCGACAGCCTGCAAAGGGCGTCTATCGCCATTGTCGATGAAGACAATTCAGCTCTTTCCCAACGAATAACATCCGCATTTTTCCCGCCGCAGTTCGTTCAGCCGACCATGATCATCCCGGCCCAGATCGACCCTGGCATGGATGCGGGCATCTATACGTTCGTTATTCACATCCCCTCCGGTTTTCAACGCGACGTCCTCGCCGGTCGGCCTGCGGAAATGCAGCTCCTGACCGACGCAACCCGCATGAGTCAGGCTTTTTCCGGGAGCGCCAGCATCCAGCAGATCGCACTTACGGAAGTGAGCGAGTTTCTTCAGCGCTATCGCGCGCAAGCGGAATCGCCCGTAAATCTGGTGCTGCGGGCCCGTTTCAATCCAACACTCAACAACACATGGTTCGGCGCCCTGTCGCAGATCATCAACCAGATCACGATGCTGTCGATCATCCTGACCGGTGCTGCGCTCATCCGCGAGCGGGAGCATGGCACCATCGAGCATCTTCTTGTAATGCCGGTTACACCGTTAGAGATCATGTTGAGCAAGGTGCTTTCCATGGGCATGGTGGTTCTGGCTGCCTCTTTCCTGTCGTTGAACATTGTTGTGCGGGGTATATTGGACGTGCCGGTTGCCGGTTCGTTGTGGCTGTTCTTCGGCGGCGCAGCGCTATTGCTGTTCGCCACGACCTCCATGGGCATCTTCATGGCGACCATAGCCCGCAACATGCCGCAGTTCGGCATGCTGTCGGTTCTGGTCCTGCTGCCATTGCAAATGCTGTCTGGCGGCACCACGCCTCGTGAAAGCATGCCAAAGCTCGTGCAGAACGTCATGCTGGCTGCGCCAACCACGCATTTCGTGGAACTGGGGCAGGCGATCCTGTTTCGCGGCGCAGGGCTGGATGTTGTTTGGGTGCAGTTGGCAGCGATCCTTGTGATTGGCGTGATATTTTTCACCATAGCTCTTGCCAGATTTCGAAATACTATAGTTATGATGGCATGATGTGCGACATATTAATCATGAATTCGAAATAGTATGATTTACATCATTTGAGGTAAGCATGTGAAAAATGTCAGAAAATGGAATTAATTTTTACACTATTGTTTATGATTCTATCAACATTTCGCTCGTGCCGCAACTTTCTGCGCATGGCGAAACTCGCTGAGGCTTGGATGATGGACATCGCCCATGTTGCTGCGCTGGCAGCTTTCCTCGCCAGCCCCGCAGCGCGCCGGATCATCGGCGCCATCATTCCCGTCGATGGCGGGCAACATCTTCTGGCTTGGGATTGAGGAGACAAGGATGACGACGGAGACCCCCGCCTGGCACGCGCTATCGGGCGAAGACGCTTTGTCGGCGCTCGATAGCAACCGGGTGGGTACCCATGCGGAAGCCGTCCAGCGTTTCGAACGCCATGGCCCCAATGCCCTGCCGATAGCCGCCGGTGTTCACCCCATCATGCGCTTCCTGGCCCAGTTCAACAGCGCCTTGACATATTTCCTGATGACGGCGGCGTTCGCTGCGGGGCTGCTCGGGCATCTGGTGGACGCAGTCGTCATCGCGATTGTCGTGCTGGTCAACGCAGTGGTCGGCTTTGCGCATGAGGGTAGCCCTTCTCTCGCCCAGAAGCTCGGCGAGGGCGCGATCATGTAAGGGACGCCAATCCGCTTCTGTGCTGTCGCCCGCTTGCTCAAAAGTGCCTTCACAAAGCTGATTGCCCTGCCCTCGCTGTCGAAGCTTCGGTAGCGGATGCGCTGACGGCACCCGATACGTCCCCAAGTCCATTCGACGCGGCGTAAGCCGAACAGATCAACGGATCGGGCAATACAGTAGCTACGGCGAATTTTTTGTGTGGGACCGATTGCTCGCAACTCTATATGCCGATTTGCTGCGAGGGGTCTTACGGCTTGACGTGCTCCCCTGATTGTTACCATTCAGAGGTAGAGTCTGGCTCCTTCATGATGATTGCTTGAGGTGATGGCGACCTGTCCGGGGGCATGCCCCGGACAGGTTCACCGGCTTTCTCGGTGGGTGTTCTCCCGCCCAGTTTCGAGTGTGGCCTGACGTGGTTGTAGTCGTGCCGCCAGGCATCGAGCAGGAAGCGGGCATGCGGCAGCGATGTGAACAGCGTCTCGTTGAGGCATTGGTCGCGTAAGCGACCGTTGGCCGAAGGCTGGCGAAGCCAACCTCTCGACGAAGCCGTTCTGCATCGACTTGCCCGGGGCGATGTAATGCCACTCGACCCGCCGCTCTTGCGACCAGCGCAGGATAGCCGACGAGATCAGCTCGGTGCCGTTGTCGCTGACCACCGTATGCGGCCTGCCGCGCATGCCGATGAGCCGCGTCAACTCCCGCGCCACCCGCACGCCCGACAGCGACGTGTCGGCCACCAGCGCCAGGCATTCCCGCGTGTAGTCATCGACCACGCACAGGATACGAAACCGCCGGCTGCAGGTCAGGGTGTCGGAGACGCAGTCGAGCGAGCAGCGCTGGTTCGGGCCGTCCGGCAGCACCATCGGCGCCCGCGTGCCAAGGGCGCGCTTGCGGCCACCGCGACGACGGACCCGCAGCAGCTTCTTGTGGTTGGGCGTGATGCCTCGCGAGCCAGCAGATAGCCCAGGCGCCGATAGCCGAACCGGCGACGCTCCGCCGCAAGTTCGCGCAGTCGCTGCCGTAGCCGACCATCGTCCGGTCGCAATGATCGATACCGGATCACCCTGCGGTTCACGCCTACCAGGCCCCTGTGCATTATTTGGACACAGATTCACGGTAGGCAAGCTTGAGGGGCGTCAGCGCCAGCTTTCCTTCCAGGGTTCGCGTAACGCGAGCCGTCCCGGCTACGCAAAAAGGCCGGCGCAACGGCCGGCCATAGTTTTGGGAGAGGATGCCTGAAAGGCACCATGATGCTGCGCTTGCGAGCAGGTTTGTGCAAGTGCAAAATTCGCAGGTCCCGGCTATAAACCCGCGCATTGGCGCCTGTCAGAGGGCCAGCTTGTCTTTCACCGCTTTCGCAGGCGCGAAAGTGAGTTTTCGGGCGGCCTTGATCGTGATGGTCTCGCCGGTCGCGGGATTGCGGCCTTCGCGTTCGGGCGTGTCCTTCACCTTGAACTTGCCGAACCCGTGCAACGACACGTCTTCACCCTGCGATGCGGCTTCGACGACGGCGCCGAGGAGGGTGTCGATGAATTTGCGAGCGTCGGCCTTGGTGATGCCATGCTCGTCGGCGAGCCTCGCCACGAGATCGGGATTAGCCATGTCTTGTTCCTTTTTGCTGAGTGGAAAGGGCGGGCGAACTATCTTGGTCGGGCCGACCCGTCACCGGCGCAGATCCTCGATGCCGAGTTCCTGCCAGATCCAGGTGAAATCGTAGGTCGCCATCGGATCATTGGTGTCGGCCTGCCGCCCGCTGAGATTTTCGAGATGCTTGAGCCATGTGGCGAGCCGGTCACGTCCGGCCTTGCTGCGGGCGCATTGACGCGGCGTCTTGTCATCGAGCATCGGGACGGGCTCGTCGAGGAGGGCCCGGTACTGACGATCGAGCATGCCATGGACCAGTGGAGTGGCGACTTCGACTGGAATGTCCGGTGCCGGCTCCGATGTGGTTCGCCCCTCCTGCCGCGCGGCCATGGCCTGTTCGATCGTCTCGATCTCGGTCAGAGGTGTGGCGACCAGGCCCCCAAGAGCCTGGTCGACGAGCGCGATCCCTCGTTCCGCACGTTCGGCCGAGGTGACGGCCAGGATGAGGGCACGGCCCTTGAGTTCGAGATTGCCGAGCACCGGCGTGCCGTCGGCCATCGATACGCCCCACGCCATCTGGCCGGTGCCCTTCTTGTCTGGGACCGGCTTCGCTCCGAGCCAGTTCCAGAAGTGGGAGGTTTCCCGCTGCAAGGCTGGCACCGTATCGAGGCGCTCTCCGATGAGAGCTTGCGTCGTACCTCGCGCGAGCGGGAAACGGACGCGATGAAAGATGACCTCTTCGCCGTCGGCATTGTGCAGTGTGGGAATGGTCGTGGGTTCCAGAGCCTTGGGCAGGATATCGAACAGCCAGACCATCGAAATGAGCGGGGACAGGTCGCGCAGCTGATCATCACCAATGGCGAGTTTCGCGTGTGGCCCGCGCTTGCCTTGCCCCAGGCGCAATGCCTCGAGAAGGGAATTGGTGGCTTCCGCAGTGAAGGACAGCAGACCGCCAGCCAGTATCATGTGCCCACTCACCGGAATGATACGCGCACCGATCCTGTCCCATGGCCCCAGCGTCTTCGAGGCGGTGCGCTCGCGGACTTGAACCGGCTCGCCGCCCCGGATCAGATCGCGCGCGAGGAAGCCGACGCCAGGCTCGATCGCGCTGACTTCGTAGACGCTCATGACGGAGGTGCGCAGCGCGCGCATGTAGATCTTGTTGGGGCCGCCCTCGTTCCATCCGCGGCGCTTGAGGTACTCGTCCACGAGGTTGCGACCATCCGGCTCGAAGACGCGGGTCGCCAGATCCTCGAACGCACAGCCCCACAGGGTCATGGCCCAGTGCTCGCCGATGATGTCGGGCAATTCGTCGGAATCAATGTCGAACTGCGTCAGTGCCGTCCCCAGATGATCGTCGAGCGCATCGTGCAGATCGTCGGCCCATTCGGGCCGTGTCGCGAACTTCATCAGCCCGGTCAGGTCATGGCCGCGTTTCATGCCGGTAGCTCCATGGTCTGCCGGTGCGCGGCGACGATGCGCGAAACGGTCGGTTCGCTGACATGGTAGAGCCGCGCCATTTCGGCGCCTGACTTTCGCCCGGAGATGACGGACTCCGCGATCTCGCTCCGTTGCTTGTCGCCGAGCTTGCGTCGGCGCCCGCCAATGCGCCCCTCGGCCCGCGCCTGGGCGAGACCGGCGCTGGTGCGCTCGCGGATCATCGCGCGTTCGAACTCGGCGAAGCTCCCCACCATCTGCATCATCATGCGGCCTGCGGCCGTCGTGGTGTCGATCGCCTCGGTCAACGAACGGAAACCTGCGCCTGCCGTCTCGATCCGTTCCATGATGTGCAGCAGGTCCTTGAGGCTGCGCGACAGCCGGTCCAGTTTCCACACGACAACGACGTCATCGTCCCGCAGCTGCCCGATCATCTCCAGCAGCTTCGGCCGGTCCCAGCGCCCGCCACTGGCGGTCTCCTCGAACACCCGCTTGCAACCAACCGCGTCGAGCGCCCGGCGCTGTGCAGCATTCGACTGCTCGTCGCCTTTCGACACGCGGGCATAGCCGATCAGATAGGGTACCCTGGTCAAATCCCGCCTTTCATAAACGACCGTATCCGGAGGTCTTCACGGCACGAACGGATTCTCGCGCCCTTCCGTCTTTCACAATCCTCTTTCAGAATTGTATTGAAAGGCAAGCGGTTTTTGGAGGTTCGCAAGTGCCCGGACGCATTCCGATGACGACGCGGCAGCGCGCCGCCCTGCTGGCGTTGCCCGAAGACGAGGCGGTGATCGTGAAGCACCATAGCCTGTCCGACGATGACATGGCCGCAGTCGGAACCGCGCGAACCCCTGCAACCCGGCTCGGCTATGCCCTGCAGCTTTGCTGCCTGCGGTATCCGGGCCGGCATCTGCGTCATGGCGAACTGCTGCCAGCACTCATGCTCGACCATATTGCCGAACAGGTCGGAGTGGATGCGGGCGTCATCGCTGATTTCGCGAGACGCATGCCCACACGCTACGATCAACTCGCCGCGATCAAGACGCGGTTTGGCTTCAGCGACCTGAGCCGGAGGCGCCGTGCGGAATTGATGATGTGGCTGAAAGGTGAGGCTGCGACCACCATCGACGGGCGCGAACTGCTGGACCGGTTCCTGGACGAGATGCGCGCCCGCCGCATCGTCATTCCCGGTATCAGCGTCGTGGAACGCATGACGGCCGAGGCGATGCATCATGCTGAAACGGACATCGTGGCCGCAGTCGACGGCAGCCTCGCACCCGAAATCCGTCAGCATCTCGACATGCTCATCGATGACAAGGTCCATGACCGGCAAAGCCGACTGTCCTGGCTGCGTGAACCGGAACCGCGTGTAACAGCCGGCTCGCTCATAGAAATCATCGAAAAGGTCGTCATGATCCGCAGGACCGGTGTGTCGGCATTGTCGATCGATCCCCGCGCCACACCGCGCCTGGCGCAATTTGCCCGGGAAGGCGTTCGTTATACAGCGCAGGCTTTCCAGCAGATGCGTCCCGCCCGCAGGCGAGTGGTGCTTCTCGCGACGCTGCGTGAGTTGGAAGCAACGCTCACCGATACCGCGATCGATATGTTTGGCGCGCTGGTCGGGCGCTCTCATCTCCGTGCCCGCAAACGGCTCGAGCAGCGGGTGGCCGTTTCCGGTCGCGAAGGGCGCGAACGGTTGCTGCGCATCGCCAGGATTCTGGAAGCAATGAGCCAAGCGAAACGAACTGGCGGCGATATCGCCGCGGCGGTCAGCGCCGTGGCATCCTTCGATACGATCGACGCGGACGCCGCGATCATCCGACGCACCGCCACACCGCACAGGGATGAGGTTCTGGATGAGATTGCGGCCGAATACCGCACTTTCAAGCGGACGGGGCCGCTGTTCGTGCGTGCTTTCGATTTCCAGGGCCGAGCGGGCGTGCAGGAGTTGCGCGAGGCGATGGCCATCCTTGCCGATCTCGACGGAGACTGGCGTAAGCCGTTGCCTGCCGGCGTACCGCTCGGTCACATCGAACGACGCTGGCGCCGGTATGTCATGACGCCCGGCGGGATCGATCGCGCCCATTGGGAGTTGGCGACCTACAGCGCCCTCGCCAACGCCCTGGCGTCGGGTGGGATGTGGGTGCCGACAGCCCGCATCCATCGCTCGCTCGGCGTGCTGCTCGCCCCGTCAGCTGCCAATGCCGTGCCGAAACAGGAATTCTCGCTCGGCGATCCGCATGCCTGGCTCGAGGAGAGAGCGGCACGGCTCGACGACACCCTGCGCGATGTCGCCAGCAATCTCGACAAGCGCGACCCCGCGCTCTTCGCCGGAGAACGGCTGCGGTTTCCGAAAGAGCCGGCCAAAGAGGCCGGCGAGGACGAAGGCCGGCAACTCGCGCTCGCCTGTTACGGTATGGTGCCCGCGACCCGGATCACCGACGTATTGTCACAGGTCGAGCGCTGGACCGGGTTCATCTCGCACTTCGGTCATGTCTCGACGGGCCTGCCGCCCTCCGACGAACATGCCTTCCTCGCCACACTGATCGCCGAGGCAACGAACCTCGGCCTGTCCCGCATGGCGGAAGTCTGCGGCGTGGCTTCCCGGCGCGTCCTCTTGCGCATGCAGACGTGGCATATGCGCGAAGAGACGTTCCGCGCCGCGCTCGCCTGCCTGACCGACGCCATCCATGTCGAGCCGCTCGCCGCCTGGTTCGGGCCAGGGCATCGTGCCTCGGCCGACGGCCAGGCTTATTATCTCGGTGGGCCTGGTGAAGCCGGCGGGACGATCAACGCGCATTACGGGCGCGACCCGGTGGTCAAGATCTACACCACTATCACCGACCGATATGCGCCACTCCATCAGACGGTGATCGCTGGCACGGCAGGCGAGGCCATCCACGCGCTCGACGGCATTCTCGGCCACGACAGCAGCGCCGACCTCACCGCCTTGCACACCGATGGAGGAGGAGTATCCGATATCGTGTTCGCCGTCATGCACCTGCTCGGTTTAGACTTCGAGCCCCGCATTCCACGCCTGTCGGACCGGCGGCTCTATGGTTTCGAGCCGGCACGGCGTTATGGCCGGCTCGCGCCCCTGTTCGGGCGCCGCCTCAGCCGTGACCTGATCATCAGCCACTGGGAAGAGATCACCGAGGTGATAGGAGCGATGCGAGACCGCACCGTTACACCATCGCTGATCCTGAAGAAGCTGTCCGCTTACCGGCAACAGAACAGTCTCGCGGCCGCGCTCCGCGAGGTCGGACGGATCGAGCGCACGTTGTTCACGCTGCGATGGTTTGAAGACCGTGATCTTCGCCGCACCGTCACCGCCGAATTGAACAAGGGCGAGGCACGCAACAGCCTGGCCCGGGCCGTCGCCTTCCATCGCCTCGGTCGCTTCCGTGACCGAGGCCTGGAGAACCAGCAGACCCGTGCGGCTGCCCTCAACCTCGTCACCGCCGCCATCATCCTGTTCAACTGCCGCTATCTCGGTCGCGCCATCGGTGAATTGCGACGCCGGGGTAGGGCGATCGACCCGGCCATGTTGTCCCGAATGTCGCCACTGGGATGGGACCGGATCAATCTCACCGGCGATTACATCTGGTCCGACCGCCTCGACCTCGATGCCGAAGGCCTCATGCCCCTGCTCATCAAACCGTGAATCTGTGTCCGAATAATGTACAGGGGCCTACCAGGTTGCACGCCCGGCGCTCGCTCAACCCGTGATGCTCACGAGCATGGGCGACCGCATCCCGCTTGGCGCCGGGCGTCACCATTTTTTGATGCCAGATCGTTGGCTACGCCGCCCTTCGGGTCAGCACCACATTGTCGAGCATCGCCTCGGCCAGCAGCTTCTTCAGCCGGTTGTTCTCCTCCTCGAGCGTGCTCAGGCGCCGGGCCTCGGACACCTCCAGCCCGCCATACTTCGACTTCCACTTGTAGAACGTCGCCGAGCTGATCCCGTGGCGGCGGCACACATCCGCTGTCGCCATCCCGGCCTCCCGCTCCTTCAACATCGCGATGATCTGCTCTTCGCTGAACCTGCTGCGCTTCATCTGCGTCCGACTCCTTCGCGTCGGACTCTACTCAAAATCGGTCACACTTCAGGGGAGCACGTCATCGTCAGCCCCCCATGTGACCGACCGATCGCCGGCATCCCCGGAAATCGTCCGTAGAGGCATTCAGGAGCGCTCTGACGTTGATCCCGCGGGGGTTTGCCGCATTTGAGACCTGAACCGCCCTGGGATTGTCGGAGGCCCCAACTCCTGAGAGTGAGGGTCTACGATGATCAAGACGACGAACAAGTTTGCACCGGAGGTTCGTGAGCGGGCGGTCCGCATGGTGCTGGACCACGAAGGCGACCATCCGTCTCGCTGGGCGGCGATCACATCCATCGCCGAGAAGATCGGCTGTTCGGGGCACACGCTACTGGAGTGGGTGAAGAAGGCCGAGGTGAACAGCGGCAAACGAGCCGGCGTGCCCACCGATGTGGCCGACAAGCTCAAGGCGCTGGAGCGCGAGAACCGCGAGCTGCGCCAGGCCAACGAGATCCTGCGCAAGGCATCGGCATATTTTGCCCAGGCGGAGCTCGACCGCCCGTTCAAGCGATGATCGCGTTCATCGACGAGCATCGCGGTGACTATGGGGTCGAGCCGATCTGCCGGGTTCTGCCGATCGCCCCATCCACCTACCATGAACACCTGGCGCAGCGGCGCGATCCCTCGCGGCTATCGTCGCGTGCTCAGCGTGATCAGATGTTGAAGCCGGAGGTGATACGCGTCTTCGCCGAGAACTTCGGCGTCTACGGCGTACGGAAGGTGTGGCGACAGATGCGGCGCGAAGGCTTCGATACAGCCCGATGCACGGTGGAGCGGCTGATGTGCGATCTTGGCTTGCAGGGCGTGATCCGCGGTAAGCCGGTGCGCACGACGATCAGCGACAAGGCCGCGCATTGCCCGCTCGACCAGGTGAACCGGCAGTTCCATGCGCCGGCGCCGAACATGTTGTGGGTCTCGGACTTCACCTACGTCGCAACGTGGTCGGGGTTCGTCTACGTGGCCTTCGTGATCGACGTCTATGCGCGCTATATCGTGGGCTGGCGAGTGAGCAGGACGGCGCATGCCAGCTTCGTGCTGGATGCCCTCGAGCAGGCGATCCATGATCGGCGGCCCGCCCATCGCGGCGGCCTGATCCACCACAGCGACCGTGGCAGCCAATATGTCTCGATCAAGTATACCGAGCGCCTTGCCGAAGCTGGGATCGACCATCGGTGGGCAGCGTTGGCGACAGCTACGACAACGCTTTGGCCGAGACGATCAACGGCCTTTACAAGGCCGAGGTGATCCGCCGGCGAGGGCCGTGGCGATCCTTCGAGGCCGTTGAATACGCCACGCTCGAATGGGTGGACTGGTTCAACAACCGCCGGCTCCTCGCGCCTATTGGCAACATACCACCTGCCGAAGCGGAGGAGCGCTACTACGACATGCTGGACGATACCCCCATCGCCGCATAATTTAAGCCGAATGGCCTCCGGCAATCCCGGGGCGGTTCAACCCTTTGAAGCGTAGCGGCCATGTGAGGCAGGCCGAGCCCCCTGCCCTGCCCGCGCTTCGAGATAGCCGGCGACGATATCGGGCATCGCCGACAGTAGGCTATCCATCCTAATTCCATATGAAGAACATCATGCTGGTTAGAATGGTTACATAGGGAATCTTAGAAAGGTTAGGCGCCTGCCCCCGTCGAGTTTTGCTGTGGGAAAAGCACACTGATTTTGCGCATCTTTGTTCCCGTTGTGCCGATCATATGTTCCGGAAATGTCGTGCCTTTTGTTCCTGATATGTCGTTGGCGTGTTCCTGATATGTCGATTCCGGCCTCCAAGTTGTTCCCGATGTGTCGATCTGTTGGTAATCATGCTCTTTAGGGGGCCTCGGTTGAATCAGTTCCGAGTCAAAGCGCCAAGAAGTCGTTCAATCCTTGCACATCAATCCTGAGCTTCGTGAGCAAACCTGTTTCCAGACGACACTTCGAGAACGCTTGCGACCAGTTTCGCCGGTGCTGCCCAGCGGGCCGGTAGCCACCCCGTTGGGGAAGCGAATATCGTAATCCGGGCGGTGCTTAATAGCTCCCGCGGAGCTCGTGGCGGTGCTTGGCGTGGTGCCGCCTCACCCACCCAATGAACGCCTTTTGCCAGTTGGCAGGCGTTCGATCATCTGAACCGGCAACCCAACCTTCAAACTCCGCGTGAAGTACATCGAGATCCCAGCCAGGACATTCGCTTCGCAGCAGGGATGCGGTTTCTGCAGAGATAAAACCCCGGTTAGCACTGTCGCTTAGCCCTGATATGGTTTTGCGTATCAGGTTGGACGCATCCAGCATGACCTCATTCCCACGCTCGGAATGCCGAGCCTGTTTGGTTTGCGGTGGAAGAGAGCTTGTTTGTTCCAAGACCTTTGACTCTGGTTTCCTCGAGGAAACTGTCTGCTCGCCAGTCTGAGGCCCTTCATCTCCACCGACGCCACCCCCGTGCGAAGCTTTCCCATCGTTGCGCCGCATTCGGAGCAACGGCTCTCCCGCCCTTGTGGCCGGCTCAATCGCCAAGTCATAGCCTGGCAACGCATTGCGTTCAGCCAGCTTGATCAGCTCAAACTTGAAGCGTCGGTATTCGCCTTCCGCACCGGACTTTTCAAACAGCACGGGTAAGGAAATAGCGAACCCCCCCTCCCCTGCCCCGCCGGCGTGCTTTCTTGCCACCTTGTAGAGCCAGCGTTCCCGGCCGCCTGAAATATCAAAATAGGCCCGGTCAATCGAAAGCACGCCGCCTTTCATCAGCACGCCCTCATAGAACCAATTGGAGAGTTCGAGCGTCATTCCTCGCGAGCGCTCTGTCCGCTCATCAACCAGCTGAGTCCAACCATCCAGCCAACTGAACGTTGCCTCTCTGCGGCTTTCTGCGCGGATGTTGGTCTTTATTGTTGTGGCAACGAGCCTGTCGAGCGATTGCCCGAGCAGCTCATAGGCCCGGCCGGTCGTTGGGCGTCCGATGGCCCGCAGCAAGTCATATGGCATCAGGTGAAGCTTGCGTGGGATGTCGTTGCGACCACGCCTTGCCATGTCTGCCAGAACGCTGGCGCAGTAGATCAGGATATCGGCATCCCAAATGGTCGCCATGCCGTATTCGGGACTGGCAGAGACATGGACCCACAACTTTCCGTCCGGGCTCGTGTAGTCGATCGGCTTAACGCGTTTGGACTTTGCCAAACTGAAGAACGGCCGTTCCATCATCTCCCGCTGATCGCGCAGATTGAGATCCGCGATATACGGCAGGAACATATCGAACTGCTCGCCGACGCTCTGGCGAAGTGCCTTGGTCACGAAAAGTTTCCCGCAGGAAACTCACGTCCGTTGGAGGACAGGAAGAGGGCAGGGGAGGGCATCAGGCGACAGACACTCCTCTCGATCGAAGCTTCTCCAGAACCTCCCGGACGGCTGCGCCGATCTGTTCGTCACTCGCGCCGCTGGCCGCAGGCAAGTGAATCGTAATTCCCTGCCGGTTGACCGACTTTACCGACAGGATTGCGCGACCATGGCTTCCGGCAACCTCGAAAAACACCTGTTTCGCCTCAACAGGTGGCGTATGTTGTGCGGCCAATAGGCGAGCGAGGACCATGGAGCCGGGAAGGGCAGGGGAACCGCAGATGGCAGCCTCACGATTCTCTTGTACAATCCGACCTGCCTCATCGCCAATCGCGTTTGCACGACTGACATCCTCCAATGCCCCGGCAAGTTGATAAGCGGGATTGAGCGAAAGCTGATGAAGGTCTGCGAACGCTGCGAGCACCTCATCTGGAACGGTTGCCGCCTTCAACATCTTTGAAAGCCAGCCCTTTGAGACCTTCAGCCGCTCGGCCATGCGAATGGCCTTGCCGCCATAGTGCCGATCCAGCGCAGCCGCATAGTTGCGAGCCCGCTCTATGTCGCTGATATCCCGCCGGGCACGATTCTCGATATCCGCAAGCCGAAAGGCGGCCTCATCGTCCAACTCTGCCACGTGGGCCAGAAGCTTCATTTCGGGGTAACTATTTTGCCGAAGCCAGCGAATTGCGAAGTGGCGTCTGGTTCCCGCAACGAGCTCATAGTCGAATTCCGGATCGCCTGTGATACGACGGACAACTGTCGGCACTTTCTGTCCGCCCTCGGCAATCAGTGAATCAATCAGATCGCGGCACGAGTCTTCACTCAAGCCCGCCTGAAGCCGGGCATTCCCCGGCCAAATTCGTACGCGGTCGGGATCCAGCAAGAGCTGGGTTACTTGGCGGACATCCCCGCTCGCTACTCGGGAAAGCGCAGTCTCCCGGCTAAGCAGTGAAAGCCCTGTGCGCTGTGGTGCCGACGCCGAGGTTTTGCCAGCAGCGTCAGAGTCGATTGACTCAACAACATCTAGCAGCGGGGCAGGGGAGGGGGATGACCCTGCCCCGGGATCGGACAACAGGCCTGCCAGATAGTCACTCTGTTTGCGTGCCATCAGCGGCCCTTCCGTTCCCGAAGTGTCGATGCCGACATGCACGGCAGATTGATGCTATGCAGCATTGAATATCTCGTGGGCGCTCGCTGGTGCAGTGACACCCCAACCACGCCTCACCAAGGCTTCCACCTGAGCCATGGCGGCGTCCAGGTTTGCGCGACACCGTTTGTGTGTCCGGGGCGTACCTACGGGCTTCTCCAGTTCATAGACCGTCATCATCCGCAATGCGGCATGGCTGATCTCGGCGCTTTCCAGGATCGGTACCGGCAGAAGGGCAGGGCCGAAGGTCTGCTCCATGATCTGAACCACCATAGCGTGGCTGGGATCGTTGGAATCAAACTTTGAACACAGCAGGCGCACAAAATCGTAATCAACCGCAATGCCCGCCGAGAGGAGTTGCTCCGAGACCTGATTCATCATCGAAAGAAACTGAACGGTCGAGCAGAAGTCCGGTGTCGTCGCTGCGAGCGGAACGATCAAGGCGTTGGCCGCTTGCATCACAGCCAAGCTTATCGTACCAAGGGCAGGGGGGGGATCGAGGATCACGACATCGTAATTTCGGGCGAGGTCGAATAAACCCTGCTTCAGCTTTCGAAAGCGCGATGCAAGAACGCTGTTCCCGTCAGCACCAGATGCAGCCAGCTCATATTCCACGTCAAACAGCTCAAGATTTGACGGAATAAGGTCGACATTTGGCCAAGGTGTCTTCTGGACAGCATACAGCAGATCAGTCTGCGTCGGATCGATGGAAAGATACGGATATAGCGTCTGTTCGCGCGCTATATTGAAATGTGGATTAAAGCCGAACAACGTCGTTGTGGTCGCCTGACTATCGCAATCTACCACAAGCACCCGATAGCCTTGAACACCAAAATAGTGCGCAAGATGGGTGGTGACTGTCGATTTGCCGACTCCGCCCTTAAAATTCTGAACCGCAATGATTGCCGGACGATCGAGCGGAGCACGAGCGGGCGATGCGCCCAGCACCTCGCGCATCTTGAGGAGATCCTCGATCGTATAGCCTGGCCGTCGACCATTATCCGTGGCCGGAGGGGAGGGGAGGCGGCCGTCCTCCTCCGCCATGCGGATGCGATTGGTCGAGCAACCCATCAACGCCGCAGCTTCGGCAATACCAAACCGTAAATTCAACCCCTTGCGGCTCTCAGGTAGAAACGCTTGGCGGCGCAGCCGCTCGATCATCCGCTCGCCGGCTTCAGCCAGATCGGAGATCCGTTCGACTTCTGAATTCACTGTGCCGCCAATCCAACGGTTTGAACCTTTTTATATCTATATCTCCTCGAGATGGTTCAGTCCATCGAAACCATTGGCCAACAATTTGCCGGGAAACGGTGCACGTTGGAACTGTGGCCGTCTATTTGAATAACCGATTGATATCGCATCCGGCGATACATTTGGCGGTGGTCTGTCCCCAAGCCTATCCGTGCCAGACGCCCCGGCGAATTGCAGCTGAGCGGTATCCCGCGTCCCGAGATCATTCGGCAGTCAATTCTTGGACGTTATCGCTGCCGTGGATCTCGCGGACGAGCAGCGTGGAAGCCTCAACACCCAGCCCTCCCGCGATGCGTGCGATGTTATCGAGCGATATATTCTGCTCCGAACGCTCGACCGCCGACAGGTAGGTGCGGTTCAGACCAGATTCGAACGCCAACCGCTCCTGAGATAATCCGCGTTCAGCCCGAAGTCGGCGCATATTCCGCGCCAGCACGTCCCTGAGTTCGCTTTTCGGGGTTCGCTTCACCCCCCGATATTTTCGGCTTGCCGTTTATAACGCGACCTGTTTTAAGATACATTCGTTATGGCAAACGGCTTCTACGAATGCGCCCTCTCGAGCCTGGTCGGACTTAGTCCATCCGTTTCGACCGAGCTCTATATGCATGTGCATTTGTTCATGGAGAAAATGATCGAGGAGACCGGCGCAACGCGTATGCAGATTGCCAAGGTTGCGATGGTAATGGCCTCACTGGACGAAGACGATGATGATCTCCAATTCAGCCGCCTTGCATCCGCTTTGAATGATGGGTTGGCCCATTTGGCGGCCGAGGAGATTTTTGCGAAGAAATATCCGGATTACACGCATCCGCGAATGACCAATTGGAGGCGTAGCAACGTCGAGACGTAGCAGCTGGTCGACATTTTCATGTTGGCCGGGTGGCCATCACGCATGTCCAGTGTCCATCCGCCTAAAGGTGGCGGGGCCCTCTGCGATGCAGGTTTCTGAATGCCCGGCCGGGCCGACTGCGCATACAAACGGAGACAGGTGATGGCCCGACATATGGAAAACCCGCTTGCGTATCCGGCGGCAAAGGCCTGCCACAGCTTCCATCCAAGCAAAATGTTGGCTGTCGTTGGCATGCTGGCTATCTTCGCCGTCCAGAATCCGGCCATCGCGCAGGATCGCAACCAGTCCAACGAACTCTATCACATCTTCGACCTGAAGACGGCCGCTCCCAAGCGGGACATGATCGCCGCTGCCGGCACCGGGCTGAAGCGCAACACCAGTGACGCGCAGACGATGACGCCCATCGTCATGGGCACGCCGCCCGAAACACCCGGCCGCTTTACCATCCGCAACCCGCTGGAAGGCGGCGCCAGCATGGGCGGGATTGCCGCGATGATCCCCGCCTCGCAACTGGCGCAGTTCAAGCAGGCCTCCTGCGATGGCGCAGTCTGGATCGCGAATGCGCTGCGCAAGGTCCGGGGTTCGCAGACCCTGCGTCTGACGCTGTGCCTGTTCCCCTATCAGCAGGGCTATCAGTTGAACGTCTACGGGATCGACGTGAAGGAGCAAGGCGGCGGGATTTCCGCGCGGCTTGGCCGGGCCTTGGCCGAGCAGGTGGTCGGAAAGCCCGACGGGTGGACGGAGAAGACCATCCTCGACGTCGTCCGGGAGATTCGGGCCAAGACCGGGGCAACGGTCAGCTATGTCGAGGGGCAGCCCGAGATCGCCGGTACGCCGTGGGAAGTGCCTGCGGCGGGCGTCGGCGGAGAAGGTGCGAAATGAAAAGGCCGATGACGGGGATCGCCAACAAGCACGAACCCGCTTCGCGGGAGGTGTGCGTGGTGTGAGGTAGCGTTGTAATCTTGGGCTTTGGGTGGTGCGGAGTCGCTCTGCGAGCATGGAGTTTCCTTCGATGAGAGGAACTTGCCATGGACAGCGTTACAACATCTGCTCCGATCAGCCCGCTTCGCCGGCGGATGCAGCACTGTCCGCCGTCAGCACCAATGGCACAGATTTGAGGTTGTGATTTAAGGAGGGTTGGGGCTTCGTCGTAGTGACGAAGGAACGAAGATGAAGGCCCAACCCTCCTTGAAAAAATCGCCGACCAAGGCCCCTGCTGAGCGGGTGGTGAAGGACATTCGGCGGCAGACGCGTCGCCATTTCTCGGCGGAGGACAAGATCCGCATCGTGCTCGATGGGCTACGCGGCGAGGACAGCATTGCCGAGCTGTGCCGCAAGGAAGGCATCGCGCAGAGCCTGTACTACACCTGGTCGAAGGAGTTCATGGAAACTGGCAAGCGCCGCCTGGCCGGCGACACCGCTCGTGCCGCGACCACCGGCGGGGTGCAGGACCTGCGCCGCGAGGCCCGCGCCTTGAAGGAATGCGTGGCCGACCTGACACTCGAAAACCGTCTGCTGAAAAAAAGCATGATCGCGGATGGGGGCGACGACGAATGAGGTATCCCGCATCCGAAAAACTCGAGATCATCCGGATCGTCGAGCAGTCGCACCTGCCCGCCAAACGCACGCTGGACAAGCTCGGTATCGCCCGCCGGACGTTCTATCGCTGGTATGACCGCTACCTTGAAGGTGGGCCGGAGGCGCTGGAAGATCGGCCATCGGCTCCAGGCAGGGTGTGGAACCGCATCGGCGGCGACATCCAAGACCAGATCGTCGAAATGGCGCTGGAAGAGACTGACCTGAGCCCTCGCGAACTGGCAGTGCGCTTCACCGACGAGAAGCGCTACTTCGTATCGGAAGCCACGGTTTACCGC
>NZ_VFSU01000013.1 GCF_006385875.1 Sandaracinobacter neustonicus | reverse complement strand
ATGTACCTGTCGACCGTGCTCGACGACTTCTCTCGCTACATCATTGCATGGAAGCTGTGCACCAACATGCGGGCCGAGGATGTCACCGACACGCTGGACCTCGCGCTCAAGGCCTCGGGCTGCGACAGCGCCACGGTGCTGCACAAGCCCAGGCTGCTCAGCGATAACGGCCCCAGCTACATCGCCGGCGAACTGGCGGAATACATCGATGCGCAGAAGATGAGCCATGTACGCGGCGCTCCGATGCATCCCCAGACCCAGGGCAAAATCGAACGCTGGCACCAAACCCTGAAGAACCGCATCCTGCTGGAAAATTACTTCCTGCCCGGCGACCTTGAGTCCCAGATCCAAGCCTTCGTCGAGCACTACAACCACCAGCGTTACCACGAGAGCCTGAACAATGTGACGCCCGCCGACGCCTACTTCGGCAGGGCTCCGGCGATCATCCAACAGCGTGAAAGGATCAAGCGACAGACCATCGAACATCGGCGCTTGCAGCACCGCAAGCTCGCCGCGTAACATCAACCCCCAGACGAGGCCCGCACTCCGCTAATTTACGCCGCGAGTTGCGCCAAATGTTCTGACGACTGACAATCACCCGAAGCCGGGTGAGATAATTCTCGAGCGTCACTGGTTTGATCGGCCGATGTTCTTCGTCGAATAGACCCGGCTTCAACATCCTCGTGCTGTATGCGCGCACCTCATCCCGGAGCGATTGGGGAAAATCTTCCCAGCGCACGCAGCGTTTGCCTATCGGCTCGGGAGCGGGAATGGGCGGATATGGCGATCCCAGTGTTACGACCGCACGGTTCCATGCACGGCGAGCGACATGCCCGCGTTCTCGCGGATTGCGCTGCGTCATCTGCTGGTCGAGATACGCATAATAGCGGTCAAAGATTTCAGGCGACACATGATGGGGGCCGATCTCGCGGATCGAACACCAACCTGCGAAACGATGGATTTCGTCCCTGTCACGGCGAGACAGTGGCACGACGAGCAATTCCCATTCGGCATTGAGCTTAAAGTTCCGACGCTGGCGATGGACCTTGACGCCACCAATCTCCAACGCACAGCGAAGCCTGGACATCACGTTCGCCCAACTGGCCTTCGTGTATTCAGCAAGCAGCCATGGTGCCTTTGCACCGAGAGTGCGGATGGTGCCTGGATCGGCTATGATGACGCAGGGCGTAAGACCACAGACCCGAGAGAAGGTCCTGATAGCGGAACAAAGCTCGCGTCGTTTCCACTGCGGGATTTCCTCCAGGCTCGTGATCCGCTCAATCAACTGGTGAAGAGTCAAAGTTGGGGCGCTAGGCGCAGGCATGGTGAAGCCCTCCTCATGGTCGGTTGATGACTGATGATGACTGGTGTGATCAGGGGGGCGGATTGGTGATGCACCCGGTGCCCATTTTTGTTGAATATGGGGCTTTGGGGTTTCACCAAGCCTCTGATCTGTCCCCGGACGATGGGACGGGGGAGGACGTCAGAGGGTTTGAGCGCAGTGGGCTTCGAACAGCGCGACGTTCGCCGCCGACACGCGGACGGCCCGTCCGATACGATGGGTGATGATGTCACCACCTTCGATCAGTCGACGGATATGCCGCTGGGACAGACTCCACCGAACTGCCAGTTCAGCCACGGTGTAAAATTCTTTGCGTCTCAGCGACTGAGGCGCTGAGGACTGAGTTTTTACAGCGTCTGTCGACTTCGGAGGGCGGGGATACATGGTGGCAACTCCTTCATGGGGCGTTGCAGTCACTTGACTCCGCCAGGCTGGGGGAGCTGGTATATGACTGCGCCTGCTACAAAGAGAAGCGCGGAATATGTCGTGTATCAATAGCCGACATTGGATGTGGCACAAGAATTGATCCAGAAAATTAGAATGTATTTTATGCATTATGCATATTATTAAATTTTATATTTCAAATTCAATGTTTTGCAATATATTCGATATATCATCACAGATGTGACAATTATCCGAATTATCTATTTCATGTGGTTTCTAGTAATTATTGTACTTGCGGATATTCTGGAATGGCAGCCCCTTCGTCGTCGTTCGGCGGTGACGAGATTCTGATCAAAGAAACGGCCCGTCAATTTCATCGAACAGGATCGCCTCGATTTCGCGGGCAAGGTGGGCACGCAGGATGGCAATCTCTTCGCACACGACTGGCATGACGGCTGGCAGATCGCTGAAGACGCCTGGGCAGGGACTGCTGCTGCCTGGCTGAGTTGGACGAGGTGCGCTCTGCCTGCGCCTAAGGACGATCCGCATACGCCGCTTTGGCGTGGCGTGGCCTGTCGAACCAAGGCAAGAGGTGGGCTTGGTGTCCATCTCTCATTGTCTAGGGGAAGTAGCCCATGACAACCTAGGCCGAATTTTCGGACTGGAACACCACGTAGGCCGCACGCCTGTGTCGCACAATGATTATGCAATTAACTGCACAGCGCTGTTGGGGATTTTTCTCTTTCTTCCCGCAAGGTTATGCGGAGATGGAGTGGATCTCCGCTCCTTTTGCATCGAGAATTTCAGAGCGCGTCGCGATGACCAATTCTTGATGCAACGTTCATCAGACAGGGTTAGATCGTAATTTCGTTCGATACGATGAGATTTAGCAGTTCGGTGAGGGCGACCTCCTTGTTCAACAACCCCTTTGAATGGGGAATGGCGCCTGACTTCTGGAGCGCCTTCTTGAACACGGCGTATTGATCGCTGTCGAGGTGAAGCACGACTGTCCTGCCCTCAGGATCAAACTCCTTTTCGTGCAGGTACATCTTCAACTCATGCGCGGTGGAGGCCGCTGCCTTTGCGAGCAGCGCGTTAATGTTGTCGGCGTCGACATAGGAAGCGAGCAGTGCCAGCTTGGTCCAACCGATCCGGCGCAGCTGCTCCATCGGAATACCAAGTTCATCAAACGTGCGGCTGATCTGAGCTAGGTTATATGCCTTTCGGGTGCCGATCTTCAGCTGCTTCGCGACAGACCTGAAGTCTTCCGGGTGATTTTCCTGCGCATCGCGGAGATACTGTCCTGCCTCCAGAAAGTGATCGCTCATCATGTCTACGATGATCTGAGGCACCTTGGATGTCTTCGGCTTCGTTCCCTTCATTTCTTCAAACCTTTGAAATTGTTGGGAACTATTTCATATGGGAAAGACGTCGCCAGGCAATGGGTTTTGATCAAAAAATCACTTTATCAGCAGGTTGTGGTCAAATTTCCACTGGCGAAAACGAATCCTTCCAGTGCCCAACGTCTACAAAAACGCAATCTATGTGCATTTGTTTCAGCTGGCACATATGCACGATTCCATCATCGTTCCGGCCTATGCAGACTTTGCTTTGATGTGGTGACTATAGGCAAACTCGGCTGCCTTGTCCGCATCGAACAAATCGGCGACGTCGACCTTCAACGAATCTGCGATCCTAACGAGCACCTTCACTGACGGATTGCGGACCCCGCGTTCCACCCCGCTGATATACCCGCGATCGAATCCACTATCTGTCGCGAAATCCTCCTGCGTGATTTCCTGCTCTTTCCGCAGCCGCCTGAGATTCCAGCCTATGCGCTTATGGACGTCCATTGTGGCGGACGATCAGTTTATGAGACTGATCAGCCCACGACTTATAAGGCTCATTTTTCTGGACGTGGCCCCCGCATTCCGCGCAGAGAGGGTGCATGGCTAAACACCGTGCGATCCCTGTTCTTATCACCAACGATAACAGTCGCAGCGCATTGACGCGCGTTAGGCTTGGTAACGGCCTGCACGATGAGAACTGGCTGCAGGCACTGATCCATGATCATCCGGCCATTCTCCCGATCTCGGACATCGAGCCGGGGTTCGGAGATCTGATCGCGCTGGCCCGCGAGGTTCCTTGCGGGCACGGCTACATTGATAATCTCTATCTCACACCATCCGGCGATATCGTTCTGGTTGAAACCAAGCTGTGGCGGAACGGCCAAATGAGGCGGGAGGTGGTGGCGCAGGCGCTGGACTATGTCGCTGCACTGACGATGATGGGATACGAAGCGTTCGAAACGGCCGTTGCGCGAGGGCAGCAGGCACCAGAGCGCCTGTTCGCCGTCGTCCGCAACCATCCTGAAGCTTTGGAAGAAGCGGAGTTTGTTGATGCGGTTTCATTGAACCTGCAGCGAGGCCGGATGCTGGTCATCGTCTTGGGGGACGGCATTCGGACCGAGACGGAAGCGCTCAGCAACCTGCTGCAGAGTCACGCCGGTGCACATTTTACCTTCGCGCTCGTCGAGCTTGCCACATGGCAGAATTCGGCAGGCGATATTCTCGCTGTGCCCAGCACACTGGCCAGAACCGTAATGATCGAACGCGGCGTCGTGCGCGTCGAGAATGGGGCAGCGACCGTCCATCCCATTCCTGTCGCTGCTCAGAAGGGGCCTCAGTCGATTAGCTCGGCAGACTTCTGGGACATGATGGCGAAGCGCGACCCGTCGCTGCCTGGTGCCATCCGGTCATTCTTGTCGGCGCTCGAACCTCTCGGCATTTATCCCGACCTCAAGGCAAGCCTGAACCTGAAGCTAGATCTGGCTGACCAGGATAAGCCGATCAACTTCGGCTATATCGTAAAGAACGGCACATTCTGGCCGAATCCGGCGTCGTGGACGCTGCCGGAAGCGATCTGGCGGCCTTACTTTGAGGCGCTGGCTCGGATGGTTGGGGGCACCGTAATCGACGAGCCGAACAACAGATATGTTGCCGTCAATGGACGCTCCGGCCCAAAAATCGAGCAACTTCTGCCGCAACACCAGGATGGCTGGGTTGCGGCCATCGAGCGGGTCATTTCGACCATCACCCATTCCGAGACCGCCGGCTTTGAGGAAACGGCATGCTGAAAAAGGTCGCCCTGTTCATTGTGCCGTTCGCCATCATCGTGGCGCTTATCGGGTCACGGGATAATTCCGCGAATAAGGACATGTCACGGCCACTTGCAGCCGGAGAAATGACAAGGCCCATATCAACACCGATGTCCCCGGGTTAGAGCCTCTGACGGGTGAAGCTTTGGCTAAAGAACAGCAACTGCATGAGAAATTTGCTCGTGAGGCCGCTGAGGAAGCTTCACATGTGCGCGAGCGTAAAGCCGCGGCCGAGGAGGCGCTGGCAAGCTCCAACGAGAAAGACTGGAGAGGGGTAAATCCCCTACCGGTTAGCGTGGCCAAGGGCCGGGTCACGGCAAAGGCGATGGTGATTGTTTGCCCGGAGTTTTTTGATCTTGAGAGAGCGCTGAACCTTCATAATGCGAGACGCTCCGATCAGGCTCTGGCCTTAGGTTGCCGCTATGTTCGTGAAGGAGAACAGGGTGTCCGACTTCAGCAGGTCGGCAACATGCAGGAAATCCTGTTCGACACGGACGAGGGCAGCCGCTCATACTGGGGATATGTGTCGCACTTCGTCTGGGAACCTTGACTGCAGAGACTATCACCGGACAGTCATCCAGGGCTTTCCGATCTGGGACCTTGATCCACTTAAGCCACTGCAGATCATTATCCCACTTCCCTAGAGTGTGCATGATGCCTGCTTCTGCGGACAGTCCTGACTGGCAGCTTTCGAAACTGAAATGGAGTTAGCGGACGTTCCTACCTGCGAGTGCGTGGGTCAGCTTGCGCCCAATGGCAGTCGTTCCGACCTAGGTTCGCTCGTCTCCGAAAGCGGCCATTCGTCAATTTCTATGCGTGAACCAAGCTGCAAGTTTTACTGTGATGCGTGCAGCGTCTTCGGTATCGCGCTCTGGCGTTTGAGTCTGACATGCAGTTACTTCAGGGCCAAGCGAGTAGCCGATGCACAACTTCTATGTCGCAATCGTCGACTCGATCATGGCGCGACGCGAACGGATCATCGTCGCTGCTGGCCGATAGGGATGAGAGACGCAGGGCAGCGGTTCGCGCCGTCAGCGCGCGGCGCAGGGCGCGTCTCGCAGAGACGGTGTTTCCGTCCATCACGTAGCCGAGCATTAGCGCATAGGGCAGCCCTGGAGAATATTTCCCGATGAGGAAACGGGCGAGGCCCTCGTCGAGATATTCCCGGACGAGTGCCTTCTTGCCCGATTTGAACTGCACGTTGAGACGCTTGCATTCGCATGCCAGATAGACGTCTTCGTCATCGCCCATCGTCAAAACGAAATCGATGTCGCTTGAGAGATGGGCCGTTCCGTCAGGCCGCTCGGTCAAAAGGGAATATTGCGGCACCAATCTTCCAGGTACTTTTTTGGATCGGATAAGTGCGAGTACCAGCTGCTCGGTTATCGGATCTTCGCGTGTGAGGGTACCCTTGATGGGCATAAGCGGGGCCAGACAGACTGGCCATGTCTCGTCTATGGCGGCGAGAACTCGGTCACCCAGAGATCGGAAATGCGGGAGCCACGCGCTCGGATCACCTACCAGCACTGACGAGCCCCACCTCGGAGGCGCGATGCTGGGCGCGGTGAAATTCCGCCGCTACATCTTCCGCATCTGCCAGTGCGGTCGACACAAGCCAGTGGCGGAGTTCAAGTGGCTTGACCAAGAAAAGGTCGTTTCCGACCACCACACGAAGGTCAGGGACCGTTTGAATATTGCCTGTAATTATGTGCGGAAGACGCTGCGCGATGTCATCGAGAACAGCCTCCACATCGCCGTCCGGCGGCGGATGCGTGTCGACATCGGTTTGCAGGAGGCTGAGGCGCAAAATTCCGAGATCAGTCGAGATCGCGATCATTTGTGCTGTTACGGGTCGATCGAACCATCCCCCCAATGAATCGCTTATGGTTTTCGCATAAGTCGACCGTGCTTCATCGGAGCTGCGCATCCAGAGTTTCTGGATTCCAGCGTTGCGACGCGGCTGCATCGCCGGAATAATATAATCGAAGGTTTCGTCGATAATGGCGTTATCGTGCTCATCGAGGCCGTAATAACGATACACGAGCTCATCGAGCTCATCGTAAGCTGAGTGGTCTGACGCAACCGGGGTTGCGTCGCTAAGCAGCTTGTCGATCAGTTGAACGATTTGCTCCGCTGCCTCGTTCGCCACCGCTGGATCAGGCATCGAATGCGGCTTGGCAAAGGGTAGCTTCAAAAGCTCAGTTTGAAGAATCTTCGCGCGATCGGTCCCCAGATTGGCGCTTTCATGAAAGTAGAACCAGCCAGCAAGGCGACTGTTGAGTATTCCAGTGAGCAGCTTGGCGTCCCGCTTATCTGTGGTCGGCATGGCGAGCGACTGCAGCGAATCCTGAAAGATAAAGTCCTGATCGCTATAGGCTGCCCGCAGTCTTCCCACGGCCCGTTCAATCCCTTGAGGGATCAGAATATGGGGGGCGTAAAAGCCGTCAACAAAACCGCGTCGCCTTGCTTGACCGGGAAGCCAATTGGGATGCTGCGCCACATGTTGCTGAGGCGGAACAACCAGACCTGTTAGCCCATCCGCATCGAGAAATGGAAGCTTCTCTAGTTCCGGGAGTGGTTTGGTCTCATACTTTCCGGCCTCCACCCTGTCGCGCAGCGCTGGCTGGAAACCTTGGCCAATAATCCAGTGCGATGATCGCGTTGCCCCGGCCCCGCGAGCACGCTTGGACTCCACGACATATTCACCAAGCCGCGGTAGGCTCTTAAGGAACTGGAGCAGCCGCTCCTCAGGCGAGCGCGTCCACAGCCGTCGCTTGAACAGCGCCGGATCGGCGTCCACTTCGTCGCTTCGTAGCCGTAGTCGGTCCGAGCTGCGGAGCATCAGTATGCGCTTGAGCCGCAACGTCAGATCGGCTTTCGGCACCCAATAGTCGAAACGATATGGAAGCCGTTGTGCATCTTCCGGGACAGGCCGGAACATTGCGAGTCCGGTGGGACGCTCAGCGCCATCGAAAAGCTGAAAACACAAATCCGAAAAATTGATAATCCGCTCAACTCGTGCGAACTTGAGGAATAGGCGACGCGCCGTCTGCGCCGATGTGTTGTGAAACACCCCCATCGCCGGCAACAAGAAGGCGATGAGACCATCGGGTTTGACGACCTTGAGCGCCTTCCAGATGAAGCCCCATGCAATATCGTTTGCTGGATCTGGTCGGTTATGCGTCTTGCACCAACGCTGCGCGAACGTCGCTTCGCCGCTACGCCCTTTCCAAGGCGGATTGCCAACAATGATGTCGATTACGGGCTGGTCATCGATCGCGAAAAAGTCCTGACCCGGCAGTAACGTCACCCGGTAGAGCGATGGCAACAATTTTCCCTTGGCGATCAGCTGTGGAAGATCGCGCGGATTGGAGTGCTCCAGCAATGCGATGTAGAGAGAGAAGGCGGCGACGCGTACGGCCGTCGCGTTAATATCTCCGCCGCGCAGCCGCTTGGCTATCGATGTCAGATCTTCCCAGGCGACGAATTTTCGACGCTCAGTGCGTCGGCGATCTGCGACCAGTCGTTGAAAAACTCGAACAAGGAATACGCCCGAGCCGCATGCCGGGTCGGCGAAGACTCCCGACTGCTTTTGCTCGGTCGAAATCGCTTCCCAGAGCTGGTTCACGACGACGTCCGCCAAGAACATCGGCGTGTAAAATGCTCCGTCCGCATTCTTCTTGATCGCTTCTTCTTTGAGGAAGCGATCGTAGACCGCGCTGATCAGTGCGACCGGGATATATTTGAAGTCGTAGCCAAAGAAGCGGAGTTGCCCGTTCGCCATCTCCTCGCGCCCATGGCGAAAACGCCCCAAAACGCCGAGATGGGATGTCTTCACCTGGGGCGGCTTCGGGCCGTCGAGGTCGAATGCACATGGCGCGTTGAAGATGTCCCCGTTGAATGCGCCGCGGAGCCAAATGAAGAGGTCTTCGAAATGCGTCGTTGTGGAGGCCGCGAGAATATCTGCAAAACTCGTACATTTTTCATCGGATGCATCCTTGAACACTTCCGGTCCAATGATGCAGCGATCCTCAAGATAGGCGATGAACATCGACTGCATTAGCAGCGCCTGGGCCGCATCAATACCCAACGATGGATGCAGCTCGCGATAGGCAGCGAGAAGGTTGTCCAATAGTACGCTGTCTACACGGTCGGATGGATCGAAAAACTGATCATGCTCGATCCAATAGCGGCCAGATTCGGCCGAACGAACCAACTCGCGAACAACAAGGGCATCGCGGACCAGCGAAAGGGTCTCGATTAGCCTTGGATCTTGGCCACCTCCACCACCCTCCAGCTGAAATGGACGACGAACAAGGGAATAGGCTCGTAGCTCATCATCGCTGATGACAAGCAACAGGCTCATAACGCCCTGATTCCAAAGCGCACGATGCACCGCGTCAATTGCATCCGCGGTCACACTAGCATCAGCGAGAAAAGCAATGGTGGGCACCTGCTCGATGCAGAACACGGCCGATAGGCCGAGCTCCTCCAAGGCAAAGCGGATCGCATCCGCATGCGGCCCGGCATCAATCTCATCGCCCGGCTGATACAGCTCAGGGGCGCGACGTTGGTTGAGCGCCAATGCTTCGCGCCACGCGCCAGGCATCTCCTGCGTCATGCCGCGGCACATCCGAAGCCAATTAAGACGCCGGGGGTTATAGCCCTGTGTTGAGAACAAAACAAGAACAATATTGCTCTTTGCTGAGTTGGAGCGCCTATCACAATATGGCCCTCACATATGGCGCCATGACCTTGCGGACCCGGCATACATCGGCAGTGGTCAACAAAGTTTCAGCATCGACGGCGCGTTGCTCCGCGGCAATTCTGAGTGCATCGACAACCTGGTCCAACCCGATCTTTGCGCGATGCTTGAAACAATCACAGAATGTCTTCGCGAGAGAAGTCACAGAAACCGCAACCCCGTCTATCCGATGTTGCTCGATGCCTGTCGCAAATGCCGCGCCCGATGCACGGACCACGCGAAGGTCGAAAGTAGGGCTCGTGGGCGCCCACGCTTTTGCGGGCAGCAGCATCCAAATCTCGAGCGGCGCCTTTGCGATGACGCCGTGCACATGAAGTGCAGAAATCAAGCCAACGACGCCTTTTGGTATCGCTCGTGCCGCTTCGGCAAGGCCGTGCATGGCGGTTGCCTTTGCACCTGCGAGTTCATAACGGCCGCGCGCTGTGCGAACGAGCAGCCCCTCGTCTTGCATCCGCGATAGGTAAATCCGCGGTACGCCAGCGTTTTCGAAATCACGAGTGCGCGCTATCCCGTTTGAACGCGCAACTTCTAACGCGCGCTGTTTGAGAGCGGACCCTTCCATGAAAAAGTTGTTACGATTCCTAGGACATGAATTCAAGAGTCCGAGAAATCGTAACGAGATCAGCGTGGGGGGGGACGGCGCGGGGCGATTCTGAGGCGTGCGAAGCCGCTGCCGAAAACGTCGAAGGTGCCGATCAAATCGATGTCACGGTCGCAAGCTGGCAACCTTATCCCACCGGTTTCAAATGTCCGTTTCCCCAAGTTTGCCGCATAGAACCTGCCGATCTGAACGGCCCCTTGCAGACATAGGTCGCAGGTCAACGAACGACGGCTTTCGACTAGACAGATTGAAACCTGCTATGGCCGATTTGTTGGCGCTCTCCGAATCCGGAAATCTGCAAAAGATGGGCGGGCCAGATGGTAAGACTGCTTTACCTATTTGCGCTATTCACCCGGGATGCCCGGCTCGTTGCCAGATTGCTCACCCGAACATGAAGACCGGATGCTGGCCGACGACATCAGCCAGTTGCTTGCTCTTGGCGATGCGCTGGACAGCCAGGAACGGGCCATGATTTCCCGCACGATCGAAGCTGTGATCCGGGTGCGGGGCATGGATTCCCTGGCAATCGCGGGCGGCGTAAGCCGGGACCGGCTACGGTCCGCCATACGAGGGCTTGGATCCGAGGATTGTGCGCTTCTGCGATCGCTCGTTGCCCGACTGCTGGCGGCGCTTGAGGTTCAGGAGTTGGACAAAGCCATCCGTGGCGATGCCAGCCATTCCCCGGCCGCTGTTGCCGCCGACAAGGGACTGCGCGGGCCATGAAAGGGGGTCTGCCGGAGGTCTATCCCGAACCGCCGCATCGCGAATTCGTGGACTGTATCCGCAATGCGGGCGCTGTTGACCACAACGCCCGAACCCCTTGCGCCCACCGAGGCCATGGACAGGATCATGGACTGGGCAACAAGGCCGCCAGCGATTTCACGGCGTTCGGCGGCTGATCCGATGCCTGCAGCGGCGCGCCGAATCGCCATGCGCAATCGCAGAGCGTCGGTGGGCATCGGCATCAGCAGATGGTTGGCTTCCATGGAGAGGACGGCGAGCGATATCGTCGCGAGGCTGGAAAGATCCCCGACATCGGCACCAAATATGGCGAGCCGCTGTCGATAGGCACCGAACAGGTCGTGATGCGCGAATATCTCGCGGATGCGTCCGGCATCCGCAGGATTGGCGGTGCAGAGCTCCTCAACAAGGGCGGGCTGGAGGTCACGCAACTCCTCGAAGCTTTCGAGGTCGGTGGGAATGGGCTCGCCTTCGGTCAGGCTTTCGGGGTTTTCCAGCAGCCCGTTGCCGATCGTCGCGGCCAGCCACCGATCGGATGCGGCGAAACTGCAATCCGCCAGCGACGGCCAGATCAGGCGCTGGCTACCCGGGCGCATCTGGTCGGCGGATTGGCTCATCAACGGCAGCGCAAGGCGACTGGTATCGTCCCGTTTTCTTGCCCAGTCGCCCGGCGTGGTGCCGACAACATCCTGAAAGACCCGATGGAATTGTGTGTAGCTTCCGAAGCCGGCGGCGAGCGCAGCGGTCAACAGATCCTCCGACGTCGGATAGATATCCTGAAACCGTTCCAGCCGGGCAATGTTGCGCCATTCGACGAACCCCCGCCCGGTTTGCGCTACCAGCAGGTCGCCCAGATACTTGGTGGAAACCCCGCACATCGATGCCAGCGCCGACAGATTCGCGATCTCGTCCTCCCGGCGGAGCAGGCTGAGCGCCTGTGTGACGGCGGGGTGCCGCACCGGCGGCGGCGGGCCGGCGCTGGTCCGGGCGATATGGATCGTGCTTCTGACGGCATATTGCAGTCCGACCGCATAGACATCCGGGCGGTCGGCATCCTGACTGAGATGTACATAGAGCCGGTCCAGCGCGATGGCATCTTCGGCGGAGAGTGCCTTGAGGGGGTGCGCGGCCGCCAGCGCCAGAATCTCGGGCGTGTAATGCTCTGACGTCAGCGAGCCCACCCACATATCGAGGCCCGGACCGCGCATCAGGCGATGGCGCTGATGCGGCAGAATCCAGACGAGGGAACCCGGTTTCAGCTCGTAATTGTTGTCTTCCAGAAAATAGGCGCCGCGCCCGGCGACGATGAGATTGAATTCCAGTTCTTCGTGATGATGCGCCACCTCCCACCCGGCTCCGGGTCCGGTGCGACGGATATCGGGCAGCATCCGGGTTCCTGCAAAACTTCCGAAGTTCTCGACGCTGCCCACCATTGGGGGACGGTAGTCAAAGCTGACGCCCGCCTCAAGCAAGTGCGCGTTTTCGGTTTCGGCAAGGCTTGCGGAAAAATGGAAGAAGAAAGCCGGAAAACCGGAAAGACCGGAAAGTGGCCGATGCCCTAAATGCCCGACCATCGGCAAGACAGTACGGCTTGTGGCGGAACCCCGGTTTCGCCGCGCGCCCTCTCTTTGCCCTGACCGGATTCAAGTCTTTGGCAACGGGGAATAAAAAATGGGCAACTCGGCAAAACGCGGTTCACTTCTCGGTTCGACGGCGATGGCCGCCACGGCGATCATGATGTTTCAGGCGGCGCCTGCAATGGCCGATTGCCCGGTGCCGGCCGGCGGCGCCTGTGTCTGGGGCGGCACCGGCGGCGCGGGGTCGCCTGCCCCCAGTTCGGGCGCGCCCAGCAACGGAAATGGGCACGACGGCGGTCCCGGCGACCCCGGCCCCAGCGGAGGGCTGACAATCGACGGACGCAACTGGGTGGCCATCGCACAACTCGGCTTCTCTCCGGTACAACTGTTCACCATCGGCGGCGCCGGTGCGCAGGGCTCTGACGCCACCGCCGGGCTGGACGGCAAGAGCGGCGGCAGCGGCGGCAGGGGCGGCGACGGCGGCAGCCTGAACATCACGCTGGGGTCCGGAATGAGCGGATCGACCTCCGGCCCAATCGCAGCCATCTCCATTTTCAGCGGCGGCGGAGAAGGCGGCGCCGGGGCCTCGGCCAACCTCAGCACCGATGACGACCAGAATGGCGTCGGCGGCATCGGCGGAACCGGCGGCACGCTCACGCTGGATATCGACGGCACCTGGCCCTTCAACACCAACGACGCCACCACCGGAAGGTCTCTGGCGACGGCGTCCACGGGCGGCGCCGGCGGCTATGGCCGCGACTGGAAGGCCGGCCTGAACGAGGACGGCATTGACGGCGGCGCTGGCGGCCTTGGCGGAACGATGGACGTGATCCTGCGCGGCACCTTCAACAATGCCATGGGCGCGGCCATCTTCAGCGGCGGCGGAACCGGCGGCGCGGGTGGCCAGTCGGAGCAGTGGCCCGGTTCCATCGGCGGCGCGGGCGGTGCCGGGGGGCAAGGCGGTACGGTCAACGTGACCACCACCTCCACATCCTATTTCGGCACGACGACGGGCTATGACGCAGCGCTGGGGTTCAGTTCGCAGGGCGGGACGGGCGGCGTCGGCGGCTCCGGCCCCAGCGGTGGCAACGCCGGCGCAGGCGGCGCAGGCGGTGATATCACGCTCACGCTGCAGGGTGGGCAGTTCGTGGCCACCGGTTCCACGGCTTCCGTCGGAATCCTTGCCCAGTCGCTGGGCGGCAATGGCGGGGATGGCGGCTCGGGCGGGCATGTGATCGGGCCGAACGGCGGTGCCGGCAGTGCGGGCGGCACCCCCGGCACCGTCACCATCAATGGCGGGGGCCTTGCAACGATCACCACCGGCCAGAACATGGGGCCGGATGGCGATCCGACTGTCTTCGGCTATTCGCCGGGCATCCTTGCGCAGGCGATCGGCGGCGGCGGTGGCAGCGGCGGAGACGCCAATGGCTGGCTCGCGGTCGGCGGCGACGGCGGGGCAGGTGTCAACGGCAACGCCGTCTCAGTCGAAGTGCAGGCCAATATCACCACCTGGGGCACCAACTCCGACGGCATCGCCGTACAATCCATCGGCGGCGGCGGCGGCAAAGGTGGCGACGCCAAGGGCTCCGGCGTAGAGGTGAACATGATCATCGGCGGCACCGGCGGCGGTGGCGGCGACGGTGCCGGGGCGGCCGCCCACCTGGAGTCGAGCAGCGCCATCACCACCTATGGCACCCACAGCAGCGCCATCGTGATCCAGTCGGTCGGCGGCGGCGGCGGGGCCGGGGGCGCGGCCTACAGCAAGTCCACCAACCTGTTCTATGGCGCGTCCATCTCCCTTGGCGGATCGGGCGGCAACGGCGGCAATGGCAGCACGGTCGGTTTCGTCACCGGAGCCAGCTCCACCAACGAGGGGCGGATCATCACCTCTGGTGCAGACAGCCACGGCATCCTGGGCCAGTCCATCGGCGGCGGCGGCGGCATCGGCGGGGCCTCCACGGCGATTTCCAAAACCTATTCCGACGATGACTATCCCAGCATGTCTCTGACGCTCGCCATGGGCGGTTCGGGCGGCAATGGGGGCGTCGGCGGCACTGTCAGGCTCGACAACAGCGGCCTCATTCTGTCCACCGGGGGCGGCTCCATCGGCGTGATCGCCCAATCCATCGGCGGCGGCGGCGGCACGGGTGGAGACGCCAGTTCCGCGTCCACCGCAACCGGGGGCGCTGTGAACATCTCGTCCAGCTTCACCTTCGGCGGCAAGGCTGGCAGCGGCAGCCATGGCGGCATCGCCAGCATCTCCAACAACGGCATCATCATAACCACCGGCGAATCCGCCGATGCCATGCTGGTGCAATCGATTGGCGGCGGCGGCGGCAACGGCGGCGGCGGTGACGGAAAATCCTCCACCTCGGGCGGCGACAACAGCACCAGCATCAGCGCCACCATCACCATGGGCGGAACGGCCGGCGGCGGCGGTGATGGCCAGTCTGTTACGGCCACCAACCTTGGCTCGATCATCACGCTGGGCGATTCCGCCTTCGGGGTCGCGGCCCAGTCCATCGGCGGCGGCGGCGGCCGGGGCGGCGGGGCGGCCGGTTCCGCCTCCGGCGATTTCACGGGCACCGCAACCGTCGGCGGCTCGGGCGGCAACGGCGGCAATGCCAACGGGGCCGATGCGGTGAACGCGGAATCGACCGTGACCGTCAACAACAAGGCCGGGGCCACCATCGTGACGTTCGGAGGCGATGCCAATGGCATCATCGCCCAGTCCATCGGCGGCGGCGGCGGGGCGGCCGGCAAGGCGGGCAGCAACATCTCCACCAAGAAATCCACCAACGACGGCGGCAATGGAGATGCCGCAGGCAAGCAGAACACGATCAGCGGCATGACGCAGGCGTTCGACGCCAACGGCATGGCCGGGCTGCAGCAATATGCCGGGCTGAACGGGGCGATCAACACCGTGAACAGCCTACTGGGCAACAGCAACTCCGTCAGCCTGCTGGGCGACGAAGACCCGGATTCCGCGCTGGATGACGCCAGCCAGTCCAAGGGTGAAACCGACGACGACAATGATTCCTCCAGCATCAACATCAGCGTCGCCGTTGGCGGAACAGGCGGCAGCGGCGGCGATGGCGGTGCCGTGGTGGTTCAGAACGACGGCGAAGTGGCCACGCTGGGCCATCATGCAGATGCCATCGTCGCCATGTCGATCGGCGGCGGGGGCGGCAAGGGCGGCGCGGCGACGACGGCGGCATCAGACGACAACAAGAACGGCAATGTGTCGGTCGGCGGCTCGGGCGGCAGTGGCGGCAGTGGCAGCACGACCAGCATCACCAACACGGGCGCGATCTTCACGAAGGGCGCGCTCTCGGCCGGGATCGTCGGCCAGTCCATCGCGGGCGGCGGCGGCATCGGCGGGGCTTCGGCTTCCTCCGTCTCCGCCAGTTCCAAAAACAACGGCGACGACGACGCCAACGACGGCGCCTTCAAGTCGCTGCAGGTCTCGGTCGGCGGCAAGGGCGGCACCAGCGCCGAATCCGGCCAGGTCACTATCAGCAACAGCGGCGCGATCAGCACGGCCGCCCATGATTCGATCGGTATCATCGCCCAATCGATCACCGGCGGCGGCGGCATCGTGAAAACGCTCGCCGTCGATCTGGAAGGGGCCGGCGGCTCGGCCAGCGCGACGGGCACCAAGTATGACATCAACTTCCAGTTCGGCGGCTCCAACGGCAGCACATCGCAGGGCAGCGGCCGGGTGGAGGTGACGACGACGGCAGGCGGCACCATCACCACCAAGGGCGACAATGCCTATGGCATCCTCGCGCAATCCATCGCCGGAGGCGGGGGCGTCGCACTGGGCGGAACCGCCAAGGGCAGCAGCGTCGCCGACTTCTTCGGTTCAGGCACCACATCGGGCAGCGTGATCGACGACGGGAAGAACGACCCCACCGATCCCAACGGCAACAGCGGCCTGTTCGTGACCGTCGGCGCCGACATCTCCACCGGCTTCAAGCAGAAGGATGGCACCGTCACCGGCAAGGGCGCCAGCGCGGTGATCGCGCAATCCATCGGCGGCGGCGGCGGGCTTGCCGGCGACACCGGGTGGACGCAGCAGCACTTCGGCTTCGGTGGCGGCGGCACCAACCGCACCGGCAATGGCGGCGTGGTCGACGTGACGATCGACGCGGGCGTGAACATCACGGCCATCGGCGACAACACCACCGCGATCATCGCCCAGTCGATCGGCGGCGGCGGCGGCTATATCGCCAATTCGAACGGCCTGTTCACCGGAACCGCCGGCGGCCATGGCTATGGCAACAACGTGACGGTGACGAACAGCGGCACCATCACGGTCACCGGCGCCTATGCCATGGGCATCTTCGCCCAAAGCGACGGTGACGGCAGCCAGCACGGGCGGATCGCCATCGACAACCATGGAACGATCAACGGCAGCGCCAGCAACTGGGCCGTCTATTTCGATCATGGCGGCACGCAGGCTGAGAACAACAATGTGCTCAACAACTGGGGCACGATCAATTCCGGCTCCGCGAGTGGCTATGCCGTCTATGGCAATGCGGGTTTTGTCTACATCACCAACTCCGGAAACATCTGGGGGCAGATCGACCTGACATCCAATGGCGGCAACGGCTATCTGGACATCATCGCCTCCGGCACCGTGCACTCGACCTCGATCAATGTCGGCAACAATTGCACGGCCACGAATTGCAGCGTCAGCAATGCGGGCACGCTGGATATGCGCAGCGCCGATGGAGCGGCCCGGATCACCGGCCATTATATCGGCAAGGCCGGAAGCCGCCTCGTGCTGGCGGCCGATTTCGCAGGCGGCAAAGGCACGCAACTGGTGATCGACGGCAACGCGGCGATCGACGGCACGGTGGACGTGCGCGCCAGTTCGATGCGCAACAAGCCGCTTACGCTCATCAATGCGACCGGCCAGCTGACGCTCGGCCAATCGCTGCAATCCAGCGGCACCCACCTGTTCGACTATGCGCTCACCACCGACGGCAAGCTGCTGACGGTAACGCCAAGGGCGCATTTCACCGAGAAGGCCACCCAACTGGGCCACAACAGCCAGGCGGTCGCAAACGGCCTCCAGTCCCTGTTCGACAGCGGCGCCTCTGCCGACGTCGCCTTTGGCCGGCTGATGTCGGTGGCAGACGACGCAGGCTATGCCTCGGCTCTGGACTCGCTGGCAGGCGGCGGGCTGGGCGCCTTCGGCGCCTTCCGCTTCAACAGCAGCCGGAGCTTCGCGGCCAATCTGTATGGCGGCTGCAACGATCTGCAGTTCGCCAGCCGCTCCGCCGACCGCTGCGGCTGGGCGCGGGTGCTGGTGAACAACAGCACGCAGGACTCCAGCGCCGACAGGCTGGGTTACAAGGCGGACTCCTGGGCGATGCAGAAGGGCCTGCAACTGCCCTTGTCCGACACGCTCGCGCTGACCCTGTCTTCCGCCTACGAGAACACGAAGTTCCGCGACGGCGACGCCCGCATCAAAGGTGGCTCGATCGTTGCAGGTATCGGCCTGTTCTACGGCGCCGAACGGCTGGAACTGTCCGGTGCGATTGACGCGGCCTATGGCTGGTACAAGTCCAGCCGGAGCATCGCGCTGGGCGGCATCAGCGAGCAGGCCAGCGCAAAGCCCGAACAATCGCAGATCGGCGGCCATGTGCGCGCCAGCTACAGCCTCTCGGCGGGGAGCAACGGCTTTGTGCGGCCCTTTGTGGAAGGGCATGCGATCCGCGTCTCCAACAAGGCCTTCACCGAAACCGGTCCCTCGCCGTTTCGGCTGGCGGTGGAAGGGCAGGCAGACACCGCCCTGATCGGGGTGGCCGGGTTGGAGGTGGGCACGAAGCTGCCGCTTTCCGCGAAGGTGATGCTGCGGCCGTTCGCCAGCGCCGCGCTGGAATATGGCAGCCCGCGCAGCTGGACGACGACGGCGCGCTTTGCAGAGCAACCGCAGGGTGACAGCTTTGACCTGACGACGGCGGGGCCGGAAACGCTTGGCCGCTTCGCCATCGGCGCCGATCTGCTGGGTTCGAAAAACGTCGCCTTCTCGGTTCAGTATGCGCCGGAACTGGGCAAGGGTTTTACCTCTCATTCGGGAACGGCGCGGCTGACCATCGCGTTCTGAATTGAAGCCACATTCCCGCTGCCCGTCCTTTTCAAAGGCACAGGTGGCCGTGAAAAACAGGAATATTTGAACATGCAGAATGGTCCGCTTCAAAAGGCAATCATCTACGAAGGCTGGGGTGCCGATCCTGCCCGCGACCGATGGGTCCGGCACAGCGCCTCCGGCCGGATGGACATCGTCGCAATCGGCGATCCCGCATTGGCACCAATGGTTGCCTGCGAACTCGCCCGGAACGGTGCGCGCCTGATCGAAATGTGCGGAGCTGTGTCACCAGGGTGGCGGGCAAAGGTCAGCGCTGCCGTCGACGGCAAGGCCGTCGTCAGCTCGGTGACTTATGGTGTCGAATCCCTGATCTTTGGTGCCGCTGCGGCGCAGGGTTTCATCAATGGCAAGCCGCCGCGGGAAGCACATTTTATCCTCGAAAACGGAAGCGACCCGAGGATGGACCGCTTCGAGCTGACGTTTCCACCGCAGCACGCGACCTTCATACCGGTGCCGGATGAGATGTCCGCCGCAGAGATCGCCGCTGATCTCGCGCTGTCCGGTATTGGACTGATCGAACTGTTCGGCGGATTTTCCGACGCAGGCGCTGCGGCCGTGATTGAAGCGGTCGCTGGCCGCGTGCCGGTTGGTGCGGGCAGTGTAGGCTTCAATCAATTTGACTTTGGTTCAACGAAAGGATGACGACCATGATGAAAACGGCAAAGATCACGCTCGCTCTTGCACTGCTGGCAACCGCAGGCGGTGCCTTCGCGCAGGAGCCTGTGCAGAACATCGACCCATCCCGTCACGGCAACCTCGCCGCCGCGCAGGATCTGGTGCGTCAGGCCTATGACCGGCTGAGCGTTGCTCAGCGGGAAAACGGCAATAACCTTGGCGGCCATGCCGAAAAGGCGAAGGCCCTGCTGCAACAAGCCAACATCGAAATCCGCCGTGCGGCCGACGCTGCCAACCAGCGTTGAGACAGCGGACATGAGGATGCAGAACCGGAAGGGCGCGCGGATGCGATTGCTTCAACAGGGGCTGATTGCGCTGTGCGCTCTGGCCGCCCCCCTTGCCGGAGGGCAGGCAAGTGCGGCGGCACCGGGCACTATCCTGCATCAGGAGGCCATCCCCGGCGCACCCGATGGGGCGCAGGCCTATCGGGTGACCTACCAGTCCCGCACGGCAAAGGGGGATGATGTGGCCGTTTCGGGCCTGATCATCGTTCCCGCGGGCACGCCCCCGGCTGCCGGCCGGCCCGTCGTCGCATGGGCGCATCCGACCACCGGGGTGGTGCCTGCCTGCGCGCCCTCCAACTCCGTCTTGCGGTTCGCGATGATCCCCGGCCTCAGGGATATGCTGAAACAGGGCTTTGTCGTCACGGCCACCGATTACCCCGGCACCGGCCCCGGCGAAGTGCAGCCGTTCCTCGACGGCCCGGCGGAAGCGCGCGCCGTGCTGGATTCCGTGCGGGCCGCAGCCCGGATCGCAGGGTCTGGCGCAGGGCCGCGCTTTGCCCTGTGGGGTCACTCGCAGGGCGGGCAGGCAGTGTTGTTCGCTGGCGCCACACAGGCGGACTATGCCCCGGAATTGCAACTCGCAGGCGTAGCGGCGGCGGCGCCTGCCACTGATCTCAGCGCCTTGTTCCGTGACGATATGGGCACGAAGGGCGGCAACAACCTCACCGCGCTGGCCTTATGGTCGTGGGCGCGAACGGAGGCTGCGCCATTCGAACCGATCGTGAAACCCGAGGCCGCGCCCGCCATCGAGGCTGTCGCCGCCAAATGCATCGACGTGCTGCTGACCAGCCCTTCCAAACGCGCGGCGGACAAGGTGCTGGCCACCGGCTTCCTGACCGTGCCGAATGTTGCAACAGTCGAGCCGTGGCGGAGCATCATCGCCCGCAACAGCGCGGGCCCGCTGCCAAAGCATGTGCCGCTGTTTCTGGCGCAGGGCGGCGCCGACGTCATCGTCCGCCCTGCCGTGACGCAAGGCTATATGAAGCGGCAATGCGCGGCGGGCGGCAAGGTCACCCTCCACAGCCGCCCGCAGACGGGCCATGGATGGATCGCAGCCAAAAGCGCGCAGGCCGCCGTGTCATGGCTCGCGGATCGCTTCGCGGGCCTTCCAGCCCCCGATAGCTGCTGAGGTTCAACGCGCCGGACCAATCAGGTGGCGGTGTCCGCCACCCAGTTGCCATGAAAGCCTGGCGGAATGCGGTGCGGCAGGTGGACGCGCGCCACCGGTGGCCCGGCAAAGGACTGTACGTCCAGAATGACGAGATCGGTCGTGTCCGAATTTATGTCGATCACAAGGCCGATCAGCCAACCATCTCCCTCGGCACTGTCGGGCGCACACGGGATGAACATGAACTCGCCCGGAAAGCATCCGGCACCGAAATCATGCACCTGCTTCGCGCCCGTCTCCAGATCGTGAAGATAGAGAGCGCTGCCGCCGGGGGCCGGATCGGTTGGCTCTATCGGCTGGGAAAGTGTGGTGATCAGGCGATGTTGCTGCCCGAAGCGGCGTTCATCGATGCGGGGAAACTCCTGCGTGGCCGCATCGATGCTTGTCACATCGACCTGCCGTGTCAGCGGATCGATTACCCAGCGCTCCAGCCCCCGGTTCCGGTCGCCATCCGCATTGAACATGCTGGAAAAGGCGCAGACATCCAGAATAACGCGGCCATCCTCCGCATCATAGGCATTGGCGGCATGATAGACATAGGAAAGCGGCACATCGCACCAGATGATGTCTTTGGCGTTTCCGTGGCGCGGCATCAGGCCCACGCGACATGGCAAAGCCGGCTGCCAGGAATAGGGGAAGGGGCTGCCCGCTGCGGCAGCCTTGGCATTGAAGGCAGCGGGCATGTCGAAAATCAGGACATAGCGCGCCGTAAATGCGCAATCATGCAACATGGGCCCATGTTGCAGGCCAAGCGGCTCCTCACGGACGACCTTGCCGGATCGGTCGATCACGACATGCGCAGCCTTGCCGGGCTCCATCCACTGATAGGTGATGGCATGATATTCGCCGGTCAGCGGATCGCGATGCGGGTGCGCGCTGAAGGCCCCGGCCAATGTGCCGTCGAAGTCGGTATAGTCCTGTGTCGAAAGGTCTGCGGCAAGCGCAACAGGCGTGCTGCCACCTTCGACCATGCCGAGTATCCGCCCGGCGACAACGCCCACGCTGGTGTTCACGGTATCGCCCGGGCCGTGGCGCACGCCGGGCGCCGGGATCACACCAAGCTGCGCCGCTGCGCGATGCGAACGGATGAAGCGGCTGCGATACCAGTTCGCCTTGCCGTCGGCGATCTCGATCCCGTGCACCATGCCATCGCCGATGAACGGATGATAAAAACGCGGATCGGCTTTGAGTGGGTTGGGCCCCATGCGCAGATAGTGGCCGCGCAGCGCGATGGGTATCTCGCCACTGACGGCAAGCGCTCCCAGATCGACCTCGGCCGGCATCGGGGCCCAGATGCCCGAAAGAAACGGGTTGGTTGCGGCGGACATCAGCGATCTCCAGTCTGTTGGTTGTGGCCCTGAGCCTAACTGGTCTTCAACTTTGTATAGCTTGCGGCCCCAGCCAAAGCCGCAACGGTCATTCCGATGGCCAGAGCATGCGGCAGTTGCGGCATGAACAGCAGCAGGGCATCGGCAACCATGATCGCCGCCATCGCCATCGCCCAGACAAGCGAAATCTTCCTGTTTATCTCGCGAAAGGCGAAACTGTCCCAATATTCGGGCGCGACCGTTTCCTGCGCATATTGCATGGTGAAGGGGCGACCCACGATGATCGAGCCCGCCACAATCAGGAAGATGCCGATATCGACGGTCAGCCGCACACCCATGACAGACCATTGCGCCCCTGAGATCAGCGTATAGACCGCAAGGCCGCCGAACAGCAGCGCCGTGCCGACTTCCAATATCTTTGCCGAGCGACCCCCAGCCAATTGATGCCCGACAAGCGCGATGGCGGACAGCGCCCCGGCCGCAAGGCCGGACAACGGCCCCCAAGCGTGGCAGACGATCGCGAAAAGCAGAAAGGGCAAGAAGCCGAGCATCAAATTCACAAGTCACCTGTTCCGCAGAAGGAGTGGGTCGCCAACGGCGCTCACCGCGGGCACGTGCTGTCTAGTGTGCCATGCCGGTCCGGTTCTTCCCGGTTTTCCGCCTTTCTCTTTCCATTTTCCCGAAACCGGCGTGCGGAAATGAATTGCCCGGCCTTGAAGCGGTGGACGTTGGGAACCAGCAGAATTTAGTGCCGCACCTTCCCGCCGACAGGCAGCGCTTTGAAGCTGGTCGCCGTGCTGCCGATGATGAGGAGTGAGCGAAACAGGTACGGCAGCTTTGCTGCAACATGCCCTCAACCCTGAACGGTCGCTATGTTGGCTGCAGCAAACAGCAGAGCATCTCGTTTACACCGAGACGTTCTACCTCGCATGTCCGCTTCCAGGCCTTTCCAAATGGCGCGCGAACGGCGGCTTTGTCGAAGGGTTTCGGGCGTCGTGAGACGTACGAAAGCCTCACATGCAGGAACCCGCGCGGGTCGGACGCTGGTTTATGGGGATTTGTGTTTTGGCGTGTTCGTGCGCAGGCCGTGCGCGGCGTTGCCTGACAGGCAGATGTGAGCGACCATGCAGATGCGGGGCCCGAACCGGCGAACTGGCGTGTCGATTTCACCGAGGCTTTCTGGCGCGATTCCTGTCATCCCGGCGCCACGGCCGCGCGGTTCCGCAGGCCAGCGCGGGGGTAGCGCGGCCACAGGATCGGTCTGGCCATGCCGGGTCATGGCGCGCATTCCCGGATTGAGGCAGCAGCCGTTGGTGGCCCGCGCGGTTGTTGCCAGCGCTCGAACGTCTCGATGATGACCATGCGTCCGCCACAGCACGGGCATGGTGGGCGATGATCCTCAACGTCCTCGGGTTCGTCATCCGGCGGTGCCGTGACCTCGAGCAGTCTGCGCGCGAGCGCCAGACTGGCCTTGCGGGCGGAACCGGCCAGCAGGCCATAGTGGCGGATGCGGTGGAACCCCTTGGGAAGGACATGGAGGAGGAAGCGGCGGATGAACTCGTCGGTGGAGAGCGTCATGACGCTCTGGCGATCGGGTCCGTCGCGCCTGTAATCCTTGTAGCCGAACGTGACCCCGCGTTCGTCGAACGCGATCAGGCGGCGGTTCGATATGGCGACCCGGTGGGTATAGCGAGACAGATAGGCCAGCACCGCCTGCGGCCCGGCGAACGGCGGCTTGGTATAGACCACCCAGCGCTTCTTCCGCACCGGCGACAGATGGCGCAGGAACGTCCTACGGTCGGCGAGCGGGGCTGCCGTGCCGAAGAACGCAAGGCGCCCGGCCTGGTGCAACTGCATCAGCCGGGTGAGGAACAGGCGGCGGAACAGCGCGCCCAGCACGCGCACCGGCAGCAGGAACGCCGGCCGCGACGAGACCCAGCGGGTGCCATCTGGCGCGATGCCGCCGCCCGGCACGATCATGTGCACATGCGGATGATGTGTCATCGCCGAGCCCCAGGTGTGGAGCACGGCGGTGATGCCGATCCGCGCGCCGAGGTGCTTCGGGTCGGCCGCGATGGTCAGCATCGTCTCCGACGCAACCTTGAACAGCAGGTTATAGACCACCGCCTTGTTCTGGTACGCGATGTCGGCGACCTCGGCGGACAGCCTGAACACGACATGGAAGTAGCCGACCGGCAGCAGATCGGCCTCGCGGTCGGCCAGCCATATGCGCGCCGCCGCCCCCTGGCACTTCGGGCAGTGCCGGTTGCGGCAACTGTTGTAGGCGATCCGCCAATGCCCGCAGTCTTCGCAGGCCTCGACATGACCGCCCAGCGCTGCGGTGCGGCAGGTCTCGATCGCCGTCATCACCTTGAGCTGGATCAGGCTGAGATGCCCGGCATGGGCAGATCTGTATTCGGGACCGGCAGTGCGGAAGATATCGGCGACCTCGATCGAGGCGCGCACAGGCTCAGCCGGGCGGCGATGCCGTCCGTTCCTGGTCATCCATCAGAGCAATGATCCGGTCGAGCGGGCTTGCCACTGCCTGGATCGTCCGGGTGGAGACCTTGGTGTAGATCGCGGTGGTGTCCAGCTTGGCGTGGCCCAGCAACACCTGGATGATACGGATATCGACATCCTGTTCGAGCAGGTGGGTGGCAAAGCTGTGCCGCAGCGTATGCGGACCGACCCGCTTCCTGATGCCAGCGGCCTCGGCGGCCTCCTGCACTGCGCGATGCAGTTGCCGGGTGGAGATCGGATCTGTGTAGCTGCGGCCGGGGAACAGCCAGCCATGCGGGAACATCACACCCCGCCGCTTGCCCTCGCGCCACCACATCCGCAGCAGTTCGAGCAGATGCGGCGAGAGCATGGCGTTGCGATCCCGCTGGCCTTTGCCCTGTTCCACCCGCAGCAGCATGCGCTCGCTGTCGATATCGTCGATCTTGAGGTGGGCAACTTCGGACACCCGCAGGCCCGCGCCATAGGCGACGCCCAGAGCCGCCTTGTACTTGATGCCGGGTGCCGCTTCGAGCAGCCGGGCTGCCTCCTCGACGCTGAGCACCTCGGGTGCCTTGTAGGGGCGGCGCATGGCGACCAGGCTGCGTGCCAGATCCCGTCGCCTCAGCGTCACGCCAAAGAAGAAGCGCAGGGCGGAAACGGTGCCGTTGATGGTGGGTACGCTGGCCCCGGCTTCATGCTGATGAACCTGGAACCGGCGCAGATCCTCCTCGCTTGCGGTATCGGGAGGCCGGTCGAGAAAGGCCGCAAGGCGGCGGACATGGCGGATATAGTCCTTCTGCGTATGCGGCCCGAGCCCACGCATCATCATGTCGTGTTGCATCCGCTGGCGCAGCGGGCTGATCGGAGCAGCTGTTGTAACGCTATCCATGGCAAGTTCCTCTCGTTGAAGGGAACTCCATGTTCGCAGCGCGACTCCGCACCGCCCAAAGCCCAAGATTACAGCGCTACTTCAACTCACGCACCCCTCCCGCGAAGCGGGTTCGTGCTTGTTGGCGGTAGCGGACAAAGTCACCCATTCTGTATCCGTACGACCCAGTTCTCATCTTTGTCTGCTTTGGTGCGCCATTTTTCCAAAAATAATTACAGTAAGTTAGTATTTCGCTCATGCGAATCGCTGCCGCCGCGGCCGCGGCCGTTTAACGCATTTATAGCCGGGCCGGGGTGGCTCGGCAGGGTGAATCGCCCCTCATAGCAACGCCCCACACCCGAGGGCGCAGGGCGTTGGCAGCGTCAGGGGGCAGAGAAGTGACCCCCCGCTGCAGAGGTTGTTGGATTACCGAGGAACGCACCGCTATGCCTCGGCGCGGGCAAGATGGCACCCGCGCTATCTCGATCACGTCACACGAATCGGTCCTCGTCCTTCCTGCACTCGTGGCGCCATGAACCGCGCCGGGCTTGTCGGAGGCCATTTGGCTTAAATTATGCTACCCCGGGTGTGTCGTCCAGCATGGCGTAGTAGCGCTGCTCGGCTTGGGCGGGTGGGATATTGCTGATGGGTGCGAGCAAGCGCCGGTTGTTGAACCAGTCCACCCATTCGAGCGTGGCGTATTCAACGGCTTCAAAGGATCTCCACGGTCCTCGTCGATGGATGACCTCGGCCTTGTAAAGGCCATTGATCGTCTCAGCCAAGGCGTTGTCGTTGCTGTCGCCAACGCTCCCGACCGACGGCCCGATGCCTGCCTCGGCAAGGCGCTCGGTATATTTGATCGAGACATATTGGCTGCCGCGGTCGCCGTGGTGGATCAGGCCACCACGATGGACAGGGCACCGATCATGGATCGCTTGGGTGCGGGCATCCAGCACTAAGCTGGCATGCGCCGTTCTGCTCACCCGCCAGCCCACGATATAGCGGGCGTAGACGTCGATCACGAAGGCCACGTAGACGAACCCCGCCCAGGTCGCGACGTAAGGGAAGTCCGATACCCACAGCATGTTCGGCGCAGGCGCATGGAACTGGCGGTTGACCTGATCGAGCGGACATGGCGCCGCCTTGTCGCTGATCGTCGTCTTCACTGGCTTGCCCCGGATCACGCCTTGCAGGCCCAGATCCCGCATCAGCCGCTCGACCGTGCAACGGGCAATATCGAAGCCTTCGCGCTGCATCTGCCGCCACACCTTGCGCACGCCATGGACCTTGAAGTTAGCGTCGAACACGCGCCGAACCTCTGGCTTCATCGCTTCGTCGCGCTGGGCACGCGGCGACAAGCGTGATGGATCGCGGCGTTGCGCCACATGCTCATGATAGGTGGATGGGGCGATCGGCAGAACCCGGCAGATCGGCTCGACCCCAGAC
>NZ_VFSU01000012.1 GCF_006385875.1 Sandaracinobacter neustonicus | reverse complement strand
TCGGCCCGCATGTTGGTGCACAGCTTCCATGCAATGATGTAGCGAGAGAAGTCGTCGAGCACGGTCGACAGGTACATCCAACCCCAGCCGATGATCTTGAAGTAGGTAAAATCGGTCTGCCACATCTCGTTCGGCCGGGTAGTCTTGGTGTGGAACTGATCGGCGGCCTTGATCACGACGTAGGCCGGGCTGGTGATCAGGCCGTGGGCCTTCAGGAGGCGGTAAACCGTGGCTTCCGATACGAAGTAGCGCTTCTCGTCGGTGAAGCGCACTGCCAGTTCGCGAGGGCTCAGGTCAGTCTCTTCCAGCGCCATTTCGACGATCTGGTCTTGGATGTCGCCGCCGATGCGGTTCCACACCCTGCCTGGAGCCGATGGCCGATCTTCCAGCGCCTCCGGCCCACCTTCAAGGTAGCGGTCATACCAGCGATAGAACGTCCGGCGGGCGATACCGAGCTTGTCCGGCGTGCGTTTGGCGGGCAGGTGCGACTGCTCGACGATCCGGATGATCTCGAGTTTTTCGGAGGCGGGATACCTCATTCGTCGTCGCCCCCATCCGCGATCATGCTTTTTTTCAGCAGACGGTTTTCGAGTTTCAGGTCGGCCACGCATTCCTTCAAGGCGCGGGCCTCGCGGCGCAGGTCCTGCACCTCGCCGGTGGTCGCGGCACGAGCGGTGTCGCCGGCCAGGCGGCGCTTGCCAGCTTCCATGAACTCCTTCGACCAGGTGTAGTACAGGCTCTGCGCGATGCCTTCCTTGCGGCACAGCTCGGCAATGCTGTCCTCGCCGCGTAGCCCATCGAGCACGATGCGGATCTTGTCCTCCGCCGAGAAATGGCGACGCGTCTGCCGCCGAATGTCCTTCACCACCCGCTCAGCAGGGGCCTTGGTCGGCGATTTTTTCAAGGAGGGTTGGGCCTTCATCTTCGTTCCTTCGTCACTACGACGAAGCCCCAACCCTCCTTAAATCACAACCTCAAATCTGTGCCATTGGTGCTGACGGCGGACATTCTGATGATGCTGGACGAGTTTCCGGCGCTGGGGCGGCTCGATTTCTTTGAAACGAGCCTCGCCTTCATGGCCGGCTACGGCATACGCGCCTTCCTGATCGCCCAGAGCCTCAACCAGATCGAGAAGGCCTATGGCGAGTACAACTCGATCCTCGACAACTGCCACGTCCGCGTCGCGTTCGCGACCAACGACGAGCGTACCGCCAAACGCATCTCCGACGCGCTCGGCACTGCAACCGAACAGCGCGCCATGCGCAACTATGCCGGCCACCGGCTGGCGCCCTGGCTTGCCCATGTCATGGTCAGCCGGCAGGAAACCGCCCGCCAGCTGCTGACCCCGGGCGAGGTGATGCAACTGCCGCCGGACGACGAGCTTGTCCTCGTCGCCGGGCTGTCGCCGATCCGTGCGAAGAAGCTGCGCTACTATCTTGATCCCAATTTTGTCGAACGGGTGTCGCGCCCGCCTTTGCTGACAGCCGGTCGCTACGCCGACCGACCAGCCCGGCGGCCCGATGACTGGTCCGATCGGCTCTGTGCCGTTTCCCTCCCAGCGCCTGCGCCGGCGCCCGAGCCGGCTGTGGCTGCGGACGAGGGTGGCCGGCAGCAGCAACTCCAGCTGGAACTGTCCGGGCGCGCAGAGGTCATTGCGAAACAGGTCGAGCAACGTCCTGTCCGGGAAGAGGCGGATGTCGCCACGGCCGCCCGCGCCATTGCCCGCGCGAAAGGCCCGAATGTCGCCCAGCAGGGGTTCGCGTTCAACGGGACGGTCGACCGCGACCTGGTTCGAGAGGATTGAGGCCATGAAGGTCCGGCAGAACCTCTACATCGACCGCGATTTGAGCCAGGCGCTCCACACGCTCGCGGCCGGCACGCGCGGGAACAAGAGCCGTCTGGTGAACGACGCGCTCCGCGACTGGCTCGGCCGCAAGGGCGCGAAAGAGGTCGATGACCTGTTGCGGCCACGGCTCGACCGCATCACCCGTGAGCTCTCGGGTACCCGGCGCGACATCGATGTGCTGATGGAAAGCCTCGCGCTCTTCGTCCGCTACCAGTTGATGGTCACAGCCCCGCTGCCGGAAGCGGATGCCGCCGGCCGGGCGGTCGGCCGCGAGCGCTTTGAAGCCTTTGTCTCGCAGGTCGGGCGTCAGATTGCGGCCGGCAGACGCAGTCTTCCCGGGAACGGGGGGGCGTCATGACAGCCTTGCGCCCGGAGACTGTGGCGAGCGGCCGCCGCCGCACGATGCTGCAGACCGCCTTCGGCCCGGCGATCGCCGCCGCGCTCGCCAATCCGTTGGTCACCGAGATCATGGTCAACCCCGATGGCGCCCTGCGGCTGGATATCCTGGGCGAGGGCCGTGTCGATACCGATATCCGGATCGAGGCATCAGAGGTCGAGCGCATCATCCGGCTGGTCGCCTCCAATATCGGCGGCGAGATCGCACCGGCCCGCCCCATCATATCCGCCGAACTGCCGGCCCATGGCACGGGCGCCGGCGAGCGGTTTGAAGGTCTGCTGCCGCCGGTCTCGCTCGCGCCCTGCTTTTCGATCCGAAAGCCCGCCGTCCGTATCCACACGCTTGGCGACTATGTGGCGGATGGGGTGATGTCTCAGGCGCAGGCAATGGTGCTGCGGGCAGCCGTTGCCGAACGCCGCAACATCCTCGTCGCGGGCGGCACCAGCTCGGGCAAGACCACGCTTGCCAATGCGCTGCTCGCCGAACTCGCTGATCGCGATGAGCGGGTGATCCTGATCGAGGACACCCGCGAACTGCAATCGCCCGCCCCGGATACCGTCGCGCTGCGGACGCGTGGAGGTTCGGTCACCATGGGCGACCTTGTGCGCTCGACGCTGCGTCTGAGGCCCGACCGCATCGTCGTCGGCGAAGTGCGCGGCCCCGAAGCGCTCGACATGCTTAAGGCCTGGAACACCGGCCATCCGGGCGGGATCGCGACCATCCACGCCAACAGCGCGGAAGCCGCCCTGATGCGGCTGGAGCAGCTGATCCAGGAAGCCGTCGTCCATGTGCCCCGTGCCCTCATCGCCGACGCCATCGACATGGTGGTTTTCCTGTCCGGTCGAGGCGCGGAACGCCGCCTGCAGACCATCGCCTCGATTGCCGGCCTGCTGGCCGACGGCCGCTACGCATTTTCGGATCTGTCGCCCGCATCACGCGTCAAATCCGACCCCCTCAACCCTGAAGGAGACTGACCATGCAATCCATCCAACCTCTCGTTCGTCGTCGGGCCCGCACCATCGGGCTGGGCCTTGCCCTTGCGCTTGCCGGCGGCGCCATCGCCGGGGGCTCCGGCATGCCGTGGGAAGAACCGCTGCAACAAGTTCTGGAATCCGTGCAGGGCCCGGTCGCCAAGATCATCGCGGTGATCATCATCATCGTCACCGGGCTGACGCTGGCGTTCGGAGAGTCATCCGGCGGATTCCGGCGGCTGATCCAGATCGTCTTCGGGCTCTCCATCGCCTTTGCCGCCTCGTCCTTCTTCCTCTCCTTCTTCAGCTTCGGCGGCGGAGCGCTGGTCTGATGAGCCATGTCGAGGGGTTCGAAACCCCGATCCATGCCGCATTGGGGTCGCCGATCCTGCTCGGCGGTGCGCCGCGCGGGATCGCGATCCTCACGGGCACGCTGGCCGCTGCCGTGGGTCTGGGGCTCCAGCAATGGCTGGTGGGCCTCGCGCTGTGGGCAGTCGGCCACAGCCTCGCCCTGTTCGCCGGAAAACAGGATCCGGACTTCGCGCCCGTGCTCGTCCGGCACCTTCGCCAGAAGGGTCATCTCACATGCTGAGCCTTGCCGAGTACCGCACGCGGACAGACCGGCTCGCCGACCATCTCCCCTGGGCGGCGCTGGTCGCCCCCGGCGTCGTCCTCAACAAGGATGGCAGCTTCCAGCGCAGCTTCGCGTTTCGGGGGCCCGATCTGGAAAGCGCGACCGAAGCGGAGCTCGTCTCGGTCTGTGCGCGGGCCAACAATGCGCTGAAGCGGCTGGGAACAGGATGGGCGCTGTTCTTCGAGGCGGATCGGCGTCCGGCCCCTGGCTATCCAGAAGGCCGGTTTCCGGACGCCGCCTCATGGCTGGTCGACGCGGAGCGCCGCGCCGGCTTTGAGGCCGAAGGCCAGCATTTCGAGAGCCGCTTCACTGGAACGCTTGTCTGGCTGCCACCTGCCGATGGGCAGGAGGCAGCCGGACGGGCACTGATGGAACGTGCGGAAGGCGAGAAGGGACGGGACTGGCGCGCAGCGCTGTCGGGATTCATCGCCGAGACCGACCGCCTGCTCGACCTCTTGTCCGGGTTCATGCCCGAAGTCCGGGCGCTCAGCGACAGCGAGACGCTTACCTTCCTCCACCGCACGATTTCGGATCGGCGGCATCTGGTCAGCGTTCCGGACACCCCCGTTTATCTCGACGCGCTCTTGCCCGACACAATGCTGACGGGCGGGCTGGAGCCGCGTCTCGGCGAGCTCCATCTGCGCACGCTGACATTGCTCGGCTTTCCCAACCTCAGCCGGCCCGGGATTCTCGACGCGCTCAACCATCAGGCTTTCGGCTACCGCTGGGTGACCCGCTTCATAGCCTTGGACAAGAACGACGCGACAAAGGCGCTCACCCGCATTCGGCGGCAATGGTTCAACAAGCGCAAATCGGTGACCGCGCTCCTGCGCGAGGTCATGTACAACCAGCCGACCCAGCTCCTCGACAGCGATGCCGACAACAAGGTGGTCGATGCCGATCTCGCGTTACAGGCGCTGGGGGGCGATCACGTCGCCTTCGGCTATCTCACCACGACCATCACCCTTGCCGATAGCGACCGAACGCGTGTCGAGGAGAAGCTGCGCGCCGTCGAGCGCGTGGTGAACGGGCTCGGGTTCACTTCGAAGCGCGAGACATTGAATGCGGTCGAAGCCTGGCTCTCCTCGCTGCCGGGGCAAGTCTATGCCAACGTCCGACAGCCCCTCGTCCATACCCTCAATCTCGCGCATCTGATGCCACTGTCCGCCGTCTGGGCCGGGCAGGCGCACAACCGCCATCTGGATGGGCCACCGCTGTTTCAGGCGCAGACCAGCGGTTCGACGCCGTTCCGCTTCTCGACACATGTCGGCGATGTCGGCCATATGCTGGTGGTCGGGCCTACGGGCGCCGGCAAATCCGTGCTGCTTGCCCTCATCGCGCTGCAGTTCCGCCGCTACCCAGACGCTCAGATATTCCTGTTCGACAAAGGGATGTCCGCTCGCGCTGCCGTGCTGGCGATGGGTGGCGCCCACCACCAGCTGGGAGCCGAGGGCCTGGCGTTCCAGCCGCTCCGCCACATCGATCAGCCCGACGAACGCAGCTGGGCCGCCGACTGGGTTGCAGCGCTCCTGGCTGGCGAACAGCTGGCGGTCACACCCGAGGACAAGGAGGCGATCTGGTCGGCGCTCGGAAACCTCGCCTCCGCGCCCCCTGACGAGCGGACGCTGACCGGTCTCTCCATGCTGCTGCCGTCCACGGCGCTCCGCATGGCGCTCTCGCCGTTCACGCTCGAAGGCCCGCATGGCCGGCTCCTGGACGCGGTCGAGCCGGATTTTCGCCTCGACAGCCTGCAATGTTTCGAGACCGAGGCCCTGCTGGATCAGGCTTCGGTCGTCGCGCCGGTGCTCACCTATCTCTTCCACCGCCTTGAACAGAGGTTCGACGGCCGGCCAACATTCCTAATACTCGACGAAGCCTGGATCTTCCTCGACCATCCGCTGTTCGCCGCCCGCATCCGGGAATGGCTGAAGACACTGCGCAAGAAGAATGTTGCGGTCCTCTTCGCGACCCAGAGCCTGGCCGACATCGCCGACAGCGCGATCGCGCCCGCGATCATCGAAAGCTGCCCGCAGCGCATCCTGCTGCCGAACGAGCGGGCGCTGGAACCGCAGTCAGAGGCCGCCTACCAGCGGTTCGGTCTCAATGCCCGCCAGATCGAGCTGATCGCCCGAGCCACCCCCAAGAAGCATTATTATCTCCAGTCCGCGCGCGGCAATCGCCTGTTCGAACTTGGCCTCGGCCCCATCGCGCTGGCGCTCTGCGGTGCATCAGGTGCTGCCGATCAGGTCCGTATCGATGCCATCCTCGACCGGCTGGCCGGCGCCGATTTTGCTGCCAGCTATTTTTCTGCTGCCGGCCTCGACTGGGCTGCGTCCCTTCTGAACGAATTCCCTGACCAACTGTTGAAGGAGTAGTTTTGATGCCGAACCCTGTTTCGCGCAGCCTTGCCGCCGTCGCCCTTTTCGCCGTGCTGTCGGCCACGCCCGCACAGGCGATCATGGTGTTCGATCCCACCAACTACAGCCAGAATGTGCTGACGGCGGCGCGCACGTTGCAGCAGATCAACAATCAGGTGAAGTCGCTGCAGAACGAGGCGCAGACCCTCCTCAACCAGGCGAAGAACCTGAGCAAGGTCGGCTTTCCCGAGATCGGAGCAATCACCACCCGTCTCCAGCAGATCGACCAGCTGATGGCAAAGGCCGAAGGCATCGAGTTCCGCATCGGCAAGCTCGATGCCCAATTTGCAAAACTCTTCCCTAACGATTTCAAGTCCGCCCTGAAGCTGGACGAACAGGTGCAGGCGGCCCGGACCCGTCTCGACACCGAGATGGCGGCGTTCCGCCACAGCATGACGGTACAGGCCAATGTCATCGAGAATGTGCAGGCCGATATGGTGGTGCTGAACGATCTCTCGGCCCGCAGCCAGGGTGCGGAAGGCGCGCTGCAGGTGGGGCAGGCGACCAACCAGCTGCTGGCCTTCTCCACCAAACAGCAGCTGCAGATACAGAGCCTGCTCGCCGCCCACTACCGTGCAGAAGCCTTCGAGCAGGCCCGGCGGTTGCAGGCCGAGACCGACGCCCGCGCGGCAGCGGTGAAGTTTCTGGGAACAGGCGAGGCCTACAACCCGAAATAGCCCCTTGCCCCCGCCTCCGCAGGACAGCCCCCATGCAAGACCTGAGCGTCATCGACGGATTCCTGGCGGACTTCATCCAGTATATCGACAGCGGCTTCGGCCTGCTGGGGCCGGACGTCGCCTTCCTGACCACCGTCCTCATCGGCATCGACATCACGCTCGCCGGGTTGTTCTGGGCGATGGGTGGCGAGGACAATGTGATCGGCCGCTTCCTGCGCAAGATCCTCTTCGTCGGCGCCTTCGCCTTCATCCTGAACCGGTTTGCGCTGCTGGCGGACATCGTCTTCCGCTCGTTCGCGGCTGCCGGCCTGACCGCAGGCGGAGGCATGATCACCGCCGACGATCTCCTGAAACCCGGCAAGCTCGCCGGAACCGGCTTCTCTGCCGCCTGGCCGCTTCTCGATCAGGTCGCGCAGCTGATGGGGTTCACCACCTTCTTCGACAATTTCCTGACCATCGCCGTCCTGCTCTTCGCCTGGGCGATCGTCATTGCCACCTTCTTCATTCTGGCCGTCCAGATGTTCGTGACGATCCTCGAGTTCAAGCTGACCGCGCTTGCAGGCTTCATCCTCGTCCCCTTTGCACTCTGGAACCGCACCAGCTTCCTCGCCGAACGGGTGCTGGGCGCCGTGGTCTCGTCGGGCATCAAGGTTATGGTGCTCGCTGTCATCGTCGGTATCGGCTCGGGATACTTCGCGGAGTTCACCGCCGCCATCAAAGGCCAGGAACCCGACATCGGGCAGGCGATGAGCCTCGTTCTTGCCTCACTCACCCTGTTCGGGCTCGGGATCTTCGGGCCTGCGGTTGCCGCTGGCCTCGTCTCCGGTGCGCCACAGCTGGGTGCCGGAGCGGCCGTCGGGACTGTCGCCGGTGCGGCCGGAGTCGCGGCCCTCGCCGGCGGCGCCACAATCGGTGCTGCGCGCCTTGCAGGCGGTGCGGCGCTTGGCTCTGTGCGCGCCGGCACCACCATGGGGTCTGCGGCATCCGCCTCTTATCAGCTCGGCCAGAGCGGTGCCGGGACGTCGACCATCGGCGCTGGCATCGGCGGCATGGCGCAGGCGGCGGGCGGCGCCATCCGCCAGAAGGCCGCGTCCGGCCTTGGTCTTGCTGATGCCGCGCGGCGCGGTCGCGATGGCGCCTGGGCGGCGATGAACGGCAGCAACGGGGCATCCGGCGGGTCTGACGTCGCGGGAGATGCAGCTCCGGCCTGGGCGCAGTCGCTGCGCCGGCAACAGGACAGCCGCCATCGGCGCCAGATCGCCATGCACAGCCTGCAGCAAGGCGACCGCGGCGGCGCCTCCGCCACCCCTGACATCCGGGAAAGGAACGACTGAGCCATGATCTTCAGACGCGCCGTCCAGCGATACGGACAAACCCCGCAACCCGTTACACCTTACGCCCGAGCCGGGCAGGTCTGGGATGACCGCATCGGCTCGGCCCGGGTTCAGGCCCGCAACTGGCGGCTGATGGCCTTCTGTTCGCTCGGCCTCGCGGTCGGCATGGCTGGCGCCTTCGTCTGGCAGGCGCGCCAGAGCCGGGTCATCCCCTATGTGGTCGAGGTCGACAGGCTGGGTGAGCCCCGGGCGCTGAGCGAAGCCGAGACGGCGCATCAGCCCACGGACCCACAGATCGCCTGGCACCTCGCCACGTTCATCGGCAATGTCCGCTCGGTCTCAATGGACCCGGTGCTGATGCGCCGCGACTGGCTGTCGGCCTATGACTTCGTGACGCCGAAGGCCGCGCAGTTTCTGGGCGAATATGCCCGAACCTCCGACCCGTTCGCCCGTATCGGCGAGGAAAGTGTCTCCGTGCAGGTGACGAGCGTCGTGCGAGCCTCTGAGCGCTCCTTCCAGGTCAAATGGACGGAAAATATCTACGCCCGCGGCAGCCGCACCGCCACGTCGCAATGGACGGCGATCCTCACCATCGAGACACGTGTGCCGGAAACCGCCGACACGCTGCGGAAGAATCCGCTTGGCATCTATGTCGACGCCATCGCCTGGAGCCGCGAGCTCGAGCCGGCTGCCGCGCAAGCCCCGGCGCCGCGCCGGAGCGCCGCCAGCCAATCCCCTGCCATTGAGGAGCTTCAGCCATGATGCGCATTCCTTTTGCCGCGCCGCTTTTGTCGGCGATTCTGCTCGCGCCCGTTCAGGGAGCGGCGTCCGCACCGGCTGATCCCGTGCGAGTCATCGAAGTCGCCAACCGCCAGGCGACCTATGGACCCGCCGCGCAGGATTTTGTGAACGCGGTCCATGTCTATCCCTACGTCGAAGGCGCAATCTACCGGGCGGTGACGGCGCCCGAACGGGTGACAGATATCGCCCTGCAGGCGGGCGAGACGCTCGTCGCGGTTGCAAGCGGGGATACCGTGCGCTGGGTGATCGGCGATACCACCAGCGGCGCCGGCGCTTCAAAGCGCACCCATGTGCTGGTGAAGCCGGTCGGTAACGGCCTTGCGACCAATCTCGTCATCACCACCGATCGCCGCAGCTACCATGTGGCGCTCACCAGTGTGGTGCGAACGGCGATGACGGCGCTGTCCTGGAGCTATCCGCAGGACGCGCTGCTGGCGGTCTCACGTCCGGTTCCGGCTGTGGAAGCTGTGGCGCCGCCGGGCGCATCACCCGGCTTCGAGATCGACCAGCTGAGATTTAACTATCAGTTGTCCGGTGACAAACCGGCCTGGCGGCCCCTGCGAGCGTTCGATGATGGCCGTCAGACCTATCTCGAGTTCCCGCCGACGCTTGCGGTCGGCGAGGCGCCGCCCCTGTTTCTCATCGGGGCGGATGGCGGGCCGCAGCTCGTCAACTATCGCGTCCGTGGCCGCTTCTATGTGGTCGACCGCATCTTCGACGTCGCGGAACTCCGGCTCGGCACAAAGAAGCAGCAGATCGTGCGCATCCAGCGGGTCGGTGGAACTGAACGTACGCGGAGCGGGTCATGAGCGACGATCCCGATACGGTGCAGCAAGAGGTCCCGCCCCCACCGGCAAAGGAGGATCCGGAGACTTTGGCGCTCAGGGCGCAGCCGCCGCGCGCGATCCGGTTCCGCCGCAGCGTCGTCATCGGCCTTGCCGCGGGCTCTTCGCTGGCGCTGATGGCAACCGCCTGGATCGCGCTCAGGCCGCCAACATTCGAGCTGATCTCCGGGGCGCCGGAGAAGGCGCCGCCTCCGCGTCCGCCGGCCGACGCGCTGCAATCAATGCCCGCAACCTACGAAGATGTCCCAAAGCTCGGACCTCCGTTGCCGGGGGACCTCGGTCGCCCGATCCTGGAGCATCAGCGCACCAATGCGATTGGGATGGAAGCGTCCGGAATAGATCAGGGCGGCAATCCTCAGGCCGACGCCAGCCGGCAGGCTGCTGATCGGGTGCGTCTGATCGCCGAGCGCAAAGCGGTTCGCGAGGCAGTGCTCCTTGTGCCGCTTCGTGACCGCGCCGAAACGGCGCCTTCCAGCACAGCGCCAGTAATTCAGCAGACTTCTCAGGGCGACATTTCGTCATCGCAGGAGGCAAGAGCCACAGATGGGAAGGCGGGGTTTGTCGCGACCCGGGATACGGGCGACGAGATCAATGCCCATCCGCTTGTGCCCGCCGCTTCGCCCGATCTGATTGCTGCCGGGAGTGTGATTGCTGCCAGCCTCATTACCGGGATCAACTCCGATACCCCCGGCCTCGTCATAGCCCAGGTCACTGAACAGGTGTTCGACAGCCCTACAGGCAGGCGACTACTCATTCCGCAGGGAGCGCGGTTGATTGGCCGTTACGACCATGTCGTCGCCTTCGGCCAGCGCAGGGCCCTCATCGTCTGGCAGCGGATTCTATGGCCCGATGGTAGCTCACTCCGTCTGGAGAACGTGCCAGCTACCGACCCCTCCGGCTATGCAGGCCTTGCCGACAAGGTCGACTTCCACAGCTGGCATCTGCTGCAGGGCGCGGCGATCTCGACGCTGCTGGGCGTTGGCGGCAATCTCACTTTCTCGGGCGAAAGCGACCTTGTTCGCGCCATCCGGGAATCCACGCAACAGAATGCAGCTCGCGCAGGCGATCAGCTGACCGCGCGAAACCTCAACATCCAGCCGACAATTACCATCCGGCCTGGCGCCGAGGTGCGTCTTGTCGTCCACCGCGACCTCATCCTAACCCCATGGAAGCAAGAGGAGACAGGACAATGGCGGAACTGAAACTCGCGCGCCTGCCAGACCGCACACCGGTGAAGCTCGGTATCAATGTCATGCCCGACCTGCACCAGGATCTCGTCGACTATGCGGCCCATTATGCGCTGGCCTATGGCGCCGAAGTGCAGATCACAGAACTGATCCCGGCTATGCTGGCCAGCTTCATCGAGAGCGACCGGGGATTCCTACGGTCCCGGGGACCGCGGCCATAAGTGAAGTTTGCCCGGCTTCAATCCTCAAACCACCAGATCAATGCAGCAGCAAGGAGGCCCCCATGTCTACAGACACGCCCGACCGCATTCTGCGTCTCCCTACCGTGCTCCGGCTCACAGGGCTCTGCCGCTCTACGCTGTACCGCAAGGTTGATGCGGGGAAGTTCCCGCGCCAGATCCGTATCGCTGAGCGCTGCGTCGGGTGGCGAGAGTCCGCGGTCAGGGACTGGATGCGCAACCCGATGTCCTACGATGTTGGCGGCCACCAATAATCTGCGGATCTCGCCTCAGGGACGAGCTTCGCCGATTCCGCATACGGTCGGTCAGATCGGGTGAAGACTATGCCTGTCGGGGTAAGGGTTGCCCTAGGCGGCCCGCTTTCTGGCACGCTCCACGGCCATCGCCCGCAAACTGTCCAGCTCGTCAGACCATGCCTGCATCATTGTAACCCGCTCAGCCCAGTATTCGCCGCGGGCATAGATGCGGCGCACGGAATTTGCGTCCACGTGTGCTAGCTGCCGTTCAATGGCATCCGGGTTCCATCTGCCGGATTCGTTGAGCAGCGTGCAGGCCATTGCCCGAAAGCCGTGGGTCGTCATCCGGCTGCCGCCATAGCCGAGCCTCTGAAGGGCGAGGTTCAGCGTATTCTCGCACATGGGCCGATTGCGTTTGCCCTGACACGGAAACACGTAGCGCTGGTCACCGCTAAGCGGCCTGATCTCTTCAAGGAGAGCGGCCGCCTGCCGGGACAGCGGAACGCTGTGCGGGCGGCGCATCTTCATCTTCTCGGCCTGGATCGTCCAGATGCGCTGCTCGAGGTCGAGCTCTGACCATTCCGCATGCCTCAGCTCGCCCGGACGGGCAAAGAGGTGGGGCGCCAGTCGAAGTGCGATGTGGGTGACCCGAAAGCCGTCGAAACGGTCGATGGCGCACATCAGCTCGCCAACCTCATCGGGTTTCGTGATCGCTGCGAGATGCTTGACCTTGGGTGTGGTCAACGCGCCGCGGAGATCCGTGGTCACATCGCGCTCCGCGCGCGCAGTGGCGACGCCATAGCGAAACACCTGCCCGCAGGTTCCACGCAGCCGGCGCGCCGTTTCGTGGAAGCCTTTCGTCTCGACACGCCGAAGCACTTCATAGACCTCATGTGCCGAAATTCGGTTGATTGGCCGGCTGCCGAGCTGAGGATAGGCAAATTTGAGTAGCCAGCGCTGCTTGCTCAGCGTGATGGCAGCCCGTCCTTCGCGCTCGCATTTTGCGAGCCATTCCTCGGCGACCACCTTGAACGTAACTTGTTCTGCGAGAAGGGCCGCGCGTTTCTCCTCGCGCACAATAGTTGCAGGGTTCGTTCCGCTCGCCAGCACCTTCTTGGCAGCATCGCGCTTCGCCCGTGCCTCTGAAAGGCTGACGGCCGGGAATACGCCGAGCGCCATGGACTGTTGCCTGCCGGCCCACCGGAACGCGTAACGCCAGGAACGTTGGCCCGTCGGATGCACCAGTATCTGCAGCCCGCCAGAATCACTGACCTTGTAGGCGCTCTCTCTGGGCTTCAGAGAGCGAACTTCCACCGCGGTAAGAGCCATGTTGCATCTCCCATTTTTGGCATCAGGAAAAGACCAACATTTGAGCCAACTTTGGGGGTGAAACGGCATGGCACAAGGTGGGTATTCCTTGGCATCTTATGCCAGAAAACCCTTGTTTTTTCAATGCTTGGGGGATGTTTTGGCACCCCGTGAAAAGGGGTACCTGGTGCCCAGAAGAGGACTCGAACCTCCACGACCTTGCGATCGCCAGCACCTGAAGCTGGTGCGTCTACCAATTCCGCCATCTGGGCACGGGGTAGGCGGGCGTCGTTATTGGCAGCTCTCGCGATTGTCAACAGCCCGGCGCCCCGGCTAAGGACGAAATCTATGAAGATTGCTCCTACCCCCGGCCTCGTGGTGCTGATCGGCGGCACCGGATTCATCGGAACCGCCCTAGCCGAAGTCCTTGCCCGCGCGGGCTGGCAGCTTCGAATCGCTGTTCGCGATACGGTCGCCGCGCTGCGGCTGAAGCCGCTGGGCGATGTGGGGCAGATTGGCGCGATCTGCGCGGATGTGCGGGTGCCCGCCAGCCTTGCCGCTGCCGTGCGCGGGGCCGATGTGGTGGTGAACCTGACGGGCCTGCTGGACGAAAAGGGCGGGCAGAGCTTCGAGGATGTGCATGTGAAGGGCGCGGCGGCCGCCGCAACCGCCGCCGCGCAGGCGGGCGCGAAGGCGTTCGTGCACCTTTCCGCCATCGGCGCGGATGCCGCCAGTGCGTCTGCCTATGGCCGCAGCAAGGCGGCTGGCGAGGCTGCCGTGAAGGCTGCCTTCCCGGCCGCCGCCATCGTCCGCCCCAGCCTTGTGTTCGGCGCAGAGGATGGCTTCACCAACCGATTCGCCAGTCTGATCGCCTCTGCCCCGGCGGTTCCCGTGATCGCACCGGGCAGCCGCTTCCAGCCGGTGTATGTGAAAGATCTGGCCGCTGCGCTGAAGGCCATCATCGAACAATCCGCCAGCGGCATTTTCGAGATCGGCGGCCCGGAAGTGCTGAGCATGAAGCAGATTCTGGGCTTCATCGCGCAGGAAACCGGCCATGGCGAAAAGCTGCTGGTGGATGCGCCTGATTTCGGCGCGCGCCTGCTGGCGGGCCTGGGCTTCCTGCCCGGCGCACCGCTGACGAAAGATCAATATTTGATGCTGAAGCAGGACAATGTGGTGTCCGGCGCGTATCCCGGCCTTGCCGGGCTCGGTATCGCCGCCACCCCGCTGGAGGCCGTCTCTGGCCAATGGCTTGCCCGCTATCGCGCGGGCGGCCGATTCGCAGCCTGAAAGCCGCTTCATGGACAATATCGCGATTCTGCAGGCCTTCCTGCTCGGCCTGCTTGAGGGATTGACGGAGTTCATCCCCGTCTCCTCCACCGGCCACCTCATCCTTGCCTCCGAATTGATGGGCTTCACCGGCGACGGCTCGGTGGCGTTCAAGATCGCGATCCAGCTGGGGGCGATCCTTGCCGTGCTGGTCGCCTATCGGGAGCGCTTCCTGCATATCGCGCAGGGCGCACTGAGGCAGGAGCCGGCGGCGATCTCGTTCATCCGCAACATCCTGCTGGGCTTCCTGCCGGCGATGGTGGTGGGCGTGTTTGCCTACTCGGCGATTCGCGCGCTGCTGGAAAACCCCATGGTGGTGGCCATCGCGCTGATCGTGGGCGGCATCCTGATCCTGCTGATCGAGCGGCTGGTGAAGCCGCGCGTCGAGGGCACGGTGGAGGATATGCCGTGGAAAACGGCGCTGGGCGTCGGCGCGGTGCAGTGCATCGCCATGATCCCCGGCGTCTCCCGCTCTGGCGCGACGATCATGGGCGGCTTGCTGATGGGGCTGGACCGCAAGACGGCGGCCGAATTCAGCTTCTTCCTCGCGGTTCCCACCATGGCGGCGGCTACGGTCTATTCGCTGTATAAAGAACGGGATTTGCTCAGCTTCGATGATCTGGGGCTGATCGCAATCGGCTTTGTCACTGCCTTCATCTCGGCGCTGATGGTGGTGCGCTGGCTGGTGGGCTTTGTGGGCCGCCACGGCTTTGCGCCGTTCGCATGGTATCGGATCGTGCTGGGCGGGGTGTCGCTGATCTGGTTGCTCAGCAGATAATACCGAAACGGAACTAATAATCGTTCGCAAATAGCATTGAGGCGCGAAACGGGCTCGCGAGGATCGACAATAGGTCAACAATATTGACCTATCCTCTATCCAAGCAAGAAAATGGCTGTTAAGGCCCCCCGGACTTTCCGATTCCGGGGGATATCGCCAGGTGGCCAACAGCCGAATGCTCAGCTTCATCCACACAGATCAGGCCTTCCCGGAGAAGCGCTCGCCGGAAGACCGTGCGCATGATTTCCACGAGATCAGCCGCAGCTTCCTCGTCGCCAAGGCGGAAGAGCAGGCGTCGCGCTGCTCGCAGTGCGGCGTGCCCTTCTGTCAGGTGCACTGCCCCCTGAACAACAACATCCCGGATTGGCTGAAGCTGGCCGCCGAGGGCCGGTTGCGCGAAGCCTATGAGCTGTCCGCCGCCACCTCCACCATGCCGGAAATCTGCGGCCGCATCTGCCCGCAGGATCGGCTGTGCGAGGGCAGCTGCGTCATCGAGCAATCGGGCCATGGTGCCGTCACCATCGGCTCGGTGGAGAAATTCATCACCGATACCGCGTGGAAAGAAGGCTGGGTGGAGCCGCTGCAACCGCTGGCGGATCGCTCGCGCCAGTCGGTCGGTATCATCGGTTCCGGCCCGGCGGGGCTGACGGCGGCGGAACTGCTGCGCGTGCGCGGTTACGAAGTGCATGTCTATGAACGGGAGGATCGCGCGGGCGGCCTGCTGATCTATGGCATCCCCGGCTTCAAGCTTGAGAAAGAGGTGGTGGAGCGCCGCACCCGCCGGCTGGCCGAAGGCGGGGTGCAGTTCCATTTCAACACCGAAGTGGGCAGCGACGTGTCCTTCGCAGAGCTGCGCAAACGCCACGACGGGCTGCTGATCGCGACGGGCGTCTACAAGCCCCGGCCGCTGGGCCTTGCCGGTTCCGAACTGCCCGGCGTGGTGAAGGCGCTGGACTATCTGATCGCCTCCAACCGCAAGGGGCTGGGCGATGATGTGCCCGCCTTCGAATCCGGCGAACTGAACGCGCTGGGCCGCAATGTGGTGGTGATCGGCGGCGGCGACACGGCGATGGATTGCGTGCGCACCGCCATCCGGCAGGGCGCGCTCAACGTGACCTGCCTCTATCGGCGGGATCGCGCCAACATGCCGGGCTCGCAGCGGGAAACGCTGAACGCCGAGGAAGAGGGCGTGCATTTCGAATGGCTCGCCGCTCCCGCCGCCTTTGCGTCCGGTCCTGATGGCCGCGTCGCCACCGTCACGGCGCGGCGCATGCGGCTTGGCGCACCCGATGCTTCGGGCCGCCGCCAGCCGGAACCGGAACCGGGGCAGGATTTCACCCTGCCCGCCGAACTGGTGATCGAAGCGCTGGGTTTCGATCCCGAAGATCTGCCCGTCACCTTCGAAGCCCCCGATCTCGCCACCACCCGCTGGGGCACGGTGAAGGCCGATGGCGCGCGCTTTTCCACCAGCCTGCCGGGCGTTTTCGCGGCCGGAGACATTGTGCGCGGGGCCAGCCTTGTCGTCTGGGCTGTTCGCGAAGGCCGCGATGTCGCACAGTCGATGCACGCCTGGTTGAAAACGCAGGCGAGCACGGCCGCCGCAAAGAGCGCGGCCACCAAGGAGGTAGCATGACGATCCTGTTCCGGGCCGCGACTCTCGCCGCCCTTCCCGCATTGCTGGCAGCCCAGCCGCTGCTCGCTCAGACAGACGCGAAAACCGCAGCCGCCGCCGTGGTGGACATCACCAACCCCATGCCGCGTTCCAAGGCGCAGCTGGATGCGCAGCTCGCCGCCATGCGCAAGGGGGAGATGATCCGTGCCGCGCTCAACCAGAACCCCGGGTTCCGCGCGCTGGCGCAGCAGAAACCGGCCGAAGTGAACGCCACCATGGCCCGTGTCGGCGCGATGCAGGCGGATGCGCTTGGCCCGATCCAGCGCGAGATGCTGGCTGCCTCTCGTCAGGCGGCGATCGACATCTACGCCCGCGATTTCACCGTGGACGAGCTGAACGCCATCACCGCTTTCTACAAGACTCCGGCGGGCGCGAAGATGCTGGCCCGCCAACCCGCGGTGAACGCCGAAGTCGCCAAGACGATGCAGGCGAAGTTCGGCCCACGCGTGCAGGCCGCCGAAAAAGCCGTCGGCCCCAAGATCGACGCCGAACTGCGCAAGCTCGGCCCGCAGCAACCGCCCGCCAAATAGCGCGCAAAAGGTATTGATGATGCACCACCCCGCCGACATCCTGTTGCCCGAACATGCCGCCCGCCGCCGTCTGGCTGAGGAAGGGCTGTATCGCCCCGATCTCGAATCGGATGCCTGCGGCGTGGGCCTTGTCGCCGCGATCGACGGCAAGCCCAGCCGCCGCGTGGTGGAAGCGGGGATCGAGGCGCTGAAGGCGGTGTGGCATCGCGGCGCGGTGGACGCGGATGGGAAAACGGGCGACGGCGCTGGCATCCATCTGGACCTGCCCGTCGCCTTCTTCCACGATGCGATCGATCGGGCCGGACAGCGTCCGCGCCCGAACCTGTTGGCGGTGGGCATGGTGTTTATGCCGCGCACCGATCTCGCCGCGCAGGAAAGCTGCCGCTCCATCGTCGAGGCGGAGATCATCGCCGAGGGCCATTTCATCTATGGCTGGCGGCAGGTGCCGGTGGATGTCTCGGTGATCGGCACCAAGGCGCAGGCGCTGCGCCCCGATATCGAGCAGATCATGATCGCGGGGCCGGCAGACACCTCGGAAGCCGCCCGCGATGCCTTCGAAAAGCAGCTGTATATCCTGCGCCGCCGCATCGAGAAGAAGGTGATCGAAGCGCAGATTCAGGGCTTCTACATCTGCTCGCTCAGCTGCCGCTCCATCATCTACAAGGGGCTGTTCCTCGCCGAGAGCCTGTCTCTTTTCTACCCCGATCTCACGGACGAGCGGTTCGAAAGCCGCTGCGCCATTTATCACCAGCGCTACTCCACCAACACCTTCCCGCAATGGTGGCTGGCGCAGCCCTTCCGCTGCCTGGCCCATAACGGCGAAATCAACACCATCCGCGGCAACAGCAACTGGATGAAAAGCCACGAGATCAAGATGGCGGCCTCCGCGTTCGGGGACCATAGCGAGGATATCAAGCCGCTGATCCCGGCGGGCAGTTCCGATACCGCCGCGCTGGACGCCGTGTTCGAAGCCATCGTCCGCTCGGGCCGCGACGCGCCGACGGCCAAGACGATGCTGGTGCCCGAAGCCTGGGCGAAAGACGCGGACATGCCGCCCGCGCACAAGAGCATGTACGCCTATTTCGCCAGCGTGATGGAGCCGTGGGACGGCCCCGCTGCGCTGGCGATGACGGATGGCCGCTGGATCGTCGCCGGGCTGGATCGAAACGCGCTGCGGCCGATGCGCTACACCCGCACGAAAGACGGTCTGCTGATCGTCGGCTCGGAAACCGGCATGGTGTTCACGCTGGAGGAAAATGTGGTGGAAAAGGGCCGTCTAGGCCCGGGCCAGATGATCGGCATCGATCTGGGCGAAGGCCGGCTGTTCCACGACCGCGACCTGAAGGATCGCCTCTCTGCCGCGCAGCCTTATGCGGACTGGGTGGGGGATTTCACCTCGCTCGCAGGCCTCCCGGCCGCAAAGGAAACGCCCGCCTATCCCGGCGGCCCGGAGCTGCGCCGCCTGCAGATCGCGGCGGGCCGCACGCTAGAGGATATGGAACTGATCCTGGGGCCCATGGTGGAGGATGCCAAGGAAGCCATCGGCTCCATGGGCGATGACACGCCGCTGGCCGTTATCAGCGCCAACTCGCGCTCCATGGCGGATTTCTTCCGGCAGAATTTCAGCCAGGTGACGAACCCGCCCATCGACAGCCTGCGTGAATCGCGGGTGATGAGCCTGAAGACCCGCTTCGGCAACCATGGCAACATCCTCGATTCCGACGAACAGCAGAAGGGCGTGATGGTGCTGGACAGCCCCGTCATTTCCTCGGCGGAATGGGGCGCGCTGAAATCTCACTTCGGCTCCGCCGCCGCCGAGATCGACTGCACCTTCGACTATGCCGACGGCGCGGACGGCCTGCGCGCCGCCATCGCCCGCATCCGCGCCGAGGCGGAGGAAGCCGTGCGCTCGGGCAAGAGCCAGCTGTTCCTGACGGATGAGCATCAGTCGGCGGATCGCTGCGCCGTCACCATGATCCTCGCGGCCGCCGGGGTGCACACCCACCTCGTGCGCAAGGGGCTGCGCACCTTCGCCTCCATCAACGTCCGCTCCGCCGAATGCCTGGATACGCATTATTTCGCGGTGCTGATCGGCGTGGGGGCGACCACGGTGAACGCATGGCTGGCGGAAGCCTCCATCGCCGATCGCCACGCGCGCGGCCTGTTCGGGCCGATCAGCCTGAACGATTGCGTTGCCCGCTATCGCAAGGCGGTGGACGATGGCATTCTGAAGATCATGGCGAAGATGGGGATTGCGGTGATCTCCTCCTATCGCGGCGGCTATAATTTCGAAGCGGTCGGCCTCAGCCGCGCGCTGGTCGCCGATTTCTTCCCCGGAATGCCCACCAAGATCTCCGGCGAAGGCTATCACAGCCTGTTCCTCTCCGCGCAGGAACGGCATGAGCGCGCCTTCGACGAAACCGCAACGGCGCTGCCGGTGGGCGGCCTCTACCGCTTCCGCTCCGGCGGGGAACCGCATGTCTGGCAGGCGGGCCTCATCCACATCCTGCAAGAAGCCGTCGCGAACGACAGCTACAGCCATTACAAGCGCTTCTCCGACGGGCTGCGCAAGCAACCGCCCATCTTCCTGCGCGACCTGCTGGAGTTCAATTACGCCGACAAGCCGCTGCCCATCGAGGAAGTGGAAAGCATTTCGGAAATCCGCAAGCGCTTCGTCACGCCGGGCATGTCGCTGGGCGCGCTCAGCCCGGAGGCGCATGAAACGCTGGCCATCGCCATGAACCGCATCGGCGCCAAGGCGGTGTCGGGCGAGGGCGGCGAGGATGCGATCCGCTACAAGCCCTATGCCAATGGCGACAACGCCAATTCCAACATCAAGCAGATCGCCTCCGGCCGCTTCGGCGTCACGGCGGAATATCTGAACGCCTGCAACGAGATCGAGATCAAGGTGGCGCAAGGGGCGAAGCCCGGCGAGGGCGGCCAGCTGCCCGGCTTCAAGGTGACCGAGATGATCGCCCGGCTGCGCCACGCCACGCCGGGCGTGATGCTGATCTCGCCGCCGCCGCACCATGATATCTATTCCATCGAGGATCTCGCCCAGCTGATCTACGATCTGAAGCAGATAAACCCGGATGCGAAGGTCTGTGTGAAGCTGGTCTCCTCGGCGGGGATCGGCACCGTGGCGGCGGGCGTCGCCAAGGCACATGCCGATGTGATTCTTGTGGCCGGCAATGTCGGCGGCACCGGCGCTTCGCCCCAGACGTCCGTCAAATATGCGGGCACGCCGTGGGAAATGGGGCTGTCCGAAGTCAATCAGGTGCTCACGCTGAACGGCCTTCGCCAGAAGGTGAAGCTGCGCACCGATGGCGGCCTGAAAACCGGCCGCGACATCGTGATTGCCGCCATCCTCGGTGCCGAAGAATTCGGCATCGGCACGCTCAGCCTCGTCGCCATGGGCTGCATCATGGTGCGGCAATGCCATAGCAACACCTGTCCCGTCGGCGTCTGCACGCAGGACGAAGCGCTCAGGCAGAAGTTCAGCGGCACGCCGGAAAAGGTCATCAACCTGATGAGCTTCATCGCCGAGGAAACCCGCGACATCCTCGCCCGGCTGGGGGTGCGATCACTGGACGAAGTGATCGGCCGCACCGAGCTGCTGCGGCAGGTGAGCCGGGGCGCGGAGCATCTGGACGATCTGGATCTGAACCCGATCCTCGCCAAGGTGGACGCTGCCGATTCCATGCGCCGCTCCACCAAAGACGCGCCGCGCAACCCCGTGCCGGACAGTCTGGATGCAGATATCCTGCGCGATGCGGGGCCGGTGTTCGAACGTGGCGAGAAGATGCAGCTCACCTATTCGGTGCGCAACACCCACCGCGCGGTGGGCACCCGGCTGTCGGCGATGATCACCCGCAAATATGGCATGAACGGCCTCGCGCCCGGCCATGTGCATGTGCGGCTGCGCGGCTCGGCGGGCCAGTCGCTCGGCGCGTTCGCGGTGCAGGGCGTGCATCTGGAAGTGTTCGGCGATTCGAACGATTATGTCGGCAAGGGCCTGTCCGGCGCGACCATCGTCGTCCGCCCCATGGTCTCCTCGCCGCTCGCCACGCAGAAGAACGCCATCATCGGCAACACCTGTCTTTATGGCGCGACCAGCGGCGAACTGTTCGCGGCCGGGCAGGCGGGCGAGCGCTTCGCCGTGCGCAACTCCGGCGCAACCACGGTGATCGAAGGCTGCGGCGCCAACGGTTGCGAATATATGACGGGCGGCACCGCCGTGATTCTGGGCCAGATCGGCGACAATTTCGCCGCCGGGATGACGGGCGGAATGGCCTTCGTTTACGATGAAAAGAACCAGTTCGCGAAGAAGGTGAACCCGGAATCGGTAATCTGGCAGCGCTTCGCCAGCTATCATTGGGAAGATGTCTGCAAAGGCCTGATCGCCCGCCACGCCAGCCTGACGGGCAGCACATGGGCGCGCGGCCTGCTGGAAGACTGGGACCGCGCCCGCACCCGCTTCTGGCAGGTCTGCCCCAAGGAAATGGTGAGCCGCCTCTCTCACCCGCTGACGGACGAAGCGGTGACCGAAGCCGCCGAATAGGCTTAAGTCACCGGCCGGAGACGTCAGCCTTCGGCCAGTTCCAGCAGCCGCACCGTTTCCGCGATCAGTTCATGCGCCCGCTCCGCAGCCTCGTCGGCGTGGCCGTCGCGGATCGCGTCGTGAATGGCCATGTGCAGCAGGATGTCCGCCTTGGGCACCTGCTTCACTTCGTTGGTCACGGGAATACTCATGGCCAGCGCGCTTTCCACCATCGGCCCCAGCGCCTGAAAGAAGCGATTGCCGCTGGCGCGCAGCACCGCGACATGGAAGGCGATATCCGCCATCAGCGCCTGCGCCGGGTCCGCCGCCATCGCCTCCCCGGCGATGCGGATGGCGTCGATCGCCGCGCGGTCCTGATGCAGGGCCGCCTGCCGCGCGGCCTCCGGCTCGATGGCCAATCGCAGCCGTGCCAGATCCTTCAGAAGCCGCATGTCGGTGGGCGCGCCGCGCATCCAGCGCAACACGTCCGGGTCCAGCAAGGACCATAAGCTGCGCTCGTTCACGATTCCGCCAACCCGGCGGCGCGGCGAGATGAGCTTTTTTGAGCCCAGCATCTTCAGCGCTTCACGAATCCCGGTGCGGGAGACGCCGAACTGCTCGCACAAATCCAGCTCAGAGGGCAGCACGCTTCCCGCCGGATAGTCGCCGCGCACGATGGCCCCGCCGATGGCATCCGCTACGCGGGCGCTGACCAGCGATTCATTCGACATGTGAAGCGCGCCAATTTTCCATCGTAAAGTCATACATTTGCAGGCCGCATGAGGCAAGGACGAGCGGGAATTCCGCGCCATCTGCGCACTCGAGCCGATCTCTCCCGTTGATCGCCCTTGGTTGATAGCGCTATCATCTCCATATGCCGCTTCCGGGCTGGGCAGGCCGCGCGGCAGTCTTTAGAGGACCGCCCATGCGCCGCCGGTCCCATGGACCGGGGCCGGAACCAGAACAGGGACAGGAGTTTAAGACATGCTGAGCGGTGACCTCTTCATCGGCGGAGTCCGCCGCCCGGCCGCTGCCGGCTTCGTCGCGCACGATCCGTCGCTGGGCGAAGCCATCGCCGAACCGCGCTTCGCCGAAGCCACCCCGGCCGATGTCGCAGACGCCTGCGCCGCCGCCGAAGCCGCGTTCGAAGATTATGCCGCCCGCCCGCTGGCCGAACGCGCCGCCTTTCTGGAAGCCGTCGCCAGTGAAATCGAAGCGCTGGGCGATGCCCTGATCGAACGCGCGCACCGCGAAACCGGGCTGCCGCTCGCCCGGCTGCAAGGCGAGCGCGGCCGCACCACCGGCCAGCTGCGGCTGTTCGCGAAAGAGGTGCTGGAAGGCGGCGGGCAACAGCTCAGGATCGACACCGCCGATGCCGCCCGCACACCGCCCAAGCCCGATCTTCGCCTGCGCACTGTGCCGCTCGGCCCGGTCGCGGTGTTCGGCGCGTCGAACTTCCCGCTCGCCTTCTCCACCGCAGGCGGAGACACCGCCTCGGCGCTGGCGGCTGGCTGCACCGTGGTGGTGAAGGGCCATCCGGCACACCCCGGCACCTCTGAACTGGTCGCGTCCGCCTTCGAAGCCGCCATCCGCAAAACAGGCATGCCCGCAGGCGTGTTCAGCCTGTTGCAGGGCACCTCCAATGCGGTGGGCGGGGCGCTGGTCGCCGATCCGCGCATCACCGCCGTCGGTTTCACCGGCTCGCGCGGGGGCGGCACGGCGCTGATGAAGATCGCCGCCGAACGCCCGGTTCCCATCCCCGTCTATGCCGAAATGTCGGCGGTGAACCCGGTGATCCTGCTACCCCATGCCCTGAAGACGCGGGGTGCGGCGCTGGCGCAGGGCTTCGTCGGCTCGCTCACCATGGGCGCGGGCCAATTCTGCACCAATCCGGGCCTGCTGCTGGCCGTCGCCGGGCCGGATCTGGACGCGTTTCTGGCCGAAGCGGGCGCGCAAGTCTCCTGCGCCGCGCCGCAGGTGATGCTCACCAGCGGCATCCACGCCGCCTACAACAGCGGCAAGGCCGCGCTCGCGGCGGCGGCCACCGAAGTCGCGCTCGCCCCGGAAGCGGGCCAGCCCACGCGCGGCAGCGCCGGGCTGTTCACGATGACGGGCGCGCAACTGCTGGCCGATATCGGGCAGGCGCATGAAATCTTCGGCGCGACCTCGCTGGTGGTCGCCTGCGCTTCGCTGGAGGAGTTGGCCATGGTTCTGCGCGCGCTGGAGGGCCAGCTCACCGCCACGCTGCACGCCGATCCGGCCGACTATGAGGCCGCAGCAAAGCTGCTCCCCATCCTTGAGCGCAAGGTGGGCCGCATCCTCGCCAACGGCTGGCCCACCGGCGTGGAAGTCACCCATGCGATGGTGCACGGCGGCCCTTACCCGGCCACCTCGGATGGCCGCAGCACCTCGGTCGGCACGCTGGCGATCGACCGCTTCCTGCGCCCCGTCAGCTATCAGGATTTGCCCGAAGCCCTACTGCCCACCGCCCTGCGCGGCGAAGGCGCGGACGGAACCCCGGTTCGCCTGAACGGCGCGCGCCGGGTGTAGGCTAATCTCTGTCAGGGCATCTGCCGCTCAGCTCAACAATCTGTATCAACCGTCCGCCGCTCCGGGCATGACAGGTCGTGCCGCCTCGCCTATCAACGACAGGCAAGGCAACGGGGCTAAGGAACGAATGGCAGAAGATTCCAGCATTTCCGTCGTCATCCCGGCCTATAATCGGGAAGCCACCATCGAAACCGCCGTGCGCAGCGTGCTGTCGCAAACCCGCCCGCCGCTGGAAGTGATCGTGGTCGACGATGGCTCGGCAGACGCCACCGCCGCCCGCGTCGAAGCCATCGCCGATCCGCGCGTGCGGCTGATCCGCCAGCCCAACGGCGGCATTTCCGCCGCCCGCAACAGCGGTATCCGCGAATCGCGCGGCAACTGGATCGCCTTTCAGGATTCGGATGACGAATGGCTGCCGCGCAAGCTGGAGCGGCAACTGGCAACGCTGGCCGCTGCCACGGATGATCCCGTCGCCGTCTACTGCGGCCTGCTGATCACCGGCACGGCGGACGATCCAGCCACCGGCCGCACCGGCCGCCAGCGCATCGCCTATCACCCCGATCCCGCCGTCACCCATGTCTCCGGCCATATCCTCCCCACGCTGATGGCCACCAACCCCATCAGCACACAAACCCTGCTCGCCCGCCGCCAGACGCTGATCGACATCGGCATGTTCGATACCAGCCTGAAATCGCTGGTGGATTGGGATATCGCCATCCGCCTTGCCGAACAGGGCAGCATCGCCTTCACCGATGAGCCGCTGGTGATCCAGCGCTTCACCCCCAACAGCATCACCCGCGATCGCGCCAAGCGGGTCGACAGCTGGATCGCCCTGCTCAACAAGCACAGTGCCCGCTTCGAACAGCATCCGAAGGCGCATTTGTTCCACCTGCACCGCATCGCGGGCAATCTGCGCCACATGGGAGAGCACAAGCGCGCCGCCCCATGGTTCGCCGAAGCCCGCAGCCTCGCCCCGCTCGATCCGCGCATGGCGCTGCTCTCGATCCTCAACGCCCTCGGCATCTCCCGCTAGCGAAAGGCCCCAGCCCATGCCGTGCCCCCGTTCGTCGCCGCTGTTGTTCGGCCTGCTGCCCGCCCTCATCGGCTGCAGCAGCGCAGACGCCCGCGACATCGCCGTTTCCTCAGACGCCCAGTTGAACAGTGCGCTGGCCACCGTCCGCGCCGGAGACCGGATCATCGTCGCGCCCGGCGCTTACGCCCCGCTCATCATCAACGGCCGCAAGCTGTCCGGCGCGCCCGTCACCATCAGCGGCAAGGGGGCCGTGTTCCCCAACGCGCAGATCATCGGCTCCTCCGGCTGGACACTGCAGGGCGTGGAAATCGGCGGCTCCTACGATGAGCGCGGCCGCATCGTCCGGATCGAGAACAGCCAGTCCATCCGTGTCAGCAACAGCCTGATTCGCGGCCAGAACATCAACAATGATCCATGGGACGATCGCGGAATCGGCATCGGCCTTCGCAACACGGATGATGTGGAAATCCGCAACAACCGCTTCCGCGAAGTGGCGACCGCCATGCAGGTCAGCATCAGCCGCAAGATCGTGGTCGCAGGCAACAGCTTCGCCTACATCCGCGAAGGCCTCAACTGGGTCAGCGTGGATGACGGCACGATCCGCTGCAACCGCTTTTCCCACATGATGCCCAATTACGGGCTGAAGGAACATCCCGACGCGATCCAGTTCTGGGGCGCGCGCGACGTGAGCAACAGCAACAATACGCTGATCGAAGGCAATTTCCTGAACCTCGGCGGCCCGCGCGCCGTGCATGGTATCTTCGGCGGCGGCACCCCCAAGCCGGAAGTCGATCCGAAGTTCCGCCTGCGCAACACCATCGTGCGCGACAATATCTATTACGGCTCGGCGCTCCACGGCATCTCGCTGAGCGGCGCAGACAATGTGCTGATCGAACGCAACACGGTCCTCGGCTCAGACCATGTCGAAACCCAGCCGGTGCCGCAGCGAACCACAGACGGCCGCAACTCCAGCGCCCTCATCCCCAAGATCCGCGCCGTCGGGGCCACCTCCAGCGGCCGCATCAGCAGCAACATCTCCACCTCCTTCACGATCCTCGAAACCGTCGAAGGCAGCAACAACCTCACCGCCCAGGCGCGTGGCAACAACGGCACGCCCCTGCGGAAAATCTTCCTGAACCCGCCCAAAGGCTCGGAACCACCGCTGGAGGCATTCATCGTCAATCCCGACTCCGCCGCAGGCAAGGCAGGGCAGGGCGCCCGCCTGATCTGCGGCGCGGAACTGCCGCCCGCGCCTTAGGCTCCGGGGCCTTCTCATGCGCCGGTGCGGTCGGGGCGATCAGATTCGAGTGCCCCCATCCACCCCCCGCCTCAACCAACTTCCCGCTTGAGCCTGACGCCCCGCCCCGCCATAGAAGGCCGCGTGTGCGTGTGCAGCACGATGGGGCAGATCAACAGATAACAATGGATAATTCCACCCCGCCCAAAGCCGGTCTCGCCCGCGCCGCCGCGCTCGGATCGGGGGCCGCAGCCTTGTCACGCGGCCTGCGCGCGCTGATCGGCATCGGCACAATCAGCCTGCTCTCGCGCTTCCTCACGCCCACCGAATTCGGCCTGTTCGCGCTGATCTTCTTCCTGATCACCTTCACACAGGTGTTCGCCGATTTCGGCCTGCGCATCGCGCTGGTGCAACAGAAAGAGGTCTCGCGACTGGAGCAGGACAGCGTGTTCTGGGCCTCGCTGACGCTGGGCACGATCGCCGCCGGGCTGATGTTCGCGCTGGCCGGCCCCATCGCCAGCCTGTTTGATGAACCAAGGCTCACGCCTTATGTCCGGGCCATCGCGCCGATCCTGATTCTCGTGGCAGCCCAGGGGGTGCCCATGTCGATGCTGGAACGCGAGTTCCGCTTCCAGAGCATTGCAAAGGCTGAGTTCGTCGCGGGCCTTGCGGGCGCGGTCGTCGCGGTCGGGCTGGCGGCAGGCGGGGCCTCGGTGTTCGCACTGCTGGCCCAGCAATATGCGATCTGCCTCACCATCGTCATCATGTGTTTCCGCACCAGCGGCTGGCGTCCGCGCCTCGCCTTCTCGCTGGAAGCGCTGCGCCCTCTCATAGCCTACAGCAGCTACATCACGCTGGCGGGCGTCCTGGGGATCATCTCCGGCTATGCCGAACGCCCGGTCGTGGGCAAGAAGCTGCCACCCGCCGATCTTGGCTACCTCACGCTTGCCCAGCAGATCATCGTCTCGCCGGTCAGAACCGTCACCACCTCGATCCGGCGCACCATCTTCCCGATTCTGTCGTCGCTGCAGGCAGAACCCGCCCGTATCGCCTTGGGCTACCTCACCACGCTGCACGCCACCTTCATCATCATGGCACCGGTCTTGTTCGGGATCTGGGCAATGGCGGTCCCGATCACGGATCTGCTGCTGGGGCCCAAATGGGCCCCGGTGGCGGACGTGCTTGGCCCGGTCGCCATCTACACGTTGTTGAGCACGGTGCTCGAGCTGAACAACGCCGTGCTGTCCGCGCGCGGTGTCGCCCGCTTCCAGTTTCACTGGAACATGATCACAGCGGTGACGAGCCTTGTCTGCATCTATTTCGCCGCCGATCATGGCCTGATGGCGGTGGTATGGACACGCTTTGCCATGCAGTTTCTGTTCGTGCCGATTCACAGCCACATTCTGGCCCGGATGATCGGCATCAACCTGCTGCATATCCTCTCCGCCATTTGGCGGCCCATCCTTGCCGCCGCGCTGATGGGGATGGCCGTTCTGGCGCTCGATCAGTGGCTCACCGGCCATATTCCCCACACCATCCTGCGCCTGCCGCTCAGCGTCGCTACCGGCGTGCTTCTATATGCGGTCTGTATCTGGGTGATCGACAGGAAGGGCTGCACGGATATCCTGCGCCGGGTCAGGGAACGAATCTGATGACGAACAGCAAGACGAGCCGCAGCGGAGCTTTGGTGTCCACCGGGGCAGACCCGTCCGCCATCCAGACAATGCCGCCGACTGGCCGGCGCTGAAGGCGGCCCTCAGCCAGGCGCCGGCTTCGCTCTGCCTTCAGGAAAATCCCAACTGGCGGCCTGTATCGCTGCGCAGGAGGGCGCGACCCTGTCCCCGCTGCCGCGCCCGGCGTCCATGATGTCTCCGCGTGAGCTTCCCGCCCAATGAGCGCTATATGCGACAAGGGCAGGCAAGGGAGACGAGTTCCTGAACGCCGTCCGCACGGACAAGGGCCGCCGCGTGCTGGCCGCCCTGCTCATTGCCGGTCCGTCGGCGTATGTCGTGGTGGTGGACGATGCCGATTTCGTCAGCCGCCGCCGGCCTCACACTCGGAACGAAGATCGCAAGGGCATCAGGGCAACCGGCTTCGGGATCGGCTGCTTCAGGGCCGCAGCCTCTTTCAGCTCAATGCGCCGGAACGCATAGACCGCCCCCACCAGCATCATCATGAAGGGCATGTTGCCGGTGAAGCTGATGGTGTAAGAGGTCAGCACCAGCCCGCCCACGGCGACGGCGGCTGGCCCCATCAGGCGCACGGTCTCGTCCTTTGCGGTCACATACATGCGCACACCATAATATGCGGTTGTAATCAGGAAGCCCATGAAGGCGGCGAAGGCCAGCACGCCGAAATCCAGCAGGAAGTTCAGCCACAGGCTGTCGATGATGTAGCGATCATTGACGTATCGGCCGGCGATCTTGGCCGAGATGCCCCCGCCATGCCCGAACGGGTTCGTCTCCAGCGCAGCCCAGCCCTTCTGCCACTGCATGTCCCGGCCCCGATCGCTGCCCCGCGTCTGCGCCCCGCCGATGGTCATGATCTGCAGACGCTTGCTGGACGCGATCAGAACCCCCAGCATCAGGATCCCCACTGGTACCGCTATGAAGATACCAGGCGCCACCATGTCGGCCTTGCTGGTCGGATTCAGAAAGCGCCTCAGCGCATACAGCCCGATCATGCCGGCACACACCAGGATGAAACCAGACATCCCCGTTCGCGTGTTGGTCATCCAGATGATCACCAGGTTGAGCAGCAGGAGCGCACAGGCCCAAAAGCGCATCCAGCCCCGGTTCTCGATCGCCTTGTGCAGGATGAAGGGCGTCACCATCAGGATGAACTGCGCGTAATAGAGGTGGACGGCGAACACCCCGCGCGCGCGATAGCGATCATCGCCGACACGCACCTGTTCCTGCATCAGCGCGTTGAACAGCGGCCCCTCGATCTTCAGGAACGAGGGGATATAGCCGAACCAGATCGGCCGGCGCTGGATATATTCCAGCACCGTCAGCACGAAAACGAAGCAGGTCGCCCATAAGGTGATGCGGATGAAGCGCGCGAAGGTCTCCCGGTCTCCGAACAGCCAGACCGCCACCACGAACGGCATATTCCACAGCAGGAACCATTCCAGCACCATCACGAAGGATGTGCCCGGTGTCGGCGACAGCAGGCTCGTCGCAAAGGCAAGTGCCCAGAAAACACCCAGAAACCACATGGCATGCTTGCTGTAGGCCAGCGCTTCCAGCACTTCGCCACGAGCACGGCTGGATTGCGCGAATTGCAGCGTCACCACGAACATCATGATCAGCAGCGTCAGCCGCGGCGGGGTGATCCACGGAAGGCCGGGAATGGCGACCGCCAGATACGACGGCCAGATCACCTCCAGTGCGGCATAGATCAGCAGAATCTTCGTCAACGCCGGCCGAAGGTCCGGCTCCGTATCGTCCAGCAGCCACAGCGAGATCAGGAACAACACCCCCACCAGCATGAAGAAGGGCTGCACCACCAGCGTGCCGAACACGGCCAGCCAGAAGCCCATGAACATCGCCACGAGGATCAGCGCGAAGATCGCGACATATTTCGAAAGCCTGTGCCGCAGGTCGTCCACCCGACGGGTGTAGGGCGGCAGGATTCTGTCGCGAAGGCCGATCATGCCGTCGTCATAGCGAAAGGGGAAAGCCGGGGCCAGACGTAAACCGGTAAACAAAGGTAGCTTAACGCGGCTGCAACAAAGGAAGGAGCGCGCGATCCCATCGGCCCGCGCGCTCCCGCCATTGTCAGCCTGTTCTTCAGAAGGCCACGATCAGGAACCGCTGTGGACCGCCAGTGCGTCCAGCATGCCCTGGATCCTGCCGAGTTGACGGTCTCCGTGCGGGAATACCGCCAGCATACCCGCGCCCGCGCTCCGCGCCTCCGACGGATCCTTGGTCACGAACTCCTCAAGCTTCGGCGTGTCGGCCATCGGCCGCGCAGCCAGCAGATCCTCCCACGGAGTGCCGCCGTAGGTTTTGTCATACACCTTGAAGTTGTTGTATGTATTGGCATCCGCCAGAACCAGCGGCACTCCCGAGCCGATATTGTCATGGGCCTCGACATTCGTCGCCTTGTTCACAGCCATTCTGGGCTTGTAGCCGCCGCTGCAACGCCCGTCTTCCGAGCGGATGCTGTTGTTGCGTTCACCCCATGGCGACACCAACACCACATTGCCCACCAGCTTCACGCCATCAGCAACGCCCACCGTGATCCCGTGCGGAGACGCGCCGTAATAGACATTGCCGCGGATCTCGAGATTCCGGTGCGGGTAAGCGTTCAGCTCGGTACTCAGGAACAGGCCCTGCACCGCGCGGCAACCGCCAAGCATCATCACATTCTCGATCAGCCGGGCATTGCTGACACCGGCCACCTCGTTGCGGTTCCAGAACTGCACCGCGTCCGGATGTTCCTTCAGGGCATAATTGGGGTGGATCTCCGAGAAATAATTGCGCTCCAGCAACAGGTTATCGACCGCGGCGACGTTCAGCCCCTCGCGCACATACTTCATCGTGCCATAGCGGATCGCCACGTTGGACGAGCGCTGCACAAAAGCAGCCAGCCGCAGGTCAGAGATGGTCACATCCTGCACGGTGATGTTCGAGGCGAAGCGGATGTGAATCCCGGTGTTCCCGTTATTCCACGGGTCGGTGTCATTTTCCTCGCTGGTCAGAAGGCTGGATGTGAGCACCATGTTGGATGCCCCCACGAACGACACCAATATGCCCTCGGCGCTGGAAACCTGAACCCCGCTGATCACAATGTTCTTCGAATTTGCGAAGTTCATCTGGGTGAACACCGGCTTTTCGTCGGTGGCGGCGATCAGATAAACGCGCCCCTTGCTGTAATCGCGATTGATCCAGCTCAGCGCGGCATAATTGCCCGGATGGATGCGGATGATCGCGCCAGACAGGTTCAACGCTTCCGCCAGCGCCGCGCGCAGCTGCGCCAGGTTATAGACATCGAAGGTCTTCTCCACGGCCGGCAACTGGCCGTTCTGCGCCGGGGTGGCCGGTGTGGAAACCTCCTCCACCGGAGCCGCCGGGCTGGTCACCACAGGCGTTGTGGGCAGGGTGTCGGTGTCCGTCGTGCCAGAGGTGTCCACGCCGGAGCCGCCGCTGGCTTCGCCGCCGGTCACGGCATCCACAACGGTTTCCACCACGTCCTTCACGGTGTCGACCACCTCATTCACCACCTCGGTGACGGTGTCGATCACGTCCTGAACCACTTCCTTCACCACCTCGGCGGGCGTCGAAGTCGCTTCCTCGGCGGGCGTCTCCGGCCCGCGCGTCGGGTCAGTCTCAGACGCGGTCGGGGTGGTCGGCTCGGGCGTTGTTTCGGCCACGGGCGTTGTTTCGGCCACGGGCGGGGTGGTGATCTCCGGCGCGGGCGTCTCGGCGACAGGATCGGCCGGCACGGTCTCGACCACGGCCGGCAGGTTCACAAGACCCGGCGCAATTTTCGCGAGCAGCGCACGGAGCGTATCGACGTTGATCCCGGACAGGAAGGTGCCGCCCAGATAGGCAGCGCTGTCGCGGCTGTCTTCCTTCGTCACCAACACCATGGAGGCCGGCACCACCGTCGAGGAAGGGACAACGGCCTGCACCGGAGCAGCAGCCGACGCAGCGGCAGCCGGCGTCACGGTGACGGCGGGCGTTGTCACCACGGCCTTCGCAGTGGAAGCGGCGGCCGTCGTGCGAACAGCTGAAACGGCCGTTCCGGATCTGCTGGAGAGAGAGGTCACGCCAAGAATAATGCCGCTATCGCGGGCGACATCCTCGTAACCAAGATCGTCCTGAACGAGGGTTTGCGCCATTGCCGAGCCCGAGACAGCGGCAAGCATCGTCGCGCCGCACAATGCGGCACCCTTCTTGAACAACATTTAGCAACCCTTTGTTTTATATTTTTTTACGACCCGTCACACAAATTCACGGCTGCATGACAGCCTCAAGAAAATTCGACATGACGAGCGGCGAACCGTTCTTTTTTGCCGCCGAGTCGTGGGCGCGCTCTTCGGACGAGACATGACCTTTCCGACACAATTGCCTCAACAATCAGCCGATTCGGCCAATTCAGTATCTGCCGAAGGCGGCCACGAATCACCCCCCGAACAGGGCCGCCCATCGTTTGCGCGGCACCGCCCGTCGTGCTTTCAAGTCAGGAATCAGCCTGCCCCGACACCTTGCCGGACAGGAATCAGGCAGGGGTCAGGCGCCCCTCAATCCTGCCCGTGCCCCGGCACCGCCAGCGCACCCCACGCGCCGGACATATCTTCCAGAATCACATCGATCGCATCCACCCGCAGCCGCAGCGCCGTGCCGCCGCCGAATGCCAGCACCAACTCGCCGGGCACGCTCTCCGTCACGGCCAGCAGCGGCAGCACGGCATGCCGCTCGTCGGGCCATTCACGCCGCGCCACTGCCAGCACGCCTTCGAAGCGCAGGGCGCTGCGCACCCGCGTCGGCTCCTTCGCCTCCCAGCGATAGCGGTTGCCCAGCAGCACCAGCCGCCGCCGCTTCGGCTCCCACGAGACGTCCATCGCCTTCACGGCCATGTCCTGCGCGCAGGCCGACAGGATCTTCAGATCCTCGCCATCTTCGGCCCTCAGCAGCAGAAGCTCGGTCATCGCGCTCAGTCCCCGTCCACCCGTTCGATGTCCGCCCCCACGGCCTGCAGCTTTTCCTCCAGCCGTTCATAGCCGCGATCCAGATGGTAGACGCGCCGCACGATCGTCTCCCCCTCGGCCGCAAGGCCCGCGATCACCAGGCTCATGGAGGCGCGAAGGTCGGTCGCCATCACCGGCGCGCCATGCAGCTTCGGCACCCCGCGCACCACGGCGGAGCGGCCCGTCACCGTGATATCCGCCCCCATGCGCGCCAGCTCGGGCACATGCATGTAACGGTTTTCAAAGATGGTTTCCGTCAGCACCGAAGCCCCGTCCGCCACCGTCACCAGCGCCATCAGCTGCGCCTGCATGTCGGTCGCCAGCCCCGGCCATGGCGCGGTGGTGGCCGTCACCCCGTGCAGCCCGTTGGCGCGGCTCACCTTCAGCCCGCCCTTCACATCCTCGAAGGAAACTCCGGCCGCCTCCAGCACCGGCAAGGTCGATCCCAGCAGCGCCCGGTCGGCCCCCAGCAGCACCACTTCGCCGCCGGTGATGGCCGCGGCGCAGGCATAGCTTCCCGCCTCGATCCGATCGGGCATCACCGCGTAGGTCGCGCCGTGCAGCCGGTCCACACCGTCGATCACGAGGCGTTCCGTGCCGATGCCGGAAATCCGCGCGCCCATGGCGACAAGGCAATTGGCCAGATCGACAATCTCCGGCTCGCGCGCGGCATTTTCCATCACCGTCTGGCCCTTGGCCAGCACGGCGGCCATCAGCACATTCTCCGTCGCCCCCACGCTGACGACGGGGAAGATGATGTGCCCGCCGGTCAACCCGCCCTTGGGCGCCTTCGCCCGCACATAGCCCGACGTCAGCTCGATCTCCGCGCCCAGCGCCTCAAGGCCCTTCAGATGCAGATCGATCGGCCGGTTGCCGATGGCGCAGCCGCCCGGCTGGCTGACCGTCGCCACCCCCTCGCGCGCCAGCAACGGCCCCAGCACAAGGATGGAGGCGCGCATCTTCCGCACGATGTCATAAGGCGCGGTGGTGGAGGTCATCCGGCTGGCGGAAATCGTCATCACCCGCCCAAAATCCTCCGGGCGGGAGCCTTGCGTCTGCGTGGAGGCCCCCAGCACGTTCAGCAAATGCCCGAAGGTGTCCACATCGGCCAGCCGGGGCAGGTTGCGCAAGGTCAGCGGCTCATCCGTCAGCAAGGCGGCGGGCAGCAGCGTCAACGCCGCATTCTTCGCCCCGGAAACCGGGATTTTCCCCTTCAGCGGGCGTCCGCCCGAAATGCGTATCTGGTCCATAGATCAGGGTGATTAGCCGCTGCTGCGCGGCTAGGCGAGTGGCTATGCACCGCAACGGGAGAAGATGATGGATTTGTGGCACTGCGCAGATGCCCGCTCGTTCCGCCCGCTGTGGATGCTGGAGGAGATGGGCCTGCCCTATACGTTGCACCTGCTGCCCTTTCCGCCGCGCTGGCAGCAGCCGGATTATCTCGCCATCAACCCGCTGGGCACCATCCCCTTCCTGAAAGACGGGGCCGCCGAACTCACGGAAAGTAGCGGCATCCTGCACTATCTGGCGGCAAAACATGGCCCCACCCCGCTTGCCGTTACGCCGGATGAAGCGGATTTCGCGCTCTACACCAACTACCTGTTCCAGTCCGACGCCACCTTCACCTTCCCGCAGACCCTCGTGCTGCGCTACCGCCTGCTGGAGCCGCCGGAGAAGCGCCAGCCCGCCGTGGCGGATGCCTATGCCAAATGGTTCCTCTCCCGCATGGGCTGGGTGGAAACGCATCTGGCAGACGGGCGGGAGTGGCTGGCCGCTGGCCGCTTCACCGCCGCCGACATCGCCGTCGGCTATGCCTGCCTGCTGGCGGGCACGCTGGGCCTGCTGGCCGATCTGGGGCCTGAAACACGGGGCTGGTGGGGCCGCTGCACCGCCCGCGATGGTTACCGCCGCGCCCGCGCCGCCCAGTCCACCCCGGCCGCCTGAGCTGCCCGGCGTCCATTCGTTAACGCCGCCACCTCCCTACCGTTAACCCTTTCACAGCAAAGACTTTCCGCTCGTCAATCCTTCCACGGATTCACGCATTAACCTGCGCAAACCGCCGCCCCGGCCGACGTCCTCATGTCAGCCGGGTCGCTTGGTCGCACCGCGGCAGGTTCATTCCAGCGGAGTCCGCCCCATGTTCATTTCAGCCGTCCGCCCAGTCCTCCACGTCGCCCTAGTCGCAGCCGCGCTTGCGGCCCCTGCCGCGGCCGAAGCCCGCACCTTCAACGCCGCCAACCGCGCCGATCTGTGGAATGCCCTCACCGCTGCCACTGCCGGAGACACCATCCTGCTGGCGCCCGGCCATTATGGGGATTTCAGCTTCACCAAGTTCAAATACAGCGGCGGCTTCGTCAGCATCCGCTCCGCAGACGCCTCGAACCGGGCCGCCTTCGGCAAGATGACGCTCGGCACGGCGACCGGCCTTTCCATCAGCGGCATCGACGCGCAGTCCAGCGCCAACCCGGTGGTCTCCATCACCGGCCAGAACATCCGCTTCACCGGCAACCGCATCCGCGGTGCCAACATCAACCGCGACCCGTGGGACGATGGGCAGGGCGGGATGCATGTGCGCTTCGCCAGCAACATCCTCGTCGGCTCCAATGATTTCGAGGATCTGCGCGTCGCCATCTATGTGCAGCGCTCGACCAACGTCCGGGTGCTGCACAACAGCATCGGCTATGTGCGTGAAGGGCTGAACGTCGCCGCGCTGGCCGGCGGCGAAATCGCCAACAACCATTTCCACAATTTCCAGCCCAACTACAGCCTGGGCGAACACCCGGACGCGATCCAGTTCTGGACAAGGCAGGAAACAGTCGGCGTCACCGATGTGAAGATCCGCAACAACTTCATGCAATTGGGGCTGAACGGCGCGGTGCACGGCCTGTTCGTGGGAAGCGAAGCTCCCAACGTCTATCACCGCAATCTGGAAATCACCGGCAACGTCTATTGGGGCTCTGCGCTGCACGGCATCACCCTGGCCGGCACCATCGGTGCCAGGCTGTTCAACAATGTGATCGTCGCCTCGCACTGGGCAGACAAGAATAACAGCTCGCTGCGCACGCCGGACGGCCGCACCGGCGGGGCGATGCAGCCGCAGATCCGCGTCTCCACCGTCTCGCAGGTAGAGGTGGCGCGGAACATCACCATGAAGGGCATCGGTGTCAGCGAAGATTCCACCTGGGCCGACAATATCGACCTCTACGATACCGAAAGGAAGATCGGCGAAAGCTGGGAATCCGTGTTCGGCGGCCGCCCGACGGAAAAAGACCCGCCGCTCAGCGCCTTCCTCACCCTCAACCCGTCGTCCGCACGCACGCGGGGCATCGGCCTGCTCAGCACCTTCTCTTACGGGGTCGTCACGCTGGATCCGGTTAAGGCGGAAAACTGGGGCGCAGCGCAAGACGCGACCACCCCCGCCACGATCCTGAAGGCCATCTCCGGCAACCTGCCCGCGGCCGTGCGCGCCGTCACCAACTGATCGGGATACCCCCCCCGGCCTCAGGCCGGGGGGTCAGCCCGGCCCACCACATCGGCCAGCAGCAACGGCCGATACAGGTGCGGGAACAGCGCCCCGCCGCGCGACTCCTCCCACTTCAGCGCCGGATCGTCCGCCACATCCACCTCCGCCAGCACCAGCCCGCCTTCCCCGGCGAAATGCCGCTTCAACGTGCCCTCCAGCTGCGCCGCCGCAGACAGATGGATGAACCCGTCCCGCAGATCGTCGGCAGAGCCCTCGAACCGCCCGTCCGCCTCGAAGGCTACCCATTCGCGGGCACGAAAAATCTTGAACAAAGCCATTCCCGTCTCCTGCCGCTGCCCACGCATCCGCGCAAGCTTTCGCCCGAGCTTTCGCAACGCCTCACCAGCCGCTAGGGGGCAAATATGCCCGAACCGCGCTGGACGATCGTGATCCCCTATTTCAACGAGGAACAATGGCTCCCCGCCACCCTCGCCAGCCTCAGCGCGCAAACCCTGCGGCCGTTCCGCGTGGTGCTGGTGGACAACGGCTCCACAGACGCCACCACCGCGCGTGCGCAGGAATGGGCGGAAACACAGCAGGGCATCGAAACGACCCTGCTCACCCAACCCATCCCCGGCCAGGTGCACGCGCTCAACATGGGCATCGCCGCCGTCCGCACCGAATTCATCGCCATTTGCGACGCCGACACAATCTACCCGCCCCACTATCTGGAAACCGCCACCCGCCGGCTGGAGGCCGCCGCCCCCAGCACCATCGGCTTCATCGCCCATGATACCGGCCCCAACGCCCATAGCGGATGGGAACGAGCCGGCCGTTGGCTCTACACCCACATCATCCCCAACCTCCTCACCCATCAGGCGCATGGCGGCGGCTATGCCCACCTGTTCCGCACGGCCCCCTACAAAGCGTCGGGCGGCTATGACCCTGCCCTCTGGCCCTATGTGCTGAAAGACCATGAGCTGGTGCACCGCCTGTGGAAACAAGGCCGCATCAGCTACGCCACAGACCTGTGGGTCCAACCCTCCCCCCGCCGGGAAGACCGCAAGTCCGTCCGCTGGACCCTGCCCGAACGCATCCTCTACCACGCCACCCTGCCGAGCCAGAAAGACTGGTTCTTCTACCGCTTCCTGCAACCCCGCTTCATCGCCCGGGGCCAGAAAGACACCGTGCTCAGGCAGCAGAACTGGAGCAGTCCGGCGTAAGGTGGGCGTGGAGTTCGAAGGGGCTCTGCCCCTTCACCCCGGCAGGGAAATGATTTCCCTGCACCCTCAAAATTGGCGTTGCGCGCGAACTGCAACGTCGTGGACGTGATCAGATTCCATTGCCTGCGGCGCCACGTGGCTCTCTCCCCGCCGGGGAGAGAGGTGGAGAGAGGGGAGCAACGCCGGGCCTGATCCACCGCCCTCAGCACCCCCTCCCAGCCTCCCCACCCGCTCAGCCTGAGTCCTGAGCTTGTCGAAGGGTCGAAGGCCCCTGAGCAAACCCACTACCCTCACCACCAACCAGAACCGTCACCCCGGACTTGATCCGGGGTGACGCGTGGAGAGGCAAAGTGGCCCACCCCAAAAGCCCCGCAGGCAATAAACCCCCAACCTCGCGCCAAGCAGATGGCCCCACCCACTCCCTTGCAGCGGGCTAAAAACTAAGGCGGTGCAGGGGCGTCACGCCCCTGCCGGGGTGAAGGGGCAGAGCCCCTTCAAACGTCAGTCATAGCCCCACCCTTGCCCCACCACCGCCGCCGGTGCATCAGCCACCCATGCCAGCGGGTGTCTTTCTTCTCCACGGTCATGGCCGCACCGGCCTTTCGATGGGCTTTCTCGCGTCCGAACTCGGGCATCAGGGGTTCGCCACGGCCGCCCCCAGTTACGGCATGCGCCGATCGATGGCGGAGATTCTGGATCATATCGCCCCGCGCATGGCTGCATTCGAGGCGACGCTGGATGGCCCGATGCACATCGTCACCCATTCGCTGGGTGGGCTGGTGGCGCGGGCGCTGATTTACCGGCAGCGGCCGAAGCGGCTGGGGCGGGTGGTGCAGCTTGGCCCGCCCAATCAGGGGTCGGAGCTGGCGGACGCCCTGTATGACGCGCATCTGTCGAACGCGCTGCTCGGCCCGGTCGCGCCCTATCTGCGCACCAACCGGCCCAGGGCCGACGAGGCGATCTTCGGCACGGTCGATTATGAGCTGGGCGTGGTGGCGGGCGATGTCAGCGTGAATCTGGTGCCGGAAAGCCTGCTGCCGCGCCCGAACGACGGCAAGGTCTCAGTTGCGGCCACCCGGATCGACGGCATGGCCGATCATATCGTCGTCCATGTCGCCCACAGCATGTTGCCCTTCCACCCGGACAGCGTCGCCCAGGTGCTCGCCTTTCTGGCCGATGGCCGCTTCCGCCATCCCGACTGAGGCGCGCTCGATCACGCCCGGCAGCCGCGCTTCATAGTCCGGCGGGAACACCCAGTAAGACAACCCGCTCGCCCCCGGCCCCGCCGCCAGCCCGCGTGCCTGTGCGCCCTTGCCGAACATCAGCTGCAGCAGCACGTCGCTGGCGGCCCATGGGTCCATATACCAGAAGGCGTGCGAGCGCGCGCTCACGCCGTGCAGGTCGCCGGGGCGCACCCGCACGATCTCCAGCCCCAGTTCCTTGTTGGCCTGCTGCAGGAAGCGCAGATCGCCGGGGGAAAGCTCGCGCAGGTCCGGCCGCCCGGCGCGCGATCCCCGGTTCATCACTTCGGATAGCCGCAGCGCGCTGTCCTCCATGTTCAGGCTCACCGTCACCCGGTCCGGCAACCCGGCATAATCGCGCAGGTCCCCCACGAACCCGCGCAGATCGGCATCCGGCGCGGCATGGTGCACCTGCCCCAGCTTTGGGTTCAGCCCCGTCGCGCGCGACCAGCTGCCCACCCGCGCCAACCCGTCAGAGGCAACCGTGCCGCCGGCGGAATAGCTCAGCACGTCGATCTTGCGGGCGCGAGTGTGGGTGGCCAGCAGCTCCACCAGCCGGGCGAACTGCGGGGCCGCGCCAAAGGCGGTGCCGATATCGCGCGGATAGACAAGGAAATTCTCGGCAGTCGGCCATGCGAACAGCAGCACCACGGCATTCTGCCCGGTGAAGTGGCGCAGCTGTGCCGCCTGCCCGGCGGCGCGCTCCACCGTGGAGTTCGCGCCATGCACATAGATGATGATGTCCGGGTCCAGACTGCGGCCCAACGCCTCGTCCACCAGCCCCAGCCAGGCGCGCATGGAAGGGTCCAGCACCGGCCCGGCAGGTGGCACCGCCTCGTCACCGGGCAGTGACGCAAGCTCCCGCATCTGCTCAAGGATCAGCTGCGGCCGCCGCTCGCCGTCCTCGCCCATCGACCATTCATAAACCCGGTCCCATGTCGTGCCCTGATCGCCGATGCGGATCGTCGTCACCCCCAGCAGCAGGTCACGCCCCGGGGTGATGGAATGGATGCGATCGTTGCGTGGCCCCAGCGGCAGCCGGTTGGTGGCATAGAACAGCTCGATCCGGTTGTCGTGCCGAAGATTGGGGTTGGCCTGAAACAGCTGAGAGCCGGATTTCGCAAAGGCCGCAGGCACCGGCATCAACCGCATCGGCGGGTTGTGGAACGCCATCAATATCGTGATCAGCAAGCCCAGCAGCGCCACAAATCCCAGCCAACGCCAGATGCGGCTGCGCTTTTTCTTCGGCTGCCCGTCGGGGAGAGCTGTTTCGGTCATGCCCGGCTGCATGCCGCAGCGCCCGGTCGCCGTAAAGCGCGGAATGCTTCCGTCGATTCCGTCCAAGACGCGCCCGCCTGCATCAGGCATTCGCCATGGTGAAGAGGGGTCTACGCCACAGCACGGAAAGTGTGCCTGAACATGTTGTTTCACTTGTCGACAGACGCCGAAGATCCCGAACGGGTCGCCCGGATTCTGGCCGAACTGATGGGCGGGAAGGCCTCGCCCTGTCCTCGCGTCGCCGAAGGCAGCTGGTTCGCCCATGCCGATGACGCCACGAACACGCTGGTGGAAGTCTATCCGGCCGGCACGCTGCTGGTGGAAGGCCCCGAAGGCATGGTCGGCCTGCCCGGCCCCACCCGCCGCCGCTCGGCGCTGCATTTCGCGCTGGGCACCCCGCTTTCGCCGGAACAGGTGCATGCGCTGGCCGCGCGCGAAGGCTGGCCAGTTGAAACCTGCACCCGCCAGGGCATGAGCGGCGGGCGCTATCATGTGATCGAGCTGTGGATAGAGGGCGTCCGCCTCGCGGAAATCCTCACGGAGGATATGCAGCAGGCGTATCTGGATTCCGTCCGGCTGGATTGCTGGGCGCAGGCTCCGGCAAGCAGCGGCGAGCGCGCAAGAGCCGCGTAAAGGAGCCGCCTGAAGGGTTCGTCACGGGCGCCCTGCTGGCCGGGCGGGGCGCCAACCCTCTTCCCTTTTTCCCGCCCAGCCCCCACTTCTGCCGCGCCGCCGCGCCCTCTTCCCTCGCGCCCGGAACATAGGTAGAACATACTTTCATGAGCCTCACCCACATCTCCGTCCGCGGCGCGCGCGAGCACAACCTCAAATCCGTGGACATTGATCTGCCGAGGGACAGGCTGATCGTCATCACCGGCCTCTCCGGCTCCGGCAAATCCAGCCTCGCCTTCGACACCATCTATGCCGAGGGTCAGCGCCGCTATGTGGAAAGCCTGTCCGCCTACGCCCGCCAGTTCCTTGAGCTGATGCAGAAGCCGGATGTCGATCATATCGAGGGCCTCAGCCCGGCGATCAGCATCGAGCAGAAAACCACCAGCCGCAACCCGCGCTCCACCGTCGGCACCGTCACCGAAATCTATGATTATATGCGCCTGCTCTGGGCGCGCACCGGCGTGCCCTACAGCCCCGCCACCGGCCTCCCGATCTCCGCGCAGACGGTCAGTCAGATGGTGGATCGGGTGCTGGCGCTGCCCGAAGGCACAAGGCTGATGCTGCTCGCCCCCGTCGTGCGCGGCCGCAAGGGCGAATATAAAAAGGAAATCGCCGAGTGGAAAAAGGCAGGCTTCCAGCGCCTGCGCGTCAACGGCGAGGTGGTCGACATCGAAGACGCCCCCACGCTGGACAAGAAATACAAGCACAACATCGACGTCGTGGTCGACCGCCTCGTCGTCCGCGCAGACATCGCCAGCCGCCTCGCGGAGAGCTTCGAAACCGCCCTGAAACTGGCAGACGGCCTGGCCGTCGTGGAAATCCTCCCCTCCCCTTCAGGGGAGGGGCCGGGGGTGGGGGTGGCGGGCAAGCCCGACGTCAACGAAGTGATCACCTTCTCGGAAAAATTCGCCTGCCCCGTCTCCGGCTTCACCCTGCCCGAAATCGAACCCCGCCTCTTCTCCTTTAACGCCCCGCAGGGGGCCTGCCCCACCTGCAACGGCCTTGGCGAACGGCTGTTCTTCGATCCCTTCCTCGTCGTCCCCAACGAAGCGCTCAGCCTGAAAGACGGCGCGGTGGTGCCATGGGCCAAATCCTCGCCGCCCTCGCCTTACTATATGCAGGTGCTCGGCTCCGTCGTCGGCGCGCTCGGCGGCACGCTGGACCAGCCATGGGCGAAGCTGCCCGAGGAAACCCGCGAAGCCATCCTGCACGGCACCAAGGGCAAAGCGATCCCGCTCGTCTTCGAAGACGGCCGCAAGCGCTATGAAGTGAACAAGCCGTTCGACGGCGTGCTGGCCAACCTCGACAAGCGCTTCCGCGACACCGAAAGCGCATGGATGCGCGAGGAACTGGGCCGCTACCAGTCCGCCGCCCCGTGCGAAGCCTGCGGCGGCGCGCGGCTGAAACCCGAAGCGCTCAGCGTGAAGATCGCGGGCGAAAGCATTTCAGACAGCACCCGCCGTTCCGTCGCGGATGCCGCGATATGGTTTCAGGCGCTGCCAGCCCATCTCACGGCGAAACAACAGGAAATCGCCAGCCGCATCCTGAAGGAAATCAACGAGCGGCTCGGCTTCCTCGTCAACGTCGGCCTCGGCTATCTCAGCCTTGATCGCACCTCCGGCACGCTGTCCGGCGGCGAATCCCAGCGCATCCGCCTCGCCAGCCAGATCGGCTCGGGCCTGTCCGGCGTGCTTTATGTGCTGGATGAACCCTCCATCGGCCTGCACCAGCGCGACAATGACCGGCTGCTGGAAACGCTGAAGCGCCTGCGGGACCTCGGCAACACCGTGCTGGTGGTGGAGCATGACGAAGACGCCATCCGCACCGCCGATCATGTCGTCGATATGGGCCCCGGCGCGGGCCGCAACGGCGGCAACATCATCGCCGAAGGCACGCTCGCCGATATCCTGAACAACCCGAACAGCCTCACAGGCGATTATCTCTCCGGCCGCCGCAAGGTGGAGGTTCCCGCCACCCGCCGCAAGGGCAATGGCAAGCAACTCAAGGTGAAAGGCGCGCGCGCCAACAACCTGCAGAACGTCAGCGCCGCCATCCCGCTCGGCACCTTCACCTGCGTCACCGGCGTCTCCGGCTCGGGCAAGTCCAGCTTCGTGATCGACACCCTCTATCCGGCGGCCGCCAAGGCGCTGAACGGCGCGCGCCTGCACGCCGGCCCGCACGATGAAATCACTGGCCTCGAACATCTGGACAAGGTGATCGACATCGATCAATCCCCCATCGGCCGCACCCCGCGCTCCAACCCCGCCACCTACACCGGGGCCTTCACCCACATCCGGGACTGGTTCGCCGGCCTGCCGGAATCGCTGGCGCGCGGCTACAAGCCCGGCCGCTTCAGCTTCAACGTGAAAGGCGGCCGCTGCGAAGCCTGCCAGGGCGACGGCATGCTGAAGATCGAAATGCACTTCCTGCCCGATGTCTATGTCCAGTGCGACGTCTGCCACGGCAAACGCTACAACCGCGAAACGCTGGAAGTCCTGCACAAGGGCCACAGCATCGCCGACGTGCTGGACATGACGGTTTCAGACGCCGTGAAACTCTTCGAAGCCGTCCCCCCCATCCGCGACCGGCTGAAAATGCTGGAAGAAGTCGGCCTCGGCTACGTCCACGTCGGCCAGCAGGCCACAACACTCAGCGGCGGCGAAGCCCAGCGCGTAAAGCTGGCCAAGGAACTCAGCCGCCGCGCCACCGGCCAGACCCTCTACATCCTCGACGAACCCACCACAGGCCTCCACTTCGAAGACGTCCGCAAACTGCTGGAAGTCCTGCAAGCCCTCGTCGAGCAAGGCAACACGGTGGTCGTGATCGAACATAATCTGGAAGTCATCAAAACCGCAGACTGGGTCATCGACCTCGGCCCCGAAGGTGGAGCAGGCGGCGGCACCATCGTCGCAACCGGCACACCAGAACAGATCGTGAAGTCCGGCAAGGGCTTCACGGGCGGGTATTTGCGGGGACTGTTATCCAATTGCAATCCTTGAGTTTATCTGGAATTCTACCACTATAGTTTCCCTTCAATTTGAGTAGAGTTTCATGTCCGGTAAAAGACAGCACTACCTACCACAGTTTCTTTTGAGGAGATTTGGAAAATCCGCCTCAAAAAAGGTCACTCAGGTAAGGGTGATCCGTTTGACAAGAAATTACATATCGAGCACAGAAAATGTCGGACTTGAAGGGCATTTCTATTCTAGCTCTGATCCAAAGCATGCAGAAATTGATAAAGATATTACAAACAGCGAGGGTTATTTCTCTGACTTGGCGTCCAGAGCGGAAGCGAACTCTGAATCAGTCGATTCACGAGAGATTTGCGAGCTTGCAGCGCATCTGTCTATCCGATCCGCGTCCATCCGCCATGTATTTCCGCGTTTAATACGCGAACTCATGGACGAGATCATATCAGAGATCCGTACAGAGGCAGGCGCTAGGCGGTTTATAGGGATGGACACTCACCCCTTGCCACCAGAGATAAAAATTCGTGTGAGCGAGGTTTATGACACGAAATCCGATATTTTAAAAAATATCGGCATTTCACGCCATGATTTTTACCTATTGTGCAGACGCCTTCTCGACGAAAATTTTTCAAGCATTCATCAAGACATTGTTAAATTAATAGAACTATTTAAAACTTTACCTATTAATGATATTGTTTCTAGCGGTCATTTAGATGCACTTTTGCATCATCCAGTTCCTATTAATAGAATAAGATGCTTAGAAACATTTTCATGGAAAATTGTAACGACTAATAGTGATTTAATTCTTCCAGATTGTGCGGTTGTTGGCGTGGACGAATCCGGTCAGTTTATGCCAATGGTGCTTATTGACAATGACAGTCTCCGAAGTGTTTTCTTTCCTCTCTCAAGAAGACGCTTGGCGGTCGGCTTCCGTGGGAGTGGATTTGATATTGGCGACGACATTTTGATGTCGATTGCCTCAGCCTCATGTGAATACTTCGTCGCACACCCAACCCTACAGGATGCAGTCTCATACGCACCAGCGATCGGGACTGGTGCCAAGTATTTCCTGAAAAGGGAACTGCGACGGGGAATTGCAGCAATGCTTCCGATGGCCGCCGACTAGGATAGCCGGGTGCCATCTCCTGGCCAACATAGCGAAACTCAGCATCTGCCGACCATCGCTGCGGAGAGCCCGCAGGTTAGCGATTCGCCCTCGCCGCAACCACCTTCGCCACAAACGAACACTCGGCCACCACAGCCAACCCCCGCCGCTCCGCATCATCCAGCGCCGCGTTCACCAGCCGCCCGCCCACGCCTCGGCCGCCGATTTCCGGCGGCACCACCGTGTGCGGAAAGACGATCCTGTCGCCCAGCAGCCGATATTCGGCGAAGGCGGTCACGCCGTCCACCACCAGCTCATAGCGGCTCCGGCCGACATTGTCGGTCACGCCACTGCCCACGTCTCGAAGCTGTTCCATGCCCCCAGCTTGCCACCCGGCCGCCGGTCCCGCCAGCCCAATCGGACGGACATGGAAAATCGGGCGGCCCGGCGAACCCGCCGCCCCAAAAACAGGGCCACAAAAACAAAGCGGCGTCGCAACCTCCGCGACGCCGCTTCCTGCCACCGCCGGCAGTCAAACCCTGTGCACGCAACAATTACGCAACCGAACAGGCCAGGATAAGGCGGGTACGCAACAATGCATCCGGCCCCAAACAACTGGCAATCAGCCTGCCACCTGTCAATTCGCCGATCAACCGTTCGTCGCAACTTTTCCCACTTGGCGCGAAAATTGCTGGCACACTGTTGCATGCAAACGTCAGACGGCCCGGCGGAGAGGGGGTCCGCCGGGCCGTCCTTGTGTTTCCGCCGGGAGAGAGAGGGGATAATCCCGGCGAAATCGCGAAACTTTGCTTAACGCGAGGCCAGCGCCTGCTGGCTCAGAATGGCCGCGATCTGCGTGCGGGCCGAAGCCACCGCATCCGCCACGCAAAGCCGATACTCGGCCGCTTCCGCGCGATCCGTCAGGTTCACGCCGCCTTCTGCGCACATCCGCCCGGCCATTGCAGCCACCCGGCTTTCGACCGCCTTGCGGCCTTCCGCGCGGGTCAGGTCGAATTTCGAAACTTCGATCCGCGCTTCACGGCCACCGCCGGCCACAGTGCCAGCCGCTGCCGGGCCGGCTGCAATTCCAAGCATCACGCCCGAAGCCACAAGTGCCAGCGCCAGGCTCTTCACCGAGTTCATCATGTTCGTCGTCATCGTAACCGCTCCTGTTGATCCAGAGATGCCAACAGCAATGCATCCGCCGTGCCAACTGTGATCGGTTGGATGAACTTTCGTAATATCAATATGTTATGAAATTCCACCCGTTGCGACTGCTTAACATCAGATGAACGTTTCACAAATTTTTGGTTCATATTCCCAACATTCGGTAGATTTCCCGATGAACATTCTGCCCTCATGCCAATCCGACGCTCTGGCTTGACGGGGATCAACGACGGGCGCACCCCTGTCGCCCATCATCGTCCCCAAAAGGAGGACTTACCGATGACGCACATTCCCCAATCCCTGCATGATATCTATCCGGCTGACGCAGACCTGCTTCGCAACCTGAAGGCCGAAGACGCCCACTTCCGCCATCTCGCCACCCGCCTCGATGAACTGGACGCCGCCGTCCACGCCATCGATCTCGGCGCAGACCCGGCATCAGACGAACGCGCCGAAGCGACTTCGCGTGAACGCCTCGCCATCCTCGACGAGATCGCCGCCATCGTCTCCGCTGCCCGCGTCGCCTGAAGGACCAATCATGACCAGCACAGCTGAAATCCGCGCCACTCTGGAAGCCCGCCTGAAGGAGCTGGGCGCCGAAGTGGAAAAGCTCGAAGCCGAAGGCGGCCAGCCGCTCGACGCAGACTGGAGCGAGCAGGCCAACCAGCTGGAAGAACTGGAAACCGCCGAGGGGCTGGAACAGGTCCGCCTGTCCGAAGCGCGCGCGATCAACGCCGCCCTGCAACGCATCGACAATGGCAGCTACGGCGTCTGCGCCAGCTGCGGCGGAGAGATCGCCCCGGCGCGGCTTGCTGCGCAGCCCACAGCCACGCTGTGCATCAGTTGCGCCGCCTGACCACGGCCGGGAACCGGCAACTCTTGACTCGGGGTCCGCAAAACCGCAGCCATTGCAGCATGTTCCCGCTGAACGACGAAAACATCCCGGCACTGGCCCAGACGATCCAGCTGGCAATCGCCCCGGTGTTCCTGCTCACGGCGATCGGGGGCTTTCTGTCGGCCATCACCACCCGACTCGGCCGGGTGATCGATCGCGCCCGCAAGCTGGAATCCACAGACCCGAAAGATGATGTGGAGCGCAGCCTCATCATTTCCGAACTTTCCAGCCTGGACAGGCGTATGCTGCTCGCCAATCGTGCGGTCGGCCTCTCCGTCTCCTCGGCGCTGACGATCTGCACGCTGATCGCCGTGCTGTTCGTCTCCGCTGTCAGCCCCTTCCACCCGGACCAGCTGGTGCCGGTGCTGTTCATCCTCGCCATCCTGCTGCTGATGGCCGCGCTCCTCATGTTTGCGCTGGAAATCCGCATTTCCATCCGCACCGTCCGCGTTCGCGCGGAACTGATCTATCAGGCCCCCCGCCCGCCGGGCGACATCAGCTTCCGGAGCTGACCACTGCAACCGAAGGGAGAGACGAGATGAAGTTCGAAGTCGAGATCGAAGCCACCCCGGCAGAGGCCCGCGCCTTCCTCGGCCTGCCGGATCTCACCCCGCTGCACGAAGCCTGGGTGGAACGCATGAAGGCGCTCACCTTCGAAGGCCCTTCCTCAGATGACTGGCAGAAGCTGATCAAGACCTGGACGAGCGGCGTCCCCGGCGTGAACGAGGGCATCGAAGCCTGGGGCAAGATGATGATGACGGCGATGACCCCGCCCGGCACCAAGGCGGACAAGAAGGACGAGAAAAAGGGTTAAAACCACCGAAGGTGTAAAAATCTTCATGGTTCACCGCGAAATCGCCCCTCTGCGTTCTTGAAGCCACCGCCACCGGCTCATAACCTGCCATCCGATTCAGGTCGGAAGGGGGCCGATGGACGCACGTCTGCAAGTCGACGCGCTGATCCGCGAATGGCGCGGCGGAGATACGGCCGCACGCGATCAGCTCGTGGAGCTACTCTACCCGGAATTGCGCACCATCGCCTCAGCCCAACTGAGGCGCGAACGCCATGTCTCTTTCTCGTCCGGCGATCTCATCAACGATGCAATCCTGCGGCTGGTGAAGATGGGCCGGATCGACATCGCCGATCGCGCCCATGTCATCGCGCTGGCCGCCCGACTGATGCGCAACATCCTGATCGACCACGCCCGACAAAAGGGGGCGGACAAGCGCCATCATTACAAGGTCGAACTGAACCCCGATATCGACGGCGAACAACGGATTGACCTGATTGCCCTCGAAACTGCGCTGAGACGCTTGGGGGTGATCGACATGCAATTGGCCGAGCTTGTGGAAATGCGCTATTTCGGGGGGATGCCGCTGGGCGACATCGCCCAGGTGACGGGCCTGTCAGAGGCCACGCTGAAGCGGCGCTGGCGAACAGCGCGCGCATGGTTGCAGGACGCGGTCGAAAACCCGATCGATGGTTGAGCCGGGCAACCCCGAAGACCCGCGCCTGCCTATCGAACGCGAGGCGCTGGCCCTGTTCGATGAACTGCTGGACGTGCCCGAAACCAGCCGCGCCCGCTGGATCGCAGACCGCACGGCCAACAGCGACGTGCGCGCCCGGCTCGAATCCATGCTGGAGGCAGACCGCATCGCCTCCATGGGAACGGGTAACGCACAGGCCCTGCGCACCGGCGCAGCCGCCATCGGCATCGGCGGAGACGGTCAGCTTCCCGATCGCATCGGCCAATACCGGATTCTGGCGCTGATCGGCCGGGGCGGCATGGGCGCAGTCTATCGCGCCACGCGCGACACCGGCGATTTCGCCCACGAAACCGCCATCAAGGTCATCAAGCCCGGCCTCCTGTCCGACGTGCTCACCCAGCGTTTCCGCGCCGAACGCCAGACGCTGGCCACCCTGCAGCACCCCAATATCGCCCGCCTGTATGACGGCGGAGAGACGGAGAGCGGCAGCCCCTATATCGTGATGGAGCTGATCGAGGGGCTGCCGGTCGACAAATGGGCCAACCAGCAGTCGCTGGACACGCCCGCGCGCGTTCGACTTGTGGAAACAGGCGCAAACGCAATTAGTTACGCCCATGGCCGGCTGGTGATCCACCGCGACATCACGCCTCTGAACCTGCTCGTTCAAACCGATGGCACGCTGAAACTGATCGATTTCGGCATCGCCCGCCCCGCCGACGCGGAAGGCGCGACCACCGCAACGGATATCGTCGGCCTCGGCCGCCTGCTGAAGCGCCTCATCCCCGAACCGGAACCGGAACTGGCCGCCATCATCGCCCGCGCCACCGCCCCGGCCGAACAGGCCTATCCCACGGCAGCCGCACTCGCCGCCGATCTCGCGGCGTGGCGCAGCGGCCAGCCGGTCGCAGCTATGAGCGGCGGCGAACTCTATCGCCTGCGCAAATTCGCCGCCCGCAATCGTATCGCCGTTGCGGCCAGCGCCCTCGCCCTCGCCGTCCTCGTCGGCGGCCTGATCGCCGTCAGCGTCGCCAACGCCCGGATTCGCCGCGCAGAGGCAGAGGCAGAAGCCCGCTTCGAACAGACGCGGGCCATCGCCAACGCCCTGCTGTTCGACGTCTATGACGATGTCAGCAAGGTGCAAGGCGCAACCAGGGCACGGGAAACACTGGCGAAAACGGCAATCTCTTATCTGGAGGCGCTCGCCGCCATGGAAAGCGCCCCGCCCGATGTCCGCGCCGAAGCCGGACGCGGCTTCGTCCGCCTCGCCGAAGTCACCGGCGGCGGCCAGCAGCAATCGCTGGGCCGCTATGCAGACGCCAACGCCCTGCTAAGCCGCGCAGAGGCGCTGCTTGCCCCCGCCTTCGCCGCCGACCCGCAGGACCGCAGCACTGCGCTTGCCTTCGCGACGCTCAGGCTCGAACAGGCGGGCACCAACCTCTACAACAACAACAAGGCAGATGCCGCCCGCGCGCAGGCCGCGGAAGCCGAACAAGCCGTCGCCGCCTTCACCCGAGCAGACGCAGAAGCCGCCGCTCTCGCCATCACGGCCATTCAGGCGCAAGGCGACAGCTTCGGCTGGAACGACGATTACGCGGCCGCCCTCCCGCAACATCAGCGCGCCGAAGCGCTGATTGCCGCCCTCCCGCCGCAAATCCAGTCCGATCCAGAAGTCCGCTCGGCCCGTTCCGCCAACCTCCGGTTGCTGGCGGAAGCGCATCACAAGCTGAAACAGGCCCCGGAAGCCCGCGCCGCGCTGGATCAGGCCGTGGCGATCAATCGCAGCCTGCTGGCCGAGAAGCCGGAAGACCCGGCCCTGCTGCGCAAACTCGCCGTCTCGCTGTGGTACAGTGCCGTCGTCCACCGCACCAACGAACAGGATTCACAAGCCCGCACCGCCATCGAGGAAGCTGTCCGCCACGCCGACCGGATGGCCGCGATGGACACAAATGATGCAGGCGCGTTGCAGATGCAGGCCATTACCGGTGAAGTTTTGGCGCAAGTCCACGCAGATCGCCGCGACGCCGCCGCCAGCAAAGCTGCAACAGCACGAGTGCTGGCCGCGCATGACCGGCTGGTGGAACTGGCGGGCAACGCCCCCGGAGCCCGCCGCTCCCGTACCGCCGCGCTGCGCACCAGCGCAGGAAACCTCTACAATCTCGGCGATATCCCCGGCGCCTGCCGCGCCTGGCGCGACACGCTCGCCAGCTATCGCGCGCTGGAAGCCGAAGGCAATCTTAGCGAACTGGACCGGAAGAACGCCCTGCCGGAAACGCGCGATTACATCCGCAACTTCTGCGAAGGCGGCACCCCCAGATCGGCCTGGCCCAAGTCGCTTTAGCCTCGCTTCCCTCACCACAGCCTTGCCGCTAAACGCCAGTGCATCATGGCAGCTCCGATCTTCGCCCTCTCCTCCGGCCCGCCACCCGCCGGAGTCGCCGTCATCCGCCTGAGCGGCGAAGGCGTGTTCGATATCGTGCGCCAAATCAGCGGCTCCCGCCGCCTGCCGCCCACCCGCGAAGCCCGGCTCCGCACGCTGCGCCGCCCGCACGATCAGGCACCACTGGATCAGGCATTGGTGCTGATCTTCCCCGGCCCGAACAGCTTCACCGGAGAGGACAGTGCCGAACTCCATTGCCACGGCAGCCCGGCCGTGGTGGCCGCCGTACAGGCCGCGCTCTCTGCGCTGGGCGCGCGCCCGGCGGAAGCCGGGGAGTTCACCCGGCGCGCCTTTGAATCCGGCCGCCTCGATCTCACGCAGGTCGAAGCTTTGTCAGACCTGATCGTGGCCGAAACGGAACTGCAACGCGAAACCGCGCTTGCGCAGGCAGGCGGCCGCCTGCGCGACCTCGCCGACAGCTGGCGCGACCAGTTGATCGGCATCATGGCCGAAATCGAAGCCCAGCTGGACTTTTCCGACGAAGGCGATGTCGAAGCGAGTAATGTCTATGCTGAGCGGATGCGCGGCGGCCCACTCACACGACTCGTCGACAGCATGGAGGCCGCACTCCACTCCGCGCCTGTTGGCGAGCGCATCCGCCATGGCCTTACCATCGCCGTGACTGGCCCGCCGAACGCAGGCAAGTCCAGCCTGATCAACGCCCTCGCCCGCCGGGATGTTGCCATCGTGACGCCGCACGCGGGAACCACGCGAGATGTCATCGAAGTCCACCTCGATCTCGGCGGCCGCCCGGCAATCCTGCTGGACACGGCAGGCCTGCGCGAGACGAGCGATCCGATCGAAGCCGAAGGAATCGCGCGAGCGATAGCCCGCGCCGAAAGCGCCGACCTCGTGCTGAACCTCGCCCCCGGCGGCAATGTCGTCAATCGGATCGACGAGACCGGGGAAACGCCGGGATTTCACAGCGGACGCCTCCATCTCTCCGCCAGAACGGGAGCAGGACTCGCGGAACTGGAAGCCTGGCTGACGGAATGGGCAGAAGATCACATCCCCTCTGGCGAACCCCCAGCCATCACCACAGCGCGCCAACAGCATCTGATCGCGGAAGCGCTGGGTGCGCTGAAGTCAGCCCAATCCAAAGCCGACCCTGTTCTCACCGCTGAAGACCTGCGCGCCGCCGCTCACGCCCTCGGACGCCTGTCTGGCAGGATCGGCCCAGAGGTCATTCTGGGCGCGATTTTCTCCCGCTTTTGCATCGGAAAGTAGACGCATCGGCCCAGATTGTTCCACGTGGAACATTGTGGGCCGCGAAAATGTTCCACGTGGAACAATTGGAATTATGCATGTGAATTGAATAGGCTGGCTGCCCATCATTCAACGAAATATCCGGTCTGAACCGCGCTGGCCAGGACCGATTGTTCCACGTGGAACATTCCGCTAAGAGGTGCGCGTGAAATCCCATGACGTCATAGTGATCGGCGGCGGTCATGCCGGCTGCGAGGCGGCCTGCGCTGCTGCGCGAACCGGCGCGCGCGTTGCTCTGGTGACCTTCGCGGCCGACAATATCGGCCAGATGAGTTGCAACCCGGCGATTGGTGGGCTGGGCAAAGGCCATCTCGTCCGCGAGATTGACGCTATGGACGGCATCATGGGCCGCGCCGCAGATGCGGCCGGTATCCAGTTCCGCCTTCTCAACCGCAGTCGGGGCGCAGCCGTGCAGGGACCGCGCGCGCAAGCTGATCGCAAGCGCTACGCCGCCGCGGTCCGCGCGCTCGTCGCTGACTCCGGCGTGGAGATTGTAGAGGCAGAAGTCACGGATCTTCTTGTCGAAGACGGACGCTGCACCGGCGTTGAAACAAGTATAGGTCCGCTCCCGGCTCGGGCTGTTGTACTCACGAGTGGAACCTTTCTCGGCGGCGTGATGCACATCGGCGAGCGCCAGATCGCTGGCGGCCGTGTTGGTGAGGCGGGCGCGTCCCGCCTCGCCCTGCGCCTCCGCGCTCTCGGGCTGCCGATGGGGCGCCTCAAGACCGGCACGCCACCACGGCTTGACGGGCGAACCATCGACTGGGCCAATCTCGAAGTGCAGTCGGGGGACGCCCAGCCTGCCTATTTTTCAAGCCTGACGACTCATTCGGACGTGCCGCAGGTCGATTGCTATATCACCCGCACAACGCAACAGACGCATGACGTGATCCGGGGCAATATCGGCCTCTCGCCGATGTACGCCGGACGCATCGAAGGTGTCGGCCCGCGCTATTGCCCCTCCATCGAGGACAAGGTCATGCGGTTCGGCGACCGCGACGGCCACCAGATCTTCCTTGAACCGGAAGGGTTGGATGATCCACTGATCTATCCCAACGGCATATCCACCAGTCTTCCCGAACTGGTTCAAGCCGCGATTATCCACTCAATACCCGGACTGGGGGCTTGCCGGATCGCCCAACCGGGCTATGCGGTCGAATATGATTACCTCGATCCGCGCGCGCTGGATTCGACGCTTCAGTTGCAAGCCCTCCCCGGCCTCTGGCTGGCGGGGCAGGTGAACGGCACGACTGGCTATGAAGAGGCGGCAGCACAGGGGCTGGTCGCGGGACTGAATGCAACTGGGCGACACTGGGTGCCAGACCGAGCGACCAGCTATATTGGCGTTATGGTCGACGATTTGGTCACGCACGGCGTTTCCGAACCCTATCGCATGTTCACCTCCCGGGCGGAATTCCGTCTTCGCCTTCGGGCCGACAATGCCGACCTGCGCCTGACGCCGATTGCCCGGCAATTGGGATGTCTTGGCACCCGCCGCTCATCCATTTTCTCGGACCGACTGGCGGCGGTTGAGCAGCTGACAACAGCGCTGAAAGACACGCGTGTTCCGGCCGCCGCGATCCCGGAAGTAAAGGGTGATGGAATCGCCCGAAGCCTGTGGGAATGGGCGCGTTTTCCGGGTGTCGACTGGACGGTTCTGCAACGCGCTGCGCCGCAACTCTCTGCGGAACCGAATGTTGTCGAGACAGTGCTGACGGACGCTTCATACGCCGTCTATCTGGATCGTCAGGAACAGGAAGTGGCTCGCGTTAGGCAGGATGAAGCTGTGATTGTTCCACGTGGAACAATTTTTCGCGACATCCCCGGTCTTTCCAATGAAATGGCCGAGCGTCTTCAGAAGGCGCAACCGGAAACGCTGGGGCAAGCTGCGCGCGTGCGGGGTGTAACTCCGGCGGCTATCACCGCCCTGCTCGCCTGGATCCGCAAGACGCAGCTTTCCGCCGCCTGATTGGCCTTCCGTCCATTCCGGCTGCGAAAAGCTGTGGATGGATGGAGATAGCGCTTTCCACCGCCGCCCGATTGTTCCACGTGGAACATTATGGATCGCCAGACGTTCGAAGCTGAATTTAATGTTCCACGTGGAACAATTCAGCGGCTTGAGCGCTACGAATCGCTGCTGATCGAGTGGCAGGAACGGATGAATCTCGTCGGCCCCGCCACTCTCGGCGATGTCTGGGGCCGCCATTTTGCCGATTCCGCGCAGATCACCCGCCTCGTGCCCAAGGGGCAAAGCTGGCTCGACATCGGGGCCGGCGGCGGCTTCCCCGGCATGGTGTTGGCCGCGCTGGATTGGGGCAAGATGGTGCTGGTCGATTCCATCGCCAAGAAGTGCCGATTTCTGGAAGCTGTACGCGACGAATTGGCTCTGCGCGATTCCGCCACGGTGATCAACGGCCGGGTTGAGCAACTCCCGACGCTGGGCGTGGACGTCGCCACCGCCCGCGCCGCCGCGCCGCTTGCCACCCTGTTCGACTGGGCCATTCGCCATGTCCGCCCGGGAGGGCAGTTCGTCTTCCTGAAAGGCCGCCGCTGGGCCGAAGAGGTTGACGAGGCCGAGGGGCGCTTCATCTTCGATCTTGAAACCCACGAGAGCCTGACCGATCCCGAGGCCCGGATTCTCGTCGCCCGAAACCTGAAGAGGCTCTGATGCGAACCATAGCAGTCGCGAACCAGAAGGGCGGGGTCGGCAAGACGACCACTGCCATCAATCTTGCCACCGCGCTGGCGGCCAGTGGGCACCGCGTGACCCTTCTGGATTTCGATCCGCAAGGCAATGCCTCCACTGGGTTTGGCATTCCACGCGACCGGCGCAACCCCTCCAGCTATGACCTGTTGTTCGATCCTGAACTGGCGGCGGAAGCGGCACAGGAGACGCTGGTTCCGGGGCTGTTCCTCGTGCCCGCAGTCGAAGGGCTGGCGGCAGCGGAAATCGAGCTGTCTGGCCAGCCGAACGCCGCCGGGCGGCTGAAGGCAGCGATCCAGAAGTTGCCCGCCTGTGACTGGCTGTTCATCGATTGCCCGCCCTCCCTCTCGCTGTTGACGCTGAACGCGCTGGTCGCGGCCGATGGTGTGATGATTCCGTTGCAGACGGAATTCTACGCGATGGAGGGGTTGTCCCAGCTGTTGAAAACCATCGAGCAGGTGCGCGCACGGCAAAATCCCCGACTGGATATCGAAGGCGTGGTGCTGACCATGCACGACCGGCGTAACCGGCTGTCTGACCTCGTCGCAGCGGATGTGCGCGCGGCGCTGGGTGCGCGGGTGTATGAAACGATGATTCCGCGCAACGTGCGGCTGTCCGAAGCGCCCAGCCACGGCATGCCCGCGTTGCTCTACGATATTCGTTGCCCGGGATCGGAGGCCTATATGGCGCTGGCGCGGGAAATGATCGGCGCGGCCGCGAAAGCGGCCTGACATGTTGGTAAGAGTTCAAAGCCACAAGGGGGACGCAGTGGAGGGTTATATGACGGTGAAACGTGCAGGACTGGGTCGCGGGCTGTCCGCCCTTCTGGAAGAAATGGGGTCCGCGCCGCCGGTAGCGACCAATGACAGCAAGGCAGCAAGCCTGCTGCCAGTCGCCTCGATCAGCCCGAACCCGGGCCAGCCCCGGCGCACCTTCGACGAGATCGCGCTGAACGAACTGGCGGATTCCATCCGTATAAAGGGTGTGCTCCAGCCCATCCTCGTTCGCCCTTCGGCCGAGGGGCGCTACGAAATCGTCGCCGGTGAACGGCGCTGGCGCGCCAGCCAGATGGCCGGGCTGCATGAAATCCCGGTTGTGATCCGCAACTTCAGCGATATCGACGGCTTCGAAGCCGCCATTATCGAGAATGTCCAGCGCACGGACCTGAACCCGATTGAAGAAGCGCAGGGGTATCAACGCCTTATCGCCGAATTCGGGCATACGCAGGAAATGGTCGCCTCCGTCACTGGTAAGGCGCGCAGCCATGTCGCCAACCTGCTGCGGCTGCTGGATTTGCCTGACGATGTGCAGACGCTGGTGAAAATGGGGCTGCTGACGCTGGGCCACGCCAAGGCGGTGATGCAGGCGAAAGACCCCAGCGCTCTGGCAAAAGATATTGCAGCACAAGGACTTACTGTTCGCCAGGCGGAAGAAGCGGCGCGCCGGAGCCAGGGGATTACCGCCCCCAAGGCGCAAGCCTCAAGCCGCCGGGATCCGGAGCTGGATGCGCTGGAATCGCAACTGTCGGACTCGCTTGGGCTGCAGGTGGCGATCGAAGCGCGCGGGAAGCGGGGGACTGTGACGTTGCGCTTTTCCGATCTGGATCAGTTGGATTCGATCATTGCCCGGTTGCAGGGGTGAGGTTTTTGAGGGGGCGCTGCTCCCTCAAACTCCCCTGGCAGGGACATGAATCCCTGCACTCTCGATATCTGCATTGTGGCCGATCTCCGCCGTTGTGGGGGTATTGGATTGATTACCTGCGGCGCGGGGCCTCTCTCCCCGTTGGGGAAGGGGGGTGGCAATGTCGGGGTTGATCCACCAGCATTTCCGCTACCACAGCGTCATCCCGGACTTGATCCGGGATCGAGGCTGGTCTTTGGCCACGTTGGAGAAGAGAAGCTGGACCCCGGATCAAGTCCGGGGTGAGGGGGTGGCGTTAAGGCCTGAAGCGCCGCAGGCATTGAAATCCAGCCTCGCGCCAAGCGGATGGCCCCCACCCCCAACCCCTCCCCTAAAGGAGGAGGGGCTAAAAAACTAAGGGGGTGCAGGGGCGTCACGCCCCTGCCGGGGTGAAGGGGCAGAGCCCCTTCGTTCTAAGCGCCACGCCCGCTCAGTTCGCCTTGCAGGGGCGGATGGTGCCGGGGTCCGGGCGGAAGGTGGGTTGGAAGACGGTGAGGTAGCGGCCGTTTTCGAGGCGGTTGAAGGCGATCTGTTGGTAGCCCGCGGCGGCGAGTTCGCAGCGGAGCAGCGCTGGCGGGGTGCCGTGGCGCGCCGTCGGGCGATCTGAATCGAGGATGGCGAGGCGGCCGCCGGGTTTCAGATCGTCTTGCAGCCGCCAGAGCAGCGCGAAGGGCTCGGAGATTTCGTGATACATGTGCGCCATGAGGGCGAGGTCTACGCTTTGGCTGGCGAGGTTGGCGTCGCCTGCGTCTCCGAGGGTGAAATCCACGTTGGTGAGGCCCTTGTCTGCGCTGCGTTTGCGCAGGCGGGCGAGATAATCCGGGATGATGTCGTTGGCGACGATCCTGCCCGTTAGGCCGACCACGGGGGAGAGGCGGATGGTGTAATAGCCGGAGCCTGCGCCGATATCGGCGATGTGCATGCCGGGGCGAATGCCGAGGCGTCGGATTACGTCTTCGGCCTCGCCGTCATTGTCTCGTGCGTCTTCGTCGGACCATGTGGCGGAGGCAATGCTGGCCACGGGCCTGTCCGGCGCGGGGAAGGCGGGGCCGATGGGCGCTTTGACCGGGCGGATTTCCCCGGTGCCTGGGCTGGATTGCATGACGCTCTGCGCAACCGGCGGGCTGTCGCAGGCGCCAAGCAAGAGCAAGGGGAGAGCAGCGCGCCACATGGCCTGACAGGTTGAGACCGGGCAACCAAAGGTCAAGCCGCTTTTCGACGAATGGTGTTGGCCGAAGCTGACGCCTTTGTCTGAGGGTGCTCAGCGGGTGGCGGATTTGGACAGCTGTTTTGCGACCTTTTCGTTCGCGCGCAGGACGCGGAGGAAATTCTCGCTCGACAGCTTCTTCAGATTTGCGTCCGACCAGCCGCGCCGGGCCAGTTCCGCGAACAGCGCCGGATATTTGGCGACGCTTTCAAGGCCCTCGGGCAGGTCTGGCACGCCATCGAAATCTCCGCCGAGGCCAACATGATCATATCCGGCGACCTTGGCGACATGCTCGACATGATCCGCGACCATCGCCAGCGTGGTGACGGGGCGCGGATTGGCGGCGTCCCACGCCTTCATCGCTTCGGCCGAATCGGGGCCTGCGGCCTTGGCGGCGGCGTCGCGCCGGGCCTGCCATTCGATACGGGCCGGGTTGATGAACTGCGGCACGAAGGTGACCATGACGATGCCGCCGTTGGCAGGCATGCGCTTCAGCACATCATCCGGCACGTTGCGCGGCACGTCCGCCAGCGCACGGGCAGAGCTGTGCGAGAAGATCACCGGGGCCTTGGTGATATCCAGCACCTGATTCATCACGGCCGGCGAGACATGCGACAGGTCCACGAGGACGCCCAGCCGGTTCATCTCGGCGATGAAGGCCGGGGCCTCTTTGGCGATGCCGTTGTGCAGCGGGGTGTCGGTCGCGCTGTCGAACAGGCGGGTGTTTTTGCTGTGCGCCAGCGTCATCGAGCGGACGCCCTGTGCATGGGCCTTGCGCAGCGTTTCGATATCGTCGTTGACCTGATTGGCCCCCTCGATCGCGACGATCCCCGCCAGCTTGCCCGCCTTCACGGCCTTCACGGCTTCATCCGCCGTCAGCACATTGGCGAACACGTCCGGCCGGCGCTGGGCAAAGCTTTTGGCAATGCCGATCTGCTCGAACGTCTGCTTTACGGCTTCGTCAGGCGAAAGGCTTGCGGGCACGTAAACCGACCAGAGCTGGTAACCCAGATGTCCCTTGCGGATCCACGGGATGGAGGTGTGGCCCACCGTCGGCTCCCCGGTGGCAAACGCGCTGGTGGAGACGACCGTGACCGGCTTTTCGAGATCGGCCGTCTTCGCGCCCTCCAGACCGTAGGCCAAACGCAGCGCATAGGGCCAATCGTTGTGGCCATCGGCGACGGGGGCTGCCTTCAGCACCGCCTCCACACGGGCGTCTGTATCGGTGGGGTTCGCGGGCTGGGCCTGGGCACAGGCGGCGGCGAACAGGGCGGTTCCGGCAAGGATGAAGCTGCGCATGACCCGTTGATGGGACGGCGAACAAGCGAGGTCAAGCGAGCTTCGCGTTGAGACGGCGATTGAAGCGGGTTGGGGTTTAGGGGACGTGTGGAATCCGGGGGGTAGTGGACTCGGATTGTGGGGGAATTTGGCTGGATGGAAGGTGGGCGATGGGGGCGGATTCTGGGTTGGGCTGGGGTGGGGATTGCGGGTGGTTCTTCGATGTCTCTTTGTGGTGACTTCTTGGAAGGTGGCGCTTTGAACGAAGGGGCTCTGCCCCTTCACCCCGGCAGGGGCCTGACGCCCCTGCACCCCCGGAAGTTTTTAACCCCTCCTATGCAGGTGAGGGATTTTGTGGGGGTTCTCCGCTTGGCGTGAGGTTGGGAATTAGGTGCCTGCGGCGCTTTGGAGAGTGTCCTGCGTTCTCCCCACGTGGCCCCCCAACTTTGATCCGGTGCGGCGGTTTGGGTGGTGGTAAGTCCGTTATAGCCTTCGGCGCTTTTCGGTGCGCTTCTATGATGTCAGTGGATTAGGCCAACCGCTGACACCCCCTCTCCAACTCTCCCCCTTGCAGGGGGAGAGAGACACGTAGCGTCGCAGGCAAGTAAAGTGGATCACTCAAGCGGCGCTGAAGTTGTCGCGCGACGCCAATGTTGAGGGTGCAGGGAAATGATTTCCCTGCCCGCCGGAGGCAAAGCCTCCTCCTACCCGCCCTCGCACCAGCGCAAGCCCGCCTCGACGTCGGCGGGTGAGAAGGCGCGGACGTCCATCATTGGGGTCAACAGGTCCAGCAGTTTCACCGATCCGCCCAGCAGGACGCTGTCTGTCACCACGGCGACGCGTTCGAAGCGGTGGAACCAGTCGAGGTGGGCGAGGCGCATTTTCAGGCTGTGAAGCCCGGCTTGCAGCCCGGCGTGGGACCATGCGCGGGCGTCTACAAAGTAGTTCAGCCTTTCGTGGCTGGTGAGCGCCTCGGCTGCGTCGGCGTAGAGCTGGTTGATTTCGTCTATGGTCAGCGTTTCGCCCAGCCGGATGCCGATGGTGCCGGGTGATGTTTCGATCCGCTCATACATTCCGCCGTCCTCCCCGGAACGTTGCGCCTGCTATCAGCCGCCTTTGTGCCCTTTTGCGACTCGGGCGATTGCCTGCACGGTGCGGAAGGTCAGCAGCCGTCCGCGCCCGGTTTCGATCACGATATCGGCAATTCGCCGTTTTTCCGAATCCGGCATCTGATGTTGCAGCACGTTGCGGAATTTCGCCTCTGTCATCCCCGGCCGGGCCAGCACGCGGGCGCGCTGCACATGGAAGGGGGCCGACGCGACGGCGATCATGTCCACATGCTTCCAGCCTTCGCCTTCCAGCAGCAGCGGGATATCCAGCACGATGGCGCGGCGGCTGCGATATTTGCGGCGGAAGGCCTGCTGCAGCTTGCCCACGGCCGGGTGGACGATGCGTTCCAGCCGCTTCAATTCCTTAGGCTTCCCGAACACCGCCGCGCCCAGCTTCGCCCTGTCCACGCCTGCCTTGCCGGTGGTGCCGGGGAAGGCGGCCTCGATCGCGGGCAACGCCACGCCGCCCGGCCCCTGCACCTGCCGCACCGCCGCATCGGCATCGAACACCGGCACGCCCAGATGGCGGAATTTGGAGGCGACCTTGGATTTTCCCATGCCGATGGAGCCCGTCAGCCCGATCACAACCGGCCGTTTCATGCCTGTCCTCCCGTCAGCAGGGCGCGCAGTTCCGCGTCACGCTCGCGCGGGGGTTTTACGCCGAAGAAATGCTCGAACGCCACGGCCGCCTGCCCCACCAGCATCTCCAGCCCGTCGATGGTGCGCAAGCCCAGCGCGCGCGCCTGCGCCAGAAGCGGCGTTTCCAGCGGGGCATAGACCATGTCGAACACGATCGTGTCCGGATAATAAGCCGACAGGTCGATGGGGACCGGGTTTGCGCCGCCCATCCCCATGCCGGTCGCGTTGATCAGAATATGGCTATAGCGTTGAACCGCCTCGCCCTCGTTCGGGTTTCGGATCGGCCCCAGCGCCTCCAGCGAATTGCCGGTTCCGAATGGCGCGCCCGCCAGTTCGGCCAGCGCATCGGCCCGCGCCGGGGAGCGGTTGAAGATGTCGAAATCCCGATATCCGGCCTCGATCGCCCCCAACACCGCCGCCCGCGCCGCGCCGCCCGCGCCGATGATCTGCGCATAAGTCGCGACATGGCCGGGATAGCCGCCAATGAGATGGCGCTTCAGCGGCTCCGCCACACCCGCGACATCGGTGTTGAAACCCAGAAGTTCGCCGCCGCCGGTGCGGACGATCGTGTTCACCGCGCGCAGCTTTTCCGCCAGCGGATCGAGCCGGTCCAGAAATGGAATCACCGCTTCCTTGTGCGGCATCGTGACATTGCAGCCCGCCCAATCGGGCTGCGCCCGCCGTTCCGCGAAGAAAGTGGGCAGGTCATCCGTGCGCATATGTGTGGCACGATACTCTCCCTCCAGCCCCAGCGCCGAGAGCCAGAAGCCGTGAATCAACGGCGATTTCGATTGCGCGATCGGGTCGCCGATCACCTCTGCCCGCTTCAAATCCGCAACTCCCCGGCTTCGCGCAGCCACCCCAGCACCGCCAGCAAGGGCAATCCCCGCACCACGAACTGGTCACCCTCGATCCGCGTGAACAGTTGCGCCCCCAGCCCCTCCAGATGATAGCCGCCGACGCTGGACAGCACCTGTTCTCCGCACGCCGCCACATAATCCTCCAGCCAATCCTCGCTGAAGTCCCGCACCGTCAGCGTCGCCACCTCCACATGCCGCCACAAGGGCTGACCGTCCTGCGCGACCATCGCCGCGCTCACCAGCCGATGCACCCGCCCACGCAGAAGCCTGAGCTGCGCCCGCAACCCGTCCAGAGTCCCCGGCTTCTCCAGCCACACCCCGCGCTCCAGCTCCAGCATGGAATCGCTGCCCAGCACCATGAGACCGGGGCGCGACCGGCTCAGCTTCAGCGCCTTCATCTCCGCCAGCCGATCCGCCACATCGCGGACCGGGCTGCCGCGCATCGCCTCGGTTATCGCCGCTTCGTCTATCCTTGCCGGGACGGCTTCGAACTTCACGCCTGCTGCGGTTAGCATGGCTTTTCTGGAGGCGCTTTCGCTGGCTAGGATGATCATGCGGTTTTGCCTCCGGCGGGCAGGGCTCTGCCCTGCACCCGGCAGGGAAATGATTTCCCTGCACCCTCTGAATTGGTGTTGTGGATTTGGTGTTGGGGTTGCGGGTGCTGGTTTGGTTTTCTGCCTGCGGCGCTTTCGGTTTTACGTGTGGTTACAGGGGTTGACTTAGCCCAGCGTTGCTCCCCCCTCTCCATCTCTCCCCCCAACGGGGCGAGAGAGCCTTCGGTGCGCCGCAGGCAATCAAAGCGGATCATCCGCACGGCGTTGGAGTTCAAGCGCAACGCAAAGTTAGAGGGTGCAGGGAAATCATTTCCCTGCCCGCCGGAGGCAAAAAACCAAAAAGAGAGAGTTCCATGGACGGAATCCTCAGCCGCCACGCCCACCGGCTCACCCCACCTCACGCCGCATCCCCAGCAGGTTCATCAGCTCCGCCGCCGTTTCCTCGATGCTTCGGCGGGTTACGTCGATCACTGGCCATCCCCGGTCTGCGAACATGCGGCGGGCGCTGTTGAGTTCGTCGGCGACGGCGTCCGGGTCTGCGTATTTCGCGGAGATCCCGGCGGTGTCGTGGCCCAGGATGCGGGCGCGGCGGACTTGCATCAGCCGTTCGGGGGCGACGGTGAGGCCGACGATCAGGGGCTTTTTCAGTTCGAACAGTTCCGGCGGGATGGGGCGGTTGGGCACCAGCGGGATGTTCGCTACCTTGTAGCCCCGGTTGGCGAGATAGACGGAGGTGGGAGTTTTGGAGCTGCGGGAGACTCCTGCGAGCACAAGGTCTGCGTCTTCCCATTCGTGCGGCAGCAGGCCGTCGTCATGCTCCATTGTCCAGTGGATGGCTTCGATGCGGCCGAAATAGGCTTCGTCCATGCGGTGCTGGCCGCCGGGGCGGCTTTCCGCGCGGGTGCCCAGCATGCGTTCCAGGCCTTCGATCACCGGGTCCATCACGGCGATGACCGGCAGGCCCAGCGCGGCGCAGCGGGTTTCCAGCCGGGCGCGCACATTTCGGGCGACCAATGTGTAGAGCACGAGCCCGGGGGTGCGGGAGACTTCGTCCAGCACGCGATCCAGATGACCTTCGGAGCGGACCATCGGCCAATAATGTTTCACGGCGTCGACATCGGCGAACTGCGCCAGCCCGGCTTTCACCAAGCTTTCCAGCGTTTCGCCGGTGGAGTCTGAAACCAGATGCAGGTGGAGCCGTGTCACATTTTCCTCACCCATTCCTCCTGCCCCAGCGCCTGTGGACAATCCACCGGAAAAACCCGGCGAATCTGGGAAGGAATCGATGAATGGTGGCCCGTTTCCCCGTCAAGCGGATATGCCGCCGATTGCATCAGACGGGTTCAGGCCCTGTTATCCGTTTGTGGACGGGGGCCGACGCATTTTCCACAGCCGCTGCACAACCCGGAATCCGTGAAGAGTCTTAGCCGGTTGCGAAGCCCCCGGATTGTGGAGCGCCCTGTGGACAAGATTCCATCCCCATGATTCACCGCCCTACTTCTGAAACAATCCATTCATTAAAGAGTCTTTGAATTGAAGGGGACCGGGCCGTTTGCGTGGGCGAGAAGCCGCCGATAGAGACGAGCGAATGAACCCGGAAATCCCCCGCGCCCTCGCCGTCCTGAACGGGCAGGCCCTCTCCCCCCCACCCGTCTGGCTGATGCGGCAGGCGGGGCGATACCTGCCGGAATATCGCGAACTCCGCGCGGAAAAGGGCAGCTTCCTGAAGCTCTGCTATGACAGCGAGGCGGCGGCTGAAATCACCCTGCAGCCCATCCGCCGCTTCGGCTTCGATGTCGCGATCCTGTTTTCCGATATCCTGATCGTGCCGCACGCCATCGGGCAGGATCTCAGCTTCGCCGAAGGCGAGGGGCCAAGGCTCGCCCCGCCGCTGAAAGAGGCGGACCTCGCGTCGCTGGCCCCCGCCCGCCACCATTATGACGCGATCTGGGAAACGGTGCGCAAAGTCCGCAGCCGGTTGGCACCGGACAAGGCGTTGTTCGGTTTCGCCGGCTCGCCCTACACCGTCGCCACCTACATGGTCGCCGGGCAAGGCTCGAAGGATCAGGCCGACGCCCGGTTGATGGCCTATGCCGACCCGGCGCGTTTTCAGGCGCTGATCAGCCGCATCGAAGCCGAAACGCTGCACTATCTCTCAGGCCAGATTGAAGCCGGGGCCGACGCGCTGATGCTGTTCGACAGCTGGTCCGGCAGCCTCGCACCAACGGAGTTCGAACGCTGGGTGATCGCCCCCACCGCCCGGCTGGTGGACCAACTGCGCGCCCGGCACCCACAAACTCCGATCATCGGCTTCCCCCGAGGCGCCGCCGAAAAAGCCCCCGCCTACGCCCGCGAAACCAGAGTTTCCGCACTCGCCATCGACGAATCCACCGACCTCCACTTCATCCTCGCCAACACGCCCGACACGCTGCCGCTGCAAGGCAATCTGGACCCGATGGCCCTGAAAGCGGGTGGAGAGCCGCTGTCCCGCGCGATGGCCGGGTGTCTGGAAGCGATGGCCGGGCGGCCGCATATCCTGAATCTGGGGCACGGGATCGACCGCTTCACACCCATCGCGCATGTGGAGCAGCTGTTGGCGGAGTTGCGGGGGTAGGGGACGTAACGCGGCGTTGATCTGCCTCCGGCGGCCGGGCTCTGCCCGGACCCGGCAGGGAAATGATTTCCCTGCACCCTCGAAATTCACGTCGCGCTTCAACTGCAGCTTCGTGCGTGTGATCAGATTCGATTGCCTGCGGCGCTACGCAGCTCTCTCTCCCCGTTGGGGAGAGAGATGGAGAGAGGGGAGCAACGGTGGGCCTGATCCACTATCCTCTCCACCCCCACAACGTCATCCCGGACTTGATCCGGGGTCCAGCTTTCTTGCCCGCAAGGTTGGAGAAGAACAGCTGGACCCCGGATCAAGTCCGGGGTGACGGGTGGAGAGCGCGGGACAAGCCCCAAAGCGCCGCAGGCCATAAACCTCCAACCTCGCGCCCAGCGGATGGCCCCCACCCCAACCCCTCCCCTGAAGAGGAGGGGCTAAAAAACTCAGGGGGTGCAGGGGCGTCACGCCCCTGCCGGGGTGAAGGGGCAGAGCCCCTTCGTTTCACAACCGCCGGGGCTGACAACCCGGCCTCAGCGCCCATCACCCCCCGGATACCCCTTGCAGCCCTGCCCAAACGCGCGGATAAGTCGGAAAATGCGCGAGATCGTGTTCGATACCGAGACGACGGGTCTGGACCCAAGGGATGGGCACCGGCTTGTGGAATTCGCCGGGATCGAGCTGTTTGAGCGGGTGCCCACGGGGCGTCATCTGCATCTGTATGTGAACCCGGGCCGTTCGATGCCGGCTGAAGCGCAGGCTGTGCATGGCCTGTCAGAGGATTTTCTGGCGGATAAGCCGCGTTTCGCGGCGGTGGCGGCCGAGATTCTGACGTTTATCGAGGGGGCCACGCTGATCGCGCACAATGCCGCGTTCGACATGCGCTTTTTGAATTACGAACTGGAACTGTGTGGCCGGGGCGCGATCGGCAATGCGCTGGTGGTGGACACGCTGGAGCTGGCCCGCAAGCGCTTTCCCGGCGCGAAACATTCGCTGGATGCCTTGTGCCAGCGTTTCGGGATCGACCGGTCTCACCGCGTGCTGCACGGCGCGCTGATCGACGCCGAGCTGCTGGCTGACGTGTATGTGGAGCTGACGGGCGGGCGGCAGATCGGCTTTGATCTGGCCGTGACAGCGGAGGTTCAGGTGGATGGGCCGACGAAGGTCTGGCCCCGGCGGCAATGGGCCGTTCCCCTTGCGGAACTGGAAGCGCATGCCGATTTCGTGGGCAGGATGAAGGAGCCGCTCTGGCTGAAGCACAGCTGAGCGGGAGAGAAAGAGGAGAGAGACGATGGACATCCGGGTTGCGGGCCACCAGGTGGAAACGGGGCAGGCTTTCCGGGTGCATGTGGATGAACGCATGCAGACCATAAGGGAGACCTATTTCAAGCGCTCCATCGGCGCGACGGTCACGCTCAGCCCTGGCCCGCATGACAGTTTCCAGTGCGACATCGTGATGCATGTGATGCAGGGCGTGGTGCTGAAGGGATCGAACCGGGCGGCGCTGGCTAACACCGCGTTCGATGGCGCGGCGGACAAGATCGAGAAGCAGCTGCGCCGCTACATGCGCCGCCTGAAAGACAAGACGGGCGGCCTCTCTCTCGCGGAACTGCCGCTGGCGGACGTGCCGGACAATGCTGAGTATCGCATTTTCGAGGCTGCAGCGGACGAGGTCGAGGCCCCGGATGCGCCGCTGACCATCGCCGAAACGCGGGTGGACATTCCTGATGCCAGCGTGTCCGACGCGGTGATGATGCTGGATCTGCGCAACACCACCGCGCTGCTGTTCAAGAACAGCCGCACGGGTGATCTGAACATGGTCTATCGCCGGGAAGACGGGAATATCGGCTGGGTCGAGCCGAGAAGCTGATCGGAACGACTGCCCGTCGTGTATGGGCGGGCGGCGATTGAACAGACAGGATCGACGGACAGGATCAATGGAATTTCGGGATTTGCTGGCCCCTTCGGCTGTGGCGCTGGATGTTCACGCCACGACGCCGAAGGCGGTGTTCGACCGGGCCGCGGCCATGCTGGCCACGGCGACGGGCATAACGGAAGAAGCGATATCGGCGGCCCTTGCAGAGCGGGAGCGGCTGGGCACCACCGGGTTCGGGGGCGGCAGCGCCATTCCCCATGGCCGGGTGGCGGGCTTGCGCGGCATGGCCGCCGCCGTGGTGCGCACGGCACATCCGCTGGACTGGCATGCGCTGGACGGCCTGCCGGTGGACCTTGTGGTGGTGCTGATCGGCCCTGAAGAAGCCGGGGCGGATCATCTGAAGAGCCTCGCGCTCGTCAGCCGCACACTGCGGGACAAGCAGCTGGTGGCGAAGATGCGCGGCGCGGTGGAGCCGGGGGCGCTGTGGACGCTGCTGGCCGGGCCGCAGCGGCGGGCGGCATGAACATTGGTCCGGACCATCTGCGCGGGCTGGAACGGCTCTATGCCCAAGCGCCGGTGAACCAGATCTTCCGCTCCCGCCTGACCATTCCAGAGGCGGGGAAGGCGGAAATCCGCTTCGAAATCACGCCGGATATGTTCCACGCCGCAGGCGCGGCACATGGCACCATCTATTTCAAGATGCTGGATGACGCCGCTTTCTATGCCGCCAACTCCATGGTGGAGGAGCAGTTCGTGCTCACCACCCAGTTCAACCTGTTCCTGACGCGGCCGGTGAAGGCAGAGGCGTTGCGCGCGGTGGGCCGCTGGGTCAGCGGCACGCGGCGGGTGATCATCGCCGAAAGCCGCCTGCTGGATGCCGATGGCGAGGAAGTGGCGCGCGGGCAGGGCACCTTCATGCGATCCCGCATCCTGCTGGCGGATCTGCCGGGTTACAGCGATGGACCTGCCTGAACACCGGCTTCCCGCCAGCACGCAGGTGCCCGCGCTGGTGCGGCAGGTGCAGGGCGCGGGCGGTTTCGCAACCGTTTTGCACAAGGGCAGCCTATGGGGCGCGGCGCTGCTGCTGGTGCACCGCCATGGCCCCTTCGTGGGGGCCTATGAGAAGCTGCCGAGCCTGAGCGGAGCCGACAATTGGCGGCTGGCGGCGGAGGGCGAACAGCCGGTTTCCGAATTCGTTAACAAACAGAGGCGATTCGACCCCGATCTGTGGGTTCTTGAACTGGATATCGCTGCACCAGAACGCTTCGTCCCGGGATTCCCCGCCGGGCGTTGACCCTTTCGCCCATATGAACGACGGGCGGCCCGTGCACTGTGACGGGCCCGTGATACCCCATAGAAGGGTCGGCCGGTCTGGGTTCCTCCGGAAGGATGGGGCCCGGCAGGGCACCGGCCATTCCGGGCAGAATGGCTGGCTTATCAAGCGCGGTTCGCGCGGGTTCCAACACCGGATGGCTTCGTTTTTTCAGGCCCTCTGCTCTTGGCCCGCAGCCCCAGGAACCGCGGGTACCGAGTCTTTAATGCGCAACAAGTTCCGGGTGGCCGGCATTTCCGCCGCTGCTGTCTTTCTTCTGGCCGCGGGCGAAGCGCCCAACGGCGACATTGCTTTTCTGAACGATATCCCGACCGCTCCCGCAGAGGCATTCCATGTGCCCACGGTGGAGATGGTGGATGAATCCCACGAATTCGCCGAACCCAATCTGGGGCTTGTGATGCCGGAAGCCGGCACGCTGACCCAGTTGGTGAGCGAAGTGCGCAACTCCGGCGAACCGGAAATGTCCGCAGAGCTGAAGTGCCTCGCCTCGGCGGTCTACTTCGAATCCAAGGGCGAACCGCTGGATGGCCAGCTGGCCGTGGCGCAAGTCATCATGAACCGCGTGGAATCCGGCCGCTTCGGCGCGGGCGTCTGCGGCGTGGTGAAGGCCCCCAAGCAATTCAGCTTCGTGCGCGGCGGCACCATCCCCACCGCCACCAACATGGCGCAATGGGCAACCGCCAAGGCCATCGCCCTCATCGCCCTGTCTGACAGCTGGCACGAAATCGTGCCAGACGCGACCCACTTCCACGCAACCCGCGTCAGCCCCGGCTGGAAACTGCGCCGCGTGGCAACCGTCGGGCAACACGTCTTCTACCGGTAAACCCCGAGGGACGGGAATGGAGGCAGGGCTGGAACCATCAGGTTCCGGCCCCGTTTCTGTGTGGCCCGGGGGCGGGTTTTGCGCGCCGCGCTGTCAGGGCTTTGACCTTGAAACGCGGCCTTGCGGTTTTTTGCCTCCGGCGGGCAGGGAAATGATTTCCCTGCACCCTCAAAATTGGCGCTGCGCCTTAATGCCCAGTGCCGTGCGTGTGATCCACTTAGATTGCCTGCGGCGCACCGCAGCCCTCTCCCCCTGCAAGGGGGGGGGTATAGTGATAGCGTCTGGAATGTGGTCGGATGACCACGTGCTCAGCGCGGATCAACCCTCTTTGAAGCTGCCACCATCCTGAAATGTGTAATTACCATCATGGCATTTGATTAGGTCAAATTTTTCACCATCGCTGTCAATGGTAAGTTCATTTTCAGATAAATTGATTATTGTATAAACATACATATTTGGATTCTTGTTTATAATCATATTCAATTCATCATCATCTATGTTGTATTTTATTGTTCTGTTGTGAGTTATGATTCTTCCATCTATTTTCCACTTCCCCTCAATGCCCTCTCGACCATCGCCGCTGGCAAATCTTCCATCTGCAGAATACACAATCACAAAGTCCGATGCGCAACGTTCGTTAGCTACCCCCCAAATACCTACGAGATTCCGGTGAGCGATATTTGAGGTCGCATCGGCATACTTTATATCGATATTCGGACCATCTTTCAGCGACGTACCAGAGTTCTTTCCTAAGGCGAATGCGGATAAAGCTACCACTGAGATCGCAACAAATCCTGAAATAGCTATCGACAAAATTGAAATTTTCACAATATCTTCCAAATTACAGATTTATTTATAATTTTGAATCGACAATTCGGAAATTTCTAAAATTTCATCTCACCTTTTTCACGATCCATTGCATTTTCATTTTCTAAAATTTCATCTTCCCATAATATTCTAAAATCAATCATGTTTATCTTTATCTCCGGTTGATTGAAATTTTCAGAATCTGAAATTGATGCGCTCATTCGATTTGTAGACATTGTCCGCCGTCAGCACCAATGGCACAGATTTGAGGTTGTGATTTAAGGAGGGTTGGGGCTTCGTCGTAGTGACGAAGGAACGAAGATGAAGGCCCAACCCTCCTTGAAAAAATCGCCGACCAAGGCCCCTGCTGAGCGGGTGGTGAAGGACATTCGGCGGCAGACGCGTCGCCATTTCTCGGCGGAGGACAAGATCCGCATCGTGCTCGATGGGCTACGCGGCGAGGACAGCATTGCCGAGCTGTGCCGCAAGGAAGGCATCGCGCAGAGCCTGTACTACACCTGGTCGAAGGAGTTCATGGAAGCTGGCAAGCGCCGCCTGGCCGGCGACACCGCTCGTGCCGCGACCACCGGCGAGGTGCAGGACCTGCGCCGCGAGGCCCGGGCCTTGAAGGAATGCGTGGCCGACCTGACACTCGAAAACCGTCTGCTGAAAAAAAGCATGATCGCGGATGGGGGCGACGACGAATGAGGTATCCCGCATCCGAAAAACTCGAGATCATCCGGATCGTCGAGCAGTCGCACCTGCCCGCCAAACGCACGCTGGACAAGCTCGGTATCGCCCGCCGGACGTTCTATCGCTGGTATGACCGCTACCTTGAAGG
>NZ_VFSU01000011.1 GCF_006385875.1 Sandaracinobacter neustonicus | reverse complement strand
CCCGCCCACCCGCCCCCTCCCTGCCCGGAAGCCCCGACCGCTTTGCCGAGGAGGCGGCGACCTATGCCATCACCGCCAGCCGCCCCGATCTGGATACGGGCGTCGCGGCGATCCGCAACACACTGAAAACGCTGGGGCCGGAGCCGGGCGTTTACCGCATGCTGGATGAGCGCGAGCAGGTTCTCTACGTGGGCAAGGCGCGCGCGCTGAAGAACCGGGTGACCAATTATACGCAGGTGGCCCGCCTGCCCCGCCGCTTGCAACGGATGGTTTCGCAAACGCGGCGGATGGAAATCGTGGTGACGCGATCCGAAGCGGAGGCGCTCCTGCTGGAAGCGCAGCTGATCAAGCGCTTCCGCCCGCCCTATAATGTGCTGCTGCGCGACGACAAGAGTTTCCCCTTCATCGCGCTGGAGGAAAGCCATGATTTTCCAAGGCTTTCCAAGCATCGCGGGGCGCGTAAGCCGCAGACGGAATATTTCGGCCCCTTCGCCTCTGCCGGGGCGGTGAACACCACGTTGAACGCCTTGCAGAAGGTGTTCCTGCTGCGATCCTGCTCCGACAGTTACATGGCCAATCGCACCCGGCCCTGTTTGCTGTTCCAGATCCGTCGCTGTTCCGCACCTTGCGTGGGGCGAATCGATCAGGCCGGTTACGCCGAGCTGGTGGAGGATGCGCGACAGTTCCTGACGGGCAAGAGCCAATCCGTGCAGAAGAAGCTGGGCGAGCGCATGGGCGCGGCGGCGGCCGAGCAGGATTATGAGCTGGCCGCCGTGCTACGGGACAGGCTGAAGGCGTTGACAGCCATTCAGGGCAGCCAGGCGATCAACGCCGAAACCGACGCCATCGACGCCGATGTGATCGCCCTGCACCAGCGCGAGGGCGTCGCCTGTGTGCAGGTGTTTTTCATTCGCGGCGGGCAGAACTGGGGCCATCGCGCCATCTTCCCGGCGCATGTGGGCGACGTGCCGGAGCCGGAGATTCTGGCGGCCTTTCTGGGGCAATTCTATAGCGAACTGGCCCCGGCCCGCCTGCTGCTGCTGGACCGCGACGTGCCGGAGGCGGACATATTGGCCGAGGCGCTGGCCACCCGCGCCGAGCATAAGGTGGAACTGCGCGTGCCGCAGCGCGGACATCTGAAGCGGCTGGTGGAACAGGCCGCGCGCAACGCCGAGGAAGCGGTGGAGCGACGGCTGGCCGAATCCACCACCCAGCGCCGCAATCTGGAGGCGCTGGCGGAATTCCTCGCGCTGTCCGCCCCGCCGGAGCGGATCGAGATTTACGACAACAGCCATATTCAAGGCAGCAACGCGCTGGGGGCGATGGTGGTGGCGACTCCGGAGGGGTTCGCCAAAAGCCAGTATCGCAAGTTCAACATGAAACAGGCCGATCTGACGCCGGGCGACGATTTCGCGATGATGAAGGCGATGCTGACGCGGCGTTTCACCCGGTTGCAGGCCGAATCGCCGGACGGCGGCGAGGATTGGCCGGACCTTCTGCTGATCGACGGCGGCAAGGGGCAGGTTTCCGCCGTGGTGGAGGTGCTGACGACGCTGGGCGTGGAGGATGTGCCCATCGTCGGGGTGGCGAAGGGGCCGGACCGCAACGCCGGGCGCGAAATATTCCACCTGCCGGACGGCCGCGAACTGACACTGCCGCCCAATGATCCGCTGCTGTTTTTCCTGCAGCGGCTGCGTGACGAATCGCACCGCTTCGTGATCGGCGCGCATCGCGGCAAGCGCAGCAAGGCGCTGACGGTTTCCACGCTGGATGAAGTGCCCGGCATCGGCCCGGCGCGGAAAAAGGCGCTGCTGATGCACTTCGGCACAGCCCGCGCGGTGAAGGGCGCGGCGCTGGAGGATCTGTTGAAAGCGCCGGGAATTAACCGGGCGACGGCCGAAGCGATATTCGAATATTTTCATCCAACACGCTGATATAAATTTATTTTTATTTTCCGTCGGATTCGTCCAAGCCAACAGTTGGAATATTAGTTAACGCTAGGACAGGGTTGGAATTAAGGCCAAACTTCACACAGCATGTGAAGACAAATGCTGCATGCCCGAGACGTGAGGACTGGCCTTCATCTGAGGGAGAGACCCGCATGAGCAATCGTTTCGTCGTCGATCTGGGCGACCTGAAGCTGGATGCGGCCGCAAAGCGCCGTATCTCCAACGCGTTGCAGACTGCCGCTCTGGGCGAACTCGCCCGGCTGGACAGCGTGATGGACGCGCCCTTCGCGGTGTTCGATCCGGTGCGAATCCGCGATCCGCAATGGTATGGAATCTGGGTGAAAACCCTGCGGGACCGCGCCGTTCTGCCCGAATTGGACATGGACATGAAGGCGATCCAGCAATTCGCGCGCGGCGGCTGAAGCCAGCATGTCCCGAACCGATGGCGGGCCGCTGGCCTGCCCCAGCGCGCGCGCCGAGCCGGGCAACCTGCTCTATGGCCGGGTGCAGGACGGCGAGGTGCAGCGGCTTGGCACGCCGCTGCCCGTCACGCCCGAGTTCGTCGAGGCCATATCCTCGCACGGCCCACCCGAACGACGCTTCCGCTTCACCGGCACTTGTCAGGAGGGGCGTTGCGCGCAGTGGACGGGCCGTGGCTGCGGCGTGATCGAGCGGGTGCTGGACGAGATGCGCCTGCCCGAGGCCCCTGCCCCGCTGCCGCGTTGCGCCATCCGCGCCGATTGCCGCTGGTATGCCCAACGCGGCGGAACCGCCTGCGCCGCCTGCACATTCGTCGTGACGGACAAGCGGCAGGCGGTAACAGCGGATCAGGGCTGAAGCGAAGGCGGCAGCGCGATTTGCATCGCCTGCACCAGAACCGCTTCGTCCTGCGGGCGGCTGTTCGGGAAATGCCCCGGCGCTTCGTAGAAGGCCGCCGCCACCAGCGGCGCGCCCTTCGGCGGCCAGAAGATGGCGACATCGTTCACCCGGTTCGGCATGCCCTTCGTCATGCCGGTGCCGGTCTTGTCACCGGCGGTCCATCCGGGCGGGGTGGCTGCGCGCAGCCGCCGCATACCCGTTTGCGTGTCCGCCATCCATTGCCCCAGCAGCTTGCGGCTGGCCGGAGTCAGCGCATCGTTCGTCAGCAGCCGTGCCACCGTTTCCGCCATCGCGCGCGGGGTCGTGGTGTCGCGCGGGTCGTTGCCGATCACCCGGTTCATCTCCGGCTCCATCCTGTCCAGCCGGGTCGCCTTGTCGCCCAGCGCGCGCAGGCGCTTCGTCACCCCGGCCGGGCCACCCAGCTGTTTGATCAGCAGGTTGGCGGCGACATTGTCGCTCGTCATCTGCGCTACGCGGGCCAGGTCACGGATGCGCATCGCCTTGCCCACATTGGGGCCGGTTTCCGGCGCGTGCGGCACCAGATCGGCCTGTGTAATGGGCAACAACGTGTCCAGCTTCAGTTCGCCGCGCTCGGCTGCCTGCAGCACCAGCCCCGCCAACGGCAGCTTGAAGGTGGAGCACATGCCGAACCGCTCATCCATTCGGTGCCCGATGATCTTGCCGGTGCCGGTATCCAGCAGCGCGAAGCCCAGCCGCCCGCCGGCCTGCGCCTCCAGCGCCTGCAGGTTCGCGGGCGCCATGCCGCCCAGCGCAAATCCGCCACAGCCCGCCATCAGCGATCGGCGCGTCAATCCATTCGCCATTTCCGCCACTCCCATTTCCGGCTATTCCCCGGCGCTCCGGCCCTGCTAAGCTTCAGCCGAACTGTCGAGGATCCGTCCATGATCGATCTCTACACGGCACCAACGCCGAACGGCTACAAGGTTTCCGTTACACTGGAAGAACTTGAGCTGCCCTATCAGGTGCACAGCGTGAACCTGACGCAGGCGGAACAAAAGACACCGGAATTTCTGGCGATGAACCCCAACGGGCGGATTCCAGTGATCGTGGATGATGGCTTCCCGGTGTTCGAATCCGGGGCGATCATGATCTATCTGGCGGAAAAGGCGGGCAAGTTGCTGCCAACGGATGTGCAGGGGCGCAGCCGGGTGATCCAGTGGCTGATGTTCCAGATGGGCGGCATCGGCCCGATGATGGGGCAAGCCAATGTATTCTACCGCTATTTCCCGGAGCGAATTCAGCCCGCGATCGACCGTTACCATGGCGAGGTGAAGCGGCTGTTCGGCGTGCTGGACCGGCATCTGGCGGACCATGAATGGCTGGCGGATGATTACAGCATCGCCGACATCGCCAACTGGTGCTGGACGCGGACCGCCCGCTGGTCCGGCGTCGATCCGGAACCTTATGAGCATATAACCCGCTGGCACCGCGCCATTGCCGCCCGGCCCGCAGCAATGCGCGGAATCGCGGTGCCGCAAAGCGTGGACATGACCACCAAAGACGAAGCGGCCGTGAAGAAAATCGCCGAGACCGCCCGCACCATGGTGGAGATGGGCAAAAACTGACGCGCCAAGGTGAGGCGCGCCGTCACGAAATCATCATCTCCGCCTGCCACCAGCGCCTTTTCCGGGAACAGGAACCGGCACGAAAGGGCGTTTGCATGAAAATCCGGCTGGTCATTGCGCTGCTGCTGGGCTCAATGGGCGTCATGCCTGCTGTTGCCGCCGAACGCCCCCTGTTGATCGCCCATCGCGGTGCGTCTGCGGACCGGCCCGAACATACGCTGATGGCCTATAAGCTCGCGATTGAGCAGGGCGCGGACGTGATCGAGCCGGATCTGGTCTCCACCAAAGACGGGCATCTGGTGGCGCGGCACGAGAATGAGATTTCCAGCACCACCAATGTGGCGGATCACCCCGAATTCGCCACCCGTCGCACGACGAAGCTGATCGACGGGCAAAAGATGGAAGGCTGGTTCACCGAGGATTTCACGCTGGCGGAGTTGAAGACGCTGCGCGCGAAGGAACGGTTGCCGCAATTGCGCCCGGCCAATGCCGCGTTCGACGGGCAGGAATCGATTCCGACGCTGGACGAGATTCTGGCGCTGGTGAAGACCGAGGAAGCGCGGCTGGGCCGCCGCGTCGGCCTGTATCCGGAAACCAAGCATCCCAGCTATTTCAGGGGGATCGGACTGCCTCTTGAGGAACCGTTGCTGGCGGCACTGGCGAAGGCGGGGTATCGCGAAAAGAGCGATCCCGTGTTCATCCAGAGCTTCGAGGTGGGCAATCTGCAGGCGATTCGTCCGCGCACGCGGCTGCGGCTGATCCAACTGATGGCACCGGAACAAGGCCCGCCGGACAAGCCCGGAGAGACCTATGCTGCGATGGCGACGCCTGCCGGGTTGAAGGCGATTGCACGCTATGCCGACGGGATCGGCGTGGAGCGGGCGATGGTGATTCCGCGCGGCGAGGGCGACAAGCTGGCCGCGCCGACCAGCCTTGTGGCGGATGCCCATACCGCCGGGTTGCAGGTACATGTGTGGACCTTCCGGCCGGAGAATTACTTCCTGCCCACCGAATTTCGGTCTGGGGCGGATTTGCGGGCGCGCGGAGACGAGGCTGGGGAAATCCGGGTGTTTCTGGCCGCCGGGATCGACGGGCTGTTCAGCGATTCCGTGACCGAGGCCGTGAAGGCGATCGGTCCGCGTCCCAAGGCCGCGCCTCACCCCTGAGGTCGCGCCAGTGGCGGCAGGCACGGCCCAACGACAGGTCGGTTCGCCCGCGCGCGGCTTTCAGCAGCATGGCCTTCGCTGCTGCGATGATGTCGTCCGGGTCTGTCGCGTCTGGTTGCCAGGCTTCCAGCACGGAGAGGTCGTTCAGCGTGCCGAGGTCTTCCTGAAGCTTTTTCAGGGCTGAGGAGAAGGGCTTTCTGGAATCCTGAACCGGAGATATTTCAATACAGTATCTGAGTTTTTTCAGGGTTTTCCGGAATTCGTGACGATCCTCGTCGCTCAGGGTCGAAAGTCTGTCGCCCAGTTTCGCCGCGCGTGCCCACAGCTTGCGCAGCGCGCGTGCCGCAAGGGCTTCCACCGGCTTGTCCTCCCGCCGAGGCTCCGGCTTCCAGCCGCCGATGGCAGAGAGTTCGATCAGCCGGATGACGAAAGATGTCGCCTGCAGCCGGGCCAGCTCGGATCGTGCGTGTGTGCGCGCAACGCTGTTCGCCGCCTGTAATGCCGTCGCCAGTGCGGGATCATCGGAAACGGCCATCAGCTCCGCCGTCAGCACGTCGCTATCCCGCAGCGGCGCGACGGCGCGGCCGATCTCCCGTGCCACCTCACGGATCAGCAAGGAGATGTTGGCTGCCAGCAACGGCCGGTGCATGCGTTCGGCCGCGCGCAGGCGGCGCAGCGCGACGCGCAACTGGTGCGGGCCTTCCGGCTGATCCGACGAGAGGGTGAGCGCCAGATTGGCGGCGATGGCCCGCGCCGCCGAGCCGAGTGCGAGACGCCAGCTGGCTTCCCCGCTGGTTCCGGCATCGGGCACCGGCGGCTTGCTTGCGGCCACTTTCAGGCGGCGGGGGCTGCCAGCGGCGAGCGCTTCACCGCGTGCAGCCTTGTTCGGGATAGAGAGGTCAGCGGGCAGATTGCCAATCAGTTGCCGCGCCACCGCGAACAGGGCTTCGGGCGAGCCACCCAGCAGTTCGAACTCGACTTCCGAGATCGGATCGCGCGCCGGGCCTGCGCGAATCTCGCCCCGGTCCAGCGCCACTTCCACCAACCCATTGGCATGCTGCACCCGCCACAGCCGTCGCGACACGCGGGTTTCGAAGCGCGGCAGCAGCGGGCTTTCGGCCGCAACTTCCTGAATTCGAGCGCGCAAGAGCGGATCGGCCACCATATCCGGCCTTGGCACCGGCGTTGCCAAACGGCAGCTGACTTCGCGCACCTGATGGAAGCCGCCCAGCTGTGTGCGCCCGGCCTTCACCGTCTGCACCAGCTGGCCGTCCTCCCGCCGCACGCGGAAGGCGATTCCCTCTTGTGCGAGCCGCCTGTCGGCCGTGTCGAAATAAATGGCAGCCAGCTTCAGCGGCGCGGATGCAGGCCCGGCCAGCCGGTTCAGCCGCCGCGCCAGTGTCGCCGCGACGAGCGGCGCAAGCCCGGCCTTCAGTTCGATTTCAACGCCGGTCACGCTCTTGCCTCCGCTCGTGCCGACCGATCAGTCACGCCGCCGTCTGTCGGACGATCAGCAGGTTCATCCGCGCGGCCGCGATCGGCCTGTTGCGATCGCTTTGCCAGGCTTCCACCCGCACATTGGCCACCCGCCGCCCGATCCGCATCAGGAAGGCTTCCGCGAATGTATCTTCCAGCGCGCCTTCGCGAAGATAATCCACCGTGACGTTGATCGGCTTCACCTGCGCGGATACTCCCGCCAGCGCCGCCCGCACCGCCAGATTGCCGGCGATTTCCATCAGCCCTGCCACGGAACCGCCGTGCAACCGCCCCGGCGAGCCGATCAGCGAGACATCATAGGGCATTACCAACGCCCCTCCCTGCTGGCGCAGCCCCAGCATCGCTGCATAGGGCGGAAGTTGATCGGGCAAGGTCATGCCGAAGTTCCTGCCGGTTTCGTCATCAGCATGAAGGTTCCGGTTATGTGGGCGATGGGGTGATCCGGCTCTCCGTCATGGGCGATGCCGCGCACGAAGGCGACGCTGCGCGAGATTTTGTAGCATTCCACCCGGCCGATCACCGTTTTACCCGGTTCCGCCGGGCGCAGATAATCGCAGCGCAGGTCCAGCGTGGCATGATGTTCGAAACGACCCAGCTTCACCAGAACCGAAAAACCCGCCGCCGAATCCATCAGCGAGAACACCGCCCCGGACGCGATCACCCCGGTTTCGGGATAGGCCACCAGCTGCGGCGCATAGGGCATTTCCAGTTCCGCCCAATCCGCGCCCATCGCGCGGAAACGAATTCCCAACGCCTGCAGATGCGGCACGGCGGCCATGGCGCGATCCACATAGCGCGTCATCCGCTGTTCGGGCGTGAGGTCTGCGCTCATGCGGCCAGCCTTTGTGCGGCTTCGCGCACGCGGGCGATCATGTTGGGCACCCCCTGCGTGCGGTTGGCAGACAGATGGCGCTTCAGGCCCAGCGCCTCCAGCTGTGCCTCGATGGGGGTGGAGAGGATGGCGGCGGGCGTCTGCCCATCGACAAGGCTGACGATGGCTGCGACGACGCCGCGGGTGATGTCGGCGTTGCTGTCTGCCTGAAATCGCAGCAAGCCATTGTCTTCAAGGGGATAGACCCACACATCGGCCGAGCAGCCGGGCACCTTGGTGGCGGATGTTTTCAACGCGGGGTCCATCGGCGGCAGGCGGCGGCCGAATTCGATCAGCGCGCGATAGCGATCATCGCTGTCCAGCGCGGCATCCCATTCATCGGCCAGATCGGAAAACAGAAGAGGCATGGCAACCGGATAGAGCCGGCCACCATGCCCTTCAAGCCTCCCAACCCGGGAAAGCGAAACGGAAAGCGTCAGATCAGTGGGCGGTCATTCTCGCCCGTGGGGCGGCGCGTGGGGATTGCGCGCAGCTTCTCGATCTCGTCAGACAATTGGCGGCCCGGGTCTGTCGCCAGCTTTTCCAGCGTGGCAACGCGTTCCTTCAAGGCCGTGATTTCCTTGCGCAGCAGCGGCGCTTCGTCATTCACCTGCCCCATCCGCACATAGGGGTTTTCCGGCGAATATTTTTCCCAGCGCCGTGTTTCCTTGTTCCAGCGCCCACCGCTCATCACCTTGCCGATCATCACGATGGCGACGATCAGGACAACGGCTTCCAAGAAATCCATGTTGCAAACTCCCCCGGCCCCGCCGGTAAAACTCAGTGGCGCAGATCGTCGATTTCGCGGCTCAGGCGGCGGCCTTCATCGGTGGCGATGCGTTCCAGCGTGTGCAGCCGATCCTTGATCGCGCCGAGTTCAGCCTGAAGCTGGGCGTTTTCCGATGTGAGCAGGCGCAGCCGTTCGGTGGTTTCGTTGCTGTGCACCGGCTTAATCTCCTGCCCCCAGCCGCCTTCCAGCGGATAGCCATGCTTCACGCGCAGCCAGGTGGTGACCACCCAGCCGACAACCCCGGCAATACCGATCAGCGCGAAGGCAGGAGACGTCAGAAATTCCATCATTTCAGATCCTTACTGATCGATCCGGGGCGGCGTGGCGGAACCGATACGGCTGATGCCCAGCGAGTCGATCTCGTCTGCCAAAGCCGTGCGCTTGTCCGTCACGATCCGCTCCAGCACGGCGATGCGGGCTTCCAGCTTTTCGATCCGGGCCTGCGCCACGTTGGTCAGTTCCGTGGAGCTTTTCTCCATCAGGTCCATCTTGCGGTCCTGAACATGGCGCCAGTTCTTCATGACGATGGCGATGATCGGGATCATCAGTGCGATCACGGGCACGATGAACGGTGTGTTGAACATATCCAGTCCCTCTTTATCCGGCGGTTGTTACTGGTGCTTCAGATCGTCGATTTCGCGGGCGAGGCGGCTGTTCGGGTTGGTGTAAGCCAACTCGATGTCGCGCAGGCGGCGATCGATGTCGCGGAAGCTGGAGCGCACTTCCCGGATGGAACGGCCGGGGGCGGCGCGGGTCTTTTGCCAGAACTGCTTGTCTTCCGGGTCCACCTCTTCAAGGTAGAAATTGCCGGGCTTCGGATCGGCGATCCAGCCGATGGCCAGATAGGCGATCAGCGGAAACGGGAAACCGAACAGGGTTATCGCGACCGTCGCCACCCGCACCCATGTTACGTCGAAGCCGGTGTAGTCGGCGATGCCTGCGCAGACGCCCATGAACTTGCGATTTTGCTTGTCCAGGTAGAAACCAGTGCGGCGAGACATTTCCCTAATCCCTTCTGTTGCAGCTTGTTGCTTGCTTTTGTTCAGATCGAGCGGTCACGACGGAATTGCGGGTGCAGTTCCACATTCGTTGTGCCCGCCCTCAGGTCGTTGATCCGCGCGAGGTCTTCGCGGTCGACTGCGACAATGCGTTCGATGGTCGCCATCCGATCATCCAGACGGCGGGCGAGATCATGCAGTTCGTCCAGCAGATTCTCGTCTTCCTCTGTGATGGTTTTCGCCTGCTTCCACTTGGTGGTGTAGTGCAGGAACAGCCATGGCATCCCTATGAAGATGCTGATGACGGCAACGATCGGCGCGAAATCATCCATCGCCCTGCCCTCCTCAATGCTTTTGCTGCATGCGCGCCTTCAGCTCGGCGAGCTCGGCGGCGACGGCATCATTGGTGCGCAGCTCCAGAATTTCCTCTTCAAGGCTCTTGGGCACGGGGGCAAGATCATAGACCTCGGCGCGGCCTTCGGCCATGTCCACCCGGCGTTCCAGCACTTCGAAGCGGCTGAAGGCTTCGTCTACCCGGCTGCCGCGTGTCATGGCGCGGGCGCGGGCGCGGCTTTGCGCCCCTTCCAACCGGGTCATCAGCGCGTTCTGGCGGCTGCGCGCTTCGCGCAGCTTGGCTTCCAGCTTGGCGATGTCATCCTCGAAGGCGCGCAGGGTCTCATCCAGCACCTCCACTTCGCCCTTCAGCATGTTGGCCGTCTGGCCCACCTTCTGCTTTTCCATCAGCGCGGCGGTGGCCAGATCTTCGCGATCCTTGGACAGCGCCAGCTCGGCCTTTTCGGCCCAGTTCGCCTGCGCCTGATCCAGCTTCATCACCGTGCGGCGCATTTCCTTCTGGTCTGCAATGGTGCGCGCGGCCTGCGCCCGCACTTCCACCAGAGTCTCTTCCATTTCCATGATGACGAGACGGATGGTCTTGGCGGGATCTTCGGCCTTGTCGAGCAGGTCGCTCACATTGGCCTGGATGATGTCGCGCGCGCGGGAGAAGATACCCATTGTCAGCTCCTGGAAGATATCCCCATTCCGATCGGGGATGAGTTCGGGGTGGAGTATAGCCGGTTTCTCGGGTTCGGCGACCACAAGAAACTGGCCCGGACGGGGCGACGAGAGAGGGGATAAAGCCCCCCCGTCCGGGCCAGGTTCCGCCTGCTCATGCCGCATGTGCGGCCTCGGGACTGAGAGCAGACGGGATTGCGGAAACCGAAGATGCAGCCGGGGCGGCAATGGCAGGGCCGGCAGCCACCAGCACGTTCAGCCCACCGACCATGATGGCGATGATGCCGAACAGCGGCAGGCGGATGAGATGGGTGAAACGGGCGCTCATGGCCAAACTCCTGAACTTAGATGCCATGTGCAGTGCAGCTTCCGTGCCAAGTTTTTTGGTTGGAAAATACCATTTGGAAACAATGAGTTGACTTGCTCATCAGAATTGCTCGCGTCCCAATATTTCGTGCATTTCGCGAACTGTTGGAAAATCCCGCCAATTCGGCTAATCCTTCGGCATGCCTGAAAAACCCACCCAGTTGATCGGCCAGTCCGGCCCCTTTCTGGATGCGGTGGAGCGCGCCAGCGCCGCCGCGCAGCTGAGCCGCCCGGTGCTGGTGGTGGGGGAGCGCGGCACCGGCAAGGAAATGATCGCGGAACGGCTGCACCGCCTGTCGCCGCGTTGGGAAGAGCCGCTGATCAGCCTGAACTGCGCGGCGCTGCCGGAAACGCTGCTGGATGCCGAACTGTTCGGTTATGAAGCCGGTGCGTTCACCGGGGCGGTGAAGGCGCGGGCCGGGCGCTTCGAGGAAGCGGATGGCGGGACTTTGTTTCTGGACGAAGTGGGGATGCTGACGGCCGCCGGGCAGGAGCGGCTGCTGCGCGTGGTGGAATATGGCGAGATGACGCGGCTGGGCAGCACCCGGCCGATTCAGGTGGATGTGCGGGTGGTGGCGGCTACCAACGAAGATCTGCCCAAGCTGACGGAAACGGGCAAGTTCCGCGCCGACTTGCTGGATCGCCTGTCCTTCGAAGTGATCACCCTACCGCCGTTGCGAGCCCGGCGCGAGGATGTGCGGCAGCTGGCGGATTTCTTTGGCCGCCGCATGGCATCCGAACTGGGCTGGCGCGGCTTTCCCGGCTTCACGCCGCGCATCCTGGAGGAACTGGAGGCGCATGACTGGCCCGGAAACGTGCGCGAACTGAAGAATGCGGTGGAGCGCGCCTGCTATCGCTGGGGCGAGGCCGACCGACCCATTGGCGCGCTCGATCTGGACCCGTTCGACAGCCCGTGGCGGCCGAAGGGGGCGTTTGCTGCCCCCCTGCCCGCGCCTGATGCCTCGCCACCGGCGGAACCGCGCGCTTCGGAGGCACCGGAGCCGATCCCGGCGGATTTCCGCGGCGCGGTTGCTGCTTATGAAAAGCGGCTGCTGGAACAGTCGCTTGCGGCTTCCCGCCACAATCAGCGCAAGGCGGCGCAGATGCTGGGGCTAAGCTATGACCAGCTGCGCCACGCCATGAAGCGGCACAAGTTGCTAGCAGGCGAACCGCAGGGCTGAGTCTTCGGCAATCATGGTCTTTGCATAGCCGTTGGCTTTGCTGCGTTTTTCGCGGTCCCCTCCCCGCCGCTGCCCCTCCCCCCGCTCAGGCAGAGCTTGTCGAAGCCCATGGAGCATGCGCGCACCGGCTCGGCCATTGAGCTTTCGCGTTTGGGGCTTCGACAAGCTCAGCCTGAGCGGGACAGGGGAAGCGGGGCGGAGAAAGCGGGACGGGAACAGGGCAAGCGATGCCTGTTTACACAGGATGCAGTTGCTAAATCCCTTATGCCTCCGCCGCCTCCTCGCCCACCGGGGCGGGCGGGTGCAGCAGCAGCTTTTCCACCCGGCGTCCGTCGCTGGAGGCGATCTCCAGAGTCCAGCCATTGGCGTGGGTCAGCTTCTCGCCAACCTCCGGCACCCGGCCCGCCATCAGGAACGACAGGCCGCCCAGCGTGTCCACTTCGTCGCCCAGATCATGGTCGATGAAGCTTTCGCCCACGGCCTTTTCCAGATCGTCCAGATCGAGCCTTGCGTCGGCTTCGATGGTGCCGTCCGGCAGTTTCGTCAGCAGCGCGGCTTCTTCCTCGTCATGCTCATCCTCGATCTCGCCGACGATTTCCTCGACGATATCCTCGATGGTGACGAGCCCGTCCGTGCCGCCATATTCATCGACGACGATCGCCATATGCGTGCGCTTGCGGCGCATTTCCGTCAGCAGATCGACCACCGGCATAGAGGGCGGCACGAACAGCACCGGGCGCAGCAAATCCTCCAGCGTGGGCAGCGGCCCGCCGGGGCGGCGGCCGAAGCGCTCCGCGATCACCGCGAAAACATCCTTCACATGCAGCATGCCCAGCACGGAATCGAGCTTGCCGTCATACACCGGCAGGCGGCTGTGCCCGGCTTCAAGGAACTGGCGCACCACGGCCTTGAAGTCGCTGTCTTTGGAAATGGCGGTGATGTCGGACCGGGGAACGGCAATGTCGCCCGCGTGCTGCTCCGTCAGGTGCAGCATGTTCCTGAGCATGGTGCGCTCGTCCAGATCGAGATCGTCCGGGTCTGCGCTTTCTTCCAGATGCTCGTCGATCGCTTCCTCGATCGATTCCCTCAGCGAAGCCGATTGCTTCAGGTGCAGCAGGTCGCGGACGGCGCTCCACAGGCCGCCCGCGCTTCTAGGGGAAGGGTCGCTCATTGTCTCTCATCCACTGCGGCCCAGCCGGTTTCGGCATAGGGGTTCGCGATTCCAAGCCCCGCGAGAATGCGGGTCTCAAGGGCTTCCATGGCCTCTGCCGTTTCATCATCCAGATGATCATGGCCGAGGAGGTGAAGGGTGCCATGCACCATCAGGTGCAGCATATGGGCATCGACGGAGATGCCCTTTTCATCCGCTTCGCGCGTGACGGTTTCCGCGCCCAGCGCCAGATCGCCCAGCAGCAGGTCCGTCTCTCCGGCGGCCAGCCAGCGTTCCAGATCGTCTGGCGCGTGCATGGGGAAGCTCAGCACGTTGGTGGGCTTGTCCTTGCCGCGATAATCGCGGTTCAGCCGCTGCATTTCCGCGTCATCCGTCAGCCGCACAGAGACTTCGACCAGCGCATCCGACAGTTGCACCAGCCTGCCCTGCCCCGCGCCATCCAGCGCAGCGCGAACCGCCGTTTCGGCCAGCGTTTCCCAATCGGCGTCTTCGTCCCAATCCCCGCCGACTATGTCACAGTCGACGTCAAGCATCGGGGCCTGCCTGTTGCGGCCCTTCGTAACGGTCCACGATCTGTCCGACGATGGGGTGACGCACGACATCCTTCGAGGAGAAGCGCTGCACAGCCAGCCCCTTCACCCCTTCCAGCCGCTGCACGGCATCCGCCAGCCCGCTTTTGCCTGCATCCGGCAAATCGACCTGATTGGGGTCTCCGCAGATGACCATGCGGCTGCCTTCACCGAAGCGGGTGAGGAACATTTTCATCTGCATCGGCGTGGTGTTCTGCGCTTCGTCCAGAATGACGAAGGCGTGGGCCAGCGTGCGGCCGCGCATGAAGGCGATGGGCGCAATCTCGATCTCGCCGCTGGCGATGCGCCGCTCCACCTGTTCTGAGGGCAGCATATCATAGAGCGCATCATAAAGCGGGCGGAGATAGGGATCGACCTTCTCTTTCATGTCGCCGGGCAGGAAGCCCAGCCGCTCGCCCGCTTCCACCGCCGGGCGGGAGAGGATCAGCCGGTCCACCGAGCCTGCAACCAGCTGGCTGACGGCCTGCGCCACCGCCAGATAGGTCTTGCCGGTGCCGGCCGGCCCCAGCGCGAAAATCATGTCATGCTTCGACAGCGCTTGCACATAGGCCGCCTGCGCCGCGTTGCGGGCCATGATCGTCTTGCGACGGGTGCGGATCATCGCGGGCGGGCCGCCGGGGCCTGCGCCTTCCACACCCTCTGCCGGGGCATCGGCCGCCATCACGATGGCCGCTTCCACGTCGGCACCATCCACCGGCAGGCCGCGTTCCAGCCGGGCATAAAGGTCTGTCAGCACGTCGCGGGCGCGGGCGATGCCCACCGGCTCGCCTTCAACCGCCACCCGGTTGCCGCGGGCAGCGATATAGACGCCCAGCCGGTTCTCGATGGTGATCAGATTCTGGTCGAACTGCCCGAACAGGCTGCCGAGCAGCGCGGGGCGGTCGAACTCCAATTCCAGCCGCGCGCGGCCGGGGGTTTCGGGGATGTTGGCCGGTTCGGCGTGACGCTTCGCCATCAGGCAGCCGTCTTCATGGTCAGCAAATGTCCCTCCAGACTGTTCGGGCCGGCCGAAACCAGCTCCACGCGCACAAGATCGCCGACGCTGAGCGACGGATCGGTCACCACCACGGATTGCAGCCATGGCGACTTGCCGATCCACTGCCCGGCGTGGCGCCCGCGCCGCTCGATCAGGATGTCACAGCTGCTGCCGACGCTCTGGCGGTTAAAGGCCAGAGACTGTTCCTGCAGCAGCGTCTGCAGCCGGTGCAGCCGCTCGCTTTTCACATCCTCGTCGATCTGGTCCGTGCGCTCGGCCGCCGGGGTGCCGAGGCGCGGGGAATATTTGAAGCTGAACGCCTGCGCATAGCCCACGCGTTCCACGAGGCTGAGCGTGTCGGCGAAATCTGCCTCCGTCTCGCCGGGGAAGCCGACGATGAAATCCGAAGTGATGGCGAGATCGGGCCGCGCAGCGCGGAAACGGTCGATCAGGCCGAAGTAGAAGTCGCGGTCATGCTTGCGGTTCATCGCCGCCAGCACCCTGTCTGAGCCGGACTGCACCGGCAGGTGCAGATAGGGCATCAGTTGCGGGATGTCCGCGTGGGCGCGGATCATCGCCTCCGTCACGTCGCGCGGGTGGCTGGTGGTATAGCGGATGCGATCCACGCCGGGCAGCGCGGCGATGGCTTCCACCATCTGCCCGAAGCCCTTGTTGCCATCGGCCCACGCGTTCACATTCTGCCCCAGCAGGGTGATTTCGCGCACGCCGCCCTCCACCAGCTGCCGCGCTTCTGCAAGGATCGCGTCGAGCGGGCGGGAGGCTTCGCCGCCGCGCGTATAGGGCACCACGCAGAAGGCGCAGAATTTGTCGCAGCCTTCCTGCACCGTGAGGAAGGCAGAGGGGCCACGCTTGCGACGGGCGGGCAGCACATCGAACTTGGGGGATATCGGCATGTCCAGATCGACCAGCCCGGTTTCGCCCGCCGATTGCCGCGCCAGCAGCTCCGGCAGGCGGTGATAGGCCTGCGGACCCACCACCAGATCCACGGCTTTCGCGCGGCGGATGATTTCCGCGCCCTCCGCCTGCGCCACGCAACCCGTCACGGCGATCACCGGCTTGCGGCCATCCTCGCGGGCGCGGGCGGAAATGCGACCCACCTCATGATAGAGTTTCTCCGCCGCCTTTTCGCGGATGTGGCAGGTGTTCAGGATCAGCACATCGGCCGTCTCGCCGTCGGATTCGCCGGATTCGGCCATGCCATGGGCCTGCAACGCCTCGCTCATACGCTCGGCGTCGTACACATTCATCTGGCATCCGAAAGACTTAATGGCGAAACTTCGAGTCAATTATCAATCCTCATCCGGGGCTAATCCTGCCCCCGCATCAACTTGCGATAGCCTTGGGATATCACGTCGTGGCAGTATCGCGCGAGGGCCTTCCTGTTGGGAAAATCGCGCGGCTGCACCGGGGCGTGGCACAGGATATGCGCCTCGATCCGGCCCAGCTTCATCACGTCCAGCGCGTGCGGCGCGAACTCCATGTCGCCGATCCATGCAATGTCCAGCAACCGCTGTCGGGTGAGCGGCAAGCCGTTCAACCGTGTGTAGGCAATGGTGACGGGCTGGATCGGCACCTCGCGCATCGCCTCGCCCTCTGCCACGGCGAACAGGCTGGTCTTGAAGGGCAGCACATGCACGCCGTCTCCGCTGGTGCCTTCCGGGAACAGGATCACATTGCTGTGCGCCTTCAGCCGCGCAACAATGCTGCCGGCCTGCTCGCCCGCCTGCTGACGCCGCTCCCGCTCCACATAGATGGTGTCCTGAAGGTTCGCGAGATGGCCAACTAGGCCCATGCCGCCCACTTCGGACTTCGCGACGAACGAACCTTTCAGATGCGCGCCCAGCACCGGGATATCCAGCCACGAGATATGGTTGGCCACATAGAGCACGCCGCCATCCAGCGGATCGCCCTGCAAGGTGCTGCGCACGCCCAGCGAGCGGCTGACCACCTTGTGCCACAGCATGGGAATCTGCTTCGCGCCGCGCCGGTCGATCAGCCGGTGCACATGCGCCGGGCCGATCAGCGTGCCCGTTGCCGCAAGCGCGCCTGCCATGGTTTTCACATGGCCCAGCTTCTGGAACGGCGGCGACGCCAGACGGCCCTGCTTGCGGGCACCCGGCCAGTCTGCGCGCGTCGGGTCCGGCATGCCGGGGGTCAGCCCCTGTCCTTCCCGCCCTTCAGTGGAACGCCGTAAAGCTCCATCCGGTGATCGACGAGCCGGAAGCCCAGCCGCTCGGCGATTTCCGCCTGCAGCTTTTCGATCGCTTCATCATGGAATTCGATGACGTCGCCGGTTTCGATGTTGATCAGATGATCATGATGCTCGTCCGGCGTGGGTTCATAGCGGGAGCGTCCGTCGCGGAAATCATGCCGCTCCAATATGCCCGCTTCTTCGAACAGGCGCACGGTGCGGTAGACGGTGGCGATGGAAATGCCCTTGTCCACGGCGGCGGCGCGACGGTGCAGTTCCTCCACATCGGGATGGTCCCGCGCTTCGGACAACACCCGCGCGATCACGCGGCGCTGCTCGGTAATCCGCAGACCCTTGGCCTGACACAAGGCTTCGATGTCGATCGTCCCGGGCATCAAGTCTTCCAGCTATGGGGGCGATCCTGCTCCCCTGCACAGGAATAGTGACATGATGTCGCAAGGGCAAGCTATGGGCGGCAAGGCGCGCACCGCTCCGACACGCGGTTAAATGGAAGGCGGCGGCCCGGCCGCCGCCTTCACGCATCACTTCTTGCGGGTGCGGCTCTTGCTGGTGCCCAGCCCGATGGACTTGGCGAGCTGGCGGCGGGCTTCGGCATAATTGGGGGCGACCATCGGATAATCGGCGGGCAGGCCCCACTTGGCGCGATAGTCGTCCGGCGTCATGCCATAAGCCGTCATCAGGTGACGCTTCAGCATCTTCAGCTTCTTACCGTCTTCCAGGCAGATGATATAATCGGGCTTGATGGACGAGCGGATCGGCACGGCCGGTTCCAGCTTCACTTCCGGCGCAGGAGCAGGTGTGCCCAGCCCGGACAATGTCGCGAAGACATTCTGGATCAGTTGCGGCAGGTCATTCACTGCCACGCTGTTGTTGGCGACATGGCTGGAAACGATATCCGCCGTCAGCGCCAACAGGTCGTTGTGCTCGATCACGTCAGTCATGATATTGTCCTTGAAACCGGTGTTCAAAATTCACGCTACATTTTATCGGCCGCGAAGTGCGTCCGGCAGGCACAGCCTGCCAGTCAAACATCTGCACTGCCGCCGCGACCTTATCCTTGATTAAGCGGACGGCGGCCCCAATCGCAGCTTGCAACAAATGTTTCAAGTGCTGTTGCGACGAACTTCAGTGCAGAGTGCGCCGAATTACTGAAGGAAGGATGCAAAGGTGATCGCATCAATACTGTCGCCAACGACGGTTCGGTAATAGGCCGGCCGACGGCCTTCCTGCCGCAGTCCGGCAGACAGATACAGCGCCATCGCCGCTTCATTTCCCTGCCGCACTTCCAGAAACAGCCGCTTGCCGCCGCGCTTGCGGGCCGAATCCGCGACCTGCTCCATCATCCGCAGGCCGATGCGGCGGCCGCGCCACGCGGGCGAGACTGCGCACAGCAGCAGTTCCACTTCATCCAGCACCTGCCGGTTCAGCGCGAACGCCACCAGTTCCTGCCCGGCATGGCAGAGATCGAGCCAGGCATTGCCGCCCGCCAGAAGATTGGCGATCTGCAACTCTGTCCATGCTTCGCGATATTGCGGATCGAATGAACTCGCAGCCAGCGCCGCCACCGCCGGGCTTGCGACGATGCCGCCCTCGCTCCAGCGCAACTGGTCTGGCTCAGGCAGGTTCGGCTGCACGGACATACAGAAGCTCTGCCGCGCCGAGCGCGCCGGGTTCAAGCTGCGCCAGCGCGGCGGCGCGTGGAGGCTGCGCGGCAACGCCGTCGCGCATCAGCGCGGGCGCGCTGCCCGCGACATGGTCATAGCCATTCGCCAGCCCGGCTGCCTCGTCCGGGGAGATGGCGACCGGCGGCAGGATGGTGCGCCGCCCTGCCCCTTCGAAGCCTTCGGCCCAAATCTGCCCGCGCGGCGCTTCCAGCACCACCAGTAGCCGCCCGTCGTTCGGCGCGGTGGCCGCCGCCAGCTGCGTGGAACGCACGCCGAACAGCGACGCCCCCCACGCCAGCGCCAATGCGCGGGCCGCTGCAAGCCCCACCCGCAAGCCGGTGAAGCTGCCCGGCCCGGTTTCCACCACCACATGCTCCGGGCGGCAGGCCGGGCCGCCGAACGGGGCCAGCAGCTCGGCGATGGCGGGCACCAGCGCTTCGGCATGGCCCTTCACCATGGCCTGATCCCTGTGCGCCAGCAGCCGCCCGTCCTGAAGCAGCGCGAGGGACAGGTCATGCCCCGTCGCGATCACCAGTGTGCGGCCGGTCAGGCGATCCGGCATGCGTCCTCGAAGCTGAGGCGCGGCAGGCGCGGGAACAGCTTCTGGCCGGTGCCCTTGCCGATGGAGCAGATGAAATTGGTTTCAACCTTCGTGCCAGCCCAGAAGGCGGCGTCCACGCCAGCCTTGTCGAAGCCGGACATCGGCCCGGCATCCAGCCCCAGCGAACGGGCGGCCATGATCAGATAGGCCCCCTGCAGCGAGGAGTTGCGGAACGAGGATTCGCGGATCGCGGGCTCATTCCCGGCGAACCAACTGCGCGCATCGGCGTGCGGGAACAGTTCGGGCAGCTTTTCGTGGAACTCCATGTCCATGCCGATGATGACGGTGAGCGGCGCGAGCCGGATCTTGCCTTCATTATTGCCGGACGACACCGAAGCCAGTTTCGCGCGGGCTTCCGTGCTGGTGCAGAAGATGAAGCGCGCCGGGTTGCTGTTGGCCGCCGTGGGGCCGAACTTCAGCAGTTCATACAGCTGGCGGATCAGCGTTTCCGGCAGCGGATCGGGCTCCCAATCATATTGGGTGCGGGCTTCGGTGAACAATTGCTCAAGCGCGGAATCGGGAAGTGGTGAATGCATCAGACAGCCCTGACCTCTGTGACTTCGGGAACATAATAACGCAGCAGATTTTCAATCCCGCCCTTCAGCGTCGCGGTGGACGAGGGGCAGCCCGCGCACGATCCGCGCATGTGCAGGAACACGATTCCCTTCTGGAACCCGCGATAGACGATGTCGCCGCCGTCATTGGCGACGGCCGGGCGGATGCGCGTATCCAGCAAGTCGCGGATTTGCGTCACGATTTCGGCATCGGCCGGATCGTCGAAGGTTTCGGCCTCGGCCTCCTCACCCAGCAGCAGTGGTGCGCCGCTGGCGAAATGATCGACCAGCGCGCCCAGCACGTCCAGCTTCAGAAGCGGCCAGTCGGCACTGCCCGGGGCCTTGGTGACGCTGATGAAATCGGGGCCGAAATACACCCTCTCCACATCGCCCAGCGCGAACAGAGCGCGGGCGAGCGGCGAGCGCTCTGCGTCTTCGGGAGAGGCGAAGTCCACGCCCTCCCCCGGTGACACTTCGCGGCCGGGAAGGAATTTCAGCGTGGCCGGGTTTGGGGTCTGCTCGGTTTCGATCAGCATGAGGCGCTCCTTGGCTGCTCCGCAGATGGCGCGCAAGTCGTCTCCAATCAAGACTGAAACAGTCTTGTTTTCTTATGTCAGCCGATCAATGTCGGCATCGCTGACTCCACCGGGCACGATCATCACCATGCAGGGCAGCGTTCCCGCCCGTTCGCCCGCGAAGAAATGCACCAGCGGACCCGGCTTGCCGGAAGCCGCCGCCGCCAGCACCAATGCGCGGATCGAGCGATCTGTCGTCACCACTTCCAGCACTGCGTCTGTCGCGCGGCCGCGCATCAGCCGCACCATGGGGCGAAGGCCTGTCAGCGCCTCAACCTCTGCCGCCTTGCCGCCCAGCAGGGCCTGTGCGCCCTGTTCGGCTTCAGCCTCCATATCCTGCTGCACACCGCCCCATTGCTGAAACTGGCTGGGGGAAAGCACATGCAGCAGGCAGACGCGCGCGCCGGTATGCTGCGCCCGGAGCGCGGCATAGCGCAGCGCCTTCCCGGATTCCGGCGTCTCATCGACAACCACCAGAAAAGTCTCGGCCGTTTCGTTCATCTGCCTGATGCGCCCCCGATTTTCGGCTTGCACATTAGCAGATGCACAGCCCGGCTGTCAGCGGTTTTGCGGCACCTTCACCACTGCGCTTCGGCTGGAGGCACCGGGGAAGTCCTGAAACATCGCCGACACGAGGTTGGGCATGGTAGAGGGCAGATCGTTCACGCGCGTCGTCGTCTGCGCCCGGCCTTCGAACACGGGCGTTTTATCGGCGGTGCGCTTGATCGTCACATCAAGGAACGCCGGATAGACGGTGAAGCTGTAAACGTCTGGCTGGTTCCACGGATCCCAGAAGGGATCGCCCCACGGCCCCCACCAGCCACCGGGGCGGCCATACCAGCCACCACGGCCATACCAGCCCCATGTGGAGGGCGTGGCCGGGCGCGTGGCGATGCGCTCGCGGCCCGGGCCGGAACCGAAATCGACCAGCACGGTAAGGTAGGCCTGTTCGGGCGAAGCCGCCTGCTGGAAGCCGTGCTTCTGCAGTTCGGTGGCGATCAGGCCCGAGTAAGCGGCGAATTCAAGGCTGCCCTGCCGATCCGGCGATGCGGGCTGGATCGTGAAGGTCTGCCCCTGCGCCGGCGGCATGGACTGGAAGCTCTGCACCCGCGCTTCGAACGGCTGGGCGCAGGCCGCCAGCAGGGCAAGGCCCGCCGCAAGCAGCATGTTGGCCGTGAATCTGGCCGGGCGATTGGTGAGGCGAGCGATCATGATCGTTAATCCATTCAGGGGCTTCGGACCTTATCAGACCTAGCTGAACCCAAGCTGTCGCGGGCGCAAGCGCAAACCGCGTTGCGCTGCTCGGCTTGCCGCACGCCGCATCAGCCGCTAAGGGCCGCCGCACCGGCGCAAGCCCGGGGAGTGGCGCAGTCTGGTAGCGCATCTGCTTTGGGAGCAGAGGGCCGCAGGTTCGAATCCTGTCTCCCCGACCAAATTTTTCCCATAAAATAAACCCTTGCGCAGCAAAACGGATTGCCCGACCCGCAAGTCGTCCATGCCGCGGGCGATGGCCGCATATCCGGCTTCCGCGGCGCAAAGGATTCGCGGAAGCGCCGCACCTCAGCCAATCCGGGCAATCAGCCTACCGGTTCACTGCCCCCTCATCGCCCCAGGGCGCGGGCGGCGGCGTCACCTGCGCCGTCAGGTCGAACTCCACGCGGAACAACCGGCCCGGCCGCGCCAGCTGGTAAACCCACTGCCGCCCCGGCACATATTCCACAGACCAGACATTGGTCATCGATTGCGGAATGCCCTGCGCCGCGAACATCTGCTTCGAATGCGCGTCCACCGGGAATTCCACCCGCCAGCCGCCGCCGGGCAAGGGCGTCGCCGCCCCCACGCTGTCTCCGCCATACAAGGTCCGCTCGTCCAGCGAGCCATCGGCATGACGGTGCCGGTGCTTCAGGCGATAGCCCCCGTCCACGGCGCTCAGGAACCACGTGCGGGATCGGTCCTCCCCCACATGGAAGGGAATCTGCACTTCCGCCCCGTCGCACACGCGCACATGCATGATCAGCGGTTTGCCCGCCATGTCGGCGTCGGCCGCATCGGTTGAAGCCAGCCGCCCGGCATAGGCCGCGCCGCACGGGGGGCGAATGGCCGCCAGCGGGTCAGCGGGCAAAGGCGAAGCGGCAGCCGCCGCGATCAGGAAAAGGCTCAGCATCCGCCCATGCTAACGGCAGTTCGTGCCGCAGGCCACCATCTGCTGTGCGTTGCCGCGCGCCCGCGAACCGGCTATGCCCCGCTTTCAATTATCCCGAGGAACGCAAACAATGTCCCGCCGCCGCCAGATTTACGAAGGCAAGGCCAAAATCCTCTACGAGGGGCCGGAACCCGGAACGCTCATCCAATATTTCAAGGATGACGCCACCGCCTTCAACGCCCAGAAGAAGGGCACCATTTCCGGCAAGGGCGTGCTGAACAACCGCATTTCCGAGCATTTGTTCACCCTGCTCGGCAATATCGGCATCCCTACGCACTTCATCCGCCGCCTCAACATGCGTGAGCAACTGGTTCGTCAGGTTGAGATTATCCCGATCGAAGTGGTCGTCCGCAACGTCGCTGCAGGCTCGCTGTCGAAGCGCCTCGGGATCGAGGAAGGCACCCAGCTTCCCCGCACCATATTGGAATATTATTACAAGGACGATGCGCTCGGCGATCCGATGATCACCGAAGAACATATCGCCTGCTTCGGCTGGGCCGGGCAGGACGAACTGGCCGACATCGTGGATATGGCGATCCGCACCAATGATTTCCTCACCGGCCTGTTCGCCGGAATCGGCATCCGTCTCGTCGATTTCAAGCTGGAATTCGGCCGCCTGTGGGAAGATGATTACAGCCGCGTGATCCTCGCAGATGAAATCAGCCCGGACGGCTGCCGTCTGTGGGACATGAAGACATCCGAAAAGCTGGATAAGGATCGCTTCCGTCGCGATCTCGGCGGCGAAGTTGAAGCCTATCAGGAAGTGGCCCGCCGCCTCGGCCTGCTGCCCGAAGGCGCAGACGGCGCCGTGCTGGATCTCGATGAGGCCCGTAAGGCGCGCAAGGGCGAATGAAGCGGATCATTCTGGCGGGCGCGGCGCTGTTCGCCGCCCCCCTCACCGCCCAGTCCGCCGCGCTGACAGAGCTGCCGCGCCTGATGGGTCCGCGTGCCGTCGCCTCGCTGCCGGCAGCAGCCCCCACTGAAACCATCCGCTATGGCGAGGCTCCCAGCCAGCTTGTTGAGCTTTTCATGCCAAAGCCCAATGCGGAAAGCCCCGATGCGCTGCACCCAGTCGTCATCATGGTGCATGGTGGTTGCTGGCGGAAAGACATCGCAGGGCCGGAACTGCTGCGCCCGGCCGCAGGTGCCTTTATCGACAAAGGCTATGCCGTCTGGTCCATCGGCTATCGCCGCATCGATGAGGAAGGCGGCGGCTATCCCGGCACCTATCAGGATGTTGCGCAGGCCATTGACCTCATTCGCGAACATGCCGAAGCCCGCAAGCTCGATCTGAACCGCCTGGTGTTCTACGGCCACTCCGCAGGCGCCCACCTCGCGCTCTGGGCTGCAGGCCGTGGCAAAATCCCCGCGGGCAGCCCGCTGCACAGTGAGAAGCCGCTGAAACCGCGCGGAGTCGTCTCCGTCGGCGGCATCGGCTCGCTCGCCAACTGGTCGGCCGAAATCAACACGCTGTGCGGCCCCGATACGGTCGAAAAACTCGCTCCCAAAACCGCAGCAGACGGTAGCGAGCGCGCAGACGACCTCCGCTTCGCAGATACCAGCCCGGATAAACTGCTGCCGCTCGGCGTCCCCGTCGTGATGCTGCACGGTGTCTATGATGCAGCAGCCTTCCCCGCCATCGGCCTCGATTTCGCCATCGAAGCCCGCAAAGCCGGAGACAAGGCAGACATCTGGCTCGCCCCGGTCGCAGGCCATTTCGAAGTCATCGCCCCCGGCACCCGCCCCTTCGCGCAAGCCGTCAGCGCGGTGGAGGCGTTCGCGAAGTAAAGCGAACAAGGTTTGAGGGGGCTCTGCCCCCTCAAACTCCCCTGGCAGGGGCGTGACGCCCCTGCACCCCCGAACTTTTTTACTTAGCCCCTCCCCTACAGGGGAGGGGTTGGGGTGGGGGCTATCCGCTTGGCGCTAGGTTGCAAGTTGAATGCCTGCGGCGCTTTGTGTTGGGCCTTACCCTCCACCTCTCCCCACGTCACCCCGGACTTGATCCGGGGTCCAGCTGTTCTTCGGCAACGCTGGAGGTGGAAACTGGACCCCGGATCAAGTCCGGGGTGTCGGCTGTGGTTGCGGAAAGGTTTGTGGATCACTCCCACCGTTGCTCCCCTCTCTCCACCTTTATCACCAACGGGAAGAGAGAGCCTCCGCAGCGCCGCAGGCAATCGAATCTGATCACCCGCACGACACCACCGTTGGTCCACAACGCCAACTTAGAGGGTGCAGGGAAATCATTTCCCTGCTGGGTGCAGGGCAAAGCCCTGCCTGCCGGAGGCCTCCAACCCCTCCGCCCCCCCCGCGCGCTAAGCCTCAGGCAAAGGCGGCGGTGCGGTCTCCATCCTCGGAGGCGGCGGGGCGTGGCGCACCAGCAGCAGGTACATCACCGGCGTCACGATCCGGCTGAGCAGGGTCGAGGAAATCAGCCCGCCGATGATCACCCATGCCAGCGGCGAATACAGGCCTGATCCTGACAGGGCGAGCGGCAGCAGCGCCAGCACCGCCGTCACGCTGGTCAGCAGCACGGGCAGGAAGCGCACTTCGCCTGCGCGTTCGATGGCTTCGCGCAGTTCCACGCCTTGCTGGCGCAGTTGCGTGGTGAAATCGACCAGCAGGATGGAGTTTTTGATCTCGATGCCGATCAGCGCGACGAAGCCGATCACGGCGGTGAAGCTGATGGAGTTGCCCGTCAGCAGCAGGGCGATCAGGCCGCCGAACATGCCCAGCGGCACCACGCCCGCCACGACGATGGTTTCGCGGAAGCGGCCAAATTCCAGCACCAGCACGGCGAAGATGGAGAACATCGCGAACAGGATCACCCCGCCCAGCCCGCCGAAGCTTTCTTCCTGCTCGGCGGCTTCCCCGCCCTGCACAAAGCCATAGCCGGGCGGCAGATCCATCGCCTTCAGCTTCGCGCCCACTTCCTCGTTCACGCGCGAAGTGAGGTAGCCATCCTGCACATGGGCCGTCAGCCCCACGCTGCGCTGTTGGCCGTGCCTGTCGATGGAGGCGGGGCCGCCTTCCAGCCGGGGGGTGGCGATGGCGGGCAGCGGCACCGCGTCTCCACCGGCGGTGGGCACGAACACCCGTTCCAGTGCGGAAACGTCCTGCAACGCGCCGATGCGTTCGCCGGGCGAAACCCCCGTGAAATCCGGCTGCGGCAGCCGCACGACCACATCGTAACTGTCGCCCTCTGCATCGCGGAAACGCCCGGCTGTTTCGCCCGCCAACGCCAGCCGAGTGACCCGCCGTGCGGCGGCCGGGGCCACGCCGAACAGCGCAGCCTTGTCCGCATCGAGGCCAAGGTTCAGGTCCAGCCGTTCATAAGCCAACGGGTTGCGCACATCCTGCGTGCCGGGCACCGCGCGGACGATGGCTTCGGCCTTGATGGACAACTCGCGCAGCACGTCCAGATCGGGGCCTGTGAGGAACCACTGGATCGGCGCGTCGATCGGCGAGCCGTTCTGATAGGGGTTCAGCTGGATACGCGCCTCCGGATAGCTGGCGAAGCGCTCACGCAGCCGTGTGACGAGCGCCGGGGTCTCCACCGGGTCCCAGCTTTTCAGCGTGGCGGCCACCACGCCGATGTTGGATTGCTGGCTGGTTTCGCCCTTGTTGTAGAAGATCTGCGGGTTGCCGCGCCCCACATTGGCCATGCGATTTTCCACCAGCGGCTCGGCGGCCAGCGTGCGGTCCACAAAGGCGACGGCGCGCGCGGTAGCGACGGTGTCCGATCCTTCGGAGGTTTCGATCTCCACCTGAAAATATGGCGAATCGGCGGGCGGGAACAGACTGCTGCCCAGCACGGGCACCAGCCCCAGCGCCGCCACGCACAGCGCGGTCGCGGCGAGGAAGGTGGTGCGCGGATGCTCCAGCCCCCAGTGCAGGATGGGCGCATAGAAGCGCTGAATTCCGCCATCCACGATCTGCAGGAAGCGGTTGCCGTGCGGGTCCGTATCGCGCGGCAACAGGCGCGAGGCGAGGAAGGGAATGATCGTGAGGGAGATGAACAAAGAAGCGATCACCGTCGCCATCACAGCGATCGGCAGCCCGCGAATGAACTTACCTGCCCCGCCCGGCAGCGCCGTCAGCGGCAGGAAGGCGAACACGATCACCGCCGTGCAGCCCACCACCGCCACGGCGATTTGCTGCGTGCCCGCCAGCGCGGCCGCCGTGCGGGAATAGCCCATGCGCAAATGGCGGGAGATATTTTCCACCACCACGATGCTGTCATCCACCAGAATGCCCAGCGCCACGATGAAGCCGGTGATCACCAGCTGGTTCAGCGTATAGCCCAGCACGTTCATCACGAACACGCCGATGGCAAGGCTGAGCGGCACGGACACCATCACCACCAAAGACGCGCGCGGCCCCAGCGGCAGCAACGTCAGCAGCACCAGCGCCAGCGCCAGCCCGAAATCCCGCGCAAGCAATGCGAGTTTGCGCTTCACATCCTGCGATTGATCGAAGGCCAGCTTCAGCTTCATGTCGGGCGGCAAGGTTTTGGCATAGGCGTCGGCCGTCGCCGTCAGCGCGCGCTCCACCTCCAGCACGTTCACATTGTCTTTCTGGGTCGCCGTCACCCAGATCGCCCGCTTGCCGTTGAAGCTGGTGCTATGGGTCCGCTCTGCGGTGGCCCATGCCACCTCGGCCACATCGCCCACCCGCACCACGCGGCCGCTCACGGCGCGCAGCGGCACCGCCTTCACTTCGTCCACGCTGCGGAAAGCCCCGCCCGCCTTCAGGTTCAGCCGCTGTTCGCCCGATCGAACCGCGCCGGGCGGCGTATCCGTCCCGCCCACGCGCAGCGCGTCCGTCACCTGTGTCACAGGAATGCCCAGTTCCGCCAGCCGGCCAAGGTCTACCGAGACCCGCATTTCCGGCTTCGGCACGCCCCACACCACGGCCAGCCGCACGCCGGGCTGGCGCTGAAACGCCTCTTTCAGATCCTTCCCAACCTTCTCCATCCGCCGCCACGAGGCCGTGTCGGAGACGATGGCATATTGCGCGACAACCGCCTCGGTGGTGCGGATGCGGCGATATTCCAGCCGCTGCACAGAGGTTGGCAGCGTGCCGCGAATGGCGTTCACTTCACGCACGGTTTCGTCGAACACCCGATCCGGGTCGGCGCTCCACAGGAAATGCGCGGCGATCACCGCCTGCCCGTCTCTGGAGTGGGATTCCAGCTCGTCGATGGCGTCCAGCCCTGCAACCACTTCCTCGATGGGCTTGGTCACGGTCTGCTCGATATCGGCGGGGTCCGCGCCGGGCATGTTCGCCAGAATCAGCACGAACGGCGCCTTGAAGGTGGGGTCCACCGATCGCGGAATGGACAGGAACGCCTGCGCACCCAGCGCCGTGATCAGCCCGAACACCACCAGCGTCACCTGCCAGCGGTGGACTGCGAATGCGATCAGCCCGTTCAGCACAGGGCGTCAGTTCGCAACCGTCTGAACGGGCTTCACCAGCTGCCCGTCCATCAGCCGGTCCACCCCGGCCCCCACGATTAGATCGCCGCGCGCCAGCCCGGAGGTCACCTCCACGCCGTCGCCGGTGACGCGGCCCAGCTTCAGCATCTGCGGCTTCACCTTGCGCGTGGCCGGGTCATAGCGCCACACAAAGCCCTCGTCCGCCCGCGCTCCGAACAGGGCAGAAGCCGGAATCGCAAGGCCGGAGGCCTGAGCTCCGGCCCCCGCCAGCCGCACATCGGCGATCAGCCCGGACCGCAGCGCCGGGTTGGCGGGCAAGCCAAATTCCACCTGGAAGGTGCCGGTGGCGGGGTCGGCCCGCCCGGCGATCTCGATGATGCGCGCCGTCATGTCAGGCGCTGCGCCGTCGCGGAAACTCACCTCCGCCATGTCGCCGCGCCGCAGCGCTGCAACTCGCCCGGCGGGCAATGGCACGCGAAGCACGAAGCCGCTGGAAAACTCTCCCAGTGTCAGCACCGGCGTTCCGGCGGCCAGCGTCTGCCCCGGCTCTGCCAGTCGCGCCAGAATCACGCCTGACGCCGGGGCGTTGATGGTTGCGAAGCGCTGGTTGAAGCGCGCGCCGCTCAGTTCGGCGCGGGCTGCCTCGGCCGTTGCTTCGGCGGATTCGACACGCGCTTTGGAAACCCAGCCCTTCGCGGCCAGTTCCCGCTGTCGCCGCAGTTCGGATTCGGCCTGCCGTGTGCGGACCGATGCGGCCTGCGCCTGCGCGTCGATCGCCACCCGGTCTAGTTGCGCCAGCAATTGGCCGCCCTGCACCACATCGCCCTCGCGCACGCTCACCGTGCGCACACGCCCGTCGCTTACGAAAGCCAGCGGCGTCTCCCGCCGCAGCCGCACCGTGCCGGAGGCATGGGTTTCCAGCACCAGCCCGGCGCTTCCCACGCGATGCAGCGTCACTGGAAGGGCGGCCGCCGCCGGATCGGCCGCCGGGGCGTCAGCGCCACAGGCGCTCAGGCCAAGGCCTGCCCCCAACAGCAGCGCCACCGCCCATACAGGCCGCAAATGCCCCCGCCGAAGCGCCCCAAGCTGCCCTGCCGTCATATCCACCCGCCGCTCAGTCCGCCCAATTTGGCCACCCAATTTGGGCGCGACTCAGTTTCTATCGCGAGCCAGATCATCGCGCCAGCAGAATTTGAGTGCGGCTCGGAAATGAGTCCCGCCCCCATCCGGCGGGAATATCCTATCTGAACCTAGTTACTCTTGCGTCAATATCCTATTCAGCTATGGTTAGCGCGTCCAGGCGGAGGCACAGAGACATGCGCCCACCTTCATGCAACACACGGCTGTTTTCCTGCACTTGCACATCGGCGAGGAAGTGCCCTGCAAGGCCTTCGCACGCACTGTCCGGCCAATCGGCAAGTTCCGCCACCACGCGCCGGACTTCCGCTTCGTCGCCATCCAGACGGATGTCGATGCCGTGCCGGATTCCGGAAAAGGTCAGGCTGGCCCAGGGCGTTTCGGTGAAATCCTCGATCACCAGCAAGGGCTGGCCACCACGCACGCCCTCGCCTTCCGCCGATGCCGCACCGGCCGTTTCACCGACCGTTTCACTGGGCATTCCCCCGGCCAGCGCCCGGATGGAGCGCAGCAGCCGCGCATTCACTGCAGATAAACGCATGCGCATCAGCCACGCCTCCAGCCGGTCCGCGCAGGTCTGGCGTCGTCCGGCAACTCACTTAAAACATGTTCAATATGACGTTTCACCCGTTCTTCCATCCGGCGTCCGGGCTGTCGCCCCCGTCGCAGGTCGTGCACCAGCCTTGGATCACGGACGCTGTCGCGCCCGAACCGGGATGGCGGCACATTGGAAAGCCTCAGGCAGGTTTCAATCGCATGTAGCAACGACATGAACGGATTCCTCCACATGTCGACCCATTCGTCGATCCGGCCGAACCACCCGGAGGCCCCACCGCCACCCGAATCGACAAAACCAATCCTGATAGTGAATTTCCTACTAGTCTAGGTATTTTCTTATGGTAAATAGGCAAAACAAGTCATTCAGGAAGGAGCGCGGGCCAATGCCCGAAGGAGATGAAGGGCACAGGCGCGAAATCGCTGCCCGCGAACAGCTGGACACGCTGATCCGGAATTCCGGGCAGGGCTATGCCGAAATCTCCCGCCTGATCGGCCGCAACCCGGCCTACATCCAGCAATTCATCAAGCGCGGCGTTCCCCGCCGCCTCGGCGAGGATGAACGCAGGCTGCTCGCCCGTCACTTCGGCGTGTCCGAAGCGCTGCTCGGCGGCCCGGCCGATGCGCAGACGCTGCAACCCGATTCGGTCAGCCACAGGCTGATGGAGATCAGCTATCTCGGCGAGCCCACCGGTCCGCGTCTCCGCTTCGACTCCAGCCTGATCGAGCGCCTGCCCCCTGCCCGCCGCATCCGCCTCGCGGCGCATCTCGTCGAAGGCGATTCGATGGCCCCCACTCTGCTCTCAGGTGACACGCTGCTGATCGACCGCACCGATTGCAGCCAGCCGCGCGACGGCCTCTATCTCATCGAAAGCGATTCGCTGCCCACGGCGCACCGCCTGTCCGTCCATCCGGTCACGCGCCGCGTCGCCATCCTGTCAGACAATTCCGCCTACCCGTCGTTCCCGGATTGCGACCCCGAAGGCATCCGGATCGTCGGCCGGATCGTCTGGCTCTCCCGCCCGCTGCTTTAGCGCTTCAACCGCATCCCCAGCGCCAGCAGCGCCCCCGCACCCAGCCCGATCACCGTGCCGGCAGAGGCCTGCCCCACAGCAACACCGATGCCGAAACCCAGGATCATTCCCAGGAACAGGAAAACGCCATAGCCGCTGTCGCGCATGAAATCCGCCCTCTACGCCCGAACCGGGGCGGCAAACCAAAAGGGGAAGTGGGGCGACCAACGGGTCTCGAACCCGCAACCTCCGGTACCACAAACCGGCGCTCTAACCAATTGAGCTATGGTCGCCACAACCCTCGGCCGACAACCGGCCCACGGGAAGGCCGAGGCCCATAGGGCCAGCAACCGGTTCCCGTCAAGCGAAGCTGAAACCCAAGCTGGGCTTATTTGCCCACATTATAGGCAAGGCTCGCATCGTCCAGCTGGAAGCCCACCAGCACTTCGAAGCTCGCAGCCCGCACCGCCGCGCGCACCTGCGGGTCAGACAGCGGGTCCACCAGCGCGTCCGGCTCGTCCGGCCGCCGCTCGCGGCTGATGCGCTGCTGCACTTCGTCCGGCAGGGTCACAGCGGAACGATGCACGTCCGCCCGCGCACCACCGCGCGCCTCCGCGCGCAGCTGCCCTTCGGGAAACTCCACCATCACGCCGGTAATCTGCTTGGAAACCAGCACGTTGCCGCCCTGCGCCAGCGCCACGAAGATCGGCAGATACACCTGCCGCGCAGGCCCCGGCTTGCGCCGCTGCGCCGTCACGGTGAAGGCCAGATCGGTGGTCAGATAGTCGGCGCTTTCGTGGCAGCTTCCCACCACGTCGCTCAGCTGCGCCGTCACATCGATGGCGTCGGCGTCGCGGCTTTGCGGCGGATCGAATTTGGTCACGCTGCCCGAATAGGCCGGGATCGCCACGGCCGGGCAGGTCGATCGTTTCACCAGCAAGGGGTTGCGATTGCAGCCGGCCAGCACGAGCGCCGAAACCAGGAGCCCGACAGCCAGATAGGGTTTCGACAAAATGAGGGTCTCCTCTCAGCACGCCCCCGCGTTGATGTTCTGTTTCGGCGCAAGCCTTCAACAGTGAAGCCTGTCCTTAGGCGCAGGCCTCGCCGCTGGGAAGGGGCTTCATGGCGGCGCGAAACTCCGTTAAGGGCAAGCCTATGCCTTCTTCCCCCCCCCTGAAGCTCCTCGTCGCCGCTCCGCGCGGTTTCTGCGCCGGCGTTGAACGCGCCATCCAGATCGTGGAGCTCGCGCTCGAAAAACATGGCGCGCCAGTCTATGTCCGGCACGAAATCGTCCACAACCGCTTCGTGGTGGATAGTTTGAAGGCCAAGGGCGCCGTGTTCGTGAAGGAACTGGATGAAGTTCCCGATGGCGCGCAGGTGATCTTTTCCGCCCATGGCGTGCCCAAATCCATCCCCGCCACCGCGCAGGAACGCGGGCTGGACTGGCTGGACGCCACCTGCCCGCTCGTCTCCAAGGTGCACCGGCAGGCCGAACGCCTGGTGGAACAGGGCCGCCACATCCTGTTCGTCGGCCATGCGGGCCATCCTGAGGTGATCGGCACCTTCGGGCAGGTGCCCGAAGGCTCGATGACGCTGATCGAAACCGTGGAGGATGCCGAATCCGTGCAGCCCCCGGTGCCGGAACTCGGCTTCCTCACGCAAACGACACTCTCGGTGGACGACACCGCCGATATCGTCGCCACCCTGCAACGCCGCTTCCCCTCGCTGATCGGCCCCAAGGGAGAGGACATCTGCTACGCCACCTCCAACCGGCAGACGGCGGTGAAGGCGATCGCCGCGCAATGCCAGCTGGTACTGGTGATCGGCGCGGAAAACAGCAGCAATTCCCAGCGCCTGCGCGAAGTCGCCGCCCGCGAAGGAGCACAGGCGCGGCTGATCCAGCGCGCCGCCGGGATCGACTGGGCATGGTTCGAAGGCGTCACCACCGTCGGCCTCACGGCCGGTGCCTCGGCTCCGGAAGTGCTGGTGCAGGAAGTGCTGGACGCCCTGCGCAGCCGCTTCGACGTCACGGTCGACGAAGTCACGACCGCCACCGAACAGGTCGTCTTCAAACTCCCCCGCGCCCTCGTCGCCGCCTGACGTTCAGCCATGGCCGTCTACACCGAAGTCCCGGCCGAAGCGCTGGAACAGTTCCTCGCGCGCTATGAAAGCGGCGCGCTGCTGTCTGCCAAGGGCATTGCCGAAGGCGTTTCCAACAGCAATTTCCTGATCGAAACCGAAACCGCTCGCTACATCCTCACGCTCTACGAAAAGCGCATCGACCTTGGCGAACTGCCATGGTTCATCGCTCTGATGGAGCATCTGGCAGACGCAGGCCTGCCGGTTCCCCACCCCATCCGGGATCGCGAAGGCGCTGCCATCCAGCAACTCGTCGGCAAAACGGCCTGCCTCATCCAGTATCTGCCCGGCGTCTCTGTCTCCGTCCCCACTGCCGCACAGGCCCGCGCGGCAGGCGCAGCCCTCGCCCGCCTGCACCTCGCAGGCGCCAGCTACACGGCAGAACGCCCCAACGCGCTGGGCCTTTCCCACTGGCAGGCCAGCGCCGCCGAACTGGGCGCGGGGCTGGACAGCATCGAACCCGGCCTCGCCGCCTTCGTGGCCGAACGGCTGGAAACGCTCGCCGCCCACTGGCCCCGGAACCTGCCGCGCGGCACCGTCCACGCCGATCTGTTCCCGGATAATGTGCTGATGCTGGGCGAAACCGTCACCGGCCTCATCGATTTCTATTTTGCCTGCACCGATCTCTACGCCTATGATCTGGCCGTGCTGCACGCGGCATGGGCCTTCCCGAAGGATGGATGCGCCCCGCTGATGGATCATGCCCGCGCCATCTTCGAAGGCTATGAATCGGTCCGCCCCTTAAGCGCCGCCGAACGCGCCGCCTTCCCGCTGCTGGGGCAAGGGGCCTCGCTGCGCTTCCTGCTGACGCGAGCGCAGGACTGGCTCGCCCCGCCGTCGGATGCGCTGGTGCAGCGCAAAGATCCCCTGCCCTTCGCCCGCCGCCTTGCGCATTATGCCCGCCTCGATGGCTGATCTCCCGCACATCCGGATTACCACCGATGGTGCCTGCAAGGGCAACCCCGGCCCCGGCGGCTGGGCTGCCATCCTGCAATGGAATGGCACGGAAAAGCTGCTGACCGGCGCGGAACGGCAGACCACCAACAACCGTATGGAAATGACGGCCGCACTGAAGGCGCTGGAGGCAATGAAGCGCCCCGCCGAGATCATTCTGGTGACAGACAGCAAATATCTGCTGGAAGGCATCACCAAATGGATTCACGGCTGGAAGCGCAACGGCTGGCGCAATGCCTCGCGCGAACCGGTGAAGAACGCCGATCTCTGGCAGGCGCTGGATGCCGCCACCCGCCCGCACAGCATCCAATGGCAATGGGTGAAGGGCCACAGCGGCGATCCGATGAACGAACGCGCGGATGCGCTCGCCAATCAGGCCATTGCCTCCATGCTCGAATCACGGGAAGGTTGACGAATGGCGTCCGGTCTCATCATGCTGCTCGACGATGTCGCGGCCATCGCCAAGCTGGCCGCCGCCTCGCTGGATGATGTCGCCGCCGCCACCGCCAAGGCCGGGGCCAAATCGGCGGGCGTGGTGATCGACGACGCCGCCGTCACCCCCACCTATGTCACTGGCTTCACGCCCGATCGCGAACTGCCGATCATCTGGAAGATCGCGCGCGGCTCGCTGCGCAACAAGCTGTTCATCCTCACCCCCATCTTCATCGCGCTGGCGGCTTTTCTGCCGCAGGCGCTCACCCCGCTGCTGATGCTCGGCGGGGCCTTCCTCTGCTTCGAAGCGGCGGAAAAGGTGATGGAAAAGCTCGGCCTGCACCACGCCGCCCACCATGAAGACGTGCCCGTCCTGCTGGAACCGGCGGAACGCGAAACCAAGATGGTGAACGGGGCGATCCGCACCGATCTCATCCTGTCTGCGGAAATCCTCGCCATCGCGCTGGGGGAACTGGGCAATCTGCCCATCGCCACCACGGCAGCTGCGCTGGTGGGCGTTAGTGTCGCCGTCACCGCGCTCGTCTATGGCGGCGTGGCGCTGATCGTGAAGATGGACGATGTCGGCGTCCGCCTCGCCGCCCTGAACAATCGCACCTCGCAGGCGATCGGCCGCGGCCTCGTCGCCAGCATGCCCAAACTGCTCGCCGCGCTCTCCGTCATCGGCACCGCCGCCATGGCGTGGGTCGGCGGCGGCATCGTGCTGCACGGCATGGAAGTGGTCGGCCTCTGGCCCGCCCTGCCCCACACGCTCAACGATTGGGCGCACGCCGTTGCGCTGATGTCGCCAGTGGCGCAAGGCGCGATCCAGTGGATCATCCACGCCACCTTCGCAGGCATTTTCGGCGTCATTCTGGGCGCATTCATCGCGCAGGGCGTCACAATGATCGGCAAACTCCGCCGCTGAATCTCCCCTCCCCTTCAGGGGAGGGGCGGGGGTGGGGGAGCGCCGCTAAAATCCACCTGACCGCCAATCCACAAAACGAGCCAAAAATGGGGAGAGACGAAATGACCACCTCACGCGAAATTCACCTGAAAAGCCGCCCGGCTGGCACACCCACCCAAGCGCATTTCGAACTCGCCACCGTCGAACTTCCCGCGCCGTCCGCGGGCGAAGTGCTGGTGAAGAACCTCTACATGTCGGTCGATCCCTACATGCGCGGCCGCATGTATGATCGCCCCAGCTATGTGCCGCCGTTTCAGGTTGGCGAGGTGCTGCAGGGCGGCGCGGTCGGCGAAGTTGTCAGCTCCAACGATCCCGGCTTCAAGCCCGGCGATCTCGTCAACTCCATGTTCGGCTGGCGCGAGGCCTATGTCGCCCCCGGCTCCGCCCTGCAAAAGCTGCCCGCCATCGAAGGCGTGCCGGTGCAGGCCTTCCTCGGCATCCTCGGCATGCCCGGCCTCACGGCATGGTCCGGCCTCACCCAGATCGGCGAGCCGAAGGACGGCGACACCGTGTTCGTCTCCGGCGGCGCAGGCGCGGTCGGCTCGGCGGTGGCGCAGATCGCCAAGATCAAGGGCTGCACCGTCGTCGCCACGGCAGGCACGGATGAAAAGGTCGCATGGCTGAGATCCGCCGGCATCGATCATGCCATCAACTACAAAAGCGCGCCCAGCCTGCTCGGCGCGGTGCGCGATGCCGTGCCCAAGGGGATCGACGTCTATTTCGACAATGTCGGCGGCGAACATCTGGAAGTCGCCCTCGAACTCGCCCGCCCCTTCGCCCGGCTGGTGGAATGCGGCATGATCGCCAACTACAACGCGACAGAGCCGGTGGAAGGCCCGCGCAACATCATGTACATCGTGGGCAAGTCCCTGAAGATGCAGGGTTTCATTGTCACCCAATTCGCCGGGCTGCAAACGCAGTTTCAAGCCGAAATGGGCGGCTGGATCCAGCAGGGCAAAATCCGCTGGGAAGAAACCATCTTCGATGGAATCGCAAAGGCGCCAGACGCCTTCATCGGCCTCTTCTCCGGTTCCAACACCGGGAAGATGCTCGTGAAGCTGGCATGATCCGCGGCCGGGCCTGCACCGCAGGCCCGGCCCGCACGGCCCCTATCCTGCCCGTCGCACCAGCCCGATCACGAGGCTGACGACGAACATGATGATGAAGATGAAGAACAGAATCTGTGCGATTCCCGCAGAGGCCGACGCGATGCCGCCAAAGCCGAACAGGGCTGCCAGCAGCGCGATCACCAGAAATCCCAAGGCCCAGCCAAGCATATGAAATCCTTCCCTTAGCCTGATACTGAAAGGCTAACGATCAGGATGCGCCATTGTTCCCCAGCGTCGGGCGAAACAGTTCATCCAGGCTGGATGCCGGAAACAGCAAGGCTATGCGTGCGGGCCGATCTTCCACCCGGCCGCGCAACTGCCGCGCGAACGCATCCATCAGTCGGGGCCGACCGGGCGGGGCTGCCATGCCGCCAAGCGCGAAATCCAGCGTCACTTCGCCTCCGGCAATCCCCAGCGATATGGCAGAAAGCAGCGTCGCGGACGCGCCGTCGCCATACAGCCAGTCTCCGGCTTCGATCACGAACAGGGCCAGCGGCACAGCGGAATCGATTCCCACCGCAACGGGCGGAGCGGTAACCGGCACGGGCCGCCCACCGAATTCGTCTGCCAGCAGCTTCGCCAGCCCGGCCAGCAGCACGTCCGCGCGCACAGCCGCATGCTGGAAATCGGTGTAAAGCAACCGGTGCACCAGCGCGAGCGCGTTCACCCTAAGGCGGATATCCCCCAACGAGCCTTCGTCCGCCGCCGGCCCGCTGGTGCGCAGCGTCATATAGCTGGAGATGAGTTGCAGATTGTTGCGCACCCGGTGGTTCAACTCCAGTGTCAGCGCCTTCTGCCGATCCAGCGCATCTGTCAGCGTGCGGTCCCGGTCGGCGATGGTGCGGGCCATGCGCTGCGCGTCTGCGGCGAGCGCGCGGATTTCCACTGGCGCATCGTCGAAGCGTTCGGCGGGAAGGCGGTAATTGCCCTCACCGATCAGGCCAGTGATCTCCCGCAACTCGGTGATCCAGCGCAGGATGCTGTGGCTCGCCCCCACCCAGATCGCGGCGGAGGCCAGCAGCAGCGCCAGAAACGGCAGCGCGAACGAGCTGATGATAAACCACCAGTCCTGCCCGAAGGCGCTGGCCTGCGGACGGACGAACAGAAGATAAAGGCTGTCCTCCGGCTGTCCGCCAATGTGCAGGGGGGCATAGACATGGGTCCAGCGCGATTGGGCGGGCGGCTTCCGGCCCGGCGCAATGGCAACCCAGCCATCGGGCGCCGGGCCTGCCAGCAGCTTGCCCTGCCCGTCTGCCAGCAAGGTGCGGGTGCTGCGGGCGCGCTGCCACGAGGCGATATGCCCTGCGAGGAGATCAAGGCGGATCAGCGCCAGCGCCCGCGCTTCGCCGGGCCGCGCCTGCCCGGAGGGTTCCAGCCGCAGCAGCCCGGCCGACAATTCGCGTTCGGGCAGCGGCTTGCCGGTCAGCGCCGGATCGCTGCTGCATATGATCCGCCCCGCACTGTCTGCCCACACCAGCGTGGCATAGGGCGGGAGATTGCTGCGCAACATCGGCATCATTTCCGTGCAGGCGGGTCCGGTCTGCGCTGCGAGCTGCATGTCCAGCAGGTCCACCAACGGCTGCACCTGCGTGACGGGGTTGTTTTCCGGCCGGGTGAGCAGTGCGGCCCATTGCGCCAGTTCGGCGTTGGCATTGCGGGCATCGCGCCACAGCCTGTCCATCCCCTGCACCGCCGCCAGCAGCGCCAGCGGGGCCAACGCGACCACCAGCACCAGCGTCAGCGCATGGTGGATCGGCTGCCGACGTGTCAGCATCAGGACAAGGCGCTGGAAGATCGGCCTGGGCGGAGGGGATTGCTCCCCGGAACTGGGCATCCGGCCGCTCGTTACGGACGGCCGCCAGAGGGCGGTTCCTCCGGCCCGTCCATATAGGCGCGCAAGGCCGCGCGGCCACGGGTGATGCGGCTTTTCACGGTGCCCAGCGGCACGCCGGTCACGTCGGCGATGTCCGCCCATTGCATACCGGATTCCAGCAACAGCAACGCCTCCCGCTGTTCCGGGGCGAGCGTTTGTAGCCCGCGCTGCAGATCGGCCAGCAGGATGCCACCGCCCTGATTGGGTGGCGTTGTCAGCAGCCGTTCGGCGACCTCCGGGTCATAGCTTGTGAAGCGCTTCGACACGCTGGCAACGGTGTAGAAATGGTTGCGCAGGATGCGGAAAATCCACGCGCGAAAGTTGCTGCCCGGCTGAAAGCTGGCGCGGGCCGCCCATGCCTTGGCCAGCGCTTCCTGCGCCAGATCATCCGCCAGATCGCGATTGCCGCACAGACCGCGCGCAAAGGCCCGCAGCGAAGGCACGATGGCGACGAGATCGGCGCGGAAACTGTCGGCTTCAGCCGGGGGGCGGGGCGGCGGACCGGCCGGGCCGCGCTGCGGTGGCGTCACGGCCTGGTTCACTGCACACGCCCTTTACGCGCGGCCGGTTGCGGGCGCTGCTCGTCGGGCGACGCGGCGCGACGCTCGTCGATCTGGTCCAGCAGGTCCAGAAAATCGTCCGGCACCTCCTCCCGCTCCACCTCTGCCCACAGCTTGCGCAGGCCGAGCGAAATCGGATCGTCTTCCAGCCCCGAAGGGCCGGAACCGGCGATGCGCGCGCCGGGAAGTGGAATGTGTCTAGCCATGCCTCACCTGGATCATGTCTTTGCCATAGCGACAACAATGTGGCGACCGCCCGATTGTTCCCTGCCGTTGCGGAAATTTTCCGGCCCGCGGGAACATGTGTGCGTTTGCGTTGTTCTGCTGCCACAGCCCCCTCCCCGGGAGACGAGTATGACGTCTGAGATGAATTCGGTTCGGGTGGCGTTCGCGCCCCACCTGCCCTTTCTGCGCCGATACGCGCGCGCGCTGGCCGGTTCGCAGGCAGCGGGTGATGCGGATGTGCGGACTGCGCTGGAGGCGTTGCTGGACAACCCCGGGTTGATCAATCTGCGCGACGGAGACGGCAAGCTGGAACTGTTCCGGCTGTTCCATGTCGTGCGCGATGCGCGCGAACGCACGGGCCGGGAAGCGCTGCTGCTGAGTGCGATCGAGGGATTTTCCCTGCAGGACACCGCCCATATTCTGGGCAGCAGTGAAAGCGCTGTGGGGGCGGACATCACGGACGCGCGGGCGGGCATCATGTCTGCCATCCGCTCCCGCGTGCTGATCATCGAGGATGAGCCGATCATCGCCATGCACCTTGAGCAGATCGTGGCCGACATGGGGCATGAGCCGGTGGCGAACGCCATCACCCATGACGAAGCCGTGCGTGAGGCCGAGCGCGTTGCCCCCGATCTGGTGCTGGCGGATATCCAGTTGGCAGACGGTTCCTCCGGGATCGATGCCGCGAACGAGATTTTGCAGCGCTTCGACGTGCCTGTGATCTTCATCACCGCCTATCCGGAGCGGCTGCTGACGGGCGAACGGCCCGAGCCTGCCTATCTGGTGACGAAGCCGTTCCAGCCGGAAACGGTGATCGCGACCATCGGGCAGGCCCTGCTCTCCCGGCAGGGCAGTCTCGCACCTGCCTGACCGGGCCGAATCTGCGATGAGGCGATGAGGCGCGCGAAACATTCCCCCACCCGGCCGGTTGGAAGCTGTGGGCGCGACGGGCGTCCTTCTGATCGAAAGGAGCGGCAGCATGGCCATCGCCGATATCGAGACAGAGGAACTGGCGGATTTTGAAACGGCACTCGCCGATCCGTCTGCCTATTTCGCAGATCCGGAATCGATTCTTGCCGATGCGGAGCTGACGCTGGAGCAGAAGCGCCGCTTCCTGACCGAGTGGGAGCAGGATGTGGCCGACCGGCAGCAGGCCGCCGGAGAAGGGATGGGCAGCGCAGAGGAGCTGGACAACGTAGAGAGCGAGTTGCTGCGCCGCATCCACAAGAGCCTCGAGCAGTTGAACGGGCAGACGGAAGACCGACCAGCCGGAAAGAGCTTCTGGCGACGGCTGCTGCCGCTTTAGCGCGGCGAATTCATAGGGTTTGGGGAGAGAGTGACCCTGAACTGGGCCGGGGCGGCACGCCCCGGCCTTTTTTTGCGATTGAATGCCTTGCAAACAGCATCACTGGCCTGCCCCCGGTCCCCTCCCCCGCTCAGGCTGAGCTTGTCGAAGCCCCGGACGCGAAAGCCCAACGGCTGAGCCGGGGGCCATGCTCGATGGGCTTCGACAAGCTCAGCCTGAGCGGTTGGAGGGGGCGTTTATAGAGGCCGAAAGGCCGACGGGTCTGCAATGAACAGGGTCGCTTTTCTAAGGCGTGACCGCACCGTCGTGCAGATACAGGTAATCGGGGTTGAACTCGCCCGCGCGGATCAGCGCGGCTAGGTCGATCAGGCGAACCACGCCGTCCCGCACATCCGCCAGTCCCTTCTTGCGCATGGAGCTCAGCGTGCGGCTGACATGCACCGTCGTCAGCCCGCAGATTTCGCCATAATCCGCCTGCGTGAGCGGCAGGCGGAATTCCGGCCCCTGCGCGATTCCCACCGTGCGCATCCTCAGCCAGCTTTCCAGCAGGAAATGCGCCATCCGACCCTCCGCATCGAGGCGTCCGAGGCGAAACACCCATTCCCGGTGCATCGCCGCATCCAGCAAGGTGGAAAACCACAGCATCCGCCCCAGATGCGGCGCGCGTTCGGTGATCGCCGTCAGCCTGTCGTGCGGCACAGTGGCGATCTCGCACGGGGTCAGCGTGGCGACGTCATGATCCAGATGCTGCAGCGGAAAGGCGTGGAGATCGACGAAATCGCCCGGCAGGTGCATCGCCACCATCTGCCTATGCCCGGCCCTGTCATCCATGTAGCGGCCCATGAAGCCGGTGAGCAACAGGGTGCTGGTGCTGAGCGCCTCGCCCGCGTTCACGATGGTTTCGCGCGCCTCGACAAGTCTGACCTCTGAAATGGCGGCTTCCAGCATCGTGCGTTCTTCGGGTGAAAGCTGGGCGTTTCGCCGCCCGAGCAGAAAATGCCGACTGTGCATGGTGATATGAAGCTAGCCGCTTGTCGCCTGCCCGGCAATCAGACCAGTTTGCCAGAAAATCGACTTGTTCCAGATTAACCTGTTATCGACAGTGGGCGCGTCAACGCTCACCTGAAGCGTCCACTTCCGCGAGAAGGACGCACGGATGCCGATATCGGCCGATAACACCAAAGGCCCTGAAGATGGCGTGATGCCTTTCGTCGCCCTGCCCGACCCGACCTTTCAGTTAACGGATTGCCTGCCGCAGATCGTCTGGTCTGCAAAGCCGGATGGCGGGCGCGATTATTTCAACGCGCAATGGTATGCCTTTGTCGGTATGCCGCCCGGATCGACTGACGGCAATGCCTGGCAGGAGCTTGTCCACCCGGACGATCTGGAGAGGCTGCGGGCGCGCTGGCGACATTCGCTGGACAGCGGCGAGCTTTACGAGATCGAGTATCGGCTGCGGCACCACAGCGGCTTTTACCGCTGGACGCTGGCGCGCGGGCTTCCGGTTCGCGATTTCGACGGCGCGATCACCCGCTGGGTTGGCACCTGCACCGATATCGAGGACCGGAAGCGGCTGGAGCAGGATTACCAGCTGCTGTCGGGCGAACTGAAGCACCGGATCGACAATATCTTCACCGTGGTTGGCAGCCTGTTGGCGCTGAGCGCGCGGGGCCGCCCTGAGGTGAGCGGCTTTGCGCAGGACCTGTCGGCGCGGCTGCGGGCGCTGCGCAGCGCGCAGGAGTTGCTGCGCGTGCCCGATGCCCAGGCAGCGGCAGGCGCGCCGCTGTCGCTGCACCGGCTGCTGCATCTGATTTTCGCGCCCTACCCCGCCTTTCAGGAGGAGCGCATCCGCGTGTCGGGCGATGATGTGGCGCTGGCCGAAGTCGCGGCGACTCCGCTGGCGTTGCTGTTCCATGAATTGACGACCAACGCGGTGAAATATGGCGCGCTGTCTGCCGATGGCCGGGTGCTGCTGGAATGCCGGGTGCAAGGGCCGCAGCTTGGCATCCTGTGGACAGAGACGGGCGGGCCACCGCTGCCCGGGCCTCCGACACGCACGGGATTTGGAACGGACCTCTCCACCCTGTCTGTTCGCAGGCAGCTGGGGGGCGAGCTGGAGCGGTTCTGGAAGCCGGAGGGGCTGGTGTTGAAGGCTGTCATCCCGCTGAGTCGGCTGACCTGACAAAAGCCCCGGCTGATCAGCGGGCCGTGGGAACATTGGCCCGGACGGCTGGTTTCTGCCGGGACAGGATGCGGAAGGCCTGGTGCCGAAACACCCCCTTCCGGCGTCCCCGTCTGTTTGCCGCATCACGCGGCTTAAGGGAGACAGTTCATGAAAACTCTCACTATTGTCGCTGCCCTGCCCCTGCTGGCGGTGGCCGCCTGCTCCAAGCCTGCCGAGAAGGCGGCGGAACATCAGGCGGATGCAATCGAGAATCAGGCTGACGCCGTGCGGGACACGGCTGAGGCGCACGCCGACGCGATCGAAAATCAGGCCGACGCCATGGACCCGCGCGTGGACGGCAAGGATACGGCGGCCGAGAAGATGCTCGACAACAAGGCCGATGCCGTGCGCGCGGCGGGCGAGCAGAAAGCCGATGCGCTGGAAAACAAGGCCGATGCGGTTCGCGACGCGCCCAAACCCTGACCTCTTGCCGAACTGATCCGGCGCAAGCGGGCCCCCGGTCTTACTGGCCGGGGGCCTGTTTCGCGTCCGGGTCTGCGCCGGAAAACAGTTCCGCGATCCAGCTGGCGGACGGCATCACCCTGAGCACGGCCAGCGTGACGATCATGATCTGCACGCCGATGAAGGCGCCGGGGATCCCCCAGATCACCGCCCAGAAGAACACTGCGAACAGCACCAGCACGGGCGACATGGAGAGAGCCGATCCGGCCATCAGAGGCTCGATATAGCTGCCCAGCACGAAGTTGATCGCGGTGGTGCCGCCAACCGCCAGCAACACCATCCACAGGCTGCCGAACTGCGCGGCGGCGAACAGCCCCAGCGCCACGGCGACCAGCAGCGGGCCGATGAAAAGGATGAAGTTCAGCGTGCCCACCAGAATGGCCCAGGCCAACGGCTCGTCCAGCCCCATCAGGCGGAAGAAGATATAGCAGATGATCGAATCGATGATGCTGACGACAAGCCGGACCTTCATATAAAGGCCGAACTTCTTCGAGACGTCTTTCGCGACGATGGAAATCTTCAGCTCCGGCCGCTCCGCCTCGATGCGGGCGAGGCGGCGGCCCATGCCTTCCAGATCCGTCAGCCCCAGCACCACGAACACGAACATCAGCAGCGCGAATCCGCTGATCAGCCGCATCTGCCCCACCAGCGCGGTGGCCGGGCCGATCACCCAGCGCGGATCGAAGCTGGAGGGCAGGAACAGCTCCATCGGCATATTCTGCGCGGCGAGCCAATCCTCCGCCTGCCGGTAAACGGCATCGAAGCGGGCGAGATTCGCGAACACCCACTGCACGATCCGGGTGACGCCCCATCCCACCACCGAGAAGAAGATCAGCAACACCGCCATCGTAATCAGCACGGTAACGATCATCGCCAGCCCCTTGCCGATCAGCGGCCGCAGGCGGAGCATGAAAGGGGCTGTCAGTGCGATGATGAACAGCGCGAACACCAAAGGTTCGAACACGGCCGCGCCATAGAACAGGATCATCATCCCGGCGAGGAAGCCGCACAGCAGCAGCGGCACCTTCGGCAAATCGATTTTGATCCGCTGCCCGTCTGCCATGCAACACCCCCGAACGCCGTTTGCGCGGCCGTTAGACACGGGTTTTTCGGGGATTTCCAGCCGGATTCCCAAATCTGCGGCGGAATGAAAGTCATGGTGCTGCCGGGGAGGATTGAACTCCCGACCTCAGCCTTACCAAGGATGCGCTCTACCACTGAGCTACGGCAGCAGGCCATGACATCTGGCGCCGGGCGCTTCGGCCCGGTGCAGGGGCGCGCCTATTCAGGATGCGGCGCGCGAAGTCAAGCCGTAGCCGGGCCGTTTCAGCCCGCTTTGTCGCTTGACGGGCAGGCCGGCAGGCGAAGTATGGCCATCAGGCCACCCAGATCTTCGGATTCCGACAGGCGGATGGAGCCACCATAAATGTCCGCCACGTCGCGCACGATGGCAAGCCCCAGCCCCGTGCCGGGCTTGCCGGTATCCAGCCGCGCCCCGCGTTCGAACATCGATTCCCGCAGCTTCACCGGGATGCCCTGCCCGTCATCCTCCACCACGATGGAAACGAATCCGGGATTGCCTTCATCCTGACTGACCGTCACGAACACCCTGCCCCCGCCATATTTGGCGGCATTGTCGATCAGATTGCCCGCCAGCTCTTCCAGATCCTGCCGTTCCCCGCGGAAACAGGCCTGCCGGTCTCCGGCGATGTCGATCACCACGCCCTTTTCGGCATAGATTCGCTCGATGGCGTTCACCAGCCGCTGCAGAGATGGCCAGACCTCCGCGCGGGCGGTGGAGGCAGTGCGGCGGCCCATGGCCCGCGCGCGCGCCAGATGGTGATCGATATGCCGCCGCATGGTGGAGAGCTCACGCACCACCGCCTGCGCCAGATCGGGGCTGTTGGCGGCCGCCTCGTTCGTCAGCACGCTCATCGGCGTTTTCAGCGCATGGGCGAGGTTCCCGGCGTGCATCCGCGCATCTTCAGCGGCCTTTTCGTTGTGATCCAGCAGCGCGTTCAGTTCATGCACCAGCGGCGAGATTTCCGGCGGCACGTCATCCGTCGGCGCGCGGCTCATCCGGCCCGCGCGGATCGCCGCCATCGCCGCCGACACCCGCCGCAGCGGCATCAGCCCATAGGTGGCCTGCAACACGGCCAGCGCCAGCATTCCCGCGCCCAGCACGCCCAGAGACAGCCAGAGCGTGCGCCGCACATCCCGCACCTGCGCATCCAGCTGCTCCGTCGATTGCGAGACCTGAAAGCGCCAGACCACCGGCGAACCGGGGATGATGCCGTCCCGCTCGACGATGCGCAGCGGTTCGTTGCGAAAATTGCCGGAGCGCGACACGCAGGGTTCCACGCAGGAGACGGTGAAATCCGCCGGAAGCTCGCGATCCCACAGCGAACGGCTGCGGAACGGCAGATGCCCCTCAGCCGCCACCTGCCAGTAAAGGCCCGAATAAGGCTCGTTGAAGCGCGGATCGACCGGCTGGCGGTTGAAGCGCACATCCCCGAACGGGTCCAGCTCTGCTGCCGCGATCATCGCGGGAAGTGCGACGGACAGTTGCGCATCGAAATTGCGCACAATGGTGCCGGTCACGATGCGATCCAGCGCCAGACCACCCAGCGCGATCAGCGCGGCGATCCAGATGGTGGCCGCCACCAGTAGCCGCCGGCTGATGGAGCCGGGCGACCGCCTGAGCAGAGAGGCAGGCGAATCCGGGGCGGCGGACGCCACAGCCCCGGCTGCCGGCTCAGCTTTCGAGGCTGTAGCCAAGGCCCCTGATGGTGGTGATAAGGTCTGCACCCAGCTTCTTCCGGATTCGCGTGATGAAGACTTCGATCGTGTTCGAATCGCGATCGAAATCCTGATCGTAGATATGCTCGATCAGCTCGGTGCGGGAAACGACCTTGCCCTTGTGATGCATCAGGTAAGACAGCAGCTTATACTCCTGCGCCGTCAGCTTCACCGGCTCTCCAGACAGCGTGACGCGGCCCGAACGGGTATCCAGCCGCACATCGCCCGCCAACAGTTCAGACGACGCATTGCCCGAAGCCCGGCGGATCAGCGCGCGCAGGCGGGCGATCAGTTCTTCCGACTGGAAGGGCTTCGCCAGATAATCATCCGCGCCTGCATCAAGGCCCGCCACCTTGTCAGACCAGCTGTCCCGCGCCGTCAGCACCAGCACGGGCATCTTGTTGCCGCCCTTGCGCCAGCGATCCAGCACCGTCAGCCCGTCGACTTCGGGCAGGCCCAGATCCAGAATCACCGCGTCATAGGCTTCCGTTTCGCCCAGAAACTGGCCTTCTTCCCCGTCTGATGCGGAATCGACGGCATAACCGGCCGATTCCAAAGTCTGCCGCAACTGGCGCTGCAGCGTGGGTTCATCCTCGACGATCAGTACGCGCATGACAAAACTGCCTCCCGTTGGCCCTGCCGGGCCGATTGTTCATTCCCGTTCCGAAACCACGCGGCCGGTGCGGCCATCCACATCCACCCATACCACATTGCCGCCGGGGCGCAGGAACTTGAAGCGATAGACGTTGCGGGAAATATCCGGCTCCACGCCCAGATATTCGCCATGCCCGCGCGTCTGGGCCGAACGCATCAGCTGCTCAAAGCCCAGATTTTCGCCCGAACGGGTCGACATGCGGGCCTGATCATGATCCGAAATCGGGCGGCCGCGCCCGAACGGACCCTGCGGCGGCCCGCCACGCTCGGCCTGCCCGCCACCGGGACCGCCGCCACCCGGACCACCACCGGGGCCGGGGCCGAACGCAAGCGCAGGCACCGCCCACAGGACAAGGGCGAGAGCGAGCGACGGGCGGGACAGGGAAGGATGCAGAATTTTCATGGAGCTTATTTCCGCAGCGTGCCTAGTGGCAAGGCCGTGAACCCCTTCTGAATAGTCCGCATCATCAAGGTTCAGGCGTTGCCACGGCGGAACCGGCGTGGCAAGCGCCCGCGCCATGGCAGCCCCCATCGTTTCGCTGGAAGACATCGCATTGCGGCAAGGCGATGGCCTGCTGTTCGATCAACTCTCCCTGTTTATCGGCGCGAAGGACCGGCTGGCGCTGATCGGCCGCAACGGTGCCGGGAAAACCACGCTGCTGCGGCTGATCGCCGGAACGCTGGAGCCGGACAAGGGCCGTCGCTCTCAGCAACCGGGGCAGCGCATCGTGCTGCTGCCGCAGGATCCGCCGGTGGCCGGATTCGAGACGCTCGCCGATTTCGCGCTGGCCGAGCCGGACGCCCCGCCCCGGCACGAGGTGGAGGCCATCGCCACGCAGCTGGGGCTGGACCTTGAGCTGAAGGCCGCCAACGCCTCCGGCGGAGAGCGCCGCCGTGCGGCCATCGCCCGCGCGCTGGCGCAGCAGCCGGATCTGCTGCTGCTGGACGAGCCGACCAACCATCTGGATCTGGAAGCCATCGACTGGCTGGAAGGCTGGCTGACGCGCTACACCGGGGCCTTCCTTGTGATCAGCCATGATCGCACCTTCCTCACGCGGCTGACCAAGGCCTGCCTGTGGCTGGATCGCGGGCAACTGCGGCGGCAGGAGGTGGGCTTCGGCGGCTTCGAGGCGTGGACGGAGGCCGTCTATGCCGAGGAAGCGAAGATCGCCGACAAGCTGGACACCAAGATCGCGCAGGAACTGCACTGGCTGCAGCGCGGCGTGACGGCGCGGCGGCGGCGCAATCAGGGGCGGCTGGAGCGGCTGCACCAGATGCGCGCCTCGCGCAAAGCCATGCTGGGGGTGCAGGGCACGGCGAAGCTGGCGCTGGCGACCGACGATGTGAAATCGAAGATGGTGATCGAGGCCGAGGGCGTTTCCAAAACCTATGGCGACCGCGCGATCCTGACGGATTTCTCCATCCGCATCCAGCGCGGGGACAGGATCGGCATCGTCGGCCCGAACGGGGCTGGCAAGACCACGCTGCTGCGGCTGCTGACGGGCGATCTGCAACCCGATGAAGGGACGGTCACGCGGGCGAAAACGCTGAACGGGATCGCCATTGATCAGCAACGCAAGCTGATGGAGCCAACCAAGCGCGTGCGCGACGTGCTGGCCGACGGCGGCGACTGGATCGAGGTGCGCGGGCACAAGACGCATATCCAGGGCTATCTGAAGCAGTTCCTGTTCCCGCCCAGCGTGGCGGACGCGAAGATCGGCACCTTTTCCGGCGGCGAACGATCCCGGTTACTACTGGCGCGGGAATTTTCGCGCGATTCCAACCTGTTGGTGCTGGATGAGCCCACCAACGATCTCGATCTGGAAACGCTGGACCTGCTGCAGGAAGTGATTTCCGATTATGAAGGCACGGTACTGATCGTCTCGCACGACCGGGATTTTCTGGATCGCACAACGACGATGACCATCGGGCTGGATGGGTCCGGCCGCGCGGATGTGGTGGCGGGCGGCTACCGCGAGTTGGAGCAGCTATGGCAGGAACGGGCCGCGAAGGCGAAGAAGGCCGCGCCGCCCAAGGCAGCCCCCTCCCCCGCCGCGCCATCCGGCCCGGCGAAGAAGCTGAGCTTCAAAGATCAACATGATCTGGACAGGCTGCCGGGCGAAATCGCCAAAATCGAAGCCGGCATCGCCGCCGCCGAGGCGAAGCTGGCCGATCCCGCGCTTTACAGCCGTGATCCCAAACAGTTCGACCGGCTGACAGGTGAGATCGACACGCTGCGCGGGAAACTGGAGGCCGCCGAACTGCGCTGGATGGAAGTCGCCGAGAAAGCCGAAGCGCTAGGGTGAAAATTGCCGCTTGCAGTTGACGCAACGTCAACGGCTACAGCGGCGGCATGGACGAATTGACCGACATTCAGGAGGTGGCGCGGCAGACCGGGCTCACCACCCGCGCGCTCCGCTTTTACGAGGGGCGCGGGCTGATCCGGCCGCTGCGCACCAACAACGGACGGCGGCTGTACGCCCGCGCCGATCTGGAGCGGCTGGCCGCCATCATGGCGCTGAAGCGCGCCGGGTTCAGCCTGACGCGGATCGGCGAACTGCTGGCCGGACACAACGCCAATCTGGGGCGGCTGGTGGAAGCCCAGCTTGCGGAGCTGGAGCTTCGGCTGGCCGAACTGGGCGACACCCGGTCGCTGCTTCTCAACCTTCAGTCCCGCATCTCTGCCGGCGAGCCAGTGGATGTCGCGACGCTTTGCTCGCTGATCCGAAAGGAGCATGAAATGGAGAACCAGAAATGGAGCGCGGTCGTAAACCGCTATTTCTCAGCGGAGGAGCAGGAGCGGTGGAAGGCCAGCATGGCTGACGTGGCACCGGGATTCGACCCGCAAGCCTATGGTGCCAGCTGGAAGGATCTGGGTGACCGGATTGCCTCGGCCCTGCCGCTCGACCCGGCTTCGGAAGCCGCCAAGGGGTTCGTGCGCGAATGGTTCGCGCTGCTCGCCCCCTTCACCGCGGTCGCCACGCCCGAAATGTGGGATGGCTCGGTGAAGCTGTATGAGCGGATGCCCGAATGGCAGGGGCAGGCCGATCCCGGCTTTTCCCACGAGGTCTGGTCGTTCGTGAAGGACGCCGCCGCGCTGATGCGGGCCGCGGGTGAAGCGGTGGGGCCACTGCCCGCGCATCTGCAAAGCAAGCCCTAACGTGAAGCGGGTGGAGTTCGCTTCCCCTCAGGCGAAATCCACCCTTTCCGCAACGCCCGAACAACTGCCATATTCCCCGGCGAAGAGCGGTTATGCGAAGTTCTCTGCTCCCGATTCTCGCCGCCTTGCTGCTGGCCGGCTGCAATGCCTCCAACCCGGCGCTGCCGCCCGCCGCTATTTCCGCGCAAGCGGCTGAACAGCGCCTGCCCGTGACGATCCTGATTTCCATCGATGGCTTCAAGCCGGATTATGTGAACTCCCGCGATACCCCCACGCTGGCCCGCCTGTCTGCCCAAGGCGTGTCGGCGCGGATGCGGCCCTCTTTCCCATCCAAGACCTTCCCCAACCACTGGACCTTGGTGACGGGGCTGCGGCCGGACCGGCACGGCATCGTCGCCAATGTGATGGAGGATGCGGCCCGACCGGGGGAGCGTTTCACCATGGCCAGCGACGATCCCTTCTGGTGGAACGCGGCCGAGCCGATCTGGGTGACGGCAGACAAGGCGGGCGTGCGCACCGGGGTGATGTTCTGGCCGGGCAACAATGTCGGCTGGGGTGGCACACGAACGGGCGCGGCGCACAATATTGCCGGGGGCCGCCGCCCGGACGACTGGCACCAGTTCAACCAGGCCATCACCAACAAACAGCGGGTGAACAGCGTGATCGACTGGCTTCGCCGCCCTGCCGCGACACGGCCGCAGCTGCTGACGCTCTATTTCGACACGGTGGACACGGCCGGGCATGATTACGGGCCGGGCGACCCGCGCACCACTGCCGCCGTGCGCGAGGCCGACGCGCGGATCGGCGAACTTGTGCAGCAGTTGCAGGAGCTTGGGCAACCGGCGAACCTGCTGATCGTGGCCGATCATGGCATGGCGGCGACCTCCAGCGAGCGGGTGATCGCGCTGGACGCTATCCTGCCGCCCGCCGACGCGCGGATCATCGAATATGGCACCTATGCCAGCTTCCAGCCAGAACCGGGCCGGGAACAGGCGGTGGCGGACGCGCTATTGAAGCCGCGCCCACACATGCAATGCTGGCGCAGGGAGAACATTCCGGCCCGCTTCGCTTATGGCCACAACCCGCGTGTGCCGCCGTTCCTTTGCCTGGCCGAAGTGGGCTGGCTGATCTATCCGCACGCGCCCGCCAGCACCTTTGCGGGCGGCAATCACGGCTATGACAACGCCGCCCCGGAAATGGCGGCGCTGTTCATCGCCAGCGGCCCCGCCTTCCGGCCCGGCGTGAAACTGCCGCCGTTCGACAATGTCGATGTCGCCCCGCTGCTGCGCGACCTGCTGAAGCTGCCCAAAGGCGAGGGGCTCGATGGCGACACAGAGCCGTTCCGCGCCGCCATGCGCTAGGGTCAGGCGAAATCCACCCCTTCCGGGGCTTCCATATCCACATGCGCCTGATGGCGGCCCGCGCCATGCAGCGGCGAGGCGGCGCAATTGGCGCGGATGAACTCTTCCAGCTGCGGGGCGATCATTTCGCGCCAGCGGCGGCCGTTGAAGATGCCGTAATGACCAACACCGGGAACGAGGAAGTAACGCTTGCGTTCCTCGGCCAGATTGACGGCGATATCCAGCGCGGCCTTGGTCTGGCCGATGCCCGAGATATCGTCCCGCTCGCCCTCGATCGCGAAGATCGAGACATCGGTGATCGCCCCGGGATCGACGGTGACGCCGCGATGCTGCATCACCCCGCGCGGCAACTGGTGGGTCTGGAATACCACATCGATGGTTTGCAGGTAGAATTCCGCCGTCATATCGCAGACGGAGCGATATTCATCATAGAAAGTCTTGGTGGCATCCGCTGAATCGCCATCGCCCTGCACCAGATGTTTGAACATTTCCCAATGGGAAATCATATGGTTGCCAAGGTTCATTGACATGAACCCGGCCAGTTGCAGGAAGCCCGGATACACCTTGCGACCGCTGCCCGGATACATGGCCGGAACGGTTGCGATCACGCTGTTTTCGAACCATGCAAAGGGCCGTTCCATCGCCAGCTGGTTCACCGCCGTGGGGGCGCGGCGGGTATCGACGGGGCCGCCCATCATCGTCAGCGTGGCAGGCAGCGCCCGGTGCTGTTGCGCCGACATCAGCGCCACCGCCGCATAGACGGGCACCGACGGCTGGCACACCGCCAGCAGATGCGCGCGCGGCGAACCGGGCGGGGTGATCAGCGAAAGCCAGTCGATCACATAATCGATATAGTCGTTCAGATCGAAGCGGCCATCCGACAGGGGGGCCATCTTCGCGTCGCGCCAATCGGTGATATAGACATCGTGGCTGGGCAGCAGCCGTTCCACCGTGCCGCGCAGCAGCGTGGCGAAATGGCCCGACATGGGGGCGACGATCAGCAGCTTCGGATCGTCCGGCGATCCGCCCGGCCGCTCGAACCGCTTCAGCTGGCCGAACGGCTTGCGATCCACGATCACTTCGATCAGCGGCACCGGCTCGCCATCGATCAGGGTGGAGGTGAAGCCGAAATCCGGCTTGCCGCGCGGGGCAGCGGCGTGGCTGAACACGTCCAATGCTGCGGCCGCGACTTCGCCGGCCCCGGTGTAGGCGAAGGGATTGGCGGGGTTCGTCCACCAGCCCGCCCCGAGTCGGGCAGCGGCACTGGCCCCGTTGAGCCATGTGCGGCCCATTTCATAGGCGTCGTACAGCATGCTTAACCTCTTTTGCTCGCTGTGGCTTTTTGCCACCTTGTTGCAGTGCATCGACATCAAAATGTCATCAAAAACCACTGGCGCTTTTGCCCGTTCAGGCTTGAGACTAGACCTGTGGGCGAACAAGCGCACATGTTTTTTGCAGTGCAGCAGAGTTAACGCGAGCAAGGAGACGAAGATGGCGGGAGATGTGGCGGGCACCAAGCCCCTGATAGGCCGCAAGGCTGCGGTGACAGGCTCCACCAGCGGTATCGGGCTGGCGATTGCCGAGGCGTTGGCGCGCGCAGGCGCAGACGTGGCGCTGAACGGCTTCGGCGATAACGCCCCTGCCCTTGCCAGCGTGGGCGCGTTCGGCACGAAAACCGTTTTCGTCGGCGCGGACCTGTCGAAAGGTCCGGACGCGCAGAAGTTCGTGACGGATGCACAAGCCGCGCTGGGCGGGCTGGACATTCTGGTGAACAACGCCGGAATCCAGTTTGTGTCCCCGGTGGACGAATTCCCCGACGACAAGTGGGACGCCATCCTCGCCATCAACCTGTCCAGCAATTTCCATACGATGAAGGCAGCGATTCCGGCCATGAAGGCGCAGAACTGGGGGCGGATCATCAACATCGCCTCAGCGCACGGGCTGGTCGCCTCTCCGTTCAAAAGCGCTTATGTCGCGGCCAAGCATGGCGTGCTGGGGCTGACGAAGGCGGCCGCGCTGGAACTGGCGGAGACGCTGGTGACGGCGAACACGGTGTGCCCCGGCTTTGTGGATACGCCGCTGGTGCGCGGGCAGATCGCCGATCAGGCCAAGGCGAACGGCATCAGCGAGGAGCGGGTGGTGAAGGAAATCATCCTCGCTTCCCAGCCCACCAAGCGCTTCATCACCGCCGATCAGGTGGCGGAAACGGTGCTGTTCCTCTGTTCGGATGCCGCCAGCGGCATCACCGGCTCGTCTTTCTCGGTGGACGGCGGCTGGACGGCGCGCTGAGCGCTTAGCGGTAGAGATACTCACGCGTGACGGGCACCCCGTCACGCGTGCGGCCCAGCTGGATCTGCCACACCACATGGTCGTCGTTGCGGAACGCCACGGCCGCGCCTGCGAGGTAGAATTCCCACATCCGGTAGAAGCGCTCGTCATACAGGGCAACGATGTCGGCCTTGCGTTCGCGGCAGCGCTTCAGCCAATGCTCCAGAGTCCAGGCATAGTGCAGGCGCAGCACTTCGATGTCCTTTGGCCACAGCCATGCGCGCTCGATATGTTTCGCCAGTTCGGAATAGGCGGGCGTGTAGCCGCCGGGGAAGATATATTTCGCCGTCCACGGGTCCGTCGCACCCGCGCCGCCGACGCGGCCGATGGTGTGCAGCAGCGCGACGCCGTCATCCGTCAGCAGGCTGGCCAGCTTGTCGAAGAAGGTGCCGTAATTCGGCCGCCCGACATGCTCGAACATGCCCACCGAAACGATGCGGTCGAACGGGCCCTGCACGTCGCGATAATCCATCAGTTCATAGCGAACCTTGCCGTCGATCCCCAGTTCGCGCGCCTTCGCGCGGGCATATTTCAACTGCTCCTCTGACAGCGTCACGCCCAGCACCTCTGCGCCCGACACGCGGTGGATGTGGCGCGCCATGCCGCCCCAGCCACAGCCGATATCCAGCACGCGCATGCCGGGCTTCAGGCAAAGCTTCTTCGCGATATGATCCAGCTTGTCGATCTGGGCTTGTTCAAGGCTGGACTCCGGCCCCTGATTGCCCTCTTTGAAATAGGCGCAGCTATATTGGCGCTCCGGGTCCAGAAACAGATCGTAGAGCTTGTCTGACAGGTCATAATGGTGGGCGACGTTGCGCTTTGACCGCGCGCGGGCGTTCAGCTCGTCCCATTTGGCGGCGATCCGCTGCTGGTTCCACAGTGACACGCGCAGATCATTGCCGCGATCCCAGCGCAGGTTGGAGGTGACCAGTTCCAGCAGGTCCATAATGTCCCCGCTTTCGACGATCAGGCGGCCGTCCATGAAGGCCTCGCCCGTCGCCAGCGCGGGGTTGCGGCCGATGCGCCCGGCGGTCGCGCTGTCTGTCAGGCGGATGCGGACGGGCGGGCTGGCCGCATCGCCATAGCGGCGGACTTTCCCGTCTGCCGTGGTGAGTTCGAGCGCGCCGCGCGTGATGGCGCGCGTGAGAAGCCGGTCCAAAAGCCACATGCCGCCCCTTTTGGCGGCGGCGGGCGGGGGAGGCAAGCCTTGGCGCGGCTGGCCGAAGCTGCTTTTGTAACCGAAAGGAGATATTGAATGCGCCTTCGCCCTGCCCTGCTTGCTGCCGCCTTTGCCCTTTTCGTTCAGCCCGCTCATGCGGGGGACCGGCGCGGCGATCCGGCGTTTCAGGGGCGCTCCCCCGCGATCGCGGTGCATGGCATGGCGGCGACCGCCCACCCCTTCGCCACGCAGGCAGCGGTGGAGATTCTGCGCGCGGGCGGATCGGCAGCGGATGCGGCGATTGCCGCGAACGCTGTGCTGGGGCTGGTGGAGCCGACCGGGAACGGCATTGGCGGCGATTTGTTCGCGCTGGTCTATGATCCCGCCACGAAAGGCGTGACGGGGCTGGACGCCTCCGGCTTTGCGCCGCTGAAGCTGGACGTGAAGGCGCTCGCCGCGCGCGCGAAGGCGGCGGGCGGGCTGGATCGGGGAATGGATTCGGTGACCACGCCCGGTGCGGTCGCCGGGTGGGAGGCGCTGCACAAGCGCTACGGCAAGCTGCCGATGGCGGCGGTGCTGGCCCCTGCCATCCGTTACGCGAAGGAAGGCTTCCCCGTTTCGCCGGTGATTGCGCGGGGCTGGGCCGCCAATCTCAGCAATTTTCAACGGCAGGGTGACGCCATTCAAGGCCCGCAATGGAAGGCGCTGTTCGCGCCCGGCGGGGCCGCGCCGGTGGAGGGGCAGGTTTTCACCAACCCCGATCTGGCGGCCACGCTGGAGCTGATCGCGGCGGGCGGCGCGGATGCCTTTTACAAGGGCGCCTTCGCGGCGGATTATGAACGGCATTTCAAGGCTTTCGGGCGGCAGCATTCGGCAGCCGACCTCGCGGCGATGAAGGCCGAGTGGGTGCAGCCCATCCATGCCGATTATCGCGGCGTCACGCTGTGGCAGATTCCCCCCGCCACACAGGGGCTGACGACCTTGCAGATGGCGCGTATCGTGGAGAAATTCCCGATGGCGACGCTGAGCGAGGCGGATCGCATCCATGTGCTGGTGGAGGCGAAGAAGCTGGCCTTCGCGGACCGGGCGGCCTTCATCGCCGATCCAAGGCAGGTGAAGCTGCCGGTGCAGGCGCTGCTGTCTGACGACTATATCGCCAAGCGGGCGGCGATGATCCGCATGGACAAGGCGCTGCCCGCCGATGTGCCCGCCGGAGACCCCGAGGGCGAGAAGAACGACACCACTTATCTGTCCACCGCAGACGGCAGCGGCATGATGGTGAGCCTGATTCAATCCAACTATGCCGGGATGGGATCGGGCGTGGTGGTGCCGCGCAGTGCACCGGTGGATGGCGGGCGCGGCACATGGGGCTTCATGCTGCAAAACCGTGGGGCGCAATTCTCGCTCGATCCGAAGGCGCGCAATGTCGTGGCGCGCGGCAAGCGGCCCTTCCACACCATCATTCCGGGGATCGTGACGAAAGCCGGGGAGCCGCTGCTGGCGTTCGGGGTGATGGGCGGCACCATGCAGCCGCAGGGGCAGGTGCAGGCGCTGGTGAACATCATCGACCTGAAGATGAACCTGCAAGCCGCAGGCGATGCGCCGCGCGTGCGGCATCTGGGCAGCCCCGATCCGGGCGACGACGGGCGCGAAACCGCATCCGGCGTGTTTCTGGAAAGCCAGATCGGTGCCGCCACCCGCTCGGACCTGAGGGCGCGCGGCCATGTGATTCTGGACGGCTTCCAGGATGTCGGCGGCTATCAGGCGGTGATGTGGGACGCCGCGAACAAGGTGTGGTGGGGCGCGACGGAAATGCGCAAGGATGGGGTGGCGCTGGGCTATTGATAGGCGGGCGGCTTCATCGGCTGGCGCTGCCAGCGGGCGAGGCTGCGCCACAGCCATTCGAACGGGCCATAGCGGAAATGTTCCAGCCATGGCCGGGACCAGCCCAGTTGCAGCGCCCAGATCGCCAGCACCACACCCATCACCGCCAGTCGAGAGAGTTGGCCGTACAGACCAAGGCCGATGCCGGTGAAGATGAGGTTGCCGAGGATGGAGGCCGCCAGATAATTGCTGAGCGCCATCCGCCCACAGGCAGCAAGGCGGCGGACAAGCCCGGGCAGCGCGCCGGATTGCACCAGCGCGATCAGCGCGGCGGCATAGCCCAGCGACAGCATCGGCGCGACGAACACCCGCACGGCATCGGTGAAATAAAAACTGATCGCAGAGAAGCCGGAGCGCGCGAACAGCCAGCCCAGCACGCCGCCCAGCGCCCAGCCCAGCGGGATCAGCCGCGCGGCAAGGCGGCGGTAATGCGCGGACGAAAAGCCGCCCTGCCACCAGCCCAGCCGATACAGACCCATGCCGATCAGCATCAACCCCACGCTTTCCGCGAAAAAGGTGAAGGGCAGCAGAAAAAAGCGGGCAAACAGAACCGATTGGTGGCGAATGTTCAGAATATCGGACAAACTTCCTCGATACATTGCCGTTTCTTCGGCAACGGCGTCCGGCGGGCTGTAGGTGGCGCTTCGCAGGCTCTCCCATGCCTCAAGCGCGGCTGGGGACGGATTGGGGCCTTGCACCGCCGCCTGCACCTGTAGCGCCTGCATCCCGAAGGTGGCGGTGATCGCAGCCTGCAGCCCCAGCGCGATCACGCCCATCAGGAACAGCCGTTGCACCGGCTGATTCCGAAGCGGCCAGATCGCCAGCCCGACCAGCGCGAAGGGCAGCAGGATATCGCCGGACCATAACAGCGAGGCATGCACCATGCCGAACAGGAACAGCACCGCCATACGTGCGACATGGCGGGCGGTGGCGCGCTCCGGCGGCCCGCCTTCGGCCATCAGCAGCAGCGATGCGCCGAACAACATCGCGAACAGCGCCCGCATCTTGCCGTCTACCGCCACATAGGCGACGGCCCACAGCGCGATGTTCACGGGCTCATTCCCGCCGGTGTAGATTGGGTTCAGATAAGCCGCCCCCGCAAAGGCCATGCCGATGATGTTCATCACAAGGATGCCCAGCACGGCCACGCCGCGCACGGTATCAATGGATGTGATGCGGTTCCCCCCCACAAGCGGAGGTTCGCATGACGGCCCGGGATTCGCTAGAGTTTTCGTGGGAGGACGGATGATGGGCGGATGGTGGGACAGGCATATGGTGCCCCGGCTGATCGGCTTCTGCTGCTCACAGCCGCCGGTGATGAAGCTGCGCGCCGGGATCGTGCCGCTGGCCGAAGGCGATGTGCTGGAACTGGGCGCGGGCGGCGGTGCGAACCTTGCCGTTTATGATCGCGCGAAGGTGCGCCGGGTGACGGGGATCGACCCGTCCGACGGGCTGATCGCGCTGGCGAACGAACGTATGGCCCAAGCTGACCGGGGCTTCTTCCAGCTGGAAAAGGGCGTGGCGGAGGAACTGCCCTTCCCCACCGCCCGCTTCGACACCGTGCTGTGTACCTTCACTTTGTGTTCCGTGCAGGACCCGGCGCGGGCGCTCGCGGAAGCGAAGCGGGTACTGAAACCCGGCGGACGGCTGCTGTTTCTGGAACATGGCCTGTCTCCGCATGACGATGTCCGCAAATGGCAGCGGCGCATCGAGCCGCTGTGGAAGCCCATCGCGGGCGGCTGCCACCTGACCCGCCCCGTGACGGACAGCGTGACGGCGGCGGGCTTCCATGTGGCGGCGCGCAACGGCGGTTACATGGAAAAATCGCCGAAGTTCGCGGCGTGGGTGGAATGGGGTGAAGCCCGGCCCGCATGAAGTCTGGCTTTCGCCGCTTCAAGCGATGCTGTTTTGCGCCCGCCGCCCGCGCAGGCGACTATCCCGCCCATGGAATCGCCCCGCGCCCTTCAAGACAGCGAAGCCGTCCCCGCCGAACGGCCGGGTGCGGAGCCGGGCACGGGGCTGGACCGGGTGCTGACCGCCCTTGCCTTTCTGGCCGCTGTCGCGCTGATCCTGCTGGCCCCGTTCGGCGGCTGAAGCCCCGATCAGAAGAACAGTTTGCGGATCGACACTTCCACCCGGCGGCCGATGGGATCGATCAGGTCCGGCTGGTAATTAATCGGCGTCACGCCGTCGCGGCTGCGCACGCTCATCTTCTGATCGAACAGATTGTCCACTCCGAAGGCGATTCGCGTGCCGCGCAGCCACGGGGCCTTGCGCACCAGATCGAAGCGCTGCCCCAGATCGGCCCACAGCCGGAGGTTCACGGTGGTGAGGTCAGAGAAGTGCAGATCTTCGGCGCTGGGCGCGCCGCCGGGGTTCACCAGCACATCGGTTCCGCTCTGCCAGTTCAAAGAGGCGCGCGCGCCAAGCCCGCTCTTGTTGATGGTGGCGCGGGCCTCGACCAGATGGCGCGGAACGCCACCGCTGCTGCCCGTGGCGGAACCGTTCAGCAGGTCCAGCTCCGGCACGCCATCGCGGATCAGGATGGTGTCGGTGAAGCGCCATGTGTGGAACAGGGAGAATTGGAAGCGGCCCTCGCCCATCGCGCCGCCACCCATCGGCCCGCGCGGACCGCCGCCGGGGCCACCCGGCCCACCCGGTCCACCGCCGCCCATCGGTGCGCCCTGCGGCCGTTGCTGCATCCACGCCGGAACGCCGGGGATCGGCTTGCCGCTTGCCTGCGCCTCGGCGCGCAGCTTTTCGAATTCGGCGCGGCGGGCGGCCATGGCGGCCTGTTCGGCCTGCGTCGGCTTGATCCGCTGCGAGAAATTCACCCCCCAGCGCAGTTCGGCCTTGTCTGAGCGTTCGAAATTCACGGGGCGGTTGTCGATCAGCAGCAGCTTGCCGTCCGCATCGCGCAGAAAACGTTCCGGGAAGGCCGCCTCGATCTCCGCCGTGGCGGTGGGGAAGCCTGCGATCGGGCCGGTGATGCGGGTTTTCACATAATCGGCCTGCAGGCTGAAATCCGTGTCCTTGATGGGGTTGATGCGGCCGCCCAGCTTCCACACCTGCCGCCGGTCTGCCGAAAGATCGGCGTTGCCGCCATCCAGACGGCTGATTTCCACCGTTTCACCGGTGGCATAATCGAACACACGGACATTGGGGGTGGTGACCAGCGGGTTACCCAGCTGCTGGATGCTCGGCGCGCCCTGTTCAGAGGTGTAAGAAGCGATGAACTGGGTGATTTCCACCGGCCGCCACGTGATACCGCCGCCCCATGTGATGAGGTTGCCGAAGTCAGACAGCTGGTCGCTCTCGATATTGCCGTTCAGGCTGAGGTCGCCCAGAAACGCGCCGACTTCGCGGCGTCGGCTGGTGAGCGGCAGGTCCACGCTCATCTGCGCGGTGCCTTGCGTGCGCTTCAGATTGGTTTCCTGCTCAAGGCCGCTGCGACGGGTGTAGCTGTCAAAATCCCGGTGATCGAGCCCGAGCTTGAAGCTGGTGGACAGCGCGCCCGCCGGCAGATCGATCAGCCGCTTGTTGGCGACGGCCTCGACAAGGCTGCGATCCGTGTTGGTGCCGGAACGGTCCTGATTAAGCGGGCCGTTCAGCGCGTTGACGGCAAACGGGTTAAAGGTCGGGTCCAGCGCGTCCAGCCGCGCCTGACTTTCGCTAAGGTTCAGCGAACGGTCTGTCAGCGTGCGGTATTCATTGTGGTCATGGCTGGCGGTAACTGACCAGCGCCAGCCGTTCGTATCACCGTTGAAGGCTGCTGCAAGTCGACCCGTCCATTCATCACTGTCGCGAACCAGCGGCCCCCGCACATCGCTGTAGCCGACCAGACGGGTGTCTGTGGTGAAGGGTGAGAACGGATTGGCAGCGGGAAGCGTGACATCGGTCGTCGGCAACCCCAGACGACTTTCAGACGATGAGGATGCAAGCCGGGCCGACAATGTCATCTGAACGCTGGTCGACAGCGGCCGGGTCATGCTGGCACCACCAGTTAGGTCGAGAGATTGCGGCAGCAGTGTGCGATAGCGGCCGATATCGGTGTTGTTCGGTGCATTCGCCCCATTGGCGAAATCGCCGAGCGACGCCGTGCCGTTCGCAGCCGAAGCGGGCACGGCCGCGACCGTCACCGTCTGCCCGGCCAGCGCGGACAGCGCCGGGTCGATCTCGTCGCCGTTCACCGGGGCAATGATGTTGCCGCCCAGCGCATAGGGCAGCGCGGTGGCCGTCTGCAGGATGCTGCGGTCGCTTTCCAGCAGCCGGGTGGCGCGATCCAGCGAGAAGTCTATCAGCGTGCGCGTGTCACGGTCGATGCGGGTCATGGAGGTTTCGATCTCCATATCGTGCCGCCCGCCCGCGGTGGGCATGCCCAGTTCCAGTTCACCGGTCACAGCGCGGAAGCGTTCGCGCAGCACGAAGTTCACCACCCGCTGATCGGCGCGATAACCATAGGCCAGTGCCGTTTCCTCGGGCAGAATCTCAACCCGCACAATGGCTTCCGGCGGGATGGAGCGCATTTCCTGAAAACCGGAAATCCGCCGCCCGTTCATCAGCACCACCGGCATCTCGCCGCCGCGCCCGCGGCCACTGCCAGTTTGCGGGGACAATTGGGTGAGCAGATCCTGCAGACTACTGGCACCATAAGCGCGCACGTCGGCCGCGTTCAGCACCATGTCGGGCTTGATATCCGAAACGACGGAGCCGCGCGGAATGCCCGCCGAGACGATGATATCCTCGCCATCCGTGGAGTCCGCCGGGGCCGATGCAGGCGCAGAACTGGCCGCATTCGGCGCGGCCTGCGGTTCGGGCGCGGGGGTTTCCCCGGCAGTGGCAGCATCAGCAAAGGCAAAAAGGGCGAAAGCGGCTGTTGCAGCCGTGGATCGATACATCATCACACCGTTCATACGCGGGCAAGCCCGCCTTTCCCCTGCCTTTGCCGGATAAAAATGAACGCAAGATGTAGCGGGGGGCGGGTCAGCCCCCCGTCACGGCGGTCACATTGTCGTCGGAGTTGCGGTCCACATATTTGTTGTAGGGGTCGATCCCGGCGAACGCGGGCTTCTCTTTCGTGACGATCACGATTTTCTGCTCGCCCGAGCGAACGGGCCTGCGTTCCATCAGGATCACGTCCGCTTTCGAGAACGCACCCTGCCCCGGCCGGGCCTTGAACAGGCCCACGTCGATGCTGTCTGCCAGCGGGGCGGGCGTTTCCTTGCCTTTGCCATCAGCATAGGCCTTCGCGGCGGAGACGTTGAGCGTGGTTTCCCAATTTCCGTCCGGCAGCTTGCGGGTGCTGGCGGTGGGGGCCTTCAGATCGAAGATGGTGATCTTCTCCAGCAGATCTTCCACCAGCTGCCGTTCCTCCGGCGTGCGGGCGAGCGATTTGAAGCCATCCACAAGGTCCGTCGAACGCACATAGGGCGGGCCGGTGAAGCGGTATTTCTTCAGCATCTCCGCCAGCATGGCGTTCACCCGGTCCTCGCCCAGCCGGTCTGCCAGCAGGTAGAGCGCGAGAGAGCCCTTGCGGTAATGGATATAGCCCTGATTTTCCACGCGGTTCAGCGGCAATTCCTCAATGGCTTCGCCGCCCCGGTTGCGCAGGTAATTGTCCAGCTCATATTTCAGGAAGCGGCGGATTTTATCCTCGCCATAGAGCTGCTTCATCACCATCAGCGCCGAATATTGCGCCAGCGTTTCCACCCAGATGGTGCCGCCCTGCATATCCGCGCTGATGATCTGGTGCGCCCAATATTGGTGCGCCACTTCATGCGCCGTCACATAGGTGGGGTAGTCGATCGCGTCCGGGTCCGACGTGTCGGCGAGGAAACCGATGGATTCCGAATAGGGCATGGTGCCCGCGAACGCCTGCGCGAAGGTGGCATAGCCCGGAAATTCGATGATGCGGGCGTGATCGAACTGATAAGGCCCGAAATTCGCCCGATAATAATCGAGGCTCGCCTTCATCGCCTTCAGCATCGTCTCCACATTGGCTTCATGGCCGGGGTGGTAGAACACGCTCAGCTTCACGCCATTGTCGTCCAGCGTCTTTTCCGCATAGCGGGCGGACTGGACGGAGAAGAAGCTGAGGATCGGCCCCTTCGAGACGAAGCGCGCGGTGCGGCGGTCGTCTTTCGAGACGTCTGACACCTTGTCGCCGGGGGCAATAGGCGTCTGGTCTGCATCGGTGGTCACGGTGATATCGGCTGAAACCCATGCGGCGTTGCCGACATAGTTGCGCTGCGTGGCAGACATATCCTCCAGCTTCGCCGGGCGCAGTTCGGCGGGCAGGCCCTGCTTGCGGCGCTTCACCCGGTCGCTCAGCAGGCCGGAACGGTCCATCCCGATCAGCGGGGCGAAATCGCTGTTGTTCAGGAAGCTGCCGTTGGGGATGATGCTTGTGCTGTCCCCCTGCGCGCGGAAGCCCTGCTGCCAGAGCCTTGTGTGGAATTCGAGGCTGGCGGTCTCGCCCGGCTGAAGCGGCCTGGCGAAGCGGTAGATGCGATAGCCAAGTTCGGGATCGTCAGACACCAGCGTTGCACCCGGAATCGTCAGCGAAAGCAGCTTCAGATCGGGGTTGTTCAACTGGATGTGCAGATCGCTGATGGGAACGTCGCGATTGTTCACCAGCGCATAGCGGCCCCGAAAATCGGCGCGTTTTTCCGCCGGGTGAAGATCGACATCCAGCTTGATATCCGTGATCGCGGGCTGCGGAAGCTTCTCATATTTCAGATATTTCTTCTCGATCGCGGCAAGGCGGGCTTCATTGTCGTCCTGCGTGCGATAGGGGTTCAGCACGTTCATATTGTGGAAGATGAAAGCCCCGGTTCCGCCGGCGATCAGCGCGCCTGCCAACAGCAGCAGGCCGGGCGCGCCCTTCAGCCGGGCAGGCATGCGTTGCAGGCGGGATTTCAGCGAAACCGCCGTGCCGCGCCGCCACAGCAGGTGCGCCAGCACCGCAAGGATCAGCGCGAAGGCTCCCCAGTACAGCCGGAGCCACCACGCGGTGGCACCGCCCACATTGTCTCCGTTCATGTCGGAGAAGCGGACACGGCCGGTTTCCCCATAGAGGTAGAGCGGATGTTCGAAGCCCATCGTCTTCAGGCTGATGGTGGCGACGATGTAGACGACCATGATCGCCCAGCCGACATATTTGTTCGGGCTGAGCGCCTGCACGAACACGGCGAGCACCGAGAGGATCACCATGTCGACAGTCAGCGGCAGGATATACCACAGCAGATACTGGCCCAGTTGCAGGTCCGTCTGGCCGCGGATCAGCTGAATGATCACCGAGGCGACCACCGAAATCAGCAGCGTCGCGAACAGCACGGCGGAAACGGCGATCACCTTGGGCACCAGATAGGCCCAGTTGGGCAGCGAGGTCGCGTCGATGATCTCGTGCATCTTGCGGTCGCGATCGCGCCAGACCAGCTCGCCCGCATAATAGATGGCGATGATCAACGGGATCAGCGCAAAGGTGCCGATCAGCAGTTCGATCAGCGCGAAGGTCAGCGGGCGCGCGGGCGTGCCGTAGATTTCGTTCGCATACCAGAGCGCGCCACCCGCGTTGAACAGGCCGATCAGCAGCAGCACGATGAAGGCGGGGCTTTTGAACACCTGCGCCATTTCGAAGCGGGTGCGCGCGGCAAGGCGCGGCCACCATGCCTCATCCGGGCGGGCGGCGGGCAGCGGCGAAACGATCTGCGGCGGCGTGGCGGCGAGCTTTGCCTCGCGCCGGGCCTGCCGGGCCAGCGCGCGTTTCGAAGCGCCCTTGTCTCCGAAGGAGAAGCGGGCATAGGCGAAGCCGAGCGCGGCCAGCGCCACGCCCATCCAGATCAGCCGGTTCCACAAGAGCGGCCCGACGAGCGGTGGCATCAGCGAATTGCGTTCGGCCGCTGTCCAGTAACGGGTGGCGTTGCCGATGGCACCGAAGCCGAACGGCTCCACGAAGGCAGCCAGTTCGCGCAGCTCCGGCTTGGAGCCGATGATGCCGGTGACGACCAGATAGAGCACCAGAAACACCACGACGCCCAGATAGCTGTACATCATCGAGCGTGTGAGGGTGGCAACCGCGAAGAAGATCGCCGACGTGAGCAGGATGTTGGGAACCGCGATCACCGCCCACGCCCAGGCATATTGGCCGAGGACATTCGGGCCGATGGTTTCCTTATCCACCCATGGCATCAGGCTGCCCAGCCAGATGGCGAACGGCACCACCAGAAAGGCGATTGCTGCCGCCATGAACGCGCCAAGGAAGCGCGCCAACAGATAATCGAACTTCGACACGCGGGTGGATTTCACCATCGGGCCGAAGCCGGATTCGTCATCGCGCACGATCACATTGGCGACGAAGGCCGTGGTGACGAACATGAAGAAGATCGACAGCACCAGATGCGTCTGCAGGATCGCATAGGGGCTGTTGACGTTCACGTTGCCGCCCGAGCCGATCGACACTTCCTCGATCGTGGTGGCCGCAAAGGTCAGCAGGAAAAACAGGACGCAGACAACCCAGAATACGGGGTTGCGCAGCTGGTAGCGCAGCTCGAAGCCGGCGATATGTTTGAACATCTGCCGGGCCTCAGGCGGCGATTGCGGCGGGCGCGGGGCGGCGGGTTTTCGCCAGCGTGGCGAAATAGACATCCTCCAGCCCGCCATCAACCGTCGCGAACCCGTCTCCCGGATCGCCCTCTGACAGCACATGGATAATGGTGCGCCCGGCGAACAGGCGGGTGGAGATCAGTTCATGGCTTTGCGCATAGGCTTCCAGCTGATCGCGCGGGATGGCCTTGCCCCAGACAGTGCCGCGCGCCTTTTCAATGAGATCGAGCGGCGCCCCCTGAAGCTGGATGCGACCGCCCGCCAGCACCGCCATATTCGGGCAGAGATCGGCCACATCCTCCACGATATGGGTGGAGAGGATCACCACCACATTCTCGCCGATTTCCGCCAGAAGGTTCAGGAAGCGGTTGCGCTCTTCCGGGTCCAGCCCGGCGGTGGGTTCGTCCACGATGATGAGATCGGGGTTGCCGATCAGCGCCTGCGCGATGCCGAAGCGCTGCCGCATCCCGCCGGAAAAACCGGCGATGGCCTTTTTGCGGACGTTCCACAGGTTCGTCTGGTTCAACAGCGTTTCCACCGTCGCCTTGCGCTCGGCGGCGGTGGCGATGCCCTTCAGCACGCACATATGTTCCAGCATATCGTAGGCCGACACGCGCGGATAAACACCGAAATCCTGCGGCAGATAGCCAAGGCGGCGGCGAAGCGCCTCAGGATTGGCGATCACGTCGATGTCGCCGAAGCGGATGCCGCCGGAGGTGGGGGTCTGCAGCGTGGCGATGGTGCGCATCAGCGTGGACTTGCCCGCGCCATTGGGGCCGAGCAGCCCGAACATGCCCTTGGGGATCGACAGCGTCACATCGTCCAGCGCGCGGGTGCCGTTGGGGTAGACATGGGTTACGTTCGTCAGGTCCAGCATGCGGGAAAGCCTTTATCCGGCGGCCCGATATATCCGGGCGGTGACATTGGAAACTGGCATGCCCGAAACGCGATGGCCAGAGGCGTATTTTCGACAGATGGCGTTAGTCGAAATCGCGCGGGATGTCGGGCTGCTGCTCCGTCCGATCCCGATACAGGGCCGCGCGGCCCAGCAGCATCAGCGTGACAGGCGTGGTGATGGTGAGGAACAGCGCGATCAGCACTTCATGCACCACCGGCCGCCCCTTCAGCACGGAGAAGCAGATCATCGAGGCGATCAGCACCCCCCCTGCCCCCAGCGTGGTGCCAAGCGTGGGGGCGTGCACCCGCTCGTAGAAATTCTTCAGCCGGACGAGGCCGAACGAACCAATCGCCGTGATCAGCGATCCCGCCAGCAGGAAAAAGGCCGTGAGGATCGCGGCCCAGAGCGGAAGATCGGGTGCCTGTGTCATTCGATCACCTCCCCGCGCATCAGGAATTTCGCCAGCGCCACGGTGCCGGTGAAGCCCAGCATGCCGATCACCAGCGCGGCTTCGAAATAGAGCGTCCGGCCCGTCTGAATGCCGAAGGTGATCAGCAGCAGCATGGAGTTCACATAAAGCGTGTCCAGCCCCAGCACCCGATCCTGCGCGCGCGGGCCGACGATCACCCGCCATGTCGCGCAGGCCATCGCAAAGCCGAGGATCAACTGCGAGGCGGTGATGGCCAGCGCCAGAATCAACTGGGCGTTCACTCGAAAATCTCCATCAGCAAACGTTCGTAGCGGTTGCGGATCAGGTCGATCCACTGCTGATCGTCCACCAGATCCAGCACGTGCAACAGCAACACGCTGCGCGAGCGATCATATTGCAGCCACAGCGTGCCGGGCGTGGCCGTGAGGATCATGGCGAGGATCGCGAGGCCATAGCGATCCTGCAGCTGTAGCGGCAGTTGCAGATAGCCTGAGCGATGGTGCGCAGGCTTGCCGAACAGAATGATGCGCCCCACCGCGAGGTTCGAGCGGAAGATGTCCACCAGCACGATAAGCGCCAGCCTTGGAATCGCCAGCGAGGGGCGGATGCGCACGGATTCCGGTTGCAGCGCGGACATGGCGTTCGTCGCCAGCAGCGCGATCAGGCTACCCAGCAGGATATGGCCGAGAGAAACCGACTGGGAGAGCAGCAGCCACATCAACAGCAGCGCGCCCGCGAAGCCCGGATAGGGGAGCAGCCGCCTCATGGCCGGGCGCTTTCGGCAGGTGGCTCGGGCAGCACCGCACCGGAATAGACGGCGCGATCGTCCAGATTGCTGACCGTCGCTTCCATGAATGACATCACCGGCCCGGCCCACAGCATCAGGGACAGGCAGATTGTCAGCAGGATGGCGATAGGGACTGCCTCCACGATGTCCAGCGCGGGGGTTTTCACGTCTTCCGGCGTCCAGATCATGTCGATCCCGGCGCGCATCGTGGCGATCAGGGCGGCAAAGCCCGCGCCCAGGATCAGGAAAATCAGCAGCCATGTCTGCGGGGCCACCGTCTGCCGCTGGGCGAGCAGGCCGTCGATGATGGCGAACTTGGCGATGAAGCCGGACAATGGCGGCAGGCCCGAGAGCAGCAGCGCGCAAAAGGCGAAACCGCCGCCGATGATGGCGAGCGTGGCCGGGATGGCGACGCCGATTTCATTGTCTTCCTCCACGGCGTGCGCGCCGACATACTCATCCTCGAACACCGGTTCTGAGACGGCTTCCTCGCCTGCACTGCCGCGCTGCACCAGTTCCACCACAAGGTAGAAGGCGCTGATCGCAAGCGTGGAACTGACGAGATAGAACAGCGCGCCCGCCAGCACCCGCTCGCTGCCGGTGCCGATTGCGGCCAGCAGCGTGCCGGACGACACGAGGATATAATGGCCGGCGATGCCGGTGAGCGTGTTCGCCGAAAGGATGCCCACGGTTCCGAAGGCGATGGTCGCCATGCCGCCGATCAGCAGCCAATCATTCGCGAAGCTGGCGGCCATCCCGGCCTCGTCGCCGAACAGCAGCATCGACAGCCGCAGGATGATGTAGATGCCCACCTTGCTCATGATCGCGAACATGGCGGCAACGGGCGGCGCGGCGGCAGCGTAGGTTCGCGGCAGCCACAGCCCCAGCGGCCATGTGCCCGCCTTCACGAGGAAGGCGATGCCCAGAATGGACGCGCCTGATTCCAGCAGCGTCACATCCTCGGGCGGCACGTTGGGGATGCGCACCGCCAGATCGGCCATGTTGAGCGTGCCCGTGACACCATAGAGCATGCTGACGCCGATCAGGAACAAGAGCGAGGTCGCCACATTGATGCTGATGTAATGGAAGCCCGCGCTCACCCGTTCCTGCCCCGAGCCGTGCAGCACCAGCCCGTAAGAGGCGGCAAGGAAGATTTCGAAGAATACGAACAGGTTGAAGATATCGCCCGTCAGAAACGCGCCGTTCAGGCCCATCAGCAACAGCAGGAACAGCACATGGAAACGCGGCCCCGCGCGATCCCAGCGGGCCAGCGCATAGAGCAGCGCGGTGAAGCCCAGCACCGATGTCAGCATCAGCATCATCGCAGACAGCCTGTCCACCACCAGCACGATGCCGAACGGGGCCGCCCAGTTGCCCAGCCGGTAGGAACCCACCCACGGCTCCCCTGCGGCCATCGTCTGCATCAGCAGCGCCGCCGCAATGGCGACCAGCAGCGCAGTGGTGCCCAGCGCGATGCCCTGCCGGAACCTGTCGCTCAGCAGCAGCATGATCGCGCTGGCGACCATCGGCAGCACGATCGGCAGCACGATCAGATGGTGGAGCCAGCCCGTCATTGCTGGCTCTCCTCTCCATCGACATGGTCCGTGTTGGTGAGCCCGCGCGAGGCGAGCAGCACCACCAGCATCAGCGCCGTGGTCGCGAAGGAGATGACGATGGCCGTCAACACCAGCGCCTGCGGCACCGGATCGACGAACGCCGCCGGATCGACGGGCACGCCCTTTCGGATGATCGGCGGCGCATCCACGCGCAGCCGCCCCATCGAAAGGATGAACAAATTCACCGCGTAAGACAGCAGCGCCAGCCCGATGATCACCTGAAAGGTGCGCGGGCGCAGCAGCAGCCACACACCCGAACCGGTGAGGATTCCGATGGCGAGTGCGAGCACGATTTCCATCAGCCCTGCTCCTCCCCGGCTTTGGGTTCGGCGGGGCGCGCCGCGCGCGGGGTGCGGATGGATTGGTGCGCCAGCGCGATCAGCACCAGCACCGTCGATCCCACGACGACGGCGAACACGCCCAGATCGAACAGCAGCGCACTGGCGGCAGGCACTTCGCCGATCAGCGGCACATCCAGATAGCGGAAGAAGGTGGTGAGCAGCGGATAGCCGAACAGCCATGCGCCCGCCCCCGTCAGCGCGGCGGCCAGCATGCCGATGCCGATCCAGTTGATGGGCAGCACCATCAGCCGATCCTCCACCTCGCGCGTGCCCATCGCCATATATTGCAACAGGATGCCGATGGACATGGCGATCCCCGCCGCAAAGCCGCCGCCCGGCAGATCATGGCCGCGCAGCAGCAGATAGAGCGCGAAGGTGATGATCACCGGGAACATCCACTGCATGATGAGGCGCGGCACCATCAGCGCGTCCGTGACGGTATCGCCCACTTCGCGGTCCGCGTGGCGGCGGTCAAAATCGGCCTGCACCCGCTGCTGTTCGGGGGTTTCGATACTGTCCGACGCGGGACGGAACCTGCGCAGCAGCGAAAAGACCGTGATGGCCACGATAGCGAGCACAGTGATTTCGCCCAGCGTATCGAAGGCGCGGAAATCCACCAGAATCACGTTGACGATGTTGGTGCCGCCGCCCTCAGCATAGGCGTTGCGGGTGAAGAAATCGGCGATGCTGTCTGTCACCGGGCGCGTCATCACCGCATAGGAAATCAGCGCCATGCCAAGTCCGGCGATGATGGCGATGGCGAGATCGCCGCCCCGGCGGGCCAGCACCTGCACCGGCATACGGGTTTCCGGCCAGATATCCGGTTGCCGCTTGGGCAGCCAGCGCAGGCCCAGCAGCAGCAGAACCGTCGTCACGATTTCCACCAGCAACTGCGTCAAGGCCAGATCGGGGGCAGAGAGCCAGACGAAGCTGATGCAGGTCGCCAGCCCCGCCGCGCCAACAAGGATGAGCGCGGCCAGACGGTGGAACTTCGCCGTCCATGCCGCCGCCAGCGCGCAGCTGCCGCCGATCAGCCACAGCAGCGCGAACACCGGGTCCACCCCCGTCCAGCGCTCGCTGCCCACGGAATAGCCGAGGAACAGGAACGGCAGCGCGGCGGCGGCCAGTGCGAAAATCATCAGCACGCGCAACTGCGGTTGCAGGCGGCGGGTGCCTGCCAGCGCATGCAGCCAGCCCGCAATCGCGATTCCCCGTTCCACCACCGCTTCAAACGTGCGGCGCGCCTTCAGCCGGCCGACGACGGGGGACGCCTTCGCCGCGTTCAGCCGCCCGCCGAACAGGATATAGAGGATCAGCCCGCCCGCCAGCGCCGTGAGGCTGAGGAACAGCGGCCGGTTGAAGCCGTGCCACACCGCAAGGCTGTAGGCGGGGGCCTGATCACCCAGCGTATCGCGCACCGCGCTCGCAAGGAACGGCCCGATGGTGGCGGCCGGGAAGATGCCGATCAGCAGGCAGGCCAGCACCAGAATCTCGATGGGGCGGCGCATCCATGGCGGCGGCTCGTGCGGGGTGCGCGGGAGCGGTTCGGGCGGGGCCACGAAGAACACCTGATGGATGAAGCGGATCGAATAGAGCACCGCAAAGGCGCTGGCGATGGTGGCGAGCCATGGCAGCACAGCGTCGATCAGCGTGCCGCTGTGATCCTCCAGCACTTCGGCGAGGAACATTTCCTTCGACAGGAAGCCGTTCAGCAGGGGCACGCCCGCCATTGCCGCTGCCGCCACCATTGCCAGCGTGGCGGTGATGGGCATGTAGTTCCACAACCCGCCCAGCTTGCGGATATCGCGCGTGCCGGTTTCATGATCGATGATGCCCGCCGCCATGAACAGGGAGGCCTTGAAGGTGGCGTGGTTCACCGTGTGGAAGATCGCCGCCACGGCCGCCAGCGGGCTGCCCAGCCCCAGCAGCAGCACGATCAGCCCCAGATGGCTGATGGTGGAATAGGCCAGCAAGCCCTTCAGATCCTGCTGGAAGATCGCCACCCACGCCCCGATCAGCAGCGTGATCGCTCCGATAGGCGCCACCGCGAAATACCAGAGATCTGTGCCAGACAGCACCGGCCACAGCAGGATCAGGATGAACACACCTGCCTTCACCATCGTGGCGGAATGCAGATAGGCGGAAACCGGTGTCGGCGCGGCCATCGCGTGCGGCAGCCAGAAGTGGAAGGGGAATTGCGCGCTCTTGGTGAAGCAGCCGATCAGGATCAGCGCCAGCGCCAGCGGATAATAGGGGCTGGAATGGATCGCGTCCTTAGAAGCCAGCACCGTATCCAGCGAGAAGCCGCCCGCCATCTGCCCCAGCAGGATGAAGCCCAGCATCAGGCAGATTCCGCCCGCGCCCGTCACCATCAGCGCCATGCGCGCGCCGTCCCGCGCGCTCTGGTTGTGGTGCCAGTAGCCGATCAGCAGGAAGGAAAACAGGCTCGTCACCTCCCAGAAGAAGGCGATCTGGATCAGGTTCCCCGACAGCACCACCCCGAGCATCGAGCCCATGAAGGCGAGCAGAAACGAGAAGAAGCGCGGAACCGGATCTTCATCGGACATGTAATAGCGGGCATAGAGGATCACCAAAGCGCCCATCACCAGCACCAGCATCGCGAACAGCCACGAAACGCCACTCAGCCGGAACGTCAGGTTCAGGTCGAGCGACGGCAGCCACGGGGTGACACTGAGCAGAATCTGCCCTTGCGAAACGGCCGGATACAGGCTGCCGATCCCCACCGCCCCGACGACCGCGATCAGCCCGGCGAGCAAGGTCGCCTGGGTGCGGGCCCGGGTGGGCAGGAATGCAGCGGCAAAGCTGCCGAGGAACGGCAGCGCCACAATCAGCAACAACAGATGTTGCGGTGTCATCGGGGTCGTCAGCTCCTTCGCCAGCGGCCTCGAGCGTTCGCGCTCAACCCCTTAATCGGTGACGAAGCGCCGCAGACGCAAGCCAAAGTTTGGCGAATGCTGAAAAAAAGTGAAAGTGCGGGCGGGATCAGCCCGGCACGTCGCTCCCCACGCGCCGCTCTTTTAGGTGGCCGAACAGCATCCCGCGCTGCAGCCGCTCGCGCAGCGCCAGCCGATAGGCGTGCAGGAACGGCCCATCCGGCCCCACTCGGCGAATCCCCGTCCGCGCGCGAATCGCATCGGCCACCCGCGCCATCACCTGCGGGTCGCCCACTTCCAGCACATCGTCCAGCGTTTGCAGTTCGTGCGCGCCGTAAATGTCCAGCTCGGCGTCTGTGAAGCGCCAGTTGCCGTCGATTTCGGCCGGGGGCTCCTGAAGGTCGCGCGGCGGCATCTCCACCACCAGCGTGCCCGCCAGCAGATCGCCCACGCGCTGATGATCGCGGCTGACGAAGGGAAAGATCAGGAACACGCCCGTCCACAGCAGCCCCAGCAGCGCGGGCAGACTGCTGCCGGATGCCGCACCGCCCAACATGCTGAGCGGCAGCGAGAATTCGAGGTTGCGCATCAAATTGCGGGCGATCACCGCATCCGCCGTCAGCCGGGAGCCATCCGTGGCGATCACTCGCAACTTCGCGCGCCGCTTGCCAAAGGTGGCCCCGCGCGGGCCCATTTCCATCACGATGAAATAGCCGTTCGACAGCGCGAAATGGATGAGGATGATGGCGATGATCACCCATTCCCCGGCGAATCCCGGAATGTTAACCGCGCCAAGGATCAACGGCAGCGCCAGCAGCAGCATGCTGCTCCAGACGATCAGCAGGTCCAGCAGATAAGCTCCGATGCGCGCGCCCATGTCGGCCGGGCGAAGGCCCAGCGGCACGCCCTCCGGCGTCAGGATACGCCGGGCCTCAGCGCGCGCCATCGCTGCGCCCGCCGAAGGTGAAATAGCCCAGCCACAGCGCCAGCAGCGTGCCGCCGATGATCAGCCGCGCGCCCATATCGGTGATGGTCTGCCGCCCCACCCCTTCGATCACGCCCGCCAGCAACAGCATCAGCACCACGCCTGCCATCACCGTGCCGCCGGTGCGGCCCGCCGCACGAATGGAATCCATCCGGCTGCGCTCTCCCGGGAACAGGGCGGCAAGGCCGATCCTGATCCCGGCCCCGCCCGCCAGCAGGATGGCGAGGATTTCGGTGGTGCCGTGGATCATGATCCACGCCAGCAACTCCAGCGTCAGCCCGTGGCTGGCATAGAGCGCGAACAGCGCGCCCGTCGTCACGCCCTGCATCACCAGCATCAGGATGGTGGGGATGCCCAGCAGGAAGCCCAGCGCGAAGCACAGGATCGCGACCTTGCTGTTGTGGGTGAACAACATGGTGGAAAAGGCCAGCAGGCCCCTGTCATGCCCGCCCAGCACGGCTTCCAGTTCCGCCTTGCTGGAACTGAAGCTGCGGCCGCCGCCCAGATCGGCGGGCATCAGCCGCTGATACCAGCCCGGATCCTGCGCCACCAGCAACCAGCCCGCCAGCGTGCCCACCGCCAGCAGCAGCGCCGCCACGGCGATTTCGCGCCACAGCGCACGGACGGATCGCGGCAGGTCTCGGGCAAAGAATTCGCCCAGCCGCGCCATGATCCCGGTGCGCACGCCATAGATCAGCAGGTAGCTGCGCGCCGCCAGCTGCTCCAGCCAGCCGATCAGCGAGCGATCCAGCGAAGCCTCGCGCGCCACGGAGAGCGACGACAGCAGCTCGCGATAGAGCAAGGGCAGCGCCATCAGATCCTCGTCCGGCAGCGCTTTCACCGATTTGCGCTCTGCCAGCGCCACGATGTCGGCCAGCCGCCGCCAGCCCGGCTCGTGCGCGGCGCGGAAGCCCGTCATCCCGTCCACCGGGCGCTGGAACGCCTCCGTCATACCCGCCCCCGCTGCTTCAGTTGCAGATAGCGTTCGATCGCGCGCGTTCCTGCCTCTCCGGCCGGGGCCTCCACCACCTCCGCGCCCATCCGGCGCAGCCGGGCAATCACCAGCCGCCGTTCGTCCAGCAGCGCGCCCGCCGCCACGGCGCGGCTGATATCGTCGATCTCGTGCGGCGGCCGGGCGGCGACGGCTTCCAGTTCCGCATCCTTCTGCAGCACGAACAGCAGCAGATGCTTGCGCAGCAAGGGCGTCACGGCCCCCAGCATCAGTTCGGCGGCCGCCATGTCGGTGAATTCGGTGAAGATCAGCAGCGTCGCCCGCTGCCCCAGCTTGCCCGCGATGCTGGTGAGGCCGAACACATGGTTCGCCTCCCGATCAGAACAGGCCACGCTGGCAGCGGCGTGGCGGATGGCGGTGAAAGCGCGCGGGCCGGAAACCGGCGGCAACTGCACGCGCGGGCGGGAATCGAAGGCGTGGAAGCCCACCTGATCGCCATCCCTCAGCGCTGCGTAGGCGATCTGCATCGCGGCGGCCACGGCCCTGTCCACCCGCGCCACGCCATCCATCGGTTCAGACATGGCGCGGCCACTGTCGATCACCAGCAACAGCTGCTGGTTGCGCTCGATCCGATATTCGCGCGCGACGAGCCGGGTGGCGCGAGCGCTGTGCTTCCAGTCGATGGCGCGGCGGCTCATGCCCGCGCGGAATTCGGTGAGCGCTTCATATTCGCCGCCCTCCCCGCGCCGGTTCTGCCGCCGCTGGCCGAAATGCTGCGCCGACATGGCGGCTGCCGCCTCGCGCCTTGTGGGGGCCATGTCCGGCAGGATGGCGATGCCTGCCTCCACATCGTCTCGCCGTTGCCGCCACATCAGGCCCAGCGGCCCATGCCAGCGTGACCACAACTGCCGCAGCAACGCGGTTCCGCGACCGCTGGCGCGCATGTCAAAAGTGGCGGCGGCTTCATCGCCCGTGAAGTCCGCGCGCGCGCGTCCGCCGGACTGTTCCAGCAGTGGATCGCGATCCGTGGACAATTCGATGGCGCGCGGCGGGTTGCGATCAAAACGCGCTGTGACGCCAAGGCGCAGGGGCGCACCCACATCCACCCCCGGCGGATGATCCAGCGCCAGCGCCAGTTGCGATTGCGCGGGCGCCCAGGCCCAATCGCACAGCGCCAGCAACGCCACCAGCAACAGCAGCGCGGGCGCGGCCAGCTACAGCGCCGGCCGGAACACGGCCAGCGCCAGCGCCACCGGCAGCAGCGCCGCCAGCAGCAGCACCAGCCGCCGCGTGGGATAGGCCCGGTTCTGCTGCCGTATCTGCGTCAACGCGGCACCTCGACGCTCTCGATCAGCCGGTCCACCACCTCGTCCACCAGCTTGCCCTCGATCTCCGCCGCCGGGGAGAGGATCAGCCGGTGCCTCAGCGCCGGGCGGGCCAGCGCCTTCACATCATCGGGGATCACATAATCGCGCCCATCCAGCGCGGCGCGGGCGCGGGCCGCCGCTGCCAGCATCGCCCCCGCGCGCGGCGACGCACCCACGGCTATATCGGGTGCCGAGCGGGTGGCGCGGATCAGCCGCACCACATAGCGCGTCACCTCCTCCACCATCGGCACGGCAATGGCTGCCGCCGACGCCGCCTCGATCTCCGCGCGGCTGATTAGCTGGCCGATGCCCCAGTCGCCCGGATGCTGCGCCCCATGCCGCGCACCATGGGTGGCGACGATGCGTTCTTCCTCGGCTTCGTCCGGCCATTGCATCACATGCTTGAACAGGAAGCGGTCCAGCTGCGCTTCGGGCAGCGGATAGACGCCCTGCTGCTCGATGGGATTCTGCGTAGCGATCACCATGAAGCGGTCAGACAATTTGTGCGTCTCGCCGTCCAGCGTGACGGCGCGCTCCTGCATCGCCTCCAGCAGTGCTGCCTGCGTGCGCGGCGGGGTGCGGTTGATTTCATCGGCCAGCAGCAGTTCGCAGAACAGCGGCCCCTTCGTCAGCCGGAAGCTGCTCGTCTGGAAATCGAACAGGCTGCTGCCCATGATATCGCCGGGCATCAGATCCGGCGTGAACTGGATACGGCCATAATCCAGCCCCAGCACGGCGGCGAAACATTGGGCAAGGAAGGTCTTGGAGGTGCCCGGCGGCCCCTCCAGCAGAATATGCCCGGAGGACAGCATGGCGACGAGCATCAGCTCCACCGCATCGCCCTGCCCCACCACCGCGCGGCCGACGGCTTCGCGGATGCGCCCGCCCAGATCCTGAACAATCGTCACTGCTTCAACCCTTCTTTCCACTCATACAGCGCCTGCGCGGCCCCCGGCATCTCGGCCCGCCCGGCGTTGGTCATGTCAGTCGCCAATTCGGTGAAGCGCCCGTCGCCGATGCGGTCCAGCAACGGCCACAGCCGGGCGTCTTCCATCGGCGGGATGCCCGACTCCTCGGCGGCCTGCCGGGCGATCAGCCGGGCGTAGGGCGGCGCGGCCAGCGCTTCGCGCCCCGCCATCCGCAGCAGCCCGGCAGCGTTCTCCACCAGCGCTTCCTTGCCGGGCAGGATGGCGGGCGGCGGCACCACCGGCGCGCCGAAGCGGATCAGCGCCTGCCAGCCGCCGAACAGCAGCAGCGCCAGCAGCACCAGCGTCATCGCAAGGAAAGGCGGCGTCAGCAGCAGGCGCAGCAGGTTGCGGCCAGCGGCCAGTTCGGCCGCGTCGATCACAGAGGCGCTTTCGCTGCCGGTGCTGTTCAGCGCGGCCACCAGCCCCACCGCGGCACCCGCCCGCTTGCGATCCGCCATGGCAAGGTTGTTCAGCAGGTCCGGGTCCGCCAGCACCAGAAGAATCTTGTCTTCATCCGCGTTGCCGATCTCGGCGAGGACAGCGCGCCCCTCTGCCGTCACCAGTAGCGGAATGACATTGTCCCCCTCCAGCCACTGTTGGGATTTCAGCGCGGGCTGCATATCCCAGCCCTCCATATAATCCCGCCCCTTCAGCATGCCCTTCGCGGGGGCCTCATCCTGCTCCACCGTCACGCCCGGCTCGCCCGGAAAGGCGGGCCGCTGAAGCCCGGCGGAGCGGACACGGCCCGGCTGCATCGGTTCGGCCACCACATTCCATTTGGGGAGCACCAGCAAGGTCGCCTTGCCCGTGCGCCGCTCGTGCAACAGGTCCCGCGTGTCGGCATCCAGCCCATGCGGCGGCAGGATCACGATCAGCAGTTCTTCGCTGTCGATGGGGTCACCGTCTTCGGCTGGCGGCAGCAGCCGTTGCAGCCCGGCGAAACCGGTGGCCGCCCTGCCCTGCGCCGATCCCGCCGTTTCGCCGCCCATCAGCCGCGCAGGCGTGAAGGCCAGCAGCAGCACGAACGCCGCCAGCGCCAGCGCGAAGATCGCGCCCAGCACGATCAGCCGCCGGGTGGTGATCGGGGCCGTCATCGCCAGTCCTGCCGGGTAACGAAGCGGCCATAGGCGTCGCGGCACACATCCCAATCCGCCTGTGAGATGGGGCGGCTGGCGAAGATCGCGCGCTCCACCGTCGCCACGATGGCAGACAGGGCCGTGCGCGGGCTCGCGGGCAAGGCGGGCGCGCGGGCGATTTCCCGGCTTGTCAGCGCCGGGCGCAGCAGGCCGGGGCGCAGCCGCTCCAGTTCCTCCAGACATTTCAGCAGCAAGGCATGCACGGCCTCACCAAAGCGGCCGCTTTCGGCGAGGCTGTCCGCCTCCGCCAGCAGCGCCCGCGCGCCTGCCTCATCCGGCCGCCAGCCTTCGTCTGGCTCGTCCGCCGCCGCCTTGCGGCGAAACAGCGGCAGCCGCCACACCATCGCCCGCAGCGCAGGCACCAACAGCCACAGCAGCAACAACGCGCCCAGCGCCAGCCCGACATAGGCGACGATCTCGCCATATTCGCCCAGAAACCGCGCAAGCCACTTCAGCCAGGCCGGAGGCTCCGGCTGGACGAATGGCTCCATACTGGTCTGGATATCGCCAGCGGCCAGCAGTTTCTCGTAGCGCTCGTCGAATTCCGCCACTGTGCCGGCCAACGCTTCCCTTATACAAGAACCGCATCATGGAAGAGCGGGCCGCCATCCGCAAGTGCTGGACAAACCCGCGCGGGCACGAAATCATGGCCCGCAACACAGTGTAACAAGGGTCTCACAGCGGTCTCATGGCGTATCTTTCAGAGCCTGTGCGGGTTGGCGACGTTCTGGGCGACACCTTCGGCTTCCTCCGCGCCCAATGGCGACCGCTGCTGCTGATCAGTGCGCCTTCGCTGCTGGCGGCTGTCGCATTGGCAGTCGTGCAGAAGTCTCTGGGACTGCAGGAAAAGCCGGAGCTGGTGTTCACGTCTATCACCGGCTCGCTTGCATCATCCGTGTCTCTGATCACGCTGGCGATCGCCCACCTCTGCTTTGTCGGCACCCTGTTCTTCACGCTGGAACGCCAGCGCGGGCATCAAACAGGCGTGGCCGAGGCGCTGCGCATGGGAGTGCGGCTGTTCCTGCCCATGCTGGGCGTGCGGTTTCTTGTTTATTTTCTGTCGATAATGGCTGCTGTCCTGCTCTACGTGCCCGGGTTGATGGTCTATACCATGCTGTGGGTGGCAGATGCCGCCTATGTCGCGGAACGGCCGGGCATTCGCGCCGCACTATCGCGCAGCCGCAATCTCACGCGCGGGTCGCGCTGGCGGGTGTTTTTGCTGATGCTGATGGTGTTCGTGGCGGCCGCGCTGGCGTCCGGCTTGCAGACCGCCGCCCAGAGAATATCGGAATGGGCAGGCCCGTTCACGAGCGTGTTTGCGGGGATGCTCTGGGCCATCTTGGTTCCGGTATTGGCAGCCACCCTCTATCGCCATCTGAAAACCGCGCGCGAAGGCGACGAGGCAGCGGATATCGCGGCGGTGTTCTAAGAGCCCGTTTGGGAATTCGGCAGGTCGGTTCTGCGGGTCTTTTCCGCGCTGGCTTCGTCGCGAAACACGGCTCGATGGCTCCGCATCGCGCCGTATTCCGCTCCTCGCCAGCACGAAAAAGCCCTCGCAGGCCCTCAACTGCCGAATTCCCAAACGGGCTCTAACCGCTTCCCACCGTCGGGCGGATGCTGATATCAACCGTTTTCGATGACACCCCTGCTCCACACCCTCGCCGCTCTCTCCCGATCCGAAGACGCTTATCTGGCGACGGCGGACGAGAACTGGCTGCAGGGCCGCACCATTTACGGCGGGCTAATCGGCGCACTGTCCGTTGCCGCCGCGCGCGCGGAATTGCCGGGGCTGCCGCCGCTGCGGTCTGCGCAATTCGTCTTTGTCGGGCCTGCCGCCGGTCCGGTTTCGCTGCACCCGCAGCTGCTGCGCCAAGGCCGTTCGGCCAGCTTCGTGTCGGTGGATGTGATGGCCGACGGTGCCTTGTCCGCGCGAGCCTTGCTGACATTCGCCGCGCCACGCCAATCCCGGCACAGCTTTCAGGATCTGCCCGCCCCGACCGCGCCGCCGCCGGACAAGGGCTTTGCCCTGTTCGACGCCCCCGGCGCGCCGCGCAGCACCAGCAACTTCGACGGTCGCTTCGTAGGCGGCGGCATCCCCTTTTCAGGCGCGGCGCGCCCGGAATTGCTGCTCTGGCTGCGCCACAAGAACGCGGCTCCGCACGATGAAGCCGCGCTGGTCGCACTGGCAGACGCCTCGCCCCCGGCCGTGTTTCCCATCTTCGCGCAACCCGCCCCCATCAGCACCGTCAACTGGAGCATCGACCTGTTCGCCGAACCTCCCCCGCCCACGGACTGGCTGCTCACCCAAACCAGCAGCACCCATGTGCAGGACGGCACCTCTGTGCAGCTGACCCGCATGTGGACCGCCGACGGCGCGCCCATTCTGGAAGCCCGCCAGCTCGTCGCGCTTTACGATTAGGCCAGCGACTTCGCCCGGTGAGGCGCGCAGGCAGCGCGCGCCGAAATCAGGGTGTGGAAATACTGCCCAAGGGCCGCAGCATGCCGCGCAGCGATCGTTCGAAGTCGTCCACGAATGTGAAGGCCACCGGCACCACCAGCAGGCTGAGGAAAGTGGAGGTGATCAGCCCGCCGATCACGGCGATCGCCATCGGCTGGCGGAAGCTGGCGTCTGCGCCGTAACCCAGCGCAATCGGCAGCATGCCCGCGATCATCGCCACGCTGGTCATGAGGATGGGGCGGGCGCGTTTGTGGCAGGCGTCTGTCAGGGCGTCATGGCGGGTCATCCTGCGTTCGCGGATGCCAAGGATGGCGTATTCGACGAGCAGGATCGAATTCTTGGTGACGATACCCATCAGCATCACGAGGCCGATCATCGCGGGCATGTTCAGCGAACTGCCCGCCAGCAGCAACGCCAGAAACGCGCCGCCGACCGAGAGCGGGATCGCCGACAGGATGGTGACCGGTTGCAGAAAATCGCGGAACAGCAGCACCAGCACGCAATAGATGCACAATATGCCCGCGATCAGCGCGGTGACGAAGCCGCTTGCCAGTTCCTCGCCGATTTCCGCCCCGCCCGCCGGGATCAGGGCGATGCCGGATGGCTTGGCGCGAACGGCCGACAGGGCATCCACACGGGCCAGCGCATCGCCCTCGGCCATGCCGTTCAGGTCTGCGCTGATGCGGATGGTGCGCTCGCGGTCGTAGCGCTCGATGCGCGACGGGCCGCTCTCGATGGTGATATCGGCGATACTGGAAAGCGGCAGCAGCCCGTCGCGGCCGCCCACACGCAGGCTGGCGATGGCGTCGATATCCTGTCGCGCCGCGTCGGCGATGCGGGTGCGGATGAAAATCTGCCGGTTGTCGAGGTTCAGCCGGGCGACGTCGGCATCGAAATCGCCGCTGGTGGCGATGCGCACCACTTCGCCCAGTTCCTCGGTGCTGACACCGCGTTCGGCCGCGCGTTGCAGATCGGGCCGGATGACGATTTCCGGCCGGTCGAGGCTGGCGGTGGAGCTGATGTTGGACAGGCTGCCGACGCCTCTCAGTTCGCGCTCCAGCCGTTGGGCGGTGGCTGTGAGCGCGCGGGAGTCGCTGCCCGCCAGCACCAGTTCCAGCTGGCCGCTGCCGCCGTCGCCCACCGCAAATCGCGCACCGGGGATACTGGCCAGCCGCTCCCGCACGGCGGTCTCGATTTCCGATTTCGTTGGCCTTGAACCGCGCGGTTTCAGCAGCAAGGTCAGCGCGGCGCGGCGGACTTCCCCCACCGCGTCGCCATCGGCTTCGGCCTCTCCGACCACGGTGAAAACGCTTTCGATGCCCGGAACGGTTTTCAGCGCAAGCCGGACCTCCTCGGCGACCTGAGCGGTGGCCTGCAAGGCGCTGCCCGGCGGCAGTTCGATGGAGAGTTCGGTCATGCTGCGGTCATCGGCCGGCAGGAACCCCGTGGGGATCAGCGGCACCAGCGCAACAGACGCAGCGAGAAATATCAGCGTCGCAGCAATGGTGGCCCCGCGATGCGTGAGGGACCAGTGCACGGCGCGAAGATAGTGGCGCATCACCGGCCCGTCCTCCACTTCGGTGGCGGGCGCGCCCTTCAGGAAGGCAGCGGCCAGCATCGGCGTCAGCAGGCGGGCGACCAGCAGCGAGGCCAGCACCGCGATCACCGCAGTCCAGCCAAACGGCTTGAAGATGAGGCCGGCGAAGCCCGACATCATCGCCGTGGGCAGGAACACCGCCACCAGCGTCATGGTCGTCGCGATCACCGCCCTGGCGATTTCAGAGACAGCCTCTTCCGTCGCCTGCACGACGGGTTTCCCTGTGCGCCGGTGGCGCTCGATATTCTCCACCTCCACGATGGCATCATCGACAAGGATGCCGACAACGGCCGAAAGCGCCAGCAAAGTGAGGGTGTTGAGCGAATAGCCCAGCCATTGCATCGCGGCGAATGTGGGCAGAATGGAGAGCGGCAGCGCGGTCGCGGCGATCAGCGTGGCGCGCCAGTCCTTCAGGAACAGCCAGACGACGAGGATGGCAAGGAACGCGCCCTCATAGAGCATCCCCATCGAGCCTTCATATTGCTCGACGGTGTAATCGACCGAACCGCCCGCCGGGATCAGCACGAGGCCGGGATGGTCGCGCTTCAGCTTGTCCAGCGCGGCGACCACGCCTTCGGCGACCTCGGTTTCCCCTGCGCCCCGCGCCCGGAACACCCGGAAGCCGACGACGGACTTGCCGTTCAGCAGCGCCGCCTGCGTGCGATCCGCTGCGCTGTCCGCCACGGTGGCGACCTGATCCAGTCGGACCCGTCGCCCGTCGGCCAGCACAATGGGCAACGCCGCCAGTTCGGATGCCTGCCCCGCCAGCGCCAGTGTGCGCACCGACTGTTCCGCGCCGCCCAATTGCCCGCGCCCGCCGGAGGATTGCTGCTGCATCCGCCTCAGCGCGCGCGAAACGTCCACCGCCGTGACGCCCATAGCTGCAAGGCGCACGGGATCGACGGTCACGCGCACCTCGCGCTGCACCCCGCCCAGCCGCTCCACCCTGCCCACGCCCGGAACGGCGCGGACGGCCTTGGTCAGCCTGTCGTCGATGAACCACGACAGTTCCGCTTCGTCCATTTGCGCGGAGGTGACGGCATAGACCAGCACGGGGGCGGCGGCGAAGGTGACGGCGCTGACGGTGGGGTGCAGCATGTCGGCGGGCAGGTCCGAACGGATGCTGTCGACTGCATCCTTAGTCTGGATCAGCGCGTCGGACAGCGGCTTTTCCAGATCGAACCCTGCCTCGATGCGGACGGTGCCATCGGTGACCGAGGTGGTGAGGTGGCGCATGCCATCGATTCCCGCGAGGCTGTCCTCGATGGGCCGCGCGATTTCCGTTTCCAGTTGCGCAGGCGTCGCGCCCGGCAGCATCGCGACGACCGACACCGACGGCAGCGACATATCGGGCAGATCCTGCACCGGCAGCAGGGTGAAGGCGCGGAGGCCAGCCAGTGTCAGCAGGAAAAACAGCAGGATGGAGGGGGTCGGGTTGCGGATCGACCAGATGGCGAAGTTCATCGCGGCGCTCCTGACAGGCGGACCACGTCGCCGTCGTTCAGGAACGCCCCGCCGCGCAGCACCAGCCGTTCCTTGCCCGCAAGGCCATGCACGATTTCAACCGTGTCCCCCCGGCGGCGGCCCGGCGTCACCCGGCGCAGCGCGACCTTCGGTGTCTCCCCCGCCCCGACGATTTCCACCACATGATTGTGCCCGTCGCGGATCACCACCGCGTCCGCAGGCACCACCAGCGCGGGCGACTGCCCTCTGGCGATGCTCCCGCCCACATACATGCCCGCCCGCGCCCGGCTGCCCGGCTCAACATCGGCATAGACGATGGCGAGGCGGGACTGGTCGTTCAGCGCCGGGGCGATCTGGCGAACCACGGCGCTGGCGCTGCTGCCGTCGGGCAGGATCAGCGCGATCCGCTGGCCGGGAACGACGGACGGAAGCTGCTGGGCCGTCAGTTCGCCGCGCCACTCCAGCCGGTTCCGGCGGATCATCCGGAACAGTTCCTGCCCGGCGGGCACCACCGCGCCAAGGGTGGCGGTGCGGGCGCTGATCGCGCCATCGTCCGGCGCGAGGATGGCGGTGTAGCGCAGCTCCAGCCGTTTGGCGGCCAGCATCGCCGAAGCGGTTTTCACGTCGGTCGCGGATTGCAGCGCATCCTGATCGCTGATGCCGCCCGCCGCCTGCAGCGCTTTCGCGCGCCGGTCGTTCGTCTTTGCCTGCTCGTAACGGGCGATCAGTTGCGCTTCCTCGGCCCGCAACAAGGCCGGATTGAGCCGGGCGAGAAGCTGCCCGCGCCGCACCTGATCGCCGACATTCGCGCGCACCTCGATCAACTGGTAACTGCCGATCTGGGTGCCAATGCTCGCCTCCTCCCAAGGCGCGATCACGCCGGAGGCAGACAGCGTATCGGGCCATGTTTCGAAGCGAGGCCGCGCGACGGCAACCGTCAGCGCCGGATGGGCTTGCAGCGCGGCGGGCGGGTTGGCATCCGCCCCCGCGAACAGCATATAGCCAATCCCCAGCGCCAGAAGCAGCGCGACCGCGATGGCGCAACCGGCGGCCTTCATCGGCACGCCGGACTGCGCCTGCGCCGCGAGTTCCTCGGCATAATGTCTGTCCTCAGCCGCGTTCATCGAAGCTCCCGTTTGCAAGGCCCGCCTGCCCGGATGCGGCGGCGGCGGAATTCCAACTCGTGCCGCTTCGCCGGACCAGCATGACCCACGCCCGCGCCCGGTCGGCCATGGCGACGATTACGCTTTCCTGAGAGCGGTTGTACTGCCGCCGGGAGTCTTCCAGTTCATATTGGGCGATTGCGCCTGCCCGCCAGCGCGCCTCGTCCGCCTGCATGGCGAACCGCGCAGCCGTCAGCGCGGCCACTGTGGTTTCGATGCGCTGATCGGCGGAGCGGCGGGCCGCCAGCCCGTCTTCGATATCCCGGACCGCCGCGCGGACTGCGCCCGCAAGTTGCGCCACCGCCTCCCGATAGGCGGCTTCAGCACCGCGCACGTTCGCCGCACCGGCCCCGCCATCCAGCAGCGACCCCGTCAGCGCGGCACCCGCCGAACCGCTGACGAGCGCGGCGTTCGAGCCGAGCACCCGGATCCACTGCCCCGTCAGCGCGGCGGCGAGATCAAGGCGCGGCAGCCGCTCGGCGCGGGCGACGGCGATGTCCGACCATCTGGCGGCCACCTCGCGCTCGGCCGCGATCACCGAGGGGTGGCCTAGCAACAGGGTTGCCGGAAGCTCCGGCACGAATGGCGGCGGCTCGGGCAGTTGGCTATCAAGCCCATCGGTCTGCTGCATGGCCTTGCGAACATCCGCAGCTTCCACGCCGCTCAGCGCCACCAGCGCATCGACAAGGCGGGTGCAGACCTCCTCCTGAGCGATGCGATCCGTCCGCGCGGAGGCGAGGTTGCTTTGCGCGGTGGCCAGCCGCGCCGGCGCGATGCTGCCAAGCGTCAACCGGGCGCGGCTGATCTCCAGCTCGGTTTCGCGTGACGCAATATCGCGCTCGCGAATGTCCAGTAGCAGGTTGCACGCGCGCAGCGCCAGCACCGCATCGGCGATATCGGCGGCGACGGACAGCCGCGCGGCCCCGGCTTCCGCCGTTCGCGCTGTCAGGCGATGGTGCGCCGCCGCCGAACTGGCGCGCACACGGCCCCACAGATCGATCTCCCAAGAGAGGCTGGCCCCGATATCCGCCGCGCTCTGGCGCGTGGTCGCCGTGCCCGCCGGTTGGCGGGACTGCGCCGCGCCGGCCGCCACACCCAGTTTTGGCGGCTTTTCCGCGTCGGCCAAACCCAGCGCGGCGCGCGCCAGATCGACGCGCGCCGCCGCTTCCGCGAGCGTGGGATTGTCGGAGAGGCCCGCCGAAACAAGCTGATCGACGGCAGGATCGTTCAGCCGTTTCCACCAGTCCCCGGCATCGGCTTGCTGCGGCGCACCCGCCCCGGCGTTGCTCCACGCGGCAGGCATGGGCAACGCCGGGCGCTGATAGGCGGGCTGCAAGGCGCACCCGCCCAACAGCACGAGCAGCAGAAGGCTGTTGCGAAACGCCACCGGGTCAGAAGCTGTAGCTGATGAAACCGATTGCGTAGGGGGCCGTCTTCTTCTCGACGATGGGGCTGTTCTTCACGTCGCCCAGCAAAGTGGTCACACCGCCGACGACACCCAGTCCCAGATGCTCCGTCAGCCGATACTGCACGCCGACATCGAACTTGGCGTCCAGCATGCCGCTGCCGGTGCTGAACTCCGCGAGGCCCGAGGCCTCGGACTGTTGCGCGTTGATGCCGAAATAGCGGTTGTTGTGGCGGCCGTTGGCCCAGCGTGCGCCGATGGTGGGATTGATGAACAACCGCTCGTTGACCATGACCGGGCGTGACAGGTTGAAGTCGGCAAGGACGCCGCCCGTGCTGCCGGTGATGATCTTGGTGACACCCGTGGTCGCTTCGAAGCCGAACTGGCGCAGCGTCACGAAACCGCGCGCGCCAAGGCCGAACGATAGCCCGCCGATGCCGTCCGGCACATCCTTCGAACGGTAGTTGTCGGCAATGGTCAGCCCTGCGCCGATGGTGATGTTCTCGTTGTTGATGAAATTCGCGCCGAGCCCGTCCTGAAAGGTCAGGAAGAAACGGCCATATTTGATGTCGACCGTCGGAAGCGGCTGAAACCGATAGTCTTTCGCCCCCATATAGGCCGGCATGTAAGCGCCGCCGACGCCAAGGTTGAACTGGTTGCCCTGCCCCGGTGAGGACGGGCCGATGATCCAGCCGAGCCAGCCGCCGGGCATATTATCGTCCGGTGCTTCAGCGGGCGGCCCTTCGGCTGGCGGCTGCTGCGCAAGGGCCGGGCCATGCCAGACCGCGACGGACAGCAGGGCCAGTGCCGTCAGGCGGGTGCGGGTGCGCGGCCGGGCAAAAGCAGGATGTTCGATGGGCGTTGCTGTGGTGGGCATATGTCGGTCTCCGTGCGATGAGACCGTCCTCGTGATGCCCCTAGCTTCCACCAACCTTTCAGGCGACGGCTTTATATTGTGTGGCGATCTTTCGCGCTTTCCACCGCCATATAGCCAAGCCCCCGCAGGGTGCGGATCGAGACGCGCGCGCCCAGTTCCGCCAGCTTTGCGCGCACCCGGTGCACATGCACCTGAATCGAATTGTCGGTGAAATCCTGCTCCAGCGAATGCAGGCTTTCCCCCAGTTGCGCCTTGGTGATCACCCGGTCCGGCGCGCGCAGGAAGCGCTCCAGCACGATGCTTTCCCCCCGCGACAACCCCGCGCGGCCATCGCCCACCACAATCTCCCGCGCGGCCGCATCATAGATCACATCGCCGAACTGGATCACATTTTCCGCCAGCGGCAGCGGCCGCCGACGCAGCGCCCTGAGGCGCGCCACCAGTTCCTCCATGGCAAAGGGCTTCACCAGATAATCGTCCGCCCCGGCATCAAGGCCGCGCACACGCTCAGCGATGCTGCCCAGAGCGGTGAGCAGAAGCACCGGGGTTGTGATCCCGGCGGCGCGGGCGCGGGCCAGCAGTTCCAGCCCGCTTTGCGTTTCAAACCCGTTGCGCCGCGCCAGCATGATATCGAGGATGGCGACATCGTAATTCGCCACCCGCCAGGCGTGCCGACCATCCTCCGGCGTTTCGAACAGGTCCACCGCGAAGCCCGCGCGGGTCAGAGCCTTATGCGTGGCTTCGCCCAGCCGCGCATTGTCTTCCACGAACAGGATTCTCACGCGTGCGGCCCCGGTTTGTCTGCGGCGGCGAACTCCAGCACGAAGCGCGCGCCCGTGGCCGAAGGCTGAAGGCGCGCATCCCCGCCGTGCAGCTGCATCACGCGGCGGACGATCGAAAGGCCCAGCCCCGCGCCAAAGCCATGCGCATCGGCCTTGCTGAAGCGCTGGAACAGGCGGCCGTGAAATCCGGGCGGCACGCCGGGGCCGTTATCGGACACACTCAGCCGACCTTCCGCATCGATGGACACAATGATCTCGCTGCCCGCCGGGGTATGGCGAACGGCATTCTCCAGCAGGTTGCGCAGCGCCACTTCCACCAGCCCCGGCGCGCCCCGGCACGCCCATTGCGCATGGGCGGTTTCAAAGGCGATGTTGCGCCCACCCGCCACGATGGGGCCGGCCATATCGCTGGCCACGCTTCGCGCCAGTTCGACGAGATCGAAGGGAATCATCTCCAGATCTTCGCCATTGTCCGCCTCGGCCAGCGCCAGAAGCTGTGCGATCAGCCTGCCCAGCCGTTCAAACTCCTCAATGGCACCCTTGCGATCTTCCGGAGCCAGCACGCTTTCCACCTGTGCCCGCAGCGTGGCCAGAGGCGTGCGCAATTCGTGCGCCGCATTCGCGGAAAATTCCCGCTGCGCGCGCCAGCCCGCTTCCAGACGATCCAGCGTCGCATTGAAGGCGATCACCAGCGGCGCGATTTCCCGCGGTGTCGAGCGCAAGGGCAGGCGTTGGGTGATGGTGGCCGGCCCGATGTCGGCGGCCAGCGCCGATATGTGCCTCAGCGGCCGCAAGCCAAGGCGCAGCGCCAACAGAATACCCGCCGTCATCATGGCGACGATCAGCAGGATCAACGGCATGGTTTCACGAGCTTCGCTGATCCAGTGAACCGGATTGCCCCGCTGTTCGGCGGTCGGCTGCACATTGGGCAGGATCACCGGGGCGAACTCAGGCAAACTCTGGAGAATTTGCACGATCACAAAAATGACGGCGACTGTCAGCACGATTGATGGAAACAGGATCGAAGTCAGGGAAAAGCCGCCCTGCTGGCTGTTCCTGTCGCGCGTCCTGCGGCGGGCAAAGATGAACATCCCGAAACGCCTCCTCGCAAGTCTGCTGATGCGGGACATGGGTGAGATCAGGCCGCCCCGCAACACCCCATGCGCGCAAAGCCTTTCACCAAGCTTTCGGTCGCCCCGGCAGCGCGCGCACGACAGCCTGCTCGCACATGCGAGCTCCGGCGAACAGGAAAGATGCAACCGCCGCCAAAGCGGCGTCTCCTCAGAACGCCAGCCGCGCCCGGAAGCTCAGCACCGAGAGCGTATCGACGCCGGGGTTGAGGCTTGGGCTGATGATGAACTGATACACCGGCGTCACCGCAAAGTTCGGGGTGATGGCAAGGCGATAAAACACCTCGCTCGTCAGGTTGGTTTCCGCGAAGCCGCCGGTGCCCAGCCCGCCGCGCAGGAACCACGAAGCCCGCGCCGCGCAACGGCGAAGCGTGGTGCCCCCTGCCCCTTCCTCGATGGTAAAGCCGGAGTTGCCGACCAGAACCGCCGGGAGGTATCCGGCGCTGGCCCATGTCAGACGCTGGCTGCCGCAGGCCCCCTCTCGTATTCGGAACCGGTATGCATGCGCGCATACTTGCCTTTGCCCGGTGGGTTGGGCCCGCCCGATCCGGACGGGCCCACCCGGCATGTCACTTCGTGGTGTAACCGCCGTTCACAAGGATCGTCTGCCCTGTCATCCACCAGCCGTCCGTCACGAGAAAACGGATCCACGGCACGATATCCTCGATATGGGTGAGGCCCGTGGGGGTGAATTTGGAAAGCGAGGCCGCCGTCTTGTGATAGGCGACTGCCTCCGGGCCTTCGGCCGGATAGAAGAAGGGCGTGTCCATCGGCCCCGGTCCGATTGCCGTCACCGAAATGCCGCGCTCACCGAACTCCTTGGAGGCCGCGCGGGTGAAATGCTCCACCGGCGCCTTGGTGCCGGCATAGCTGGCGTAGAAAGGCGTGAACGCCCCCAGCAGCGAGGTGACGATGGTGCAGACGCGGCCATTGTCGTTTAGCGTTTTCCCGGCTTCCTTCAGGAAGAAGAAAGCCGCCTTGGCGTTCACGTCGCTCATCTCGTCATATTCGGCTTCGCTGATCTCGGCGATGGGCTTTTTCAGCACCTTGCCCACCGTGTTGACGGCGATATCGATGCCACCCATGGCTTTCCTGGCGTCGTCGAACAGCTTTTCCATCGCGGCGGCCGTGGTCAGATCGGCCTGAAAGGCAAAGCCCTCAGCCCCGGTGGCCTTGATGGCGGCAACGGTCGCCTCCGCATCCGCTGCGGCAGATGCGCTATTGTAGTGGATCGCCACGGCGCGCGCGCCCCGTGCCGCGAAATCCCGCGCGATCAGCCCGCCCAGATTCTTCGCACCGCCGGCGATCAGAACCGCCTTCCCGTCCATGCTGTGGTTCGTCATGTCAGATCTCCCTTATTGTACGGCAGAATGGAGGATCGCGGGCCAGTTTCAGCCCGGCCGCATTCAACGAGGGCAGCCGCCTCAGAACCTTGTGCTGCGGCGGAAATCCCCAACGCCAGAACGCATGGCAGAACAGCTATCTTTCGCTGCGCCAAAGTCTTCGACAGGATTACCCATCCGCGCCGTTGCTCAATTCTCCGGGCCGGTCATTTCTTGCTGGCCCGGCTCGGGCGGGGAATCATTGCCGCGAAACTCCGTCTGGCCCGGTTCCGGAGCCGAATCCGATCCCAGCAGGCAGCCAGTGCCGTGGCAACCGTCATAACCGCTCCCGCGGGACGGGCGGGCATAATTGCTCGTCTCATGCTTGTAGTCGCTGTGGTTGCTGGTCACCATGCCTTCGATCAGCGCGCCGATGATCGCGCCGCCGATCGCCGCGCCCACGTCATGACCATGGTCATTGTACATGCGGGCGTTGGAATCATAGCCGTCGCCTCGGCCGTAATGGTAACCGGCAACATCCGCGAACACGCCGGAGCAACCCTGCGCCACCCACAGATAGCCGCTGCGCGGGTTATAGCCCCATGTGCGATTCAGGATGCAGGCGCTGCTGGAAATCTGGTTGATCAGTTGCGGTTTCGTCAGGCTTCCCGCGCTGCATTCGGTATATTGGTAGTCGATCGAATGGCATTCCACCGTGGAGGCAGCCTTTGCAGGCGCCGTCATCCAGAATGCGCCGATTGCAAACGCCGCCAGTTTCAAGCCTGTTTTACCCACGAAATGCCTCCGGTTTATGCTTGGCCCCATGGCCGGGTGGTAAACCCGAAACCGGGGGATGGACACGTCGGGCAGAGTGTGCGCGGATGTTCGTGAGCGTTTCCGGAAATTGCGCAGAATAAAGGAAAGCTGCACGGGCCATGCGGCGTCTGCCTGCGCTATGCACGCTGGGGAAATTGTTGGAAACGAGGAGAAATCATATGTTCCGCACTGGCAAGCTGATCCTGCCGCTGCTTCTGGCTTGCACGGCTACGCCGCTGTTCGCGGCGGATTGCACCACGAAGAAGACACAGGCCGAAATGACGGACTGTTTCGGCAGCAATTTCGCAGCCGCCGACAAGGCGCTGAACAGCTATTACCAGCGGCTGATGAAGACGTTGCAACCGGAAGACGCCAAGCTGCTGCAAGAGGCCCAGCGCTCGTGGATCAGCTTCCGCGACAAACATTGCGCCTTCGTGTCGAACCCCGCCTCCGGCGGTTCCATCTACGCCAGCGTCTTCGCCTCCTGCGCCACGAGCGCCACGGTCGCCCGCGTCGTCCAACTGCGCGGCAGGCTGAACTGCCAGGAAGGCGACATGGGCTGCGGAAGCTGAAAAGTTCGTCACGGGTGCGCCGCCGGAGCTGATCCGGCGGCGCCAATGACCTTCCGTCAGAAGGCCAGTTCCGCGTAGACGAACGGTCCGTGATATCGATAGTTCACATCGGCATGCAGGTCGCTTTTGCGCACCCGCACATCGTAATCGACATAGCGATAGCCAAGGCCCGCGCCGATGTTGTGGTGGAGCCGTGCCGAAACCGTCGCCTGCGCATCCACCAGCGTGCCCTTATAGCCCCCCATCTTCATCGAGAGCAGATCCACCCGGCCGTTCAGGCCCCATGTCTTGTCGATATTGTAGTTGCCGAACAGCGAGACATTGGGGAGCGGGATGGTCTTGCTCTGCGCCTCCTCCAGCTGCGCACCGTTCACATCCGCGACGAAGCTGTAGCGGGCCTTTGTGAGGTGCACGCCCGCCGAAAGCCCCAGCTCGCCCTTTTCCGAATGCAGCGGCGACCAGCCGGCAGCGATCCGCCAGACATCGGTGCGGAACGAGGCATCGACTTCGGCGTTCACCGGGAAGACAGTGTCGTCGATGCGGATTTCCTCGTCGAGCATTACACCGCCGGAGCGGCCAAGGCTGAAATAGTCTGCTTCGATACGGAATGCCTTGCCCAGCCGAACGCCGCCTTCGATCTTCGGCTTCCAGGCATGTTTGCGGAACCCGAAATCCTCCTCGAAGTCGATCGATGTGCCGGGAATGCCGAGGTTGGCGTCATCCACCTTCAAAGACGTGTCGACATTGGCGCGGAACAGCCCGGCTTTCAGCCAGGCCTTGTCTTCCGGGCGTTCCGCATGGGCGGGGGCGGCGATGGCCGCCGCCATCAGGATGGCCGGAAGGAAGCGGGATTTTGCAATGCGATCGGGGCCGTTTGGCAGCGATTCCGGCACAATCATTCTCCAGTTCAAAAACCTCTGCCCAGCAGTAGCTTCCCCGTTCCGGCCGTGGAGGAGATTCATGTCTCAGAATTCTGCCAAATTTCAGGATATGATCCCCAACTTGTTAATCCGTCTCCGCGCCATCGTCGGCGATCAGGCCCAGTTGCCTGCGCACCTGCCCCGGCGTCTGATTCAGCATCGCTTTCATCACCGTCGTCATGTGGCTCTGGTTGGCGAAGCCGCATTGCAGCGCGATCTGCTTCAGCGGCAGCCGGGACGTGGCGGCGAGTTCGCGCGCCATCTGCGCGCGCTGCAACATGATATAGCGGTGCGGCGACACCCCGGCCGTCTGCCGGAAAGCGCGCAGGAAATGGCTGTAAGACAGCCCCGCCCGCTGGGAAAGGGTGGCGAGCGCCATGTCGGACGCCAGATTCTCCCGGATAAACTCCGTCATCTCCCGCCATGTGCGGGGGGAAAGTCCGCCCCGGAACGTGTCCATCGCCGCCCGGTTCGCGAGAGAGGAGTGGGTGCGGATGAAATGCAGCATCAGCGCAGTGTTCAGCGATTCGATATAAAGCCTTCCGGCCCCCTGCGGCGCGGCGAGGCAATCGCGCATCAGGCCCGCGATGCGAACAGCCGTCTTGTCCACCAGCCCGGGCGGGATGGGGCGCATCTCCACCCCGTCCAGATCGAACTCCCGCACGGTCAGCTCCGACAGGCGCTGCGGATCGAGCGAGAGCAGGATATTCTCCTTGGGAACGCCCCATCGCCCCTGAAAATGCGCGCCCGCCGGGATGATCTCCACCGTTCCGGCCGGGGCGTCGAAGATCACCGGCCGGTTGCCCGTGAGCCGCACTTCGCGTTGCGGTTGCGGCGTCAGCAGCACCAGCAGGAAATGCGAGCCGACTTCCAGATCGATCTCGTCCGGCCCCCGGCGGGTCAGGGCGACGTCGGCGATCTCGCTGTAGATTTTCGGGCCCCAATCGTCGGGGACAAGATCGATCGCCGGGGGCCTCGCGGTGGCCGGCGTTTCATCGTGCGGGGGCGGTTTCCTCATTCCGGCGCTTCGTTGCTGCTTGCCGGGCCGGGGCGAAAGTTCAGCCGACGCCGAACGTCTCCGGGCGTTTCGTTCAGCAGGGTCTTCATCACCGTCGTCATGTGGCTCTGGTTGGCGAAGCCGCATTGCAGCGCGATCTGCTTCAGCGGAAGCCGGGACGTGGCGGCGAGTTCGCGCGCCAGCTGTGCCCGCTGCAACATGATATAGCGGTGCGGCGACACCCCGGCCGTCTGCCGGAACGCGCGCAGGAAGTGGCTGTAAGACAGCCCCGCCCGCTGGGAGAGACTGGAGAGCGCCATGTCGGACGCCAGATTTTCCCGGATGAACTCGTCCGTCTCCCGCCAGACACGGGGGGGGAGCCCGCCCTTCCACTGGCTCGAAGCCGCCTGCTCGGCCAATGACGAATGGGTCTGCACGGTGTGGCACAGCAGGGCGGTCGCCAGCGATTCCATGTAGAGCCGCCCCGGTGGCCGTGCCTGCATCATCTCGTCGCGCATCAGCCCGGCAATGCGCGCGGCGGTTCGATCGACGGCCCCCGGCACCACCGGGCGCAATTCGATCCGGCTCGCATCGAATTCCCGTTCCGCGAACCGGGTCAGCTGGTCCGGCGCGACAGACAACAGCACGCATTCCACCGGATGCTCCCAGCGGCAGTAATAGCCTGCCCCGGCGGGAATGAGGTCCACGCTTCCCGAAGGCGCATCGAACGTCGTGCTGCGGGCAGAGGCCAGCCGCAGTTCCCGCCCGCGTTGCGGAGACAGGAAGGTGATCAGGAAATGCGCGTCCACCACGGCTTCCGCATCGTCCGGGCCGGGCCTGATCACACCCAGATCGGCAACCCCGGTGGAGATGCCGGTGGTCAGTCTTGGCCCCCAGCTTTGCGGAATCCGATCAAACGAGCGGATGTCCGGCTTGTCTGCGGCGACCAAGGCGCGGTGTCCCTGCGATTTCGGCATGGCGGTTTTCTGTCGAATCCCCTCTAGGCGCGAGCAAGCGGCGCTGGTCCGGGCTGCGCGTCCGTTGCCGCCTTCGCTGCCCTGTCCGGCGCAAGCGAACAGGCGCAAGCCGTTCCGCCCACAGTTTCCTGCGCGGAGGCTCTTTTGTCCAGCCATGCGGCCAGAGGCGGCAATGCCCGCGAGGTGGCCGGGGAGCCGCAGCCAGTCCATCCCCTGTTTGTGCGCAGTTCCAGAAAACGATCATGATTTGGCGCAATTCTGCCGGAACACTACCCATCTGCACCCGAAACGCCGCATATCATCGCCAATTCAGGGTCGGAACCGGGGCGGTTGAGTGCAGCCGTCCCGGTCCTGTTCAGCGCAGCGGAGCAAAGACTTGGGCAGCAAAATTTTTGCAGCCGCAGTGGCGGCATTGGCCATCATCGCGCCGGCCCATGCAGGGAGCGACCTTGGCTTCGATTTGAAGACCGTCCTTTCGAAGCGCGCGGCCGCTGAACTGGGCCGCCGCAAGGAAGGCGTGATCGTCAGCGCCAGCTATTATGGCGATCCGCTGCCGTCTGCGCAGCGCCATGCCAACGAAGTCGGGCAGATCGATCTGGGGCGCGAGACGATGACGCTGCGCGGGCTGGGCGGCCCGATCCATGTGAGCGGGGCGAATGTAGAGACGAAGCGGCTCGGCTGGCTGAAGGGGCCGCCGATGGTGAATGTGAATGTCTTCACCGCTCGACGCAGCAGCCAGAACAACCTGATCAACTGCGATTTCATCGACGGGGAGGTCGCACGCGTGGCAGCGCAGCCGATCACGCTTCATTGCGCGTTGATCGGTGAAGCGCGGGATACCATAGCTTATCCCCGCTGACACACCCGTTGCAGATTTCGGGGCTGCTGCCCCTTCGTGCGAACAGGAGGCAAAGATGAATCGCTGCATTTCCGGACTATTGCTGCTGGCCTGCCTTGCGGTCCCTGCCGCCGCGCAGTCCCCCGAAGAACGCCACCCCTGGGGCCGCTGGAAGAACCCGTTCAACTCCGTGCATATGGAGGTGAGCCCGTGCGGCGAACTGGTGTGCGGCAAGGTCGTCTATGCGAATGACAAGGCCAAGGCCGATGCCGCCAAGGGCGGCAACCCCGATTTCATCGGCGTGAACCTGCTGGAGGATTTCCAGCCCACCGGCCCCGGCAGCTGGGCCGGGAAGGTGTTCGTGCCCGATCTGAACCATCATTTCCGTGGCGAACTCACGCTGGAACCGGATGACAGCCTGCTGGTGAAGGGCTGCCTTGCCACCCATGTCGGCTGCAAACATCAGGTCTGGACACGGGTGCAGACGGATTGAGGGTGCCCGCCGTCTGCGATCAGTGGAAATCCTTGTCGTACACAAACTTCGGCATGTTCCAGCCGAACCGCAGCGCCAGCAGGCGAAGCGCAAGCCCTGCGCCCATCGCCCCGAACATCACCGCATCGTGCGGAAGCCCCAGATGCAGTCCGCCCATATAAAGGATGCCGGTCACCACCGAGACGCTGGCATACAATTCGCTGCGGAACAGCAGCGGGACATCGTTGCACAGGATATCGCGCAGCACCCCGCCGATACAGCCGGTGATCATCCCCGCCACGATCACCACAACGACGGGAAGCTCCATCTCCAGCGCCACGTTGCAGCCAAGGATGGTGAAGACGACAAGGCCAATCGCATCGAGGAACAGGAACAGGCTGCGAAGCTGTTCCATGAAACGGGCCACCGCGATCGCCGACAGCGCCGCCACCACCACCACGAGCAGATATTCCGGGTGCACGATCCAGACCAGCGGATGATGCCCCAGCAGCACGTCGCGAACGGAACCGCCGCCCAGCGCAGTAACGGCGGCCAGCAGGCAGACGCCCACCCAGTCCATGCTGCGGCGGCCCGCGGCCAGCGTTGCCGTCATGGCCTCCGCCGTGATTGCGATCACATACAGGATATGCAGGATAAGGTCGCTCATGGCAGCAGGGGTCTCCGCTTGAGGGTTGCGTGCGAACAGGGGGCACGGGGATGAGGATGTTCATGTTCAGATGGATGGCGCTTGCGGCGATCCTGTTGTCGACCCTGCTGCCGACCGCCGTGATGGCGCAGGCAACGGCTACCGCTCAGCCCGCGCCACGCGTGGTGACGGTGGGGGTTTATCGCAGCCCGCCGTTCGTGATGGAAGCGGACGGCCGCCCAACCGGGATGGCGATCGAGTTGTGGGAACTCGCCGCAGCCGCCCTGGGTTTGCAGAGCCGCTATGTGTGGCTGGAAACCAACACTGCACTCGTCGATGCGCTGGCGGCCGCCAAAATCGACGTCGGCGTCACCAACCTCGCCATCACGCGGGAGCGGGCAGAGAGGATCGACTTCACCCATCCATGGTTCGATTCCGGCCTCAGAGTGATGGTGCATAACAACAGGCGCGCAGGATTCAGCAACCTGATCGACGGACTCAGGGATTCGGGGCATCTGCGTGCCTATGCGGTGATCGCCGGCCTCATCCTGTGCGCGACCGTTTTGCTCACCCTGTTCGACAGGCGTTACGATGCGCATTTCCCGCGAAGCTGGCGCGAAGGGATCGCGGAAAGCTTCTACGCGGTGATGTCGGTCGCCACCTCCGGCACGACGCCATCGCGCAGGAATCTGTTCGGCTGGGTCGGGCGGCTGTGGCAGGGCCTGTGGCTGGCCTGCGGCGTGGCCGTGCTCGCCTATGTCACCTCCTCTGTCACAAGCGTGATGACGACGATGTCTCTCACCCGGCAGATCCACAGCGTCGGGGATCTGTCCGGCCACCGGGTGGGCGTGCGCGCCGGTTCGATCGCGGAGACCTATGCCCGGAACGCCGGGTTCGATGCGCACCCCTTTCCCAATATCGAACAGGCGTCGGTTGCGCTTGCGGAGGGGCAGATCGACGCGATCATCGGCGATGCGCCGGTGCTGGAATATCATGCGCACACCCATCGCGGGCAGCGGTTGAGCGTCGTCGGCCCCATTTTCCAGCCGGACAAATATGCCTTTGCCCTGCAACGCGGCAGCAGCCTGACCCGGCCGCTGACGATCGAACTGATCGGCGCGCATGAAAGCGGCCGTCTTGAGGAGCTTCGCCGGCACTATTTCGGAAACAGCCGATAACGGCATCCGCCCGACCGCTTAACGGCTGATGGCACTGTCGGCAAAACAATGGGCAAGCGCCGTCGGCGCGCCGATGCCGTGTGCCCAGGCGATCAGCTGCGCGCGGTCGTCCGGCGTGGCCCAACCGCCCCATACGCCCTTGTATTGCTGGTGCTTTCCATCCAGGCGGAAGAACATCACGCCGTCATCCGAAACAGGGGTGGAGACATTCACGGCGCTCCACGCACCAGAGCGCATGAAGCGGCGGACCTTCACCTCCTGAGGCCTGACCTTCGCCACCAGTGCATCCGCAACCAATTGCGCATATTCCGATGTCCGCTGCGGTGTCAGCCGCGTGTCCAGCGGGCGACAACTGGCAATGCCTCCGGCAGACAGGGGTTGCGCCAGAAAAGTCGCCAGCACGGCGGCGGCAATGGAAACGGGGGCGGCCATGCGGCTTCAGGGCAGCTTTGCGATAATGAAGCCGACCTCATACTCATGGCCGGGATATTGGGCGAGCACCGCCGCGCGATACTGATCCGCGTCGATCTGCTTCCTATAAAGCTGGTGCGTCAGATCCGTGAACGCCTTGGTCTGCGCCGGCGTATCAAGCGGGATGCGCTTGTAATTCGGGTCTGCGGCGGCGGCCTTGCCCAGCGCGATCAGCCATTCATTATAGGCCAAATTCGCGTCCGACGCCTGCAGCGGAGCGAGGGGGGCCGCCAGCGTGCCCGCCAACACCATCAGGCCCAATGATCCGGCTACGGCCATCCTGCGCATCACATCGTCTCCTTGCCACATTGCCACTCCGCCGAGCCCGCGGCCCCATTTGGAAGCAGTTGTGCAGACTAGCCGGTTCCATCCTGCTGGTGGTGGGCTGAACGGCGTTCAATTCGATCAAATTTCACGAAACAAGCATTGTTTCCGCGCAGCGCGACGGCCCCAGGGTTTCATGACGCACTTGAAGTGGGGGTGGCAAAATGCTACCTCTCAATACAGAGGTGACCCATGGCCCAATCCATCAAGCTTGCCGATGACATCATGACGATCGTGCGGCGTGAATCCGAACTACAAAGCCGCTCGGTTGCAGGACAGGTCGCGCATTGGGTGCGGATCGGTCGCGCCATCGAAAAATCCGGCAATTTCGATCACGCCCGGATCACGGCGGCCCTTTCGGCGGAAATCGAGACCACCCAACTCTCCACCGAGGAAAAGGACGTCTGGCTCGACCGCTTCGTGGAGAAGATGGGGCAACCCGGTCCTGATGAGGAAGCCTGGTTTGCCCGGCGACGGCAGCTTGGCCTCGGCGTCGGCCTCGATAGCGGCGGCAACCTCGTGCGCGAAAAGGCGGCCGGCAAGGCGTGAAGCCGACCATGATTGTCCTTGCCGGGCCGAACGGTGCCGGCAAGTCCACCTTATATGCGACCCGTGTCGCCCCCAGCTTCGCAGGGCCGTTTATCAACGCCGATATCATTCAACGCGACGAACTGCGCGATCCTTCGCCGGCGGCATCCTATGAGGCCGCCCGCATAGCCTCCTCGCGGCGTGCCGAGCGTCTGACGCAAGGGCGGGACTTCGTCACCGAGACGGTCTTCTCGCATCCGTCCAAGCTTGACCTGATCACCGAGGCTCGCACCAAAGGGTTCACCGTCATCGTCATGCACATCGGGGTCGATACGCCCGAACTCTCCGTGGCTCGTGTCGGCGCAAGGGTCGAGGAAGGTGGGCATATCGTGCCGGAGGACAAGATCCGCGCCCGCTATGATCGCGGCGCACCGTTCATCCGCGAGGCTGTTCTGCGGGCTGACCGCGGCATGGTGTTCGACAACAGCAGCCTCAACCAGCCGCCAAACCACTGCCTGACATTCGCAAACGGGCGATTGACCTTTGCCCTGCCCCGCCTGCCAGCGTGGATCAGGGCAATCTATGCAGCAGACCTCATCGTCTAAGCCAAACCGCAGAAAGGTATCAGCAGTCTCTTTGGGGATCGTGCGTTGACCGGCAATCTGAGTATGAAGGGCGTGTCGAGGCGACATCTGATTGTTTCCGTTCGTTTGATTTCTATGCCGCCATGCGAGAAGTGGCCTCTTAGGCAACGGAAACCGTGTAAGGCGACGCAGTTCAGCCCACTGACCTGTCCGCGAGTGCTTTTGAGCCGGACCGACACGCGCGCGACAGTCGCGCCTGAACATCATCACCTCGAGCGACATCGATCGAGAATAGTTCCAGGCGATCCTCGCTGGAGTTGATGGCATAATTGCCGATCATCCCCTCTTCGCATCCGACGCCATGGTGATGCGGATAGACCAAAGTCAGCTTGCTGCATTGATAAAGGCGCCCATAGGTCATCATCTGATAGACGTCAGTCTGCGACACGCCTCGCTTGGGGTCGTCAATCTTCGCCGCGACACGCTTCCATTTTGTGTCAATCACCTGAACGACAGTATCGCCACGCTTGATCAGGATGTCCGGCCTCGTCTGAAACACCTGCCGTCGATCCACCGTCTCGAGACAATAGAGCCGACCACCCTGGCTGATGACACGGAGGTCCGTGCCGGCCAAGGCTCGCTTGAGCGAGCGCGCGATATACTCCTCGAACAACATGTTCATTTCGAACAGCAGAGAGAAGCCTTCGCTGCCACCAGCGGAGGTAGTCTGGAAGCGTTCACCCAGCAGCAGGCGCGCAAGATTTAGCAATTCGCGCCAGCGTCCGTTGGTGCGGTCCAGCACCACATCGCCCCATCGCAAAGCCAGGACCGGCACATCGGCGATGTCGGCGTAGGCAAAGGCCAACTCCCGCAGCCGAGTCCGCCCTCACCGCAACGCTGCAAACCGTGCTGCAGACGATCTGCTGAGCCTGATTGTGAGTGCCTCCGCAGCACTTACATTTCACTTACGCCGGTGTCTCGCGCCTGAGCTATACCTCTAAGTACTTGAAAAGTGGCGCACCCGACACGATTCGAACGTGTGGCCTTTGCCTTCGGAGGGAATATGGCTAGCTCCGCCAATAAGCGCAAGGAGCCGCCGATGTCCGCCTATCTCCCTGTAAACGCTAAACAATTTGCACTTCTTCTCCGCCAAAGCTACTCTTCTCCCCGCCACTGTTTTCGCCCGCGTGCTTACGTGGTGCTTACGCGAGAGGAAACGCTAGGGTCGGAGGAAGCCCATGCCTAAGCTCACGAAACGGGTCGTCGACGCCGCGGACAGTCGCGCGAAAGATTACGTCATTTGGGACGACGAACTGCCCGGCTTTGGCCTCCGAGTATTCGCATCCGGCAAGCGCAGCTATGTCATCCAGTACAGGCTCGGCAAGCGGTCGCGTCGCTTCACAATCGGATTGCACGGCGTCTGGACACCAGAGCGCGCTCGCCAAGAGGCGAAGGTCCAGTTGGGCAGGATCGCTCAAGGCGACGACCCGGCCGAAGAGAAGCAGCTCGACAGCAAGGCGATTACCGTTAAGGAACTGTGTGACCTTTACGTCGCCGATCTTAAAGCCGGCCTCATTCTTGGAAAGGGCGGGCGCCCCAAGAAAGCCAGCACCATTCTCTCCGACACGGGGCGCATCGAGCGCCACATCATTCCTCTGCTTGGTACGCACAGGGTCAAGGATCTGGTGAAAGCGGACATCACGAAGGCCCTGAAGGACATCATGGCCGGCAAGACCCGCTGCAGCGTCAAGACGAGAAAGCTTCGCGGTCGCGCTATCGTGCGAGGTGGAGCGGGCACAGCAACGCGCACCATCGGACTTTTTGGTGGAATACTGACCTATGCAGTCGAGGCTGGCATCATCGATACCAATCCAGCGCACGGTGTGAGGCGGCCGAAGGACAACGTGCGCGCACGACGGCTGAGCGAGGCCGAATATCGGTTGCTCGGCGAAATTCTCACGCAGGCTGCTGAGAATGAGAAGTATGAGCTATCGGTCGACATCATCCGCCAGCTTGCGCTGACAGGATGCCGCCGCACGGAGATGGTCACGCTTGCTTGGTCTGAAGCCGACACGAGCGCGAGCTGCCTCCGCCTCGTTGACAGCAAGGAAGGAAGCTCAATCCGTCCGATCGGCCTACCGGTCGTTGAATACCTGGAAGCTAGCCGGAGAACTCGCTCAGGAACCTACGTGTTTCCTGGACACGGCGACGACAACGCGTTCGGAAGCCTTCCTAACCACTGGGACCAGATCTTCAAAGCAACGCCGCTAGCCGACATCACACCACACGTCTTGCGGCACAGCTTTGCCAGCATTGCAAACGATCTCGGCTTTACCGAGGTCACTATCGCTGCTCTGGTCGGCCATTCGAAGGGCTCCGTCACCAGCAACTACATACACACGCTCGACACGGCGCTGATCATGGCCGCTGATACCATCTCCGGCTACATCCAAGGCCTCCTAGACGGCATTGAATTCAAACAAACTGCCTATGCCGTGGATCGGGATTCTCGGCGCGCAGCACTCGCTCGCTTCTTGCAGCAGGCTGCGGCAACGGACGCTGCCGGCGCGGCGAATGACGAGCAACGCGCCGCGGCGTAATGCTTAGCAAGTGGCGGTCGCACTCTAGACGAGGAATGCCGCCACTTGCATGTCAGAAAAACTTGCCTTATTTTCTGACATATGAAGACGCTAAACGCCTCAGTCCCCGACCGGCTCATGAAACGCGTCCGCGCCAGCGGACGTGGCAGCGTCTTCACGCCTAGCGACTTCCTCACAGTTGCCGCCCGCTCTTCTGTCGATCAGGCACTCTCCCGATTAGTGAAGGGCGGACAGCTCCGGCGGCTTGCGCGTGGGCTTTACGACTTTCCCAAGCTGCACCCGAAACTTGGGGCGTTGTCACCCGCGCCGGACGATGTCGCCCACGCTCTTGCGCGGGAGACCGGCTCGCAGGTGCAGATCTCCGGAGCGCGCGCAGCGAACGCGCTCGGCCTTTCGACCCAGGTCCCGGCACAAAGCACTTATCTGACCGACGGCCCGTCGCGGCGCGTCGTGCTGGGAAAGCGCGTCGTCGACCTTCGTCACGCCTCGCCCAAGCATCTGATCGCACCGGGCAGCCCCGCCGGGACGGTGGTTCAGGCGCTTCGTCATGTCGGCCCCGTTCGGGCGGCTGACGTCGCGCAGGTCGCGGCGCGCCGGCTTTCGGCCAACGACAAGAAGACGTTGGCCTCAACCGCCGTTCAAGCGCCCGCCTGGATGCGACCCACGCTCGTCTCGATTGCCCACGCAGCGGTGGCCGATATCGATGGATGATGTCGCCCGCCTTCCCACCGACGATCGTGCAGCTCTTTTCGGGGAGACCGGCGCCGGGCGGGGCGTCGCCAATACGATCATCGAAAAGGACTTCTGGGTATGTTGGAGCCTGAAGCGCCTGTTCGGTCTACCGAAGGGCACCACGGCAACCCTCGTTTTTAAGGGCGGCACGTCGCTCTCCAAAGCGTTCAACGCTATTCGCCGATTCTCCGAGGACATCGACTTGTCGTTCGACCGTTCCGAACTCGGATACACCGGCGAGCGCGACCCCGATAAGGAGGGGATCAGCAAGAAGCAGGCGGCTCGGCTGATCGACGACCTAGTCAGCGATGTCGAGCAGCACATCGCCGAGCGACTTCTGCCAGCGCTTCGCGCCGCGATCGTCGAACAACTCGGTGAGCCGACCGAAAGCGAGTGGTCGCTAGAGATAGACGCCGGTGACGCGCAGACCGTCAACTTCCACTATCCGACCGCGCTGCCTACCGCCGAATACGAAGGCATGGCCTACATCACGCCGCGCGTGAAATTCGAGCTCGGCGCGCGCGGCGATCCCTGGCCGACAGAGGAGAAAGTCATCCGCCCCTACGCGGCCGACGACTATCCAGACTTCTTCACCGATCCCGACACCAGCGTGACCGTGCTGTCAGCGAGGCGGACCTTCTGGGAGAAGGCGACCGCGCTCCATGCGGAGGCGCATCGCCCCGCCGGGTCACCCACGCCGCTGTATTTCTCGCGGCACTTTTATGACCTCGCCATGCTTCTCGAGACGGACGACGGCCAAGCCGCCGCTGCCGATCTCGGTTTGCTGGTGCAGGTAGCGCGCCACAAAGCCACGTTCTTTCGTTCGGGTTGGGCCAATTACGAAACGGCACGGCCAGGCACGCTCCAGCTCATGCCGGACGGCGCTCGGGCCAAAGATCTGCGAGCCGATTATCGGGCGATGATGCCGATGATGTTTGACCAGACACCGCTTTCATTCGACGACGTACTCGCGAGAATTGCCGCGCTTGAAAAAACGATCAACAGCTAACTCAAAGCTGTCCGCTGGGGAGAAAGGACATCAGTTCGATTAGATCAATAGACCTGCGCCTCATTGACGACCTCGTCGACTTCGTCCGGGGTCCCGGCTTCGTGCTGGATTTCTCCGATCCCAGCTTCTCGGACTTCTTTGCCTCAGAGCTCAAGGTCAACATAGACGATCCGAAATACTCGGCCAATGGAGGGTCAAAGGGCAAGCGCCTGCGCTATTTCTTGCAGACCTGCGACGATTCGACAGCCGTCCGCGCCTTGACCGCGCTCTGGGAGCATCGCTCCGAATATCTTGCCCGGTCGGGCGGAGCTGACCCCGTCGCGAATGCGGAGGCGCGGTATCAGGGACTGATAAACCGCCTTTCTGGCGGCGCCTCACCCCAACGTCCTGCGGCGAGCCCTTCGCCTCCCCCTGTCGATCGGCAAGCGGTCGCGAAGATTAAGTCCGACCTCCTTCGCGTCACCACGCTCGCACCTCATGCGCGCGGCTATGCCTTCGAAGGATTCCTGAAAGGCCTGTTCGACGCCTTTGGCCTCGCGGCCCAAGAGCCTTTTCGGCTGCGGGGAGAGCAGATCGACGGGAGCTTCCAACTCGGAAGCGAGACCTACCTTGTCGAGGCAAAGTGGCACGGCCAGCCGATGGGCGTCGCCGAGCTGCACACCTTCCATGGCAAGATCGAGCAAAAGGCCGCCTGGACCCGCGGCCTGTTCGTCAGCAACAGCGGCTTCACTGAAGAGGGCCTTTCGGCCTTCGGGCGCGGCAAGCGCGTCATCTGCATGGACGGGCTCGATCTCTACGAGATGCTCGACCGTGAACTCCCACTCACCCAAGTTCTCGAACGCAAGGTGCGCCGTGCCGCTGAAACCGGCTCGCCGTTCATGCGCGTCCGCGACCTCTTTCCTCAATGACCGGGAGGGACGAGGATGGCGCAGTTCAATGACTGGTGCGTCTCTGTCGATGGGCCGGTAGGGACACACCATCGCCGGGTGATGACCGGACAGGCGGCGAGCCTCGCCACCGGCATTCAAGCGACTGCCGCCATCGTACCCGCGCACTACGCCTCGGAAGAACAATTGGCGCGCGCGCTCGCCAGGCTCGGCAAGCCCGCGGCTGCGGCGCTGATCGAAGGCAAACTGCCGACGACCAAGCAAATCCGGTCTGGCGACCTTGGCGAGATCTACGCGACCGAATGGATCGACGCGCATAGCGGCGGCTACCGAGCTCCGATCAAGCGCCTGCGTTGGAAGGACCATCGCAACATGGCGATGCGCGGCGACGACGTGATCGGAATCCTGCAGGACGCCCAGTCGCAGCGCCTGCATTTCCTAAAGACCGAAGCGAAGAGCCGTGCCACGCTCACCGGCCAGGTCCTGACCGACGCGCGTGCTGGCCTAGACAAGGACGGCGGACTGCCTTCGGCGCACGCCCTGTCCTTTATCTCGGCCCGCTTGCTTGAACTCGATAATCTGCCGCTGGCGGATGCGATCGACGACGCGCTACTCAAGCACGGTATTCCGCCGCAGAGCGTCAAGCATTTGCTATTCACATTTTCCGGCAACGCGCCCGAGGCGCTGCTGACCGCTTCCCTTCAAGCCTATCCCGGCGCCATCAACCAATGGGGCATTGGGCTATACATCGACGGGCACGCCGCCTTCATCGGCGCGGTTTATGATCGAGTGATCGCCGATGCCAACAACCCCTGAAGCGATCGCGGCCGACATCGCCGAAGCGGCGACCGCCGGCTTCCGGGGGCGGCTGATCGCACGCGGCCAGGCCCGCGCGATCATCTGGCGCGATGGCACTCTTCCGGCCGACGCACCGGCCTTCGCGCCCCAACTGAGCTACGATCTTCATTCTTACGCTTATGCCTTGCTGGGCCTTGGCTTGCGCCTTCGCGACTTTGGCGGCGACGCTGCCCAGGCGCGCACCGCCTTCGAGCAGGCGGCCACGGCGCTTGAAGCCGTGATGGCCAAGGGCGACCGCCAGGAGGTCGATCGCGACTTCCATTTCGTCATGGCCGCTGGGGCCTATCACCTCGCCCATCTGTCGGCACGCGCATATTCGCTGCTCGCCATCGTCGAGACCGACGAGAACTTTTCGCCGGTCGAGCGGGCCCTCGCGCAGTTGATGCGCCGCAATTTCGGCGCCCTGCGCTCCAGCGTCCTCGACTATCGCGCCTCCGGCCAAGGCAGCGACGCACGCATCGCCGCAGACATCCAAGCTCAGCTCGATCAGGCCGAAGCCGTTGCCGCCCCGCCCGAGGACGGCAACGACTTCCTTTTCGACGGTCTCGATATCGCGCTCACCGATGCCTTCATGGCCGCCATGTCGCTCTTCCTGCTCGCTCTCGAACGGGGCGAGCGGCCGCTGATCGACCAAGCGCTCGAACGGCTTCGCACCAGCCTCGCGATCTGCAGCGAGATGAACATGCTGCCGCAATGGTGGGCGCATCGCGTCGCGATCCACCTCCTCTCGGATCTCTGGTCAAGCACCTTTCACGAGAGGGTTCCGCTTCAGCCGGCCGGTGGTGCCGCAGCCGACTGGCAGCCGCTGCGCGAGCTGTTCATCGCATTACTGCAGCGTCGCCCGAAAGCGGAAATCGACCTCTGGCCGTCGCAGACGGAGGCGGCCGCTCGGGCGGCCGACCAGTCCGACGACCTGGTCGTGTCGCTGCCGACAAGCGCCGGCAAGACCCGCATCGCCGAACTCTGCATTCTAAGGTGCCTAGCGGGCGGCAAGCGGGTGGTCTTCGTCACCCCGCTGCGCGCGCTGTCGGCACAGACCGAGACCACGTTGCAGCGGACCTTCGGCCCGCTCGGCAAGACCATCTCGGCCCTATATGGCAGCATCGGCGTCAGCGGCTTCGACGAGGACGCCATCCGCGAGCGCAACATCGTGGTCGCGACGCCGGAGAAGCTCGACTTCGCCCTGCGCAACGACCCCTCGCTCCTTGACGATGTCGGTCTGCTGGTCTTCGACGAAGGGCATATGATCGGCCCCAACGAGCGTGAGGTCCGTTACGAGGTACAGATCCAGCGGCTTCTTCGTCGCCCGGACGCGCAGGAGCGACGGATCGTCTGCCTTTCGGCGATCCTGCCAGATGGCGACCAGCTCGACGACTTTGCCGCCTGGTTGCGGCGCGATCACCCGGGCGGGCTGATCAAGAACGATTGGCGGCCGACCCGGCTGCGGTTCGGTGAAGTGGTTTGGACGTCTCCAACGGCGCGGCTCAACCTGCGGGTTGGCGACGAGCGGCCCTGGGTCCAGCGGTTTCTCACCGGTGCGGCCCCACCCAACTGGATTCCGCCGAAGCGCCGGCGCACCCGTCTCTTTCCCGACGACCAGCGCGAACTCTGCCTTGCGACGGCCTGGCGGCTAGTCGATGATGGTCAGACGGTCCTGATCTTCTGCCCCGAGCGGCGCAGCGTCGAGCCGTTTGCGGACGTCATCGTCGATTTGCATGAGCGCGGCGCCCTGCGCTCTTTGCTCGAGGCCGACCCGAACCTTCTGAACACGGCGATTGCGCTTGGTGAGGAATGGCTGGGCGCCGATAGCGCAATCCTGAAATGCCTTCGCCTCGGTGTCGCCCTTCACCATGGCGCACTCCCCACCGCCTATCGAAAGGAGGTCGAGCGCCTGCTACGCGAGAATGTTCTCAAGGTCACGATCTCATCTCCGACCTTGGCGCAGGGCCTCAACCTCTCCGCCACCGCCGTCGTCATGTATTCCCTTCACCGGGCTGGCGAGCGCATTGAGATCAGCGAGTTCAAGAACGTCATCGGCCGCGCGGGCCGCGCTTATGTCGATGTCGAGGGCATCGTTCTCTTCCCCATGTTCGACGAGATCGCCAAGAAGCGGCGCAACTGGGAAGCCCTCATCACCGACCTCGGCGCGCGCGAGATGGAAAGCGGCCTCGTGCGGCTTGTCGCGATGCTGTTGACGCGAATGCGCTCGCGCATCGGCGGCGACCTCAATCAGCTGGTCGAGTACGTCGTCAACAACGCGGCCGCCTGGACTTTCCCGGAAGTCGCAAACGAGAAGCCCGAAGAACGCGAACGCGCGCTCGCCGATTGGGAACGACATGTCGCAACGCTCGATACGGCGATCTTGAGCCTCATCGGGGAAAACGACATTCCCGATGAGGGCATCGAGACGGCCCTCGACGACATCCTCCAATCCTCACTGTGGCACCGCCGTCTGCAGCGCCAGGACCTGCAGGTTCGACAGGTGCTGAAGGCCGGCCTCGTGTCCCGCAGCCGACTCATTTGGAGTCAGTCGACGGCCGCCGGACGACGCGGCTACTTCCTCGCGGGGGTTGGGCTGACGACAGGCCATGCGCTCGATGTCATCGCCGCCGACGCCAATCTTCTCCTGATCCAAGCTAATGGCGCGATCCTCGAAGGAGACACCGAGGGGGCGATCACTGCGATCGCCGGCCTCGCCGAACGGGTTTTCGCCTTCTATCCCTTCACCCCCGATCCCCTGCCGGCGAACTGGCGCGACATCCTGCGCGCATGGCTGCTTGGCCAACCGCTCGCGGCGCTGGGCGCAGCGCAGGCCTCTGAGACCCTGCAATTTGTAGAGGGCGGCCTCGTCTATCGCCTGCCTTGGGCGATGGAGGCGATCCGCGTTCGGGCGGCCGCCAACGGCGACACGGTCGGCGTTTTCGATCTTCTACTGGAGGATCACGAACTTGGCGCAGCAGTTCCTGCGGTGGAGACCGGCACGCTCAATCGGTCAGCCTCGATCCTGATCCAAGCCGGCTTCAACTCGCGGCTTGCCGCGATCAAGGCAGTCACCGACACCGCAGCGACCTTCACGACGGGACAGGAGCTGCGGGAATGGCTCAATTCGGACGCCGTCGCCGCCTGGAGCGCTCTGCCCGACTGGCCTACCGCAGAGACGAAGGCGATCTGGACGGAGTTCACAAACAGCTTCATGCCCGCTGACAACCGCACCTGGGCTGATCGGCGTTATTGGGCGTCGGTTAACTGGCTTGGAGCGCCGCCGCCTCCGGGCACACCGGTCCAAGTTCATTACTGGGGCGGGCAACCCCGCGTACTTTCTGCCGACGCCGCGCCGCTTGGCACCCTCCAGGCTGCGCTTAATCCAGACCGGATCGGTTTGCTCCGGGCTGTGGTAGCCACGGATGTCAGCAAGATCGACATCGCCTATCTAGGACCGGCGGATATCTCGCCGCCGTAGCGGTCCACGTCTTTTTCACCGGACCGGCTACGCGCGTCCTCTTTCAAGATTGGCTAAAACTCTTCCTGTCCAGAAAACCGGCTTGACTCTCACACGCGCAAGATAGAACAAATAGAGAACATGATGACGAACCCTTATCCGGAGGTCAACTGGAAGCGTGCGGCCCGAACCCGCCATAGAGTCTTTGCGCGCGCAGATCGAGAAGATCGAAGGCCGGAGTCGGCGCGCCAAATCGGTTCTCCCGTTTGGGATTGCCGACGTCGACTCACGACTCCCCGGTGGCGGGTTGGCGCTTGGCGCGCTGCATGAGATTGCAGGCGGTGGGAATGGCGCGGTCGATGGTGCTGCAGCAGCCTTGTTCAGCGCGGGCGTCGCGGCTCGAACCAAGGGCAAGATCCTCTGGTGTATCACCCGTCCGGACCTGTTCGCGCCGGCGATCGCCCAGGCAGGTCTTGCGTCCGATCGCGTAATCTATCTCGAAGCCGGCGATGACAAGACCGTGCTGGCCTGCATGGAGGAAGGGTTGCGCCATGGTGGTCTAGGGGCGGTTCTCGGTGAGGTGGCCCGGCTTTCCATGACAGCCTCGCGCCGCCTGCAGTTGGCAGCCGAGGGCAGCGGATCGATCGGTATCGCGCTGCGGCGTTGGCGACGACAGACCGAAGCCACTGATTTCGGCCAACCCACCGCCGCGATGACACGCTGGCGCGTGTCTATGGTGCCATCGACACCTCTGCCTGTTCCGGGCGTAGGGCGTGCCCGCTGGCTGGTCGAACTGATCCGCGCACGCGCGGGCGAGAGTGCAGATTTCGAGTTGGAGGCGTGCGATGACACGGGTCGTCTCGCTCTTCCTGCCGAGCTGGTCCACCGACCGGCTTCGGCGGAAGGCTGGCGACGCGGCGCCTCCGGCTGAGGCGCCGCTCGTCCTGATTGGCCGGGAAGGAAACAGGCGGGTGGTGCTGGCGGCGAATGCTGCTGCCGTGGCCGCCGGCCTTCGCCCCGGCATACCTGTGACCAAGGCTCAGGTCCTGGTGCCAGACCTCATCGTGCAAGATGCCGAGCCGGCAGCCGATGTGGAGGCACTTGATCGGCTCGCCACCTGGCTCCTGCGCTACGCGCCTGTCGTGGCCCCTGATCCTCCAGACGGGATCATCATCGACTCGACCGGAGCCGATCACCTTCACGGCGGCGAAGCTGTCATGCTGGAGGGCCTGATCGGTAGGCTGGCCATGTCCGGTATCGCCGCTCGCGGTGCGATCGCCGACAGCTGGGGCGCGGCCCACGCCTTGGCCCGGTTTGCAGCCCGCGCGACGATAATCGCTCCTGAACGTCATGATGCATCGCTGTTGGAACCGCTTCCGCTGGCCGCGCTGCGCATCGACGCTTCGATAGTCGCGGCGCTGCGGACGCTTGGCTTTGAAACCATCGGAGATATCCTCGCGCAGCCGCGCGCGCCGCTCACCCTGCGCTTCGGTCCAGCGATCGGCCGCCGTATCGATCAGGCGCTTGGCGATCTGTCAGAGCCGATCGATCCGATTCGACCCGCCGACCTGATCGAAGTGCGCAGGTCGTTCGCGGAACCGATTGGCGCGGCGGAGACCATCGCCCGCTACATCGCCAAGCTCGTCGATCAGCTCTGCGACCGCCTCGAGGCAGCGGGTCTCGGCGCACGACGCCTCGACCTTATCTGCCACCGTGTCGACAGTCGCTCACAGGCGGTCCGGGTTGGAATGGCAACGCCGGTCCGGGATGCAAAGCGCCTGACGCGCCTCCTATGCGACAAGATTGAGACGATCGAGCCCGGCTTCGGAATCGAGGTGATGACGCTTGCGGCCAGCGTCGCTGAGCCGATCGAGCGTCGGCAGACCGTCAGTTCGTTGATCGAGGAGAGTGTGCCGGACGTCTCGGACCTGATCGATACGCTTATGAACCGGGTGGGTGAGCAGGCGCTCTATCGGCTGGCGCCGGTTGCGAGCGACGTTCCGGAACGCTCCGTTGGCCGCATTCCGGCGATGGCCGCCGATACGGGCGCAGCATGGCCCGGCCATTGGCCGCGGCCCTCGCGTCTGCTGGCCCATCCGGAGCAGGTCGAGACTGTAGCGCTCTTGCCTGATCATCCGCCCGTTTCATTCACCTGGCGCGGCGTGCGTCGCCGACTCCGCCGGGGTGATGGACCGGAGCGCGTGTTCGGAGAGTGGTGGAAACGCGACGCCGAATTGGTCGCCGTCCGAGACTATTTTCGGGTCGAGGACGACGCCGGCGAACGCTACTGGCTTTATCGTGCCGGTGACGGCGAAGACACGGCGACGGGGTCGCACCGCTGGTTCATCCACGGGGTCTTCGGATGAGCTCACCTCGCTACGTCGAACTGCAGGTCACCTCACACTTCAGCTTCCTGCGCGGCGCGTCCTCCTGCGAGGAACTGTTTGCGCAAGCGGCCTTGGCTGGGATCGAGGCCGTCGCCATCGTCGATCGGAATTCGCTCGCCGGCGTCGTCCGTGCTCATGAAGCGGCCAAGACGACCGGCGTTCGCCTGATTGTCGGTTGCCGGCTCGACCTCGCTGACGGGACATCCGTGCTGGTCTATCCGACGGATCGACCCGCTTATTCGCGCCTCTGCCGTCTTCTGTCCCTCGGCAAAAAGCGAGGGGGCAAGGCCCGGTGCGTCCTCGAATGGCCTGATCTCGTCGCGTATGGCGAAGGCCTGATCGTCACGCTCGTACCCGACTTGGCGGATGACGAGTGCGCGTTCCGGCTGCGGCGATTGCGGGACGCTTTCGGCGACAGAGTCTATCTCGCGCTCACCTTGCGCCGCCGGCCAAACGATCAGCTCCGACTGCATGAGCTTTCGAACATGGCCACACAGATGCGCGTGCCCACCGTGGTGACGAACGACGTCCTCTTCCACGAGCCGGCCCGGCGGATCCTGCAGGACGTGGTCACGTGCATCCGTCACAACGTCACGATCGATACGCTTGGCGATCGGCGAGAGCGACATGCCGATCGCTACATCAAGCCGCCGGACGAAATGCATCGTCTGTTCAACCGCTATCCCGAGGCCCTTGCCCGGACGCTGCAGATCGCGGACCGCTGCCGCTTCAGCCTCGACGAACTTGCATACCAGTATCCGGAAGAGCGAGACGATCCCGCGCTTACGCCCCAGCAGACATTGTCAAAGCTCACCTGGGAGGGGGCCGCTGAACGGTATCCCGAGGGCGTACCCGAAAGCGTGACCGCCGCCCTCCAGCATGAGTTGCGGTTGATCGAGAAACTGGAATACGCGCCTTATTTCCTCACCGTGAACTCCATCGTTCGCTTCGCGCGGTCAAAGGACATTCTGTGTCAGGGTCGCGGATCGGCCGCCAACTCCGCCGTCTGTTACGTTCTTGGCATCACCTCGATCGATCCGGGCCGCAACGACCTGCTGTTCGAGAGATTCATCTCCGAGGAACGGCGCGAGCCGCCCGACATCGACGTCGATTTCGAGCATGAGAGGCGCGAGATCGTCATGCAGTGGGTGTTCGAGACCTATGGCCGAGAGCATGCAGCGTTGTGCTCGACCGTCATCCGGTATCGCACCAAGGGCGCGCTGAGGGACGTCGGCAAGGCGCTCGGCCTGCCCGAAGACCTGATCGGCACTCTGTCGTCGCAGGTCTGGGCTTGGTCGGAAGAAGGCGTCGAGAAGCGTCACGTCGAGGAGTTGAACCTCAACCTCGCCGATCGGCGCCTTCGGATGACGCTCGACCTTGCCCGGCAGCTGATGGGCGCTCCCCGCCATCTCAGCCAGCACCCTGGCGGCTTCGTGCTCACCCATGACCGCCTCGACGATCTCGTGCCGATCGAGCCCGCGTCGATGGTCGATCGCCAGGTCATCGAATGGGACAAGGACGATATCGACGCTCTCAAGTTCATGAAGGTCGACGTCCTGGCGCTCGGCATGTTGACCTGCATGAAGAAGGGCCTCGATCTGCTCGCCGAGCACAAGGGCGTAAACCTCGATCTGGCGACCATCCCGGCGGAGGATCCTCGCACCTATGCGATGATCCGGAAGGCCGATACGCTCGGCACCTTCCAGATCGAAAGCCGCGCGCAGATGTCCATGCTGCCGCGCTTGAAACCGCGTACCTATTATGACCTCGTCGTTCAGGTCGCCATCGTCCGGCCTGGGCCGATCCAAGGCGACATGGTTCACCCCTATCTTCGGCGCCGGGAGGGGCTAGAGCCTGTCCACTATCCGAAGCCGGAGCTCGAAAAGGTCCTGGGAAAGACCCTCGGCGTTCCCCTGTTCCAGGAGCAGGCGATGCGCGTCGCAATCGAATGCGCCGGGTTCACGCCCGGGGAAGCCGACATGCTGCGCAAGTCGATGGCGACCTTCAAGTTCACCGGGGGTGTATCGCATTTCCGGGACAAGCTGATCGCCGGCATGGTGGCCAATGGCTACGACGCTGCCTTCGCCGAGCAGACCTTCAAGCAACTCGAAGGCTTCGGCTCTTACGGCTTTCCGGAAAGCCACGCAGCCTCTTTTGCGCTTATCGCCTACGCGTCGGCCTGGCTGAAGTGCTGGCACCCCGACGTTTTCTGCGCAGCGCTCCTGAACAGCCAGCCCATGGGGTTCTACGCGCCGGCCCAGATCGTGCGTGATGCGCGAGATCATGGCATCGAGGTGCGACCGGTGTGCGCCAATGCGTCCCGTTGGGACTGCACGCTCGAGCCGATCGATGATGACGGCCGATTTGCTGTTCGGCTCGGTCTGCGCATGGTCAAGGGTCTGGCGAACGCCCATGGCGCAGCGATCGTCGCTGCCCGGGCGGGACATCCCTTCATGTCGGTGGACGATCTCTGGCGCCGAGCTGGCGTGCCCGTGGGCGCGTTGACGCACATCGCTGAGGCAGACGGTTTCCGGCCGCCCTTTGGTCTTGCTCGTCGGGAAGCGCTCTGGGCGATCAAAGCCCTTCGGGATGAGCCATTGCCGCTCTTTGCTGCGGCCTCGGCCCGCGAAACGGAAATCGTGCCCGAGATTGCCGAACCGGCCATCGTCCTCCGACCCATGACGGCCGGTGGCGATGTCGTCGAAGACTACCGCCACGTCAGCCTCTCTCTACGGGATCACCCCGTATCCTTCCTAAGGCACGACCTGCGGCGACGCCGAATGGTCACCTGCCTCGAAGCTATGGAGGCGCGTGACGGCCGGTGGCTCGAAGCGGCCGGCATCGTGCTGGTCCGACAGCGGCCAGGGTCTGCTAAGGGCGTCATGTTCATAACGCTAGAAGACGAAAGCGGCATTGCGAACCTCGTGATCTGGCCAAAGGTCTTCGAGCAGAACCGTCGCACGATCCTGTCCGCGGGTATGATCGCGGTGCGCGGTCGCGTTCAGCGCGAGGGTGAAGTGGTCCATCTCGTCGCCCAGCGGCTCACGGACCTCTCCGCCGATCTGGCGAGCGTCGGCGATCGAGAGACCGCCTTCCCGTTACCGCATGGTCGCGGCGACGAGTTTCACCATGGCTCGCCGACGCCCGATCCACGTGGCTTGCCGCCCCGGACCGTTCGGCCGCGCGACATTTTCATCCCAGACCTCCATCTGGACACGATCAAGGTGAGGACGAGAGACTTTCGTTGAGCGCAGACTTGGCACTGAGTCGTCAATCTCTGGCCTTCGCGGCCACCGTCCGAGCTCGCCACTCCCATACGGCTTCGTCGTTCCGATGCACCCAGTCAGCCAACTTCTCCACCTCGTCGATGGCCGCCATCAGCTTTTCCCGACTGACTTCGATCGTGAGGCGTCGCCATCCCCCCAGGTCCTCCTCGTCGACAGGCTCTGCGGGATTCGTGAAGAACGGGTTCGGATGCTTCTCGACCGTTCGTTCATTGTGCGTGGTTTGGAACGAGACGAAATCCTGGCCATGGGCGAAGTCGTTACGGGCCAGGATCACCTGTTCGATGACGTCGAACCTGACGGGGCACATGCTGAACGTCTCGCCCATCACATGCTCGATGATCTGGCGATAGGCCTCGACCTTCCCTAGTTTGAACAAGGCTACACGTTCTTTCGGGTCAACAAAGGCGATGCCGATCTCGCGCTCAAGCTCGGCGAAGTAGAGGCTCAACGTATCGACGAGCAGCGATACCGCGACCATCCCGACCAGTTCGCGAGTTTGGTCCGCCTGCATCCATTCGGCGAGGAACGGTGGCTCCGGGTCGTCGGTTTCCGGATTGAAGTAAGGTGGCTCCCATGGCCGGACCTCTTCCTCGATATCCCGCTTCAACTGCTCGAAGGGCACGCGGCCTTTGTCATAGAACAGCCGGATGATGTCGGTGCGTTGCCGCATCCAGTAGGACAGATCCATCAGTCCTCCTGGACGATGTCGAGAAAGGCGCGAGCCCAAACCGATTGCAAATCGGCTTGGGCGCAATGCACGCGCTCAAAGCCCTTGCGCTTCGCATCCAGCAACGTGAGGACGCGTTGCTCCATCTTGTAGGCGGCTTCGCGGTTCTTCATCCGCTGTCGGAATTTCACAGTCCATTGCTCCAGTCCGCCGAGTTCAATGGGAATGTGCTGATTTACGGCGGCGCAGCGTTCGTCGATGTCGTCGGCCCACCCGATCTTCCAAACGTTGCGGCTGCCAAACTGCAATGCATAAGCCCAGGCCTCGCCGTCCGTGCCTGAGCGATCGACGTTATAGCTGGCATCGGTGGGGCGCGGACCGGTGGTGTTCCTAAGCGCGTCATTCAGGCGCCGCATCCGTGCGAGAACCGGCAGCGGGGGCAAATCGATCTCAACGGCGTTCAGTGCGAGGACAGCGGCGACATCGGCTGGATCGTCGATCTCCTCCACGCCTGCGGTTGCAACCATCGTCAGTTGTCGAGACAACAGCTGGGTCAAGACTGGCGCGGGTTCGAACTGCCAGACGCGAGTGGTCGCGACGGCATGCGGAAACTTGAAGTTGCCGGCAGCGTCGAAGTCCCTCGGATCGAGCGCCTCGCGCTCGACGAGATCGAGCGTGCGCAAGGGCTCGAATCCTATCTCAGCCATCCCCAGGATGCGGCCCTGATGCTCCGGTGCGGTCCGCTCCGTCTGTGTTCCCACGAACACCAGCCGGTCGCCGCGCTTTGCCAGGGTCAGCAGCCGCCCGAGATTGCCTTTGACGCCGAAGGTCGCAAGAGGCAGCCGCGCGAAGCCAAAACCCCATACTCTCGTGGCGAAGAGCTTCATTCGCTATTCCGCCACTGCCGCCGAGCGGATTTTACGCAGCGTCCCGGTGGTCGGCACCCTTACAGCAAACCAGTCAGTCGTCATGGCGTCTGCTTGTTCCTGCTGCCACGTCCGCCCCCGGCGCGTGACGACATGATCTCCGGGTGCGTTGAGCCGGTCATTGATGACGATGCAGTTCAGCGCCGGCAGGTCATTGGCCACACAAATGTCGCCGACCACTCCAAGTTGCCGGTTGAGCGTGATACCGGCCCGGCGATCCATCCCCATGGCCTCGGCAAGATCGCCGTAGGTGATGACGGTCGGGCGACGCGGATTGCGCGCGGACGACATGACTGTAGACACCAGGATCAGCCAGACCTGCTGAGCCCTTACGTGAACGGAATCTCCGGTCTTGAAGTAGCGAAGGGGTGGGGCAACATCATCGGGCATCGTGCGCTCCTGCATTGATCGTGCAAATTTGCACGCTGGAGGCGGCATTGCAAGAGTCGTGTCGTTTCGATCGACCAAGACGGCGAGAGCTCGCCGCAACCCTCTTTTCAGGAGTTACGCTTCCGCGGGAATAAGTGTTTCTGGCGCGCCTCTTACGCCACCGAAGTACGGCGCTTCGAAACGCGCCCATTCGGACGAGACAATGGTCGATCGGCATAGAGAGGAGACGTTCCGGCGCCGGACGCTGCATGCCGGTAGAGCAACGTGCCCGTCGCATCGCGATCGGCGGGGTATGCGAATGCGTAGCCCTGACCAAGCCCACAGCCCATCGCCCAAAGCTGACTCGCCTGAACCTCGGTCTCGATGCCGACTGCGACCACTGCGACGCCGAGACGGCGGGCGATCTCGATTAACCCTTCCACGATGATGGTGCTCGGATCGTCAGGCCACAGCCGGGCGACGAATGCCCGGTCGATCTTGATGATATCGACCGGCACATTCACCAGATGCGTCAGCGAGGCGTAGCCCGTGCCGAAGTCGTCGAGGGCGACGCGCACCCCGGCCGCACGCAACACCTCGATCTCCCGCGCTACGACGCGATCATTCCGCCCGAGATAGACGTCCTCGCTTATCTCCAACACGATCTTGTTCAGCCCGATGCCGGCTTTTGAGAAGGTCTCGGAGACCTTCTTGGCGAGGCTGCCTGTGTAGAAATCCGCTGTCGACACGTTCAGGCTGACCTGCTCGACGAGCAGTCCCGCGTTTTGCCAATGACCTATGTCGGCAGCGACAATCGCCATCATGCGGGCCGTCAACTCGGAGGCGACATGAGCGTCAGTCGTTGCTTCCTGGAAAGAGCCGGCAGGAAGAAGATCGCCGCTTCGCGATCGCAGTCGGCACAGGGCTTCGAGCCCCACGATGAGGCCGGTGTCCAGCCTCAGGATCGGCTGGTAGTGCGCCTCGATACGATTTTCGGCCAAGGCTTCCGAGACATCACGGATCGCGGCGCGCCGGCTCGTAATCCGCGAGCCGATGCCAGGCCAGTAGCGAACGAAGCCGCCACGGCCTGTCTCCTTCGCATGGTAGAGCGCAAAATCGGCCGCTTCTCCGACGCTCGTCGCCGTGCGTTCGGTCTTGCTCAATGTCGCGCCGCCGATGGTCGCGCGAGGTACGACGGTGTGTCCGTCGCAGTCCGCCGCCACCTCAAGCTCGTCGAATACGCGTTCGGCCGCAGCATTCAGGTCGGCGACATTTGCCGGCTGTTGGAGGATGACCGCGAATTCGTCGCCTCCTATCCGATAGGTGACGTCCGGCGCCATCGCGCGAGCGATACGCGCCGACGCGGCACGGATCAGAGCGTCACCCGCCAGATGCCCGAACGTGTCGTTGACGATCTTGAGGTTGTCGAGGTCGATGATGAACAGTGCCCACGACCCGACATCGTCGCAGCGAAGCTGGGCCATCGCGCCGTTATAGGCTGCCCTGTTGGCCAGACCGGTCAGTGCATCGACATTCGCTCGACGATCCCGATCGAGCGTACTCTCGTGTCTGCGGAAGGCTGTCTCGCAGAGCTCCACGCAGGCTTCAGCCACCTCTCGCTCGACATCCGCGACCTGACGCGCGCCGTGAAAATAGAGGTTCATCACCGCTAGAGTATCGCCCGCTGCCCCAAGCACAGGCAGTGACCAACACGCCGATACGCCAAGTCCATGAATGATCGCCGCACTAGGGGAGGCGCGAGGGTCGGACGCGAGTTCCTCCAGGAGCACTGGCTTGCGCGAAGACGCGGCTCGCCCGGGTGCATCGGTGTCGGGCCCGATCGCAACCCCGTCATGCGCCTGGCTATAGGCTTCCGGGAAGCTCGGTGCCGCTAACGGTCGCATGACGCCGGTTCGATCGATGGCGAACACCGAACAGAGCACACCGGGCCATGTCTTTTCGACCCGCAAGCAAAGTTGCCGCATCGTGTCGAAGAGCGGCTCACCGTTCGCGATCATCCGTAGAATTTCGTTCTGAAAGCGCAGCAACGACGGGTCACCCAGGAACACACTTCGCCAACGCTGATGGTAATCGCAGTTTGCTTAACGGCTGACCTCTGAACACGATAAACATTTCATTATCCTACGAGGGGGGAAGGCCTTCCCCTGCGGCCGAGCCCAAGGTCTCTGCCGACCCCTTCTGCGGGGAGACCCCGCAACGCCCCCTGAGAGTGAGAGTGCGGACCGGATTGCCGTGACGGGTTTAGGGCTGGGAGAGAGGCTTCCGGCGCCCGTCGCGGAGATCTGAGATGTCCAGACGAACTGCTTCGCCACGCCCAGGCCAAGACCGTGCCAGCCTTTACGACGAGATCACTGACAAGATCGTCGCCGAGTTGGAGGCCGGTCGCGTGCCTTGGGTCCAACCGTGGGGAACGACGGCCGCGAAGGCCCCGCTTGCCATGCCGAAAAACGCTTCCACCGGCCGGCACTATTCGGGCATCAACATCCTGATCCTTTGGGGCGCAGTGGTCGAACACGGCTTTCCGGGTCAAAGCTGGCTCACCTTCCGTCAAGCACTCTCGCTCGGCGGCAATGTCCGCAAGGGCGCGCGCGGTACGACCGTCGTATATGCGGACCGCTTCACGCCAGAAGGCGAGAAGCGCCGCGCCCGCGAGAGCGGTGAGGACGCGCAGGCGATCCCGTTCCTCAAGCGCTTCACCGTCTTCAACGCAGCCCAGTGCGAGGGCCTGCCGGAGGACGTCACGGTCAATGCGCCCCCGCCGCCGCAGGAGATGATCGAACCACAGGTCGAAGCGCTGATCCGCGCCTCAGGCATAGACTTTCGCATCGCCGGTGATCGGGCGTTCTACGTGCCTGCGCTCGACTATGTGCAGGTCCCTCCGCCACAAGCCTATTTCGAGCCGATCAACTGGCACCGCACGGCCCTGCATGAACTCGGACACGCGACTGGTCACTCGAGCCGAGTGGGCCGCGACCTGACCGGCGGCTTCGGCACCAAGAAATACGCGTTCGAGGAATTGGTCGCCGAAATGAACGCGGCCTTCTGCTGCGCTTCACTCGGCATCGTGCCCACCGTCCGCCACGCCGACTATATCGGCTCGTGGCTGCAGGTCCTGCGCGAGGACAACCGCGCCATCGTTCGGGCCGCAAGTCAGGCGAGCAAGGCGGCCGATTGGCTGCTGGCGCATGCGCCTGAGGCCGCTGCCCGCGACGTTACCGCCGATGAGCTTGAAAGGAGGGCGGCATGAGCATGATCTCGTACCCGCTCCGGGTCTTCTTCGATTGCTCGACCGCTCACCTCTCGGAAGCGTCGAGCACCTATTTGAATGTTCACGCCGATCAGGGCGATGAGCTTGTCGCGGCGACACCCTACGGCTGGTTCATCTGGGTCGGAGAAGGCGACCGCGATAATCTCCCCACCGATCTGGTGGGGATCACCGAATACGCGCGGCGCCTCGGCGCGGAATACATCCTGTTCGACCGGGATGCGCCTGAGGATGAGGCGCTTGCCAGATTCCTTGGTCGCGCCGATGCCCTTCCGGGGTCTCGCCGGGCGCGCCCAGGAGGAGAGTGAGAGGGAGGACGGGTTTTTCGTGACGGGTTGGAGGTCGAGAGAGAGTCTCTTGGCCGCCCGTCGCGGAGTACATCCCGATGGCTGTTGCAGCTCAAAAGATCGTCCTGTCGCCCTCGCGCGACATCCCCTTCAACAAGCTGGTCCTGAGTCAGTCGAACGTCCGGCGCATCAAGGCTGGTGTCTCGATCGAGGACCTGGCGGCCTCGATCGCCCGGCGCGGCCTGATCCAGAGCATCAGCGTTTTCCCGGTCGTCGATGCCGAAGGCAACGAGACCGGCATGTTCGAGGTCCCAGCCGGCGGACGCCGGTTCCGTGCGCTGGAGCTGCTGGTGAAGCAGAAGCGCCTCGCCAAGGTGTCGCCGGTGCCGTGCGTGGTGCGCGAGCGCGACAGCGCGATCCTCGCGGAAGAAGTCTCGCTCGCCGAGAATATCGAGCGCGCGCCGCTCCATCCCCTCGACCAGTTTCGCGCCTTTCAGGACATGCGCGACAAGGGCATGACCGAGGAGGAGATCGCCGCGGCCTTCTTCGTGCAGGCCCAAGTCGTCAAGCAGCGGCTGCGGCTTGCTTCGGCGTCGCCAGCGCTGCTCGAGGTTTATGCCGAAGACGGCATGACGCTGGAGCAGCTCATGGCCTTCACCGTGTCGGGCGACCACGCCCGTCAGCAGCAGGTCTGGGACGCGATCAAGGACGCCTGGTCGAAGGAGCCTTACCAGATCAGGCGCATGCTGACCGAGACAACCGTTCGCGCCGCGGACAAGCGCGCGGTTTTCGTAGGAATCGAGACCTATGAACAGGCGGGAGGCATCGTCATGCGCGATCTCTTCCAGTCCGATGATGGCGGCTGGCTGCAGGACGCGAGCCTGCTCGACCGCCTGGTCGCCGAAAAGCTCAAGGCCACCGCCGAGTCGATCGCCGCCGAAGGCTGGAAGTGGATCGAGGTCGCGGTCAGCTTTCCCTACGACACGACGCGCGGCCTGCGGGAATTGCAGGGCGAGCCGCTCGACCTTTCGGCCGAGGAACAGGCGACCATCGAGGCGCTCAATGCCGAGTATCAGAAGCTCGAAGCCGAGTATGAAGGCGCCGACGAACTGCCGGACGAGGTAGACCAGCGCCTCAGCGAGATCGAGACGGCGCTCGCAGCCTTCGAGACCCGGCCGATGCGCTACGAGGCGGACGACATCCCGCGCGCGGGCGTCTTCATCAGCGTCGCCCATGACGGCAGCCTCGCCATCGACCGTGGCTACGTGCGGGCGGAGGATGAAGCACCGATCGATCCAGAGGTCGAGAACGGCGTGGACGCCGACGGCGATTTGGCCGAGCCGTCGGTGCAGAGGGCGGTCATCACCATCGGCGGCCAGCCTGCCGAGCCCGAGGACGACGAGGATGACGGCATCATCAAGCCGCTGCCGGAGCGCCTGGTGATCGAGCTGACGGCCTATCGCACGCTCGCGCTGCGCAACGCCGTCGCGGAGAACCCGCACGTCGCTATGACGGCGCTCCTCCACAAGCTCGTCTCGGACACCTTCATGACCCGCATGTATACGGGCGCCATGGAAGCCGGGGTGAAGCACGTCTTCTTCCCGGCCCAGGACGATGCGCTGAAGGACAGCTCGTCCGCCCGTGCGGTGCAGGACCGCCACGCCGCCTGGGCTGGCGATATCCCGAAGGACGATGCAGCCTTGTGGGACTGGCTCGCCGACCTGGATGAGCCCAGCCGCATGGCTCTCCTCGCGCATTGCGTCAGCTATGGCGTGAACGCGCTCTATGAGCGGCCGAACCCGCATAGTGGCAGCGGTGTATGCCAGCATACCCTCGACATGAGGCTTTCGCAGGCCGACCGCCTGACGAAGGCGACAGGCCTCGATCTGGTCGAGGCCGGCTGGCGACCGACCTTCGGCAACTACCTCAACCGGGTGACCAAGCCCCGCATCTTGCAGGCTGTCCGCGAGGGCGCCGGCGAGCAAGCCGCACAACTCATCGACCATCTGAAGAAGGGCGACATGGCGAAGGAGGCCGAGCGCCTGCTGGCGGACACCGGCTGGCTGCCGGAGCCGCTGCGCGTGGTCGCCGAGGGTGAGGTGTCGACGGCGGAAACCCAGACCGGAGGCGAGGATGATGGGGCGGCGTTGCCCGACTTTCTCGCGAGCGATGACGAGGAGGCCGCCGGCGAAGACGATGAACGCCACCTCGTCGCGGCCGAATGATCGCTCTGGCGGGGCGGCTTTGGCCGCTCCGTCTATTCCCCCAATCGAGGAGCTACGCCATGTCGCAATCCAGCCCGGCGCCCCGGCGCGTCGTCTTCCAGTATCTCGTTCCCGTGCATGTCGAGGTCGAGGACGGGCTAGTTGCCTGCGTCACCGTCATCGATGAGACGCCAGTCCGCGATCCCACCATCGTCGAAGGCGATCCCGCCTATCTCGGCGAGGCAGTGCAGGCCGCCGACGACGGTCAAGACTGGCCGTCCTGGCGGTTCGGCTACTAGCCGGACAGTCTTTCGATCCCTCCCAAGCCCGGCCCAGCGCCGGGCTTTTTTCGTTTCAGGAGTCCGCCATGACCGATTTTCTCACCCGCTTTTCCTGCCTGCTCGACGTCGGCACTGCCGCCAACGCGACGCGCGCCTTCGACATCTACACCACGCTGATGGCCGAAAACTCCCGCGAGGATCCCCCGGCCGAGCCGTTCCTGCTCACCCTTTCGCCCGAATTCGGATCGGCTCGCCTGTGGCTGCGCGATCCTGGCAGCGCTGACCAGCAACTGGTGATCACCTTCGTTACCCGCTGCGCCGCGGCCTTCGGCCTGACCGGACATTGGGGCTTCCAGTGGGCGAATATTGCCTCGGACCCCGTAATCGACGGCTTTTCTGGCGGCGCCCATCTGCTCGATCTTTCGACCGGCCGGACGCTCGAATGGATCAGCACCGGACGCTGGCTCGCCGATCGACTTCCTCAGGGAGCCGCGCGATGAGCATTCCCGACCATGCCCGTGCCAATTTCGAGACGCTGGTGTACGCCGCGACCAGCGGCGACCTGGCGCTAATTGAATGCACCGAGATCGCAACGGGCGAGGTTCGCTACGTCATCTGCGCCGTTGGACGTGACGACGGCGACTACGTTTTTACGCCCTTCGGCCATCTGGCCGACGGCAACCCCTGCGAGCTCTACCGTCCACCCGATGCCTCGCCCTGACGCGGGCGCTCGGGCGGATCCGCGACAATAGTGCGATCCTTCGCCGGGAACGGCGCATCGCCCGCCGGCACGCGCAACTGCCGAAGACGTGCTTCCCGCAAGCCGGAGCGATGGTCGCTGACCGCGTCAGAGTGAGAGGTCGGCCGGGACGGGGTTGAGCCCGTCCGGTCGAGAGAGAGCGCCGGGCCGGCTCGTCCGTTCTTGCTCTCTCGAGGTTCCCTCCATGCTTTACGCTCCCGTCTCCGGAGCCGCCCCGGCGGCCTCGCTTCCGCTCGCGCCCAACGCGCCGCCGGCCGCCGCCATTCTCGCCGCCGCCGGCCATCTCCTTCCTCATCTCGAACAGGGCCGCGCGATCGATGCCGCGATACTGCGCTCGGCCATGGAACAGGCCTTCGGCGCGTCCGACGCTAGCGGCGCCTGGGACTGGAAGACGGCCTATGACGCCTGCGAAGCGGCAACCATCCTCTTCATGCGCAAATACGGAAAGCCGCTTTTCCGCAAAGCCGCGTCTCCGGCAGCACGGCTCGCAGCGCTGAGCAAGATCGCCGGGCTGCTGCCGACGCACACGCGCCGGTCCGAAGAGGCTCAGGCCCGTCAGCAGTTCTCGACGCCGACGCCGCTTGGTCTCGCGGCCTTGACCGCCGCAGCGCTCACGTCCGCTGACCGGGTACTGGAGCCCTCGGCCGGCACGGGCCTGCTTGCGATCCTTGCCGAGATCGAAGGCTCCGATCTCATCCTCAATGAGCTGGCCGAGACCCGCGCCGATCTTCTTGCCGCTCTCTTTCCAGCTCATTCGGTCACGCGTTTCGACGCCGCGCAGATCGATGATCATCTCGACCGCGCCGCCATTCCCAGTGTCATCATCATGAACCCGCCGTTCTCGGTCATGGCGGCCGTCTCAGGACGCGTCGCCGACGCCGCCTATCGCCATATCGCTTCCGCTCTGGCGCGGCTCGCGCCGGGCGGCCGGTTGGTCGCGATCACCGGCGCAAATTTCTCGCCCGAGCTGCCGGCCTGGCGGGACCACTTCGCCCGGCTGCAGGAGCGCGGCCGCGTCGTGTTCAGTGCGGCGATCGCGGGCTCGGTCTATGCCAAGCACGGCACGACCATCGAAACGCGACTCACCGTCATCGACAAGGCGCCGGCCGAGGATGCGGCACGCTTCCCGGACTCCGTCGGCGTCGCGCCCGATGTGGCGACGCTGCTCGCCTGGATCGAGCGGGACGTGCCGCCGCGCATGGATGTCGCACTGCCCAAGGTCACGCCCGATGCCGCGCCGCGCACCGTCCGCGGTTATCTCGCCCGGGCCGCAGCCGCTACGCCCGCCTGGCGCACGGCTGAGATTCGAGGCGTGCCGCTGGACTACGAGACGGCCGAGTGGACGCCGCCCGAGGGTGACCGCCTGTCGGACGCGATCTACGAGGCCTATACGCTCCAGTCGATCCGCATCCCGGGCGCGCAGCCCCATCCCACCAAATTGGTGCAGTCGGCCGCCATGGCGTCGGTCGCGCCGCCGAAGCCGAGCTATCGCCCGACGCTTCCAGCCGCGATCGTCACCGAGGGCGTTCTGTCCGACGCCCAGCTCGAGACGGTGATCTACGCCGGCGAAGCTCATGGCGAACACCTCGCAGGCGCCTGGACCGTGGACGAGACCGGCGATCTCGTCACCGCCGCGCCGGACGACGCGCCAAACGCCGTCCGCTTCCGGCGGGGCTTTATGCTCGGCGACGGGACCGGCGCCGGCAAGGGCCGTCAATCCGCTGGCATCATCCTCGACAACTGGCTGCAGGGTCGCCGCAAGGCAGTATGGATCTCGAAGTCCGACAAGCTGCTGGAAGACGCGCAACGCGACTGGTCGGCGCTCGGTATGGAGCGTTTGCTGGTCACGCCGCTATCGCGTTTCCCTCAGGGCACGCGGATCCGTCTCAACGAAGGCGTCCTTTTCACCACCTATTCCACGCTACGGTCCGACGACCGTGGCGAGAAGCTTTCGCGGGTCAAACAGATCGTCGAATGGTTGGGCTCCGACTTCGATGGAGTCATTATTTTCGACGAGTCGCACGCAATGCAGAACGCCGGCGGCGGCAAGGGAGAACGGGGCGATGTTGCGCCCTCACAGCAGGGCCGTGCCGGGCTCCGGCTCCAGCACGCGCTGCCAAATGCGCGCGTTGTCTACGTCTCTGCCACGGGCGCGACAACCGTCAACAATCTCGCCTATGCCCAGCGGCTCGGCCTGTGGGGCGGTGACGATTTTCCCTTCGCCAACCGCGCCGAGTTCGTGGAGGCCGTCGACAATGGCGGTGTCGCGGCCATGGAGGTGCTTGCCCGCGACCTGCGCGCCCTCGGCCTCTACACGGCCCGGTCGCTCTCCTATGACGGTGTTGAATACGAACTGGTCGAGCAGCAGCTTACGCCCGCGCAAACCCGCATTTACGATGCGTACGCCGGCGCCTTCGCCATCATCCATAACCATCTCGACGCCGCGATGCAGGCCGCCAACATCACCGGCGATAGCGGCACCCTGAACCGTCAGGCGAAATCGGCCGCGCGTTCTGCATTCGAAAGCGCCAAGCAGCGGTTCTTCGGTCATCTGCTGACCAGCATGAAGACCCCGACGCTGATCCGCTCGATCGAGCAGGACCTGGCCGACGGGCACAGCGCCGTCATTCAGATCGTCTCAACCGGCGAGGCACTGATGGAGCGCCGACTGGCCGAGATCCCGACCGAGGAATGGAACGACGTGCGTGTCGACATCACGCCGCGGGAATATGTCCTCGACTATCTCGCCCATTCCTTCCCGGTGCAGCTCTACGAGCCGTTCTCCGACAGCGAGGGCAATCTGTCGTCGCGGCCAGTCTTCCGGGACGGTCAGCCCGTCGAGAGCAGGGAGGCCGTTGCCCGCCGTGACGAGCTGATCGAACGGCTCGCATCGCTAGAACCCGTTCCAGGCGCCCTCGACCAGATCGTCCAGCGCTTTGGCTCCGATGTCGTCGCCGAGGTCACCGGCCGTTCACGGCGCGTTGTGCGCAAGGGCGATCGCCTTGCCGTCGAAAATCGGGCGGGCTCGGCCAATCTCGCCGAGGCCGCCGCCTTCATGGACGACCAGAAGCGCATCCTGGTCTTCTCGGATGCGGGCGGTACGGGGCGCAGCTATCACGCCGATCTTGGCGCGAAGAACCAGCGCCTGCGTATCCACTATCTGCTGGAGCCGGGCTGGAAGGCCGATGCGGCGATCCAGGGTCTCGGTCGGACCAACAGGACCAATCAAGCTCAACCGCCGCTCTTCCGCCCGATCGCCACTGACGTGAAGGCTGAGAAGCGCTTCCTCTCCACGATCGCGCGTAGGCTCGATACACTCGGCGCCATCACGCGTGGGCAGCGCCAGACCGGCGGACAGGGTCTCTTCCGGCCAGAGGACAATCTCGAAAGCCCCTATGCGCGCGATGCGCTGCGCCAGCTCTATCTGCTGCTCGTGCGTGGCAAGGTCGAAAACTGCTCGCTCGACCGCTTTGAGTCCGCCACCGGACTCAAACTCACGGATGACAACGGCATCAAGGACGAGCTGCCGCCGATCACGACCTTCCTCAACCGTCTGCTCGCGCTGACCATCGACCTGCAGGGCGTGCTTTTTACGGCGTTTGAGCAGCTCCTGACGGCAAAGGTCGACGGGGCGGTTCGCAGTGGAGTCTATGACGCCGGACTCGAAACGCTGCAGGCCGAGAGCTTCATCGTCACCGGCAGCGAGGTGATCCATACGCACCCGGGCACCGGCGCGGAAACGCGCCTTCTCACCATCACCCGCCGGGAGCGCAATCGACCGACGAGCCTCGCCGAGGCGCTCGATCATCTCTCCGATCCGCGCGCACGGCTCCTGGTCAATGGTCGCTCCGGCCGCGCCGCCGTGCAGATTTCCGCACCATCGATGATGCTCGACGATGGCGAGATCGAGCGCCGCGTCTGCCTGGTCCGGCCGATGGAGCAGCACTATGCGCCGCTGCGCATGATGGGTGAGAGCCATTGGGAGGCAGCCGATCGCGCCGCCTTCGCCGCCGCGTGGTGGGCTGAGTTGAATGACGTGCCGGAGTTTTCCGACAGCACGATCCACATTGTCGCCGGCCTGTTGTTGCCGATCTGGAAGCGGCTGCCAAACGAGTCGACGCGGGTCTACCGGCTCCAGACCGATGGCGGCGAGCGCATCATCGGCCGCCGCGTCTCGCCCGCCTGGGCGGCAAACGCCGTCACCACGGGCGCAACATCGCTGACCCCTGAGCAGGCCTTCACCGCTCTGATGGACGGCACGACGATCCTCGATCTCGCTGACGGCCTTCAGCTTCGGCGCGCCCGCGTCATGAATGCCCAGCGCCTGGAGCTGACCGGCTTCACCGAGGCGATGCGGGACCGGCTGCGCACCTACGGCCTGTTCAGCGAGATCATCTCGTGGAAGCTCCGCTTTTTCGTGCCGGCCGACGCCGCCGGACCGGGCGTCCTCGCCAAGGTGCTCGATACATATCCCGTGGCGCGCATCTCCGAGCGGGAGGCCGCGTGATGGCACGTCAGGACGCTTCCGATCTTGCGCACAGTCTCGGCCGGCAGGCCGAGGCGGTGTGCCGGCATTATCTTTCCAGCGGTCGCCGCGAGGGCAACTACTGGCTCGTGGGCGATGCGCGCAACACACCCGGCCGCTCGATGTACGTCCGGCTCAAGGACACGCCGAAAGGTCCCGCCGGCAAATGGACCGATGCGGCGACGGGCGAGCATGGCGATCTCCTCGACGTCATCCGAGAAAGCTGCGGCCTCATCGACTTCAAGGATGTCGCCGACGAGGCGCGGACCTTTCTCTCAGTGCCGCCGGCACCGGAGGCCCGTCAGCACGAACGGCAGAACCCAGCGCCGCATGGCTCCCCCGAAGCGGCCCGCCGACTGGTCCGCATGTCGCAGCCGATCCACGGCACGCTCGTACAAACGTATTTACGGGAACGCGGCATTACGGATTTGCGCGGAACCGGAAGCCTGCATTTCCACCCGCGCTGCTATTATCGCCCCGAAGAGCATTCGCCGACCGAGACCTGGCCGGCGATGATCGCGGCCGTCACCGACCTCGACGGCAAGATCACCGGGGCGCATCGCACCTGGCTCGATCCGCGCCGCCGCGACAAGGCGCCAATCGACACGCCGAGGCGAGCCATGGGCGATCTTCTCGGCAACGCGGTCCGCTTCGGCATAGGCAGCGATGTGATAGCGGCGGGCGAAGGCATCGAGACCGTCCTGTCGCTTCGTCAGGTCCTTCCCGACATGCCTATGCTGGCGGCGCTCTCCGCGGCCCATCTCGCTGCCATCCTGTTCCCCGACACACTGCGGCGGCTCTACATCGTCCGCGACAACGATCCGGCCGGTGACGCTGCGCGCGACACCCTCATCGAACGGGCCGACGCGGCCGGGATCGAGGCGATTGTCATCTCGCCGCAGCTGGGCGACTTCAACCAGGATCTGCGCAGCCTCGGCCTGGACGCATTGAGCGTGGAAGCCCGGTTGCAGGTCGCGCCGCAGGACGTCGCGCGCTTCATGGCGTTGGCGGCATAGCCGGCAGGAAAACGGGCGTGAGGTTCGCCGCCGTGCTCGGCGGATGCATCATCCATCGGAGGGGGACCGCGCCTCGGCCTTCGAGAGGGCGATCGGCCCACAAGCCGGCCAACCGGGCAATGGCGGCGGCCGACTATTTTCCGGCGCGGCCCAGAGGCCGCTTTCCATCGCGAAGCAAAATTGCCGGCCTTAGCCATCGAGCCCTACGCTTTCGCTCCGGGTGCCCGGCCGTCCGGCCCGCGGGCTTCGTCGCCATGAAGGCCGCGACGGTCGCGGTCCAACCGATGGAGCATCCCATGCGCGATCACGACGACTACGAACCGCATCACGAATCCTCACCCACCGACCATGTCCTTAACGAACTGCAACTTCACGGCTACCGACCCTTCACCGACGAGCCCGACCAGCGGCTTCTGCCGGACGGCAACCAGGTCGCGGGCGCCGTCGCCGACATCTTCGACGCTCTAATCGGCACCCTGGCAGACACGCGCCTCGAACCTGACCTCGACGATCTCCTCTGGTCGACCGTGAACGTTTTCCACCGCGCGACCGACCGGATCGGCCGCGAACTGGATGACAATGAGCAGTCCCAGAAGCGGGCGCAGCGCGAACAGGACGGCAGCGAGGTGAAATCGGTCGAACTGGAGCGCCTGATCGCAGAGGGGATCACGCTGATAGAGCGCCAGAACGCCTTCGAGCTAATGCGCGACCAGGCCGCCGAACACTACGAACGCCACGTCGGCAAGCCTTGGCTCCCGCGCAGCGGATCGAAGGTCAACCATCGCAATCTGACTTCGGCGATGATCGACAGCCGCGACTTCTTGATGGCGAAGAAGCGCGCCGATCAAGAGGTGCTCCTGCCGCCTGGCCCCAAGATCGTCGTCACCGGCGGCCTCGACTTCAATGATCACCAGCTTATCTGGGCAAAGCTCGATCAGGTTCACGCCAAGCACGCCGGCATGGTTCTCGTCCATGGAAAGTCGCCAAAGGGTGCCGAGAGGATCGCCTCGCTCTGGGCATCGAACCGCAACGTTCCGCAGATCGGCTTTGCACCCGATTGGACCAAGCACGGACGGTCGGCACCGTTCAAGCGGAATGACCAGATGCTCGAGATCGTGCCGAAGGGCGTGCTGCACTTCCCGGGCACGGGCATAAATGACAACCTCGCCGACAAGGCCAAGAAACTCGGCATTCCGGTTTGGAAGCACGGCGGCGCGTAAGCGCCGCCACGCATGCGCCGCTGCCTAGCGCTTCATCTTCGTGACTTTGTAGACGCACCCGGAGCGATCATACGTGGTCCAATCACCAACCTGCTGACCGTCGTCGAAGTAGCCGGACCGCAGCTTCGAACCGTCCCGGCGAAACCACTCCCAGTATCCGGTAGGTTGTCCCTCCATCGTCTGGCCGACGACCCACAAGCTTCCGTCCTTGTGTCGCTTCTCGAAAGCGAGCGTCTCCGTCATTGGCAGCCCCACGTTCAGTCTGGCTCGCCTGTCACTGCGATACGGGCGGATCGCACGTAGAAGGCAAGCTCGGTGTCGTTTTCGATCAACGCGTCGAGAAGCGCTTTCATATCCGCTTGGTCCGAAGACGACTGGAAGGGGCCCGGCTGCCGCTCGATCGCCAGCACAGCGATCGTCAAAGCCTTCTTCAAGAGGTGCAGGCTCCTTCCTGTGAACTCCGCCATCGTCCAGCCCTTCGCGACTCTACACTTGCCGCCAAGAGCATAGCGCAAATAGCCATCTGAGGACACGACGCGAGGCTGAGTCGAAAGCAGTGTCGAGACTGTAAAACGGGTCTCCCGACGCGAAGACCACCTCCGCCTATCAGCGCTGATCCTTGGTCCAGCCGCGGACTTGTCGCCATCAACCCATGAAGGGTCGGCTATGCGAGCATGCCGCCGCTGCGGCTGCGCCTGCGCGGTGATTGCAGTCCACGGCCGAACACTTCGGGCGCCTGTCGGCGGGGGATGGTCCCCCGCTCCAGCAGGAGCCCAGCAGATGTCCCTCAATCAAGCTCACGCCTTCGCCTTCAGCCTCGCCACCACCCTGATGGTCTCGATTGTCATCTTCCAGGCAGGCGACGGCAGCATGGGTGTCATGCCCGCGGGCGAATATGACGGCGAACTCGCCGCGATCGTCCATGAGGTTGATCCCTTCGCCCGCTGATCGCGGGCAAGGCTTCACGGCCGCAAGCGGAAGTCCGGCAGGATTTCCGCTCCCGTCCCGGCTTGTCATTCGCTATACTTCAGGCGCGCTGTGGTGGTGGTGGAGGCGCGATCGTCAGCCATGAACGATTGGAAACCACTGCCATGATCGTCCTTGCCATACTCGCATCCCTCTTCGCCGTCGGCCTGCTCTGCTGGCTGGTGTTCACCTTGGCCGTTTTCGCTCTGCCCGCCTTCGTCGGCGTGACGACGGGCGCCTGGGCCAACGAAGGCGGCGCCGGCATTGCCGGCGCTGTCGTCGTGGGCGTGCTCGCAGCGGCGATGACGCTCGCCATCGGGCACCTCCTGATCGCCTTCGTACGTCCGATCTGGCTGAAACTCGTCGTGGCGGTCGCCTTCGTCGCCCCGGCGGCGATTGCGGGTTTTCATGCCACCCATGGCATCGTGAAGCACCTGATGCCGTCGGAAGCGTGGCAGATGGCGTTTTCGATCTTCGGGGCCGTCGCGGTCGGGATCACCGCCTTCCTCCGGGTCGCTGGACTAGTGGCGACTCCCAGCCCATCCAGCCCGGGCCTTACTCGGGCATAATCTTTGTCGACGTCGTTCCGGCGGATCGGAACAGCACAAGACAACGCATATCCTCGTAGCCTCCGAGGTTGCAGATGAAGCGGTGGGTGCTGATTGTTCATCGCCCCGAAAAGCAACCCGCGGGGGAGCGCTTTGGGCGACACCGGCAGCGCATCCGTTCGTGCACTGAAGGCAGAGACGCTCCCGGTGGCAGTGGACGGAGATGCTGGAGCGATGCCTGTCGATGGGGAACGAAGCTGCTGCGCACGCCCTGCGCCGACTTGCCGATGCGGGAGGGTCGCCATCTTCTCCGTTATCTGCCCGTGCCTAGACCGCTCCAAACGGCCTCTTCAATGGCCTGATCTGGCCGAAGTACGGCTTCGCCTCGATCGCCTATGACACAACAGCCGCGTCGAACTTTCTTCCCCTGCCGGCTGCGCCGTCATTCCTCGCGAGACAAGAAAGCCCTCCTAAGCTGTCAGGCCCCTTCGGGGTGCGCCGTCGACCGCCTCCGGCCTGCCGATCGCCATCGAGGCCGCAATGGTGCGGGCTCGGGAACGGAAAACGGAGAATTACAATGGCGACCATCGGCACCTTCAAGAAGACCGGCTCGAACGAGTTCACCGGCGAAATCGTCACCCTCAGCGTCCAGGCCAAGGGCGTGCGCATCGTCCCCGATACCCGCGCCACCGGCGAGAACGCTCCCAGCCACCGCGTCCTGGTGGGCCGCGCCGAGATCGGCGCCGCCTGGTCGAAGCGCTCCAACGAGGGCCGCGACTATCTCGGCCTCAAGCTCGACGATCCGAGCTTCAACGCCCCGATCTACGCCAACCTCTTCGACGACGAGGACGGCGATACCTTCTCGCTGATCTGGTCCCGCCCGAGCGGGCGGCGCGGCGACTGAGGTCTCCGCGCAAGGCCCCGGCCGGAAGGTCGGGGCCTTTCAGCTTTCTGGCGAACGAATCAGCTGACGTTTTCCCGGTCGGCTTTGCGGTGGTCAAACTGGCATAGGGCGACTATTATAGTCGTAGTTCTGGCGTGCGCGTAGGTCCGAGTGGGAGGTGATCATGCATGATCACCGCCCGACAATCACGGGCCGCGCGCGCGTTGCTGGGTTGGACACAGGAGACGCTCGCTGACAAGGCTCGCGTATCTCTGACCGCCCTCAAGCGCCTCGAGTCCGCCAGTGGCCTCGAGGTGTACGAGAGCACGCGGGATGAGGTCAGGCGCGCTTTCGAACAGAATGGCGTCGTGTTCCTGAGCTCCGACCGTGGTGTGGGAGTGATGGTGGTTGATCGCAAAGGGCAAGCCTGACGGCACGCGAGGAGCGAACTCGCAAACGCCCCACTCATCGGGTTGCGCTAGAAGCTCGCTCGTAACATCGTTAACAAAATGCTCCAGTATGGATGGATATCCGCGCCGGGGAACGCCGTGACTACAAGCTTATTTCTTGATGAACCGCCAAGCAGCGCGACGCCGACCGCCTATGACGCGGCCAATGTGAAGCTTTACCTGCGTTTGCTGGATGCCGAAGCGCAAGGCGCTTCCTGGGCAGACGTCGTCGAGACGATTTTCGGGATTTCGGTCAACGCCGAGCCCGAGCGTGCCGAGCGCGTTCACCGCTCGCATCTCGCGCGCGCAAAGTGGATGACGAAGAACGGCTATAGCGGTTTGCTGGCCGGCCGCGTGAACTGAACGTGATGCAGGTTTCGCATCACGTTGCTCCGCCTTCGTTATTCCCAGCCCTCACACAACTTGGAATCGTGTCCGCAGCTCAATTCGCGCGCTAAAACTGCGGAGGCTGTGGAGGATGTCTGAAGAAGATTCTTGGCGGTCAGAGGCCGCTTACGACTATGTCGATGCTCTGTCTCCCGGAGATCTTGCCTGGGAGTTTTTGCGGAGAAACACCGAGTACCGGCGATCATACGACGAATTCCTCCAGGCAGGCGACAACACCGAAGAACTGACCCGGGAGTTTACATCCCGATGGGGGTTGCGATTTCCCGGCAGACCCTTCTGCATCTGCAATCGTCTCTCCAGTCTATTGGGACGCCCACTTCGATCCATCGATCGTCGTCCTCGGCAAAATCCCGACGGCTCACACGCCTCCCTCACTTGACGATTTCATCAGGGCGCAGGCCATAAATGGCATCGATGGCGAGATGCTGCGCCTTCAGCTCCGGGGAGAAAAGTTCGACGCTTCTCTGCGCGACGGTGCCGGAAGTCTCGCGGCCATGGTCCTTCTCGATGAGCTTACGCCCGACCGCCTGAGCGCGCTGGCTCGCTTTTGGGCGGCTCTCGCTGGAAAAACCGTCCCGCCGGATCCGCGTATCACCCGATCCCGACAAAAGCGGGCGCGAGAAATGCTGCGCGTCCTCGACGGTCGGGCATCCGGAGCGACGTATCGTGCAATCGCCGACGCCGTCTTTCCCAAACATGATCACGACGCAGCCTCGTGGGTAGGCAGCGCAATCCGCGAGACGACCATTCGCCTGGCTAGAGACGGCACGAAGCTCGTTCAGGGCGGCTATCGTTCGATCTTGCGCCGGCCACGCCGAGACCGCTGACGCCCCAAAGGGTGTCGAACTTATCTCCTTTACTTCGACATCGTGCCGACCGCCGCAATCGCGCCACCGTGACCGCAATCCGCCGCCTGTCCGAGGCAGGCGCCGCGAAACCACGGAGGTTCGATCATGGACGAAACGGCCGCCCCCATGCCGCCACGCTACCTCAGGACAGAGGAAGCCGCGCGCTTTCTCGGGCTGTCGGAGCGCACGCTCGAAAAGCACCGAACATATGGCACCGGACCGACATACCGGAAGCTCGGTGGACGGGTGGTCTATTCGCTGACCGACCTGCAGGCGTGGGCCGATCGCGGCTTGGTGACCTCCACCTCGGATCCGCGTGGCGGCATCGTCGCTCCTGCGAAAGCTGCGGCCTCCCAAGGCCGCAACGCCGGCACGTCCGGCCTTCGCTGATCCGGTCTCCGTGATGTCGTCCCGCCATCAACGCAGCGACGAGCGAGCGCAACTCGACCTCTTCCGGGCGCTGCCCGGTGACTTGGCGCCTCGCGATGCGCAGGACCTGATGGCCTATCCGTTCTTCTCCCTCGCCAAGTCGAAGCGGCTTGCGCCGATCGACTTCAAGGCCGGATCGGTCAAGATCCGTGTCGAGGCAGTGCCCGAGCATGGCATGGCGACGATCTGGGACGCCGACATCCTCATCTGGGCCGCCTCACAGATCGTCGAGGCTCGCGACGTGGGGCTCCAGCCGTCGCGGCTGATGGCCACGACCCCGTATGAAATCCTGAACTTCATCGGCCGCGGCGTATCGCTGCGTGATTACGATCGGCTCAAGGCCGCACTCGACCGACTGCAGTCGACTACCGTCGCGACCTCGATCCGCCAGCCGACAGAGCGTCGGATGCACCGGTTCTCCTGGATCAACGAGTGGAAGGAACGAGCCGACCAACGCGGCAGGCCGCTCGGCCTCGAACTCATCGTTCCCGACTGGTTTTACAGCGCGGTGCTCGACGACGCGCTGGTGCTCAGCATCGACCGCAACTACTTCGGCCTGACCGGAGGGCTGGAGCGCTGGCTGTACCGCCTGGTGCGCAAGCACGGCGGCAAGCAGGAGTTCGGCTGGAGCTTCGACTTTCCGCACCTCCATGCAAAGTCTGGTAGCCTCTCGCCGCTCAAGCACTTTGCCTACGACCTCCGCGAGATCGTCCGCCGGCAGCCGCTCCCCGGGTATCAGCTCACCATCGAGCAGTGCGTCGGCGGTCCCGACATCCTGTCCTTCGCACCCACCGATCCCGACGCGCTTGGCATTCCGCGCCGCCGTCGCCGCTCGAAAACTCGCCCTGGGGATAAGCTGTGAATCGTCTCGTGCTATCGGGGACCGGCACTATCGTGCCATCGGGGACCGAAGTCTCGTGCTATCGGGGACCGGATTCGACGAATCCTCGCGCTGAATCAGCGACTTGCAAGCCCTGTAACTTATCTAACCTAGATTCCTACGGAATCTTTCTAACGCGACCGTGCTTTTCGGCCGCTGTGGACGAGTCCCCGATCGCCGGGAGACCGTCATGATCTCGCGCTGCTCAACCAGAAGGGCGGCGTCGGGAAGACGACGCTCGCCCTGCACCTCGCCGGCGAATGGGCTCGCCGTGGACAGCGCGTGACGCTGATCGACGCCGACCCCCAGGGTTCGGCGCTCGACTGGTCGCAGCAGCGCAGCCGAGAGGGGTTGGAGCGGCTGTTCGGTGTCGTCGGCCTGGCCCGTGACACGCTCCACCGCGAAGCGCCGGAGTTGGCCCGCGACGTTGACCATGTCGTCATCGACGGCCCGCCGCGCGTCGCTGGGCTGATGCGCTCGGCGCTGCTCGCGGCCGATCTCGTGCTCATTCCGGTGCAGCCGTCGCCGCTCGATGGCTGGGCCTCCGCCGAAATGCTCTCGCTGCTCGGCGAGGCACGCATCTACCGCCCGCAACTCGCCGCCCGCTTCGTGCTGAACCGCTGCGCGGCTCGCACCGTGTTGGCGCGCGAGACCGCCGAAACGCTCGCGGATCACGACCCGCCCTTGCTCTCGACCACGATCGGCCAGCGCATCGTCTTCGCCGATGTCGTGCAGACCGGCCGGCTCGCCGCCGAGCAGGACGAGGATTGCCCTGGCGCGCGCGAGATCGCCGCGCTCGCGGCGGAAGTCGCGAGGATCGGCGCATGAGCGCGCGGTCCCCGAAACGCAGCTTCGCGGCGCGTCCGGCCGATCCGGAGAGCTGGATCAAGGCGCCCGAGCGCCACACCCCGCGCGCACAAGCCGGCGTGGACTTCTCGGCGCGACTGACGATCGACGTGACTGCGGATATGCGCGGCCGCATCAAGATCGCCGCCTTCCAGCGCGGGCAGACCGTCGCCGACATGCTGCGCGCGCTGTTCGAGCGCGAATTCCCACCCCCGTCAGGAGAAGGATCATGACCGGCCATGTCGCCGCGCCAATGCGCTTCGGCCGCGCTGCCGCCGAGCCGCCGCCAGAAGCTTTCACCCAGGTCGAACTTACTTGGGTCGAGAAGCGAACGGAGCACTGGATACGGTTCGGTCGCGAGATACGCGAACAGATCCTCGACCGGCGCCGACGCATCCTCTTCTTCCCTCCCGGAAGCATCTTTGCGCTGGTCCGATGGGCCGCGAATGAGCATGGGACCGTGCTCTCGCGCCTCGACATCCTGCGCGCTGTTGAGCCTGCTGCGCCGTGCCAGACGATGCCGACCGTCACGCCCGGAGCGGACATCCTCCTGCGCGTCGACGGCTGGCCGAAGGTGGAGCGCATGCTCAAGCTCATCGACGCCATCGAGGCGCGTGGCATCGAGCCGATCGAGGTCTCGCCGGACCATTGGCGCCACGTCCACAACCGAATGACCGCCGGCGAAACGCCACGCGCTTATGGTCTTCGGCAGCATCGCGCCTTTCTCCTGCGCGAGGAGATCGGCGCATGACGCGGCTCTCCTACGCCATCGCCACGACGGCGGCGGTGTCGCTTCTAGGCCTCGCCTCGATCGCCTCATTCGCGCCGCGCCTCATCTGGAACGCTTCAGCCAGCACGCCGGTCGGCTTCTACACGATCGGCGATGTAGGCGCCCTCGACGTGACCGATCTGGTGGCGGTCGACGCGCCCGAGCCGCTCGCGACATTCCTGTCCGATGGCGACTACCTGCCACGCGGCGTACCGCTCTTGAAGCGCGTCGCCGCGCTCCCGGGTCAGCGGGTTTGCCGGACCGGGCTCGCTATCACGGTCGACGGCGTGCCGATCGGCGACGCCCTCGATCGCGATCGTCGCGGTCGCCCGCTCCCCGTTTGGCAGGGCTGCCGCTTGGTCGCGGCTGGCGAGTTGTTCCTGATGAACTGGCAGGTCCGCGACAGCCTCGACGGCCGCTACTTCGGCCCGCTTCCGGCCACCGCCGTGATCGGCCGGGCCACCCCTCTCTACACCGACGAGGACGGCGATGGCCGCTTCGTCTGGCGCGCGCCGACGCGGTGACGGCGCGCCCATGACCCTGTCCACCGCAATCTGAAGGAGACGACCAATGCCCGTGATCGGTCAATTCATGCGCGAGAATGATGGCTTCATCGGCCATCTGACGACACTTTCCATACACCAGGACATCATCATCGTCGCGGCCGAGCCGTCCGAAGCTGAGAACGCGCCCGACTACCGCGTCCATGTGCTCGACACCATGAGCAACGAGACCGGCGCGGAGATCGGCGCGGGTTGGAAGCGCACCGGCGAGAAGGCCGGCGAATACGTCTCGCTGCAGCTTGACGATCCGACCTTCGAACATCCGATCCGCGCCAACCTGTTCCAGTCGGCCGACGACAAGTCCGCCTGGGGCCTGCACTGGAACCGTCCGCCAAAGCGCGGCGAGCGGGACTGAACGATGCCCGCCACACGCATCAAACCTGTCGTCGGAGGGAGGATCGCCCTCCGACGTGCAGCTCTCCTTCTCCTTTCCGGCCTGGTCCTCGCCGGATCCGCCGCGAGCACTGCATGCGCCCAGCAGGCGCAGGTCGAGCAGCCATCACGCAGCGATCCCTATGGCGCGTACATCGCAGAGGCGTCTCAGCGGTTTGGCGTTCCAGAAACGTGGATACGTGCCGTCATGCGCGTCGAAAGCGCGGGCGATGTGCGCGCGATCTCGTCGGCCGGCGCAATGAGCCTGATGCAAATCATGCCCGTCACGTGGGAGGAGTTGCGCGTCCGGCATCGGCTCGGCGGCAATCCCTACGACCCCCGGGACAACATTCTGGCGGGTGCTGCATATCTGCGCGAGATGCACGACCGCTACGGATCGCCGGGGTTTTTGGCGGCGTACAACGCGGGTCCGGGCCGCTACGAAGAGTATCTCGCCGGCCGCCCATTGCCGGCCGAAACGCGCGCCTATGTCGCGACGCTCGCCCCCATCGTGGGGGGCGGTGAACTCACCGGCCCTGTCATGGTGGCGTCCGCCGATCCGCTGACCTGGACGAGAGCGCCGCTCTTCGTCGCACAGTCGGCCGGCAGAGAGTCTGTCGTGCCGTTGCAGTCTGAAGGCAAGTCGGACACCGCCACGGCGGCGGCACCGGTGCGCGATCAAGGCCCCGTGGCTTCGCCCACCGATGGCCTTTTCGTTGCGCGCAGCGTTTCCGGGGGACCGCGATGACCGCGTTCGCACCCGTTCGTACCGTGGCGTGCCTTGGCGGGAGATGGGCAGTCTGCGGAGGGGGAGCAGTCAGCACAACCGAACGATGGCGAGATAAAAGCCGGCGATGTGCGGCTTGGTGCGGTCGTGTGTTTTCAGGGACTTATGGCGCATTTGCGCGAGGTGCGCCTAACTGGCGCAGCCTGCGCTATCGCCATTTTTCCAAGTGGTTCCTTCGCTTTGCGCGATGTGCGGAGCTTTGGCGATGAGCGGCGAGGACGATTTCCGCATCCGGCCTGGCCGCATCCGCTCGACCCGCGCGCAACAGGCACGGCCCTTCATCGCTCAGGCACTTGCGGCCGCACAGCGGGCTGGCGGCCGCGTCTCGCGATCCGGCCAGATCACCAAGAGCAATCGCTCGCGGTTCGGTCGCGGGCAGCGCGCGACAGTGCAGGCCAACCGGCTCCTGACCAGCCGGTCGCGCAACGTGGTTATCAAGACGCGCGTCGTGCGGCACACCGCCAAGGCCGCGCCGCTTAGCGCCCACCTCAACTACCTCCGGCGCGAGGGTGTTACCCGGGACGGGGAGAAGGCCAAGCTGTTCGGTCCCGAGACCGGAGACGACGATCCCAAGGCCTTCGCTGAGCGAACCCAGGACGACCGCCATCATTTCCGCTTCATCGTCTCACCGGAGGACGCAACGGAGATGTCCGACCTCAAGACATACGCCCGCGACCTGATGGGGCAGATGGAAAAGGACCTCGGCACCAAGCTCGACTGGGTCGGCGTCGATCATTGGAACACCGACAATCCCCATGTCCACATCATCCTGCGGGGACGTACCGACGACGGCCAGGACCTCGTAATCTCCCGCGACTACATCAAGGAGGGCATGCGCGCCCGCGCGCAGGACCTCGTCACCCAGGAACTGGGGCCCCGCACCGAGCAGGAGATCCGTCGTAACCTCGGACGTCAGGTCGAGGCGGAACGCTGGACCGATCTCGATCGGCAGATCTCCCGCGACAGCTATCGCACCGGCATCGTCGACCTCGCGCCACGTCCCGATCAGAAGCCTGACGAGTTCCACGCGTTGAAGGTCGGCAGGCTGCGCAAGCTGGAGACGCTTGGTCTCGCCGATCAGGTCGGTCCCGGTCAGTGGGTTGTGTCGGAGACTGCGGAGAAGACTCTACGCGCCCTCGGTGAACGCGGCGACATCATCAAGCGCATCCATCGTGGCCTGACCGAGCGCGGCATCGAGCGTGGCGCCGCGAGCTATGTGCTCGCGGGCGAAAGCATCGATGACCCTGTCATCGGGCGTCTGGTCGATCGCGGTCTCGACGACGAACTGAAGGGCACGGCCTATGCCGTCGTCGACGGCACCGACGGGCGAACCCATCATATTAAGCTCCCCGATCTCGACGCGGCTGCCGACAGCGCGCCGGGTTCGATCGTCGAGCTGCGCAAGTTCGACGACGTGCAGGGCCGCCGCCGTGTCGCACTCGCTGTTCGATCCGATCTCGATATCGAACAGCAGGTCCATGCGACCGGCGCCACCTGGCTCGACCGGCAGGCTATCGCCCGCGAACCGGTGGCTCTCGGTGGTGGCGGCTTTGGCGCGGAGGTGCGGCAGGCAATGGACCGACGCGCCGAGCATCTTATCCACCAAGGGCTCGCCGAGCGTCAGACCCGCGGCGTCAGCTTCTCGCCGGGGCTGATCGAAACTTTGCGCCAGCGCGAGGTCGAAGCGCTCGGGGAGAAGCTCGCGGCCGAGACCGGCCGGCCATTCTCGAAGGCCGGAACGGGCGAGTATGTGGCGGGCACCTATCGCCAGCGCTTCGCGCTCGCCTCCGGCCGCTTCGCCATGATCGACGACGGGCTCGGCTTCCAGCTCGTGCCCTGGTCGCCGTCCCTCGAACGTCAACTCGGCCAGCACGTCTCCGGGGTCTCGCGCGGGGGCGGCGGCGTCGACTGGAGCTTCGGCCGCAATCGCGGCCTCGGCATGTAGCCCCACCAAGAAAGGAGTACCTGCCATGTCGGCGACGAAAATCCTCTGGGGGCAGATCCTCACCGTTTTCCTGATCGTGTTGATGACGACCTGGGGCGCCACGCAATGGACAGCCTACCGTCTCGGCTTCCAGCCCCAGCTCGGTCAGCCTTGGTTCGAACTGGCCGGATGGCCGATCTATTATCCCCCGGCCTTCTTCTGGTGGTGGTATTTCTACGACGCCTATGCGCCGCCGATCTTTGTCGAGGGCGCCTATATCGCCGCGTCGGGTGGCTTCATCTCCATCGCCGTCGCGATCGGCATGTCGGTATGGCGGGCGCGTGAAGCCAAGAACGTCGAGACCTATGGCTCGGCCCGCTGGGCGCGACCGGAAGAGGTGAAGGCGGCAGGACTGCTCGGCCCCGACGGAGTCGTACTCGGCAGGCATGAGCGCGAGTATCTTCGCCATGACGGTCCGGAGCATGTGCTGTGCTTCGCGCCGACCCGTTCCGGCAAGGGCGTTGGCCTGGTGGTGCCTTCGCTCTTGACCTGGCCGGGGTCAGCGATCGTCCACGACATCAAGGGCGAGAACTGGACGCTCACCGCCGGCTATCGCGCATGGCATGGCCGCGTGCTGCTCTTCGATCCGACGAACGCGAAGTCGGCGGCCTACAATCCGTTGCTTGAGGTGCGACGGGGCGAATGGGAAGTCCGCGACGTGCAGAACATCGCCGACATTCTCGTCGACCCGGAAGGCTCGCTCGAAAAGCGAAACCACTGGGAGAAGACATCGCACGCGCTTCTGGTCGGCGCGATCCTGCACGTCCTGTACGCAGAGGCCGACAAGACATTGGCCGGCGTCGCCGCCTTCCTCTCCGATCCGAAGCGCCCGATCGAGTCGACGCTCGCGGCGATGATGAAGACCGCCCATCTCGGCGAGGCCGGTCCACATCCGGTGATTGCCAGCGCCGCCCGCGAGTTGCTCAACAAGTCCGATAACGAGCGCTCCGGGGTGCTGTCGACAGCGATGTCGTTCCTCGGCCTGTATCGCGATCCCGTGGTCGCGGAAGTTACCCGTCGGTGCGACTGGCGCATCGCCGACATGGTCGGCGGCAAGTATCCGACCACGCTCTACCTCGTGGTGCCGCCATCTGACATAAACCGGACCAAGCCGCTGATCCGCCTGATCCTTAATCAGGTCGGCCGCCGTCTGACCGAGGACCTCCAGGCGAAGGGCAATCGCCATCGGCTGCTGCTCATGCTCGACGAGTTTCCCGCGCTTGGGCGCCTGGACTTTTTCGAGAGCGCGCTCGCCTTCATGGCGGGCTACGGTCTGAAGGCGTTCCTCATCGCGCAATCGCTGAACCAAATCGAGAAAGCTTACGGTCCGAACAACTCGATCCTCGATAACTGCCATGTGCGCGTCAGCTTCGCCACCAACGACGAGCGAACTGCGAAGCGCGTTTCGGATGCGCTTGGAACCGCGACCGAAATGAAGGCCATGAAGAACTACGCCGGCCACCGGCTATCGCCCTGGCTCGGCCACCTGATGGTCTCGCGCTCGGAGACTGCTCGGCAACTGCTCACGCCGGGCGAGATCATGCAGCTCCCGCCGTCAGACGAGATCGTCATGGTCGCCGGCATCCCGCCTATCCGCGCAAAGAAGGCCCGCTATTACGAGGATCGTCGGCTTCAGGAGCGCATCCTTACGCCTCCCGCACTCACGAAGCCCGCAAGCGCTCGAGCCGACGATTGGAGCGCGCTCGCCATACCGAAACCCCCGTGCTGAGTGCGCCAGCTACGGCAGATAATCTGGCCGACGACGACCCGACGGACTCCGAGCAACGGCATCAGCCTGAACTGAGCCGCACGAAAACCGTCGAACGCAAGGCGATCGTCGACAACGAATTCGAGATCGATCCTCGCGACGACGTCGATGAGGATGCTGCGCGCCTCAGCCGCATGACGCAGACCATGCGCCAGGTCGCTCGGCAGGCATCGCTCGATCCTGGCGATGGCATCGAGCTGTAGGAGGCGGGGGTGACCAAGCCTTTGAAGAAGCAGCGGCTGTCGGTCTATCTCGACCCGGACGTCATGAAGGCGCTCGCAGCCCATGCTGCCCGGCGCGATCTGTCCCTGTCACTGGTAGCCGAGGCCGGTATCGCTTCATTCCTCTCGCCGGACGCTGCCGAGCGTCAGGAGGCCGCGACGACGAAGCGGCTTGACCAGCTCGACCGACGCATGGCGCGTATGGAGCGCGATCTGGGAATATCGGTCGAGACGCTCGCAGTGTTCATCCGCTTCTGGCTGACCTCCAACCCGCCGTTGCCGGAGCCGGCGCAGGTCGCGGCTCGCGCCAAAGCGTCGGAGCGCTACGAAGCCTTCGTGACCGCGCTCGGAAGACGACTCGCGCAAGGTCCGAAGCTCAGGCAGGAAATCGCGGAAGACATCCCCGCGCGCGACGCGGAATAATCACTGTTTGACGCATCACAAGTATTCGACCGTTCCGCCGTTTCCCTGTCTTTGTACGCCACAGTACGACGGCCACATGATGGTTGTTGTCACGCCATGATTTCTGCCTCTTCTACTCATCCCCGATCCAGGGCCGCCCGCGGCGGTCCCGCAAAAGAACGGGGACGACGTGACGGCAGCTCACCAGAAATCGGAGGCGATCCTTCGCGGGGCTCGGATGCTGCGCACTGCGCTCGGCCCGGCGATCGCCACGTTTTTGGAAGACCCCGCGATCGTCGAGGTGATGCTCAACCCCGACGGGCGGCTCTGGGTCGACCGGTTGTCGGAAGGTCTCTCCGACACCGGTGAACGCCTATCTCCAGCCGACGGCGAACGCATAGTTCGACTTGTCGCGCATCACGTCGGGGCCGAGGTTCATGCCGGGGCGCCTCGCGTCTCCGCCGAACTGCCTGAAACAGGGGAGCGGTTTGAGGGCCTTCTGCCGCCGGTGGTGTCCGCGCCGGCTTTCGCGATCAGGAAGCCAGCCGTCGCCGTGTTCACGCTCGATGACTATGTCGCGGCAGGCATCATGCTGTCCGACCAAGCCGAAACGCTGCGTCAGGCCGTTCTTCATAGGCGGAACATTCTCGTAGCCGGCGGCACCTCCACCGGTAAGACCACGCTCACGAACGCCCTGTTAGCGGAGGTATCGAAGACTTCCGATCGCGTCGTGTTGATCGAGGACACCCGTGAACTGCAATGCGCCGCGCCAAACCTGGTCGCAATGCGCACGAAGGACGGCGTCGCTTCTCTCTCCGATCTTGTCCGTTCCTCGCTGCGTCTTCGTCCCGACCGCATCCCGATCGGCGAGGTGCGCGGTGCAGAGGCGCTCGATCTGCTGAAGGCCTGGGGCACTGGGCATCCCGGCGGCGTCGGCACGATCCACGCCGGCACCGCCATCGGCGCTCTTCGCCGGATGGAGCAACTCATCCAGGAAGCCGTCGTCACGGTTCCGCGCGCGCTGATCGCCGAGACCATTGATCTGGTTGCGGTGCTCTCCGGCCGCGGCTCCTCGCGCCGCCTGGCCGAGCTTGCCCGCGTCGAAGGCCTGGGCCCCGACGGTGACTACTGCGTCACTCCAACAATTCCGTCCATCTCAGGAGACAGGTAATGATCAAGCATGCCCTGCGCATCCGCCGTCACATCGCCACGGCGGCTTCCGTCACTTTCATTTCCATAGCCCTCGCACCTGCCGCTCATGCGTCCGGTTCGTCGATGCCATGGGAAGCTCCCCTGCAGTCGATTCTCGAATCGATCGAGGGCCCGGTCGCAAAGATCATCGCGGTGATGATCATCATCATCACCGGCCTGACTCTCGCCTTCGGCGACACGTCGGGCGGAGCGCGCCGCCTGATCCAGATCGTGTTCGGCCTGTCGATCGCCTTCGCCGCGTCGAGCTTCTTCCTGTCGTTCTTCTCGTTCGGCGGCGGGGCGCTTGTCTGATGGCCGTTGGAGCGGATCATAGCGCGGACGTGCCGGGCTTTTCCGTGCCGGTTCATCGTGCGCTGACCGAGCACATCCTGCTCGGCGGTGCGCCGCGCTCGCTCGCGATCCTCAATGGCACCCTGGCCGCCGCGCTTGGCTTGGGCCTTCGCCTTTGGCTGGTCGGGCTGGCGCTATGGGCAGTCGGCCACTTCGCCGCCGTCTGGGCGGCCAAACGTGATGCGCAATTTGTCGACGTCGTGCGCAAACATCTGCGCATCCCCGGCCACTTGGCGACTTGAGGAGCCGGGCAGTGATGAACCTATCCGAATACCGCAATCGGAATACCCGACTCGCCGACTTCCTACCCTGGGCGGCGCTCGCCGGCGAAGGCGTCGTCCTCAACAAAGACGGCAGCCTGCAGCGCTCGGCCCGCTTTCGCGGTCCTGACCTCGACAGCGCAGTGCCAGCCGAGCTCGTCGCCGTCGCTGGCCGGCTGAACAACGCCTTCCGTCGCCTCGGTTCCGGATGGGCCATATTCGTCGAAGCGCAGCGCCATGGCGCGGTGTCATATCCGGCAAGCACGTTTGCCGACAGCGCTTCGGCGCTTGTCGATGCCGAGCGCAAGGCAGACTTTGAAGAAGCCGGCGCCCATTTCGAATCCAGCTACTTCCTCACATTCCTTTATCTACCGCCAGCCGAGGATGCCGCCCGTGCCGAGACCTGGCTTTACGAGGGTCGGGACCATGCCGGCGTCGATGCGCGCGAAGTGCTCCGAAGTTTTGTCGATCGCACCGACCGTATCCTCAACCTGATAGACGCCTTCATGCCGGAGTGCGTATGGCTCGATGACGCCGAAACGCTCACCTACCTGCATTCGACGATCTCGACGAAGCGCCATCGCGTCCGCGTGCCCGAAACGCCGATGTACCTCGACGCTTTGCTCGCCGATCAGCCGCTTACCGGCGGGCTGGAGCCCCGGCTTGGAGATGCGCACGTACGCATCCTCACTATCGTCGGCTTCCCGACCGCGACGACGCCCGGCATCCTCGACGAGCTGAACCGGCTCGCCTTTCCCTATCGCTGGTCGACCCGAGCGATCCTGCTCGACAAGACCGACGCGACCAAGCTGCTGACGAAGATCAGGCGGCAGTGGTTCGCAAAGCGCAAGTCGATCGCCGCCATTCTCAAAGAGGTGATGACCAACGAGGCATCGGCGCTCGTTGACACTGACGCAGCCAACAAGGCCGCTGACGCTGATATGGCGCTGCAGGAACTGGGCGCCGACTATGCCGGCCAAGCCTACGTGACCGCGACCATCACCGTCTGGGACGATGATCCCCGCGTCGCGGCCGAGAAGCTCCGGCTGGTGGAAAAGGTCATTCAGGGCCGCGACTTCACGGCGATGACTGAGACCATCAATGCTGTCGACGCCTGGCTGGGCTCACTCCCCGGGCATGTCTACGCCAACGTCCGCCAGCCGCCCATCAGCACATTGAATCTCGCTCACATGATCCCGCTGTCAGCGGTGTGGGCGGGACCGGAACGGGACGAGCACTTCGATGCACCCCCACTGCTTTACGGCAGAACGGAGGGCTCGACCCCGTTCCGGCTTTCCATCCACGTCGGCGATGTCGGTCATACGCTGATCGTCGGGCCGACCGGCGCCGGTAAATCGGTGCTTCTCGCACTCATGGCGCTCCAGTTTCGCCGCTATGCACAATCTCAGGTCTTCGCCTTCGACTTCGGCGGATCGATCCGCGCCGCGGCGCTCGCCATGCAGGGCGACTGGCATGATCTCGGCGGCGGTTTGACCGAGGGTTCCGAGGAGAGTGTGTCGCTCCAGCCGCTCGCCCGCATCGACGACGTCGCCGAGCGCGCCTGGGCCTCCGACTGGCTGATCGCGATCCTCTCCCGAGAGAGCGTGCCGGTCACGCCCGAGGTCAAGGAGCATCTGTGGTCAGCGCTTTCGTCGTTGGCGTCAGCGCCGGTCGCCGAGCGCACGTTGACCGGGCTGTCGGTACTTCTCCAGTCCAATGACCTGAAACAGGCGCTACGACCCTACTGCGTCGGCGGCCCCTATGGCCGGCTGTTGGACGCTGAGGCCGAGCATCTCGGCGAGGCGCATGTCCAGGCTTTCGAGACCGAAGGTCTGATCGGCACCGGTGCAGCGGCAGCGGTGCTCGCCTATCTCTTCCATCGCATCGAGGACCGCCTCGACGGCCGGCCAACACTCCTGATCGTGGATGAAGGTTGGCTCGCCCTCGACGACGACGGCTTCGCCGGACAACTCCGCGAATGGCTGAAGACGCTGCGCAAGAAAAACGCCAGCGTCATCTTCGCCACCCAGTCGCTCTCCGACATCGACGGCTCTGCGATAGCGCCGGCCATCATCGAGAGCTGCCAAACGCGCATCCTCCTGCCGAACGAGCGCGCGGTCGAGCCGCAGATCACCGCGATTTATCGCCGCTTCGGTCTCAACGACCGGCAGATCGAAATCCTCGCGCGGGCAACGCCCAAGCGAGACTATTACTGCCAATCGCGACGGGGCAATCGCCTGTTCGAGCTGGGCCTGTCGGATGTGGCGCTGGCGCTGTGCGCAGCCTCATCCAAACAGCATCAAGCGATGATCGCCGATGTCCACGCCCGAAGCGGCACCGAGGGGTTCCTCGCCGAGTGGCTGGCGGCCAACCGACTCGACTGGGCTGCCGACCTGATCACCGACCTCACCAACGTCAATCAACGAGACCCGGAGGCACGTCCATGACACGTCTGATTCAAACCCACAGTCGCGCACTGCGCGTGACGGCCGCACTCCTCGCGGTCCCGCTCGCACTTTCACCGGTCCTCAGCACCCCGGCTGCCGCTCAGTGGATCGTCTACGACCCAACGAACTATGCCCAGAACGTCCTCACTGCGGCGCGGACCCTCCAGCAGGTGAATCAGCAGATCACTCAGCTTCAGAACGAAGCTCAGATGCTGATCAATCAGGCGCGTAATCTTGCCAGCCTCCCGCACTCTTCGCTTCAGCAGCTTCAACAGTCGGTTCAGCGGACGCAACAGCTTCTGAGCGAGGCGCAGGGGATAGCCCTTAACGTCCAACAGATCGACCGAGCATTCCAGACCACCTATGGCAATGCCTCGATGTCCGCCTCGGATCAGGCGCTCGTCACACAGGCGCGGGAGCGCTGGCAGAACACTGTCGGTGGTCTGCAGGACGCTATGCGAGTCCAGGCGGCTGTTGTCGGCAACATCGACACCAACCGTACGGAGATGTCAGCGCTTATCGGCCAAAGCCAGGGCGCGACGGGGGCGTTGCAGGCGACGCAGGCCGGCAATCAACTGCTCGCACTGCAGGCCCAACAGCTCGCCGACCTCACCGCCGTCGTCGCCGCTAACGGGCGCGCTCAGAGCCTATCCGAAGCCGAGCGCGCCGCAGCGGCGGAACAGGGTCGTGAGCAGCGCCGTCGCTTTCTCACGCCCGGCAGCGGCTACCAGCCGGGCAATGCGCGCATGTTCCCGAACGGCAATTGAGGGGACCGACCGTGGACGGCAAATTGGTCGCTCGGATGGGCGCGGTGATTTTCGTCGCGGTTGCGGTCACCGCGACCGCGATCGAGATGTCCCGGAAAGAGGAAGTGCCTGAGGCTTGGTCGTCCGGACGAACGCCTCAAGAAACTGCGGATCCCCTGCGCGACGCGCTCATCCGCTGCCAGGCACTCGGCGAAGAAGGTCCGCGAGACCCCGCCTGCCGCCGGGCGTGGGCCGAGAACCGACACCGCTTTCTCGCGCCCGGTTCTCGTCCCGTCGAGCGCTTGCCGGACGTAGCATCACCCATCGGTGACGTCTTCAGCCCTCAACCACGAGGGACAGACGCGCAAGATCACGCGCCGACCGCGCCGAGCACGCCACAGATCAACGAAGCGCGATAGCATCATGGGCAACACCGGGGTCATCGACCACTTCCTCGAGGTCTTCACTCGCTACATCGACAGCGGGTTCGGCCTGCTTAGCGGAGAGGTCGCCTTCATCGCCACGACCCTGATCGTCATCGACGTGACGCTCGCTGCACTGTTCTGGAGCTGGGGCGCCGACGACGACATCATGGCGCGGCTGGTGAAGAAAACGCTCTTCGTCGGCGTCTTCGCCTACATCATCGGCAACTGGAACAACCTCGCACGTATCGTCTTCGAGAGCTTCGCCGGTCTCGGGCTGAAGGCGAGTGGCACCGGATTTTCAACTGCGGACCTCATGCGCCCGGGAAGAGTCGCGCAGACCGGCCTAGACGCCGGTCGACCATTGCTCGACTCCATCTCCAGCCTGATGGGCTACTGGTCGTTCTTCGAGAACTTCATCCAGATTGCCTGCATGTTTCTTGCCTGGGCGCTGGTCCTGCTCGCCTTCTTCATTCTCGCCATCCAGCTGTTCGTCACCCTCATTGAATTCAAGCTGACGACGCTCGCCGGCTTCGTCCTGATCCCGTTCGGCCTGTTCGGCAAATCCGCGTTTATGGCCGAGCGCGTGCTCGGCAACGTCATCTCCTCCGGCATCAAGGTTCTGGTCCTCGCGGTCATCATCGGCATCGGGTCAACGCTCTTCTCAGAGTTCACTTCCGGTTTTGGCGGGCAGAATCCGTCGATCGACGAAGCCATGGCGATCGTGCTGGCCGCGTTGTCACTTCTCGGCCTCGGCATTTTTGGTCCCGGAATCGCCACCGGGCTCGTTTCTGGCGGCCCGCAGCTCAGTGCAGGCGCGGCGATAGGAACCGGCCTCGCAGCGGGCGGCGTGGTCGCTCTTGGCGCCGGCGCCGTCGGTGCAGCAGCCTCCGGCGGCGCGGCCTTGGCAGGCGGTGCGGCAGCCGCAGCTCGTGGTGGCGCCGCCATCGCGGGTGGAGCGTCCACAGCCTACAGCCTTGGCGCAGCCGGACAGTCCGGCGCGGCCGGGGTGGCCTCCGGCCTCGGAGGCGTTGCGCGTGCAGGCGGCAGCGCGGCTGTCTCACCTCTGCGCCGTGCCGCATCGCGCGCTGCCGACACAATGAGGTCAAGCTTCAACGCAGGCGGCAAAGCGGCGTTCGAAGCGACAGGCGGAACGTCCACCATGGGCTCGATAGGGGGTGATGCCGCCAGCGATGGCGCGGCGCCTGCGAGCGCTGGCGGGCCGCCGGCTTGGGCGCAGAGAATGCGCCGGTCCCAGCAAATGACTCACGCCGCCCAGGCCACGGCTCATGCCGTCCGCTCTGGCGACGCCCATGGCGGCGGTTCCTCGGTAAATCTGACTCAAGGCGACCGCTAATGTTCAAACGACCATCCACTCACTACGGCAAGGCACCCGAGCCGGAGACGCCGTATCAACGTGCTGCCCAAGTCTGGGACGATCGGATCGGGGCCTCCAGGATCCAGGCGAAAAACTGGCGGCTGATGGCTTTCGGCTCGCTGATCCTTACGGCGGGGTTCGCCACCGCCCTCGTCGTGCAATCAGCTCGCGGGACCGTCGTGCCGTGGGTCGTGCAGGTCGATCGACTGGGTCAGTCCCAGGCGGTCGCACCCGCCGAGGCCGACTTCCGGCCCACCGATCCACAAATCGCCTTTCATCTCGCGCGCTTCATCGAACAGGTTCGCAGCATCCCGGCGGACGCGATCATCGTGCGCCAGAACTGGCTACGGGCGTACGACTTCACCACTGATCGCGGCGCCATGGCGCTCAACGACTATGCTCGCTCGAACGACCCGTTCACGCGGGTCGGCCGACAGCAGGTTGCTGTCGATGTCTCAAGCGTCATCCGCGCCTCGCCCGACAGCTTCCGCGTCGCCTGGGTCGAGCGCCGCTATGAGAACGGCCAGCTCGCCGAGACCACGCGCTGGACCGCGATCCTGACGATCGTCGTGCAGGTCCCCCGCAACGCCGATCGGCTGAGGGCAAACCCGCTCGGCATCTATGTCAACGCCATCAATTGGTCACGGGAGCTTGGGCAATGAAGCCGTCTTTCCGTAAAGCCGGAAACCCGGCTTCACACGCACTTGTAAACCCGGCTCTCCGCAGAGCCGCAATCCCGATGGTCCTGCTGGCGACAACTGCGCTCGCGGGCTGCGCCACCACGAACCCACCGCCCGAGATCTCCTACGACAACGCGGCTCCCGCCGTGCAGACCGTCGATCCGCCAGCGCCTGTCACCGTGGTCGAACTGCCGCGGCCGCTGCCGCTACCCGGCCAGTTGCAGCGTGTGCCGGAGACGCGACGCGCGCCCGAGCCCGCCAACCCAACGGCGCGCGTCAACCAGGCTAATGAGGCGGCCCGCGTCCAGCCGGTGCGCGACGGCTTCATCAACTCCATGCAGGTCTATCCCTGGACGCAAGGCGCGCTCTATCAGGTATATACCGCTGTCGGTCAGATCACCGACATTGCGCTTCAGCCCGGCGAACAGCTCGTCGGCGCAGGCCCTGTTGCGGCCGGGGACACGGTGCGCTGGATCATCGGCGACACCGAGAGCGGATCGGGCGCGACGCGCCAGATCCACATCCTCGTGAAGCCCACACGGGCCGACCTGATGACGAACCTGGTCATCAACACCAACATGCGCACCTATCACATGGAGTTGCGGTCGACAGAGCGAACCTACATGGCTTCAATGTCCTGGCAGTATCCGCAGGATCAACTCATCGCGCTGCGCCGGCAGAATGCCGACGCGCAGGCCGCTCAACCGGTTGCGAGCGGTGTCGATCTCGCGAACGTCAATTTCCGCTATGCCATCGAGGGTGACCGCGCTCCTTGGCGCCCACTGCGCGCCTTCGACGACGGTCGCCAGGTCTTCATCGAGTTTCCGCGAGGCATTGGTCAGGGCGAGATGCCGCCGCTGTTCGTCGTCGGGCCCGAGGGCAACACCTCAGAACTGGTGAACTACCGCGTTCGCGGCCACCACATGATCGTCGATCGACTCTTCGCGGCGGCGGAACTGCGGTTCGGTTCCGGTCGCGAGCAGAAGCGCGTCAGGATCGTCCGAACAGACGGGAGGCCCACCTCGTGAGCGCGAACTCGCCCCCAAATGAGGAAGTGCCAGACGATGATGCACAGCCCCTGACCGGTGAGCCGGTCGGGCCAGCGCCGATGCGTCTGCGCGCCGAACCGCCCCGCGTCACTCGACTATCGCGCAAGGTCCTCGCCGGCCTTGGTCTTGTCGCCAGCGTCGGCCTCGGCGGTGCACTGCTCTACGCGCTGCAGACGCGCGACGCCGGTCGGCCCAACGACGAACTCTATTCGACCGAAAATCGCTCGACGGCTGACGGCTTGGCCGGCCTGCCGCGAGATTACAGTGGCGTGCCGCAGCTCGGTCCGCCCCTTCCCGGTGACCTCGGCCGGCCGATCCTCAGCACCCAGGATCGCAGACAGCCCGTGCCCGCACCCGGTATCGCCACGCCCAACCCCGGTATCAGCGCGGAAGAGCAACGCCGCCTTCAGGAAATCGAGACCGCACGCACCAGCCGTCTGTTTTCCGGATCGGAAAGCCGGGGCGCTCCCGCTGCAGCGGGAGCTGCCCCAGCACTCCCGTCCGCCCCGGATTTGGCGAGCCTCGGCCTCGCACCTCCGCCGGCCACCCCCTCCGCACAGGAGCGTCAGAACGCTTTCCTGAACGCAGCGACCGATCGACGGACGGTGTCGCCCGATCGCGTCGTTGCTCCAGCGTCGCCAAATGTCCTTCAGGCCGGCGCAGTTATCGCAGCAGCTCTCATAACCGGCATCCGATCCGACCTTCCGGGCCAGATCACCGCTCAGGTGACCGAAAACATCTACGACAGCCCGACAGGGCGCATTCTGCTCGTGCCACAAGGCACGCGGGTTATCGGCCAGTACGATAACAATGTGCAATTCGGTCAAAGCCGCGTCCTGCTAGTCTGGAATCGACTGATTTTCCCAAATGGCCGTTCAATAGTGCTCGAGCGCCAGCCCGGCGCAGACGTCGAAGGCTATGCCGGCCTGCAGGATGGCGTCGATTACCACTGGTGGGATCTTGCCAAGGCCGCCGGCCTCTCGACTCTTCTCGGAGTCGGCGCCGAGCTCGCCGCCGACAATGACGACCGTCTCATCCAGGCGATCCGGAATGGCGGTCAAGACACGATCAACGATGCCGGTCAGCAGATCGTCAGACGGCAACTCAACGTGGCTCCAACATTGACGATCCGACCGGGATTTCCTGTGCGTGTTGTCGTGACCCGTGATCTCGTACTCGAACCTTATGGGGGCTGATGATGTCGAAGCTCAAGCTGGGGCCGATCGCCGACCAGAAGCCGATCAAGGTTCAGGTAGAGCTGCCGGCGGCTCTCCACCAAGACCTTTCTGATTACGCGGATTTGTTGGGACGCGAACAAGGCCTGCCTGCTGTCGAGCCCGCGCGGTTGATCGTACCGATGCTGCAGCGGTTCATCGCAACCGATCGAGGTTTCTCGAAGGCTAGGCGTACGAAGACCCAGAACGCCTCCGATTAGCTGGCGCTGCTCTGCTTGAAGGCTGGCAGGACATCGAAGCACTTCAGCAGCAGCGGCAGAGCCGGATTGTCGTTATCGCTCGACGAAATCATAGCCGCCGTCGGCGCGCGCGCTGGTGTGAGCGGAACCAATGCAATATCGGGCCGATGCACGACGCTCGTTATCGTCAGCCCGAAGCCTTGCTCGACCATGGTCAGAAGTGTTTCCCTGCTGACCTGCTGGATAGATAGTTGGATCGCCTCTTCGGCAGCGCCCAGCATCCGCCGGAGAATAGCTGCGAGTTCGCGCCCGGCACCATCTGAGCGGACAAGAAAGACTTCGTCGCAAATGTCCTCCCAGGCGAGCCGCGGTCGCGACGCGAGTTGGTGTATGGGTGATAGGGCAACGAAGAGGTCGGGTTCGCACAACCGTCGAATCTGAAACGGAGGTCCCTTCGTTGCGCCCAGGCTGATCGCCGCGTCTAGCAGCCCGCGCTCCACGCCGAGGGTGTTCTGCTCTGACGTGCCTTCTTCGAGCTTCACCTCGATCGTCGGGTATCGCTGTCTAAAGGTCGCCAAGAGGTCGATTATGGGACATGCCGGAAACGCCTCGAGCATCCCGAACCTGACTAGTCCAGTCGTAGGTTTACGGACCGATCGCATCTCAGTGGCGGCCTCGCGAAGATACCTCGCTCCGACCGCAGCTTGCTGCAGAAATCGCTCTCCTTCCGGCGTCAATCCAGCGCCCGATCGCGTGCGTTTGAACAGGGAAACGCCAAGCTGCCGTTCGAGCATCTGAACGCGGCGGCTGACCGTTGATTGCGATATCGAAAGGCGGTCCGCCGCCCTGCGGAAACTACCCGCTTCGGCGACATGGATAGCATACTTAAGGTATCGAAGATCGAGCGTCAGATCAGGCATGACGCGCATTCCCCGTTCCCGGCTTCCGTTCACACGAGCAGCGCGCGACGCTCCAAAGCCTTTGCTGGAGGCCCCGCTTTTCGATCTCAGATGGGGAATCCAAGCCGAGCCCATCAGTGAGCATGACCATCTCCGAATCCGTGATAGATGTATGCGCCGGTCATACATATTCGGGCGCTTGATGTCTATGCGTGACGCATATATTCTTTCCGGATGGAGCCCGAGGCCGCCAAATATCATTTTGGTGCACTTGCGCTCGCGGTAGCTGACAGCATCGCGAGCGCATCAGCCTCGCTTTCGCCGAGCGGCCCCGCGGCTGCATTGATGGTTTTCCTTAGCTTCGAGCCGGGATTGCCTATCAGTGTCCTTGCGAGCCGGATCCGGCTTTCGCATGCGGGAACGGTCCGATTGATCGATAGGCTCGAATCCGATCACCTGGTGGAAAGGCGGCGACACACGGCGGACAAGAGGGCGCGCTTTATCCACTTGACCAATGCAGGTGTGAAAATGACCGGCGCTCTGCTCAGAGCGCGCGAACAAGTGATTGCAGCGTGTGTCTCGCCGCTGTCGCCGGCTGACCTGAACAAACTAGGCCGATTGTCCCAGCGGCTCCTTATCGCAAACGGTTACGAGAAATCTGGTGTCGAGACTATGTGGCCCGTGGTTGGCTACCCGGGACAGACACCGGCTGAAAATCCATCTCAGCCCTCCCGCCAGCTGCGCCGGCGCCCTTCGCACAAGGGCTGATGAGAAACCGAGGCAGGCTTGATATCTTTGGCATCGATCGCGTTCGACTTTCTCATATGCATACTGGCCTTCTGGTTCGGGTATTCTGCGAACCGAGGCGGCACGTGCTTGGTCGTAGCGGCTCATGAGTTGCAGCAACGGCGCCGACCAAGAATGTTCGTTGGATTTGTTGCGGCGTCTGCGGCTGCTGGCCTTATTGCGATACCGCTCGCCTGGTCGGGGACGCTGAACGCGACCCTCCCACTCTCGACGAGCGTCAACGGCCTCGTCATCATCGGCGCCATCGCCTTCGGCCTCGGCGCGCTCATAAATGACACCTGCCTGCTAGGTTCACTGGCACGGTTAGGGGATGGAGAGATGCGGTTGCTCGCCCTTCCTGCCGGACTGGCAATCGGCATCTTGGCCGCTGATCTCGGCCGGTTTGGCCCCGTCGCGACATGGCCAAGTTTTATCGCTAGGCCGAGTGTCCCAGGGGGCGCGACGCTTCTCGCCTTAGGCGTGGTGCTCGGGCTAGCGGCGATTTTCGTGTCACGGAAGACCGCACCGCAAAGAAGGCAGAACTGGGCGTTTGGCGCTTCAATGATTGGCCTCGGTATGACTGGTGGGCTTCTCTACGCTCTTTCACCAGCATGGACATTCGCTGACCTCATCCAACGCGGCCTTCCTCTTCGAATGTCGCCGACAGGCGAGGTCGCACTGGTTGCGGTCATTGCCTCTGTTGCGGGAGCAATCACGGCATCCGTGCGTCAGGGTCGCTTGCGTTTCCAGCGACCGACGCTCGCCGGCATCCTGCGGTCGATCGCCGGCGGCGCGTTGATGGGAATAGGCATCGGCCTGATACCCGGTGGCAACGACGCTTTAATCCTTGCCGCAATGCCTACGCTTTCTCCGGGTGGCATTGTCGCCTACCTCGTGATGACGACCACGATCGTTTTTGGATTCGAAGCGCGTGACAGACTGGCCAGGAGCGGCGCGTCAGGCCAGGGGAAAAAGTAGACGGTCCGGCGTCGTTCGTGACACCTTTGAGTACCGGCTCCGCAGGTCGTACGCCTTTCGTGGACCAATGACCCTGATAACTGTCTCGAAAGATCCTGCGTCGAGAATTCGGTAAAAAGCGTGATAGGCGTCGTCACCGCAGACGTGGGTGTCTGTTGCCTCGTACCCCCTATTCTTGCGCGAGAATTCAAGGTTGAGAAACAGCTTCCCGGTGTTCGGTCCGTCTGCGAACTGAACGTCTACTCGGTGGCCGACCGCGCAGTACCGATATTGCCGAGACGCTGAGAGTTCGCGGCCATCCCGAAGCCGAAGTATCCCGCTTTCTCGATAGGTGAGCGCGGATTCACCTGTCGAAGCGAAATCCGCGTCGCCAATCAGTTGTTCGCCCGTCGGATCGACGTTGCGACGAAGCGCCCACTCTCCACGGAGCGTGTCCAAGACCATCGTGCCTATGCTCACGACCGATCGGTGGTCATCGGCCCCAGGCGCTCATTTTTGGGTTGGACCGACGCAAGCAGCAGCACAAGTGATGCCGCCAGCAAGACTGCGTCCTTCAGCAGAAACTGGCCAGGAGCGGCAGATATCGCAGGAAAGCCTCCGGCGGTCGGCTCCCCGACCCCAGGCGTCGTAAAAAAGAAGGTTAGGGTGATGAAGTAGGTCGCCGCCGACATGAGCGCGCCAAGCGCTGAGAAGGATGCGCGGAAAGCCCCTAAGGCCAGCACGACTGCGGTCGACAGCTCGATGACGCCGACAAAGTAACTTTGGCCCTGTACCCCGAACATACCCAGCCAACTCATGATCGGACTATGGCCGATGAAGGGGGCGATGCCATCGGCCTCGTAGGCCGTGAATTTCATCGCGCCGAACCAAGAGAAAACGATCACGAGCGCCCATCTCAACAGCGCCAGTTCCTTCCGACTGCGCTCGGGCACAAGCAATTCATACCGATCGAAAATACTCATATCGAACTCCTCAAAAGGGGATGATCGTCAGGGCGTCACGGACGATGGTGGCCGACTGGGCAATCGGTACAGCGGGCCTGATCGCACAGACGACAGGTTGCCAAGCCGCCGTGGGGGTCCGAGAACAGCGACGACAGGATGTTGTCCGCGGCCCGCTCCAGCACGACGCGATCGTCAGCCGACACTTTGCTCAGCAGCTCGGACACCGCCGCGTTCCGCAGACCTAGCAGCTTGGCCCGCTCCACCTGACCACGCGAGGTCAGCGAGACATGAACTACCCGGCGGTCAGAGGGCGATGGCGATTTCGCCACCAGGCCTTGCTCGCCTAGCCTCTCGACGACGCGAACTGCACCTGCATGCGAAAGCCGGAGAGTTTGCCGTACCTGGCCGATCGACATTCCTGGCGCGTGACCGATCGCGATCAAAGCCGCGGCCGTCTCGCCCCCCGCATTGAATGCTTCAGCGATCGCCAAGCGCACGCGGTCAGACACCGCTTGAGACAGCGCGCCAAAGATGTTGATCAAGCGATCCGAGGGGTCATCCATCGCCGCGACTCACGCAATATATGCGTCGCGCATACAATATCTGTGGGCCGGTGTCGAGCCTCGTGCCGGAGTACAAGCGTTCGCTGGAAGGCTTAGACGTCGTCGGTGCCTACCGGCCCACCTTCGCCCTCCATCCGATTGATCGCACGCACATCCTTGGCGTTGAACTTGAGCCTCACGCCGAGCCCTCCACTATTGTCCTCGCCGATGAAGACCGCGCCGCCGCGTTCGAGCGCGTCCCGCAGCCGCGTCAGATCCGAGGCTGCAAACACGCTGGCGCCGGCTTCGAATTGAGCTAGCGCCTCTTCCTCCAAGCCTGCGATCTTGGCGACATGTGATCGCGGCCACTGAATGAGCGCTCTCGCTGCACGTGCTAGTGGCCCATTCATGTTCAATGCCTCCGTTTCGCGAACGCATCTTGTCGCCAAGATCCGACTTTTCCCGCAACCGATCCGCTAGATGAGCTTCGCCATCACCACGGCGACATCCGCCATGCGTGTCGCAAAGCTCCACTCGTTGTCGTACCAAGCAAGCACGCGAACCATCCGGCCATCGACGACATCGGTCTGGGGTAGCGCGACGATCGAGGATTCGGTCCGGTGGGTCAGATCCACAGACACCAATGGCTCTGTCGTGTAAGCGAGCACCCCACTCATAGGACCACTCGCAGCCTGACGAATGGCGTCGTTCACTTCGTCGATCGTGACCTCCCGGGATGCGGAAATAGCGAGATCGACGACCGATACGTTCGGCGTTGGCACGCGGATTGACGAGCCATGGAGCTTGCCTTTCAGTTCTGGCAGCACGCGTCCGATTGCGTTCGCGGCTCCGGTCGAGGTTGGGATCATCGACAGCGCGGCTGCCCGTGCGCGGTAGAGATCCTTATGCACCGTATCTAGCGTCGGTTGGTCACCGGTATAGGCGTGAACCGTGGTCATGTAGCCCCGCTCAATGCCACATAGATCGTTCAGGATCTTCGCGACGGGGGCGAGGACATTCGTGGTGCATGAGCCATTCGATACGACGACATCATCGGTTGTCAGCGTTTCGTGATTGACCTTGAAGACGATCGTCTTGTCTGCCCCCTCGCTGGGCGCGGAGACGAGCACGCGCTTTGCTCCCGCACGGATGTGCGATTCAGCCTTCTCCCTGGAGGTAAACAGACCTGTGCATTCGAGCGCTACGTCCACTCCAAGCTCATCATGCGGAAGCTTTGATGGATCGCGCTCTGAAGATACTTGGATTTTACCAGACCCGACGTCGATCCAGTCTTCGCCGGTGGCTATTGATCCTTGAAAGGGGCCGTGAACTGAATCGTATTTCAGGAGGTGCGCCAACGTAGCAACCGGCCCGAGGTCGTTGATCGCAACCACCTCGATGTCCTCACGCCGTAGTTCGACGATCGACCTTAAAGCTAGTCGTCCGATCCGACCGAAACCGTTGATTGCGACCTTGACCGTCATGCCTGTGTCCCCTGGTTCGCCGAGATAGTTACGGCATATGCACTTCGCTCAGTGCCGACTGGCACCCGGAGGTGCACTCCGGCAGCGAAAGCTTGCCGATCAGACCATCCGCATTATGTATGCGTCACGCATAGACCTATCCGTCTGCAGGCTGTAGGTCAACGAGGCAATGTCGGCATCGAGGATCAGATTTGCGCTGCCCAGTTTCACAATCGACCTGGTGAAGGCACGCATACCGGCGAGATGAAGTGGCGTTAGATGTTTTCCCAAGAAGCAGAGAAGAGGCTGGCTGCGGCCAGAGCAGTCGACGAGATCGAAGATGGCATGTTCGTTGGCCTTGGGACCGGAAGCACAACAGCCTATGCCATTAAGAGCCTGAGCGACCGCATTCGGCAGGGCCTTCGCATCACCGCTGTCGCCACCTCCCGAGCGACCGAAATGTTCGCTCGTCGTCTCGCGGTGCCGCTCGTTCCTTTTGAGCAGTTCAGTTCGGTAGACCTCACGATCGACGGCGCTGACGAGATCGACTGCCACTTTCAGGCGATCAAAGGCGGCGGCGGCGCCTTGCTCCGAGAGAAGGTCGTGGCCGCCGCTTCTAGCCGGATGATCGTGATCGTAGACGCTAGCAAAGTCGTTCGACGACTCGGCGAGTTTCCTCTGCCGGTCGAAGTCGTGCCCTTCGCGAGCGAGTTCGTTCGAACGCATCTTGCCAAGCTCGGAGCCAGTGTGACGCTTCGCTCGGTCGGCGGAGAACCATTCATCACAGACCAGAGCAATCACATCTTGGATGCAGCCTTCGGCAAGGCCCTTCGGCCGATCGAGATCGCCGGAGCGATCGATGCCATCCCCGGCGTCATGGAGCACGGCTTGTTTCTTAGCGAGATTGACACTGTGGTGGTCGGACGCGGTGAGACGGTCGAGGTGCATCTCAGAAAGCAAGCCCCCGGATCCCTCCGTTAGGTGCCGACGAGGGGTGGCACCTGGCGCAGGCGTGATGTGATTCGGCCGTCAGGCAGCCGAAATCACGACAGCCCACCCCGATCCATAGCCGCCAGGTATCGCCATTTTGTGTGACCCGACGATCGAAGTCCTGTATTTCAATCTTCCGCGCCATCCGCAGCGCATCCTAAACCACTGTAAAGGCGCGCCTTTCGGTTTGCCACAATCCCCCAGCGCCGCAGGGGTATGGCTTGCTGTCTATGCTTCGCGCACATATAGATGGGGCAATGGATGGACCTCGAGATCGAAATATCTTTGGGGCGTTCGCACTCATGATCAGCGACGACATCGTTCGCGCTAGTTCATCGCGGGCGCCAGAAGCTGGACCCGCCGCCTCGGCGCTTGCGTTGATTGCCCATAAGCCAGGGCTATCGATCCGCATGCTGTCAGTTGGGGTGGGACTTTCCCATGCCGCGACCGTCCGCTTGGTGGACCGTTTGTCGACGGAGGGATTGGTCGAGCGGCGTGAGCATTCGACTGACGGGCGCACGCGGTCCCTCCATCTTACAGAGGCTGGCAAGGTCGCGAGCGATGCGGTCTTGGCGTCGCGCGACAAGGTGATCGCTGAGGGACTATCGATCCTCACCCCTACCGAGTTGGACGCCCTTTACAGCATTGCTGAACGCGTGCTGCGCGACCGCTTGGAAAACCTCGAGCATTCCTACCGCATCTGCCGTTTGTGCTGTTACGAGGGCTGCACGAATTGCCCGATCGATGCCGAATTGCACGAGCGCGGGGTAGATCGCGAGAACGGCGGCGAGGCTTAGGGCTCCGGAATTCGCAGGTTTCAGTGTTGAGCGATGAGATACGCCGCCAGGAACCCCACGACCGTGATCAGACCTATGAACGGCGGCGCCTTCTCGAAAGCCTCGGGGATCATGGCCTCCGCCAGCATCGCTATGACCGCGCCAGCTGCGAACGACAGAATGGCAGGGGCTTGAGTGGACGCCGAGCCGAGCAGAAGGTTTCCCGTACCGGCGGCGATGCAAACAAGTAGCGGAATACCGATCCAGACCGCGTAGATATAGCTTCGCGATCGGCCCGCGACCTTCATTCCGGAAGTGCTCGATAGACCCTGTGGCACATTAGCCAAAAAGAAGCCTGCCACTACTGCAAGGCTGATCTTGCCTCCGCCAGCCACGGACATCCCAATCACGAGGGCCTCTGGAATGCCGTCGAGAACGCTGCCGAGCGCAATCGCAGCACCGCTGCCGCGGTGCTCCTGTTCAGTGGCCTGCTCGGTGCATTCACCGCATCGCTTTCGATGCTTCGCGCCCCGCCGAGAGAGAAACCAGTTTGTGCCGCTGAAGATTGCGGCCCCTGCGAGCAGCGCAAAGATCGCCAAGGGTCCCATGCCAGCCGACACGCGATCACCTATGAGTTCGGTAGCGACCACGGCAATCAACACACCACCACCGAAGCCCATCACCGCTGAGATCATGCGGTGAGTGAGTCGCCCGTACAGCACGTCCGCAAGTACCGCCCCCACCAGAAGTCCGCTTCCTGACAAAAGCCCCCACAAGCCGGCGATTGCGTATTCGGGTATCATCGCAAGAACCCGGCTGACCTAGCGACGCGGGGCGAGCGCCATCGCGTGCGTATCGTTGATGACCGTCCCTGCGTGCTCATCGTTTCGCTCGGTCCAGTCGCCAGGCCGGTCGCTCGAAGTGGCAGCTATAGCCGCCGGGTCGACGCTGGAGGTACTGCTGATGCTCTGGCTCGGCCTCCCAGAACGGCTCTTCCGGGTTGATCTCTGACACGACAGGTCCCGGCCAGCGACCCGACGCTTCGATCTCGGCGATTGTCTCCAGAGCAACGTCCATCTGCTTTTCGGACGTGTAGAAAATCGCGGACCGATAGCTTGGTCCGACGTCGCTACCTTGTTGCTCGTATGTCGTCGGATCGTGGATTTGGAAGAAGAGTTCCAGGAGAGCACGATACGTCAGTATCGAAGGATCAAACGTGACCTCCACCGCTTCCGCATGACCATGGTGTCTCGTGTAAGTCGGGTCCGGCAGTTCGCCGCCGATGTAGCCCACACGCGTCGTCACGACGCCCTTCGCGCGGCGAAGTAAATCTTCGAGGCCCCAAAAACATCCACCCGCAAGTATCGCTCGCTCGGTTCGTGTCGGCGTTTGGTCAGTAGTGGGCAGACTCTGCATCCGATCAACCTCCGCTATGTGCACCACATCAGATCGCCGGCGCCGCACCTGCAGGCTGCGCATTGTTCGAAAGTTGGGTCTGCACATCCGAGCCTCGGACGAGTGTCAGGTCGACCGGACACCGATCCGCGATTTCCAGTATGCGCGCCCGCTGTTCATCGTTGAGCGGCCCGTCGAGAAAGACGGTGCGCGTGAAGCGGTCGGGAGGCACCATGTCCGCCACTTTCTCGTGTCGCACGGTCGTCGTCGCTCGCTCCAGCGGAAAGCCTTTGCGGTTCGCGTAAAGACGCATTGTCATCACCGTGCAGGCGGCCAGTCCGGCCGACACCAGTTCGTAAGGAGACAGCCCGCTGCCGAGACCTCCGACCGATTCTGGTTCATCGGCGAACAGCGTGTGCCCGCCACTACGGACCGTGAGTTGGAACTTCCCCGCCAACGTTTCCGACGCCACGACTCCATTCGCTAACTCGACTTGTGGAAGGTCCGCCGCGAGCGGCGGCAGGAAGCGGCTTGCCCACGCTGCGACCATAGCTGAGACGTAATTCGCATCTTCGACATCGGTGAGAAGGTGATCGGCCGTGTCGAGCGAAACAAAGCTCTTGGGATGGCGCGACGCGACGAAGATGCGCGAGGCGTGCTCGATACCCACGACTTGATCCACCGGTGAATGCATCACAAGCACCGGACGTCGAAGGGCAGCGATAGACCTCTCGATGTCCACTTCGTCGACCGTTTCCAGGAAACTGCGGCGGATCAGGAAGGGCCTGCCAGCAATCTCCACAGATGCCTCGCCCTCGCTCGCTATCGCGTCTAGGTCGGCAGGTTGAAAGACGCGCAATATATGCTGAAGGTCAGCCGGGGCGCCGATCGTCACTACCGCCGCGATATCCGGCAAGTCGGCGGCGGCTACGATCGCAGCCGTGCCACCCAGGCTGTGTCCGACAAGGAGGGAGGGCGCCTTACCGGCGACAGCCATGGCCTCCGCGGCGGCCTTAAGATCATCGACGTCGGAAGCGAAGCTTATCGCCTCATCCGCAGAACTCTCGATCCCTGTGCCGGCGAAGTCGAACCGCAAGACGCCGATGCCAGCCCGCGAGAGGGCGCGTGCGATGTACACGGCGGCGCGGCTGTCTTTCCCGCAAGTGAAGCAATGGGCGAAAATAGCCCAGCCGCGAGGCGTACCTTCGGGCGCCTCCAAATACCCGGTTAGATCAGAGCCTCCACCACCGGGAAACGTGAACGGTGTTCCTGTCATAAGCGTCGAGCCTCCCACGGCGACTTAGTGGGTGCACCGGAACCCTTGGGCCCTGGCGGAAGCGCCATCAGGCCCGGACTAGCCGTCCAAGACATTCTTTTTATATGCGTGGTGCATATAGACAAGCCCCTAAAGCGTGATTATATGCGTCGCGCATACTTCTGGTGGCGGTCGAAAAGACCGGTCCTGGAAGCGGCATCAGTCAGGGCGCGCAGGCCGAAGGGCTATGGAACTCAATCAGGTCAGCTATTTCATCAACTTGGCCGAGACGCTGAATTTTACAGCAGCGGCGCGGTTGAGCGGTGTGTCCCAGCCAAGTCTGACACGCGCGATCCGCCGCTTGGAGGAAGAACTCGGCGGTCCGCTCATTTATCGCGATGGGAAGAACAGCCGTCTCACCGGCCTTGGCCAGGACGTGGAGGCTGAGTTTCGGCGCATGTTAGTCGCGATGAAAAGTGTTCGGCATCATTCTGAGAACTGGGCCATGGGAAGGCACCGGGTCTTGGACGTAGCCGTCGCTCCGACCGTCGGGCCGAAGCTTTTCACGACTTTTTTCGAGAGCGCGTTGGCCGAGGTGCCATCGATCGAGATCAAGATGCATTCGCTTGGGGCGAGTGAAGACACATCGGAGGTGCTGTCGGGCAAGTATCACGCATGCATCCTGCCACGCGAGACGCGGCCGGACCGCAAGCTTGATGTGCGACCTCTGTTCCGCGAGCGCTTCGTGCTCGGCTGTTCCGCAAAGCACCCGCTCGCGGCGAGCGATATCGTGCGCGGCGAGGACCTGTTGGAGTTCCCGTTCGTCGATCGTCTGAAGTGTGAGTTTCGCGAGCAGATCCTAGACCATTTCGCACGACGGGAGGTGCTGATGCGACCGCGCTTCCGGTCCGATCGTGACGATTGGGTGCAACGGGTCGTCGCCGAAGGCGAGGCCATATGCATCCTTCCGGAGCGGTCGGCTACAGCCCAAGGTCTGGTTACCCGCCCTATCGACGGGTTCGTCCTCGAACGAGAGGTCGTGATCGCGACGGTCTCCGGCTCCACGGTGCCGGTTGAGATCCGAAAGATCGCGCAGCTGGCGGCCAGATACGCGTGGAACTGAACACCGCTGACACAGCGGAGCTATCGAAACTATACGCACAGCGTATTGGATAAATATATTTGGCACTGCGATAGTCGAGGCGACCGTCAAGCAAGATAAGATGTCCGTAATGTGCCTGGCCCTGTAACCAAGTATTGGAGACGATCATGAAGTTTGAAAAGTCTCAGGCAGCGATCGACCGCCTGACCCCCGAGCAACGCCGGATCACTCAGGAAGACGGCACGGAGCGGGCCTTCACCGGTGAATACAACGACAACAAGGAACCGGGCATCTACGTCGATGTCGTGTCCGGCGAGCCGCTTTTCGCATCGACGGACAAGTTCGAGTCGAAATCCGGCTGGCCCAGCTTCACCAAGCCTATCGTCCCCGCGCACGTGAACGAGGTGCGGGACAGTTCTCACGGCATGGTCCGGACGGAAGTTCGATCGGTCCATGGCGACAGCCATCTCGGCCACGTGTTCCCCGACGGTCCGGCCGACCGTGGCGGACTGCGGTATTGCATCAACTCGGCCGCCCTTCGCTTCATCCCGCGCGATGAGATGGAAGCCGAGGGCTACGGCGAGTATCTCGATCAGGTGGAGGAGGCGTAACATGCATCAGCGCGCTGTTCTCGCAGGCGGATGTTTTTGGGGCATGCAGGATCTGATCCGCAAGCAGCCCGGCATCGTGTCGACCCGCGTCGGATACACCGGTGGCGACGTCCCGAACGCCACCTATCGCAATCACGGCACTCACGCTGAAGGGATCGAGATCATTTTCGACCCGGCAGCGACAAGCTACCGCAACATCCTCGAATACTTCTTCCAGATCCACGACCCGACGACGAAAGATCGGCAAGGCAACGATCGCGGCCTCTCCTATCGATCAGGCATCTACTATGTCGACGAGGAGCAGAAACGGGTCGCCGAGGAGACGATCGCCGACGTCGACGCCTCCGGACTGTGGGACGGAAAAGTCGTCACCGAAGTCGAGCCCGTCGGCGATTTCTGGGAAGCGGAGCCGGAGCACCAAGACTATCTCGAGAAGCGCCCGGGCGGTTACACGTGCCATTTCCCGCGCGCGAATTGGGTGCTCCCCAAGCGTGACGACGCTGGTGCTACCCAGCCTACCACCGGAGCGGCAGCTGAATAGCTGCAGCGCCTATCGCGACATAGCGCTCTGCATCGCAAGCAATGGGACCGCATCGGCGAACGATGCGGTCCTCGAACGGCCCCTCAAGCGGTCATGCCGCTTGCCGGCCATCGATTTGGTAGGATTGCCCCAGCATGCCAGACCTTTCGTCATATCCGATCACCGAGCGCTGGCCTGCCTCCAATCCTGATCTCCTGCAACTCTATGCGGCGCCCACGCCCAACGGCGTCAAGGTGTCCATCATGCTTGAGGAGACCGGGCTGCCATACGAGCCGCACTTTATCGACATCAGCAAAAACGAGACCAAAGACCCCGCATTCGTGTCGCTGAACCCAAACGGGCGGATCCCTGCGATCATCGATCCGTCAGGCCCCGATGGTGAGCCGCTCGGGGTTTGGGAGTCCGGTGCGATCCTCGTTTACCTTGCCGAGAAGACGGGCCGGCTGATCCCACCGGGACAAGCCAGGCGCTATGAGGTGCTGAGCTGGGTATTCTTCCAGATGTCTGCGATCGGCCCGATGTTCGGTCAGCTGGGCTTCTTCCTGCGCTGGGGCGGAAAGGACTACGAAGACAAGCGGCCTCAGCAACGGTTCGCCGACGAGTCGAAGCGCCTGCTGGGAATCTTGGATCGCCAGCTTGATGGGCGCGAGTGGATCGTCGACGACTATTCCATCGCCGACATCGCGACGCTCGGCTGGGTCAATGCCCTGGTCGGCACCTATGACGCCGGCGACCTGTTGCGCATCGCCGATCATCGGAACGTCCGGGGTTGGTTGGATCGCGGCCTCGCTCGACCAGCCGTGCAGCGGGGCCTGGTCATCCCGGCGAGGCCCGCATGAGCGTCATCGCCGCTTATTATTACAACGAGGGTCGCCGCATCCGCGAGGTCGCTATCGACGAGCGGATCGAACTCGACAAGAACCGATCTGGCTTCTGCTGGATCGGGCTCAGCGAGCCTTCGGTCAGCGAACTCAGGGCGCTTCAGGCGACCTACAATCTGCATCCATTGGCGATCGATAACGCGATGCACCCGATGTGCCCGCCGAAGCTCGAAGTCTATAACGGCGAGCTTTACGTCGTCGCTCAGACGGCCGAGCTGGTCGGGGACCGCATACGCTACGGCAAGACGGCGATCTTCACTGGTCACAACCATCTGATCACCGTGCGTCACGGCAACGCCGGAGCGCTCGGCAATCTTCGCGAGCAGCTTGAGGGTTCGCCTGCTCAGTTTGGTAAGGGTGTCGATTACGTCCTGCACGCCATCCTTCACCGCATCGTCGATCAGTATCTGCCGATCTTCGAAATGATCGAAGACGACGTCCTCGCGATGGAGAGGCGATCGCTCGACGACTTCCTGGGGCGGGAGGAGGTCGCGCGCATCTTCGGCTTGCGGTGCGAATTGACCCGTTTCCAGCGAACCCTTGGCGCTATGGCGGAACTGGTGCGCAAGCTTGTTCGCGGACATTTCCCGTGTATCAGCGCTGAGGTGCGGCCGTATTTCAACGACGTTGCCGACCACGTCGACCGCGTCCAGTCCATGGTCGATGGCCTCCTCCAGGTGCTGTCCACGGTCTTCGAATTCAGCAGCCTTCTCGAGGCGCAAAGGACAGGCGTCATCACACGCCAACTCGCTGCATGGGCGGCGATACTCGCGGTCCCTACGGCTATCGCGGGGATATATGGAATGAACTTCAGGAACATGCCGGAGCTGGACACAGCGTACGGCTACTTCGTCGTGCTCGGCCTGATGCTGACGTTCTGTCTTTTCCTGTTCGTCCGCTTCAAGCGAGCCAAGTGGCTGTGATGGCGCTCCGCACCTTCCGTGCTGGTCGGTCACCGCGCCAATGCGCGCCTTCGGTCGGCGCGCAACCCTTACAATCCGAACTCGAGGTGCGTTGATGACAACTCAAGTGACAGACGTTCTGGACGCCGTGCAGTCTTTCGTGGCTAAGGGCTATGACCGAGAGTACCGTGTGAAGGACGGCGCTCTCGTCGATCTCGAGCTCGGATCGACCCTCGACGCATGCAGCATCCGTGTCGATGCCGCGGTACGCCTCGAAAGCGGCGATGGAGCCGAAGACGCATCGAACATCTACGCCATCACCGACCCGGCGACCGAGCACAAAGGTCTGCTGATCGATGCCTTCGATGTGTTCGACGAGATATGCCACCGCGACCTGTCCGAACGGCTTCTTGAGCATCGTGAAACATCTCCGGCCGGTGACGCGGACGTGCCGAGCAAGCATGGGCTGCGCAAGGTCTATAAAAGCGAGTTTGATCGCGACCCTGAGCGTTACGTTCTGCGGGAAGGCTTCCCAGACTTCCCGGCATGCCCGTTCGGGGGAGCCTTCAGCATCCTTGGCTTCGATACAGCAGAACAATCATACGTCTGGCTCGTGACGAGCATTATTCGGGATCCCCGGCTGATAAGGATTCCCTACCAGGGCGAAGACGTGATTCCCGACGAATGAGGTCGGCGCAGCGTGCGGGAACAAATTGGACCCGAACGAAGGATGGGATTTCCCTTTCAGGTCAGCGATAACGAGGCAGAGATGGACTGGAATAAGGACCACATTCGCGAGACCATGCTGTCTCTTGAGACAGCGGCACTGAAAAGCGCTCGCGAGAAGTATCTGGATTACGTTTCCACCGCGCGCCTCGATCGCAGCGAGCCGATCGAGAACGACGAGCAGGCGCAAGCCGAGGTGGCGAGCGATTTCGCTGAGGCGCTCGATGACACTCTCGATGACTATGTTGATAAGCTCGACAAGCTTCGGACGATCGATTTTGGACCGAAGTCAGAAGTCTCGGAAGGCGCCGTCGTCAAGCTGTCCGGCAAGCACTTCGTCATTTCGGTCTCGACTGGCAGGTTCATTTGTCATGGGCAGGAACTGATGGGCATCTCGACGATAGCCCCGATCTACGAGGCGATCGAAGGCGCGCGAGCCGGGGAAACGGTGCAGTTCAATGGCCGCGATTTGACCGTGGAGGCTGTTGCGTAGGCAAGGACCCGCGGTCCTCGGATCGTGAGTGCGGGCCATCGACGTTCGCAGCCTGACTGGACGACTGCTGGCCTCCCCATAGCTCCTTCTCGCAGATGATCGGCACTTACGAGCCAAGCCACCCCAGACCTGCGTAGGCGAGCATTCCCAATACCATCGCCACGATGACCTGGTTCGTGGCGATCGCTGCACCCAGCGCGACACCGGCCGCGATCCAGGTTGGAGGTGGCTGACCGATCAACGACGAAGCGACCAAGCTGACCACGATCAGCCCAGGCAACTCGTCCAGAACCCAAGCCTGCCTGGAAACCCTAATTCGCTCACCGGCAATCAACCCGGCGACCCGGATCGCAAACGCAGCCACGACGAGCAAACCGACGACAGCCCAGTGCGAAGCGCTCATCAGGCTGCCGCCTCGATCCTGCGCTTCAAGGAGATCACCACCAAGCCGAAGAATGCGCCGACGATGATCCCGTAAGCTTTGGGCATGCCGAGCGAGATGACGGCCATGGTCGCTGCCGCGGCCATGGTCCATGGCAGGGCTTGGGAACGTCCCCGCCACAGACCTCGCGCCATTGCAATGAAGGCCGCCGTGAACGCGAAGCTCAGGCCAAAGCGTCCGAGATCGGGCAGCGCGGCGCCAAGCAAAGCCCCGAGCGTCGTGGAGGCTGTCCACATGGAGATATTCACCAGCCCTGAGCCTATGAGGAATGGTGCTCCGACATCGGGGGACTTTGCCCGCTCGGACATCGTCAAAGCCCAGTTCTCGTCGCCAGTAATGTGGATGGCGAAGAGCTTTTTCCTCAGCGACAAGCCGGCCAGCACCTCGGATAAAGAGGCGATGATGCCGACATAGCGCAGGTTCAGTGACGCACCGGCCAGAACCGCGCCCAACACGACACCTGTGGAAGCGAACTGCTCAACCGCGATGATCTGCGAAGAGCCCGCATGGGTAGAGGCGCTCATGATCGCGACGCCCCACCATGGGAAACCTACCTGTACGGCCAGGAAACCGAAGGCCAAGCCATACACGCTGGCCCCGAAGGCCAACGGGAGGATGGCGATCGCCCCCCGTTTAGCCTCGTATGCGTCTCTCGGGGCTGAAGCCTTCACGCCCTCATCCATGACGCGTTCCACCTTGTTCTCAGCCAGGCTCCTCTAACAGCCGACTGGCAGTCCTTCGGTTATGGGCATCGTCGTCTCAGCGGCGCTGATCCGCCGGGGTTCGTATCATCGCGTCGAGCGACCCGGTTATCATCGCCGTGCTCGGGCAGCGTGTCGCTCTTGTCTTGACCGATCGGTCGGAGTGCCTACGCACACCGGCCAAGACCGCCAGGGCAGTCAGCAATGCCGCCGCGTAGAGGAACAGGCCGCCAGGACCGAGGAGGTCCATCACCAGGCCTCCGATGAGCGGCCCGGCGGCGGTTCCGATCCCGTTGAGTAGGAGAAGTCCGCGAGCGGTGCCCAGCAGCCGACCCGGAGGAAGGTCGTCGTTCGCAACGGCAAGGCATAGCGAATAGATGGGAATACCGAAGCCGCCGAACAGCGCGCCCGCCGCAAGTAGCACAGGCAGAGGCGCGTCCGCAGCCAGCGCTACGCCGATCGCGGCCGCCGCGGAAGCCAGGGCGGCGCCGGCAATGACGAGTGTCCGCGACACGCGGTCCGATAGCCATCCCAATGGCCACTGCAGCACGAGCGTTCCACCAAGGACCGCAGCCATGAACGAAGAAATGCCGCCCACATCGAGGCCAATCCTCTGCGCAAAATTGGGCCCTAGTCCCCAGAAGCCGCCGATGGCCAGACCGGCTAGGAAAACGCCGACCGACGGAAGGGGCGAAATTGCAACGAGATCGCGAAAGGCGACGGGCTCCTGTTGAACCTCGGCCGGGGGATGACTGGGCAGTAGCGTGACGGGGACGACGGCCGCAGATATCAGCAGCGAGACGAACAGGAACAGCGTCACGTCTGCGGGTGGAGCGATGTTGAGAAGCGCTTGACCAAGGGCCCATGAACCCATCGAAACAACGCCGAAAATCGACAAAAGCTGACCGCGCGTGGATTGAATCGCGTGAGCGTTGAGCCAGCTCTCAGTCGCCAGGATCATGCCTGCATAGGCGAAACCGGTCACAAGGCGAAGCGGCATCCATACGTTCGCCTCCACGAATGCGACATGAAGAAGAGCCGTCATCGAGGCGATCGCGGCGAAGCCAGCGAAAGTCCTCACATGACCGACGGACACGATCATCCTGGGCAGCGTGAGAGCGCCAATGGTGAAGCCCGCAAAGTATAGGGACATCATCGCGCTGATCGTTTGAGCGGAAAAGCCTTCCTCACCAGCCCTCACGATCAGAAGGGTACCCAATAGACCATTGCCCAAGAGCAAGGTGGCGACACTCAACAACAGCGCTGCGACCGGCGCCAGAACGAGCCCCCGCGCGCAGGCCGCCTTCACGCTATCCATCGCCTGACTCATTTCCGAGCCTGGCGCGGCGGCTGATACGCCGCAGAACTGATGAACTGATCGAAGGCTTCGCACCAGATGACAACGGCACTGTAGTCGCGAACGTCGATGTCGGCGGGCACCTCCATAATGAAGCCGTTGAAGGCCCTCACATCGCCGACCCGAACGGACGCGGCCTTGATCGCGAGGAACGCTTCCTCGGTCTCTACGAAGTGCGGGGCGAGATAAAGCTTGTAGTCCGGCCCGGGAGAGAGACGGCCAATGTGCGCGATCCGGTGAGGCAGGATCTGCACTTCGCCTTCACCCCAGTGCAGCAGGTCGCTGCCGGCTAGATCACGAGAAAGCTTTCCCGAATAGAGCGCCTCAGGCGTCGAACTCCTCAACGCAGCTTCAGTGGGCGACGCCGGCGCGGTGAGGATAGGCAGCGTGTAGATGCCGGCAGCAAAGCCTGTGATGCCAACGACGAAGTGGGTGCAGGCTAGAATGAGCCACCGTGGCATGTTTCACGAGCTCTCCAAATTTGCCACCAAACGATCCGCGTCCAGGTGGAAATCCGAAAAGACGACGCAACCGTCGGCGTTGATGACCGTGAACCACGGCGTTCCCCGTGTCCGGTAATCCTCCATGAACGTTGGAAACGCAGCACCAGGCGGCGGTTCGTCGTGCCCGAAAGCGACGGGGAGACGGTACTCCACCTGATTGATGCGCAACTTGTCGAATGTATTTTCGTGCGCGCCTTCGAAGACCGTCTGGATCACTGCGAATCCGACGCCTCTGGACTCCAGCGCACCATGCAATTTCTGCAGTGTAGGAAACCCATGCAGATGGCAGCCCCTGCACCAATGCTGAAACGCGAAAAGGACCTTCGGCCCTACGCCAAGATCCGATAGCTTGATCGGCGCCTTAAGGTCGCTTCCATCCACGCCGATCCACCGATGAATGCGAAGCTCTGGCGCTTGACGATCGGCCGCGCTCATCCCTCTCTCCGAACACGAAGCATGTGCCCGACGTGCAGCGAAAACTCGCGAGCGCAGGGGAACTGCTATACTTCACCGCCCCACGGCCCGAGCGTCGAATAGTCGATAAGACCAGAATCCTGTCTAGACTATACCCGACGAGGCCACGAGTTTACGTGGATGACTATGAATTCCAACGCCGGTCTTTTCCAATAGCGGCGTGACATAGTTTCTATGTCCTAGGCGGGAGCAAATTTAGCGTCCGTTCGACCCTTGCGGCGCCAGAAGCTGCACGTTGGAGGCCACAGGCAGCGCGCGCTTATGCGCGGTGGCTCGATACGCTCTTTGGATCGTCTCGACCGCCGCCTGGGCCACACCCCTTCCTTCGAGGTAATCGTCTATCTCATCATAGGTCACGCCGTAGGCGTCTTCGTCGGGGTGTAACGGCATCGCGTCATCCAAATCTGCCGTGGGAACCTTACTGATCAGTTCCGCCGGGGCGCCCAGATGAGACGCGATCGCGCGAACGCGCCGCTTATTGAGACCGGCGAGAGGGAGAACATCGGCCGCGCCATCGCCGAACTTTGTGAAGAAACCCATCACCGCTTCGGCTGCATGGTCCGTGCCAATCACAAGGCCGCCCAGGGTCCCCGCGAGAGCAAACTGGGCGACCATCCGTTGGCGTGCCTTGATGTTCCCGAGCACCGTACTGCGCAGGCCGGGGTCGGCGGACTCGTAATCGGAGCCTGTCATCCCGCTCCACAGCGCGTCGGTCGCGGGCTTTATATTGATCACGGCAACGCGGTCGGGCCTGATGGCTGACAAGGCAAGCTGAGCATCGCGCTCGTCCATCTGTTCGCCATAGGGCAGCCGCACCGCTACAAACTCGCATTCGTACCCGATCTGACGCAGATCCTTCACGGCCGATTGCGCGATTAGGCCCGCCGTCAGGGAATCGACGCCGCCGCTGATTCCAAGCACATACGCTCGCTGCCCCGACGACCTAAGATAGTCGCGGAGGAAGGCGGCGCGTTCTGCCGCCTCGCGTCGGGCATCGAACGACGCCGAAACGCCGAGCGCTGCGATAATCTCGTCTTGGATGGGAATGACGACCTCCTGGGCACGCCGCAGTCGCATGCTGGCGACCTCACCTCGCGAAGCTTCTCTGTCCCACGAGCCATAACGCTCACGCAACACCGATTCAAAGCTATCGAAACTATAGCGACAGGGCATTGGGAAAGCAGTCTGATATAAAGCTATAGTCGAGGCGGGATTATCGCGAGTCATAGTGATGAATTGCGTGTCTCTACTGATTTAACACCCGGTTGTCTGAACATCAGCTTTGCGATCCGCTCGATATCTTTCCTTTGCGAGGGTCATCTACGCATTAGCCTGAGATGAAGTCGGTCGGTCCGTCGTGACGAGCAAGGGGGTTCGGCATGGTCACCAGAGGTTTCACCGGCCGCGGTTCAGGCGGCGACCACGAGGGCCGTATTCCGCCAGGTCAACATCTCGTGGAGAACTTTCCCGTTCTTACCGCTGGGCCAACGCCTCGTATCGAGACGTCCGACTGGAAGTTCACGGTCAAGATCGGTCCGAGACCCGTGAAGGTCTGGAGTTGGAGTGAATTCAACGCCCTTCCAAAGACCAAAGTGACCAAAGACATTCACTGCGTCACGTCCTGGTCCAAGCTCGACACGAAGTGGGAAGGCGTGCTGATCGAGGACATCCTCGCTGACGCTGAAGTTAAACAGCCAACAGACTTCGTTCTCGCGCACTGCTACGATGGCTATTCGACGAATGTTCCGCTCGCGGACATGTTGTCCGGCAAAGCTATGGTCGCGCTGAGCTACGCGGGCCAGCCGCTTCCCCGCGACCATGGCGGACCGGCGCGCCTTCTTGTTCCGCATCTCTACTTCTGGAAGTCCGCCAAGTGGGTGAATGCGCTGCAGTTCACCACTCGCGACGAGGCCGGGTTCTGGGAGTTGCGCGGTTATCACATCTACGGTGATCCGTGGCGCGAGCAACGGTACACCCATGACTGAGTTCGATGCGCAACCCGCGTCGTGGCAGTCAGGCGTGATCGACGAAATCGTCCAACAGACACCGAGTATCAAGAGCTTTTTCCTGCGGTTGCAGGAACCATTCGTCCATACAGCAGGCCAGCACGTCGACGTCCGGCTGACCGCCCCAGACGGCTATCAGGCGATGCGCAGTTATTCGATCGCATCGTCGGCGGGCTCTTCACCGATCCTGGAACTCGCCATCGAGCGCCTGCCGAATGGCGAAGTTTCGCCATTCTTCCACGACGTCGCCGCAGCCGGCGACGAGATCGAACTCAGGGGACCGCTTGGAGGCCACTTTCTTTGGCCCGAGCCTACCGACAAGCCGGTGCTGCTGATCGGCGCAGGTTCAGGCGTGGTGCCGCTGATGGCGATGATCCGGCAGCGTCGGGCATCGGCACAGGCCGTTCCAGTCGCTCTGCTCTTGTCGGCGCGAACCGCTGAGGACGTGCTCTTCTCCAGCGAACTCCACTTAATCGAGATGAGCGATCCCACGTTCATCTTGACGCTCGCGATTACGCGAGAAGCGCCAAAGCGCGCCTCGGACTATGGCCGACGGATCGACGATGGGATGGTCCAGGCGACAATCGCACGTCTCGGTCGCGACCCGGGCCACGTGTTCGTTTGCGGGTCGAACGGTTTCGTCAACATCGCGACGGACAGCGCATTGTCGGCAGGGCTGGGCGTCTCGATCATCAAGACCGAGCGCTACGGTGGGTAGGGGCGGCCAGATGATCGCATCCCATCACGCGGGAGCGCCCAGCTCAAGCTCTGTCCGGGAAAGGCTTCGCCCATGACCATCATGGCCCGTCAATTTCACCTTAAAAGTCGTCCCGAAGGGCTACCGCAGGCCAACAACTTCGAACTCGTCGAGCAGGATCTCCCCGCGCCAGAGCGAGGACAACTGCTCGTCGCCAACCGGTGGCTCTCCGTTGACCCTTACATGCGCGGCCGCATGACCGGTCGAGAAAGCTATATGCCGCCCTTCCAAGTTGGCGAGCCTCTCGATGGCGCCGCGATCGGCGTCATAGTCGAAAGCAAGGATGAACGGTTCAGCCCTGGCGAGGTTGTGAGCCACTTTGCCGGCTGGCGCGACCGCGCGATCATCGACGCCGCGTCCGCTACTAGGATCGATACGACGATTCCAGAGCAGGCGTATCTGGGCCCGCTCGGTTTCCCAGGCTTCGCCGCCTACATCGGCATGCTCCAGATCGGAAAGCCGCGAGCTGGCGAAACTGTGTTCGTGTCAGCAGCAGCGGGTTCGGTCGGATCGCTCGCTGTCCAAATCGCAAAGATCAAGGAATGCCGAGTCGTTGCGTCTGCGGGCGGCGAGGACAAATTGCGTTGGCTGCGCGAGGAAGCAGGCGCTGATGCCACGATAAACTACAAGAATACGGACGACATGGTCGCAGCACTTCGCGAAGCTGCGCCTAAGGGTGTCGACATCTATTTCGACAACGTCGGTGGCACGCACCTGGAAGCCGCGCTTGAGGCGGCCAATGGCTTCGCACGCTTCGCTTTGTGCGGAATGATCGAGCAATACAACAGCGAGCCGGTCGGCCCCCGCAATATCTATGCGGTTATTGAGAAGAGCCTCCTGCTGCAAGGCTTCGTCACCATCCACAACATGTCGGTTTGGGAGGATTTCCAGCGCGACGTCACCCGGTGGATCGCCGATGGGAAGGTCAAATGGCAGGAGACGGTAGTTCACGGCCTCGAGAGAACCCCTTCGGCGTTCCTCGATCTGTTCGCCGGAAAAAACATCGGAAAAATGGTCATCGACCTCAGGGATGGGGAGACGCCCTGACGGCCGGCGCCTGCCGTCAGCGGACCGCACTACGCCACCTCGTCTAATTAGAATCTTTAGCTTTGGGAGATCACCGTGAGCCGCTTCGCCGAACCAGTTTTCATAGCCGCAGGCTTGCGGACACCATTCGGTCGTGGCGGAGGAGCGCTGGCAAATTATGACGCGGTCTCGTTGTCAGTGCCAGTCGTTGAAGAAATGGCGAAGCTTGCGGAGCCCGATCTGACGATCTGGGGAACCGTCATCCCGAACCTGGGCTGGAGCAACATCGCTCGCGAAATCTGGCTGGACGGGAAGCTCAACCCCAACGTTCCAGCATTCTCCGTAGTCCTAGCGTGCTCGACCAGCATGACCGCGAGCTTCGCCGCAGCCGGGATGCTCGGCGGCGGGCTCAACCTGATACTGGTCGGCGGGTCTGAGGTCATGAGCCGACCATCGCTCGCTCTCACCGCTGAGGCATCTAAACGACTCACCGATCTCTTCGCGCAGGATCCGGCCGCAGCACTTGCCGCCCTGGGGGCGTTGACCCCTCAAGACTATGTGCTCCCCACGAAGGGCTGGGCCAACCGCCTTACGGGCAGGACGATGGGCGATCACATGGAGGAGACCGCCAAGGCGTGGCGCATCTCGCGTGAGGCTCAGGATGACTGGGCTCTAAAAAGCCACCAGCGCGCCGTCGCCGGCTGGAACGGCGGCTTCTTCGATGACCTCGTGATCTCGTTGCCGGAGCTTTCCCGCGATGCGAACCCGCGCGCGGACACATCCGCCGAACGTCTATCCGGTTTGAAGCCCGCCTTCGATCGTGAGAGCGGAATGGGTAGCCTGACAGCCGGCAACAGCTCCCCCATCACGGATGGGGCGGCCGGCTGTTGGGTGTCCAACGAGGAGGGTCTGAAGAGGCTGCCCGATGGCACGCCCTATGCGCGGATAATCGACTACGAAGTCTCGGCGGTCGACCTGCGCACGGAGGGGCTGCTGATGGCGCCGTCCTATGCCATTCCACGACTTCTGGCGCGCCATCACCTTGGCTTCGCCGACATCGCACTTTGGGAAATCCACGAGGCGTTCGCGGCACAGGTGCTGGCCAACGTCGCGGCCATTACTGATCCGAACTGGGTCCGAGACAAGGCCGGTGTTTCGGAGGAGATGGGCAACTTCGATTGGGATCGCGTCAATCCCAACGGCGGCTCGGTAGCCATCGGACATCCCTTCGGCGCGACCGGCGCGCGCGATCTCAGCCAAGCTGTGAAAGAGCTATGGGCCATGCCGGTCGGATCTCGCGGGATCGTCAGCATCTGCGCCGATGGTGGTCAAGGCACTGTCGCCCTCCTCGAACGCGTCTGATCGGAGGACGAAAAATGAAAGCGATCCGCTTCCATGAGTTCGGCGCTCCTCATGTCCTTCGCTATGAGGAGGCGCCGACACCTGTGACAAAGCCGGGAGAGGTGCTCGTCCGTGTAAAAGCGGCAGGCCTCAACCCGCCCGACTGGTATCTCCGCGAGGGATACAAGGCTCTGCCGCCCGAGTGGCGGCCGTCGGTGACATTCCCCGCCATACCCGGCTCGGATGTCTCCGGGATCGTCGAGAAGGTCGCTGACGATGTGACGGCGTTCTCGGTCGGCGATGAAGTTTTTGGAATGATCCGCTTTCCCAGTTTCGGCGAGAGCTTGGGATACGCCGAGTATGTTTCCGCGCCTGCTTCCGACCTTGCGGCCAAGCCCCGACACCTGGACCACATTCATGCAGCCGCCGTTCCCATGTCGGGGCTGACCGCTTGGCAGTTCCTGATCGAGCTAGGCCATAACGAGCAGAACCCGCTGCAGCCCGAGCGCCACAGCCCGGTCCCGTTGGCTGGGAAGAGCGTTATGATCAACGGGGCTGCGGGCGGTGTCGGTCATCTGGCATTGCAGTTGGCAAAGCACGAAGGCGCGCGTGTCATCGCCGTCGCTTCAACCCGGCACGAAGCGTTCCTTCGCGAACTGGGCGCCGACGAGTTCATCGACTACACGAAGACTAAACCCGAAGACGATGTGCGCGACATCGATCTTGTCGTCGATGCCGTCGGCGGTCCGGCCTCCGGCCGCTTCCTTCGGACCATACGTCGTGGCGGTGCGCTGTTCCCGATCTTTCCCCTTGGCTTTGCCGGACATGACGAGGCTGCCGACCGAGGAGTGACCGTTTCGGCGACGCAGGTGCGTTCCAGCGGCGATCAGTTGGCCAAGCTAGCTCGCTTGCTCGACAGCGGTGAGGTCCGCGTCGCCGTCGATAGCACATATCCCCTTTCCGAAGCGGCCGTCGCTCACGAACGCGCAGAGGCAGGCCATATCCAGGGCAAGATCGTCCTCGCCGTCGGTGACGCCATCGCCGATCAGAGCGGCCAAGCGGGCGTGCCGTCAGCGCAGTGGCCGCCCCGCATGAGGGGGCACTGACATGACGCGGGAAGCGCCGATGATCGGCCACGCTCGACCTTCGAGGCATCATCCAGGAGAACTGCGGTGAGCCTGAGCGCTGACAGAACCGATTTCGGGGCGGCACAGCGGGCGCGGGCGCTTGCAGACCTCATGGTGCTCGACACACCGGATGAGCAAGCCTTCGACGATCTCGTTTTTGTCGCCGCAAAGGCCTGTGACGTTCCCATCGCGCTCATCACCCTGCTGGATACTGACCGGCAATGGTTCAAAGCCAAGTACGGGCTTGAGGTATGCGAGACGGAGATCGAACACTCGGTCTGTCGGATCGAGATCGATCAAGGCGATCTTCTAGAGATCGTCGATCTCACAAATGATGCGCGGACCAAGCGCAATCCGCTCGTCACGGGCGTCCGGCACTTTCGCGCCTACGCTGGCGCGCCGCTCGTCCTGCGATCGGGAGCGATCGTGGGTCGGCTGTGCGTCATCGATACCGTTCCGCGGCCTGAAGGGCTCAGCGAGATGGAAAAGGCGATGCTGCAAGCCCTTGCCCGTCTCGCCAGCGAAAATCTCGAACTCCGCCGGATCGCAAAGGCCAGTGAGCGCCTCACAGCCCTGCAGACAGCCTTGGTCGAAATCGGCGAGACCATTCGGAGCAGCCACGATACGGCAGAGATGGCTTCGGCGACCGCCGCCATTGTCGGCCGAACGCTCTCCGCTGACCGAGCCGGGTTCGGATCCGTCAACGAGGACGTCGATACGATTGACGTCGAAACCGATTGGACGGCCCCGGGGGCGGTGAGCATTGCCGGGCGCCACCGTCTCGACGAGTACGGGAACTTGCGCGAGCCGCTCGTCGTTGGCGACCCTCTCGTTGTGTGGGACGCCCTGACCGACGATCGCACTCTGCACAATCTCGAGAGCGCAATGCGGGTCGGCGTTCGGTCGCTGGTCGACATGCCGGTTCGAGATCGTGGCAAAACCATCGCCGTTTTCTTCGTTCATTCGGCGCATCCCCGACCTTGGCCCGCAGAGGAAATCTCGTTCCTACGAAGTGCGGCAGACCGGCTCGAGGCAGGCGTCGCGAGGCATCGTACCGAGCAGCAGCAACTCATAGTGAACGGCGAAATCGCTCACCGCCTGAAGAACATGCTTACCATGGTGCAGGCCATCGCGAGCCAAACGCTGCGAAGCGTCACCGATCGCGAAGCGGTCTACGCCTTCGAGCGTCGGCTGATGGCTCTGAGCGCGGCGCACGACGCCTTGCACCAAATGAGTTGGACACAAGCTGATCTACAAGCTGTCGCAGCGACAGTGATCGACGCGATCGGGTTCTCAGATCGGGTCGACATGAGTGGGCCGGCGGTGGCGCTGGGACCACGAGCGGCGCTCTCGTTTTCCCTCATCGTCCACGAGTTGCTGACAAACGCCTGCAAATACGGCGCGCTGACCAGTGACGACGGCCACGTCTCGCTGTCGTGGGATGTCGAAGTCGGCCAGGACGACGACCTTCTGCGCGTAACATGGCGAGAACGGGGTGGGCCTCCGGTTGTGCCGCCAACTCACCGAGGCTTTGGATCGAAGCTGATCAACATCGGCCTGGTCGGCACCGGAGGTGTCGATGTTCGCTACGAGCCCGCCGGGTTAACGGCCGATCTGCACGCCTCCATGCGTCACCTGGTTCAAGGTTGATGGGAGTATGGGTGGAATGGTGAAACCCGTGGTGCTCGTCGTCGAAGACGAACCACTTCTCCGACTGTTCGCGACGGACATGATCGAGGAGGCGGGCTTCGAAGTCTTGCAGGCGCCGAATGCATCCGCCGCGCTCATGACCCTGGAGGAACGACTGGATGTGCGCGTCGTGTTCACGGACGTGAACATGCCCGGCGGGATCGATGGCATCATGCTCGCCATTTGCATCCGCCGGCGGTGGCCAACCATCCAGATCATAATCACGTCCGGGAGGCCTTGGCCTGACGAAGCCGTTGTTCCAGCGGACATTGTGTTCTTCGCCAAGCCATACCGGCAAGACCGGGTCTTGGACACGGTCCGAAAGATGGCGGCGTGATGTCCAGCGCCTCGACCAACTCGGACGCCGGAGCTGCGCGGTCCACGAGACCCTGGGGCGCAAGCCTTTGCCTTCGGATGACCGCCGCGAATCCGGCCGGCCCATCACCCCTCAACGATTGGAGATGCAACATGAAGCCTGAAGTCCTCATCTACACCACGAGTTGGTGCCCGTTCTGCCGTCGTGCGAAGGCGCTCCTCAAAGAGAAGGGCGTGGCATTCACTGAGCTTGATATCGAAGCCGATCCTGCACACCGGAAGGCGATGATCGAGTCGTCGGGGCGAAGCACCGTGCCGCAGATCTTCATCAACGAGACGCATGTCGGCGGCTCCGACGATCTCGTTGCGCTCGATGCAGATGGCTCGCTCGACAAGCTGCTTGCCGGACAAACCACGGCAAACTGATTTGTCCCGCCCGACAGGGCCACTTGTCGATGGAAGTGGCTGAACGACGAGAGAGGAGTCCGGTTTGGTCTCAGCAGTTTGGAACGATGTCACCCTCGCGGTAAGCGACGAGACTATGGTTGTGGATGGAAACCATTATTTCCCGCCTCACTCGGTTGACCGGCAGTATCTGGAACCGAGCGAGCACACGTCTGTCTGTCCCGTGAAGGGGACGGCCCAATACTTCCATCTCCGGGTCGGGGACCGGCGCAACGCAAACGCTGCGTGGACCTATGCCGACCCTTCTCCGGCGGCCCATTCCATCAAGGATCACATCGCCTTCTGGAAAGGCGTCAACGTCGCGTAGCCGTCCGCCGGCAATTAGATTTCAGAAAGGAACCGCCGATGTCGAAAGTTTTGGACGGCAAAGTCGCTATCATCACGGGTGGCTCTCGAGGCCTTGGCGCCGTGCTGGCGGCGACGCTCGCCGATCAGGGAGCCGATATTGCTATCACCTACGCTGCGTCGGCCGATAAAGCCGAGTCCGTCGCCGAGGTGGTGAGGGCCAAAGGCGTTCGCGCTCTCGCAATTCGATGCGATCAAGCGGATACGTCCGCCGCCAAGCCGATGGTCGAGCAGGTCGTAGCTGAACTCGGCAAGCTCGACATCTTGATCAACAACGCCGCAATCGCCGTCCAAGGAAAATTGGTTGACGATCCGACGCTCGATTCCGCCGCGTTCGACAGGCAGTGGATGGTCAATGTCATGGGCACCGTGGCGATCACGCGTGCGGCGGCGCAGAAAATCTCTGACGGTGGCCGCATTGTCTTCATCGGTTCCGGCCTGGGCACCCGAGCGATCGTGCCGGGAATTGCCGACTACGCAGGAACCAAGGCAGCGATCGCAGGATATGCCCGTGGGGTGCAACGCGATCTTGGCCCACGCAACATTACCGTCAACGTGGTCCAACCTGGCATCATGCCAACCGACATGACCGGGGAAGTTGCTGAGAATTTTCCGCAGGCCGTCATCGATATGCATCCCATCCGTCGGATCGCCACGATTGAGGAAGTGGCGGGCGCCGTCAGTTACCTCGTTAGTCCCGCTGCAAGCTACACAGCTGGCGCGGTGATAGATGTGTCAGGGGGCGTCCTGGTCTGAATCGATGCTCGACGGGCGTGTCACGCGGATAACTGAAGGACGATCACTTCCGCACCTCAGCGCTCCGTTGAATTCCGGGCAGCAGACCGGCTGATCCTGCAGGGCCCATTATTCTCGAAGCAATAGCGGATAAAGCTTCCGCATCTCAGGAGTTCATAGAGTGCCGAATGCAGAGGTGACCCAAGACCGCATCGCCGTCGCCACCGACTATTTCCGGAAAATCGACAGTGGCGATCCCACCATCCTCGACATTCTGACTGACGATGTCGTGACGTACTTCCCGAAGTTCGGAGTTGGATATGGCAAAGCCGAATTCATGGAAGTCGCCAAGGGTCTGTTGGGGTCGCTTCAGCGGATCGAGCACGATTTCGATCGCATGACCTTCCACGTAGCCGGCGACCACGTGATTGTGGAAGGCTTTGAAGGTGGCGTTATGGCTGACGGCACGGCGTGGCCGGTTGAAGGCCGGTCCGAAGGCCGTTTCGCCAACGTATTCGAGTTCGACGGCGCGCTTATCAAGCGTGTTTTCATCTACGTGGACCCGGACTTCGCTAGCGCTAATGACGCGGGGTTTCTTTGGGGCCGCAACGTCAGACTGACGCGATGACCCCAATCGCATGGCGCAGCACTCACGTTCGCAGGGCGAAGGCCGATTGGCGGTGATGCAGAATGGACCATCCAGAATTCGATACGGCTTTCGAGCGTCTGCCTGAGGGGTATAGCGAAGGCGCTTACGAAGGCAGGCGTTTCGGCGTGACGGTTCGTCGGTCGGAGGATGGACGGAGGAACAGCCTTTTTGCTCGAGAACTAGCCGGGAACGACATCGTCAGCTTCAATCTGTATCGCGTTGCTTCGGGCAGTGCGTCGCTGAAGCCGTGCGAGATGTCCTCGGAGAAGGTTATCGCTTTCGTATTGGGCTATCAGCCGAATGCCTGATGAGCATGTGGGGTTCGCTGCCTTCCCATTTTCCCGTGCCGCTCCAAGCGCCCCTTCTGGTCGCCAGAACTATCGAAACTATAGACACAGGCCATTGGACTTCGATCTGAGGTAAATTCATCTTCTATACCTCAGCGTTCCAGAGAATCGGCGCTGATCTTTTGCGCAAGCCTTCATCGAGGAAGTTCACGCGATGACAAACTCCAGTGCTGCAACCGTGCCTTCACCATCTGACCTCGACGAGAACGCGACCATGACGGTCGCGGATGCGTTGAAGATCATTTTGGCGAACAGCTATGCGGTCTACCTCAAGACCAAGAACTTTCACTGGCATGTCTCGGGCCCGTACTTCAGGGACTACCATCTCCTTCTCGATGAGCAAGCTGCGGAAATCCTCGCAGCGACCGATGCGATGGCGGAGCGCGCCCGGAAGACCGGAAATACGACCATACGATCGATCGGCGATATCGCCAGCCACCAGACGATCAAGGACAACGACGCTGAGTTCGTCACGCCGCAGGACATGCTGGCGGAGCTGCGCGCCGATAATCTTCACATGGTCGAGTCGCTGCGCCGCGCAAAGGAAGTCGCCGACGAGGCGAAGGACAACGCGACCTCCGGCCTGATCGATACCTGGACCGACGAAGCGGAACGCCGAGCGTGGTTCCTTTTCGAAGTCAGCCGATAGGTCTGCTGCTCAACGGATCGGATCGTTTCATGGCGCCTAACGATGTGCAGACCCAGTTCCTTCAGACAGAGGGCGGTAGGATAGCCTTCGACGATACGGGTGGAACCGGACCTCTCGTCGTAGGCATCCCAGGAATGGGAGACCTGCGCTCCGAGTATCGGCTCATCAAGCCCATGCTGCAGCATGCGGGATGCCGAGTGGTGACGATGGACGTCCGCGGATTCGGCCAATCGTCGCCGGAGTGGTCGGATTACTCCGCGCGAGCGGTCGGCCGTGACGCCGTCGCCATCCTCCGACAGTTGGCTGACGGGCCAGCCGTGATCATGGGCAACTCGTTCGCAGCCGGCTCCGCGCTTTGGGCTGCCAAGGAAGCTCCTAGTCACGTCAACGGGGTGGTGCTGCTCGGTCCGATCGTTCGCGATCTTCCCTTCACGACGATCCAGAAACTTGTCCTTGGGCTCGGATTCGCGGGGCCATGGCGAACCTGGTTCTGGACCACTTACTGGAGCAGCCTATTCCCGACGAAACCGGCGCCGGATCATGCTGAGGTAAAAGCGGCGATTGCTGCAAACCTCAGGGAGCCAAAGCGCATGCAGGCTCTCTTGACGATGCTCTCATTGTCGAAGTCCGACACCGCAGCGATCTTGGACGAGATCTCTGTGCCGAGCCTCATCGTCATGGGCACAAAGGATCCCGACTTCACGGACCCTGTCGAAGAAGCCCGAAGCTTGGCTTCGAGGCTCCATGCCGAAACCATGATTGTCGAGGGCGCTGGGCACTACCCTCATGTCGAAATGGCGAACGATGTCGGACAGCGGATCATCGCGTTCGTCCGCCAGCTCGATAAGTCTGGCCCGGCCGTTGTGCCTTTGCGCAGGAGCTAAGTATGGCACAGGTGGGCTTTGGAGGAGGTTGCCACTGGTGCACCGAGGGCGTTTTCCAAGCGTTGCGCGGCGTCACGCAGGTCCACCAGGGCTTTCTACAATCGGCCGCCCCGGCGGACACCTGGGCCGAGGGGGTGATTGTAACGTTCGAACCCTCCGTTATCGGACTGGAGACACTGTCCGAGGTGCACCTGCGCACACACTCCGCCACTCGTGCGCGCTCGGTTCAAAACAAGTACCGAAGCGCGATCTATATCTTCGACGAGATTCAGCGAGCCGAAGCCGATGAGGCGATACGCGGATACGCTGCGGAGACCGGCAAGCCGGTCCACACCCTCGTCCTACCATTCGCGGGCTTCAAAGCTTCGGACGAGCGATATCAGAACTATTATCGCACCGACCCGAACAGGCCTTTTTGTCGGCGATACATCGATCCCAAGCTCGACTTCATCCGCGAGCATTTTTCGGAGAACGCGCTAGAGCGTTAGTCGTACATGTGGAGTAACGCCGGAGTATCTCCGACGTTAGTCAGAACGCACTTCTCCCGGTTGCCCCTCATCCGACTCCGGTCGGTGGCTGGCAGTCGACGCTGCTCCAATAAACTCCGCCTCGCCGAGCACGAAGCGACCGAGATTCAGTACAGGGTCCTCACCGCGTTCGATCGCCTGTTCGAACTCGATCAGGGGAGCAAGTCCGGGAACAGTCTCGACCGCACGACCGAGCTCACCCAGCGCCTTAGTTTTGCTGCCCTCGTGCAAGAGCCGGTCTGCGAGCAGGATGTGGAGAGCCGCATCAACTCGCATCGGAAGAGGGGCGGGTTTGTTGCCTAACCGCTCTTTCCAGCGGGCGTCGGAAAGCAACTGCATATCTTCGGTCGACCATTCAATCGGCCGTCCGAGCACCATTCCGATTGCGAAGCTCACCATGCTCGGTTCCGCCAAGTCGGCCTCAAACCGCTTGGCGAGCTTCGGCTTGAGCCTGCGACGACGGTCCGGGGGAGCGACCGTGTTCCAGACCGTCATGATCCCGGCCATCGCAAGGCGATCCTCTCGTTTGGAAAGGCCGAGCGCCGTGCCCTCGATGGATTCTAGAACAGGGCTCATATCGACAAGACCCGTCTCGCTACGCTTTGATAGCCCCTCGATCAGATATGTTAGCATTCCATCGAAATACTCGGCAGCGGTATCACGATTGAACCCCTCGGCCCGTCCGATCCAATATTGCGCTGCCCAGCGGCCCGGCATGATTCCGGGTAGTGCTGAGCGGTAGTTGAATGTCGAATCGACACCTTGAGGAGCACGCTCAACGAAGCGCCGCACCACATGACGGCTCAGGCGTGACAGTCCTTCCAAACTTAGGACAATGCCGGTGTCTAGCAATGCCGTATCGGCACGATCGCCTGCCATCCAAACCTCCCGAGCCAGCGCTCCAAAGCGTGAACGGTTCGCGAGCGGATAGAATAGGCTTGGCGCAGCGCGTTTGGGAGCTCGGTAGTCTTGATTGGTCGGATCGCGCCAACAGCTTCGTTCCGATAGAAGGAGGGCTCAACGTGATCTAGCACAAAGGCGACGAACTGCCGCTGAAGACCATGATGCTCATTTGCAAGCACGGCGCTCTCGATCCGCGCGCGGACAACGTCGTCAAGTCCTTGGGTGGCTGCGTCTATCCGATGTCGTTTCGACGGATCGTAGTCCTCCCAGACAGCGGGTTCGCTTTCGGACGCTTGGCCGAGTGATTCTAGAGCCGCCACCATCAATGTATATGCTAATGCGGCGTCTTCATCGACGATAAGCGTCGCATCGACGATCTGGCGTATGGCCCTGATGACCGCCTCGTAGCTCTTGCGCTGTAGCCCGAGGAGTGAGCGCGTGAAGCGTTCAAGGTCCGCTACACCCTCGTCCGTGAGGATAACCGTTGCGTCGAAGGTCTGGCGCAATAGGCTCGCGGGACCGCGGCGATTTCTTTCCTCGCCTTGTTGAGCAGAAATCAGCCGGCGCGCCATGTCATGGTCGCGGACGCAAGTGGCTTTGGTACAGAAGGCGACTACTGCGGCAACCTCGTCGAGCAACTGGTCGCCACTGGTGGCGGCGAGGACTTCAAGCGTCCCGGAGGGGCTCTGGGCTTCCAGCTGCTCTCGCGCTTCGACCGTGAAGGTGCGCGGACCATCAAATGTCGTCGAAGGCAGCAGCCTCCCAAAAACGAAGGTCAGTGTCTGCTCACGAAAGGCGCGCAGGTTTGTATAAAAAATACCCCGGTGTAGCGTGTCCGTGAGCGGTACCGGCCGGAAATACATGCCTTGCACGATCTGTAGCATTGGCTAGCCCCCCTTCGCGCTAGCTTGATCAGGAACAGCGCTACGCTCCCTGCTAGATCAATCAACAGTGCGGCATCTGAGCACCCCTTTGAATGTCGGCGTCCGACAATAGCTGTCGGATGCCAAAACACTCGTGAACGGCGAGAAGTCGCAGGTAAGTTCTGCCATTACGCGTGCCGCTTGCGAGCGATGCTGGTCAAGTCCCGCAGGGCTTGGAGGTATTCGCAGCGTCACAACGGCGCCATCAGCTCCGCCCAGTTCCTCATGAAGGAGCCTGAAAGCGATCGTACTGTCTGTCTGAGAGATGGCGCACCCATCAGGATTCGAACCTGAGACCTCTACCTTCGGAGGGTAGCGCTCTATCCAGCTGAGCTATGGGTGCCTGTTGCTTACGCAGTGCTTACGCGGAAAACCTGTAGGGTGGAAGCCTCAACGGTAACTCCCGCAAACCTTTGTAAACAATCTCCTTTTCTACGTCTCTCACAAACCAGCAGCCCTTGACTTCAGCCTTCGGAGCAATTTGTCCTGGCTATCAGAAATGCACGCTAGGACACGCCATGATACTACAACGCTTTGAAACGTATGGACAATCCGGTTTTCCCCGCCGAAATCCATATCCGACACTTCGCTCCGACTTTCATCCGGCTGCTTCCGTGGTGCTTCCGCGGAAACAGCCCGCTCTCCAGGGGGAAATCGCGTAATGGCCAAGCTCACGAAACGAGTCGTGGATGCTGCCGTAGCCCGCGAGAAGGACTACTTCATCTGGGACGACGAACTTCCCGGCTTCGGCCTTCGCATCTTCGCGTCCGGTAAACGCAGCTACCTTATCCAATACCGCGCCGCAGGTCGAACCCGCCGCTTCACAATCGGCCTTCATGGCGTGTGGACGGCGGAGACAGCCCGGCAGGAAGCTAAGGTGCAACTCGGTCGCGTCGCACAGGGTGATAACCCCTCCGAGGAACGCCTGCTGGATCATCAGGCGATCACCGTCAAAGAACTGTGCGCGATGTATCTCAAGGACCTCGAAGCCGGTCTCATTCTCGGAAAGGGAGGCCGACCGAAAAAGGCAACGACCATCGTCAGCGATACCGGTCGCATTCATCGACACATCATTCCGCTGATCGGCACGCGCCGGGTAAAGGATCTCGTCAAAGCCGACATGACCAAGGTGTTGAAGGACATCATGGCGGGCAAGACGGCAGTGTCGGTGAAGACCAAGAAGCTGCGCGGCAAGTCCATCGTGACAGGCGGCGCCGGTACGGCCACGCGGACGCTCGGACTCGTCGGCGGCATTTTCACCTACGCCATGGAGGCAGGGATCATCACGGCCAATCCCGTGCACGGCATCCGCAAGCCCAAGGACAATGTCCGCGACCGTCGTCTCACCGAGGCGGAGTACCGCACGCTCGGCGAGATTCTGCGCGAAGCGGCCGAAACCCCGAAATATGGGATGACGGTCGAGATCATCCGACAGATCGCGCTCACCGGCTGCCGCCGAAGCGAGATGATCGGTCTCAAGTGGACCGAGGCGGACACTGACGCGAGCTGCATGCGTCTGGAGGATAGCAAGGAAGGCGCCTCCATCCGTCCTATCGGCCTCGCCGTGGTCGAGTATCTAGAGAAACGCCGCAAGACCGCGACGGGCAGCTATGTCTTCCCCGGCCAGGGCGAGGACAACGCCTTTGGCGGATTCCCCAATCACTGGCGGCAGATTTTCCGGGACTCGCCGCTGGCAGATGTAACGCCGCACGTCCTGCGTCACAGCTTCGCCAGCATCGCAAACGATCTCGGCTTCACCGAGGTCACCATCGCCGCGCTGGTCGGTCACTCAAAGGGGACCGTCACGAGCAAATACATCCATTCGCTCGACACCGCCCTCATCATGGCCGCCGACACTATCTCCGGCTACGTTCAGGGGCTGCTCGATGGGGTCAAGTTCAAGCAGACCGCCTACGCTCTAGATCGGAATTCCCGAAAGGCCGCACTTTCTCACTTCCTCAAGAAGGCGGTGGAAGACCCCAGCGGGGACAGACAAGATTTGCCCTTGGCCGCTTAGGCGATTTGACGAGTTGATGGGATAGCGAGCTGGACTCTTCGTCGGGCTCGCTTCCCGCTTTCTGTCGCGGCTAGGCATAGGCCCGGCATAACCTGCCATTCTCCATAAGGACAACTCGTGCCTCTGGACTCACCACCAGATGTCGATTAGTCTCGACATATGGAATCAGATGCCGCCATCCTTGCGTTCGCCGCGCTCGCGCAACCGACCCGCCTCGACGTGTTCCGCCTGCTGGTGGAGCACGAACCGGACGGATTAGCTGCAGGCGACATCGCCCGCCGGTTGAACGTCCCGCACAACACCATGTCGACGCATCTTGCGACGCTGACGCGCGCCGGCCTGATCGACGCCGAGCGGCACAGCCGCTCAATTATCTATCGGGCGCGGCTCGAGGCTGTGCATGCACTCACCACATTCCTTGTGAAGGACTGCTGCGGCGGCCGCCCCGAGATCTGCGCGCCGCTGATCGCCGATCTTTCGCCCTGCTGCCCGCCTCAAACTCTCGCCGCCAAGGAGGCCGCCCATGACTGACCGCATCTACAATGTCCTGTTCCTCTGCACGGGGAATTCGGCCCGCTCGATCCTGGCCGAGAGCATTCTGGCCAAGGACGGCGCTGGTCGCTTCCGTGCCTTCTCGGCCGGGAGCATGCCCAAGGGCGCGGTCAACCCGTTCGCCCTGAAGGTGCTCGGAAGCTTCGACTATCCGACCGAAGGCTTCCGCTCGAAGAGCTGGGAGGAGTTCGCCCAACCCGGCGCACCTGTCATGGATTTCGTGTTCACCGTCTGCGACAACGCCGCCGGCGAAGCCTGCCCGGTCTGGCCGGGCCAGCCGATGACCGCGCATTGGGGCATCGAAGATCCCGCTGCCGTCGTCGGACGGGACATCGAAAAGGAAAAGGCGTTCGTCGCCGCCTTCCGCTACATGCGAAACCGGATTTCCGTCTTTACGGCTCTGCCGGTGGCCAGCCTCGACAAGGCTGCGCTTGGCACCAAGCTGCGCGAGATCGGCCGCAGCGAAGGCGCAACCTCGCCGCGCCCTGACGTTGCGTGAGGCCGATCATGGACGTCATCATCTACCACAACCCCGAGTGCGGCACGTCGCGCAATACGCTGGGTCTGATCCGCAATTCCGGCGTCGAGCCGCATGTCATCGAATATCTCAGGACGCCGCCGAGCCGCACGATGCTTGAGCAGCTCAGCGCGCGCATGGAAATCTCCGTTCGCGCGCTGCTGCGCGAGAAGGGCACGCCTTACGCCGAGCTTGGCCTGGACGATCCGGCGCTGAGCGACGCGCAAGTTCTCGACGCCATGATGGCGCATCCCATCCTCATCAATCGTCCGATCGTAGTCACGCCGGAAGGGGTGAGGCTGTGCCGGCCGTCCGAGGACGTGCTGGACCTGCTGCCGCCGCAGCGCGGGGCATTCGTCAAGGAAGACGGCGAGCGGGTGATCGACGAACACGGCCGCCGCGTCGCGACGGCCTGAGGAAAGTCCATGTCCACCTTTGAACGCTATCTCACCCTCTGGGTCGCCCTGTGCATCGTCGTGGGCATTGGCCTCGGCCATCTGATGCCGAGCGTCTTCCATGCCATCGGCGCGGCCGAGATCGCCAAGGTCAATCTGCCGGTCGCGGCGCTGATCTGGCTTATGATCGTGCCGATGCTGGTCAAGATCGACTTCGCCGCTCTCGGCCAGGTCAAGGAACACTGGCGCGGCATTGGCGTCACGCTGTTCGTCAACTGGGCGGTCAAGCCCTTCTCGATGGCGGCGCTCGGGTTGCTATTCATCGGCTATCTGTTCCGGCCCTACCTGCCGGCGGACCAGATCGACTCCTATATCGCCGGCCTCATCATCCTCGCCGCCGCGCCTTGCACGGCCATGGTCTTCGTCTGGTCGAACCTCACCAAAGGCGAGCCGCATTTCACGCTGAGCCAAGTCGCGCTCAACGACACCATCATGGTGTTCGCCTTCGCGCCCGTCGTCGGCTTGCTGCTCGGCCTGTCGGCCATCACCGTGCCATGGGACACGCTGGTCCTGTCCGTCGCGCTGTATATCGTCGTGCCGGTGATCGCCGCGCAGATACTGCGACGCCGGCTACTCGCCACTGGCGGCGAGCCGGCGCTGAAGCGCTTTCTTGACCGCCTTCAGCCACTGTCGCTGGTGGCGCTGCTCGCCACGCTCGTCCTGCTCTTCGGCTTCCAGGGCGAACAGATCCTCGCCCAGCCGCTGGTGATCGCGCTGCTCGCCGTGCCGATCCTGATCCAGGTCTATTTCAACTCCGGCCTTGCCTATCTCCTCAACCGGCTGACTGGCGAGCAGCATTGCGTCGCCGGGCCGTCGGCGCTGATCGGGGCATCTAACTTCTTCGAGCTCGCCGTCGCCGCTGCCATCAGTCTATTCGGCTTTCAGTCCGGTGCGGCGCTCGCCACCGTGGTCGGCGTGCTGATCGAGGTGCCCGTGATGCTCTCCGTCGTCTGGATCGTGAACCGCTCGAAAGGTTGGTACGAGCGCGGCGAAAAGCCCCGGGGCGTGGCTGAGGCGAAGCGCTGATGCTGCGCGATCTTTCCAACGTCGATGGTGCATGCCTGGACGTGCCGACAATCGACCGTCTTCGGGCAGCGCCCTCGGCCCATCCGCCGCGCATCCTCCTGCTCTACGGCTCGCTGCGCGAGCGCTCCTACAGCCGGTTTCTCACCCTGGAGGCAGAGCGCCTGCTGAAACACTTCGGCGCGGAAACGCGCATCTTCGACCCGCATGGCCTGCCGTTGCCGGACGGCGCCGACGTCAACCATCCGAAGGTCAAGGAATTGCGGGAACTCTCGCTCTGGTCAGAAGGTCAGGTCTGGACCAGCCCGGAGCGGCACGGCGCGATGAGCGGGGTGATGAAGGCGCAGATCGATTGGATTCCGCTCTCGGTCGGTGCAGTGCGGCCGACCCAAGGGCGCACGCTCGCCGTCATGCAGGTGTCCGGAGGCTCGCAAAGCTTTAATGCCGTCAATCAGATGCGGGTGCTGGGCCGCTGGATGCGCATGGTGACGATCCCCAACCAGTCCTCCGTCGCCAAAGCCTTTCAGGAGTTCGACGAAGCAGGTCGGATGAAACCGTCATCCTATTATGATCGGGTGGTCGACGTGATGGAGGAACTGGTGAAGTTCACGCTGCTGACGCGCGATGTCTCTTCCTACCTGACCGACCGCTATTCCGAGCGCAAGGAGAGCGGTGAGGCTCTGATGCGGCGGGTCAATCTGACGGCAGCGACCTGAGTATTCGGAACAACGCCAACCGTATCTCATCGTTGGCGAGAGTGACCAATCAACGAGACCGCCTGAATGGATCAAAGCCCCCAGCAGTCAAAGGCCAGCGCCGCCGAAGTTTTCCGCGTCTTCCTGAAGCTGGGGCTCACCTCCTTCGGCGGTCCGATCGCGCATCTGGGTTATTTCCGGGACGAGCTGGTGACGCGTCGAAAATGGCTGAGCGAAAGCGCTTATGCCGATCTGGTCGCGCTATGTCAGTTCCTGCCCGGCCCGGCCTCCAGCCAGGTCGGCTTTGCGCTTGGTTTGACGCGCGCGGGATGGCTCGGGGCATTTGCGGCCTTCCTCGCCTTCACCTTACCATCGGCTCTGATCCTTCTCGCGCTCGCCATGACGGCAACGCGGCTGGAAAGCCCGCTTGCCCTTGGCGTCCTGCATGGTCTCAAGATCGTCGCCGTCGCCATCGTGGCGCAAGCCGTGTGGGGCATGGCAAGAAATCTCTGCCCCGACAAGGAGCGCGCCACGATCGCGGTCGCGGCTGTGCTTCTGCTCGCGTGGGCACCGGGTGCCATCGGAATGATGGGCGCCATTCTCCTCGGCGCAATCGCCGGGTTGGTCCTCAGCAAGGGACAGGTCACGACCGGCGCGCATCTGCCGGTCCCGGTTTCGCGGAAAGCCGGACTGACGGCCTTTGCGCTGTTTGCAGTCTTACTGATTGGCCTGCCGCTCTTGGCCGGACAGGCGCAAGGATGGGCGCTGGCCGACAGCTTCTATCGTGCTGGCTCTCTGGTCTTCGGTGGTGGGCATGTCGTGCTGCCGCTCTTGCAGGCCGAAACCGTCACGCCGGGATGGGTGTCCGACGACGCCTTCCTTGCGGGCTATGGCGCGGCGCAGGCCGTGCCGGGACCGCTCTTCACCTTCGCCGCCTGGCTCGGGGCGGTCATGGGACCGGCGCCGAACGGCGTTGCCGGTGCGGCGATCGCTCTTGTCTCACTCTTCCTGCCGGGCTTCCTCATCCTGATCGGGGCGCTCCCCTTCTGGGATCGGTTGCGCCGCACGACATGGGCGCAGTCGGCCATGCAAGGCGCCAATGCCGCTGTCGTCGGCATCCTCGGCGCGGCGTTGTATTCGCCTGTCTTCACCAGCGCGATCGGCGGCATGCCGGACTTCGCGCTGGCTCTGGTTTGCTTTGTGGCACTGATGGCCTGGAAAGCCCCACCATGGGTTGTCGTATTGCTCGCAGCCGGGGGCGGAGCTGCGCTTGACTCCGTGATGTGAGGGGGTTTCGGTCACGCGCGCCATGTTCGGGCTCCGATGCGCGCGAGCTGGCGCCCAAGGGGTTACGCGCGCGAGACTTCTTTTATCCCTACGGTCACATCGATGATCTCGGGATCAAATCGCGTGACCTTCACTGAGGCGTCGCGCTGTCCTCCCACCGAACGGCCCGCAGAAACTCGTCACGCGACAATGCACAGAGAGCAAACTCACCACGCCGGAACGGGCCGCCCAACCGAGAGGCGACGCCCTGACCGGCGAGGTAAAAGATGTAGGGACCTGCATTGAAGAAGACGTGGGCGCTTGCGCGCTTCCACTTCTCGATGAACTGTTTGCTCGGTCCCATCCAGCGCATGACCGCGAATTCCTTGCCGTCGAGGTTTACGACGCGCGAGCCGAAATCGAGCGACATGCTGAAGTAGGTTCCGAGAAAGGAGCTTTCGCTGTGGATGTGGACCAGCCAAAACATCCGATGCCCTTGCCGATAGAAGGCCTCGCGCGCGTTGCGTTCGTCCTCACTGATCGAGGAATGCTGCAACTCGAGCACGGTCGCGCGAGAGGTGCCGCTGCCAACCAGCACATCGGCGCGATGCAGTTCGCCGGTCATCGGATCGCGCAGGGCGATCTCGCGGCACGACATATCGAAAAGTTCTTTCCAGCCGAGGTGCCAAGGCCCTTCAGGCTCGCTCCACGGATCGCAGTCTCCGGCCTTGTGCCGCCAGTGGGGCGTGTTTTCGACGGGCATCACCGCGGTCAGCAGACCGCCACAGTCACGGCAGGTGGTGCGCTCGCCCTTGGCGAGCGGCGCACGCTTCTGATCACCGACCCAAGCATAGAGCATGTCTAATTTTCCCCTCTAGCGTCAGCGGGCGGCCACCGCAGTTTTCCGCGACCAACGCGCAAGGCTTCGACCAGCCTGGTGTTGCCCGGCAGCCTTCCTGAGAAGAGGCTGGGCTTTGGGTCCACCGCCGGCTTCTTGAAGGGCGCGACCCGCCGGTAGTCAGGCGTTTCGAGCCAAGTTCGTCCGTCCCCCTCGTCCGTGACGATTCGATAAAGGCCCGCGGGCGGGGCCGCCGCGATGTCGAGCAGACGCTTATAGCGTTCGACCGACCATTTATGGATTCCGCCGCTGAGAGCTTCGGTGCGAAAGCGCGCCCAAAGCGCTGCGGTGTCGGGCGTGGGCCAGTCGCCGGCATCAGTGTAGGCCGTAATCTCGTCGGATTCGAGCCAGGCCCGCATCTCCGCGGGCGTCACGAAGATCGGCTCGGCGTCCTGAATGGCCGCGATGGCCGCGCGCCGTGACGGAAGCCCCGCCCGGATCAACATCGCCATCATGAACTGCGGGACGCCGGTTTCGACCGCCGCCGCTGCGCCGCCCGCCACCGTCTCCGGTGACCAGCCGAGCGACATGCGGCGGGTGCGGACGGCTTCCAGCGCCCAGACCAAGCGATAGGTGAAAGCCTCTTCGACCGCCCGCATGTTCTGCGGTCCGATCTTCTCGACCGCGTCGCCTGAGATCCAGGCGCGCAGAATGACTTTCCAATTGGCCGGCAGCGCGTTCTTCTTGTCGGGGATGAAGGGCCGCATGAACAGCAACCGTTCTCCCAGGCCACCAAGGGCGTCGGCGAGCTCGTCGACGTCGCCGCTCAGCGCCGCATCGTCGGCGCGATCGAGCAGCTGGGCCAGTTCATCAGCCATGGTGTCGATAGAAAGGCCGGCTTCAAGTCCAACCCCCATCGCGAAATGCCCGCGCCGCGCCTGTTCGGAGGTGGTCTTCCAAATGAGGTCGGCGCGTGCTTCGAACACCCTCTTGTGCAGGGGCGCGACGTCCTCTTCCTCGCGCGCAATCTGACGAGCCCAGAGTGATCCTTTGAGGGCCTCGTCCAGCAACTTCGGGAGATCGGCGCGATCCGCATCCAGAGCTTCGATCAGGCCGAACACGGTCGCATCGAGGCGCTCGACAATCTGCGACAACGGCTCTTCGTCGATCGTTTCCTCTTGGTCGTCCTCGCTCTCGTCCTCGTCATCGTTCTCGTCGCCGCCGGCGTCGTATTCCACGGCGGCGGCAAGGCGTTCAGCCACCTCGGCCTCCTCGTCGGGCGATCGCCACGCCTCCCGGGAATTGGCGAGATACTCCCAGGCGTCATCGCGATCGAGCACCCCCTCTCGCGACAGGCGCTCGAGGATTTCGGCTACGATCTGGATGAGGCCGCTTTTCAACGTGCGGGCCTTGGCGGAGGCGACCAGCTTCCTCCACTCCTTCTTTCGCCAGTCGGTCTTGTCGAACATGACATGGACGATCAGGCCCTCGACGTCGACGAACGCGCGCCCGGCCCGGCCTGCAACGTTGGCGAACTCCTCGCCCTTGATCTTCTCGCCGGCCCGGTAGAGTGCCGGTACGAGCAGGACGGCGGCGTTGAGGTTGAGCCCTTGGGAAAGCGTCGGCGAAGCGACGATGACTTTGAGCACACCCTCCGAGAGAAGGACTTCCAGTTCGCGCAGGAACGGGCTTGGCAGGCGGCCGTGGTGAATGGCGACGCCGGCCTTGAGGCTGGCAACGGCCGGATGGTTTTCGCCCAGCCACTCCTTGCCGACTTCCAGCGCGCGCGCGACCGACCCCTCATCCTCCAGCAGGGAGTCGAGATAGCCGCGCTTACACAGGTCAACGACCTGCTTGCCGTAGCTCTCGACCCAGTTGGCCTGGGTGGAAAAGATCAGAGTGCGCTTGCCCTGGCCGGCGAATTCCCACGCCGCAAAGAGGGCGAGATGTGAGTTCTTCCGAGGATACGGATTCTTCTCCCTTCCGCGCGCAGGCTTCTCCTCGACGAACTTGTCGAGGAAAGGACCGCCGTCGTCGAGGTCAAGCCGCAGGAGCGCATCCTTGCCGCGCCAGGTTAGGGCGCCGAACCTCTGGCGCGTGGGTCGCCAGTCGGAACGCACGGGCTCGCCGGGTTCGTCCGAGCGTATCCAGGCGGTAAGGTCGTCCAACTCGTCGCCGCTGGGCAGGATCGCGGACAGGCAGACGATCCGGCGATCGGCCGCGTCGGCGCGGCGTAACAGACGCTGCACCAGCGTCTCGTAGCGGATCTCACGCTCGCTGGGCCCGATCATATGGCCCTCGTCGAGAACGATCAGACCGACATCATCGATCAGGGAGGAATCGCTCCGAAGCGCGAAGTCGAGTTTCTCCGGTGTGGCGATGATGATCTCGCGGGTGCGCAGTGCATCCTCGTCACCTGCCGAAAGACCACTGGCGCCGTACAGCGACGAGACGCTGAACCCGAGAGGTGCGAAAGTCTTGCGGAAGGAGCGTTCGGTCTGGGCCGACAACGCACGCAACGGCGTGACGATCAACACCCGCCGCGCGGAGGACAAGGTCATCAATGCGGCGATTTCCGCAACGCGCGTCTTCCCCGCGCTGGTGGGAAGCGCCACAACGAGATCGTCGGTGACATCCGTAGATCGACGAGCGGCCTCGCGTTGAGACGGCCAAAGCTCCACCTCGGATGTTTTGCGGGCGTACAGCGAACCGATGAACAGCCGCCGGAGGTCCGGATATTTCTCCTCCGTTCCAGCGGGTGGCTCCGTTGGCAGGTTCCCGTGCAACGAATGCTGCCAGAGGTCGTCAATCAGGTGACGGCAGAGATTCGAGATCCACCACAACGGGACATTCCCGGCGTTGCCGGCGAGGCTGACCGCAGTGGCCAGCAGATCGCGCGCGGCGTCGATCGGCTCCTCTTCCCCCGTTTCCAGCGCGAAGTCGAAGTAGGCAAGAGCCCGGCAAATCGTCGTATTCAGGATGGTAGACAATACGTCGTCGATATCAGGCTCATCGCCGCCCAGCGCTTCGCCCATCTGCTCATCGCCGTGGGCCTCGTCGCTAAGCCAGTCGCGAACGAAGGCACGTAACTGATCGAGATCCCGCAGGATGAGATGACGGATTGCCGTTTCGCCGGGCGATGCGTTGAGATCTTCATCCGTCTCCTTGAACAACGAATAGGCGACGGCCGAGAAGCCGGCCAGGTGATAGGCGGCAGCCGCGATGGTGCGGCGGAAGCCGCGATCGGGTGCCTCAGGATCACCGTTTCTTACCAGCGCTTCGAAGGCGTTGGCCGCCCGTTCAAATGCCTTGTTCGTCAAGTCTGACGCGCCGGTCTGGGCACGCAAGGCCATGGCGCCCCGAAGCAAGGCGAAGCCGTGCTCGGCAAGGTCGGTTTCGATTGTCGCGCCCAAGGGCGGCGCGGTCTGCGGCAATACGCCTGCTTCCCGCATCAGCGACCACGCAGCACCACGATAGAGCAAACGGCCGAGGATGCCGTCGACGGTCGCGGTGGCGAGGAAGGCGGTCAGCTCGTCAGGCGTCTCCAAGGTCTTGCGCCCCTTCGTACATGGCCGCGATGAAGTCCTGGTGGTCTTCGACGTGGATGTTCACGACGTAGTGGTCGCGATTGGTCCCGGCGGCCTCGAGATCTTCCTTCAGCGAGGCATGGGGGCCGTTGCCGGAAACGGTGAAAAGCATGTGGTCGATGCGATCGGCGCGCAGCGACTTCAAGCCCACCTCATCGCGGAGGTCGCGGCCTAGCGCGTTTTCGTCGGGATCATTGCTCTCCAGGAGGCGGTTGGCGACGAACAGCAACGAGTCCGGCGTGCAGCGGCCATTGTCGCGATCGAGCACCTTACGAGCGCTTGTCACGGTGGATTTGCCGAGCTTCTTGTTGCTTTTGGCTTCCCCCTTCAGGAGCCAAAGCTTCTCGTCCTGGCCGCCATAGCCGGCGCCGATGAAGTCATCGCCGCGCATGGCCATGTTGCGGCCGTCCTTGTAGCGGAGCCGACGCACGGGGACGCGCAGGCCGATTTCTTCCTCCACCAGCTCAGTCGCAAGGATTTCGCCAAGATCGCCAGAGCGGCCCTTGTCCGTATGTGGCATCGCTTCGCTCAGAATCTTGGCGGCGATCTTGTAGCCAAGCCGCTCCACATCCTCGGCGATGCGCTCGAGCCGGTCATAATGGGAGCGAATGGTCTTCGCGAGATCGGCGCTGATCTCGTCACGCCCGCCACCCTTCTCGACATAGGTCCAATAGTGCTTGCGCTTGTCTTTCTCTTTGGTGGCTTCACACCATTTCTCGTAGAACCCCACGCTTTCCCCAGTTTCTACTATCCCGCCGCGCGATTTGCGTGTTCGGCGATGTCTGCGCATCGCTCGATCAGCAACCCAAAAGACTCGGCGTCCTCAAGCAGCAATCCGTCTCCCACCATATGTTCGTAATCGAAGGCCAGGGCCGCGCGTGCCTCTCCGTTCGGCACGAGTTGCAACGATCCACTGACGGCGGCCTCGTAATCGACAGGCGCCCCGTCCGCCGCCTTCTCAGCGAAGAACATCCCCTTGTGACGTGCGACCGCGCGGGCGAGATCTCGGTCAGCCGCTGCCGCGTCGGCGATCCCCGCGTCATCCAGGCGGACCACGTCATGCCAATGGCGAGCGAACCGCTCCCCGCGCAGCCGCTCCTGCAAGCAGAAAACGTGTATCGCGGTCGCCTTTTCCCAAAAGGTCCGCTCGGCGTGCATCACCCGCGGCGACGCCGCCGGGAACGTCACGCCCTCGACCAGGCCCGCCGCATCGCAGACCACGTCGCGTACGCTGGCCGGTTCGCCGGTCGAGCGGGCGCCGAATTCCAGCATGACGCTGGGCGCGACATAACCCGAGCCGGTTGAGGTCGCTTCATAGTCGATGAAGAGCTTCTCGCCCTCGACCCGGGTCGCCGCCGAAACGCCCTGCGCTCCAATTGCGTCGATGAGCAATGGTTGCACCGTGCCCGAAATCCACTCCGGCAACCGGTGGCGCATCACCTTCGACCAGCGCTTCTCTTCACTGCGTGTTGTCGGCAGTGCCTCGCCCTTGTCGCCCACCAGATCAGGCGCGATCGCTCGGATGTCGTAGGTCAGATCGACATCTTCCGAAAAACGCTGAATGACGCCGTAGGCTTTTGAAAGCGATGTCCCACCCTTGAAGACGAGATGATCGCCGAGCGCGGAGCCGAAGACTGTCTGAAGCGCCCAGACGACCCAAACGTCCTTTTCGAGCAGATGGGCGGGCCGCCCCGACCGATCGGCGGCGACGCCCAAGACGTCACGACGGTCCGCCGCCGACAAGGACAGAAAGGGATCAGCCATGGACCGCCTTGCCGACGCTTCGGGCAAGCCAGGTTGGAAACTGCGGCGCGGCGGCCACCAGTTCGCCGAACGCCGTAGGCGGCAGCTTTCGTTTCAGAGCCTTTAGCGCCGATTCCGCCTTCTCCGGCCCGAGCCAGGCTAGCGCGCGAACCGCTTGGCCTGCGGGACGATCGGCGAGCGCAAGCTGCCAGCGTGGCGCATGGCGCAATTCGACGAGCTGCTTGCCCAAGGTCATCGTGCGGCTCCGGCCCGAGGTAAGATAAACGGAGCGGACCGGCACCTGCGTCGTCAGGCCCAGCGCGTTTGCGGCAGCCGCGCCGTTCGGCACGATGACTTCTCCACGCTGCACCGCCAGCGCCTCGACGGCCTTTTCCACCGAAGGCGCGCGGGCGCCGAACCGGCTCTTCACCGGACGCAGATACACGCCGCGCCCGGCACGGATCAGATGCCCTCGTTCTGCAAGACGCGACAAAGCCTGGTCCACCCCAGCGCGGCTGCCGAGGTGGAGAAGGCTCTTTGCCGCCAGCGGCGTTCCTTCCGGAAGCGTCTCGGCGTGCGCCAGAATCTGTTCGGTCAGACGTTGCACCATCATTCTCCTGTCAGAAATATATGCGAGTTTCTGACACTTTTCAACGGCCTTAAAGCTTTCAAACTCAGCCCAACCGTCCTTCGTGGCTCCGGTCGCCACGAGGGATCGATTGAACGGGGAAAGCCTTCCCCTGCGGCCGAGCCACGGTCTCGGCCGACCCCTTCTGCGGGGACACCCCGCAACGCCCCGAGAGCGAGAGTGCGGACGGATCGTCCGTGACGGGTTGAGGGCTGGGAGAGAGGCTCCCGGCGCCCGTCATGGAGTTTATCCCGATGGCCAGAATGGATCGCGCCGCGCGTCGTACCGGTGACCGCACCAATCTCTATGACGACATCACCAACAAGATCATCGCCGAACTCGAGGATGGCCGGCTTCCCTGGGTCCAGCCCTGGGGTACAGCTGCGGCGAAGGCGCCGCTCGCCATGCCGAGGAATGCGGCGACCTCCCGTCAGTATTCCGGCATCAACGTCCTGATCCTTTGGGGCGCCGTGATCCAGCACGGCTTTCCTTCCCAGCATTGGCTGACCTTTCGCCAGGCGCTCGCCCTCGGCGGAAACGTGCGGAAGGGCGAGCACGGCACGACCATCGTCTATGCTGACCGCTTTGTGCCCGACGACGAAAAGCGCCGCGCACGCGAGACCGGCGAAGAGGCGGCCGCTATTCCATTTCTGAAGCATTTCACGGTCTTCAACGCGGCGCAGTGTGAGAGCCTGCCCGACGATATCGCCATTGAGGCTCCGCCTCCGCCGCCAGGCCTGATCGAACCCAAGGTCGAAGCGCTGATCCGGGCGACGAGGATCGACTTTCGCATCGGCGGCGATCGGGCCTTCTATGTCCCCGCCCACGACTATGTGCAGGTGCCGCCGCCACAGGCCTATTTCGAGCCGATCAACTGGCACCGCACTGCGCTGCATGAGCTCGGTCACGCCACCGGCAACGCCACCCGTCTCGGCCGCGACTTCTCCGGCTCCTTTGGCACGAAGAAATATGCGTTCGAGGAGCTGGTGGCCGAGATGAACGCCGCCTTCTGCTGCGCCTCACTCGGCATCGTCCCGACCGTCCGCCACGCGGACTATATCGGCTCCTGGCTCGAGGTCCTGCGCGAGGACAATCGCGCCATCGTGCGGGCCGCAAGTCAGGCGAGCAAGGCCGCCGACTGGCTGCTCGCACACCTTCCCGAAGCACACGCGGAGGATCGCACGGAGGTGAGCTGTCCGGATTGTGACAGGAGGGCGGCATGATCCTCCTGACTGACGAGCTGCGTGAGCAGCTTTTTGCCAACGGCCGGCAGCGCGACGCCGACCATGTGCCGGTCGTGAAATTCTTCAACCCGCTGGGTGAAGGCGTCTGGCTCGCCACCGAACTGGACGAGGATGGCGACACGCTCTTCGGGCTGGCCGATCTCGGTCACCCTGAGCTTGGCTCCTTCTCGCTGCAGGAGATGTCGTCGCTCCGCCTGCCGTTCGGCATGGGGATCGAACGGGACATCCTCTTCACGGGGGATTTCCTGCTCTCCGTTTGGGCGGAAGCCGCGCGGCAGGCCGGCAGCATCCGGGCGGCAGAGCGCATTCTCTATCAGGCCGCTCGGTCACGGCACGGCGAGCATTGATGCGCAAATACGTGGAGGCGTGAAGTCGGCTTTGAGGCTTTGCGCTTCCACGCGGCGATAGGCTTTCCTGACGCGTTCGCGGTTCGGGGTGAGAGAGTAAGAGGGGGGAACGGGATTTTCGTGACGGGTTGGAGGCCGAGAGAGAGGCTTTCGGCCGCCCGTCGCGGAGTACATCCCGATGGCTACTGCCGTTCAGAAGATCACCCTGTCGTCCTCACGCGACATCCCCTTCAACAAGCTGGTGCTGAGCCAGTCCAACGTCCGGCGCGTGAAAGCCGGCGTCTCCATCGACGAACTGGCGGAGTCCATCGTCCGCCGCGGCCTCATCCAGAGCATCCATGTCCGTCCCGTGGTGAACGCCGAAGGTGCGGAGACCGGCATGTTCGAAGTCCCCGCCGGCGGCCGCCGCTACCGCGCCCTCGAATTGCTCGTGAAGCAGAAGCGCCTCGCCAAAACCGCACCGGTCCCCTGCGTCGTCTCTGACTCCAAGGCCGATGTGTTGATCGACGAGGTGTCGCTGGCCGAGAATATCGAGCGTGCGCCGTTGCATCCGCTCGATCAGTTCCGCGCCTTCCAGGCCATGCGCGACAAGGGCATGACCGACGAGACGATCGCCGCTGCCTTCTTCGTCCCGGTCCAGGTGGTGAAGCAGCGGTTGCGGCTCGTCACCGTCTCGCCCGCACTTCTCGACATCTACGCCGAAAACGGCATGACCCTCGAACAGCTCATGGCCTTCTCGATCTCAGAAGACCACGCGCGTCAGGAGCAGGTGTGGGAAGCGATCAGCCATAGCTGGTCGAAGGAACCCTATCAGATCCGCCGCATGCTGACCGAGACCACGGTCCGCGCCTCCGACAAGCGCGCAGTCTTCGTCGGTATCGACGCCTACCAGGCCGCAGGCGGCTGCATCCTGCGCGACCTGTTCCAGGACGACGACGGCGGCTGGCTGCAGGACCCCGTTCTGCTCGATCGACTCGTCGCCGAGAAGCTCAAGACCTGCGCCGACGAAATCGCCGCTGAGGGCTGGAAGTGGGTCGATGTGGCCATGAGCTTTCCCTACGGCCACGATCATGGCCTTCGCGAACTTTCGGGCACGATCGTCGATCTGACCGATGAGGAGCGCGCCACGCGTGAAGCGTTGCGAGCCGAGTATGACCGGATCGAGGAGGAATATTCCGAGGCCGACGAGCTGCCCGACGAGATCGATCAGCGCCTGGGCGAGATCGAGCAGGCTCTGGAAGCCTTCGAACGGCGGCCCGTCACCTACGATCCGGCCGAGATCCGCATCGCCGGCGTCTTCGTCAGTCTCGACGGCGACGGGTCGCTGCTGGTCGAGCGCGGCTACGTGCGCCCTGACGACGAGGCGCCGGTCGAGTCCGAAGGCGACGACGACCACACCGAGGCCGATGGCGACGATGCGCGCGCTGTCCAGCGCGCGGTCATCACTATCGGAGGCCAGCCCGCCGAGCCCGAGGAGGACGAGGACGACAGCCTCAAGCCGTTGCCCGAACGCCTCGTGATCGAGCTGACGGCCCATCGCACGGTGGCGCTGCGCAATGCCGTGGCGGAAAATCCGCAGGTCGCCATGACCATGTTGCTGCACAAGCTGGTCAGCGATACCTTCCGGCACACCGCGCCGACGGGCTGCCTCGAGGCCAGTGTCCGGCACATCTTCTTTCCGGCTCAGTCCGACGAGCTGAAGGAGAGCGACTCCGCCCGGGCCGTGAACGAGCGGCATGAACGCTGGGGCGACCATGTCCCGGCCGACGACCAGGCCCTCTGGGACTGGCTCACCCATCTCGATGACGGCACGCGCATGGACCTGCTGGCCTTGTGCGTGAGCTACGGCGTCAATGCGCTCTTCGAGCGGCCCAATCCGCATTCGGGTTCGGGCGTCAGCCGCCATGGCCTTGACGTGCGGATGGCGCAGGCGGACCGGCTCGCTCGCGAAACCGGCCTCGACATGGTGGCGGCGGGCTGGCGGCCGACCGTGGGCAACTATCTCGGCCGTGTCACTAAGCCGCGCATCCTCGAAGCCGTTCGCGAAGGCGCCGGCGAGCGGGCTGCGCAGCTCATCGACCACCTGAAGAAGGGCGACATGGCCAAGGAAGCCGAGCGCCTGCTGGCCGACACCGGCTGGTTGCCCGAGCCGCTGCGCCTCGCCTCGCTCGATGGCGAACAGGCCAACGGCGCCGAGGCGCAGACGGATGGCGGCGATGACACGGCGCTGCCGGACTTCCTCGCCGATGATGGCGAGGAGGACGAGGGCGCCGATGCCGAGGACGAGGAAACCGTCCTGGCCGCAGCCGAGTGAACACGACAACGGGGAGCGGTCTTTGCCGCTCCCCGCATTTTTCGTGGAGATCATCATGCCCATTATCAACGCGTCCCCGACGCGCCGCCTCGTGTTCCAGTATCTCGTGCCCGTCCATGTCGAGGTCGAGGACGGCCTTGTGACCCGCGTCACCGTGATCGACGAAACTCCTGTGCGCGATCCCTCCCTCATCGAGGGCGACGCGACCTATCTGGCCGAGGCGGTCACGGCCTCCGACGACGGTCAGGCCTGGCCCTCCTGGTCCTTCGGCTACTGACCGGATCGGCTTCGGCGTCGGCGATGAGAGTAAGAGTTCGGGCCAATCGGCCGTGACGGAATAGCAGGTGGAGGAGAGGCCTCCGCCGCCCGTCGCGGAGTATTCCCGATGACCCATGCCAGTGCTGCCCCCTTCGTCTCGATCGGTCAGATCCTCGCGGAGAAGGTGCTTCCCAGACTTCATCGCGCGCAAAAGCTCCCGCTGCGCGTCTCCTGCCTCGGCACGATCAGCTATGCCGAGGCCACCGACGCCGACTGCTGCGACCGGACCATCCCGCTCGGGGACGCGGCGTCCCCTGAAGAGGCCATGATCCTTGCCGCCATGCGCGTCGCGCGCGACGACATCCGCATCGGCCCGGACGACACGCTGCATTTCCGGCCCCGGCTGATCGTCGTGCAGGATAACGCGCTGGGCCTGGTGCTCGCTGGTGACATCCGCGCCGGCGTCATCCTCTGGCAGCATCCCGTCGCCAGTGACCGCGAAGCCCGGCGCATCGTCACCGAATCGAGCCGGATTCGCGGCCTGGCCTTCGCCGCCTCCGGCCGCGGCGATCATAGATCAGCGCGCGACCTTCGCTATCAGGCCTCCCGGCTTGAAGCCCGTCTGGTCGATCAGCTCTGGCGCGAAACCGCCGCCGATCTTCTCCGGCTGCCGCAGGCCGCCTGACCCCGTCACATTCCTTCAATCAGCCCGGCCTCGCGCCGGGCTTTGTCGTTTCAGGAGCCTGCCATGGCCGACTTTTTCACGCATTTCTCCTGCCTGCTCGACGTCGGCACCCCCGACAACGCCGCACGCGCACTCGACCTCTACAACACGCTCTCCGAGGAAGGAGCGTCGGAGGAGCCGCCGTCCGAGGGTTTTCTTCTTTCGATCCAGCCCGAACACGGCGGGACCAAGCTCTGGATGCGCGACGATGTCACCGGCGATCCCGAGCGCCTGATTCAGTTCGTGAAGCGCTGCGCCGCCGCGTTCGGGCTGACCGGGCGCTGGGGTTTCCAATACGCCAACACCTGCTCGAGACCGCGCGTCGATGCCTTTGGCGGCGGCGCGCATGTGCTCGACCTGGCCACGGGCGAGACCGTGGCGTGGACCTATACCAGCGGCTGGCTCGCCGACGTGCTCGACGGAGGTGATCCCGATGCCTGAGATCATCGAAACCACCGTCTATCGGCTGGGCGAACTCTCCGAATCCGCCAGGGAGAAAGCCCGGTCATGGTATCGTGAGATCGGCTTCGAGCACGATTGGCACGAATTCGTCTTTGACGACTTCGTCCGCATCGGCGAGATCCTTGGCCTGACCTTCAAGACCCGGCCCATCCGGCTCCATGGCGGCGGTAGCCGCCAAGAGCTTTGCATCTGGTTTCGCGGCTTCTGGAGTCAGGGCGACGGCGCCTGTTTCGAGGCCCATTATCGCTATCGCAAGGGCGCGCCGAAGGCGCTGCGCGATTATGCCCCGCACGACGAAGCCCTTCATAGGATCGCCGATGCGCTTCAGGTCGTGCAGCGGCGCAATTTCTTCCAGCTCCGCGCCGAAGCCACGCATGGCGGGCGATACTATCACGAATACTGCATGTCGATTTCCGTCGACCGCGACAGTCCGACCTGGCAGCCCATGACCGACGGCGCGGAAGAAGCCGTCACCGAGGCGTTGCGCGATCTCGCCCGATGGCTCTATCGCCAGCTCGAACGCGAGTATGAGCATCTGACCTCGGACGAGGCGATCGACGAATCCATCGCCGCCAACGACTACACCTTCACCGAGGCCGGTTGCCGGTTCGGTTGATACCCAAAGCGCCTAGCCTTCGCGGTTGGGCGCTTTTTTCATGTCAGCCATTGCGAGTCCCTCGAGAGGGAGAGGGTCGCCGGAACGGGACGAGTCCGGGCGGTTGAGAGAGAGCGCCGCGCGGGCTTCCCCGTCTCCGCTCTCCCCGAGGCATTTCCCATGACCCTGGCTTTGACATCAGCGGCGGCCGACGCCGCCGCATCCCCTCCTGTCGTTCCCGTTCCTGCAGCAGAGGTCGCCGCGTTCGGCGCGGCCCTGCGTCTTCTGACCCACCTCGAGCGCGGCGAACGCATCGACGCCACAGCGCTGCGCGGCGCGATGGAAGCGGCGTTCGGCGCATCGGACACGACCGGCGCATGGACCTGGAAGACGGCCTACGACGCCTGCGAAGCGGCGACCGTGCTGTTCCTTCAGAAATACGGCAAGGCGCTTTTCCGCAAAGCCGCTTCTCCGGCTGCACGGCTTTCCGCCATCACGAAAATCACCGGCCTCCTGCCGACGCACACGCGCCGCTCCGAGGAAAGTCAGGCATTGCAGCAATTCTCGACGCCGACGCCGCTTGGGCTCGCCGCCGTGACCGCGGCCGCCATTGCGCCGGGCGACCTCGTGCTTGAGCCGTCGGCCGGCACCGGGCTGCTCGCAATCCTCGCCCAGATCAGCGGCGGCGAACTTCTCCTCAACGAGCTGTCCGACGCCCGCGCCGATCTGCTCGCCGCTCTCTTCCCGGCCATCGCCGTCTCGCGTTTCGACGCGGCCCAGATCGACGATCATCTCCCGCCGACCCACGCGCCCGCCGTCGTCATCATGAACCCGCCGTTCTCGGCCATGGCCCATGTCTCCGGCCGCATGGCTGATGCCGCCTATCGGCATGTCACCTCGGCCCTGGCGCGTCTCGCCGACGGCGGCCGACTGGTCGCCATCACCGGCGCGAACTTCGGGCCCGAAATCCCGGCCTGGACCGACGCTTTCAGGCGGCTCCAGGAGCGTGGCCGCGTCGTCTTCACCGCAGCGATCGACGGCTCGGTCTACGCTCGGCACGGCACGACGATCGAGACCCGGCTGACCGTCATCGACAAGCTCCCGGCTGACGATCCGGCCGTCTTCCCGACCTCTGCGGGCGTTGCGCCGGATGTCGCGACCTTGCTCGGCTGGATCGGGGCCCAGGTCCCCTCGCGCCTTGCCACGGCGACGACGCCGGCTTCGCCCGCCACCCCGGCCACCACGCCGCGCACTGTACGCGGCTATCTCGCGCGCGCCTCGGTCGCTCGCCCGGCCGCATCGCTCGCCATCGAGCCGGACGGTGTCGAACTCGCCTATGAAATCGTCGACTGGACGCCGCCCGAGGGCACGCGTCTCACCGAGGTGATCTACGAAGAATACGGGTTGCAGTCGATCCGCATCCCCGGCGCGCAGGCGCATCCGACCAAGCTCGTGCAGTCGGCGGCCATGGCCAGCATCGCGCCGCCCAAGCCGAGCTACCGGCCGATGCTGCCGGCGAACATCTGCGATCTCCTGTCCGACGCCCAGATCGAAACCGTCATCTTCGCCGGCGCGGCCCATTCCGATTTCCTCGCCGGCTCATGGACGGTCGATGAGACCTTCGATCTCGTGAAGGCCGCTCCGCCCGACGCCGAGAACGCCGTGCGCTTCCGGCGCGGCTACATGCTCGGCGACGGGACTGGCGCCGGCAAGGGCCGTCAGTCAGCGGGCATCATCCTCGACAACTGGCTGCGCGGTCGCCGCAAGGCGGTCTGGGTCTCGAAGTCCGATAAGCTGATCGAGGACGCGCAGCGCGATTGGTCGGCGCTCGGAATGGAACGGCTGCTGGTCACGCCGCTGTCGCGCTTCCCGCAAGGCAAGCCCATTACCCTGTCGGAAGGCGTCCTATTTACGACCTACGCCACGCTACGCTCCGATGACCGCGGCGAGAAGGTTTCGCGCGTCCGGCAGATCGTCGATTGGTTGGGCTCCGATTTCGATGGAGCCATCATCTTCGACGAGGCGCACGCCATGCAGAACGCCGCTGGCGGAAAGGGTGAACGCGGCGACGTCGCCGCCTCGCAGCAGGGCCGCGCAGGTTTGCGCCTCCAGCACGCCCTGCCGAATGCGCGCGTGACCTATGTGTCCGCCACCGGAGCCACCACGGTCCACAATCTCGCTTATGCGCAGCGGCTCGGCCTCTGGGGCGGGGAGGACTTTCCCTTCGCCACCCGCGCCGAATTCGTCGAAGCCATCGAGGACGGCGGCGTGGCGGCCATGGAGGTGCTCGCGCGCGATCTCAGATCGCTCGGCCTCTACACCGCCCGGTCGCTCTCGTATGACGGCGTCGAATACGAGTTGGTTGAACACCAGCTCACCGATGAACAGCGGGGCATTTATGATGCCTATGCTGGCGCCTTCGCAGTCATCCATAACAATCTCGATGCGGCGATGCAGGCCGCCAACATCACCGGCAGCGACGGCACGCTGAATAAGCAGGCCAAGTCCGCCGCCCGCTCGGCGTTCGAGTCCGCCAAGCAGCGCTTCTTCGGCCATCTGCTCACGTCGATGAAGACGCCGACGCTGATCCGCTCCATCGAAGGCGATCTCGATGCGGGCCATGCCGCCGTGATCCAGATCGTCTCGACGGGCGAAGCCTTGATGGAACGTCGGCTGGCGGAGATTCCGACAGAGGAATGGAACGACGTGCGCGTGGACATCACGCCGCGGGAGTATGTCCTGGACTATCTCGCCCATTCCTTCCCGGTGCAGCTCTACGAGCCCTTCACCGACTCCGAGGGCAATCTGTCGTCACGCCCGGTCTATCGGGATGGCCAGCCTGTCGAGAGCAGGGAAGCCGTCGCCCGCCGCAACGATCTGATCGAACGGCTCGCTTCGCTCCCGCCGGTGCCCGGCGCGCTCGACCAGATCGTGCAGCGTTTCGGCACGGAGATGGTCGCGGAGGTGACGGGCCGATCGCGGCGCATCGTGCGCAAGGGCCATCGCCTCGTGGTCGAGAACCGCGCGCCATCGGCGAACCTCGCCGAGACCAGCGCCTTCATGGACGATCAGAAACGCATCCTCGTCTTCTCGGACGCGGGCGGCACCGGGCGTAGCTATCACGCCGAACTCTCCGCGCGGAATCAGCGCCTGCGCGTTCACTATCTGTTGGAACCGGGCTGGAAGGCCGACGCCGCCATCCAGGGCCTTGGTCGCACCAACCGCACCAACCAGGCGCAGCCGCCGCTGTTCCGGCCGATCGCCACGGACGTGAAGGCGGAGAAGCGCTTCCTCTCCACCATTGCCCGCCGCCTCGACACGTTGGGCGCGATCACGCGCGGCCAGCGCCAGACCGGCGGACAGGGCCTGTTCCGGCCCGAGGACAATCTGGAATCGACCTACGCTCGCGATGCCCTTCGCCAGCTCTATCTCCAGATTGTGCGGGGCAAGGTTGAAGGCTGTTCGCTCCAGCGTTTCGAGGAGGCCACCGGCCTGAAGCTGATGGACGAGGGCGGCATCAAGGACGAATTGCCGCCGATCACGACGTTCCTCAACCGGCTGCTCGCCCTGACCATCGAGCTGCAGGGCATCCTGTTTACCGCCTTCGAACTGCTGCTCGAGTCGAAGGTGGCGGGCGCGATCGCCAGCGGAGTCTATGACACCGGCCTGGAGACGCTGACGGCAGAGAGCTTCATCGTCACGGAGCGGACCACCATCTACACCCATCCCGCGACGGGCGCGGAAGCGCGCCTTCTCAGTATCGCCGAACGCCGTCGCAATAGGCCGACGTCGACGAAGACCGCGCTGGCCTGGCTTGACGATCCGCATGCCCGGCTGCTCATCAACGAGCGATCCGGGCGCGCCGCTGTGCAGATTCCGGCGCCGTCGCTCATGCTCGACGATGGCGAGATTGAACGGCGCGTCCGGCTGATCCGGCCGATGGAGCAGCATCACGCGTCGCTGAAAATGATGGTCGACAGCCACTGGCAAGAGGCCGATCGCGAGACCTTCGCCGCCATCTGGCAGCGCGAGGTGTCGGAGGTCCCGACCTTCACCGAAAGCACGATCCATATGGTCAGCGGCCTGTTGCTGCCCGTCTGGAAGCGCCTGCCCAACGAGTCGACGCGCGTTTATCGCCTTCAAACCGATGACGGCGAGCGCATCATCGGCCGACGCGTCTCGCCCGCCTGGGCCGCCAACGCCGCCTCGACCGGCGCGACCAACCTCGGCGCGGAGGACGCCTATGCGGCCCTGATCGACGGCCGCACCATCCTCGACCTCGCCGAAGGCCTTCAGCTTCGCCGGGTCCGTGTCATGGGCGCGAACCGCATCGAACTCTCCGGGTTCACCGACACGATGCGCGATCGGCTGCGGAGCTACGGGCTGTATAGCGAGATCATCTCGTGGAAGCTGCGCTTCTTCGTGCCCGTCGACGCAACCGGGCCGGCCATCCTCGGAAAGCTGCTCGACATCTATCCGCTGGCTCGCATCTCCGAGCGGGAGGCGGCATGATGACACGGATCAACGCCTCCGATCTGGCGCAGCGTCTCGGCCGACAGGCCGAGGCGGTCTGCCGCCATTACCTTTCCAACGGCCGCCGTCAGGGCGGCTATTGGCAGGTCGGCGACGTCCGCAACGCCAGGGGCCGCTCGATGTTTGTGCGGCTCCGCGATACCCCCAAGGGGCCAGCGGGCAAATGGAACGATGCGGCGACTGGCGAGCATGGCGACCTGCTCGACGTGATCCGGGAATCGCTCGGCCTCATCGACTTCACCGATGTCGCCGAAGAGGCACGCAGCTTTCTCAGCATGCCGCAACCCGAACCGCCACCGGCGCCATCACGACAGGGCAGAGCGCCAGCCCCATCGGGATCGTCCGAGGCGGCGCGCCGCCTCTTCGCCATGTCGCAGCCGATCGCGGGCACCATCGTGGAAACGTATCTCCGCAAACGCGGGATTACGGCTTTGCACGGGACCGGCAGCCTGCGATTCCATCCGAGGTGCTACTACCGCCCCGAGGACGATAGCCCGACCGAAACCTGGCCGGCGATGATCGCCGCCGTCACCGATCTGGGCGGCACGATCACGGGAGCCCACCGCACGTGGCTCTCGCTAGACGGCTCCGACAAGGCGCCGATCGACACGCAGCGCAAGGCGATGGGCGATCTGCTCGGTCATGCGGTCCGCATCGGCATGCCGGGAGATGTGATGGCGGCAGGCGAAGGCATCGAAACCATGCTATCGCTGCGTCAGATCGTACCCGACATGGCGATCGCGCCCGCGCTCTCAGCGGCGCACCTTGCCGCCATCCTGTTCCCGTCGACGCTTCGCAGGCTCTACATCGTCCGCGACAACGATCCGGCAGGAGACGGCGCGCGGGACAATCTGATCGAACGCGCCAATGCGGCCGGGATCGAAGCGATCGTGCTTTCGCCGGTGCTCGGGGACTGCAATGAAGATCTGCGCCTGCTTGGACTGGATGCGCTTCGGTCAGGAATCCGCGTGCAGCTCGCCCCCCAGGACGTCGCTCGCTTCATGGCGATCGCAGCATAGCCGGTATCGGAAAGCGAGGCGGCCCGGCGCCGCCTTGCTCGCTGGCTGCTGGACCCGTCAGAGGGACCGCGCCTCGGCCTTCGAGAGGGCGATCGGCCGTCAGCCGGGCCGGATCGGCAATGGCTGCGGCCGACGATTTTCCGGCGGCGCGTACCGCGCCTTTCCATCGCGAAACAAAATCGCCGGCCTTCGCCATCCTCCGCTGACGCTTCGGCCCTGCGCCTTGCTCCGGGTGCAGGTCCGACCCGCCCGACGGCTTCGTCGCCATGAAGGCCGCGACGGTCGCGGTCCAACCGACGGAGCATCCCATGAACGAGCACGACGACTTCGAACCGCACCACGACTCGTCTCCCACCGACGACATGCTGCAGGAACTCCAGCTCTACGGCTATCGCCCCTCCGAGGACGAACCCGATCCCCGCCCGGTCCCGGAAGACCGCGTCATTGAGGGAGCCGTCGCAGACATCTTCGACGCCCTCATCGCCACCCTGGCCGACACCAGCCTCGATCACGACCTCAACGAACTGCTCTGGTCGACCGTCAATATGTTCCACCGCGCCGTCAGCCGCGTCGACAATACGCTGGACGACAACGAACAGGGCCAGAAGCGCCTCCAGCGCGAACAGGACGGCTCCGAGGTCAAGTCACTACAGCTCGAGAACCTGATCGACATGGGCAAGAGCCTGGTCGAACGCCGCGACAGCCTGGAAGTTTTCCGCGAAAGCGCAGCCGAGCATTACCTTCGCGTCACGGGCTCGCCGTGGTCGCCCCGGACCGGATCACGGGTCAACCATCGCCATCTCACCGCCGCGATGATCGACAGCCGCGACTTCCTCGCCGCCAAGCGTCGCGCGGAAACCGAGGTGCTGGTTCCGACCGGGCCGAAGATCGCCTTCTCCGGCGGCGACACCACGGACCACCAGGCCATCTGGGCCAAGCTCGACCAGATCCACGGCAAGCACCCCGACATGGTGCTGATGCACGGCGGCACGCCCAAAGGCGCCGAGAAGATCGCCGCCCGCTGGGCTGATACCCGCAAGGTGCCGCAGGTCGCCTTCAAACCCGACTGGACGAAGCACGGCAAGGCCGCGCCCTTCAAGCGCAACGATCAGATGCTGACCGTCATGCCGATTGGCGTCGTGGTCTTCCCCGGCACCGGCATTCAGGACAATCTCGCCGATAAGGCCCGCAAGCTGGGCATTCCGGTCTATCGGTTCGGATCGGGCGGCGCGTAAGCGCCGCCCTTGGCTGTTCGCCTTCAACCGAAGTCGACATGTCTGAAAGTCGGAACTCCGGCATGCCGCGTGTAAATCAGTGCAAATCGGGCGAAGCAATCGGGTTGGATATTTCTGTTACTTTGGCATCTTGGCGCGATGCCGGACCTTCTACCATTCCCAGATGACTTCGCGCCGGACCTTCATATCTCCGAGATGTTCCGACGGAACGCGATGACTCAGCTCGACTGCGCATCATGGGCGACCACGCAATCCGCCGATAAGCTCGCTCTTCACTCGATCGCTGTCGCGACGGAGCTGCTGCTCAAGTCTCATCTGCTCCGCACCGCGAGCACCGACGCCTGGAATCGAGTGCAGATCGGTCACGATCTGGATAAGGCGGCTCGATACGCCGAACGCGCCGGTCTGAACCTCCCGTCCCGACTCGCGCTCGTTGTCGACCAGATTCATCCCTATTTTCAGCGCGGCGGATTTCAGCGCGATCCGCGAGCATGGCCGGCGGGATTTGCGGATGATGCCTGCGACATTGTGCGTGAACTCGCTCAAGCGGTCTACAATCATGCGCGCCAGGACGCCCACGGCTCCTGAAGCGAAAACGACCACACCCCGCGATCCATTGCGCTGATCCTTGGTCCGGCCGCGGGCCTGACGCCATCAACCCGTAAAGGGTCGGACTACGCAAGCGTGCCGCCGCTCCCGCTTACGCCTACGCGGTGATCGCGGCCCCCGGCCGGACACTTCGGGCGCCTGCCAGCGGGGGATGGTCCTCCGCTCAAACAGGAGCCGGAGCAATGTCCTTCCCCGACGCGCACGCCTACGCCTTCAGCCTCGCCACCACCCTGATGGCCGTCATCGTCATCTTCCGCGCCGGCGACGGCACCCTCTCGGTCACGACCGCCAATGAATTCGACGGCGATGAAATCGAGATCGTCAGCGAGATCGATCCGTTCGCCCCATGACGGGGCGACGGGCCCTTCGGTCGAAGCGGACACCGATCGGTGTCCGCTCCCCGACGGCGCCATTCCCTGCTAGAATTGAGCAGCGCCGTGGTGGTGGTGGAGGCGCAACCGTCAGACCATTCTTACGGAGATACCACCATGATCTTCCTTGGCATCCTTCTCAGCTTCGCCGCCATCGGTTTCCTCTGCTGGCTGCTCTTCACGCTTGCCGTCTATGCGCTCCCGTTCTTCGCGGGCGTGAGTCTCGGCATGTGGGCGTATGGCACAGGCGCCGGCTGGCTCGGCGCGATCATCATCGGCTTCGCGGGGGCCGGTCTGACCTTCGGCATCGGCCAGTTCCTACTCGCCACCGTGCGCCCGATCTGGGCGCGCCTCCTGATCGCCATCGCCTTTGTCGCGCCTGCGGTGATCGCGGGTTTCCACGCCACCCATGGCGTCGTCAAACACACCATGCCGTCCGAGACCTGGCAGATCGTGTTCTCGATCATCGGAGCTGTCGCGGTCGGTGTGACCGCCTTCGTGCGGATCACCGGCATGGCGGCCTCCGACCCTTCGGCGGGCCAACTGTCTCGCGTCTGATGCGGAAAGACCTAAACGGCTCCGACTGAGAGGGATATCACTTTCGTCGTGGGGAAAAGCCCGGAGCAGGCGAGCGCACGTAGCGCCGAGGCGAGTCCCTGTGAGGCGGTCGCGTATTGAGCGGGTGGAGAGGCAGCGCCTGTAGTGACGAGCCGACGATCTCCGGCAGGCAGCGCGATCTTTGCTGTTGGCGTCAGGGACAGAGGTCGCGGGCGAAGGCCCGGAATGGGGCGATGAAGTCGGTGACGTGCAGCGGATCTTTGGCGGTTGCGGGTGGCCAGGGTCTCCGAGTTCTGTCCATTCAGCGACCGCTCCATATGGCCTCTTCAATGGCCTGATCTGGCCGAAGGACGGCTGCGCCTCGAGCGCCTATGCCACAACGGCGCGTCCCGACTTTCTTCCCCTGCCGGCTGCGCCGTCATTCCTCGCGAAACAACAAAGTCGCGCCTGCGCCATCCTCCGCTGCGTTCCGGTCGCAAGCGATGTGTCGTCGCTCGCCTCCGGCCTGCCGATCGCCATCGAGGCCGCAATGGTGCGGGCTCGGAAATGGATACGGAGACCCACAATGGCCACCATCGGCACCTTCAAGAAGACCGCCTCGAACGAGTACACCGGCGACATCGTCACCCTCAGCGTCCAAGCCAAGAACGTCCGCATCGTCCCCGACCTGCGCGCCAGCGGCGAGAACGCCCCCAGCCACCGGGTCCTGGTCGGCCGGGCCGAGATCGGCGCCGCCTGGTCCAAGCGCTCCAACGAGGGCCGCGACTATCTGGGCCTCAAGCTCGACGATCCGAGCTTCAACGCCCCGATCTACGCCAACCTCTTCGACGACGAAGATAGCGACATCTTCTCCCTGATCTGGTCCCGCCCGAACGGTCGCCGCAGCGACTGAGGCGGACAGAGGGCCCCGGCCGAAAGGCCGGGGCCGCCACCTCATTGCTACCGAATCATCCCCGTCATCAAACGGCAGTGCGCCTCGTGTAGCGGCCCCTCCCAATGCTTATTTCTGGTGACGTTTCGCTCCAGAACGACTATTTTAGTCGTAGTACTGGAGTGCGTACAGGCCACGGTGGGAGGTGATCATGCATGATCACCGCCCGACAATCACGGGCCGCACGCGCGTTGCTGGGTTGGACACAGGAGACGCTCGCTGACAAGGCCCGAGTATCGCTGACCGCCCTCAAGCGCCTTGAGTCGGGAAACCGTCTTGAGGTGTACGAATCCACGCGGGATCAGGTGCGAAGGTCTCTCGAAGCCGGCGGGATCGTCTTCCTCTCCACCGACAAGGGCGAGGGCGTGCTGCTCCTGCACGAGAGGAGCGATCGTCCGCGCTAGTGGCGCCGATCTCATAGCCGCCATCCTTGTCGTGCATAGAGGGCGTCCAACCTCAGAAGACGGTTAACGAGGTTGATACGCGCGACTATGGTAGCTTGATGGGACAACCGACACCGACGCTTCTGGACGAACCGCCGTTCAGCAACACGCTCACGTCTTACGACCGCGAGCATATGAAACTCTATCTGCGGCTCCTGGACGCCGAACGTGACGGAGCCGATTGGCGCGAAGCGGTCCATGTTCTTTTCGGCCTGGACCCCGGCCGCGAGCCCAAACGATGCCGCGATATCCACGAGGCGCACCTCGCGCGCGCGCATTGGATGACAGAGCACGGGTATCGTGAACTCGTCCGCGAAAGCCAGCATCGGCCGTTCGCGTGATGCCGCTCCGGCATCGCCTGGAGACATCTCTCCGGCTTCCCTGACGCAACCCACAAGTGAATCGTAAAGCCCCTAAAATGCGTAACTTGGAGGGGATTGTGATGACACCCGATGCATCGACATGGCGCTCCTCGGCGGAATACGACCATCTGGATGCATTGACCGCGTCCGATCTGGCCTGGGAGTGGCTCCGCCGCAATGAAGCGTACGACGCTGATTTCGAGACGCTAGCGGCGTCCGATGCACCAGAAGGACTGAGCGACAAGATTCGGCAACGCTGGGGTTTGCGATTTCCCCGTAGATCCACGGACGCCACCGCCTGAGGCTGCGGTCCTGTGGCTTCCCCAGGATGACACGAGCGTCGTCTTCCTCACGGAAGCGCCGGTAGACCTCCGACGCATTCTAACGGACACCCCTCTCGGGGCCGGCAGCTATCAGCCCTCGCACGACGAGGGCGGGGCGACATTCCGCTACGTGCTCGGAAACGGTCAACGCCTCCAGATCGTCGACTATGCCGAGAAGGGGTCGGCGGAGGTCGCGGTCATTCCGCTTGGCCTGAACGGCTTCGACAGGATCGAGGCCGTTCATCGACTCCTTTCGGCTTTGCATGGCCGCGCCATCCCGCCCGACACGCGCCTGACGCGGCAGCAGCGTGCGCGGTTGCGCAAGATGCTGCAGGCGATCGACGGGGATCGCGATGGAGCGACCCAGCAGGAGATCGCGCAAGTCCTCTTCAACATTGGTCATCTCGACCGGGACGAATGGCAGGCTTCTTCCGCTCGTCATGGCGTGAAGGCCTTGCTTCGCGATGCCCGCGCCATGATCGCCGGCGGATACAAAAAGCTGCTGCGTCATCGACGGCGATAATAGCCGTCGTCGATCCGCCGTTGGGCGAAATCAATACCCCCTAATTTCGCCCTGCAACACGCCGGCTTTCCTTCGCCACCGTGGTCGTTGTTCGCCGCTGAACCCCAGCGGCTTCCCGCAACACCACGGAGGCCCGATCCATGCGACCCGATACCGCCGTTCTACCGCCGCGCTTCCTGCGGACCAAGGAAGCCGCAGAATTCCTCAGCCTTTCAGCCCGCACGCTGGAGAAGCACCGCACCTACGGCACGGGGCCGGCCTATCGAAAGCTCGGCGGCCGCGTCGTCTATTCCGTCGACGATCTCGAAACCTGGGCCGACCGTGGCGCCGTCACCTCGACCTCCGACCCGCGCGGTTCGGTCCTTCCTGCCAAACGCCAGACGCCATCGACGGGCCAGCCCGTCGGTCGCCTCGCACGCTGATCTCGCCCGGTCCGTTCATGGCGGTGCGGCGTCGTCACCCATCGGAGCGCGGACAGCTCGACCTGTTTCGGGCGCTCCCTGGCGACTTCGCGCCAAGAGACGCGCAGGATCTCATGGCCTATCCCTTCTTCTCTCTTTCCAAATCCCATCGCATCGCGCCCATCGACTTCGCCGCCGGCGACGTCGCGATCCGCGTGGAAGCGGTGCCCGATCATGGCATGGCGACCATTTGGGACGCGGACATCCTGATCTGGGCGGCGAGCCAGATCGTCGAGGCGCGTGACGCCGGGCTGCGCACATCGCGCCTGATGGCCGCCACTCCCTACGAGATTCTCACCTATGTCGGCCGCGGCACTAGCTTGCGCGACTACCAACGGCTGAAGGCCGCGCTCGACCGCCTGCAGTCGACCACCGTTTCCACCTCGATCCGACAACCGGCCGAAGGACGCCGCCATCGCTTCTCCTGGATCAATGAGTGGCAGGAGCGCACCGACGGTAACGGTCGCCCCGACGGGATCGAACTGATCGTCCCCGACTGGTTCTACAAGGCCGTGCTCGATGACGCGCTCGTCCTGACCATCGACCGCGCCTATTTCGATCTGACCGGCGGCCTCGACCGTTGGCTCTATCGCCTGGTGCGCAAGCACGGCGGCCGCCAGCGGGCCGGGTGGCGTTTCGATCTGCGTCATCTTCACCAGAAGTCGGGCAGCCTCTCGCCGTTCAAGCGCTTCGCCTTTGAGCTGCGCGATATCGTCCGTCGCCAGCCGCTCCCCGGCTACGCCCTCTTTCTGGAGGTGGAGATCGGCGGTCGCGTCCTACTCGCCTTCGAGCCTCATCCTCCCTGTGGAAAACCTGTGGACGGGGTCGTGCTATCGGGAACCCGCACTATCGTGCCATCGGGAACCCTGGGCTCGTGCTATCAGGAACCCAAACAGGGTCTAACGCACCGAAATCAAAGCCGAAATCGCCCCCTTAACTTAGAGTCTAACCAAGAATCAAACTCTGAAGAGCGCGCGCGCGATGTGGAAAACCTCATCCGGGCGACGGCGCGCAACCTCAGCGCGGCCTCTTCGAGCCGCAAAGTGACAGCCCCGAACGGCGCCCAAACAAAGCTCTTCGGCGATCAATCCCAGACCGGTGAGCGTTCGCCCCGAGGCCGCTCGGGAGGGGTGCGATGATCGTCGCCTTCCTCAATCAGAAGGGCGGCGTGGGAAAAACAACGCTCGCCCTCAACCTCGCGGGCGAACTGGCGAGTCGCGGAAAGCGCGTCACGGTCATCGACGCCGACCCGCAAGGGTCCGCGCTCGACTGGTCGCAGCAGCGCAGCCGCGAGGGCCTTCCGCGCCTCTTCGGCGTCGTCGGCTTGGCGCGCGACACGCTGCACCGCGAGGCTCCAGAACTGGCGCGCGATGTCGATCATGTCGTGATCGACGGCCCGCCCCGAGTCGCCGCGCTGATGCGCTCGGCGCTGCTCGCGGCCGATCTCGTCCTGATCCCGGTGCAGCCTTCGCCGCTCGACGGATGGGCGTCGGCCGAAATGCTGGCGCTCCTTGCGGAAGCGCGCATCTACCGGCCTGATCTTCTGGCGCGCTTCGTTCTCAACCGTTGCGGCGCGCGCACCGTCCTGGCGCGTGAGACCGCCGAGACGCTGGCCGATCATGATCCGCCGGTGCTCGCCACGACCATCGGACAGCGCATCGCCTTCGCATCGGCGGCGCAGACCGGCCGCCTCGTCTGCGAGCTGGACGACGCGACGACGGCGGCCCGCGAGGTGGCGGCGCTTGTGAACGAAATCAGCCGCCTCCGCGCAGGGAGAGCAGGCACATGAGCGAGCGCCCATCGCGACGTGGCTTCGCCACGCGCCCCGCCGACGCCGAGCAATGGATCAAGGCGGCCGACACGCCGCCCCGCGATCCCGCCGCGTCCAGCTTCACCGCGCGGCTCACCATCGACATCACGGCGGATCTGCGCGGCCGTATCAAGATCGTCGCGTTTCAGCGCGGCGTCACCGTCGCCGACATGCTGCGCACGCTGCTCGAGCGCGAGTTTCCTCCCACCGATGGAGCCCCCTCATGACCGGCACCGCGGCCCCGCGCGTGCGCGGCGGTCCGATGCCGCCTGCACAGCCCCACGACGACATGACCTATGTCGAACTGACGTGGGTGGAGAAGAAGATCGAATACTGGATCAGGTTCGGTCGCCAAGCCCACGAACAGATTCTCGACCGCCGTCGGCGTGTCGTCGGCTTCCAGCCGAACGCCGTCTTCGCCTTCGTCCGCTGGGCCGCCAACGACTACGGCACCATCATTTCGCGCATCGACATTCTGCGCGCGATCGTGGCGGGCGAGGCCTATCAGACGGTTCCTTTCGTGCGCCCCGGCGGCGAAATCCTGCTGAAGGTTGAGGGCTGGCCGAAGGTCGAGGACGTGCTTCGGCACATCGACGCCATCGAAGCGCTCGGCGTCGATGCCTGCGACGTCGCGCCGGACCATTGGCGTCACGTCGCCCATCGGGGACAGGCCGGTCACGCGCCACGTCCATACACGGCCGAGCGCCATCTGGCGTGGCTCAAGCGGCGGGGGATCGAAGGATGACCCGCTCCGGCTATGTCAAAGCCACGGCCATCGCCGCGCTCGGCGTAGCGCTCGCCATCGCCGCTCCAACATCCATCAAGCTGGTCTGGAACGTCACACCCAGCGTTCCGGTCGGACTTTACAGCATCGCGCCTTCCGGTCGGCTCGAAGTCACTAATCTGGTCGCCGTCATGCCCCCCGAACCGCTGGCCGGGTTCATGGTCCAGCGCGGCTACATCGGTCCCGACGTGCCGCTTCTGAAACGCGTCATGGCGCTGCCAGGGCAGCGCGTTTGTCGCACCGGCACGGCCATCACCATCGATGACGTGCCGCTCGGCGACGCGCGCGATCGCGACCGCCTCGGCCGCGCGCTGCCAATCTGGCAGGGCTGCCGACGGCTCGCAGACGGCGAACTCTTCCTCATGAATCCCGATGCCGCCGACAGCCTCGACGGCCGCTACTTCGGTCCGCTTGCCGACACCGCAGTGATCGGCCGCGCGACGCCCGTCTGGACCGATGAAGACGGCGACGGCCGCTTCGTCTGGCGCGCACCGATGCGCTGATTGCTTCCATTTTCTCACCCGCAACCCAGGAGACTTCCCATGCAAATCGGTATGTTCACTCGCGAAGCAAGCGGCTTCACCGGGCAGATTCACACGCTGACGCTGGCCTGCGATCTCGCCATTATCCCAGCCGAACCGTCCGAAACGGAGAACGCTCCGGACTACCGCGTCCACCAGGGCGGTGACGAAGGTCCAGAAGTCGGCGCGGGCTGGATGCGCACCGGCGAACGCGCCGGCGAGTACGTCGCGCTTGTCATAGACGATCCCGCTTTCCGGCATCCGATCCGCGCCAATCTCTTCCGTGACGACGATGCCGGTTCGGCTTGGTCCCTGCATTGGAGCCGTCCGTCCAAGCGCGACGCAAAGGACTGACGCCATGCAGCGCGCCGTCCTCCTTCTCCTTTCCGGCCTGGTCCTGACAGCGAACGCGGCGTTGCCCGTTCGCGCGCAGACCTCGCCACCGGCGCGCACGGCATCCGTCGATCCGCACGCCGGTTATGTCGCCGAAGCCTCGCAGCGCTTCGGCATTCCTGAAGCGTGGATCATCGCCGTCAAGCGCGCCGAAAGTTCAGGCGACGTGCGTGCGATCTCTTCGGCCGGAGCTATGGGACTGATGCAGGTGATGCCCGACACATGGACGGGGCTTCGCGTGCGCTATCGGCTCGGTCGCAATCCTTACGACCCGCGCGACAACATCCTGGCGGGAACGGCCTATCTGCGCGAGATGTATGATCGCTACGGCACGATCCCTGCCATGCTCGCGGCCTACAATGCAGGACCCGGCCGCTACGATGAGCACCTCGCGACGGGGCGTGCGCTACCCGCCGAGACCCGCGCCTATGTCGCTCTTCTCGCCCCTCAGCTCGGCTCCGCAGCGCCGTCGAGAGGCGCGCCCGCTGCCGCACCTCCGCCGCCCGATTGGCGCGAGGCCCCGCTGTTCGTCACGCGATCCGCCGACGCTCGTTCTGCAATCGGGACACCATTCAGCGGTCACTCACTCGACAGCCGCTCGTCCCTTCCGGCTGCGACCGATGGCGACGGAGGATCGCAGGCAGCGTCCATCGTTCTTGCCCGCGATGATACCGGAGACCCGCAATGATGGCGCGGCTTTGCATTCGCACCGGGTCGGGCTGCAGCGTGTCATGGAGGGCGCGAGGGCAGGAGGCAGGCACAACAACCGCACGATGGCAGGATAAAAGGGCGCACCTTGTGCGTCGGTCGGGCGGTTGTTTTTGCCGGTTTTTTCGAGTCTGTGCGCACGTTGCCGCCGTGCTGCGCAATGTGCGCTCCTGTCTCAACCCTTTGGGTCGCCTCGCGCTTTCGCACATTGCGGGGCCGCATCATGGCCGATGAACGCGAATTCCGCATTCGTCCGGGGCGCATTCGCTCGACACGCGCGCAGTCGGCGCGCCCCTTCATCGCCCAGGCGCTCGCCGCTGCCAAGAAGGCGGGCGGCGGGGTCTCGCGCTCGGGCCGTGTGGTCTCGGCGAGCCGATCCCGCTTCGGGCGTGGCCAGCGCGCTAGCATCCAGGCCAATCGCTTCATCACCGCCCGCACGCGCGGCGCCGTCATCAAGGCTCGCGTCGTCCGCCATTCCGGACGCATGGCGCCCCTCGGCACCCATCTCGATTATCTTCGCCGCGACGGCGTGACCCGGGACGGGGAGAAGGCTCGCCTCTTCGGTCCTGGGAGTGAAGACGTCGATGGCCGGGCCTTCGCCGAGCGTTGCGAGGACGACCGTCATCACTTCCGGTTCATCGTGTCGCCCGACGACGCAGTGGATATGTCGGACCTGCGATCCTTCACGCGCGACCTGGTCGGGCAGATGGAGAAGGATCTGGGTACGCGGCTCGAGTGGGCCGCGGTGGATCACTGGAACACCGAGCATCCCCATGTGCACCTGATCGTGCGGGGCGTCCGTGACGACGGCCAGGACCTGGTCATCTCACGCGACTACATCAAGGAGGGGATGCGCGATCGCGCCCGCGACCTCATTACCCAGGAGTTGGGGCCGCGCACCGATCTCGACATCCGGCGGGCGCTCGACAATCAGGTCGGGGCCGAACGCTGGACGCAGCTCGATCGGCAGCTTGCCCGCGACGCGCGTGACACGGGCGTCATCGATCTCGCCCCGGACCGCGATCGCCAGCCGGGCACCTACAGCGTCCAGAAGGTCGGCAGGCTTCGCAAGCTGGAGACGCTCGGCCTCGCGCAACAGGTCGGGCCCGGGCAGTGGACGATAGATGACAGGGCCGAGGCGACCCTGCGCGAACTCGGCGAGCGTGGCGATATCATCAAGCGCATGCACCGCGCGCTCACCGAACGCGGCATCGAGCGCGGGGCTGGCGCCTATGTGCTGGCGGCCGAGAGCCTCGACACGCCCATTGTCGGCCGCCTGATCGCGCGCGGCCTCGACGATGAATTGAAGGGCACAGCCTATGCCGTCGTCGATGGCGTCGACGGAAGTACCCACCACATCCGGCTTTCCGATCTCGACGCCGCCGGAGACAGCGCGCCCGGCTCGATCGTCGAGCTGCGCGCCTTCGATGACGCGCGTGGCCAGCGCCGCGTCGCGCTTGCCGTTCGATCCGATCTCGACATCCAGGCCCAGGTTACGGCCGGGGGCGCGACCTGGCTCGACCGGCAGGCCATCGCCCGTGAGCCCGCCGCGCTATCGGATGGCGGATTTGGAGCCGAGGTACGGCAGGCGATGACAGACCGTGCCGATCATCTGACGAACGAAGGTCTGGCGGAGCGGCAGGGACAGCGTGTGATCTTCTCCCGCAGGCTGATCGAGACGCTGCGACGTCGGGAGCTTGAGGCGGTCGCCAGCAAACTCACCGGCGAAACCAGTCTTCCGTTCAAGGCCGCTCAGACCGGCGAATACGTCGCCGGAGCCTATCGCCAGCGCCTGACTCTGGCTTCGGGCCGGTTCGCCATGATCGACGACGGCCTCGGCTTCCAGCTCGTACCCTGGTCCCCCTCGCTCGACAAACATCTCGGCCGCCAGGTCTCCGGCGTCACTCGCGGCGACGGCGGCGTCGACTGGAGCTTCGGCCGCAAGCGAGGCCTCGGCCTCTAGCCCCATTCTCGAAAGGACTTCTGCATGTCCGCGACAAAAATCCTCTGGGGGCAGATCACCGTCGTCTTCCTCATCATCCTCATCACCACCTGGGGCGCCACCCAGTATGTCGCCTGGAGCCTCGGCTTTCAGGCCCAACTCGGCACGCCGTGGTTCGAACTCTCCGGCGTCCCGATCTACTATCCGCCAGCCATCTTTTGGTGGTGGTACTTCTACGACGCCTACGCGCCGGAGATCTTCGCCAAGGGCGGGATGATCGCCGCGTCCGGCGGCTTCATCGCGATCGCCGTCGCGATCGGCATGTCGGTCTGGCGCGCACGCGAGGCGAAGAACGCCGCCACCTATGGCTCGGCGCGCTGGGCCGAGAAGGGAGAGGTCAAGGCCGCGGGCCTCCTCGGGCCGGATGGCGTCGTGCTGGGGCGCTACGAGCGCGAGTATCTGCGCCATGACGGCCCCGAGCATGTTCTGTGCTTCGCGCCAACCCGATCAGGCAAGGGTGTCGGTCTCGTCGTCCCTTCACTTCTGACATGGCCGGGCTCGGCCATCGTTCACGACATCAAGGGCGAGAACTGGCAGCTCACCGCCGGCTTCCGGGCGCGGCATGGTCGCGTGCTCCTGTTCGATCCCACCAATCCGAATTCGTCAGCCTACAATCCGCTGCTCGAGGTCCGCCGCGGCGAATGGGAGGTTCGCGATGTCCAGAACATCGCCGATATCCTGGTCGATCCCGAAGGCTCGCTGGAAAAGCGCAACCACTGGGAAAAGACCAGTCACGCCTTGCTGGTCGGCGCCATCCTGCACGTCCTCTATGCCGAGACCGACAAGACGCTGGCTGGCGTCGCCGCCTTCCTCTCCGATCCCAGGCGACCGATCGAGTCGACGCTCGCCGCCATGATGAAAACCGCGCATCTCGGCGAAACGGGGCCACACCCCGTGATCGCCAGCGCCGCCCGCGAGCTGCTCAACAAATCCGACAACGAACGATCGGGGGTCCTCTCGACCGCCATGTCCTTCCTCGGCCTCTATCGCGATCCCGTCGTCGCCCAGGTCACGCGGCGCTGCGACTGGCGCATAACCGACATGGTGGGCGGCAAGCGCCCAACCACCCTTTACCTTGTCGTGCCGCCTTCGGACATCAACCGCACCAAGCCGTTGATCCGCCTGATCCTCAATCAGGTCGGGCGGCGGCTGACGGAAGATCTGCAAGCCAAAGCCGGCCGCCATCGCCTCCTGCTGATGCTTGACGAGTTTCCCGCGCTCGGCCGCCTCGACTTCTTCGAGAGCGCACTGGCTTTCATGGCGGGATACGGGCTCAAGAGCTTCCTCATCGCTCAGTCCCTGAACCAGATCGAGAAGGCGTATGGGCCGAACAACTCGATTCTCGACAACTGCCATGTCCGGGTGAGCTTCGCCACGAACGATGAGCGGACCGCCAAACGCGTATCCGATGCGCTCGGCACTGCCACCGAAATGAAGGCCATGAAGAACTATGCCGGTCATCGGCTGTCGCCTTGGCTCGGACATCTGATGGTGTCGCGTTCCGAGACCGCGCGCCAACTCCTGACGCCAGGGGAGATCATGCAGCTTCCCCCGACCGACGAGATCGTCATGGCCGCCGGCACGCCGCCGATCAGGGCAAAGAAGGCTCGTTACTACGAGGACGGGCGCTTCAAGGAGCGTGTCCTGGCTCCGCCCGAGCTTGTCCGCGCGCCCGAGGGGCGTCCCGACGATTGGAGCAGCCTGCCGATCCCGGCTGGTCCTCCAGAGGATTCAGCCAGCGCGTTGCCGCCTGATGACCGGGAGGAGGATGAAGACCCCACGAACTCCGAACGGCGACATCAACCGGAACTCAACCGCGTCGCACCCGTCGAGAAGAAGACACCGATCGACAATGAGTTCGAAATCGATCCGCCCGACGAGTTCGAAGAAGAGGCCACCCGCAATCGACGTATGACACGCGTCATGCATGGCGTTGCGCGCCAGGTTTCGCTCGATCCCAATGACGGCATGGAGTTGTGATCTCGTGACCGGACGAAAGAAAAAGACCCAGATCTCCGTCTATCTCGACCCCGAGATCATGGCGATGCTGTCGGACTATGCGGCGCGACGAGAACAATCCCTATCCCTTGTCGCTGAAGCGGCACTCGCGTCATTCCTGTCGCCGGACGACGCGGAGCGTCGTGAGGCGATTGTCGCCAGACGTCTTGATCAGCTTGACCGCCGCATGACCCGCATAGAACGCGACGTCGGCATCTCGGTGGAGACGCTCGCCGTCTTCATACGCTTCTGGATCAACAGCACGCCGGCGCTTCCGGAACCGGCGGCCCAGGCGGCGCGCGCCAAGGCGGGAGAGCGCTACGAGCGCTTTGTGGCGGCGCTAGGCCGGCGACTGGCTCAGGGTCCCAAGCTCCGCCAAGAGATTTCAGAAGATGTCGACGGCGATTCGTCAAAAGCTGGGAGCGGCAAAGCAGAGGATCAGGTGTAGAGTTCCATCGGCTCGAACCGCCGTTCTCCTGTATTTGCACGCCACACTACTACTACGACCGATACTTGTTGAATCGGCCTGATTTCAGGCTCCTTTAATCGACCCCGATCCGGGGATCGACTTTTCGCCCCGTCAAGAAGCGGGGCTGAGATGACCACCACAGACCTCAAACCTGAGGCATTTGTTCGCGGCGCGCGCATGCTGCGCACCGCGCTTGGTCCCTCGATCACGCGGTTCCTCGAAGACCCCGCCGTCGTCGAGGTGATGCTGAACCCCGATGGTCGCCTTTGGGTGGATCGTCTGTCGGAGGGTCTCTCCGACACGGGGGAGCGTCTCTCCCCCGCTGACGGCGAACGTATCGTCCGGCTCGTGGCCCACCATGTCGGCGCCGAGGTGCATCCACGCAGCCCGCGCGTCTCCGCCGAACTGCCGGACAGCGGCGAGCGCTTCGAAGGCCTCCTGCCACCTGTCGTCGCCGCTCCCGCCTTCGCCATCCGTAAGCCGGCCGTCGCCGTCTTCAGCCTCGACGATTATGTGGCCGCCAACATCATGACTACCGATCAGGCGGTCATCCTTCGCCAGGCTGTCGCCTCCCGCGCCAACATCCTCGTCGCCGGAGGAACCTCGACAGGCAAGACGACACTGACCAACGCCCTCTTGGCCGAGGTCGCCAAGACCGCCGACCGGGTGGTCATCATCGAGGACACACGCGAGCTGCAATGCGCCGCGCCCAACCTCGTCGCCATGCGCACGAAAGACGGCGTGGCGACGCTCTCGGAACTGGTCCGGTCGTCCCTCCGCCTTCGGCCCGACCGCATACCGATCGGCGAGGTCCGAGGCTCCGAGGCGCTCGACCTCCTCAAAGCTTGGGGCACCGGCCACCCCGGAGGAATCGGGACCATCCACGCCGGCTCGGGCATCGGCGCGCTGCGTCGCCTCGAACAGCTCATCCAGGAAGCGGTGATCACGGTGCCGCGCGCACTGATCGCCGAAACGATCGACCTCGTGGCCGTCCTCTCCGGCCGTGGGTCCGCGCGCCGACTGGCGGATCTCGCCCGCGTCGAAGGGCTCGGCCCCGACGGCGACTACCGCATCACCCCCGCGACTCCCAGCACAGGAGAACCTTCATGATTCGCACGCTCGCGCGCGGCTGCCACGTCCTTGCGACCTCGGCAGCCACCATATCCGTCAGCATCCTCTTTTCTACCGCCGCCCACGCCTCCGGTTCTTCCATGCCGTGGGAGGCGCCTTTGCAATCCATCCTGCAATCGATCGAGGGCCCCGTCGCCAAGATCATCGCCGTGATCATCATCATCGTCACCGGGCTCACCCTGGCGTTCGGTGACACGTCCGGCGGCTTCCGTCGCCTCATCCAGATCGTCTTCGGCTTGTCGATCGCCTTCGCCGCCAGTTCGTTCTTCCTCTCTTTCTTCTCATTCGGCGGCGGAGCGCTCGTCTGATGGCGGCTGGCCTCGAACAACTCGCCGAGGTCCCGGGCTTCACCGTTCCGGTGCACCGGGCGTTGACCGAGCATATCCTGCTCGGCGGCGCCCCTCGTTCCATCGCCATCATGAACGGCACCCTCGCCGGTGCCGTGGGTCTCGGCCTTCGCCTCTGGCTGGTCGGGCTCGCGATCTGGGCGATCGGGCATTTCGCCGCCGTGTGGGCGGCCAAACGCGATCCGCTCTTCGTGGAGGTCGGCCGACGGCACCTGCGCATCCCTGGCCATCTGGCGGTCTGAGGAGCGCGCCGAATGATGAACCTCGCTGAATATCGCCGGACCGCCGCACGTCTGGCCGACTTCCTGCCCTGGGTCGGGCTCGTCGCCGAGGGCGTTGTCCTCAACAAGGACGGCTCTTTCCAGCGCACAGCTCGATTTCGTGGGCCGGATTTGGACTCCGCCGTTGCTGCCGAGCTGGTCGCGGTGGCTGGCCGTCTCAATAACGCTTTCCGTCGGCTTGGGTCGGGCTGGGCGATCTTCGTTGAAGCACAGCGTCACGAAGCCTCGACCTATCCTCAAAGCCTGTTCCCCGATGCCGCGTCTGGTCTGCTCGACGCCGAGCGCAAGGCCGACTTCGAGGAAGCCGGCGCGCACTACATCTCAGGCTATTTCCTCACCATCGCCTATCTGCCGCCGGCCGAGGATGCGGCTCGCACGGAAGCGTGGCTCTACGAGGGACGCGACCGCGGCGGTCTCGACCCCCATGAGGTCCTCAACAGCTTTGTCGATCGGACCGATCGCGTTATCGCGCTTCTCGACGGCTTCATGCCCGAATGCGCCTGGCTCGACAGCGCCGAGACCTTGACCTACCTGCATTCGGCGGTCTCGACGAAGCGCCATCGGGTGCGGGTGCCCGAGACCCCAATCTATCTCGACTCGCTGCTCGCGGATCAAGCTTTGACAGGCGGCCTCGAGCCTCGCCTGGGGACCGCGCATCTGCGCATCCTGACGGTCGTCGGATTCCCGACTGCCACCACGCCCGGAATTCTCGACGATCTCAACCGTCTGGCTTTTCCCTACCGCTGGTCGACGCGCGCGATCCTGCTCGACAAGACCGACGCGACCAAGCTGCTGACCAAGATTCGTCGGCAATGGTTCGCCAAGCGCAAGTCCATCGCGGCGATCCTGAAAGAGGTCATGACCAATGAGGCTTCCGCCCTCGTGGACACCGACGCCGCGAACAAGGCCGCGGATGCGGATCTCGCTCTTCAGGAACTGGGCGCAGACTATGCTGGCCAAGCCTATGTCACCGCCACGGTCGCCGTCTGGGACGATGACCCCCGAATTGCCGACGAGAAGCTGCGTCTCGTCGAAAAGGTCATCCAGGGCCGGGATTTCACCTGCATGGCCGAGACCATCAACGCCGTCGATGCATGGCTGGGCTCCCTGCCGGGACATGTCTACGCCAATGTCCGCCAGCCCCCCATCTCGACGCTCAATCTCGCCCACATCATCCCGCTTTCAGCGGTGTGGGCGGGGCCGGAACGGGACGAGCACTTCGGGTCGCCCCCCTTGCTTTACGGCAAGACCGAGGGAAGCACCCCGTTCCGGTTTTCGCTTCATGTCGGCGACGTCGGCCACACGCTGGTGGTCGGACCAACCGGCGCCGGCAAGTCGGTTCTGCTCGCCATCATGGCGTTGCAATTCCGTCGCTACGAGGGCTCCCAGGTCTTCGCCTTCGATTTCGGCGGCTCGATCCGGGCGGCCGCGCTCGCCATGGGCGGAGACTGGCACGACCTCGGCGGCGACCTCACTGACGGCGTCGAGTCCTCCGTTTCGTTGCAACCTCTGGCGCGCGTCGATGACATCCCGGAGCGCGCCTGGGCGGCCGATTGGCTGACATCGATCCTTACGCGCGAAGGCGTGCCGATCACGCCAGAGGTGAAGGAACACCTGTGGACCGCGCTCACCTCGCTGGCCTCCGCGCCCGCCGAAGAGCGCACGATCACAGGCCTGACGGTCCTGTTGCAATCGAACGATCTGAAGCAGGCGCTTCGCCCCTATTGCGTCGGTGGTCCCTACGGCCGGTTGCTCGATGCCGAGGTCGAGCATCTCGGAGCGGCATCCGTCCAGGCGTTCGAGATCGAAGGCCTCGTCGGGACAGGCGCAGCTCCGGCCGTCCTGTCCTACCTCTTTCACCGCATCGGCGATCGTCTCGATGGTTCGCCGACGCTTCTCATCATCGACGAAGGCTGGCTGGCCCTTGATGACGACGCCTTCGCGGGCCAGCTCCGTGAATGGCTGAAAACCCTGCGCAAGAAGAACGCCAGTGTCATCTTCGCCACCCAGTCGCTTAGCGACATCGACAACAGTGGGATCGCACCGGCCATTATCGAGAGCTGTCCGACGCGGCTGCTCCTGCCGAACGAGCGCGCGATCGAGCCGCAGATCACGGCGATCTACCGCCGCTTCGGTCTGAATGACAGACAGATCGAGATATTGGCCAGGGCGACGCCCAAGCGGGACTATTACTGTCAGTCGCGCCGCGGCAACCGACTTTTCGAATTGGGGCTTTCTGAAGTCGGCCTCGCGTTCGCTGCCGCCTCCTCCAAGACGGATCAATCGCTGATCGCACGCACCGTGGCCGAGCATGGTCGCGAGGGCTTCCTCGCGGCCTGGCTGCGTCTGCGCGGTGTCGATTGGGCGGCCGATCTCATTCCCGACCTCACCAACCTCATCCCCACGCAGCCCGAGAAGGAGGCTTGACCATGACGACCCATCGTTCCCCCCGCCGCGCGCTTCGGCTCGCCGCAACCCTGTTGGCAATGCCGATCGCTATGGCGCCTATGCTGTCGCCGCCGGCCGCGGCGCAGTGGGTGGTCTATGATCCCACCAATTACGCTCAGAACGTCCTGACGGCGGCGCGCTCGCTCGAACAGATCAACAATCAGATACGCTCGCTTCAGAACGAGGCGCAGGGCCTCATCAACCAAGCGCGCAACCTCGCCAGCCTTCCATACTCGTCGCTGCAGCAGCTTCAGCAGAACGTCCAACGCACGCAGCAGCTCTTGCAGCAGGCGCAGAACATCGCCTTCGACGTCCAGAATGTCGACCGGATGTTTCAGCAGCAATATGGCCGGGCTTCGCTCTCGGCTACGGATGCCGAACTGATCTCCGGCGCCCGCACGCGCTGGCAGAATACGGTCGGCGGTCTCCAGGACGCCATGCGCGTGCAGGCCGGCGTCGTCACCAATATCGACACCAACCGCGCCGAGATGTCCTCCCTTGTCGGCCAGAGTCAGGGCGCGACGGGAGCGCTGCAGGCGACGCAGGCCGGCAACCAGCTCCTCGCACTCCAGTCGCAACAGCTCTCGGATCTGATCGCGCTGATCTCGGCCAACGGCCGGTCGGGTGCGTTGACCGAGGCCGAGCGTGCGGCCGCTGCCGAGCAGGGACGCGAACAGCGCCGTCGCTTCCTGACGCCCGGTGCCGGCTATCAGCCGGGCAATGCCCGGATGTACGGCAACGGCAACTGAGGGCGTAGCCATGGACGGCAAGATGCTGGCCCGGCTGGGCGCAGTCGTCTTCGTCGCCATCGCCATCACGGCGACAGCGATCGAGATGACCCGAAAGGAACCACTTCCGTCGCAGCAGCCGGTCAGGCCGGTTCAGGCGATGCGAGATCCGCTTCGGGATGCGCAGCGCCGGTGCCAGCAGCTTGGCCAAGAGGCTGCCAGCGATCCGGCCTGCATGCGCGTCTGGGCGGAAACCCGCGACCGCTTCCTCGGGCGTGCGACGCCCCCGGCGCCCCAGCCTCAGGAAGGGCGCTGAATCATGGGCGGCTCAGGCGTCATCGACAATTTCCTGGGGGTCTTCACCTCCTATATCGACAGCGGCTTCGGATTGCTTGGTGGCGAGGTCGCCTTCATTGCGACCACGCTCATAGTGATCGATGTGACGCTCGCCGCGTTGTTCTGGAGCTGGGGCGCTGACGACGACATCATCGCGCGGCTCGTCAAGAAGACCCTCTTCGTCGGCGCCTTCGCCTACATCATCGGCAACTGGAACAACCTCGCCAGAATCATTTTCGAATCCTTCGCCGGCCTCGGCCTGAAGGGATCGGGCACGAGCTTCACGGCTCAGGATCTGATGCGGCCCGGAAAGGTCGCTCAAACCGGGCTGGATGCGGCACGGCCGCTGCTGGAGTCCATCTCCGATCTGATGGGATGGATCAGCTTTTTCGAGAATTTCATCCAGATCGCGTGTCTGCTCTTCGCCTGGGCGCTGGTCATCCTCGCCTTCTTCATTCTCGCCATCCAGCTCTTCGTCACGTTGATCGAGTTCAAGCTGACGACGCTTGCCGGCTTTGTTCTGATCCCCTTTGGGCTCTTCGGAAAGACCGCGTTCATGGCCGAGCGCGTGCTGGGCAACGTCGTCTCCTCCGGCATCAAGGTGTTGGTTCTCGCCGTTATCATCGGCATCGGCTCGACACTGTTTTCACAGTTCACGACCGGATTCGGAGGCCAGACGCCGACGATCGACGACGCCATGGCTGTCGTGCTGGCTGCGCTTTCCCTGCTGGGTCTCGGCATCTTCGGTCCCGGCATCGCCGCCGGCTTGGTTCAGGGCGGGCCGCAGCTCAGCGCCGGCGCCGCCGTTGGTACCGGCCTTGCGGTCGGCGGGGCGGCGCTTGCCGCAGGTGGCGCCGCCGGCCTGGCCGTAAAGGGAAGCGCGGCGGCGCTCTCTGGCGGCGCTGCTGTCGCCCGCGGAGGCGCCGCAGCCGCGGGTGGTGCGAGCGCCGCGTACAGCCTCGGTTCCCTGGGCCAGTCCGGCGCGGCGGGCGTCGCATCCGGTCTCGGCGGCGTCGCCCGCGCTGCGAGCGCGGCGACCGTCTCCCCGCTGAAGCGCGCCACCTCGCGCGCCGCCGACAGCATGAAATCCAGCTTCTCCGACGGCGCCAAGGCCGGCTTCGGGGCCACGGGCGGTTCCTCAACCAAAGGGACCATCGGCGGGGAACCTGCTGCCGACAGTTCGGCCGGCTCCCGCGAAGGTCCTCCCGCCTGGGCCAGGCGCATGCAGCGCAGCCGTTCAATCGGGCACGGCGCAACAGTCGCCGCTCATGCCGTTCGCGCCGGCGACAGCCACGGCGGCGGCTCTTCCGTCAACCTCTCCGAAAGTGACCGCTAATGAGCTTGTTCAAACGCCCCACAACCCACTACGGCAAGTCGCCCGAGCCGGTGACGCCCTATCAGAAGGCTGCACAAGTCTGGGACGACCGCATCGGCTCCGCCCGTGTGCAGGCCAGGAACTGGCGCGCTATGGCCTTTGGCTCGCTGATCCTGTCCGCGGGTTTCGCCACGGCACTGGTCTTGCAATCGGCGCGCGGCACTGTGGTGCCCTGGGTCGTTCAGGTCGATCGTTTCGGCCAGGCCCAGAGCGTCGCCCCCGCCGTGGCCGATTATCGGCCGACCGATCCGCAGATTGCCTTCCATCTCGGCCGCTTCATTGAGCAGGTTCGCGCCATCCCGGCCGACGCGATCATTGTCCGTCAGAATTGGCTTCGCGCCTACGAATGGACGACAGACCGTGGCGCAGCCGCCCTCAACGACTACGCCCGCGCCAATGACCCGTTCACCAAAGTCGGGCGGCAGCAGATCGCGGTGGAAGTGTCGAGCGTCATTCGCGCTTCGCCGGACTCTTTCCGCGTGGCCTGGACAGAGAGGCGCTACGAGAACGGCCAGCTCGCCACGACCGAGCGCTGGACCGCGATCCTCACCATCGTGATCCAGCCCCCGCGCGACGCCGAACGGCTGCGCGCCAATCCGTTAGGAATCTACGTCAACGCCATCAACTGGTCGCGGGAGATGTCGCAATGAGTCCGGCTCTCAGCAAAGCCGGCACTCCGGCTTTCCGTAAATCCGCCTTGGTGCTTGCGCTTCTTTCCGCCACCACGCTGGCGGGATGCGCGACCACCAAGCCGTCGCAGATCAGCTACGACGAAAGCGTGCCGCCTCTACCGGCTGCGCCAGCGCCTGTCGTTGAAGAACGACCGCGTCCATTGCACATACCGCCGGCCTGGGTGCCGGCGCGCGGTGGGACCGCCGCGAATTCACCCACTGGACGCGTCGGAAACGCCAATGCCGCGGCGCGGATCGAGCCCCGACGCGAAGGCTACTACAACTCCATTCAGATTTATCCATGGAGCGAAGGTGCCCTCTATCAGGTGTATGCCTCGCCGGGCCAGATCACGAACATCGCGCTCGAGCCAGGCGAACGCCTCACCGGCGCCGGTCCGATCGCTGCTGGCGATACAGCGCGTTGGATCATCGGCGACACCGAAAGCGGATCGGGCATTACCCGGCGTGTCCATGTGCTGGTGAAGCCCACAAGGACCGGCATCTCGACCAATCTGGTGATTACGACCGACCGGCGCATATACATGATCGAGCTGCGCGCCGCCGAAACACCTTACATGCCGGCGATAGCTTGGGCCTATCCCAAGCTGCCGGCCTCCCAGCGTCTGAATATTCCGGCAACGCCCGTCATTCCTGCGGCATCGCAGCGGCGGTATCGCTATGGGTTGACCGGCGACACGCCGCCCTGGCGGCCGGTCTCCGTCTATGACGATGGCCGGCGGGTCTATGTGGAGTTTCCACGCGGCATCGCCCAAGGCGAAATGCCGCCCATCTTCGTCCTTGGCTCGGACGGCGAACCTCAGATCGTCAACAGTCGAATTTACCAGAACATCCTGATCGTAGACCGGATCTTCGCCGCCGCCGAGCTGCGCCTCGGAGGCGGCGATCGCCAGCAAACCGTCAGGATCGTCCGCACCGACGGGAGGCCCGCATCGTGAGCAACAATGAAACGAATAGGGACGAAGCGCTGACAGGAGCGACCGCTGAATCGGCTGAACCCATGCGCCTACGCGCTGAACCGCCACGCATAACTCGTCTCTCCCGCAAGGTGCTCGCGACCGCCGGACTTATCGTCAGCGTCGGCATCGGCGGTGCCCTGATCTATGCGTTGCAGACGCGCGACGCTGGCGACAGCGATCGGGAACTTTACTCGACCGAGAACCGTCCGACTGCCGACGGCCTCGCAGGCCTTCCGCGGGATTATTCTGGCCCTGTTCTCGGTCCGCCGCTCCCTGGCGATCTCGGCCGCCCGATCCTCGATGCGCAAAATCGTGGTCAACCCGTCGTTCCCCCGCCCGTGGCGTCGCCCCAACCCGATCCGGAGGAACAACGTCGACTGGCGGAAATGGAAGCGGCGCGCATCAGCCGAGTCTTTTTTCAAACCGGGCCTGGAGCTACCACCGCGCCTGCGGAAACGGCGACGCTTGGTATGCCTAGTCTCGAAATGCCTGGCGCAGCACGAACGGCTCAGGAACGTCAGCTCGCATTCCTGAATGGTCCGGTCGATCGCCGCACCGTATCGGCCGATCGTGTAGTGGCTCCCGCCTCTCCCTACGTTCTTCAGGCCGGTGCCGTCATCCCCGCCGCACTGATCACGGGCATACGCTCCGATCTGCCCGGACAGATTACCGCGCAGGTGACGGAAAATATCTACGATAGCCCTACCGGTCGCGTGCTCATCGTGCCCCAGGGGACACGAATTATCGGGGAATACAGCAACGACGTCGGCTTTGGGCAACGCCGTGTTCTTCTCGTCTGGAACAGGCTGATCCTTCCGAACGGCCGTTCGATCGTTTTGGAGAGGCAACCGGGCGCCGATACCCAAGGGTATGCCGGCCTCCAGGATGGCGTCGACTATCACTGGTGGGATCTAGCGAAAGCCGTAGGCCTCTCGACCTTGCTGGCCGTCGGCTCGCAACGTGCCGTTAGCGATGAAGACCGCCTGATCCGCGCGATCCGCGATGGGGCGCAAGACACGATCAATGATGCAGGCCAGCAAATTATTCGGCGTCAACTGCAGATCGCGCCCACGTTGACGATCCGCCCCGGTTATCCCGTCCGGGTCATCGTCACACGCGACTTAGTACTCGAACCTTACAGAGGCTGATATGGCGAAGTTGAAATTGGGAGCGATTGTCGAAGAAAAGCCCGTAAAGACGACCGTGGAACTCCCGGCCACTCTTCACCGCGATCTTCTTGCCTATGCTGACGCTCTCGGGCAGGAGACTGGCCGGAATATCAGCGATCCCATGAAGTTAATCGTGCCCATGCTGGAGCGTTTCATTGCAACCGATCGGGGATTCGCGAGGCTGCGGCGCTCGGTTCAATCGTCTCGCTCGGCAGAGTGAGCGAGTTTGCTCCGTGCAATCTTGCCATAGACATAGCAAGATCCAGCAGTCGACGTAGGGCGGGATTTTCGTTCTTGTCCGACCAAACGGCGCCAAAGGGCAGAATCTCTCCGGCGATGGGGCGATACAAGATGTTTGGAAAAGCCGCAGCGGTCATGGCCTCACTGACTATGGTGATGCCGCAGTTTAGCGCGACCAACGACAACAGGTTTTCCCTGCCGACGCGCTGTGTCCTGATTGACGGGTGATGACCGAATGCCGCGAGGCTTTGGATCAGATAGTCATGGATTTCCTGGCCGGGTGCCATGTCGTTGATGATAAACATTTCCTCAGCGAGCTGCTCCCATCGGACCTCCGCCTCTTCGGCCAGGAAATGACTCGTCGGGAGAACTGCGAAAACTCGCTCTGACCACAGCCGCGCTGATTGACAACCTGACCAAGTCCGCTCGCCGGTGACGAACGCGACGTCGATGCGAAGCTGGCGAATGGCTGCAACATGCTCGGCTGGATTGTCATCAATCAGATCGAGCTGGACCTTCGGATGACCGTCGGCATATCGCTGCAGTAACTCCGCTAGAAAGCCCGAGGCAATCGAGGAGTAGATGCCGATCTTGACACGGCCATGCTCTGAGCGACCGATAGAGGCGATATCGTGCAACCCCTCACCGACATTCCGCAAAATCTGCCGGGCACGGCGAAGAAATTGCTGACCGGCGAACGTGAGGGTAACCCCACCGCTATGACGGTGGAATAGCGCCGCTCCGAGATGATATTCCAGATCGCGAATACGACGGCTGAGAGCAGATTGCTGAATGCCTATGCTCGCACCAGCTTTTCGAAAGCTGCCATACTCGGCGGCAGCCACGAAGTAGCGGAGATGGCGAAGCTCGATGGCGTGGATTGACACCTTCGCCATGGCTAAGTCACACCGTAAACCTGATCATCATGAATCGGGCTGCGCCAAGTGGGTCGATTGTGCCTCATCGCCCCGCCGCTTCGCTATGCGCTGAAGAACCCCAGTTAAGGCATGTTCTGAGGCGAGGCCCTGAAGTGGTGCCCCCGAAGTGTACGCAGCTCGACCGAGTAAATGCCCAGCAACGGGTGCGGTAAACAGCAGAAACGCGATTGCCAGCAGGCCGATGACGATGGTTTCCATGTCCGACGCATTGGCAAGCGAACCCAGGATCACCAGGCCCGCGCCTATCGTGCCTGCTTTGGTGGCGGCGTGCATACGCTGCAAAACATCCTTGAAGCGCAGCACACCCAAAGCAGCGGCGAACAGGAAAACGACGCCTGCGAGCTTCAGCACGATCCCGACCATGGCGAGGATAAGAGTCATGATTTGCCGCCTCCCTTGTGCTCCAAAAACGCCGCAAGAGCGCAGGTGCCTACAAACCCGAAGATCGCCAAACCAAGCGCCACGTCGAGAAACTCGCGACGCCCGGTGGCGGCCATGGTCAATGCGCCCATGGCAACAGCGAGGCCCGTAAGCATATCAAGCGCGACAAAGCGGTCGGCATAGCTCGGCCCTCGCAGCATCCGCAGCAAGGTCATCGTCAAAGGGACGAGCAGGACGACGAGCAGGCCCGCCGCGATTTGAGAAAGAAGAAGGTCGAGATTCGCGATCATGCTTCAATCTCCGCTATGCGCCGCTCGAACGTGTCCTTGATATCGGCCACGATCTCGTCGACCACTGGCGCGTCGAGGCAATGGACGTAGAGAATCTTGCGATCATCGCTGACATGAAGGGAGGTCGTGCCCGGCGTCAGCGACACGAGATTGGCAAGCATCGCGATACCGAAATCGGTTCTAAGGCCGATCGGGACAGCGATGATTGCGGGTGTGTTCCGCTGCTCGACGGCGAAGGCCGCTCTCGCCACGGCCCAAGACGACTTGGCCAGCTCGCGTAGAAAGACGAGCGCCAGAAGTGCGACGAGCCACCACCGCCTGATGATGCGCCCTATCATGGCAGTTCTCCCGTGGTGCCGGCAAAGGTGGCCCGGACATACGCGCTCCGATCCAGAAGGCTTTCTCCTGTCGCAAGGGCATAGTTCACCAAAGGCTCGGGTTGCAGGCCGATCCAGACAGTGATCGCGCCAAGGGTCGCGATGGACACCAGCATGACGGCAGGCACCGGTCGGGGCCTGGTGCGGCCCAACGGTGCGGGCTTCCAGAACGCTTCGATCCAGATTTTGCTCATGGAGAAGATCGTCAGCAGGCCGACGAACAGCCCAACGGCCGCCAGCCAGCCGGCGCCAGCCTGAAAGGAGGCGTCGATGACCATGACCTTGGCCCAAAATCCCGACAGGGGCGGGATGCCGGCGAGGGACAAGGCAGGAATTGAGAACAGCAGGGCCAGCATCGGATGGCTCGCCATCAGGCCGCCCGACTTGCGCAGGTCGAAGGTTCCGCTGGCGCGATAGATGGCTCCGGCGATCAGGAACAGATTGGCCTTAACGATGATGTGATGGACGATGTAGAAGGCCGCACCGCCCAGCGCGGCCGGGGTTCCAAGCGCAAGGCCGAGCAGCATGTAGCCAATCTGGCTGATGATGTGGAATGAGAGGATGCGGCGAACGTCCCACTGCACGGCGGCACCGAACACCCCGAACAGCATGGTGCCGGCCGCCATGATCGCCATCACGTCCCGCATGGCCTCGCCGCCTTCGAAGAACAGCGAGAAAATGCGGAAGGTCGCGTAAACGCCCACCTTGGTCAGCAGGCCCGCGAAGATCGCGGCTACCGTCATCGAGGCCGTGTGATAGGAGCCGGGAAGCCAGAAGAAGAGCGGGAAGTAGCCCGCCTTGATGCCGAAGCCGACGAGGAACAGGGCGGCGGCCAGGGCTAGCGCGTTATTGTCCTGCGTCTGACCAAGGACAACGGACAGGTCCGCCATGTTGAGCGTTCCCGTAACCCCGTAAACGATGGCGATGGCCAGCAGGAACAGCAATGTGCTGAAGAGGTTCAGCACCGCATATTTGATCGTGCCATCCAGTTGCGCGCGGGTCCGGTCGATGACCAGCAGGCCATCGCCGTGATGAGCATGATCTCGAACCAGACATAGAGATTGAAGAGATCTCCGGTGAGGAATGCGCCGTTGATCGAGGCGAGCATGCCGAGCATGAGGGGATGGAACCCCGAGCGCTCCTGACGGCCCCGAATATCGGCGCGACCGAACAGCATGACCGCAGCGGCGAGCAACGCCGTCACCATCACCATGGCCGTTCCAAGTCGATCGGCGACGAAGCTGATGCCGAAGGGGGGAGCCCAGCCCCCGAAGGTCAACGCGATCTGCCCATCGGAGAGGACGCGGTTGAGCAGGAGCAGAGCGGCCGCCAGCATCGCCGCCAATGCGGCGGCCGTGACGATACGCTGTGCGGCCGGCGATGACCAAAACAGCATCGCAAGCATCGCGCCGGTGAGCGGCACGACAATCGGCCAGAGGATGACATTTGACGTGATGAACCCGATCATTGGCTCTTGCCCTCCTCATAGGGCGAGCCCAGCGCTTCCGCCTGGTTCAGCTTCCGACTGTCCAGCGTTCCAATGGTTCGAAAGGTCTGGAGCGCCAGCGCCACAGCAAAGGCGACCAGCGAAAAGCCGATGACGATGGCCGTCAGCACCAGCGCTTGGGGCAGCGGATTGGCGGCCCCGGCAGAAAGGACCGTCTCTCCGGACGGGATCACGGGGGGCGGATTAGGGCCGATCCTGCCCGAGAGGAAGAGGACGAGGTTGACCGAGGCCGAGATCAGGATCACGCCATACACGATGCGCATGACGTGCCGGGACAGCAGGAGGTAAACACCGCAAGCCATGATGGCGGCGAAGCCGGCGGAATAGATCAGGTTCATGGCGCATCCTCGTAGAGGCGGAAGACAAGGGACAGCATCCCGCCCAACACGACGAGATAGACGCCGAGGTCGAACACCATGGTCGTGCCGAGCTTGAATCCGTTGTCGAAGATGAGCCATTGATGCGCGAGAAACCCCCCGCCCGCGACAAAGCCCGGGATGCCGCTGACGATGGTCAGCAGCCCTCCAAGACCGAGCAGGACGACAGGTTGTGCGACGAGACGACGGCGGGCGGCGGCGACGCCATCGGCAAGCGCCACGACACCGATCGCCATGGCGGCGACCAGGCCGCCGACGAAGCCGCCTCCGGGCTGGTCGTGGCCTCGCAGAAGGATCAGCACCGAGACGGCCAGCATGATCCAGAAGAACGCCCTGGCCATGGCGGAGAAGATCACCGAGCGCATGGTCAGCTCCCCTTTCCGGCACGGCGGCGCTTGAGCAGCGCCCAAACCGCAAGGGTGGCGAAGGCCACAACGGCAACCTCCCCGACGGTATCGAAGGCGCGGTAATCAACGATGATGACGTTGACGACGTTGTGCCCCCGCGCTTCGAGATAGCTGGTCGCGCCATAGAAATCGGACAGGCGGGTGTCGAACGGCTGGGCCGTCATGGTTGCAAGGCCGCCGAAGACGAGGAAGCCAAAGATAGTTGCAATGCCCGCATCGATCCGGCTTTCCCTTGGCGATCGCGTTTTGGGCGCATCGGTCGGCAAGCGCACGAGAACGGCCATCAGCACGACCAGCACAAGGGTCTCGACCGCGAATTGGGTGAGCGCCAGATCGGGTGCTCCGTTGGCGAGAAAGAGCAGCGCCGAGCCGTAGCCGACAATGCCGATGCCGACGAGCCCCGTGACCAGAGAGGTCGATCTAATGGCTACGACACATCCTACTATCGCCAGAATCAGGATGATGGCCGGAAACGGGAGGATTTCCCCGCCGCTCCACGTCAGGTTCAGCGGTCCCCCTGTCACAAGGGCATAACCGGCCACGATCAGCAGCGACGATGCCACGGTTAGGGTGTATCGCCGTTGATCCCCGTTCTGGAGCCATCGGGTTGTGGCGCGTGCTGTCCCCAGCACCCTATCTACAACCCGATAATAGGCCCGGTCGGCATCGATTTTCTGGACGAGCCTCATCTGACCAATGGCGCGATGAAACTCATTCCACTTCCACATCAGCGCGATACCGAGGATCACCACGGCAGCGCTCAGACCCAGCATCGGGGTCAGGCCGTGCCATAGCGAAAATGAAACCTGGACAGGTGAACCGCGCAGGGCACCGGCCGCAGGAGCGATCAGGTTGTCCACGATCAGGTGCGGTGCGATGCCGAATACGACGCCGAGGATAGCCAGCAGCATCGGCCCGATCAGAAGGCCGGGCGTCTCCCCATGATGCACATGCTCGATCTTGCCGCGCCCCCGGAAGAAGGGGCGAAGCGACACCGCACCGGCGACGGCAACCATGACGCCGTTGACCAGCACGGCGACGATCACGGCGATCGCGCTCCAACTGCTCTGGAGCTGCGCTTCAAACAGGTATTCCTTGGCGATGAAGCCCACAAAGGGCGGCAGTCCGGCCATGGACAGACTTGCCAGAACCGCCGCTGCCGCCGTGAACGGCAGATGCTTGGCGAGACCGCCGAGCTTGCGCAACTCGGTGATGTGAGTGGCGTGGATAGCTGTGCCCGCGCAGAAGAACAGCGCCGCCTTGTAGAGGGCGTGGGATAGAATGAAGCCGATGACCGCTACGGACGACACAGGACCATCGAGGCCGATCAGCATCACCAGAATACCGAGCGAGGCCACGGTCGATTGCGCCAGAATGGCCTTATAGCCAGTCGCGCGGATCGCGTTGAAGGCCGCTATCGACATGGTGAGCAGGCCGAAGGTGACGAGGATCACCCCGTAGGCCGGGACGCCGGCAAAGATGCCGTCGAAGCGGGCAAGCAGATAGACGCCCAGCTTCACCATGGTCGCAGAGTGCAGATAGGCCGAGGCCGGCGTCGGTGCGGCCATGGCCTTCGGGAGCCAGAAGTGAAAGGGAAACTGCGCCGACTTGGTGAATGTCCCGATCAGAAGCAGGACGATCACGGCCGGCAGCAACGGGCTTGCGACAAGTTCCGGCGCCCGGGCGGTGATGGCGGCCAACGAAAATGAGCCAAGCTCCATGCCGATGAGCAGGATCGCGCCGAGCAGCGCCAGCCCGCCGCCACAGGTAATGAGCAGCGACTGCAACGCGGCGCGGCGGGCCTCCGTCTTCGCGGTCTCGAAGCCGATCAGCATGAAGGAGGTCAGGCTTGTCGCTTCCCAGAACACGAACATGACAATGAGGTTGTCCGACAGCACCGTCCCGAGCATCGCTGTCATAAACAGATGGATCAGGAAGACGAAGCGGGCGCGCTCGCGTGCATCGGCCTCAGAAAAATAGCTCGTGGCATAGATCGTCACGAGCGAGCCGATGCCGGTAATCAGGAGAGCGAACAGAAGCGAAAATCCGTCCAGCCTGAAAGCCAGGTCGATTCCCAAAGAGGGCACCCATGCGGCCGTATCGGTGACGACCCCGCCGGAGGCCACCGGCTCAATGTGAAAGATGAAGCAGGCAAAAAGGGCGATAGGTAGAAGTGCAGCGACGTGCTTCAGACCGGATGAAACGTGCCGCCCCACCCGCCATGCAGCAACGGAACCCAAAGCTGATAGTAGAAGAATGGAGATCAGGGACACGCAGACTCGTTTCGTTTTGGTGACGCGTTTGGCAGCGCCTCGTTGCCGAGGCGGGTTGCCTGCTCAACACGCATGGGCTGGCGCTCATCGGGCAGAACCTGCGAGCGAGCCCCAAGAACCACAAATTGCGACCAAAGGAAAATCGAAAGCTCCTTGGCATCTAATAGAGATCGTCTATAAAGCGAATCCGCCGTCTGCTCCAGCGGCACGAACTCGCCCTTGATCGTGAGCGTGCCCGACGCCCCCGGGATGTCCGGCGTCTCGACGATGGCGCGGATCGCCTCGACGGTGTCGTCGCGCTGCGAGGCGGTCCGATAGCGCAGATCGATCTCGCACCAGGCCGAGGGCGCGATGGTGTTCACCGTCTGGCCACCACCCACCAGCCCGACATTCACCGTGATGCCGGCATCGAGGTCGGTCAGCCCCTGCAGGCGGGCGATCTTCTGGCCGAGTTCGACGATGGCCGAGATGCCCTTCTCGTAATTCGCGCCGGAATGGGCCGCCTTGCCGGCGAAGTCGGCGCGCAGGAACACGCCGCCCTTGCGCCCGCTGGTGATCGACTGGCGCCGGTCGGCGGTGAAATCCGTGCCCGCCGGCAGGCGGCTAGGCTCGGCGTTGAAGACGCAGCGGGATTCGCGCGCGGCCTCCTCGATCACCGGACGCGAGGATGGCGAGGCGATCTCCTCGTCGCTCGTCGTCAGCATGGTCAACGGCGCGGCGAGCCCGTCATTCGCAGCGAAGGCAGCAGCGACGAAAGCCTCGATGACGAGCCCCGCCTTCATGTCCGCGACGCCCGGCCCGTAGGCACGCGCACCCTCGATCCTGAACGGCCGGCGCGTCGGCTCGCCTTCGGGGAAGACGGTATCGCGATGGCCGAGCAGCAGGACCGGGCGCTGGTCGTTCGCGGCGGGGTTGGCGAGGCGCGCCTTCACCGCGTCGCCATAGCGCGCATCGGGAATGATCTCGACGGAGAGCCCGTTCGCCTCGTGGAAGCGCGCGAGAACCTGCCCTGCCCTGTCGACGCCCGCCTTGTCGTAGGAGCCCGAATCCGTATCGACCAGCTCGCGCAGCAGGTCGATCATCTCGTCCTTCCGCTCGCCCAGCCAGGCGATGATGCGGGCTTCGTCTTGCGTCAGGTCGGTCATGAGGCAGGCTTTCGTGGTGGCAGATTGGCGAGGGTGCCAGTGCATATCGTCGGTCGGGCGATCGGAGCGAGCCCCGTCATTCTCGGGCAGAGCGAGGCGCGGACCCGAAAATCTCTCGTGGGCGATGCTCGGGTCAAGTCCGGGCATGACGCGCGCCTCATGGCCGGCCCATAAAAAAGGGCCGCGGCGTCAGCCACGGCCCTCTCCATTCCAATCATGGTCGCGACGTTACTCCGCCGCGTGCTGCGGCGTGTTCTCGGTCACCGAGATCGCGGGACGCTCGCGCCCATCCGACTTGGCGAGCGCGCGGCGCACGCCATTGCCGTATTCGGAATGGATCTTGTCGAAATGGGCGAGCTGGCGCTCCTCGATCGCCTGCGGGATGCCGCCCATCGCAGCGGCGATGTTGGAGAACAGGCGCTCCTTCTGGGCGGGGTCGAACAGGTTGAACAGCGCGCGCGGCTGCGAGTAGTCGTCATTGCCGATGCGATGGTTGTAGCGATCCGCATCGCCCGAAATCTTCAGCGGCGGCTCCTTGGCGGAAGGCTGCTCGACCGGTCCGCCGAAGGAGTTCGGCTCGTAATAGGCGTCCGGGCTGCCGGTCTTGATGCCGCCATACGTGTTCATCTGCCCGTCACGGTGATAGTGGTGCACCGGGCATTTCGGCTGGTTGACCGGAATGGTCTCGTAATGCGTGCCGAGCCGGTGGCGATGGGCATCCGCATAGGAGAAGATGCGGGCCTGCAGCATCTTGTCGGGCGAGAACCCGATGCCGGGCACGATGTTCGACGGCGAGAACGCGGCGTTCTCGATCTCGGCGAAGTAATTGTCCGGATTGCGGTTGAGCTCCATCACGCCGATGTCGATCGGCGGATAGTCCGCATGCGGCCAGACCTTGGTCAGGTCGAAGGGATTGTAGGAGGTCTTCTCCGCATCCAGCTCCGGCATGATCTGGACCTGGACCTTCCATTTCGGGAACTCGCCGCGATCGATCGTGCCGTAGAGCTCTTCCTGATAGCTCTCGCGCGTCCGGCCGATGACCTGCTCTGCCTGCTCGTTGGTGTAGTGCTTGTGACCCTGCACGGTCTTGAAGTGGAATTTCACCCAGTAGCGCTCGCCCTGGTCGTTCCAGAACGAATAGGTGTGCGAACCGTAGCCGTTCATGAACATCGGGGCGACCGGCAGGCCGCGATCCGACATCAGGATCGTGACCTGATGCAGGCTCTCCGGCGAGAGAGACCAGAAGTCCCACATCGCCGTCGGCGAGCGCATGTTGGTCTTCGGATGGCGCTTCTGGGTGTGGATGAAGTCGGGGAATTTCACCGGATCGCGCACGAAGAACACCGGCGTGTTGTTGCCGACGAGATCCCAGTTGCCTTCAGGCGTATAGAACTTGATCGCGAAGCCGCGCACGTCGCGCTCGGCATCGGCCGCGCCCATCTCGCCAGCCACGGTCGAGAAACGCAGGATCAGCGGCGTCTCCGCGCCCGGCTGCAGCGCCTTGGCCTTGGTGTATTTCGAGATGTCGCCGGTGATCTTCAGCGTGCCATGCGCGCCCCACCCCTTGGCATGGACGACACGCTCGGGAATGCGCTCGCGGTTCTGGTGGGCGAGCTTCTCGAGCAGCTGATAATCCTGCAGCAGGACCGGGCCGCGCTCGCCGGCGGTGATCGAATTCTGGTTGTCGGGAACCGGCGCGCCCGCGCTCGTCGTCATGGTCGGGTTCTTGGTCATGCTCGTCCTCCACTGCATGCGGCTCCGCAGCGACGGAACCCAGATTCGAATTGGAGGAACTAACACGCCAATATGACGATGATGTCCAATCCGACATTCCCCAAGTGGCCCGCCGCTTGACTTCAAGATCGCCTGATTTTGCTCGCTGGGCAAGCGTTTTTCGCCCCGAGCGGTGTCTGTCGTCGCGCAAACGGCCGAAGTCGGGTGGATCAAGCCTCGAACCCGCAGCATTCTGGCCCGGCAGAGCCGCTTTTCCGCGCGGCAGACGGACCTGTCCTGCCGCTTTCGTTCAGCTTGGGCATGGATCGTGGTCATGCGCATGACGGAGGCGTTCGAAGACGGCGGATGGCGGCAAGGACGGCCCGCACCATCGGGCCGGTGACGGCGACCTCGGCCAACTGGAAGGTAATGGCGCGGGCGTGGCGGACGACGCGGGCGCCGATCTTGATCAGCTTGAGTTGCAGGCTGGTCAACGACCAGTCCGCCATGGCCTCGGGCAGTTCGATGCAGCGCAGGAAGGTTGCCAGGTTGTAGGCCAGCGCGTGCAGTTGCAGCCGCACCTCGTTGTGCCGGAACTTCCGGCATGACAGCCGCGTCCAGCGAAAGGCATATTTGCCTTCCTTGATGTGCTGCTCTGCGGTGCCGCGCTGGTTGTAGAACCTCACCACCCAGTCTGGCTCCATCGGCAGGTTGGTGACGATGAAGCCGACTTTGGGGAACAGCTCGCCCGGATGCCATTCGATCTTGGCGATGACGCGGCGCGGCTTGTCCCAGGACGCCGCCTGATACTCGAAGTCCTCGAAGAACCGTTTGACCTTGGTCAGCGAAGGCCGTCCCACGGGCCGTGTCAGCCGATGCGCGATCTTCTCGCGCAAGACGGCGTTGGCGGGCAGACGGATGGCGTAGAAGAACCTGGCTTCTTCCAGCCGCATATAGATCGCGGGGATCGCGTAGGCAGCGTCGGCCCGGAAGAAGCGTCCACCAAGGTCGCGGCCAGCATATCGGGCAATGACGGGATCAAGGACATCCCGCCAGCCATCGGCGCTGTGGACATTGCCGTTACGCAGGGCGCAGCGCTCCAGCATGCCAAACTGGTTGAACAAGAAGATGGGGTGATAGCAGGTGCAGTCGAAATGCCCGTTCCAGGCAGTACCTTCCTGATCGCCGTGGGTGGGGCTGACCGAGCTGTCCATGTCCAGCACGATGTATTTCAACCCGTTGCGGTCATGAAACCGGTCGATCCATTGGCCGTTCAGATCGGCCAGCGCCGCCCGGTTCGCGGCCAGAGCCAGCGTCTCGGTCTCGAACCGTCCCATCTGCGATGCCGAAGCAGCTTGCGCCTCGACGGCCCTGCCGCCAACGACCTGACGCATCACGGGATCGAGGGCCAAGCGGTCGGCATCGTTCACATCCTCGTATCCGGCCAGTCGTCCGAACACCGATTGCCGGAACAATCCGTCAAGCCGATGGAGCGTGTTCTTCCCGGTGCGGCTGTCTCGCAGCGCCTCCGACGCCAGATTGGACAGGCCGAGCACGTCATCAAGCTCGCGCATCACCAGCAGGCCACCGTCTGAACTGATCTGCGCACCACGGAACTCCAGACGCACACGGCGGTCGAAATCAACCCGATCTCCCCGCGCCAAGCCCGCACCCTCCAGGTGATCCATGAAACGCGCCCCTCGCAGCCGTCAACGCCATGATTTATATGCGAAATATCACGATTACGACAGCGAAATCAGCGACTTACTTGGAGAATGTGGGCTATAAGTATGTCTCATGCCAAGCGTTCAACAATTGCGATACCTCATCGCCGTAGCCGACCATGGAAATTTCAGCCGCGCAGCGGACGCGTGCAACGTGACGCAGCCCACGTTGAGCATGCAGCTCAAGGAGATGGAGAACCGGCTAGGGGTCCAGCTTGTAGAGCGCACGCGGACCAAAGTGTTAATGACACCCGTCGGTTCGGAGATCGCGCGACGCGCGAGAAGCGTTGTTGCCGAAGTCGAGGACATTCGGGAAATCGCCCGCCACGATGAAGCGGACGTGCCGCGTGGCCCGTTGCGATTAGGTGTGGTCCAGACCGTAGGAGGCTATGTGCTTTCGCTCGCTGTGCCACAGCTTCGGGAGTCTTACCCCGATTTACGCATCATGGTCAGGGAGGATCGGCTCGAAAATCTGCCGGGCAAATTATCCGATGGTGCTCACGATGTGCTGCTGCTTCCCGAAAGACTGGACGATCCCGAGTTCACCAGCGTCGTCTTGCTGTGTGAGCCCCTGCACCTTGTCGTTCAGGCCGATCATCGCCTGGCCGCATTCGACACCGTTGATCCGAAGAATCTGGCAGGCGAAACGATTCTGAGTATGGAACGGGGGCACCGAATTCACGATCAGATCGCCCGGCTTTGCGATAAGGTCGGCGCAGCCCATGCTACGGACTACGCGGGCACGACGCTGGACACGCTCAGGCTCATGGTGACTTGCGGTATGGGAATATCTCTTCTGCCGGCTCTCTATGTGCGGTCAGACGTCCAGCGGGAGACGCAGGTGGTATCGCGACCGCTCTCAATCGGCGCGCCGGTCAGGGAGTTGACCATGGTCTGGCGGACGGCTTCGCCACGCCACAAGGCGTATTAGAAAATCGCCAAGACGATTTCCAACAGCATCGCGCCTTGGGGTTTGGCGGATTGAGTTTATGACCACCCCGGCTGGAGTCCGCATCCTCGAAGTGAAACTGGCGCACAACGCGGCGTGAGTGGTGCCACCTGTTGTCGCCTGCCTCTCGCACTGATATTTTCTCAAAGGGAATGGTGTCTCCCTTATAACCGCGCTGGTGCTGATGACGCCTGCTTTCGCGCCGTTGGGCGCTAAGGGAGGCATGCGTGGGTTTTCTTCTCGTCTTCATAGGATCTGGTATCGGGGGCATGGCTCGTCACGGCGTCAGCCTACTGGCGCTCAAATGTTTCGGCACGAGCTTTCCCTTTGGCACGCTTGCCATCAATATTACCGGATCTTTCCTAGTAGGAATGGTCGTCGAGTATTGGGCCATCAAGACTGGGCTTCCGCAGCCTGCGCGCCTGTTCCTGACAACAGGCGTCATCGGTGGATTCACAACCTTCTCGACGTTCTCTCTGGAAACAGCGCTGCTATGGGAGCGGGGGCAGCCGATCTACGCTGCTATCTATGTGGCGGCGTCGGTTGCGCTATCTACCGGAGCATTATTCGCCGGGCTCAGGCTGGTCCGCTTCCTCGCTGGAAGGGTCGCTCTCTAAGCGCCGTAGTAAATTGTCTGTACCGAAATGGCGCACCCATCAGGATTCGAACCTGAGACCTCACCCTTCGGAGGGGTGCGCTCTATCCAGCTGAGCTATGGGTGCATCGGTATTCAGATAGGGCTCGTGACCGATCAGGGTCAATCGAGAATCCAGCAATCGAACGAATGCAAACGGGGTGGCCAAAAATCCGCTGCCGATTGTCGCCGTTCGTACTCCATATCCTCCTTCAATTTGCTTCCGCAGTGCTTCCGCGACCACGGAAGCAGTTTTCCTGCTTCCTTCGAGTTCCGCCAATCGCTTGGTTTCCCTCGATTTTCTTTGCCTTCACCCACAGCGCGCTTGACTTAGCTTTGCCTTCGGAGGGCAACGCTCTATCCAGCTGAGCTACGGGTGCTTGCGCGGACGGGGCTGATGCGGCGGGCGGGCTGCAAAGTCAAGGTTCAACCGATGTCCAACGCAGTCTGCGGCGACAATAATGGCAGCAATGACTGAAGCTCGCCCGCCTCCATCGCGATGCACCCCTCTGTTGGCCGCCAGTCCGGCTGGGCGACGTGCCAGAAGACCGCGCTGCCCGCGCCTGCAATCACCGGGTGTCGATTGTGCGACAGGATGACGATCAGGTCATAGGCATGATCGTCGCGCCAGAGCCGTTCGGCAGAGGCCGGATAGGGGTGGCTGACGGGGCTGTTATAGGCCGGGTCTGCGGAATCATCGCACCAGCCGTCCCATGGGCGCAGCCAGCGCCATGGCAGGGTTGTCTGCGGTGCGGGCATCCGGTCTGGCCGCACCAGCAACCCTTCCACCTGCCAGCGGCCCAGCGGGGTTGCGCCATCGCCTTCCCGCTTCTCTGCGGCGGGCTTTGCCCCGCCCTTGCCGATGGCGATTCTGAATTCCCGCCAGCCAGCGCGCAGCGTTCGGGCGGAGGTGTCGACTTCCACGGTTTTGATTGCGCTTTGCATACCCTCCCTTGCGCGGCTTCGGCGCTTGCTGCAACAGGTGCGCCGGGGCCGAAGCAGAGGGGGAATTCGGCATGGCCGCCGAGCATCTGAGCCGTTTCGTCAACCTGTCCGATCCATCGGCAGAGGGGTATCCCACCGACATCGGCCGCTTTGGAGGGCCGGTGGCGGGCAGCGTCCCCGATCCCGTGCGCTATCCCGTGAAGGATGGCGGAACGGTGGAACTGCCCTGTTTCGAGATCGGGCTGGTGCTGGCAGGTGCCGTTTCGGCGGGCGCTTATTCCGCAGGCGTGCTCGATTACCTATGGGAAGCGCTGGACGATTGGGAGGCCGCGAAAGAGGCCGACGCGTGGGAACATGGCGACGCGTTCGAGAAGTGGCGCGTGCCGCCCCACGCGCTGCGCATCCGCGTAGTGGCGGGGGCGTCTGCGGGCAGTGTCTGTTCCGCGCTGATCGCAGTGGCGGCGCAGCGGCGGTTCCTGCCGGTGCGGGCGACAGAGGCGAACGTCGGCGGCCCGGATGCGAACCGGGCCGACAACCCCTTCTACGATTTGTGGGTGAACCGGCTGGATATCCGGGGGATGCTGGAAACCGGCGACATCGGCGCGGATACCAGCTTCATGACGCTGCGCTCCTTGTTGAACAGCGGCGTGGTGCGGGCGGCGGCGGATTCGGTGCTGGCCGCCGCGCCCGGCACGCCGGATGGCCGGGCGTTCCCGAAGCTGCGCCGTTATGTGGCCGATCCGCTGCCCGTGGCCTTGAGCGTGGCGAATCTGAACGGGGTGCCGTTTCGCTATCGCTTCGAAGGGCTGGAGGGCGCGCGTTTCGCCACCATCCGCCATGCCGACGTGATGCGCTTTCTGGTGCATGCCGATACCAAGCCACAGCCCGAGGCGGAGCGGCCCGGCGGATTCCGCATCGTGGAGGGTGTGCCCACCAGCGATCCCGCGCAGAATCCCAACGCCCTGCAATGGGTGGCGCTGGCCAATGCCGCGCTGGCAAGCGGAGCCTTCCCCGTGGCCTTCGCGCCCATCGAGTTGCGCAAATCGGCGGATGATTACCGTTTCGACCTGCGCATCCGGGGCGACACGGAGGTGGCGGATGGCTCGAAATGGGCGCAACCGGCGACACTGTGCGCGGGGTTCTCTACCGTGGACGGCAGCATCGACCACCAGTTCGACACCGCCGACGGCGGCACCATGAACAACCAGCCCTTCCAATATGCCCGCAGCATCCTGACCGGGCCGCTGGGCGAACTGGATGGCAATGGCCCCACCGCGCGCAAGGCGATGGTGATCATCGATCCCTTCCCCGCCGACGAGAAAGAGCAGCCCGCCGGGATGGACATTCCGCCGCGTGCGCCGCTGGGCGTGGTGGGGGCCGCTGCCAAGCTGCTGCGGGCATGGATCAATCAGGCGCGTTACGACGCCAATGATCTGGCGCTCGCCGCCGATGGCGATACTTACAGCCGATTCATGCTCTCTCCGCTGCGCGGACGGCGCACGCCGGATGGCGGGCGCGGCACCACGGCATTGGGGCAGGCGGCGATTGCCAGCGGAGCGATGGGGGGGTTTTCCGGCTTCCTCTCGCGCGGCTATCGCCACCATGATTTCCTGCTGGGGCGGCGCAATGCGGAAAATTTCCTGCGCAATTACTTCGCCTTGCCCGAGGAGAACAGCCTGTTCCATCAGGGCTGGTGGGATGCGCAAACCGATGCCGCAAAGGCGCAGCATCTGACGCTGACGGCAGAGGCCGGCTCGCCGGGCGAGCGGCTGATCGTGCCACCGCTGCGGGCGATGGAGGTGCGGCCGATGGTGGCCACGGATCGCCGCCGCACGCTGGAAAATGAAGATCAGCGCAAGGCCTTTGTGCGCGAAGCGCTGCTGGAGCTATCCCCGCTGTGGCCCGGCGAAGCGCAGCCGCGTTTCAACCCGGATTCGCTGGTGCATCTGATTGAGGGCCGGGCCGAAGCGCTGGCGGATGTGGCGGTGAAAAGCTTCGCACCCAAGCTGCCGAAATTGCTGCGGCTGCTCGCCCGCCGCTGGGTCGCCAACCGGCTGGGTGCGCCCTCTGCGAACGGCTTGCGCGAGGCGCTGAAGGCGCATGGGTTGTTCGATCCCTACGCCTAGAGCCGGTGCCCCTGCCGGTCGCGCTTGGTTTCGAGATAACGGCTGTTGTGCGGGTTTTCGCCGAAGCTGTGCGGCACCAGTTGCTCGACCGTGATGCCCTGTTCGGCAAGCGCCTGCGCCTTGGCCGGGTTGTTCGACAGCAGGCGGATTTGCTGCACGTCCAGCATGTACAGCATAGCGGCGGCGAGGTCGAAATCGCGTTCGTCTTCACCGAAACCCAGCCGCAGGTTGGCGTCCACCGTGTCGAAGCCCTGATCCTGCAATTGATAGGCGCGCAACTTGTTCAGCAGGCCGATCCCCCTGCCCTCTTGCTGCAAATACAACAGGATGCCTCCGGTTTCTGCGATGCGGGAGACGGCGGCGCGAAGCTGCGGGCCGCAATCGCATTTCAGGCTGCCCAGAACATCCCCCGTCAGGCAGGCGGAGTGCAGGCGGACGAGCGGCGTGCCCTCTGCTTGCCCGATCAGCAACGCCAGATGCTCTGGCCCGCCGTCTGTCGGGCGGAAGGCGACAACCTGTGTGTCCTCCGCGCCGTCCAGCGGCAGACGGGCGCGGCTGATGATCTTCAGGCGCGGTGCGCGCCGCCAGTTCAGCGCGGCAGCGGCATCTGCCTGTGCCCGGTTCGGAGCGCTGGATTCGGCAGGCGTGGCGAACAGCGCGGGCAGCAACGCGGCGCGCTTCGCCAGCGCGATTCCCGCCGCACCCGCGCGGTGCAACGCACCCAGCGGCCGGGTGGGGAACGGCCCCTTGAACGGCTTGGACAGGTCATCGACCGGGTCCGCCGTCGCAAGGCTGGTGACAAGATCATGCCATGAGCGGCGCGTGATCGCGATCACATCAGCTCCTGCCGCCGTGCGCTGGTTCAGCATGTTCAGGGTCGCGGCGCGCTCGGGCGTGATCAGCAGGTCGGCCGGGCCGCCCTGCTCCAGCTCGCCCAGCCGTTCGGCTGTCGCCAGTTCGGCTGCCAGCAGGTCCAACCCCTGTTCGCCGTCTGTCACCCGGATAATCTCACCGCGCCTGAGGTCGTCCACGGCGCGCGCCAGCGCCAGATCAGAGGCGGGATCGATCAAAGATCGAACTCGGCCACCAGCGGCACATGGTCAGACGGACGCTCCCAGCTGCGCGCGGGCACCAGCGTGTGCAGCGCCGTCGCAGTGCTGGCGATATCCGGCGACGCCCACACATGATCCAGCCTGCGGCCCCTGTTCGAGGCCTGCCAGTCAGACGCGCGATAGCTCCACCATGTATAAAGCCGTTCGGGCACCGGCACGAAGCGGCGGCCCAGATCGACCCAATTGTGGCTTTCGCGCAGGTTCGTCAGCGCCTCAACCTCCACCGGCGTGTGGCTGACAACATCCAGCAACGCCTTGTGATTCCAGACATCTTCCGGGTGCGGGGCGATGTTGAAATCGCCCAGAATGATGGACGATTCGCCCAGCGCCCCGGACCAGTCCGTCATGCGGGAAAGGAAATCCAGCTTCTGCCCGAACTTCGGATTCAGGGCACGATCCGGGATATCGCCCCCCGCCGGCACATAGACATTGTGCAGCACCACGCCAGACGGCAGCCGCACGGCGATGTGCCGAGCTTCGCCATTGGCCTGCCAGTCATAGCGATACACAGGTTCCAGCGGCAGCTTCGACAGGATGGCGACGCCATGGTGCATCCGCTGCCCCGCGAGGTTGAAATGGCGGAAGCCCAAGGCCTCCATCGCCGCGCGCGGGAAGGCGTTGTCTTCGCACTTGGTTTCCTGAAGGCACAGGATGTCGATATCATGATCCGCCACCAACTGCTGGATCAGGTGCGGGCGGGCGCGGATGCTGTTGATGTTCCACGAGGCGATGCGAAGAGACATGATGCGCGCATAGATAGGCCGGGCGGCGACGTCACGCCAGAAAAGCGCGAGGGCGCGCGAATCGCTTGTGTGAAACTCGGCGGAGGCCGGAGCGGCTGAGGCCCCCCCAGGCAGGTGCCAACGCGCTCCTTCCTCCCACTCCTCTCCACCCGCTCAGGCTGAGCCTGTCGAAGCCCGTGGAACAGGCCCACCGGCCCAACCGTTGCGCTTCCACGTCCGGGGCTTCGACAGGCTCAGCCTGAGCGGGTGGAGAGGGGGCAGGACAGGTTGGCCGGGTGAGGCAAAGTGCCAAGCAAGCGACGCCTGTTCGCAAAGGATGCAATCGCAAATAAATTGGCCCCCGCTCCGGGGGCATGGAGCGAGGGCCGTTTATGCGTTCGTCACGCAATCAGCGGACTTTCAAGGCCGGGCAACAGGGGGCAAATCCCGGCTTCGCGTCTCGCTGACATCCAGACATTTAGCAGAGGGTTTCTTGCCTCAGCCTGAACAGAACTCTTTTCTGCCCAGACCATCACTTTGTCAAACAGGATTCACGCAATCCAGGCCAAAATGGGCGCTGTTTTACCCTAAATACTGTATCAGCCCGCACGCCCCGGCGGTTTCGTCACCGGGCGCGGATCGCGGAAGCTGAAGTTCGAATCAGCGATGGGGGCGTTGAAGCGCATGTTGCGAAGCTCCACCGTGGTCAGATTCCCCTGCGCGTCCGTCACGCGCCAGCCTGTCAGGCGCAAGCCCCCCGGCGCGGCCGAATCGGGCGCGAGGAAGAACAGGATGCGGCCGATATCCGGCCGCTTCGCATCCTGCGCCAGCACGCCCACTGTGCCCGGCATGGGATTGTCCGCCGCGGGCACGATCTTCGCCACCTTCGCCAGATCGGCGTTCGGATCCAGCAACACGCCCAGCGGTGTCTGCCGCACCGGCCATTGCGAGACCTGCCGCACCTTATAATCCACGAAGCTCAGCCGCGAACCATCCGCCACCACCAGATAGCTGGCCTCCGGCCCATAGTCGAAGCGCACGCGCCCCGGCCGCTTCAGCAACATGGTGCCGCGCGCCTGACGGCCATCGGTCGCCGTCTGCACGAAATCGGCCGACACGGTCTGCGTCGCGGCCAGTGCCTTTTGCACGTCGGCAAGCGACGGCGCGCCCGCCGCCGGGGCGGCGATCAGCGCGATCACCGCAAGTGGAGCAACATATCTCATGCGCGGTCAGCTGCCTGCCGGGCCGTGAACTGCCCTTGAATGGCGCTGATTGCAGGCTCCAGCTCGTTGAAATGGTGGATAAGTTGATCCGCCCCCAGCGTGGCGACGGGTTCCGTGGAATAGCCGAATGACACCAGCACCAGCGGCACCAGCGCGGCCAAAGCCGTGTCCGCGTCTGTCCGGCTGTCCCCCACGAAAATCGCCCGCTGCCCCCCGGCGGCGGCCAGCGTGTCCGTCAAATGGCGTGGGTCCGGCTTGCGATAGGGCCGCGAATCGGCCCCCAGCAGGGCGCGGAAACGCCCTTGCCAACCCAGCGCCTCCACCAGTTGCTCCGCCAGCGCGACCGGCTTGTTGGTGCAGATGGCGAGGCGCAGCCCCTGCGCCTCCAGCCCGCTCAGCGCCTGCTCCACCCCATCGAACGGGCGGCTGTGCACCGCGATATTCGCGCCATAATAGTCGAGGAAGGGCTGAACGCCCGCCTCCACCAGGTCCGGGGAAACCTCCCCGGTGGCGGCCAGCCCGCGCTCCAGCAACTTGCGCGCACCATGGCCCACCATGGCGCGCACGCCCGCCGGATCGATGGCGCGGCGGCCCAGCACGCCCAGCGCATGGTTCAGGCTGGCGGTCAGGTCGTCGGCGCTGTCCACAAGGGTGCCGTCGAGATCGAAGACGATGGTATCGGCCTGCATACGCCCTGCCCTAGCGGCGCACGCCGCAATGGCAAAGCCGGGCTGGATGCTTTTCTTGTAAGCCGCGCTGTGGCAGGGCGCTCGCCATGGCACCTGTTCCCGCCCGGCCCGTCGCCGCCATCATCCTTGCCGCCGGCAAGGGCACGCGCATGAAATCCGATCTGCACAAGGTGCTGCACCCGCTGGGCGGGCGGCCGATGCTGATGCATCTGCTGGCCAGCCTGACCGCGCTCGCGCCGGAGCGGCAGGTGGTCGTGGTGGGCGACAAGGCCGAACAGCTGCGCGCCGCACTGACAGGCTCTGACGTCCAACTGGCCGTGCAGGAGCCGCAGCTGGGCACCGGCCATGCCGTTCTGCAGGCCGAAGCCGCGCTGGCGGGCTTCGATGGCGTGGCGCTGATCCTGTTCGGCGATGTGCCGCTGGTGTCGGGCGCGACCATGGCGCGGCTGGTGCAGGCCGTGGCAGATGGCGCGGAGATCGCCGTGCTGGGGTTCCGCCCCGCCGTGCCGGGCGCTTATGGCCGGGTGATCGCCGATGCAGACGGTCGCATCCGGAAAATGGTGGAGGCGAAAGACGCGACGCCGGAGGAACTGGCCGTGCCGCTGTGCAACGCCGGGCTGATGGCGGTCGACTCCGCCCGCCTGTTCGGCCTGCTGAAGCAGGTGGGCAACGCCAATGCGGCGGGCGAATATTATCTGCCGGACATCGTGATGCTGGCGACTGCGGCAGGCGGGGACTGCCGGGTGCTGGAAGCGCCTCCGGGCGAAGTGCTGGGCGTGAACAGCCGGGGTGAACTGGCGGAGGCCGAAGCGCTGTTCCAGCAGCGCCGCCGCGCAGACCTGATGGCCGCTGGCGTGACGCTGACCGCGCCGGAAACCGTGTTCCTCAGCTTCGACACGCTGATCGGCCGCGATACGCTGGTGGAGCCGAACGTGGTGTTCGCCCCCGGCGTGGAGGTGGCGGCGGGCGCAACCATCCGCGCCTTCAGCCATCTGGAAGGCGCGCGCGTGGCGACTGGCTGCGAAGTCGGCCCCTATGCCCGGCTGCGGCCCGGCACCGTGCTGGAAACGGGCGCGAAGGTGGGCAATTTCGTGGAGACGAAAAAAGCCGTGCTGGGTCCGGGGGCCAAGGCCAACCACCTCAGCTATCTGGGCGACGCGACCGTCGGCGCGAAGGCGAACATCGGCGCGGGCACCATCACCTGCAATTATGACGGCTTCGGCAAATATCAGACGGTGATCGGCGAAGGTGCGTTCATCGGCTCCAATTCGGCACTGGTCGCGCCGGTGACGATCGGCGACGGCGCAATCGTCGGCGCGGGCAGCACGCTCACGCAGGATGTCGCGGCGGATGCGCTGGCGCTGGTGCGGCCACCGCAGGTTTCAAAGGCTGGCTGGGCTGCGCGCTTCCGCGCGGCGGCGCTGGCACGGAAGGGCAAGTAAGCGAATGTGCGGGATTGTCGGGATTCTCGGGGCCGCGCCGGTTGCAGGCGAACTGCTCGACGGGCTGAAGCGGCTGGAATATCGCGGCTATGATTCGGCCGGCATCTGCACCGTGGTGGATGGCCAGTTCCACCGCCGCCGGGCTGAAGGCAAGCTGAAGAACCTCGCGGCGCGGCTGGCGGAAGATCCCTTGCCCGGCACATCCGGCATCGCCCACACCCGCTGGGCCACGCATGGTGCGCCAACGGAAGACAATGCGCACCCGCATATCGTGGGCGACGTGGCGGTGGTTCACAACGGAATCATCGAGAATTTCAAACCGTTGCGAGACGAACTTCAAGCGGAAGGTCGCAAGTTCCTCTCCCAGACGGACACCGAAGTCGTCGGCCATCTGGTCGCGCGGGAACTGGAATCGGGCAAATCCCCGCAAGAGGCCGTGGCCGCCGTGCTGCCGCGCCTGCACGGGGCTTTCGCGCTGGCGCTGCTGTTCCGCCACGATCCCGATCTGCTAATCGGCGCGCGCCTCGGCGCGCCGCTGACGGTGGGCTATGGCGAGGGCGAGAATTACCTCGGCTCAGACGCGCTGGCGCTGGCCGGGCTGACCCAGCGCATCGCCTATCTGGAAGAAGGCGATTGGGTCATGGTGCGGCGCGCCAGCGTCGACATCTTCGATCGGCTGAATCGGCCGGTGACGCGCCCGGTGGTGCAATCCGGTGTCTCCGCGACGATCACCGAGCGCGGCAATTACCGCCACTTCATGCAGAAAGAGATTCACGAGCAGCCGCTGGTGGTCGCGCAGACGCTGCAATCCTATCTGAAGCCGCTGGCGGGCGAAGTGGCGCTGCCCATTCCGGATTTCGATTTCTCCGGCGTGAAGCGCGTGCAGATCGTCGCCTGCGGCACCAGCTATTACGCCGGGATGGTCGCCAGCTATTGGCTGGAGCAGTTCGCGCGGATTCCGGTTGAAATCGATTTTGCCTCCGAATTCCGTTATCGCGAACCGGTTCTGGAGGACGGCGGGCTGGCGCTGTTTATCAGCCAGTCCGGCGAAACGGCGGACACGCTGGCGGCGCTGCGCCACGCGCGCGCTGAAGGGCAGAAGATCGCCGCCGTGGTGAACGTGCCCACCAGTTCCATGGCGCGCGAAGCGGACCTGCTGCTGCCCACCCACGCGGGCACTGAGATCGGCGTCGCCTCCACCAAAGCCTTCACCTGCCAGCTGGCGGTGCTGGCGGCGCTCGCCGCCAATCTGGCGCGGGTGCGCGGCAAGCTAAGCGCGGAAGCCGAGCGCGAGATCGTGAGCCATCTGGCCGAAGCGCCCGCCGCGATGAACGCCGCGCTGAACCATGACGAAGCCGTGCAGGCCATCGCCCCGCTCGTCGCGAAAGCGCGGGACGTGCTGTATTTGGGGCGCGGGCCAGATTTCGCCATGGCGCTGGAAGGCGCGCTGAAGCTGAAGGAAATCAGCTACATCCACGCCGAAGGTTATGCAGCGGGTGAAATGAAGCATGGCCCCATCGCGCTCATCGACGAGCATGTGCCGGTGATCGTGCTGGCCCCTTCCGGCCCCTATTTCGAAAAGACCGTCTCCAACATGCAGGAGGTGATGGCGCGCGGCGGCAAGGTGATTCTGATTTCCGACGCCGCGGGCGTCGCCGCCGCAGGCGACGGCTGCCTCGCCACGTTGGAGCTGCCGGTGGTGCACCCGCTGATCGCGCCGCTGGTCTATGCCATCCCCATTCAGCTGCTCGCCTATCATGTGGCGGTGCTGAAGGGCACGGACGTCGATCAGCCGCGCAACCTCGCCAAATCCGTGACGGTTGAGTAACTCTTTCACACTGAGCAATTCAGCTTGTTGGCGCTCTGCCCCGAACGGGCTTAAGGGGGCGGCATGAGCTTCGACTATGATTATTTCGTGATCGGTGCCGGCTCCGGCGGCGTGCGGTCCTCCCGCATCGCCTCCGGCCATGGCGCGAAGGTGGCCATCGCCGAGGAATATCGCGTGGGCGGCACCTGCGTGATCCGCGGCTGCGTGCCCAAGAAGCTGCTGGTGATCGGCGCGCATTTCGCGGAAGATCTGGAAGACGCCCGCCGCTACGGCTGGGAGATCGAGGGCAAGCGCTTCGACTGGCCGACGCTCCGCGACAATGTGCTGGCCGATGTGGACCGGCTGAACCGCGCCTATCAATCCACGCTGGATACGCACAAGGTCGAGACCTTCCACAGCCGCGCCACCCTGATCGGCCCGAACCGCGTGGCGGTGGATGGCCGCGAGGTGACTGCGAAGCATGTGCTGATCGCCACCGGCGCGCGGCCGCAGCTTCCCGACATCCCCGGTGCGGAGCTGGGCATCACCTCCAACGAGGTGTTTCATCTGGACAGCCTGCCCAAGCGGGCGGTGATCGTGGGCGGCGGCTATATCGCCAATGAATTCGCCGGAATCCTGCACGAACTGGGCGTGGACGTGACGCTGGTGGTGCGCTCCGGCAAGCTGCTGCGCGGCTGGGACGAAAGCCTGTCTGACCGGCTGCTGACCATTTCCACCCAGAAGGGAATCGATTTCCGTTTCAACAGCGTGCCAGCGAAAGTGGAGAAGCTGGAGAGCGGCGCGCTCGCCATTTCCTGCGAGAATGGCCGGGTGCTGGAAACGGACCTGCTGATCTGGGCCATCGGCCGGGTGCCGAACAGCGAGGGGCTGGGGCTGGAGCAGCTGGGCATCGAGCTGAAGCCCAATGGCGCGATTCCGGTGGACGCAAACAGCCACACCAGCCTGCCATGGCTGCACGCCGTGGGCGATGTGACCGACCGGCTGCAACTGACGCCGATTGCCATCCGCGAAGGCCATGCGCTGGCCGACGGGCTGTTCGGCGGGAAGAATTGGACGGTGGACCATGACTGCGTGCCCTCCGCCGTGTTCAGCCACCCGCCGCTGGCCAGCGTGGGGCTGACGGAAAGCCAGGCCCGCAACAAGCTGGGATCGGTGAAAATCTTCACAAGTGATTTCAGACCGATGAAGAGCGTTCTTGCAGAACGGAATGAGCGCTGCCTGTACAAGCTGGTGGTGGATGAAACCACAGATAAGCTGGTGGGCGCGCACATGATCGGGCCGGATTCGCCCGAGATTTTGCAGGCGCTGGCCATTGCGGTAAAGGCGGGGCTGACGAAGGCCCAGCTCGATCAGACGGTCGCGCTGCATCCTTCCATGGCTGAAGAACTGGTGTTGATGCGATGAGCAAGACGAAGTGGACCCCGGAAAGCTGGCGCAAGGCCGAAGGCAAGCAGATGCCGCTGTGGCCGGATGCCGCCAAGGCAAACGCCGTGGAAGCGGAAATGCGCAGCTATCCGCCGCTGGTGTTCGCGGGCGAAACCCGGCTGCTGAAAGATCGGCTGGCCGATGTGGTGGATGGCCGCGCCTTCCTGCTGCAAGGCGGCGACTGCGCCGAAAGCTTCGCCGAATTCCACCCCAACAACATCCGCGACACCTTCCGGGTGCTGCTGCAGATGGCCGTGACGCTGACGTTCGCCAGCCATATGCCGGTGGTGAAGGTGGGGCGTATGGCCGGGCAGTTCGCCAAGCCGCGCTCGTCTGACATCGAGGAAATCGGCGGTGTCGCCCTGCCCTCTTACCGGGGCGACATCGTGAATGACATCGCGTTCGAGGAAGCCTCGCGCATCCCCGATCCGGATCGGCAGAAGCGCGCCTATATGCAGGCGGCTTCCACGCTGAACCTGCTGCGCGCGTTCGCGACCGGCGGCTATGCCAACCTGCATCAGGTGCATAAGTGGAACCTCGATTTCGTCTCGCGTTCGCCCTGGGCGGAGCGTTATTCCGAAGTCGCCAGCCGCATCGGCGAGGCGCTGGCCTTCATGGAGGCTTGCGGCATTTCGCCGGATACTGTGCCGCAACTGAAGGGCACGGAATTCTACACCAGCCACGAAGCGCTGTTGCTGGGCTATGAGGAAGCCATGACGCGGCAGGACAGCCTGACCGGCAATTGGGTGGACACTTCCGCGCATATGCTGTGGATCGGTGACCGCACCCGCTTCGAAGGCTCTGCCCACATCGAATTCCTGCGCGGCGTCATCAATCCGCTGGGGCTGAAGGTCGGCCCCTCGATGAAGCCGGACGAGCTGATCCGGGTGATCGACACGTTGAACCCCGCGAACGAGGCCGGGCGGCTGACACTGATCTCCCGCTTCGGCGCGGACAAGGCAGAGGCGCATCTGCCCGCGCTCATCCGCGCGGTGAAGCGCGAAGGCCGCCATGTGATCTGGAGCTGCGACCCGATGCACGGCAACACGGTGAAGGCGGCTTCGGGCTATAAAACCCGCCCGTTCGACCGCATCCTTGCTGAAGTGCGGCAGGTGTTCGGCGTGCACCGGGCAGAGGGCAGCTATATGGGCGGCATCCATATCGAGATGACGGGCCAGAATGTGACGGAATGCACCGGCGGTGCCATTGCCGTGACGGACGAAGGCCTCGCGGATCGCTATCACACCCATTGCGATCCGCGCCTGAACGCCGGGCAGTCGCTGGAACTGGCCTTTTTGCTCGCCGAGGAACTGGCTGCAAACCGCAAGGGCCTGCCAAAAGCGGCGTGATTGTATTGGGCGCGTTATACGTATAGTCTCTCCGCATAATTCGGGGAGAGACTATGAACGCGCCTGTAAATCCGAAAGACCTGTATCCGGCTGACCTCAGGGTTCAGGAGTATGAGGATCTGGTGCATGTGCCGGGGCCGCCGCCCGCCACGTTCCGCACATGGAAGACCATCAAGTTCCTCGCCGATCCGCGCGGCACTATCGAGGGGCTTGCGAACGAATATGGTCCGGTGTTCCGGCGGCAGGATTATATGGGTTGGGGCGTCACACTGCTGGGGCCGGACGCCAACGAACTGGTTCTGTTCAACCGCGACAAGATTTTCTCCAACAAGCTCGGCTGGGATCCGGTGCTGGAACTGCTGTTCCCCAACGGCCTGATGCTGATGGATTTCGAGCCGCACCGGCAGGATCGCAAGACGCTGTCCGTCGCCTTCAAGCCCGCGCCGATGAAGGCCTATCTGAACGGCCTGAACGAGGGGATCGACCGGCGCATCGGCCAGTGGAGCAAAACCGACAGCTTCAAATTCTATCCCGCAATCAAGGATCTGACGCTGGATCTGGCCGCCGGCTCCTTCCTCGGCCTGCCGTGGGGGCCGGAAGCACAGCAGATCAACAAGGCCTTCACCGATATGGTGCAGGCGTCCGTCGCCATCGTGCGGCGGCCGCTGCCCTTCACCCAGATGCGGCGCGGCGTGCAGGGCCGGGCCTTCATGTGCGAATTCTTCGCGCGGGAGATTCCCAACCGGCGTGGCAAGGAAGGCGACGATTTCTTCTCCCAATTCTGCAACGCCCGCGACGAGAATGGCGATCTGCTGGGCGACGAAGCCATCATCGATCATATGAACTTCCTGATGATGGCCGCGCATGACACGCTGACATCATCCATGACGTCGCTTGTCTATTTCCTGGGCCTCTATCCCGAATGGCAGGAGAAACTGCGCGAGGAAGTGGATGGCGTGCGCGCGAGGCATGGCGACACCCTGCCCTATGAAGCGTTGGGCGAACTGGAATTGGTGGAGATGGCGTTCAAGGAAGCGCTGCGGCTGCTGCCGCCGGTGCCGATGATGCCGCGCCGGGCGCTGAAGGATTTCGAATTCGGCGGCTACAGGATTCCTGCCGGGTCGGGCGTCGGCATCAACACGCTCTATACCCACCATATGGAAGAGCATTGGCCCGAGCCGGAAAAGTTCGATCCACTGCGCTTCACCACCCAGCTTTCGGCCAACCGGCACAAATATGCGTGGGTGCCGTTCGGCGGCGGCGCGCACATGTGCCTTGGCCTGCACTTCGCTTATATGCAGGCCAAGGCCTTCTTCTTCCGGCTGCTATCTGAACGGCGGATCGTGCTGCCGGAAGGCTATGAGGGCAAATTCTGGATGATTCCGATGCCGCGCCCGAAGGACGGCCTGCCCGTCAGGCTGCTGCCGCGCTGAGCCGATCCAGCCGGGTTTTGGCAAAGGCCTGAACCCGGCCTTCGGCAATCGCCTCACGCAGGCCCTGCATCAGCTGCTGGTAATGCCAGATGTTGTGCTGGGTCAGCAGCATCGGCCCGAGCATCTCCTCCGTCTTGAACAGATGGTGCAGATAGGCGCGGCTGTAATGCGCGCAGGTGGGGCATGGGCATTCCGCGTCCAGCGGGCCCGCGTCTTCCGCGTGGCGGGCGTTCCTGAGGTTCAGCGTCCCATCCATCACGAACGCCTGCGCGGTGCGGCCGGATCGCGTGGGCATCACGCAATCGAACATGTCCACCCCGCGCAGCACCGCGCCGATGATGTCGGACGGGCGGCCGACGCCCATCAGGTAACGCGGCTTTTCCGTGGGCAGCAGCTCCGGCGCAGTGTCCAACGCCTCGAACATGGCCTCCTGCCCTTCGCCCACAGCAAGGCCGCCAATGGCATAGCCTTCGAAGCCGATCTCGATCAGCTTTTCCGCCGATTCCCGGCGCAGGTCCGGGTAAAGGCTGCCCTGCTGGATACCGAACAAGGCGGGCGCAGGATTCGCTTCAAACGCCTCGCGAGACCGCTTCGCCCAGCGCATCGACATCCGCATGGAGCGCGCCGCTTCCTCATGCGTGGCGGGGTGCTTGGTGCATTCATCAAACGCCATCACGATGTCCGATCCCAGCAGCCGCTGAATCTCGATGGAGCGTTCAGGCGAGACGAAATGTTTCGAGCCATCCACATGGCTCTGAAAACTCACGCCCTCCTCGGTGATCTTCACCAGCGCGCCGAGGCTCATTACCTGAAAGCCGCCGCTGTCCGTCAGGATCGGCTTCTCCCAGTTCATAAAATGGTGCAGCCCGCCCAGCCGCGCCATCCGTTCCGCGCCGGGGCGCAGCATCAGATGATAGGTGTTGCCAAGGATGATATCCGCCCCGGCGGCGCGCACGGCTTCCGGGTGCATCCCCTTCACCGTGGCGGCGGTGCCCACCGGCATGAAGGCAGGCGTGCGGATCGTGCCGCGATCCGTTTCGATCAGCCCGGTGCGGGCGCGGCCGTCTGTGGCGTGGATTTGAAAGTTGAACATCGCGCGGCAGCGCTTAGGGCAGCAGCAGCGAGGAGTCACCATAGCTGTAGAAGCGATAGCCCTGCTGGATGGCGTGGGCATAGGCCGCCTGCATCCGTTCCAGCCCCATCAGCGCGCTGACCAGCATGAAGAGCGTGCTTTTGGGCAGGTGGAAGTTCGTCATCAGCCCGTCGATGGCGCGGAAGCGGTAGCCGGGCGTGATGAAGATGTCCGTGGTGCCCGTGAACGGCTCCAGCGCGGAGGATTCGAGCAGGCGCAGAGAGGTGGTGCCCACCGGGATGATACGCCGCCCTTCGGCCTTAGCCACCTTCAGCCGGGCGGACACATCGGCAGGCACATGGCCCCATTCGCTGTGCATGCGATGGTCCGCCGTGTCGTCCGCCTTCACCGGCAGGAAGGTGCCCGCGCCCACATGCAGCGTCACCGTCTCCCGCGTGATGCCGCGCGCGTCCAGCGCGGCCAGCAGCTCGGGCGTGAAGTGCAGCGCGGCGGTGGGGGCCGCCACCGCGCCATTGTGGCGGGCGAAGATCGTCTGGTAATCGCGGGCGTCGGCCTCGTCGATGCCGCGCTTGCGGGCGATATAGGGCGGCAGCGGCATCTGCCCGGCGCGCTCCAGCGCGACTTCCAGCGGCTCGCTGCTTTCGAAGCGCCAGTGGATTTCGCCGCCCTCCCCCTTGGACAGCACGATCCCGTCCAGATCGAGGCCGAACGTCACCCGGTCTCCGGGCTTCAGCCGCCGGGAATTGCGCACGAATGACAACCACTCATACGGCCCCAGCCGCATGTGCAGCGTGACGTCGATGCTGGCGTCCCCCTTGCGTCCCGAAAGCTGGGCCGGAATCACCCGGGTGTCGTTCGTCACCAGCACATCGCCCGGCGAGAGCAACGTCGGCAAATCGCGGACGATATGATCAGACAGACCCTGCGGCGACACCCGCAGCAGCCGCGCCGAATCGCGCGGGGCGGCGGGGCGCAGGGCGATGCGGTCTTCCGGAAGGTTGAAGTCGAAATCGGCGACGCGCATCGGCGCGGCCTACTTCTTCGGCGGCTGGTTCTTAGGTGGCTGATTATTCGCCGGCTGGGCCTGCTGCATCAGCTTGGCGGCTTCCTCCGCGACCGGGTCCGCGCCGGCCTTGGGGGCCGGGAAGGCGGGCGGGGCCTTATTGTCTGCGGCTATGGAGGCTTGCAGGATGCGCGACGGGTTGGCGGGCGGCTCGCCGCGTTCGATGGCGTCCACCCATTGCATGCCGGAAAACACCCGGCCGAACACGGTGTAGGTGCGGTCCAGCCTCAGCAGCGGCTGGAACATGATGAAGAACTGGCTGTTGGCGCTGTTCGGATCCTGCGTGCGCGCCATGGAAACCGCGCCGCGCACATGCGGCAGATCGTTGAACTCGGCCTTCAGGTCCGGCAGGTCGGAACCGCCCTCCCCCGTGCCCTTCGGGTCACCGGTTTGCGCCATGAAGCCGTCGATCACGCGGTGAAAGACGATGCCGTCGTAAAAGCCGCGCCGCACCAGCGTCTTGATCCGCTCCACATGGTTTGGCGCAGCCTGCGGGCGCAGCAGGATCGCCACCCGGCCGCCGGTGGAGAGATCCAGATAGAGGATATTTTCCGGGTCCAGCAGCGGCGGCTGCGACGTGGCCACGATGGTGGCGGGGGCTACTCCGCTATCCGCCTTGGGCGCGGATTCCTGCGGCAACTGGGCAAGGGCCGGGGATGCGAAGGCCAGCGCAGCGGCGGCAAGGAACAGGCGGATCATGGGTTGCGCTTCTCGCGAGCAAAGGATTGCGGCAGGCTGAACGACAACACTCAACCCCTGCCCTTGTTGGCGGCGATGCGCGCCGTCACTTCGGCGGCAATCGCCGGGGAGACGAACTTGTCGATCGTCCCGCCATAGCTGGCGATTTCCTTCACCAGCCGGGAGGCGATGGGCTGCAACGCCACGTCCGCCATCAGGAACACGGTTTCGATCTCCGCGTTCAGCTGCTGGTTCATGCCCGCCATCTGGAATTCATACTCGAAATCCGCGACCGCGCGCAGCCCGCGCACGATCATCGAGGCGCCCTGCGCTTCGGCGAAGTGCATCAGCAGCGCATCGAACGAGACCACATCCACATTGCCGATCCCAGCGGTTTCACGGCGCACATGCGCCACCCGCTCGTCCAGCGTGAACAGCGGCGATTTGGATGGGTTGGTGGCGACGCCGATGATCAGCTTGTCCACCAGCTTCGCGCCGCGGGCGATGATATCCATATGCCCCAGCGTGATGGGGTCGAAGGTGCCGGGATAAACGCCGATCCGCATCAGCGGTCCCTTTCGATGGCAAAGCGGGCGATGGCGCGAAGCAGATCTGCTTCCGGCCCGAAGCCCTGCAAATGGTCTATGGCCTGATCGATCAGCATCGCCGCCTGCCTGCGGGCGCGCTCCACCCCCAGCAGGGAGACGAAGGTGGATTTGCCGCGCCCTTCATCCTTGCGCAGCGCTTTGCCGGCAGTTTCGGCGTCGCCCTCCACGTCCAGCAGATCGTCTGCAATCTGGAACGCCAGCCCCAGATCGCGCGCATAGCCTTTCAGCTTCAGCCGGGTCTGCGGACCCACCTTGCCCATGATCGCGCCGGATTCCACCGCGAAGCCGATCAGCGCGCCGGTTTTCAGCTGTTGCAGACGGGTGGTGGTGGGCAGATCGAAGGTGGTATGCTCCGCCTCCAGATCCATCATCTGCCCGCCCGCCATGCCTGCCGGGCCGGAGGCGCGGGCCAGTTCCAGCACCAGTTCGGATCGCACGAACGGGTCTTCATGGGTGGCGTCATCCGCCAGCACTTCGAAGGCGACGGCGAACAGGCTGTCGCCCGTGAGAACGGCGATGGCTTCGTCCCACACCTTGTGCACGGTGGGCTTGCCCCGGCGCAGGTCGTCATCGTCCATGCAGGGCAGATCGTCATGGACGAGGCTGTAGACATGCACCAGCTCGATGGCGAGCGCAACGCGCAGCGCCCGTTCGCGATCGACGTTGAACAGGTCGCACGCCGCCACCACAAGCAGCGGCCGCATCCGCTTGCCGCCGCCGATCACGGCATAGCGCATCGCCTCGTACAGGCGACGGCGCGGGTCTTCAGGAAGCGGGAACAGCCGGTCAAAGCGGGCGTCGACGGCCTCGCTGATGGCTTCCAGCGCGGGTTTCAGGTGCAGGCTTGCTTGCATGGGCGTGGCCAACCTAGCTGGCAAAGGGAGCTTCGCCCACCGGGCGGCCCTCTGCATCGAGCTGGAGTTGGGCGATGCGGGCTTCAGCGGCGGACAGCCGGGCCTCGCAATGGGCTTTCAGCGCCTGCGCTTCCTCGTACAGGCCAATGGCGGCTTCCAGCGGAGCATCGCCGGATTCCAGCTGCTTCACGATGGACTCCAGGCGCTGCAACGCCGCTTCGAAACTGAGCGTGGAAATGTCGGTCGCTGATGCCATGATCTCTCCAGTCAGGGCCTTTGGACGGCGGCGGTTGGCCGGTCAAGCCGATTGACGCGCTTGCCCCCGCCGCCCTAGCGTTGCCGCCCCACAGACAGGAGCCTTCGATTGCGCCAACTGACTCTCGCCGCACTGCTTCTCGCCGCGCCCGCTTCGGCCGCAGTGCCCGTTTCCGCCGTCAACACGCAGGCCGATGCGGTGGAAGCGAAGGTGATCGACTGGCGACGGGATATCCACCAGCACCCCGAACTGGGCAACCGCGAGGTGCGCACCGCCGCGCTGGTGGCCAAGCATCTGCGCGCGCTGGGGTATGAGGTGCGCGAGAAGGTAGGCGTGACGGGCGTCGTCGGCATCCTGAAGGGCGGCAAGCCCGGCGGCGTGGTGGCGCTCAGGGCGGATATGGATGCCCTGCCGGTGAAGGAAGCGACCGGCCTGCCCTTCGCTTCGCAGGCGACCGGCACCTACAATGGCGCGACCGTGCCGGTGGCCCATGCCTGCGGGCATGACGCGCATGTCGCCATGCTGATGGGCGCGGCGGAAGTTCTGGCGAAGCTGAAGGCGGATATTCCGGGCACCGTGGTGCTGGTGTTCCAGCCCGCCGAGGAAGGCCCCCCGGCCGGAGAAGCGGGCGGTGCCTCACTGATGCTGAAAGAGGGCGTTTTCAACGCTCCCAAGCCGCAGGCGATTTTCGGCCTGCATGTGTGGCCGGGCGTGGCGGGCTCGCTGTCATGGCGGCCGGGCGCGATGATGGCCGAGGCAGACACCGTGCACATCACCCTGAAGGGCGTGCAAACGCATGGCGCGGTGCCGTGGCGCGGCACCGATCTGATCGGGCAGGTGGCAACAACCGTGCACGAGGTGAACCGGCTGGTGACGCGAACCATCGATCCGACACAGACACCCACCATCCTGACGATGTCAGCCATCAACGCCGGGCTGCGGCACAACATCATCCCCGACAAGGCCGAGATTTTCGGCACCATGCGCAGCTTCGACCTCGCCCGGCGCGACCAGTTGAAAGAGCAGCTGGAGAAAATGGTGAAGGGAATCGCCGCCGTCTACGGCACCGAGGCGACCGTGGACATCAGCAGCGCCGGTGCGCTGACCTACAACGAACCCGCGCTCGCCACTTGGCTTAGCGGGCCGCTGGCCGAGGCGACCGGCAGCGTTGACCAGATCCACCCCGATGCACCACCGGTGACGGTTTCGGAAGACGTCAGCCTGTTCATGAACAAGGTGGGCGGGGTCTATTATTTCCTTGGCATCAGCCCCGATGGTGTAGCGGCAGGCGAAACACCGCCGAACCACAGCCCCTTCTTCACGGTGAACGAAAAGGCGCTGAAAACCGGCGTGAAGGCGCATGTGCTGAGCGCCATTCGCTTCCTTGAGCAGCAGCCAAAGCGCGAACGGCCTGCCAGCTGACAGAGTCAGGGCCAGAGCGGCTGAACGCCGCTCCGGCCCCGATCAGGTCAGTCAGATCAGATTGCCCGGATCAGGCAGCGACGACGTTACGGCGGCGACGCGCGGATGCGCCGACCATGCCGAAACCGAAAATCATCATCGCCCAGGTGGCCGCTTCCGGCACGCCGCCCGTCATTTCGGTGATGCTGATTGTGCTCAGCTGGGTGAGTGCGACGACGCCACCGCCGGGATTGTCGATGCTGTTGGTGATGCCCGAGCCACCATAATCATAAAGATTATACGACACGCCGCCGGCGTCGAAGGAAATGCCGCCGAGCGTGAAATAGGGGGCTGCGGCAAGCAGGGTCTGGTTGGCGCCGGCATAGCTGCTGAGGCCGGTGATCGCGTTGCCGTTCAGCAGGCCGTCGATCCCCACGACAGTGGTGGGCGCAGCATCCAGCGTGTGGAACTGCCCGCTACCCGTGTAGCCCGGAGCGGTGAAGTTGAACAAATAGGTTGCGGACATCGCCGGAGTGGCCATCGCCACCGCCATGCCAACCATCACCGCGCGTGCAGACGTCATTTTCATTTTTTGCGACCCTTGTGCCTTGTTTTTGTTATGTGGCTTGTTCTCGTTGTTGTCGGCACATTGGAACAATCGGGACGCAAAATCGATTCCAAATAATCGATTTAAATCAATGATATAACAGTGATTAACAATGAACTGGCTGAGAATTCTCAGGCTGCTGCGGCAGCCTTCGCCCGCTCTTCCGCTTCCAGTTCCTTGCGGCTCAGCTTGCCGATCATCGTCTTGGGCAGGCTGTCGCGGATTTCCACGGCGACCACCCGTTCATGCTTGCCCAGATGGCCGTTCAGCCATTTCAGCAACTGCTCGGCGGTGGCATCCGAACCGGCCTTCAGCGTCACGAAGGCCTTGGGGCGCTCGCCCAGATAATCGTCCGGCACGCCCAGCACGATGGCCTCGCTGATCGCCTCATTGGTGTAGAGCACATCCTCTACCTGGCTGGGGAACACCTTGAAGCCGCCGACGATGATCATGTCCTTCAGCCGGTCGACGATGCGGTAATAGCCGTCCTCGTCCACCTCCGCGACATCGCCGGTGCGCAGATAGCCATCCGCGAACACGTCCGCATTGTCGCGCTTCCAATAGCCCTTCATCATCTGCGGGCCACGGAACGCCAACTCCCCGTTCGCGCCGGGCGGTGCCATTTTCGAGGGATCATCCTTGTCCAGCAGGCGGATCAGCGTGCCCGCCAGCGGCTGGCCGATGGTGCCGGGCTTGCCGCCGGAATAGGGGTTGGCGCACACCACCCCGGAGCTTTCCGTCAGGCCATAGCCCTCGATCAGCTTCGCGCCGGTCGCCGCCTCGAACGCGGTCTGCACCGGCTCCGGGCATGGCGCGCCACCGGAAATGCAGATGCGGATCGACGAGAGATCATATGTCTTAAGATCGGGGTGATCGAGCAGCGCGCGATACATGGTCGGCACGCCCGGCAGCGCGGTGATCTTCGCGCGCTGGATCGCTTCCAGCGCAGCCTTCACTTCGAATTTCGGCAGCAGCACCATCTGCGCACCCTTCAGGATGGTGCGGTTCATGATGCAGGTGTGGGCGAAGATGTGGAACAACGGCAGCGCCGCAAGAATGCGATCCGGCGCGTCCGGCTGATCGTCCATCGCGTTCACCTGCTGCGCGTTCACAGACAGGTTGGCGTGCGTCAGCATCGCCCCCTTGGGTGTGCCTGTGGTGCCACCGGTATATTGCAGCAGCGCCACTTCCTCAGGCATCACCGGCTGGCCGTGCGGTTGATATTCCGTGTGGGCGAGCAGGTCCGCGAACGGAATGTGGCTTAGGTCCGTCCGGAACGGCGTGCGCTCGCTGCCCTTGAACAGCCGGTAGAGCAAAGATTTCGGGAAGGGCAGCGCTTCGGCCACATTGCCGATCACCAGCCCCTTCAGCCGGCTGTTCTGCAGCACCGTCTCGATGGTGGGCAGCAGCGCTTTCACGTCCAGCGTGACCATCAGGTCCGCCTCTGCGTCTTCCACCTGCACGCGCAGTTCGTCTGCGGTATACAGCGGCGAGAAATTGGCGAGGCGGGCACCCGCCGTCCATGCGCCATAGGCGGCGATCACATAATGCGGGCAGTTCGGCAGGAACAGCCCCACGGTGGAGCCCGGCCCGATGCCCCGCGCGCGGAACCCGGCCGCCGTGCGGCGCACCTGAGAGGCCAGTTCGGCATAGCTGGTGACGCGCCCCATGAAATCGATGGCGGGTGCCTGCGGCACGCGCGCGGCGGTGCGGAACAGCAGGTCGGGCATCCAACTCGGCTCGAACACCGTCTCGAACGGTGTCGGGTGATCATATCTGGGCATTGAACAATCAGGGCTTTCGGGTTGCTGTGATCCGCACCTTGATCGGAACCGGGAAGGCGACCCAGGCTCCATCGGCGTCGCTGTCCATCCCGATCTTGAATGATCGGCGGTCCAGCATCGTCTGGCCCGTCATCACGGCCGTATTGCCGTTGATGGCGAGCGTGAACGGCAGGGAAACGGGCACCGCGACGCCGCGCAGCGTCAACGTGCCTTTGGCAAGATACTGGCCCGGCTTCACCTGCGTGATGCTGGTGGAAACGAAGCGCGCGGTGGGGTTCTTCTTCACATCGAACCAGTCGGGGCCGGGTAGGCTTCCGTTCACCGTCTTGTCTGCTGTGGTGGCGGCGGACAGATCGATCACGGCCTCCACCCGCGCGTCGGCCAGCTTCGCGGGATCGAAGCGGATCTGCGCGGTGAATTTGGGGAATTTCCCCTCCACCGCCTTTCCGTTCCATGTCGGCGCGAACGCAAGGCTGGATTGCGCGGGCACCACCGCCCAATCGCTGGCGGCGGCAGGCGCGGCGGCCAGCACCACTGCTGCGAACAGGGCGCGCATCAGGGCTGCTTCCGGCGCAGATAGGGCAGCATGCGCGCCAGCACATCATCCCGATCGAGGAAATGATGCTTCAGCGCGCCGCCCACATGCAGCACGAACAGGGCCACGCCGAACCATGCCAGCAGTTCATGTGCTTCCGATGCGCCGCCGCTGATCGCCTTGCTGGTGCCGATGGGCAGGTGCGGCCATTCGAACAGGCCGAACCACATCGTCGGGAAGCCCAGCGGGCTTGCCGACACCATCACCCAGCCGGACAGCGGCAACAGGATCATCACCGCGTAGAAGCCCCAATGCGTCAGCTTCGCCAGCAGCCGCTCTATAGACGTCATATGCGCGGGCAGCGGCGGCGTGCCCGCGAACAGCCGCAGGGCAAGGCGCAGCAGGCTGAGCACCAGCACCGTCAGGCCGAAGCTCTTGTGCAGTTGCACGATGGCAAAGCCCAGCTGCTTTTGCGCGGCCGTGGCATCGGGTTTCAGCAGATCGTCCATCAGCAGGCCGCCCGCGAAATTGCCGATGATCATCAACGCGATCAGCCAGTGCAGCGTGATCGCCGCGGCACTGTAGCTGCTGCGCGCGGCCGTCATTTCTTCAGGAACTCAAGCTCGATCAGCACGGTGATTTCATCGCCCACCGGCCCCAGCAGGAAGTTGGAGCCGAAATCGGAGCGTTTGAAGCTGCCCGTGGCGCTGACACCCAGCACCGGCACCTTGCGCATCGGATGTTCCTTCGCGCCGTTCAGCGTGACGTCCAGCGTAACGGGCTTCGTCACGCCCATCAGCGTGAGGTTGCCCGTCAGCTTACCCGTCGTCTTGCCGGTGGCCTTCAGGCTGGTGGACTGGAAGGTGATGGTGGGATGCTCGCCCGCCATCAACACCTTTTCCGCGATCACCTTGTCGAAATCCTCCTTCTCGGGGAAGGGGAAGTCCGTTTTCACCGAGCGCGGATCAATGGTGACAGACACCGACGAATTCGTCACCACTTTGGGATCAAGGTTGATGGTCGCATCGAAACCGGTGAAGCGGGCGGTGTAGTATGACAGGCCGAGGTGGTTGATCTTCCATGTCAGGCTGGCGTGCGTCTTTTCAAGCACATACTCGCCCGCCGGCACGGAGAGCGGCGCGGCCTGCGCCAGAAGGGGCGTGACGGGCGCAAGCGCGGCGAAGGCCGCGACCACCAGCATCGAACGGATTTGCTTCATCGAAAGAGGCTCCCCACCTGCGAAATATGTGTGAATGGTAAACGCCATGGCCCCGACCGGCAAGTGCGGTCGGGTCACGACGTTCGAAGCAATTGACGGCCGCCCTGAGACGCCCGGAATTCGGCGGCCCCCGCGATCAGGCGGCAGGCAGGCCCGGGTTGGCGATCGCGAACAGGCTGCGCATCTGCGACAGAGAGAACAGGTGCGCGTACACAAGGCCGAGCATGCCGTTCTGCACCATCTTGCGGGCCTGATCGCCGCGCAGGTTCTGCAGCTTCTGCTCGTCCACCATCTTGAAGCCGGCGAAGGTCGCGGGCTGCTCCATCCCCGGATTCTGGATCTGCGCCTGACCGTCCATCAGCAGACCCAGCTTGTTCAGCTCTTCCATGAAGCTCTTGGTGCGGGCAATCGCCTGTTCGAATTGCTCGCAGAATTGCAGGATGTTCTTCGTCACATCGGTCGGCTGCTTGTCGGCGTCGAACATCTTGCTTTCAAACTCGGGGCCGACAAGGCCGGTGGTGTCGTCGAACACCAGGCTCAGCACGTTGGCGTCCGGCGTCAGGCGCGCCAGCATGAAGGGGTGGCGGCGGATATAGGCCGGGATATAGGCACCCGGCGTCCAGTTGCCCTCGGCGTCGACGAACAGATTCTCGCCTTCGCGCAGGCCCACCAGCGCCAGCGGCACGCCGTCTGTGCCTTCCGAGAAGACGATCGGATAGTTGCGCTGGCACATCACGAACTCGTCCACGGTGATCGGAACGGCATGGGTGCCACGCGCGAACGACAGTTCGGTGCGCTCGCCAAGGCCCCAGTCCGCATGCAGGTCAGACGTCAGCGGAATCAGGTTGTTGTAGAAAAGCGGAAGCTGGGCGGGTTGGCTGGCCATCTGGAAATCCTGCTTGGTTGGCTTCGGAACGGCACCCTGCCCCCTCTGGCGCGGGCGGTGCCAACTGTTGGCGGCGGCTCTAGCGTGGGCGGGTGCCCTGCGCAAGCAAGCGCATCCCGCTGCCCTCAGGCAAAAAGCTTGGCCGGGTTCATGATCCCCTGCGGGTCCAGCGCGGATTTGATCGCCCGCATGGCCGCCAGCTTGGCCGGATTGCCCAGCCGGGCCAGTTCGGCAGCCTTCAGCGTGCCGATGCCATGTTCCGCCGAAATGGAGCCCTGATGCTGCGCGATCAGATCGTGCAGCAGATGGCGCGCCTGTTCGCCCTCCTGCTTCAGCCACAGCGGCTGCGCGCCGGGCGGCGGCAGGATGTTCCAGTGCAGATTGCCGTCGCCCAGATGTCCGAACACGAACGGGCGGGTGCCGGGATAGGCAGCTTCCAGCATCTGAACGGCCTCTGCGTGGAAGGCCGGAATATCGGCCACGGCGACGGAAATGTCATTCTTGATGGAGCCGCCATCGCGCTTCTCGGCTTCCGGAATCGTCTCGCGGATCAGCCACATCGCCTCTGCCTGTGCGTCCGACGCGGCGATTGCGGCGTCTTCCGCCTCCCCCGCTTCGATGGCCGCCATCAGCACGGATTCGAGCATGTCCGAAGGCCCGCCCAATTCGATCAGCACATGATAGCGGTGCTTGCCCTGCAACGGCGATTTCAGCGCGGGCATATGGTGCAGTGTAAGCTCCAGCGCTTCAGCCGCGATCAGCTCGAAGCTCTCCACCGTCTCCCCGGCTTCGGCGCGAAGGCGTTTCAGCACCGCCAGCGCCTGCTCGGGGCTGTCCAGCCCCACCCAGCCGGTGCTGCGCGCCACCAGCGCCGGAGACAGCCGCAGCGCCACACGGGTGACGACGCCCAGCGTGCCTTCCGCGCCGATCAGAAGCTGCTTCAGATCATAGCCGCTGTTGTCTTTCCGCAGCGCGGACAGCTGATCCAGCACCGATCCATCCGGCAGCACCGCTTCCAGCCCCAGCACCAGCGCCCGCATCGTGCCGTGGCGCAGCACCTGCACGCCGCCTGCATTGGTGGAAACCAGCCCGCCGATGGTGGCGCTGCCCTTCGCCCCCAGCGAAAGCGGGAAGCGGCACCCCGCCTGCTCGGCGGCCTCATGCACATTGGCCAGAATTGCGCCCGCGCCTGCCACCAGCACAAGGCCCGCCGGATCGATCGATTCGATGGCGTTCATGCGCCGCAGCGACAGGATCACCGCCGGGCCGTGCGGGGCCGGTTCCGGCACCCCCCCGCCCACAAGCCCGGTGTTGCCGCCCTGCGGCACCAGCCCCACGCCATGGCGGCCCGCCCATTCCACGATGGCGACCACCTCGGCCGTGCTGCGCGGCAGCAAAAGCGCATCGGCACTGCCGGTCTTCTGGCCGCGCCAGTCCGTCAGGTGCGGGGCGAGATCATCGGGCGCGGTGCGGACGATGTCAGCGGGAAGTTCGGCAAGCGCCGGAGACAGGCTGGACACGGATGCGGCTTCAGTCTTTCACCAGCTTTTCGATCTTGGCCTGAAGCGCCTTCAGTTCGGCCTTGAGCGCCTTCACATCGGCTTCGGATTCGGCCGGTTCGGCTTCCGGGGTTTCCGCCTTGGGCGCGCCCGGAACGCCGGGAACGCCTGCCGCACCCCAGATATCCGTGGCGGCCTTCATCATCGCCATATTCTGCCGGGCCAGCGCTTCGAACGGGTTGGAGCCCCCCGCCATCATGCCCATCATCGTGCTGCGCACCTGTTCCTGGTTGCGGCGGAACGCCTCCATCGAGGCTTCCAGATAATGCGGCACCATCGATTGCATCTGATCGCCATACATGGCGATCAGCTGGCGCAAAAAGCTGACGGGCAGCAGCGTCGTGCCGCGATTCTCCTCCTCGACGATGATCTGGGTGAGCACGCTGTGCGTGATGTCGTCGCCCGATTTCGCGTCCACCACCTTGAATTCACGGCCCTGCCGCGTCATCGCGGAAAGATGTTCCAGCGTGATATAGCTGGAGCTTTCAGTGTCATACAGACGCCGATTGGCGTATTTCTTGATGATGACGGGGGCGGTATCGCCTTCGGGAGATTGAGCCATCTGATCCGATCCGGAAGAAAGACTGATGAATGAAACGGGACTTAGCATGTGCAACATGAGGCCGCAAATGCAGCTTGTGCGCTTTTCTGCTGCGCAGCATGGCTGAGCCTCGTTCCGCACGCGGACGCGGGCCGCATCCGCTGCCGCTGTTCCTGTCGCTCGCCAGCCGTTCGCTTGCGGAACAGCCCGAGCGGCTGAAAGCGGTGCTGGAGGGGCTGAATCGCTATCAATCCGCCCCCGTTTCGCCGCCGATGCCCGCAATGGCGGAATTGCTGCACCGGGGCGGCGTGCGAATCATGGAAGTGGGCGGCCCGGCGGATGCCCCTCCCCTGCTGGTGATCCCGTCGCTCATCAACGCGCCTGCCGTGCTGGATCTGGCACCGGACAAATCGCTGGTGCGCTATCTGGCGGATGAAGGGCATCGCGTGCTGCTGGTGGATTGGGGGCAGATGGGGCGCAGCGAACGGCGGCTGGGGCTGGCGGGGCTGGTGTCTGCCCGGCTGATGCAGCTGCTGGCGCAATTGCCGGGGCCGGTTTCGCTGCTGGGCTATTGCCTTGGCGGCACGCTGGCGATTGCGGCGGCACAACTGCTGGGGCCAAGGCTGGGGCGGCTGGGGCTGATCGCCGCGCCATGGCATTTCGATGGCTTTTCCGCGCAGGCCCGGCGCGGCGCGCTGGAGACATGGGCCTCGATCCGCCCGCTGTCCGCGCAGCTGGGCGCGGTTCCCGTCACCTTGCTGAACCCGCTGTTCTGGAGCCTCGATGAAGAGGCGGTTCTGGCGAAGTTCGAGGCGCTCTCCCGCCGCCCGCCGGGCGATCCGCAGATCGGCTGGTTCGCCGCCGTGGAGGATTGGGCGAACAGCGGCGCGCCGCTGCCCATCCCCGCCGCGCGAGACCTGTTCCTGAAAGGCTTCGGCGCGGATCATACCGGCACCGGCCGCTGGAAGGTGGCGGGGCAGATCATTTCGCCGGAGCGGATCAGCGCGCCCATCCTCGATTTCGGCGCCACGAAAGACCGGATCGTTCCCCCGGCCGCCCGGATTCGCCGAAGCGGGGTCGACCGGCGCGACGTTCATTCCGGCCATGTCGGCATGGTCGTCGGCTCCGCCGCGCGCGAAACCCTGTGGGAGCCGCTTTCAAACTGGCTTCGCCATCGCTAGATCAACAGCGAAGAATAAATCCGCGAGATCAGGAGACCAGCCATGACCGAAGTCGTGATCGCAGCCGCCCGACGCACCGCCGTGGGCAGTTTCCTCGGCAGCTTTGGCAGCACGCCCGCGCATATTCTGGGGAAAGCCGCCATTGAAGCCGCGCTGGCAGACGCGGGCGTGACCGGTGCCGATGTTGGCGAAGTGATTCTGGGGCAGGTGCTCACCGCAGCACAGGGGCAGAATCCGGCGCGGCAGGCCTCCATGGCGGCGGGCGTGCCGCAGGAAGTGCCCGCTTGGGGTGTCAATCAGGTGTGCGGATCGGGCCTCCGCTCCGTGGTGCTGGCGGCGCAGGCGATCCGCAACGGCGATCACAAGGTGATGGTGGCCGGCGGACAGGAATCCATGTCGCTCTCCAACCACGCGCAGGCGCTGCGCGCCGGGCAGAAGATGGGCGCGCTGGAACTGGTGGATACCATGATCAAGGACGGCCTGTGGGACGCCTTCAACGGCTATCACATGGGCGTCACCGCCGAAAACATCGCCGAGCGGTATCAGATCAGCCGTTCCGCGCAGGATGAATTCGCCACCGCCAGCCAGAACAAGGCGGAAGCCGCCCGCAAGGCCGGAAAGTTCAAGGATGAAATCGTCCCGGTCACACTGAAGGGCCGCAAGGGCGATGTGATCGTCGATACGGATGAATATATCCGCGACGGTGCCACGGTGGAGGCGATGGCCGCGCTGAAGCCCGCCTTCAAGAAAGACGGCAGCGTCACCGCCGCCAATGCCTCCGGCCTGAACGATGGCGCAGCGGCGCTGGTGCTGATGTCGGCCGAGGAAGCTGCGCGCCGGGGTGCGCCGGTACTGGCGAAGGTGAAAAGCTGGGCGTCGGTGGGCGTCGATCCGGCGGTGATGGGGCTGGGGCCGATCCCCTCCTCCAAGAAAGCGCTGGAACTGGCAGGCTGGTCTGTCGCCGATCTCGACCTGATCGAGGCGAATGAAGCTTTCGCCGCGCAGGCGCTGGCCGTGGGGCAGGAACTGGGGATCGATCCCGCCAAGCTGAACGTGAACGGCGGGGCCATCGCCATCGGCCACCCCATCGGGGCTTCCGGCGCGCGGGTGCTGGTGACGCTGCTGCACGAAATGGGCAAGCGCGACGCGAAAAAGGGCCTCGCCACGCTGTGCATCGGCGGCGGCATGGGCATCGCGCTGACCGTGGAGCGCTGATGGCGGCAGGTGAAGCTGTGGGTGGCGAAGCCGGGGCGCTGGCCCCGGCGCGGCTGAACCGCAAGCCCTCGCCGCCGGGCGAGGGCGAGGCGATCCTGTGGCAGGGCCGCCCGCGCATGCTGGCGCGCAAGCTGTGGGAACTTGCCGGGTTCCTGCTGCTGCTGAGCCTGCTGACATGGGCGGCGGTGGAACTGATCCGCCCGCACCTCGCCGGGTCGCAATTCGCGGGGCAGCCGGTGAACCCGTCCCTGCCGCTGATCCTGAGCATGGTGGCGGGAATGGTGATGATCATCGCGCTCCCCGTCTGGCTGCGCTCCAGCGCGCGGGCGCGGGCGCATTACATGCTCACCAACCGGCGGGCGCTGGTGTGGCTGGGCGGCAACGTGATCGCCGAAGCGCAATTGTTCGGGGCGGAGATGGAGGCGGACGCCAGCGAAGTGCGCTTCGACGCGCCGCACATGCTGCTCAGCTGGCGGCTGAAGGACGAAGGCGCGGACAGGCTGCGCTTCGAGCAGATCGCGGACGCGCCCGCCGTCGCGGCGCTGGCAGAAGAACATGGCGCGCGCTGGCTGAACCGGCCGGAAGATCCTCCAGCCGCGCCCGACAGCGCCTCAGGCTGACGACGACGGCCGCGCCTTCATCCGGGCGTGGAAGGCATTGATGTTCGGATGCTCCGGTCCCGTGCGCAAATTCACCCATTTCGCGAAATCGAGACAGACATAGGCGGTGATGTCGGCCACTGTGAAGCGATCGATCGCGACGAACTCGCGCCCTTCCAGCCGCTGCTCCAGCCTGTCCAGCCAGTGGCGGGCCAGCAGCAGCCCGCGCTCCGTCAGGCCGGGGATGCTGGGGGTGGCGGGCATGGTGCCGGCAGCGCCGCGCGTCGCATAGGCTTCGGCCGAATTGCGGAAGGCGGCGGCGATGCTGAACAGGCCTTCGAACTCCATCTGCCGCTGCAGCTGCTCCACCTCCGCCTGTTCCCACGCGGTGCGGCCGAACAAATTGGGTTCGGGGTGCAGCACGTCGAAATAGCGGCAGATCGCCATGCTTTCATCCAGCGTGCGGCCGTCCTCCAGCAGCAAAGTGGGCACAAGGCCGCGCGGGTTGATCGCCAGATAGGCAGGCGAGAGATTCTCGCCGCCCGGGATATCGACCTCCTGCCGGGGCACTTCGACGCCCTTCTCCGCCAGAAAGATGCGCACGCGGCGCGGGTTCGGCGCCTTCACCATGTCATAGAGTTTCATGGGTCTTTTCAATCCTCCCCGCCTGCGGTATAGGCGGCGGCACCATGCAAGGTCACGTCTCTAAACAGCTAATGCTGTCCAAACCGCTGACGCGACGCGGCTGACCGCCGCGCGCCCGCCTTTGGGCGCAGCGCGGCGGGCGGGTGGCTGGCGGCCATCCGGCGGGGCAGAGGCCCCAGCACAAACGGGGCGAGGAACGCCTCCGGAAGTTCAAACTTCCATCATGACCTCGAAACAATTCAAATGCATGGACGTGGCTGTGGATTATCTGTCTCATGATAGCGTGGCGCCCGAACGGGTCGCCGAATTGCTGGACCTCTGCTTTGGCCCCGCCCGGCAGAAGCGCACGGCGAGCCTGCTGCGCGCCGACGCGCCGCGGATCGAGCGGGCGAGCTTCGTTGCGGTGGATGGCGACGAGCTGGTCGGCAGCGTGGAATGCTGGGAACTGGAATGGCGGCACCCGATGGGCGTGCGGCGGATCGCGCTGCTGGGGCCGCTGGTCTCCCACCCCGGTCGGCGTGGCGAGCGTATCGGCGTGCGGCTGATGGACCTGGCGCTGGCCGAGCTGGACGCGCAGCATCTGCCGGTGATGCTGATCGGCGACGAACCCTATTATGGCCGCTGGGGCTTTTCTGCCCGGCACACCGGCGAATGGCTGCTGCCCGGCCCGGTGGACCGCGACCGGCTGCTGCTGCGCACGCGCGCCGGGCACCGGCTGCGCGGCCCGGCGCAGATTTGCGCGGCTGCCAACAGCAGCAGCGCCGCCGCCTGATCCTGCCAGCTTGACCTTGCCAGCTTGACCTTGCCAGCTTGACCTTGGTGGGCATGGCGGCCATGCCAGCCCCATGGTCTCGACAGCGGAACCGATCAGACCTCCCGCGCTGGATCTTTCCCGCGCCAGCCTGGCTGATATCGCCAGTGCCGTGGCGGAAAAGCGGCTGCCCCCTGTCGAGCAATGGAACCCCACCCATTGCGGCCACAGCGATATGCGCATCCGCGCAGACGGCAGCTGGTGGCATGGCGGCACGCCCATCGGCCGGGCGGCGCTGGTGAGGCTGTTCTCCACCATCCTTCGCCGCGAGGCGGATGGGCGGTTCGTACTCGTCACCCCGGTGGAGAAGCTGGACATTGAGGTGGACGACGCGCCGTTCCTCGCCGTGGAGGCGACGAGCGAGGGCGAAGGGCCGGGCCGCACCCTCGCCTTCCGCTTGCTGACGGATGATATCGTGGTGGCGGGGCCAGCAAACCCGCTGCGACTGGAAACCGCCGAGGATGGCACCCCCCGCCCCTATCTGCACGTGCGCGGGCCGACGGAACGGCCGCTGGAAGCGCTGCTGAACCGGCCGGTGTTCTACCAGCTGGCCGACATGGCGCTGGCGGAGCAGGACAAGCTCGGCGGGCCGCTGGGGCTGTGGAGCGGAGGCGCATTCTTTGCCTTCGCTGATTGATCGCGTCCGCTCCGGGCTGCTGAACCCTGCTGGCCCGGTGCTGGCGGGGGATCAGGATTTCGGCAGCTTCGGCACCACGCCCGGCGGGCTTCTGGTGCCCGCCGCCGTGCTGGTGCCCATCGTGCGCGCGCCCGAACCCCGGCTGCTGCTGACGACACGCACCGCCCATTTGCGCAACCATGCCGGGCAAGTCGCCTTCCCCGGCGGCCGGATCGACCCCGGCGATGTCGGCCCGGTGGAAGCGGCGCTCAGGGAAGCGCAGGAGGAAATCGGGCTGGACCCGGCCGCCGTGGAGGTGATCGGTATCGACGAACCCTATCAGACGGGCACCGGCTATCGGGTGCAGCCGGTGGTGGGCAGCATCGAGCCGGACCTGCCCTTCGTGCCCAATCCGCAAGAGGTGGCAGACCTGTTCGAAGTGCCGCTGGACTATGCGCTGGACCCGAAGAACCATGTTCTGCGCGAGGCGATGTGGAAGGGGCGGATGCGGCGTTATTATGTGATCGAATGGGAAGGCCGAACGATCTGGGGGGCGACGGCGGGGATGCTGGTGAACCTGTCGGCGCGGCTCAGATGAGGCGGCTGGACCCGACGCTGTGGCGCGACCGCCCCGGCGTTTCCCGGCTGCTGGAGGTGCTGAAATCGGCTGACGGCGAAACGCGTCTGGTGGGCGGCGCGGTGCGGGACTGGCTGCTGGCGCATCCGGTGGCGGATGTCGATCTCGCCACCCGGCTGACGCCGCCGCAGGTGATCGCGGCGCTGGAAGGCGCGGAGATTCGCGCCGTGCCCACCGGCTTGCAGCATGGCACAGTCACGGCGGTGGCGGGCGGCGCGCCCTATGAAGTGACGACGCTGCGCCGCGATGTGGCCAGCTTCGGGCGGCACGCCGAAGTCGCCTTCACGTCCGATTGGCAGGAGGATGCGGCGCGGCGCGATTTCACCATCAACGCGCTGTACGCGGACCCGCTGACGGGGGAGATTTTCGACTGGTTCGGCGGGCTGGACGATCTGGCGGCGCGCCGAGTCCGCTTCATCGGCGAGCCGTTGCAGCGCATCGCCGAGGATCATCTGCGCATCCTGCGCTTCTTCCGTTTCTCAGCACGTTTTTCGCCCGAGCCGGATGCGCAAGGGCTGGCGGCCTGCGCCGCGCGCGCCAACGATCTGATGGCGCTGTCGCGCGAGCGTATCCGCGACGAGCTGCTGAAGCTGCTCGCCCTGCCCGCTCCCGCGCCCACGGTTTCGGCGATGCTGGCGCATGGTATCTTGAAGCCGGTGCTGCCCGAGATCGACGCCGCGCGCGTGGCCGATCTGGAGGCGCTGATCGCAGCGGAAACAGCCGCGCGCGTGGCCCCGGACGGGCTGAGACGGCTTGCCAGCCTGCTGCCACAAGAGCCGAAACTGGCAACGGACATCGCCGCGCGCCTGAAGCTTTCCAACATGGACAAGGGCCGACTGGTGCATGCCGCCTCTCGGGAAGCGGTGCCCGCCGATCCGCGCGCGCTGGCCTATTCGCTCGGCCCCGCCACCACGCTGGATCGGCTGCTGCTGACGGGCGACAGCCGCGCGGCGCACTGGGCCGGGCCGCTGTCTGCCTACAGCCGCCCGCGCCTGCCCGTGTCCGGGAAAGACCTGATCGCCATGGGCCTGCCGCCGGGGCCTGTCGTCTCGCGCAGGCTGGCGGAGGTTGAAACGCGCTGGATCGAGGCGGGGTTCCCGGCGGATCGCAACCGGGTGATGGCGCTGGCGCGCGACGTGCTGGGGATACGCTGATGCGGCTTTCGGTTCTGGATCAATCGCCTATCGCAGAGGGCGGCTCCGGCGGGCAGGCGCTGCGCAATTCGCTGGAACTGGCGGCGCTGGCGGACGACCTCGGCTATCACCGATTCTGGATGGCGGAGCATCACGCCACGCCCGCGCTGGCCTCCGCCTCGCCCGAACTGATGCTGGCGGCGCTGGGCCGGGAAACCAGCCGGATCCGCATCGGCACCGGCGGGGTGATGCTGCCGCATTATTCGCCGTTCAAGGTGGCGGAAAGCTTCTCCATGCTGGCGGGACTGTTCCCCGGCCGGGTTGATCTGGGGCTGGGCCGCGCGCCGGGTTCCGATCAACTGACCGCCTATGCCTTGCAGCAAGACCGGCGGCAGCGGGTGCAGATGGAGTTCCCGCAACAGGTTCAGGAACTTCTGGGCTATTATGACCGCGCCCTGCCGGATCAGCACCCCTTCCGCCACCTCGCGCAGACCCTGCCCTGCGCCGAGGCGCAGCCGGACATCTGGATTCTCGGCTCCAGCCCTGACAGCGCCGAACTCGCTGGCGCGCTGGGCCTGCCCTATTGCATCGCCGATTTCATCGCTGGAGAGGCTCCGTTGCTGGCGGATCGTTACCGCGCCGCCTTCCGGCCCTCCCCCCGCGCGCCCGCGCCGCAGCTGATCGTCTGCTGCTGGCTGGTCGCGGCTGACAGCAGTGCCGACGCGCAATGGCTGGCCGGGCCATCGCGGATGATGTTCGCGCATCTGCAACAGGGGCAGCTGATCGCCGTTCCGCCGCCCGATGTCGCGGCGGACTGGCTGGCCCGCAACCCCGTGCCGACTCCAGCGAACCGCCGCCCCATCGTCGGCACGCCCGCCGAATGCCGATCCGCGCTGGAGGCGAAGGCCGCGCTCTATGGCGCGGACGAGCTGATGCTGGTGAATATCCTGCACGGCCATGCGGACAGGATGAACAGCTACCGGCTGATGGCTGGCTAACCGCCGCGCGGAATCTGCCGCACCATCACCACTTCGTCCACGGCGAAGGCATGGGTGAAATGGCCGCTGCGGGTGGAGGCTTCGGCGATCAGGCCGTCCATGCGGAGGGCCAGCACGCCCTCAATCAGGCAGCCGGAACGGAGCTGGATGCACAGCGTCTCCACCCGGCCGGAGGCGAGCGCCGACCATCCCGTCGCCAGCAGCGAAAGGCCGATCTGCGAAGGCCCGGCCTGTGTACGGCCGCCCTGCCGGAATGTGGAATGTGCACCCAGATCCATCGCCAGCCCCGCCCGAGCCTGTGCCCCGAACGGTTACGGCCGGGCGGTGCGGAAGTTGCGGGGCGGGTTCAGCCGGCTCCGCCGTTGGCCTTCAGATAGGCAATCAGATTCGCCCGCTTTTGCGGATCCTGAATCCCAGCGAACGCCATGGTGGTGCCCGGCACCATGGCGCGCGGGTTCTTCAGATAATCGAACAGCTTGTCCTCGGTCCAGACGATGCCGCTGCCCTTGTTCGCATCAGAATAGCGGAAATCGACGACATGCCCCGCAGTCGCCCCGATCACCCCATGCAGCGAGGGTCCGACGCGGTTTTCACCCGGCTTCAGCGAGTGGCAGGCCTGGCACTGGATGAACACCGTCTTGCCCGCCGCCGCATCGCCGGTGAAATCCGCGAAGGCCTGCGCCGCGACCGGTTCGGGCGCAGCCTCCGGCGCAGCCGGGGGGGCTTCTGCCGTGGCGGATGTGTCGTTGGCCGGGGCCTCCTGCGTCTTGGAGCCGCCGCATCCGGCAAGCAGCAGCAGCGCAGCAGCGGATCCCAGCAAGGCTTGATTACAGATGGTCATCCCGATTCCCCCGATTCCTTGAGAGCAGATTTTAACCACGGACGTCATGGTCCGGCCCCGAGCACCCCAATATACCGCACAGGTCCTGTGCCGCAATGCACAACTGATGCTATCATGTTGCAACACAGACAGAATTGAGGACGTCGGCAGACTGCTAGGCGCATCGTCGCCCGCCAGCGCGCGCCGCAGCCGGAAACGCCGGTTCGGGCCGCCATATTTTCCATTCGGAAAATTCTTGCTTGACGTGAAAGTGAAGGTCGCCTCAAATCCGTTTCATGGAAACAGGGTCTGCGCCGGAACGGCATTCGTCCAGTTGGTTTGAACGGCGGCTTCTGCCGGGTTTCGCCTTCAAGGCGGTGATCATTGGCGGCGGCTATGCCACGGGCCGCGAACTCGCCGAATTCTTCGGCCCTTCCGGCGCGCGGGGCGGGCTTTACGGCATGCTGGTGGCCATGGCGGTGTGGAGCGTCATTTGCGCCCTCACCTTCCTCTATGCCCGTTCAACCGGCACCCGCGATTATCGCAGCTTTTTCCGCCATTTGCTGGGGCCATTCTGGCCGCTGTTCGAGATCGTCCTGCTCTCTCTGTTCGTGCTGGTGCTGGCCGTGTTCAGCGCGGCGGCGGGCGCAATCGGCGCGGCGCTGTTCGGTGCGCCGCCGATCGCGGGACAGCTGGCGTTGATGATCTCGATCGCCGGGTTCGTCGCCTTCGGCAGCGAATCGGTGGAGCGGCTGTTCAAATGGGTCAGCTTCGTTCTCTATGCCACTTATGCCGTGTTTCTGGCGCTTTCGATCTGGCGTTTCGGCGATCAGATCGTCGCGGAATTGTCCGTGCCTGCCCAAGGGGTTGGCTGGATCGGCGATGGGCTTTCCTATGCCGGTTACAATGTGATCGGCGCGGTGGTGATCCTGTATGTGGTGCGCCATTTCTCCACCCCGCGCGATGCCGTTCTGGGCGGAATCCTGTGCGGGCCGCTGGCGATGCTGCCCGCCATGCTGTTCTTCCTCGCGCTGGCCGCCGTGCCCGCCGCGATGCAGGCGGAACTGCCGTCGGACTATCTGCTGGAACGGCTGAACGTGCCTTTCTTCCCCTATTTCTATCAGTTCATGATTTTCCTCGCCTTGCTGGAAAGCGGTGCCGGGGCGGTTCACTCCATCAATGAACGGATCGGCCATGTGGTGGAACGCAGCGGCCGCAGCTTCGGCGTTCGGCCCCGGCTTGGTGTCGCCATCGCGGCGCTGATTTTCACCGGTTTCGTGGCGCAATCCTTCGGGCTGGTGGCGCTGATCGCCTCTGGCTACCGCTACATTTCCTACGCCGTTCTGGCGGTGTTCGTGGTGCCGATGCTCACGCTGGGCGTGTGGCGGCTGTGGCAATGGCGGCGCCTGCCGGGCGGCATGGCCCCGGACGCCGGGCAGCTTTAAACCGGAACGGCACACAGAAGACATAAAATCGCAACGAACCAACCCCGGACGCTTGACAATTTTCTGATCAGGACTGTTAGTGCCAAACGGAAAAGGCGGGGCGTGAACCAGCCCTGTTGAAGTTCAGGGAGATGGCGATGGGCGCGATGCGAACGGCGTTCGGTTTGGCTGTTTCGATGCTGACGGCATCGGCGGCCTTTGCGCAGGGGCCGGCCGCTCCGGCCAAGGCCCCTGCGATTCCGCCACAGCCGGTTGTGGCAGCGGCCACTGCGGCCCCGGCCAATGGCGCCCACCCGCTGACGGCGGAAGATGTCGAGACATTTCTGGACGGCTTCGTGCCCATCGCCATGTCGCGCGGGGGCATTATCGGCACCGTGGTGGTCGTGGTGAAAGACGGCAAGGTGCTGGTGAAGAAGGGCTATGGCCTTTCCGATCTGAAAACGCGCAAGCCCGTCGATCCGGACGCCACGCTGTTCCGCCCCGGTTCCGTGTCCAAGCTGTTCACATGGACTGCGGTGATGCAGCAGGTGGAAGCGGGCAAGATCGACCTTGATGCCGATGTGAACACCTATCTCGATTTCAAAATCCCGCCCCGCAACGGCAAGCCGATCACCATGCGCGACGTGATGACCCATACGCCCGGCTTCGAGGAAGCCATCCGTGGCCTGATCACCGCCAATCCCGCGCTGGGCAACAACGAGGCGAACCTGAAACGCTGGACGCCCAAGCGCGTGTTCGACGCCGGGACGACGCCTGCCTATTCCAACTATGCCACCGGCCTTGCCGGCTACATCGTGGAGCGGGTTTCAGGCCTGAAGTTCGACGATTATATCGATCAGAAGATCCTCGGCCCGCTGCAGATGCACAACAGCAGCTTCCGCCAGCCCCTGCCGGACAGGCTGAAGCCGATGATGTCCACCGGCTATCTGGATGCAACCAAACCGCCGGTTCCGTACGAGATCGTCTCCCTGCCGCCCGCCGGAAGCCTTGCGGCCACAGGCACCGACATGGGCAATTTCATGATCGCGCATCTGCAGAACGGCAAGTTCGGCGACGGCCAGATCATGAAGCCGGAAACCGCCATCCAGATGCACGAAACCGCGCGCAGCGTGATGGCGCCCTTGAACAACATGCGGCTGGGCTTTTACCAGCAGGATATCAACGGCCAGCGGGTGATCACCCATGGCGGCGACACCATGGCCTTCCATTCGCTGCTGACGCTGTTCCTCGATCAGAATGTCGGCCTGTTCCAGTCTGTGAACACCACCGGCGTGCCGAACGGCAATTTCCGTCAGGCGCTGTTCGAAGCATTCGCGGATCGCTATTTCCCGGCCCCCAACACCGATACGCCCTATGATCCGAAGCTGGCGGCCGCACAGGCGAAGCAGATCGCGGGCACCTATGTGACGGCGCGCGGGGCCTTTTCGAATTGGGCCGCCGTCGGTTCGCTGCTGGGCCAGCCGAAGATCACCGCCAATGCCGACGGCACCGTTTCGCTGAACATGATGAAAGATGGCGCGGGCTTCCCGAAGCGCTATGCCGCCATCGGCCCGTTTCTGTGGCGCGAAGTCGGCGGGCATGACCGGCTTGGCGCGAAGCTGGTGGACGGCAAGGTTCGCTTCGTCTCCACAGACGCGCTGTCCGCGATCATCGTGCTGGAGCCGGTGCGGCCGGGCATCAACGCCGGCTGGCTGACGCCTGCTGCCGGGGCTGCGGTTGCCGCCCTGCTCGGCACCGTGCTGCTGTGGCCGGTTGCAGCCATCGTACGCCGCCGCTTCGGCAAGCCGCACGGCTTCACCGGGCAGCGGCTGAAATCCTATCGCGCCGTCCGCATCAGCGCGATCCTGCTGCTGGCGGTGGCCGGACTGTGGACCTTCCTGATGACGACGCTGTTCGGCCCCGGCGGCATGGAAAAAATGATGGCGATGGACTGGCTGCTGATCACCACGCAGGTCCTCACCAACATCGCCTTCGTCGGCGGCCTTGGCGTGGCGCTGTGGCACCTGTGGGCGGTGTTCAAAGGCCCGTCGGGCTGGTTCGGCAAGCTGTGGAGCGTGGTGCTTGTGCTCGCCTTCGCGGTGCTGCTGTGGTTCGCCTGGAACGGCAAGCTGCTCGCTATCGGGACGAACTTCTGATGCTGGCGATCTCCACCATCCTTCGCGATCTGCCGCTGAAGTCGCCGTTCCGGATTTCGGGGCATGTGTTCGAAAGCCAGCCGGTGGTGGAAGCCCGGGTGACGCGCGGCGGCCATGTCGGGCGCGGCGAGGCATCCGGCATCTACTACACCGGCGACACGCCGGCGGCAGCGAAACAACTGCTGGACGGGTTGCAGCTGGACGAGAGCATCAGCCGCGAGGAGCTGCGCCGCCTGCTGCCCGCCGGAGCCGCCCGCAACGCGCTGGATTGCGCGCTGTGGGAACTGGAAGCGGCGGAGGCCGGGCTACCCGTGTGGAAGCTGGCGGGCTTCTCCGCCGCGCGGCCGCTGCTGACGACGATGACGCTGGGCGCGGACGATCCCGCAACGATGGCGGCGGGCGCGATCGGCTATGCGGGTGCACGGGCGTTGAAGCTGAAGCTCAGCGGCGATGTCGATGTGGATATCGAGCGGGTCCGCGCCGTGCGCGCGGCGCGGCCAGAGGTATGGATCGGCGTGGACGCCAATCAGGGCTATGCCAGTGCCGACGCGCTCGCGCCGCTGGTGCCGGTGCTGGTCGATTGCGGGGTGCAATTGCTGGAGCAGCCGTTCAAGCGTGGCGGCGAAGCCGCGCTGGACGGGCTGAAGCTGCCGCTGCCGGTGGCGGCGGATGAAAGCTGCCTCGATCTCAACGAACTGGAAACGCTGCCGGGCCGCTTTCAGGTGGTGAACATCAAGCTGGATAAGTGCGGCGGGTTGACGGAGGGCCTGCTGATGGCGCGGCGCGCGCAGGAACTGGGCCTGAAGCTGATGGTGGGCAATATGGTGGGCACCAGCCTCGCCATGGCCCCCGCCTTCGTGCTTGGGCAGCTGTGCGATGTGGTCGATCTGGATGGGCCGGTGTTCATCGCCCGCGATCCGGAACCCACCGTGGACTATTCAGGCGGCGATATCTGGTGCCCGCCCGACGTGTGGGGGCCGGACGCAATGCTGGAAAACAGGGCCTGATTGCGAAGCGATAGCGGGGGACGGCCGACGGTTCGGGGATGATATCCGAACGCTCAGGACATGGCGACTGCCACTCGGAACGGAAGGATGAGGGGATGTCCAATCGTTGGGAAAAGCGGCGCTGCTGTCACCGGGATCAAGCTTGGCTTCACCTATTGAGTTCAGTCCGCTTGGGCACCCCTTCGGGGGTGCCCATTTTTCCAGATCTAGAATGGGGGATTCACCAATGAAGGGGCAACAGCTGGTTATGGAGCGGCGCACGGCCTTGGGGCTGGCTGGCGCGGCGATGCTGATGGGGGCCACGCGGGGCTGGGCGCAAGGCGCGGGCTGGACCAAGGTGGAAGCGCTGGCGGCTGACTTCCTCGCGAAGGGGTTCAGCCCCGGCGTCGCGATCACTGCCGCCCGCGACGGACAGCCCTTCTATTCCAAGGGGTTCGGCATGGCCAATCTGGAAACCGGCGCGGCGGTTACGCCTGCCAGCGTGTTCCGCATCGGCTCTGTCACCAAGCAGTTCACCGGCGCGGCGCTCGCGCTGCTGGAGGCGGAGGGCAAGCTCTCCCTGAATGACAGGCTGGCGAAATTCCTGCCCGCCTTCCCCGGTGCCGCCGAGGTGACGCTGTTGCAGATGCTGCATCACACGTCCGGCTATGGCAATTACACCAACCAGAAGAACCCGGCCGATTTCCACAGCTTCGGTCGCCTCAATCATGATCCGCAGGCGCTGGAAGATATGATGCGCGAGCAGACGAACCCGATGTTCGTTTTCTCGCCGGGAACGGACTGGCGCTATTCCAATACCGCCTATGTGCTGCTGGGCCGGGTGATCGAGCGAGTGACGGGCGCGCCCTATGCCGACTATTTCGCCAAGCGCCTGTTCGCCCCCGCCGGGCTGATCGCGACTGCGGTGGACAATGAAGCCGATGTCGTGCCCAACCGCGCCTCCGGCTATTCGGCGAAGAAGGGCGACCCGAAGGCCTTTGTGAACGCGGACTTCATTTCGATGACGGTGCCCGGCGCGGCCGGCAACATTCGCTCCACCACGGAAGATCTCTGCCGCTGGCACAGCGCGCTGTTCGGCGGCAAGATCCTGCCGCCCGCCGCGCTGAAGCGGATGCTGCAGCCGGGCGTTCTGAACAACGGCAAGCTGCCGATGGTGCCCGCTGATCGCGCCAAGCCGGATGAGAAGAAGCCGATGAGCTACAGCCTTGGCCTGTTCACGCAGGAGATCGAAGGCCGCAAGTTCATCGAACATGGCGGCGGCATCTTCGGCTTCATCTCTGCGATGGGCACCTTCCCGGCCGAGCGGATTTCGATCGCGGTGCTCACCAACAGCAACGCGCAGGAACGCGAGGGCTATGCCGCCGCGCACAAGGCGCTGGTGGACACCGCAAACCGGGCGGCGGTGGGGCTGCTCTGACAATGCGGCGCGCCCCTGCCCTGCTGGCGGCGGTCGCGGTGTGGGCGCTGCATGCCGCAGCGCTCGCGGCCCCGCCCGCAACGCTGGATGCCGATATAGAGGCGATGCTGGCCGCCAATGCGACGCCGGGCCTTGCCATCGCCATCGTGGAAGATGGCAAAACGGTTCTCTCCAAAGGCTATGGCAGCAAGCGCGCGGGCACCGCCGACCGGCCCGATGGCAAGACGCTGTTCGAAATCGGCTCCACCAGCAAGGCCTTCACCGCCGCCGCGCTCGCCATGCTGGTGGACGAGGGCAAGCTGAAATGGGATGATCGCGTCGTCGATCATATGCCCGAATTCCAGATGTATGATCCGTGGGTTACGCGGGAATATCGGGTGAAGGACCTTCTGGTGCACCGCAGCGGGCTGGGGCTGGGCGCAGGGGACCTGACGTTCGTGCCACGCACCACCCACAGCCGCGCGGAAATCATGGGCGCGCTGCGCTGGCTGAAGCCGGAAACCAGCTTCCGCACCACATTCTCCTATTCGAACCTGAATTATGTCGCCGCCGGCCAGCTGATCGAGAAGGTGAGCGGCCAGCGCTGGGAGGATTTCGTCACCGCCCGCATTCTGAAACCGGCGGGCATGGCGGGCAGCTTCGCCGACGGGACACAGAGGTTCGGCACCGCCAACCGGGCGCAGCCGCATGCCCGGCTGGGGCCGCCGATGCGCGGCGCGGGGCCGATTTCCGTGCTGGACGAAAAGCGCGGGCTGGGGCCGAACACTGGCCCGGCCGGCGGCATCGCTAGCAGCGCCGACGACATGGCGCGCTGGATCGCGCTTCAACTGGCGCAGGGCAAGGCGGCGGGCAGCACAAAACCGCTCTGGTCCGCCGCGCAGGCGCGCGAGATGTGGCAGGTGGCGACACCAACGCCGATCGCGCCCACCGAAGGGCCGATGGCGGCAGCCGCGCCGAAATTCTCCGGCTATGCGCTGGGCTGGTCGGTGCGGGATTGGCACGGCGAGCGGGTGATTTCCCATTCCGGCGGCACGCTGGGCTTCCTCACCCATGTGCTGCTGCTGCCGGATCGCAATGTCGGCTTCGTCTTCTTCCTGAACAGCGAGGATGGCGAGGTCTTTCAGGCGCTGATCTACAATTTGCTGGATCATTACACCGGCCAGCCGAAAACGGATTGGTTCACCCTGACACAGGCGCAGAAGGCAAAGCGGCTGGAGGCCGCGAAGGCCGCGCTCGCCAGCATTTCCAAGCCGGCCAATCCGGTGCCGCAATCGCTGCCCGCCGCCGGCTATGCGGGGGCCTATCGCGACGCCTGGTATGGCCCCATCACCGTGCGTGCGAAGGGCGAGGCGATTGAACTGGAGTTTCCGAAAACGACAGGCATGGTCTCTACGCTGGAGCATCTGACGGGCGACAGTTTCGTGGCGCGCTGGGCCGATCCGGCGATAGAACCCGCCATCATCCGCTTCAATGTCGATGTCGGCGGCAAGGTGGAGTCCGCTTCGATGAAGGCGCTGTCTCCCATCGCGGATTTCAGTTTCGATTATCACAATCTGGATATCAGGCCCGTGCGCTGAGCCGGACGAGGAGACAAGCATGACGCAGGCAAGGGGCATTTCGCGCAGGACTTTGATGGCGGCCGCTGCCGTTTCCGCCCCGATGCTGAACTTCGGCCTGTATCGCGCCCATGCCGCTTCGCCCAAACGCTATTCGAAGCGCGCTGTCGAGGTGGTGAAAAGCTCGCTCATCATCGACATGCTTGCGCCGCTCGCGCTGGATTTCCGACCCACCTTCCCCGCCCACCGGCTGACGCCGGAGCTGGCCCAACAGTTCCGCGACAGCCAGATCACCGGCTTCCACAATGCGGTGGGGATCGGCGGACCGAATGCCGTGCAGCAGACACTGGGCTGGTTCGCGCAATGGACGGGCTTCGTGGGGCGCAACAGCGATCTGTTCACGCTGGTGGACACGGCAGACGACCTCGACCGGGCCAAGCGCGACGGCAAATGCGCCGTGATCATGGGCCTGCAGAATGCCGATCATTTCCAGACCACCGCCGACGTCGAGAAGTTCTGGCTGTTGGGGCAGCGTTGCTCGCAACTCACCTACAACAGCCAGAATCTTCTCGGCGCAGGCGGGACGGACCGGGTGGATGGCGGCGTCAGCGATTTCGGGGCCGGAATTATCGCTGCGATGAACAAGCAGGGCATGCTGGTGGACGTGTCGCATTGCGGGGACAGGACCACGCTGGACGCCATCGCGGTGTCGCCGCGCCCCATCGCCATCACCCACAGCAATTGCCGGGCGCTGGTGAACCACCCGCGCACCAAGACGGACGAGGCGATCAAGGCGCTGACGGCCAAGGGCGGCGTGATGGGGATCACCGGCGTGCGCATGTTCGTGCGCGACAAGGAGCCGACCACCATCGCCCATATGGTGGATCATATCGATCATGTGGTGAAACTGTCCGGCATCGAGCATGTCGGCATCGGCAGCGACGCCGACCTGAACGGTTATGACGATATGCCAGCAGATCAATACAAGATGCTGAAGGCGGGGTATAAAGACAGCTACGCCTTCCGCGACAAGATCGACACCGACGGCTTCGATCACCCGCTGAAGATGTTCGATCTGGCCGAAGAGCTGATCCGTCGCGGCTATTCGGATGCCAACATCCGGCTCGTGCTGGGCGGCAATTTCCGCCGCCTGCTGGGCGACGCCTGGGTTCCGCAAAAGGCCTGACGGAACCCGCAGGGCGGTCAGGCCAGCGCCTGCTCCACCACCCGCTCCGTGCCGAAGCGCAGCGGGTCCATCACCGGCAAGCCGTGTTGCGCCTCAAGGCTGGCGGCGAGCGCGTTCGCTTCCACCTCGGACAGGCCTGACGTGTTGAGGCTGATGCCCACGAAGCGCGCATCCGGATTCGTCACCCGGGCGAGGCTGAGATAGGTCTCCATCGTCTCCTCCAGCGGGCGGATCGGGAAGCCTTCGAACATGCTGATCTCTGTGCGGCGCGGATCGTGGCACAGCACCAGCGCGTCCGGCTGGGAGCCGTGCAGCAGCCCCAGCGTCACCCCGGCATAGGCCGGGTGGAAGATGGCCCCCTGCCCTTCGATGACATCCCAATGGCCCGGTGCTGCCTCGGGAGACAGCGTTTCCGCCGCCCCGGCGATGAAATCCGCCACCACGGCATCAATGGCGACGCCGTCTCCGGAAATCATGATCCCCGTCTGCCCCGTGGCGCGGAAATCGGCATCGACCCCGCGCTCTTTCATCGCGGCGGCCAGCGCCAGCGCGGTGTATTTCTTGCCCAGCGCGCAATCGGTGCCCACCGTCAGCAGCCGCTTGCCGCTGCGCTTGCGGCCGGAGGCCACCGGGAAGCTGCGGCTACTGTGGCGAACGTCGTGCAGGCTGCGGCCGAGGCGCGCGGCGGCTTCGGCCACTTCGGGAATGGCCGACAGGCGGCCGTGCATGCCGCTGACAATGTCCAGCCCCGCCTCCAGCGCCTCCAGCAGCAACGGCACCCATTCGTCTGGAATGCGCCCGCCGATCGCGGCGATGCCGATCAGCAGGGATCGCGCACCCGCCGCATAGGCTTCGGCCGGGGCCATATCCGGCAGGCCGAGGTCCGTCGCGCCCGGCGACTGCCGCCACTGCCCGGTGCAATCTTCGCGCGCCCAGTCGCGGACGCCCTCGGCCGTCTTGGTGACAGCCGAACGCGAGGCGTCGCCGACGAAGATGAGATAGGGCTTCCGAACCATGCAATCCCCCGAGATCGTTCTGAGATGAACCGAAAGTGGCTCAAAATTCTCTGATCGGAAATCGTATTTCATAAGCCGCATGTCAAGCCAAGCGTGGTGAAAATGGTGTGATTTCACTGCCGGAGACTCGGCGGTGAAAAAACCGAAGTGAATGTCAGTTCTCTGATCAGGCTGACGAATGCGCCTGTTCGGCCGTCCTCAGGCCGGGTCGGCGCTCACCGGACTGTGATGTTCCAGCATATGCTGCATCTGGTCCGGCTCGCCGCTGGCGCAGGCGCCGATCACCACCGCTTCGTCGCAGCCTTCGGCCAGCACATAGGCATGGCCCATATTGCTATCGAGATAGACCGACTGGCCGGTTTCCAGCGTGATCGTCTCGTAAAATTCCGAGTGCACGCGAATCCGGCCGGACACGACATAGATCCATTCCTCGCCGCTGTGCCGCACCAGATCGCCGAATTCCGCCAGCGTCCGCGCCCGCACATGGGTGATGATGGGGATCATGCGCTTTTGCCGGAGTTCCGGGAAAAGATAATAATAGTCGTAGTTTGCTGTGCTGACTTGAAGTGCAGATTCAAGCAGGCCGATGCTGCGCCGGGCGGTCACACGGTCCGGCTCGCCCATGGATTCCGGTTCCGCGAACAGGTCCGACAGCCGCATATTCAGCCGTTCGGACAGTTGCAGCAGCCGGTCATAGGTCAAGGTCAGCCGGTCATGCTCGATCTTGGACAAGGTGGAGACGGGAATACCCGTCCGCTCGCTCATGTCCTTCAAGGTCCACTGGTTGCGCACCCGCAGCGCCCGCAGCAGCGATCCCAGCGTGGGCCGGGACGAAGCGGATGCGGCCGGTGGCGCAGCCGCCGTGCGCGGTTGCGGTTTTCCTGCGGAGGGGTTCAGTTTGGCGACAGAAGCCTTGACCATGGCCAAAGCTGTATCAGCGCGGTTGAAAAAGGCAACGCGGGTTGCAAAGCATGAAAGTGCAGCTGACAGGATAACGATTCCGCAGCCAGTGAACAGGAAAGACCAGCATGGCCCATCTGACGGACCACAGCGCCATGTCTGGCGCACAGGCGAAGCGCCTCAGATGGTATCAGCATCTTTATTTTCAGGTTCTGCTCGCGATCATCGCGGGCGTGACGCTGGGGCATTTCTGGCCGGAAACCGGGGCGGCGATGAAACCCATCGGAGATGCCTTCATCAAGCTGGTGAAGATGATCATCGCGCCCGTCATATTCCTGACGATCGTGACGGGAATCGCCGGGATGCGCGACCTGAAGGCGGTGGGCCGGGTGGCGGGCAAGGCCTTCGCCTATTTCCTGTTCTTCTCCACGCTGGCGCTCATCCTTGGGCTGATCATGGGCAACCTGGTGCAGCCGGGCGCGGGGCTGAACATCGATCCCGCCTCTTTGAACGGGGCGCAGGTGGCCGATTACGCCGCGAAGGCGCATGAAAGCACGATCACCGGCTTCCTGATGGGCATCATCCCCACCACCCTCTTTTCCCCGCTGACAGAGGGGAATGTGCTGCAAACGCTGTTCGTCGCCATCCTGTTCGGCACCGGGCTGGCGATGATCGGCGACCGCTGCGACCCAATTGTGGAGCGGCTGGAGGACATTTCCGTCGCGGTATTCAAGGTGGTGGCGCTGCTGATGAAGGCCGCGCCGCTGGGCGCGTTCGGGGCCATGGCCTTCACCATCGGCGAATATGGGCTGGGCACGCTCGTCAATCTCGCGGCGCTGGTGGCGACCTTTTATGCAACCGCGCTGCTGTTCATTGTCGTCGTGCTGGGCGCGGTGGCAAGGGTTTGCGGCTTTTCGATCTTCCGGCTGATCGCTTACCTGAAGGCGGAACTGCTGCTGGTGCTGGGCACGTCATCCTCGGAAAGCGCCCTGCCCGCGCTGATGGAGAAGCTGGAGAGGGCGGGCTGCCCCCGCTCCATCGTCGGCCTGGTGGTGCCCACCGGTTACAGCTTCAATCTGGACGGCACCAATATCTACATGACTCTGGCCGCGCTGTTCATCGCGCAGGCGGTGGGCGTGGAGCTGAGTATCGGCGAACAGCTGCTGCTGCTGGGCGTCGCGATGCTGTCGTCCAAAGGGGCTGCCGGGGTGACGGGCGCGGGCTTCATCACGCTGGCCGCCACGCTCTCCATTGTGCCTTCCATCCCCGTGGCGGGGATGGCGCTGATCCTTGGGGTGGACCGTTTCATGAGCGAATGTCGGAGCCTCACCAACTTCATCGGCAATGCAGTGGCAACGGTGGTGGTTTCCATTTGGGAAGGCCAGCTGGACCGGACGAAGTTCGATCTGGCTCTGGCAGGCAAGCTGCCGCCGCTGCCCGAGACAGCAGCGGCAGCGCACCCCGCCCCGGACACGACCGGCTAAGCGGCGATCTTTTCAGCCACGGGGCCGGACGCACCACTATCCCGCCCGTGCGGGCACAATTCTCCGATAAGAAAGAATAATTTAATCGACTGATCACAAATGAAAAATATTCTCGACCCATTTCGCATTTGAATTTTCTTGTCCTGATTTGAAAATTCGTCCTAAATATGAGAATAGCTTGCAAGCCAGAGAATCGGCGAAGGGGACGAGTGGATGGTTCGAGCGAGATGGTTCGCGACTGCGCATGGCGTTGCCCTTGCACTGGCTCTGGTGTCGGCGGTTCCGGCTCCTGTGGTTGCGAAGTCCGCCGCCAGCCTCTCCTCCGGCCAGCTGGCCGATCTTCCTGCCTTCATCGACGGCGTGATGGCGCAGCAGATCGCGACGCGCGAAGTCGCGGGCGCAGTGGTGACCGTGGTTTCCGGCGGCCGGGTGATCTTCAACAAGGGCTATGGCTTCGCCGATGTCGACCGGCGCATCCCCGTGGATGCGAACAAGACCCTGTTCCGCCCCGGCTCGGTGTCCAAGCTGTTCACATGGACTGCGCTGATGCAGCAGGTGGAAGCGGGCCGCGTCAGCCTTGATGACGAGGTGAACAAATATCTGGATTTCCGCATTCCGGATACGCAATCCCGCCCGATCCTCGTGCGCCACCTCATGGACCACACACCGGGGTTCGAAGATCGCTCGGCGGGGATCATGTCGAAAACACCTGCGGATTTCGTGCCGCTGGGCGAATTCCTGAAGGCCAACATCCCCACCCGCGTGCGGGAACCGGGGATCGAATCCTCCTACTCCAATTATGCCACTGCACTGGCGGGCTATATCGTCGAGCGGGTGTCGGGCGAGCCGTTTCCCGACTATGTGGAGCGCCACATCTTCCAGCCGCTGAAGATGCCCGGCGCGACTTTCCGCGAGCCGCTGACGGGATCGCGCGCGGAAAATATGGCGCTGGGCTATGAACTGAAAGACGGGCGCTTCATCGCCCGGCCGTTCGAACTCTATCACAATATCATGCCCGCCGGATCGGCCTCGGCGACCGGGCCGGACATGGCGCGCTTCATGCTGATGCATCTGGGCGACGGCAAGCTGGACGGTGCGCGTATCCTGCAGGCGAAAACCATGCAGCAGATGCGGCAGACGCTGCACCGCAACGCCCCCTCTCTGCCCGGATTCGCCCATGGTTACATGGTGTTGCGCGATGAAGGGCCGCGGATGATCGGCCATGGCGGCAACACCGCCGATTTCCATTCGATGATGGTTCTGGTGCCCGAAACCGGCTTCGGCTTCTATATTTCGATGACGGGCGGCAACGGCAGCTATGGCGGCCGCACCGAGTTGCAGAACGCCATCATCGGCCGCCTGTTCCCCACCGCTCCCGCGCCGCGCTGGGCCGGCACGTCGGCGTCGCCGGCCGGCACCTATCGGATCAACCGCCGCACCTACAGCGAGCCGCCGCTGCCGCAGCATGACATCAAGGTCGTCGCCGCGGGCCCGAACGAGCTGGTGCTGCAATCGGCGGACGGCACGACCAGTTTCTGGGAGCAGACCGGCCCTGACCGCTATGAAAAAGTCACCGCCATGCGCGCGGGCGGGCCGTTCGAAACCATCCTGTTTCACGGCCCCGAGGAGGACCGCCGCCTGTCCTTCTCGTCGCAGCCGCACGTTCTTTACCGGCTCGTCCGGTAGCACCTTGGGAGTCGGATCCACCTGTCAGCCAGGCTCTGCAGCAATCGGGGCATGACCCCGCCGGGACACACCGGTGCAAAGCCTGCCGGACAAGAATATTGAGAAGGGGAACAACATGACCATGACGATCGGGATGACCGGCCCGGGCCGCCTGACCTCCGCCAGCGTGATCGCGCTGGGGCTTGCGCTGGCAGCCGCGCCTGCGTTCGCGCAATCCACCGAAACCGCCTCCACCGACGAGATGATCGTGGTGACCGGCTCGCGCATCAGCACCGCCGGGTTCGATGCGCCGACGCCCACGACCGTGATTACCGCGACCGACCTGAAGGTTGCCGGGCGCACCGACATTCAGGCGACGCTGACCGATCTGCCGCAATTCCGCATGACGCAGAGCGCCACCTCCACCAACACCGTCACCTCGTCGGGCCAGTCTCCGGCGGACCTGCGCGGCCTTGGTTCGCCGCGCACGCTGGTGCTGATCAACAGCCGCCGCCATGTCAGCTCGAACGATCTGCAGACCATTCCCTATTCCATCGTGAAAAGCATCGATGTCGTCACCGGCGGGGCATCGGCGGCCTATGGCTCGGGCGCGGTGGCGGGCGTGGTGAACATCCTGCTCGACAATGAAAAGGAAGGCTTCGACATCGGCGTGCAGAGCGGCATCTCCTCGCAAGGGGACGGCGCGAAATATCTGCTGGAAGGCTCGGGCGGCATCAGCTTCGCCGACGGCAAGGGCCATTTCGTGTTCGCCGGCGATTATCTGAAAGACAAGGGCGTGATTCCGGGCACCTCGCGCCCGCTGATCGGCGCGTCCGCTTTCTTCCCCGGGGCAGACGGCAAGCTTTATCCCACGGCGAACCTTCGCGAATCCAACCGCCACGAAAATGGCGTGATCACCTCCGGCGTGCTGGCCGGGCAGGTGTTCAACAACGACGGCACGCTGCGGCCGTTCCAATATGGCACCCGTTATCCGGGCGCGCCGACTCTGATGATCGGCGGCGAAGGCTATCATATCGACAATTACCGCTCGCTCTCGGCCCCGATCGAACGGATCAACCTGTTCGCGCGCGGTTCCTACGAAGTTGCGGACGCCGTGAACCTGTGGGTGGAAGGCAATTACAACCGCGTCGCCGACAAGCGGCCCTTCTTCCCCGATCTGTGGATCAACCAGCTGACCTTTTCGGCCAGCAACCCCTATCTGAACAGCAGCATCCGCAGCCAGCTGGCCGCGGCCGGGCAGACCAGCTTCACCATGGGCCGCGCCGTCACTGATGTCGCCATGGCCATTTACGACTATACGCGCGACACCTTCCAGGTGTCCGCAGGCGTGGACGGCAGCTTCGGCGACGGGCGCTGGCGCTATGACGCCTATATCAGCCACGGCCAGCAGAAGCAGGACCAGACGCTGCAAAACATCACGCTGCGTCAAAACTTCCTGAACGCCATCGATGCCGTGACCGGCCCCGGCGGAACACCCGTCTGCCGCATCGCCCTCACCGATCCGTCCACGGCCTGCCGCCCGCTGAACCTGTTCGGCTCGGGCAACGCCGATCAGGCCGCGATCGACTATGTGACGGCCGACTGGAACGCGGTGACGACGACCTGGCTCACCAGCATGGGCGCCAGCATCAGCGGCGAGCCCTTCCATTTGTGGAATCTGCCGGTCTCGTTTGCAACCGGGGTGGAATATCGCGAGGAATCCTTCCGCACGCTTTACGATGAAAACTCGCTGGCGGGCCGGTTCGGCACCATCAACGGCGCGAACATCGAAAAGACGGGCAACAATGTGAAGGAAGCCTTCGCGGAAGTCGCCGTGCCGGTGTTGGCGGACCTGCCGCTGGTGAAGAAGCTGATGTTCAACGGCGCGGCCCGCATATCGGATTACAGCACGCGCGGTTCCATCTGGTCGTGGAAGCTGGGCGGCGTGTGGACGGTGAATGACAGCATCACGCTGCGCGCCACCAGCTCCCGCGATATCCGCGCCGCCAACCTCACCGAGCTGTTCAGCCTGCGCTCCACGCTGTACACCACGGTGGTGGACATGGGCCTGCCCACACGGCCCACCACCAGCATCATCCTCTACACCGGCGGCAATCCCGAGCTCGACCCGGAAATCGCCGACACCTTCACCACCGGCGTGGTGCTGACGCCCAGCTTCCTGCCGGGCTTCAACCTCTCCGTTGATTACTACAATATCCGCATCAAGGATGTGATCACCACCCTGTCGGCGCAGCAGATCGTGAACAGCTGCTATACCGACAACAACAACGGGGCCTGCGCGCAGATCACCCGCAACACGTCCGGGGCGATCAGCGAGATCAACGCCTCTTACATCAACGTCGCCAGCTTCCAGACGAAGGGCGTGGACATCGAGGCGGCCTATCGCACCAGCCTCGGCGGCGGCCAGTTGCAGGTGCGCGCACTTGCCAACTATGTCGACAAGCTGAAGTCCGGCCATATCGACGGGGCCGGCTACGCGGGCAGTCAGGCGGTATTCCTTGTGCCGAACTGGCGGGGCACGCTTTCCACCACTTATGAAAGCGCGCATTTCGGCGGCGACATCCGCTTCCGCTATGTGGACAGCAGCGGCTATGCCCCGCCCACGGTTCTGGCCGGGCAAGGCGACAGCGTCGGCATTTCCAGCCGCACCTATGTCGATATCGGCCTGCGCGCCTATGTGCCCTTCGGCGACGGCAAGCGCTTCACACTGTTCGGCAATGTGCAGAATTTGTTTGATCGCGACCCGCCGGTCGCGGCGGTCAGCTCGCCTTATTATGACCTGATCGGGCGCTACTTCACCATCGGTGCCCGCGCCAGCTTCTAGGCGAGGCTGCCACCCGGCCCTGCAAAAGCCCCGGAAGCCGACTGCTTCCGGGGCTTTTGTGCCGATTCCGTTGTGCAACGGGCCGCGGACGGGCATGGACCGCCGATGACAAGCTCAGCCAGCGCAGGCCTTGTGAACGCGGCCCGCACCTGTATCGTGCAATCGGGCATCCATGGGCTCAGCATGCGCGCCGTGGCGCGGGAGGCCGGGCGTTCGCTCGGCTCGCTCAACTATCATATCGGCGACAAGATCGACCTGATCGCCCGGCTGATCGCGGAGGAGACGGCCGAGCGGCAACGGCTTGCCGAGGCGTGGCGCGTGCGGACCGACACGCTGGATCTGGCCGATCCTTGCGTGCTGGCAGCGGTGATCGCCGCCTTTCTGGATGAAGCGGCAACGACACGGCGGGACTGCACCCTTGCGGGCTGTGAACTGCTGCTGGACGCCGGGCTGGATCCCGCCGGCTATCCCGGCCTCGCCGGGCTGCTGGAAGCCGAGGACGGCTTGTGGGCGGATTGTCTGGCCCCGGCCCTTGGGGCGCATGCCACCGCTTTCGCCGCCGTCATCTCGGCCTATTGCCGCGACGAACTGCCGTTCAGCCTTGCGCTCGACTCCAGCGATTACCGGCTGTTGCGGGCCGCGACCATCATGCGCGTGGCAGAGGGCTTCACCGGGCAGGGTCAGGGCCTTGCCCTCTCGTTCGACAGGCTGGTGGCCCGCTGTGGCGAAGCGAGCGCGGACGTCCGGTTGCCGGTGGACCTGCCGCCGGGCGCACGGCGGACGGAACTGGCAGCACTGATCGCGCGGATGATCGTGGAACAGGGCATCGGCAGCATTTCGCACCGGGCTGTCGCGGCGCGGGCGGAAACCTCCAATTCCAGCGTCGCCCACCATTTTCGCACCCGGGAGGATCTGCTGCAGGCCGGGATGGGCTCGCTGATTCTGGGCCTGCGCGCGGAGTTGCAAACTGCCGACAGGCCCGGTGGCGAACGGGGGCTGCTGCTGATCCGCGCAACCCATTCCATCGCTTTGAGTGCGGTGCGGGATCGCGCGCTGCTGCCCTTCGCGCTGGATATGCGACGGCGGCGGGCGGAAAATGTGCGGGAAAGCATCGGCCGACAGATCGGCGGAGCGGCGGGGCTGGATGGCGCGGGCTGTCAGGCAGCGGTGATTGCGCTGGTTGGGCATGGGATGGCGGCGATGGCGCGGCAGCCGGCCGTCGCATCTGTGCCGATGATCGACCATATCGCGGCGCTGAGGACCGCGCTGACACAGGCTGCCGATCAGGGCTGATCGGCTATGGTCCGCCGGGCAACAAGCGCCGCTGCCACAACCGACGCAGCAAGCGCCCCCCACGCCAGCGGCCAGAACGCCTCGGGCGGCAGGCGGACAGCCCCGCCATCGGCCGACAACCAGCTGCCCACCGCCAGCGCAGACAGGCCAAGCCCGATCTTCATCGCCATGGTGAACAGGGCGAAGGCCGCCGCATAACGTTCGGGCGCGCGGGCATGCAGCTCCGCGCCCAGTGTCTCAGACAGAACCGCCCAGCTCAGCAGGGCGATGCCGCCGCCCGCGATGCCCGAAACGGTGAGCAGCGCCACCAGCGCCGGGGCGTTGGCAGACGCCGCCAGCGAAGGGATCAACAGCGCCTGCGCCCCGGCCAGCAGGTAAGACAGCGCCAGCGCAGGCCGATTGCCCAGCCGTCGCGCCACCGGGCTCCACAGCCAGACCGCCGCCAGACGACCCGCCGTCATCAGCACCACCACCGCTGCACCCAGCGCTGCGATGGTGAATTCCAGATGCATGAGCGCCTTGCCGGTGGCCGCCAACGCCCCCAGCCCGATCAGCGTGGCAAGGCACAGCCGCCGGAAATCCCGGCCCTGCCCCATCTGCAACCCGGATGTGGCGGCTGGCTCATACCCATTCAACAGCAGCGGCAAGGGCAGCATCAGCAGCAACGCGCAGGCGCCCAGCGCCCCCACCAGCAGGGGCGCGACATCGCCTGCCCCGGCCCCGGCGCGCAGGATCGGGAAGCTGGCCAGCCCCACCAGCAACGCCGCGCTTCCAGCCGCAACGGCGCGGACGCGGGCGATCCCCAGATGCCCGCTGTGCGCCGCATAGGCACCCGTCAGACCATTGTGCGGCACATCGGCGAGGCTGAATCCGGTGCGGAACAGCAGCAACAGCAGCGCCGCAGGCAAGGCGTGGCCGGGCGGCAGCAGCGGCAGAGCGACAAAGGCAGCGCAGCTCAGCAGCAGCGCCGCCAATGCGATTTCGGGCAGCCTGCGCCGCACCGCCGGCCAGCGCTGCTGCGCCGCGCCGAACAGCCCGTCACACAGCGCGTTCCACAGGGCGCTGGCCAGAAACAGCCCACCCGCCAGCGCGGGCGGCAGGCGCAGCACGACAACGAGGATGTAGAGCGCGAGGATATCCTCCCCCGCCCACAACAGGCTCTTGCCAAACTGCACGCAGCCATAGCCGACAAGACCCGGCGAAACGGAGCCCGGCGAAACGGAACGGAACCGCATCCACCGCACCTACCCCACAGCCATGACAGCCGCGCGACAGCCACGTCGCGCGCCTGCGCTGCTATTTTTTCGGCACTTCCCGCGCCGGGCCACCGCCCGGAAGCGTCACCACATAAGGCGTGCCGTAATTGTTGCCTGCCACTTCGAAATCCGTGGAGACGATCTGCGCGCCGCTGGCGAAGGCGGCTTCGGCCCGGCGCATATCGTTCACCTTCGCCTCATAGGTTTCGATGTCCGCCCGGGAGCGGACGATATAGCCTTTCTTCACCGCGTCGCGGATTTCCGCCCCGCGCACCAGCGCATTGTCGTCCAGAATGAAGGCGGCATGATCCTGCCCCGGCTGGGAATCGAGGAAGGCCACCCGGCCCTTCAGCCCCGGATGCCCTTCCAGATAGGCCGATGCGCCATCGCGCCCGGTGGCGGTGATCAGCTGGAAGATGAACTTGCCGCGCGCGTCACCCAGCTTTGGCCAGTTGCCCGCCAGCACCGCCTGTTCCAGCGTGGAATAGCGGCCGCGCACATCGTCCGGCGTGATCAGCGCGTCGCGGCCGAACACCTCCAATATGGTGCGGTCGATCTCGTCATAGGTCTCCGCCGTGAACGGCGGCGGCGAAGCAGAGCCGGGCACGATGGGCATGGCCTGCACCTTCGCTTCCAGCATCACGAACACCGGCACATGCCCCGGATTTGCATCGGACCATGTTTTCATCTCTTGCAGGCAACCGCGGAAGGTGGGGCAGCTGCTGCGGAAATCCACATCCGCCATGTGCAGCACCTTCAGCCCCGGTGCCGCCAGCGGGGCCGGATCGAACGGCAGCAGATCGCTGACGCCCTGCCCGCGCAGGAAGCGATAGGCCGCCGGATCGGCATAGGCCCCGCCCTGCGGATCGGCGTTCAGGTCCAGCTCGATCGCCCGCACCCCCAGCTTCAGCTGCTCGGTCAGGCTGGGGTGGCGATAGTTCAGCGCTTCGGAAAAGGTCACGTCATTGGGATGCGCCAGCAGGAACTCCCGGCGCTTCTCCTCTGGCATGGCCCCCAGCATCTTCCCCATGGAGGGGATGCGCTGATCGATCAGCGCCAGCACGCGCGGATCGACCCCTTGCGAGTAGCTGTTGTGCGTTCCCAGCACCTGAATGCGGTTCAGCGGCAGCTTGTCTGACAGGTGAGGCGCTTCCACCGGCGGCTTCGCCAGCAGCGGAGTGGCGAGCGCCAGCGCGAGCAGCGGCATCATTCGGGTGAACATATTCGTTTCCTTGCCCGGCCGCATCAGAAGCGGAAGTTCACGAAAGCACCGGCGGTGCGGCGGGCGTTCGGTGATGTGTAATGCAGCAGCCCCAGCGCGCCGTAGATCTGATAACCCGTTGAGAAATAGGTATCGAACAGGTTGCGGGCATAAGCCCCCACTTCCAGCCGATCATCCAGCAGCAGCACGCCCGCGCGCACATTCACCAGCCCATAGGCGGGCACCAGCGAATAGTCGGGCTGGCCAACGACCGTCCAGTATTTGCTGCGCCAGGCATAATCGGCGTGCAGTTTCAGGCCCATATTGTCGCCAAGACGCGGCGTGTAATCGACCAGCGCCGTGGCCGACCAGTCCGGGGAGTTCGGCAGGCGCGTGCCGGTGTAATCCGTGGTGGCATTGTACACATAATCGGTGAACTTGGCGTCCGTGTAGGTGCCCGACAGCGTGAACGACAGGTCGCTGACCGGCCGCGCCGTCACCGTTGCTTCCACGCCCTGGCTGCGCAGGCCGCCTGCATTGCCGATGGCGGTGGCCAGCAGGTAACCGCCCTGCCCATCCGGCACGCGCGTCAGGATCGTCGCCTGAAAATCGGTGAAGTCAGAGCGGAAGACATCCAGATTCACCCGCAGGCGGCGGCCGAACCATTCCGATTTTAGGCCGACTTCCCACGCCTTCACCGTTTCGTCTTCATAAGGGGCATATTTGTTGCCCACAAAAGCGATCCCCGCGGGCTTATAGCCGGTCGAGAAGCTGGCATAGACCATCGCATTGTCGGCGATCTGATATTCCGGCGAGACACGGATGGAGACATTATTCCCCTTCACCCGGCCAAAACGATAGACGGGTGGCGCGCTGGTGCCCACGAACACCGGCGTGAAGCCGATGATCGGCTCGGGATCGAGATAGACATAATCCAGCCCTTGCGAATTATTGTCGTGGGTATAGCGCCCGCCCACGGCAAGGCGCAGGCTATCGGTGAAATTATACTGCACCTGCCCGAAGATGGCGGCGCTTTCGTTCACCGAATGGAAGCGAGAGGTGTTGCCCGTCTCTCCGATCGCGCCGGACAGTGCGTAAAGCACCTTCGTCGGCACACCGTTGGTGTACACCGGCGCGCCAAGCGTCGCCCATTGATACTGATCCTGCCGCGCTTCCAGCCGGTTGTAGAACAGGCCGACCAGATAGGTCAGCTTCTGATCAGACGGCGAGGCGAGGTGGATTTCCTGGCTGACCTTTTCCGTGCGCAGCCGGCCGAGGTTGTAGGGGATATAGGCGAATTTATCGATCGGCAGCAGATTGGCCGGAGTCCAGTTGTTGTAGCCGCTCTGCCGATAGGCGGTGATCGACGTCAGGCTGTGTGTGCCGAGCTTTGCGTCCATCCGCGCGGAAAGGCCCCATTCCTCGGTTTCGATCTGGCCATATTCGGAATCGGCAGTGTCGGCATTTTTCGGCCCCGGATAGACCCCCAAGCCGTTCAGCAGCGCCGTCACGCCTGCAGGTTGCCCTGATACAGGTGTACGGACACTGCTGTCCCAATGATGGCCATAATCGGCGGACAGCAGGATGCTGAAACTTTCCAGCGGGTCCACCAGCAGGCGCACCCGGCCGCCATAATCATGAGTGGAGCCGACCAGCTTGTTCAGCGTGACGTTTTTGCCGAAGCCGTCCTGTGCATTGTCGAACAGGGAGAAGCGCAGCGCCGCGTCATCCCCCAGCGCCATGTTGACGGTGCCGTTCAAATTGCGGTCGTTGTGCTCACCATAGCTGGCACTGCCCCGCACGCTCTGCTCGCCCAGCACCGGGCGATTGGTGGAAACCGCAATCACGCCCGAGGTGGAGTTTTTGCCGAACAGCGTGCCCTGCGGCCCCATCAGCACCTCCACCCGGGCGATGTCGACAAGGCCAATCAGGCCGTTGGCGCGCTGCGCATCCATCACCACATCATCGACGACGACGTTGACGGACTTGGCGTTGGAGAAATCGAACGAGGTGGTGCCGACGCCGCGAATCTGGAACGCCGCCCCCTGTGTCGGATCATATTGCAGGCCCGGCGCCATATATTGGAGATCGGTGATCGAGGTGTAGCCCGCATTCTCGATCGCCTCACCGCTCACCGTCTGGATGGCGACGGGCACGCGCTGGCTATTCTCGGTGCGGCGCTGCGCCGTCACCACGATTTCGGGCAGGGCCTCATCTTCGCCACCGGAAACCGAAGGCCCGCTTTGGGCGAAAGCACCCCCGTGTGACGCAACCGCGGCAATGGCGATCACGGAAGCTTTGCAAAACAGATGAGCGGCATTCTTTCGCGCGTTGAACATGCGAATCCCCTTTGTGCATCCTTGAAGGTGTAACGATCGGATGGCGGGGCATTAGCCAGCGTTGATGACATTCATAAGTCATCTGTACTGTTCATTCGAAACGCGCGGTACGTTCCCGCAAAAAGCCGCCTGCCGGACGGACGTGCGGCAGGCGGCGAAGGCGGGTCAGTTCAAAAGCTGCGGCGGGAAATCCAGTTCGAACTCAGACAGGTTGGCCGCTGTGCCGAAGGTCTTTTCGCCGTTGCGCCCGGCATAACGGCCCAACAGGGGCGAATAGGTGTAGAAGCGGATTTTCCGCTTTTCGGTGTCGAACTCCATGAAGCGCGTCCAGCCCGCGCCGCCGGTGGCCGAACCGGGCTGACCATCCTTGCCGATGGTATAGCCCTGATAATCCTGCAGGATCTGATACACGGGGTGCCCGGCGTCATTCCGGTCGATCCTGAGATTTTCGCCGTGGGACAGGCCATTCTCGGTCGGCGTCCAGTGGTGGCCGGACAGGATCATGAAAATCGCCGGATTCATGCGAATGAACTTGTCCCAGATTTCATCCGGAGACAGGTTGGCAGCTCCCTTGAAATAGGCGTCATAGCCGCTCGGCCGCTTCGCCTCTGCCACGGAAGCCGGGCTCAGCCACTCGTGGGTGGAGATGATCACCGGCTGGCCCGGATGGGCATCGATCACCTTTTGCGCCCATGCCAGCGCTTCGGGCCGCGGGTCCATCTCCAGAGACAGGTGCAGGAAACGCTTCCCGCCGCCGCTGAACTGCTGATAGCTGTTCAGCCCCTGATTGAACGAGCCGCCATACCAGTTCTTGCCCGCGAAATGCCGGGACTCCGGGCCGAAATAGAGGTTCCACACCCGTGCATCGGCCAGCGGGCGGCGGGTGCCAGGGCTGTTTTCGCCATCCCACCAGCTGTAGCTGTCATAATCATGGTTTCCCGGCACCATGCCGAAGGGAATCGACGAGCGGCTGAGGATGGAGATGGCGCGATTGGCGTTGTCCCATTCGGCCCGCGTGTCCCAGTAACGATAGGTCCCGTCCGGCGCGCCCGGCACCCGCGTGCGGAACTGGCCGTCGCCATGCTGCACGATATCGCCCACGAAGGTGGCGAACACGATGTTCTTCGTGGCCTGCTGATCGACCAGATATTGCATCTGCTGTACGAAGGTTTCCACCCCGCGCGGCTGCGGCAGAGAGGCGTCGGAGTAATTCTGCGTGTCCGGGATGACGGCCACGGTGAAGGTTTCCGCCTGCGCCGGGGCGGCGGCGGCCAGCAGCGCGGCGCAAAGCGCGTGCGCCATCCTGCGGCGAGTGAGCATGATCATATCTGTGTCTTTCCGTTTGCAACCGGCCCGCCGCATCGCATCCCGCCGTTACAGGGGTGCGATGCGGCTGCCCGGTCCACGCAGCGCTGCGATCAGAATTTCGTTCGTGCGCTGATGAAGAAGTTGCGGCCGACAACATCGTAAACACCGCCCGCGCCCAGATAGGTGCCCTGAAGATAGGGGGGCATCCGGTCCGTCAGATTGTTGATGCCCAGCGTCAGCCGCAGCCGATCGTTGAAATTATAGCCGACGGACAAATCGGTGTAGAAAATCGCCGGAATCTCGTCTTCGTCGTTATATTCATCCGATATGGCGTTGGGATCATAGATGCTGGAACCGATCAGGCGGCCATTCACCGCCATGTCGAAGCCACCCTTCGAATAGCTCACCGTCATATTGCCGCGAAGGCGCGGATCCTGAATACCACCCATCTGCAGCACGATGCTCTGCGGCACGCCCGGAACGGCCTGCAGTTCCTTCTTCAGCAGGTAAGTCGCCTTGAAGGCGAGGCCCAATTCCCCCTGCCACAGCGGCACACGGTAATTGGCACCCAGGTCGATCCCGCGCGCTTCCAGCCGCGAGGCGTTGATGGTCTGCGTGGACAAGGCGATCACTGAACGCACAGGATCATTCGGGTCCCGCGTGATCTGCTTGCAGAACACATTGTCCAGCGTGGGCAGGTCCACGCAATAGTTCAGGATGGTGTTGGCGGCGAACTGCGTCACCACATTGTCGATCGTGATGTCCCAGTAATCCAGCGTCATGTCGAAGCCGCGCAGGAAGGTCGGCTGGAAGATCGCCCCCAGCGTGAGGCTGTTCGAGGTTTCCGGCTGAAGATCAGGATTGCCGCCCGCCGTCACGTCTGTCAGGCTCAGGCTGTTCGGCGGCGGCACGGTGATGCCCAGCGCCCGGCAGTTCGCAGAGCGGGTTTCGTTCGCATAGAAGAACGGATCCTCGCAGGGGTCGGCCAGATTGGCCTGCGTGACGTTCACCGGCTCGTACAATTCACCGAAATTGGGCGTGCGAACACTGCGGGAGCGCACGCCGCGGAGTGTAAGCCCCTGGAACGGGGCCCAGATACCGCCGATCTTCCATGTGTCGGTGCCGCCCACGGTGCTGTAGTTCGAATAGCGATAGGCCCCTTCCAGCTCCAGCCGGTGCGCGAACGGCACGTCGCGCAGCACAGGCACGACGATTTCGCCGAACAGTTCCGAAACCTTGAACGACGCCTCGATATCGGGGTGCTTCGACAGCAGGAAGCCGTGCGACAGCTCGCCAGTGGTGGAAAGCGGATCGTCCACCGTCTTCAGCGTTTCATAGCGATGCTCAACCCCGAACGCGACTTGCAGGTCTCCGTAAGGCAAGGCGAACGCCGGGCCGACGATGTTCGCGCCATACAGCTGCTGGGTGTTGGTGCGGCTTTCCTGCCGATCCGTGAACAGCCATGCGCGCTGCTCTGCCGTCAGCGCGCCGGTGCCGAAAATGTTGAAGGGAACGCAACCGGCCGCGCGCGCCGCGGTATCGCGGCAGACGGGCTGACCGGTCAGCGGATCGGCAATGACGTCGCGCGCCGTCACCCAGCGGGAGGCCCGCAGGAAATCCGGGTAGGTGCTGTCATTCTTCGTGCGGCCATATTGGGCATAGGCTTCCCACTTCAGATCGCCCGGCAGTTTTCCGGTCAGCGTCTGCGAAATGGTGAAGGAATCGCGCTCCTGCACGTCGCGGAAGATACCAAACTCCTGATAGGCCCGGGAAATCCGCAGGCGTGTCAGGCCATTCGCCTCCATCATCTGGCGAACGGAGGCAGGCAGATAGGGGTTGTCCAGATAGGCCCAGGGGCTGCCCGCGCCGTTCATGAAGTTGCTGCGGCTGTCCTCGCGGTAATAGGTCAGCGTGCCGTCATAGCGCGACCGCCCGTAATCGAAGCGGAAGATGCTCTCTACATCGTCGGTCAGATCATAGTTGAGGCGCGTGGTGATCGCGAACTGCTCCATCGGCGCGCGCAGCTGGTTGCCCTCGTTCAGGTTGCGGATGTCGCTGACGCCGCCGCCGTCCCCGCCATAATATTCGCCACGGGCGTTCACCGGGGTTTGCACGTAAAGCTGCCGAACCGCACCGTTCTGATAGCCGTAGTTCACATTGTTCAGCACGAAGGTGGGGTAAAATTGATAATAGAATTCACCGAAATCATAGGAGATGATCCGGTCCGGAATGCCATCGTCAAGGCCGGTATTGGCCGGGTTGGCCACATAATTCAGCCGGGTGCTGCCGAACTCGCGGTCATAGGTGGTCAGCCCGTCGCTTTTCACATAGGTCGCCCCCACGCTGACAGAGCCCCGGTCATTCGCGAACCGGCCGCCGCCCAGAAAGGAGGCGGAGAAGTTGGATGCGTCTCCGCGCTGTGAAATGCTCTGCGTCGCCGTGACTTCGAACCCATCCACATCATGTTTGGTGATGATGTTGACGGCCCCCGTCACGGCATCCGCGCCATAGATGGCCGCCGCGCCGCCGGTGATGACCTCGATCCGTTCGATCATCCCGGCCGGGATCAGGTTGAGATCGACTGCGGACGACCGGGCCGACCCGCTCACGCGGCGGCGGCCGTCGATCATCGTCAGGGTGCGGTTGGTGCCGAGGTTGCGCAGGTTGATGGAGGCGGTTCCGCCGTCCATGCTGGCCTGGGCGTTGCCCCGCCCCACCCCGATGCCGATCGCGGGTTCACGGATCAGGGCGTCATAAACCGTCACCAGCCCAAGCCGCTCGCTATCCTCCATGCGCACCACGCTGACGGGCATGGGCGATTCCAGCTCCGGCCGGGCGATCCGCGACCCGGTCACGACGATCGCATCCTGCGACGCGGCGACATCGACCGGATCACCTTCAAGGATCGCGACCTTGCCATTGAAGGAACGCACCCGCAGGCCGGTTCCCTCCAGCAGCCGGTCCAGCGCCACGCGCACGTCCAGTTCGCCCTTCACGGCGTTGGTCGAGCGCCCCTCGGTCGCGGCCCCGGCCGCGATCACCTCGATATTCGCCTGACGCGCGAACGCGCGAACACCGTCTGACGCGGGCTGGGCGGCAATATCGAAGCGGTGGGTCTGCGCATGAACAGGAACAGCCGCCACCATTGCCACGGCAACAGCCGCCAATGAGATGGAATTGAAACAGCGAAATGAAGTCATCGAGACACGCCCTTGATCTGGTTGATTTGCTCTCAGGACGCGCCTCTCCAACAATTCCGTCAGACGAGAATCTGTTATTGTTTCAAGGCATTAAGACTTCATTTTTATGACGATCCGCCCCTTCTCATGCGCCACCTCGGCGTCTGCGAACTGCGCGACGGCTTCTGCAAAACCCTCCGGATCATTGGCGCGGAACAGCCCGACGATCCTCAGATCGCCGATCGCCGGATCCGCGATTACGATCTGTGTCGAGTTGATCCGGTTGAAGCGCGCCACCGCAGAAGCGATCGGCACATCGTCCAGCGAGATTTTGGCGATCGCGGGCGGCGGCAATGGCCGTTCCGCCGCAACCGTCCGTTGCGGCGCGAGCGTCGGTTCCAGCGCCAGCTTGTCGCCGGCGCGCAACAGCACCGCCTGCTCCCGCTCATCCCGCGCCCAGACCAGCACGCTGCCCTCCGCCACGGCAATGGCACCACCACTCTCACCTTGCCGCCTGACAGAGTAGCGCGTGCCGGTGGCCTGCGCATAAACCGAACCGGATTGCACCACGAACGGCCGCGCCTGATCCTTCGCGACCTTGAACGAAGCCTCGCCAGACAGAAGGACAATCCGGCGGGTCTGATCCGACATCGAGACCTGAATGCGCCCGCCATCCCGCAGGGTCACCACGGACCCGTCGGCCAGCTTCATCGTTTCCGCAGCATCTGGCATGGCCGGTGCCCGCACCGGCATGATCGAAGGCAGTCCGGCCGGAATGACGAGCAAAAGGCAAAGCGCCAGCCCCGCCATCAGCACGGCTCCACCTGCCCCGCCCTGCCCGCGCAAGCGCCGGAACAGCCCGGCATCCCGCCAGCCGGGCTTGTCATTGTCGTTGACGTGCGATTGCCGGGGCGGTTCCGCCGTCAGCGCCCGGTCCAGGATCTTCAGGCCGGCACGCGCCCGCAGATAGGCCCCGCGATGGCGGCGATCCCTCGCCAGCCAGAGGTCGAGTGCAGCCTGCTGCTCACCGTCCAGTTCGCCATGCGAGGCACGAACCGCCCAATGCGCGGCCGCCTGCTCGATTCCGGGATCAGAACTGGTCAAGCTTGCCTCCCATCCTGTCCGTCAAACGGCCCTCCTCCTCGGCGATCGCTGCCAGAACCTTGCGCAGCCCTCTGGTGACATGGTTCTCGACGATGTTCTCGCTCACCCCCAGCTGCTGCGCGGTTTCCTTCTGGGACAATCCGTGAACCCGCCTCAACATGATGATCTGACGCGCGATTTCCGAAAGCCCGTCCAGTGCCGCCCGCACCCGCTCGAACTGCTGACGGCTTTCGACAACCCGATCAGGCAGGGGCGATTCATCCATGACGTATTGCCAGTCGATTTCCGTCATCGAGCGGATATTGGCGACTTTCGCCCGGCGAACCCCATCCAGCACCACCGATTGCACGGTCGCGAAGAAATAGGCCCGGCCACTGTCGATATGATCAACCGAGCGCAGCGCGGAAATGCGGCAATAGGCTTCCTGAAGCACATCCTCCACATCCACGCTGCGCCCCCAGCGCCGGACGAGCCAGCCACGCACCAGCGCTTCATGGGGCAGGATCTCGTCCGCCACCCATTCGGCCAGCCTGTCCTGTTCATCATCCATCAAATGCGCTCAGCCTGTCGAAGAAGCGCTGAGCTACAAACAGCATGTCGTTGCAGAATTGTGACAATTTGGAATCAATTGCATGACGGGCTGGAAAGTCGCCCGGAAAGAGCGCCTCGCAAAATTCCTGCGATCAGCAGTGGATTTTTCCCTTGGGCACTATATATACCGCTCGTTATGGAAGCCGACACCGCACCAGTTCAGAAAGGCCGTCCGCGCGAATTCTGCACGGATCGCGCCCTTGCGGCTGCGCTTCAGGTGTTCTGGAGCAAGGGCTATGAAGGCGCGTCGCTGACGGACCTGACAGAGGCGATGGGCATCACCCGGCCCAGTCTCTATGCCGCGTTTGGCAACAAGGAAGCGCTGTTCCGCAAGACGCTGGACCTCTATGAAACCGAGAAGCTCGACTATGTCGGCAAGGCGCTGGCAGAGCCGACGGCGCGGGCGGTTGCCGAACATTTCATGCGCGGCGCACTTGAGAACCAGACCCGCAAGAGCGAACCGCACGGCTGCCTCGACGTGATCGCGTCGGTGGCCTGCGGCGAGGAAGCCGCCTCCATCCGCGAGGAAGTGCTGGCGCGCGGGGCCACCGCCCGGCGCAAGCTGGTGGAGCGGATGCAGCGCGCCCGCGACGAAGGCGATCTTCCCGAACAAATCGATCCGGAAAGCATCACCAGCTATCTCTATGCCGTGCTGCAAGGGATGGCCGTGCAGGCCGGTGCGGGTGCCTCGCGCGAGGAACTGGAGCGGCTGGTGGAGACCGCGCTGCTGATCTGGCCGTCGCACTGACAGCGACTGCCAGCCCGGATCGACAAAAAGATATCGACCGGTATAAAAGCTTCTTGACGCAGCGCAGCGCAGTATATATACCGATCAGTATTGAATGATCGGCGACACGCAGTCGGCGATGGATCAAGAGGATCATGCCATGCCGCAGTCGCTCAAACACCCAACCGGCTAACAATCACCGGGCAGCTAACAATCATCGGGGTGCCGCACGGCCCCCATGCAAGCTCCTTAGTTCAGGCTGAACGCATCGACGGCAACTCCCGCCGTTGAGGGTGCCCGCCTGCACGACAACCGGATCAGATCGACTGATCCGGCATCGGCGGAGCTTTGCCGGCTTTTCTTGCTCTCAGGACAAAGGGGATATCCCATGGCCTTCAGGACTTTCTCGGACACGGCCGACATGGATATGGCCGCAGGCATCTCCGCCCGGATCGATGCCGCCAGCTTTACCGATCTGGAATGGTCGGTTGTGGATATCGCCCGGCGCGATCCGCTCTCCAGCATCCAGGCACCGGGTCGTTTCGCGGGCAAAATGGCGGCCCTGCTGGGCAGCCGCCGCTCACTGCCGCTGGCCGATCCGCGGCTGGAAGCGCTGCGCCGCTTCGCCGTTGTCGACCATCACCTGCGCGAGCGGCTGCCGGATTCAGAAGTCGCGCACTTTGTCGGCGCGGGCTTTTCGATGGCGCATGTGCGGCTGCTGCGATCCAGCCCTTCCCTTCCCCACTCCTTTGCCATCTGACGGAATTTCCCGATGACCCACCAGCCCAACCGCTTCGAAGCGGTCACCGAAGTCGCCGCCCCCACGCTTGACGATAACGACGCACCGCCGCGCCGCTTCCCGCGCCGGGCGCAGCTTGGCCTTGCGGCCCTGCTGCTGCTCGCGACGGCGGGAACCGGCATCTATCTCGCTGGCGGCAGGCCGGCGCAGGCCGATGCCCCGCCGCCGATCCCCGACGTCACGGTGAGCGCCCCGCTGCAACGCGCGATCACCGAATGGGATGATTACACCGGCCGTTTCGAGGCCAGCCAGGCCATCGACATCCGCCCCCGCGTGTCGGGGCAGCTGGTGTCCGTGCATGTCCGCGATGGCGATGTCGTGCGGAAGGGGCAGCTGCTTTACACCATTGATCAACGCCCGTTTCAGGCGGCGCTGGCCGAGGCGCGGGCGCGGGCCGCAGCTGCCGAAACGCAGGTGGCGCTGGCGCGCAGCGAATATGCCCGCGCCGCCCGCCTGCTGAGCGACGAGGCGATCAGCCGCGAGGAAGTGGATGCCCTGCGCGCGGCGGCGAAATCCGGCGAAGCTGCCGTTGCCGCCGCGCAAGCCGCCGTCCGGTCGCGCCAGCTCGATCTAGAATTTACGCAAATCCGCGCCCCCGCAACGGGCCGCATTTCCGATCGCCGCGTCGATGTGGGCAACCTCGTCAGCGCGAACGACACGCTGCTGACCACGCTGCTGGCGCTCGATCCGATCTATTTCAGCTTCGATGGGTCTGAGGCGCTGTATCTGAAGGCGCAGCGCCGCGACGGCGGGGCGGCGACCACGCAGCAGGTGGAAATCCGCCTGCAGGATGAAAGCGGCTACAACTGGCGCGGCAAGGTGGATTTCACCGACAATGCCATCGATCCCGGCTCCGGCACGATGCGCGGACGCGCCGTGATCGCCAACCCGGACTATTTCCTCGTGCCCGGCCTGTTCGGCAACATGCGGCTGACAAGCGGCGGCAGCGTGCAGGCGCTGCTGGTGCCGGATGCGGCCGTCCGCACCGATCAGGCGCGCAAGGTGGTGTTCGTCGTCGGCGCAGACGGCATTGTGGCGGCCCGTGCCGTGGAACCCGGCCCGATGGTCGGCGGGCTGCGCAGCATCCGCAACGGCCTGAAGCCGGAGGACCGGGTGATCATCAAGGGCGTTCAATTCGCCATGCCGGGCGGCAAGGTGAACCCGCGCCCCGGCCGCATCGACCCGCCCGCGCAACTGGCCGCCGCCGCCCCGGCGCAAATCCCCAATGCCTCTCAGGCGACGCTCGCGGTCAACTGAGCCGCGCCTGAAGCCACCGAAAGACCCCGCCATGGGCATCAGCCATTTCTTCATCCGCCGGCCGATCTTTGCCGGCGTGATCGCTATCATCATCAGCATCGTCGGGCTTGCGGCCTATTTCGGCCTGCCGGTCGCGCAATATCCCGATGTGGTGCCACCCACCGTCACCGTGTCTGCCAACTATCCCGGTGCCTCTGCCGAGACGGTCGCCGACACCGTTGCCGCCCCCATCGAGCAGCAGATCAACGGCGTGGACAATATGCTCTACCAGTCCTCGCAATCGACCGGGGACGGCAAGCTGGCGATCACCGTGACCTTCCGCATCGGCACCGATCTGGATACCGCGCAGGTGCTGGTGCAGAACCGCGTGGCGCTGGCTGAACCCAGCCTGCCGGACGAGGTGCGCCGTCAGGGCGTGGTGGTGCGCAAGACCTCGCCGTCGTTCCTGATGGCGGTGAACATCCTGTCGCCCGGCAATGTGCTGGATCGCGGCTATGTCTCCAACTACGCGCTGACGCAGTTGAAAGACCGGTTCCAGCGCATCGAGGGCGTGGGCGATGTGCAGATGTTCGGCGCGCGCGATTATGCGATGCGGGTTTGGATCGATCCCGGCCGCGCCGCGGCACTTGGGCTGACGGCGGGCGACATTGTTGGTGCGCTGAGGGCGCAGAATGTGCAGGTCGCGGCGGGCACCGTGGGCCAGCCGCCCTATGATCGGGGCGTGTCGCAGCAACTGGCGGTGGAAACGCAGGGCCGTTTCAAGACCGTCGACGAATTTGCCGCCATCGTCATCCGCACCGATCCCACCTCGGGCGCGCTCACCCGCCTGCGCGACGTGGCGCGGGTGGAGCTGGGGGCCGAGGATTATGGCGTCAACGGCTACCTCTCGGGCCGGGATTCGCTGATCATGGCCTTCACCCAGCGGCCGGGCAGCAATGCGCTCGCCACGGCAGACGCGATCAAGTCCGAACTGGCGGACGCCGCGAAAAGCTTCCCTGAAGGCCTTGAATATAAGATCATCTGGAACCCCACCGAATTCATCAGCGAATCCATGGCCGCCGTGCAGGACACGTTGTTCGAAGCGGTGCTGCTGGTCGTGCTGGTGATCCTTGTGTTCCTGCAAAGCTGGCGGGCGGCGCTGATTCCGGTGATCGCAATCCCTGTTTCGCTGATCGGCACCTTCGCCATGCTATCGGCGCTTGGCTATTCGCTGAACAGCCTGTCGATGTTCGGGCTGGTGCTGGCGATCGGCATCGTCGTCGATGACGCCATCGTCGTGGTGGAAAATGTGGAGCGCAACATTGAGTATGGCCTCAGCCCGCGCAAGGCCGCCCACCGCTCGATGGACGAGGTGTCCGGCGCGCTGGTCGCCATCGTGCTGGTGCTGTGCGCGGTGTTCGTGCCCACCACCTTCCTCACCGGCATTTCCGGCGAATTCTACCGGCAGTTCGCCGTCACCATCGCCACGGCGACGGTGATCTCGCTGCTGATGTCGCTCACGCTGTCCCCGGCGCTGGCCGCGCGGCTGCTGAAGCCGCGCGCCGAACAGGCACCGGCAAGCGGCTGGCGGCGCATCGCCTTCAACGCGGGCGCGGCCTTCAACAACCGCTTCGAGCAACTGTCCGACTGGTATGGCGATTTCACCCGCCGCGTGGTGAGCGCGCCGAAGAAGATGCTGGGGCTTTATGCGGCGCTGATCGTCGCCACGGGAGCGCTGTTCTGGGCCACCCCCACCGGCTTCGTCCCGGCGCAGGATCAGGGCTATTCGCTGGCCGTGCTGCAATTGCCGCCGGGCAGTTCCATCACAGAGACGGACCGCGTGCTGAAGGGGGCCGTGACGAAGCTGCTCGCCGTTCCCGGCACGGAAGCGGCTGTGATGTTCTCGGGCTTCGATGGCGCGTCCAACACGCAGGCCTCCAACACGGCGGCGGCCTTCATCACCTTCAAACCCTTCGCCGAACGCGCGGGCACGGATCGCACCGCGCCCAATATAGAGGCCGACATGCGCGCGGCGCTCGCGGGCACCGATGAAGCGATGGTGTTCGTGGTGCCGCCCCCGGTGATTCAGGGCATCGGCAACGGCGGCGGTTGGCGCATGATGGTGCAGGATCGCACCGGGGCCGGGCCGCAGGCGCTGGAGCAAGCCGCAGGCAGCCTGATCGGCGAAGCGCATAAAGAGGCGGGCCTCGCCAACGTCTTCACCCTCTACAACACCGCGTCCCCGCGCATTTATGCCGATATCGACCGCGCCAAGGCGGACATGCTGGGCGTGCCGCCCGCGCGGGTGTTCGAGGCGTTGCAGGTCTATCTCGGCTCGGCTTACGCCAATGACTTCAACCTGTTGGGCCGCACCTTCCGGGTAACCGCGCAGGCCGACGCGCCTTTCCGCGACGATCCGTCTGACATCGCGCAACTGAAGACGCGCTCCAACTCTGGCGCGATGGTGCCCATCGGCGCGGTCGCCACCTTCGAGGATCGCACCGGGCCGTATCGCGTCACGCGCTACAATCTGTTCCCGGCGGTGGAAGTGGATGGCGAAAGCGCCAAGGGTCATTCCTCCGGCCAGTCCATCGCCACGATGGAGGCGCTGGCGGAAAAGCTACCCGCTGGTTTCAAGGGCGAATGGACCGGCATCGCCTATGAGCAGAAGCAGGCAGGCAATGTCGCCGCGCTGGTGTTCGCTTTCTCGGTGCTGTTCGTATTCCTCGTGCTGGCGGCGCAGTTCGAAAGCCTGATCCTGCCGCTGGCGATCATCCTGATCGTGCCGATGACGCTGCTGGCGGCGATGGCTGGCGTGAACATCCGGGGGATGGATAACAATATCCTCACCCAGATCGGCCTGATCGTGCTGGTGGCGCTGGCGGCGAAGAACGCCATCCTGATCGTGGAGTTCGCCAAACAGGCCGAGGAACGTGGTGCCACCGCCATCGAAGCGGCAGTGGAAGCCGCCCGCGCCCGGCTTCGGCCGATCCTGATGACGAGCTTCGCCTTCATCCTGGGCGTGCTGCCGATGGCCACCGCCTCCGGCCCCGGCTGGGAACTTCGGCAGGCGCTGGGGACGGCCGTGTTCTTCGGGATGATCGGCGTCACCCTGTTCGGGCTGGTGTTCACGCCTGTGTTTTACGTCGCGCTCCGCTCGCTGGGCGGGCGGCGCGGCACCGGCGGAGCGCCCGCTCCGATGCCGGCGGAATAAGGATTAAGCCCATGCGTTTCGCAAAAGCCGCCCGGCTGGCGCTGTCCGCCGCCAGCCTCCTCACCCTCGCCGCCTGCGCGGTGGACCCTGATTTCGTGATGACCTTGCCGCCGCAGACCAGCGCCGGGGCCTTTGTTTCGGCGGCCAACCCGGCCTTCACGCCGCAACAGCCGGAAGGCCAATGGTGGCGGCTGTATCAGGATCCCGTGCTGGACAGCCTCGTGGCCGATGCGCTGGCGCACAACACGGACCTGCGCGTCGCCAGCGCCAACCTCGCTCGCGCCCGGGCGGTGCTGGGCGAAAGCCGCAGCGCCCGCCTGCCGCAGACGCGCGTGGCGGCAGGCGCCAGCTATCAGCGGGCCGACCGGCAGACGGTGGAAGGCTATGATATCGGGCTGGAAGTCGCCTATGAAGTCGACCTGTTCGGCCGCGTGCGCCGCTCCATCGAAGCCGCCCGCGAAGACGCCGCGGCAACCGAAGCGGCCCGAGACGCCATGCGCGTCGCGGTGGTTGCGGAAACCACGCGGGCCTATGCCGATGCGGCGGCCGCCGCCGAGCGGCTTTCAGTTGCGGAGCATAGCGTCGCGCTGATCGACCGCACGCTGAGCGTCACCACGAAGCGCTTCGAAGCGGGCCGGGGAACCCGGCTGGACGTCGCCCGCGTCGCCTCGCTGCGCGATCAGCAACGCGCCGCCGTGCCCATGCTCAGGGCCGAGCGCGAAGCCGCGCTGTTCCGGCTCGCCACCCTCACCGGCCGCCTGCCCGCTGATCTTCCGGCCGAAGCGGCGGCGCGCCAGACGGTGCTGCGGCTCGATCAGGCGATCCCGGTGGGCGATGGCCGCGCGCTGATCGCCCGCCGCCCCGATGTGCGCGAAGCCGAACGGCGGCTGGCAGCCGAAACCGCCCGCATCGGCGTGGCGACGGCAGACCTCTATCCCACCATCAATCTGGGTGGCTCCATCGGCGCGACCGGGGCATCATTGGGGGATCTGTTCACCGGCGGGCCGTTCCGCTGGCTGATCGGATCGCTGATCGACTGGTCTTTCCCGAACCAGCAGGCCAGCCGCGCCCGCATCGCTCAGGCCGAAGCCTCGGCAGCAGCGGCACTCGCGAATTTCGACGGCGTGGTGCTGAACGCCTTGCAGGAAACCGAAACCGCGCTCTCCGCCTATGCCAACGAGCTGGACCGGCGCATCGCCCTCAACGATGCACGCGGGCAGGCGGAGGTCGCCGCAAGGCTGGCGCGCATCCAGCTGCGCGAAGGCAAGATCGATTCTATCGAACTGCTGGATGCCGAACGCTCCCTGGCGCAGACGGAAGCGGACCTCGCCCTGTCCGATTCCCGCATCGCCGACAAACAGGTGGACCTGTTCCGCGCACTGGGCGGCGGCTGGCAGGCCTGACCGACGAAAGGCGCGGAACAAGCAGACCCGGCTCAATTCACGAACACATTGCCCCCGGCTTTCAGATTCGTCAGCGCTTTCACGCCGTCATTGGCCCAGATGGTGAAGGCTCGCTCGAAATCGGACTGGTTGGTGACTGAGTTGCGCGCCCACATCATGGTGCCGCTGTCGCCGATGTCGCGCTTGTCGACGGCCCGGCCGAGCAGCTTGCCGCTCACCGAATCCGCTGCTTCCAGCGTCATTACCGCAGAGCCAGCGTCGCGTGCGTAAGTCCGTCCGCGCCCTGCACTGTTGATGTCCGGTGCCGTCACCCGGATGTCAGACAGGCTGACCTTCACCCGCAGCACATCCGGGCCGGGCTGCTGGACGATGCGATAGCCGCCCTTCGTGAAGCTTTTCGTGAACACCCCGGCCGCGCCCGTGCGGACCTGATCCAGAATTTTCGCGGCTTCCTCGTTGGTGATATCCGTCCCCAGACCGGGCGAGTTGCTGTTGTAATCCCGCTGCCAGTTCTTTGCGAAGCTGGCGTCCACCGGCTCCAGCAGGATCGCGGTGTAGGGCCGGAAATCCGCCCCCGGCAGCACATAGGCCTGATCGACGCGCTTCGCCTTCACGGCGGCAAGCCCGTCCGCATCCGGCGCGGGTTCCGCCCACAGCGGGTTCGCAAACAGGGTGATGGCTGCAACAGCCGCAAGGGTGTGACGGGAAAAGGCAGTTCGGTTCATGGGTGAATATCCTTCACTGAAAGGCGCGTGCGGCTTCAGAACCGGGCCAGCGCGTAAAAGAGCAAGTTGTTGGAATTCCAGTCGATCACGCCACGGAAGCGCGGCTTGGTCACCTCCACATTCACGCCCGTGTGCATGAAGCTGAGGCCGACGCCGAAGTTGCGCGCGAACATATATTCAGCGCCGGTGCTCAGCAGCCAGACGGAGCCGTCGACGTCCCCGATCTTGGCTTTCAGCCCGGTAAGCGACGCCTTCAGCTGCAAGCTTGGCGTGGCATACCAATCGACCGAGGCGCCGATCAGCGGCAGCGGAACCGTGGTGGACGATGAGTTGCTGAAGTTGCGCGGCTGGGCCTCGGTGGTCGTCGCGGCCAGATCGAAGGAGAAGCGGCTGGCATAGAGGCCGAGCACGCCCGCGATCTCGACATCTTCCGTCTTTACGATCGAGTAAGCGTAATCCGCGAACAGATATCGTTCTTTCGCGGTGACATCCAGTTTCGAACCGGCCGGAATCAGCTGGTCACCGACTTCGATGCTCTGATCCAAAGTCCGGCTGCCGGACCGCGAGGAGCCGAAATAGGTTCCCGAAATGCGGTGACGCGCGCCGGGCCGCCATGTGCCGGACACCACGAGGTTGTTCGTTTCCTTGTCCAGCCCGTCCCGCTCCAGATCGATCAGGGAGCCGTCGTTGACGGTGCCGTCGATCCGCACATTGGTATCGAAGCGGGTCAGCACGCCGCCGATGGCGACGCTGAACCTTTCCTCGCCGCCTGTCACCGGTTCGGCGGCAGCGGCAGGCGCGGCGGCAGCCAAAGCTGCGGTGATGACGGCAACGCGCCGTGCCGTTGAATGAAATCCAGCCATCTGTCTTCTCCCTCCCTTCGCCGTGCGTCAGAAGCTGATGCTGATGCCCAGCGTCGGGCCGAATGTCGTGATGTCGTAGACGAAGCGGTTGGCCCCCTCGCCGGTGCTGTAGTCGGTGTAGATCAGCCGGTATCCGGCGGAGACCTTCACACTGTTGCTCACCTTCCAGCCGAACGAAGGCCAGACCTGAGCGGCAACGTCGGAGCCGATCCCGAAGCCGCCCAGATCAACCAGCAGCGTGAAATCGAACGTGTCGCCGATGGGCAACACGGCGCGAGCACCGATCAGCGGATCCACCCATGTCCGGGAGCGGGAGCCGCTGCGGTGCTGGCCCAGATTGTCGAAGCTTTCCGCATGCAGCCCAAGGCTGTTGACCCGCATCCCGGCATACACGTCCAGCCCCGGCGCAACCCGGACCAGCCCGGTTGCCGAATAGGCCCCCTGATGGCCGTTGATCGATCCGCGCGCCCGGTCATCCGTCGCGTCGAGGTTCATGTAAGTAAGGTCGAGATTGACGCCCCAGACGCCGTTGTGCGCCTCCAGCAGGCCCATGAAGCCCCAGTTGAGATTGCTGAACACATCGCCTGGAGAGGTGGAGACATCGACCCGGAGCGGCCCGACCTGTGCGTCGCCGCTCATGGACGGGAACATCAGATAGGGCGTTGCGCTGAACTGCCAGTCTGCCGCGCTGGCAGGCGTGGAGACCGCCGATGCAAGGGCGCAGGCAAGGCCCGCCAGCAAGTGCAGGGGGCGGAAGCGATCGAGCGTCATGATCAATGCTCCCCGTGCCCGGCGGCGGGCTGGCCGCCGAACACCGGCGGATTGGCGAGCGTTGCCCGCAGCGCCTCCATCGCGAACAGCGGCGGCTGCATGGCGGTCGCCAGTTCGACGACACGCGCCTGCAACGCCTTCACCTTGTCCGGGTTGGCGGTTGCGAGATCGGTGGTCTCGCCGGGGTCTTTCGCGAGGTTGAACAGCTGCAGCGCGCCCGGCAGCGTCGTCAGCCAGACCAGCTTCCAGTCGCCGTCGCGGACGGAGCCTTGCGTCAGTTCCACGTTCAGCACCACGTCTTTTCGCGGCGAAATCGTCTTGCCGGCGATGGCGGGCCAGACATTCACACCATCCAGCGGCTTGCCGCCGTCTGCCGAGGCACCGGCCACCGCTGCCAGCGTCGGCAGCATATCCACCACGTGGAACAGCCCCTCGGCCTTGCCCGGCTGCACCTTCCCCGGCCAGTTGACGACGGCACCCACGCGGACGCCGCCTTCGTAAAGCGTGCCCTTGCCGTCTCGGAAGGGGCCGTTGTTGGGGGGCAGGTCTCCACCCACGGCGGCTTCGCCCGCGAACATCTTCGAACGCGTGCCGCCATTGTCGCTGTGGAAGATGATCAGCGTGTCGTCGCGCATGCCGCTCTTTTCGAGCGCGGCGATCACCTTGCCGATCTGGTCGTCCATGGCGCTGATCTGCGCGGCATAGGCGCGCCGCGACGGGTCGGCGATATGGGCATAACGCGCCATCCAGGCATCCGGGGCCTGATAAGGCGTGTGCGGCGCGGTGAAGGCGAGATACAGAAACAGCGGCGTCGCCTTGTTGTGCCCGGAGATCAGGCGGATCGCGTCCTGCCCGAACAGGTCGGTGTCATAGCCTTCTTCCACCAGCGGCTCGTTGTCGCGGAACCAGTCCCGGACGCCGTGCGAGCTGTGCTTGAAATGGTCGATTTCGCCGATCAGCGGGCCATAGGCATAGTCGAAGCCGCGCTGCTTCGGCCAATAGGCCTTGTCGCCATGGCCCAGATGCCATTTGCCGACGATCGCCGTCTTGTAGCCAGCCTCTTTCAGCACTTGCGGCAGGGTCTGCTCGTCCGTCGCAAGGCCATAGCCCGCGCCGGACGGGATCACCCCCATCTGCAACCCGTAACGCAGGGGATAGCGCCCGGTCATAATGGCGGCGCGGGTGGGGGTGCACATCGGCTGGGAATAGAATTCGTCCAGCAGCCGCCCGCCGCTGGCAAGGCGATCGATGTTCGGGGTGCGGATATCCGACCCGCGGAAGCCGAGATCCTGCCAGCCCACATCATCTGCGAGGATGTAGAGGATATGCGGCTTCTTGCCCGTCGCGGCCATGGCACCACCGGGCATGGAGGCCAGCGTGGCGACAGCCGCCGCGAAGGCGGCGCCCGACTTCAGCACGGCCCGGCGACCGACTTGTCCATCCTGATCTTCTGGCTCTGACATTGAATTTTCCTCCGCCGGGCGGCACCGCCGACCTTGTGTTAAAAAATGACTAAATGGTCATTGGTTCATTCAAATCGATCTGTCAAGCTGGCCGCCAAAGGGTATTTTGGCCGAATTGGCGTGAATATCTTTTTGACGATATCGTCATTTATATGGCATGGGTGCAATTCGCCGCTTGCGGTTGGCCAACGCCTGTGATGCAGGCAGAGTCGAGACGCCCGCCATTTGGGCAGAGCCAAACGCCCGCCATGCGGGCAGGCGGCTTGCGCCGGGCGCGACAATGTCGGACGGCGGTTTGTCAGTCGTCTGACCGAAGGGAACGGCGGCTGCCGGAACGAGGAGTGTGGAGATCATGACGTCAACCGCCGCCGCGCAGAGGGCCTCAGCCAAGAAGCTGCAGACGCGCGACGCCATCCGCCGGGCCGCGCGCAAGCTGTTCGCCGCTCATCCGGTGGAATCCGTTGCGATTGACGCCATTGTTGCCGAGGCCGGGGTTTCGAAGGGCAGTTTCTACAACCATTTCACCAGCCGCGACGATGTGGTCGAAGCCGTCGTCGGCGAGATCCGCGATTTGCTGAACGCCGCCGCGACCACCGGAAACGCCGACGAGACGGACCCGGCACGGCGGGTCGCGCGCGGGTTCTGCATCTTCCTGCGCAGCGCCGTCGACGATCCTGAAGGAGCAGCGGCGCTCATGCGGATTCATGGCGGCTACCTGTCGCTGGACGGTCACTACAACCGCCCGCTGGTGGACGATATCTCCGCCGGGATTTCATCCGGGCGTTTCAGCATTCCAACGCTGGAATCCGGGGTGATGCTGGTGATCGCCGTGACCCAGGTGGCGGTGATACGCATCGTTCAGGAGCCCGGCCTCGCGCTGGCGGTAACGAAGGCGCAACAGATGCTGCTGCTGCTGCTGCGCGGGCTGGGCGTGGAAACCAACGAAGCCGGGCGGATCGCGGCGCAGTTCGCGGAAGAAGTCGTGCGCGTCGGTTCGGGAGCGCAAACGCAATGAGCGCGGCGGGCGGCGCGACAATCGCCGCGGCAGTCTGCGCCGATTGTGGCACGCCTGCGCCCAGCCGCCACTGCCCCGCCTGTGGGCAGAAGACCACGCTGGACAGCTCGTTGGGTGCGATGATTTCCAGCCTGCTGCACGACCTCAGCCATGTAGATGGCAAGTTTTTCCGAACCTTGCCGATGCTCGCTTTCAGGCCGGGCCTGCTGACCCGACGCTATATCGACGGGCAGCGCACCCGCTATGTCGGCCCGTCGGTCATCTTCCTCAGCAGCGCCTTCCTGATGTTCCTGTCGTTCAACCTGTTGCCCGCCTCGCCTCCTCCGCCCGCGTGCGATTCCACAAGCGCCTTGCATCGCGCCGGCACCGCCGTGCGGAAGGATTTGCAGGAACTGGGGCCAGCGGTCGGCTCGATTCTGCCGCCAACATCCCCAACCGGCCTGCCCGCCTCGGTGCAATGGATCGAGCGCCATGCCTCCGCAGACATCCGCGCCAAGGCGGAGGCCTCGCTGCGCAACCCGGAAGTCGCGCTGATGAAGGTGAAGCAGAAGGCCTATAAACTTGGCTTCCTGCTGATCCCGCTCTCCTTCCCGGCGCTGTGGCTGCTCGTGGGGCTCAGGCCCGGGGTCAGATCCTATGATCTGGTGGTTTTCTCGCTGTATTCAGTTGGAATCATGTCGCTTCTGCTCACGGTCGTGATGCTGCTGGCGGGAACCGGCCTGTTCGCATGGCCGCTTTATACCACCCTGTTGCTGGGGGTGCCGCCGGTGCATTTCTTCGTCCACCTGCGCGGCACCTTCGCACTCAGCAACGCGGACGCACTGTGGCGCACGGCAGTCCTCTGCGTGGTTGCGACCCTGTCTCTCGTCGCGTTTCTGATGCTCGTCCTTGTATGGGGCATTCTCATTTAGTCGGGCAATCATCGCACCCGACCCATGGGTATAGCCATCGTCTATCCCGAACGGCGGCATCTCTCCAGGCAGGTCCAGCTGTTCGCGGATTGGCTGGAACAGCTGCTGGCGCGACATCTCCACCCGTAAAGCCCCACCCTCCCCGGAGAGGGCAGCGCCATGACAAAAAACGGGCCTCTTATCAGAAAACTGACGCCAAATTTCCGCTGGAGGCCGGGGCGGGCTGTGCCCTTGCTGCGAAGCCGTGCAAGTCGGGGACATTCGAAAGACTCAGACAGGGACGGACAGTTTGATGCGATCCATTTCCAGCTTCACCGCCCTGCTGGCGCTGGCCGCGCCGCTCATGCTGGTGCCGGCCCCCGTTCCCGCCGTCTTTGCGGCGGCGGCGCAGTCAGGCTCTGTCATCTGCCAGTCCAAATCGAACGGCTATAATGAATGCTTCGCCGGAAAGTGGAGCGAGCCGGTTGTGGTTCGCCAGCTGTCGCGCACCCAGTGCGTGCAGGATGACAATTGGGGCTATAATCCCAAGACGAAATATGTCTGGGTCGGCAGCGGCTGCTCTGCTGAGTTCGCAGACGGCGGACCGGGTGGCGCGGCCGGTTGCCACGGCACCGGTTGCCTGGTGGATCGCCCGGACGACACGCCGCCACCGCCGCCCCGGCGCGACCTTTACGTTGACGGGATTGATCGTTGCAGCTCAGCCGCGCTCGCCAAAGGCCGGTCCATGGGCCACAACCCGCGCATCAACCGCATCGTCGATCAATACCCCGACAAAGACGGCTATCATGTCGAAGGCGAAATCCGCGTGACCCGCTCCGACGGCGACTTCGACATGCAGTTCCTGTGCCTGTGGGACGGCGACTCCGCCACGGTGATGTTCGGGTCAGGCCTCTAGGCTGCTGTTCGAGCCGGTGAGAAAGGCATCGGCGGCCCGGACACGCCATGCCTGCCACCAACCCCGGATCGCCGCCCCGCGCGAATCGCGCTGATCGGCGGCGGACGCCGGGGAAAATGCCATATGCGTTGCAAAATGGCGGAACCGCCGTCCCCACAGCGTCTTTTGTCTATAGAATAGATTAGCTTTCTTCCCCGCTATTCAACGTTGGCATAGCTTGCCGGGGCGGCTGGATAGCCCGCCGCCCCGGCTGAGACGACAACGTCAGGCGCCCCAAGGCCCACGAAGCCCATGGAGATAAGCAATGACGGCATCAGCGCGGGAAGCCCTCCCGAATGCGGGATTTCCGGCCGCCTGGATGGCCGAGGCAAAGCCCGGCCGCCATCAGCATTTGCAATGAGCTGATCGCGGCCCATCAGGCGGGGCAATTTCGCCCGAAAATTCCATCAATTCAATGAATTAAATTGACACTTCAGAAGGGTCAGGGAATGCGATTCAAGATTTCCGCCGCGCGGACCAGCGCAGTTGCGATTGCTGCGGGGCTGGGGGTGTTCGCCCTGCCGCAGCAGGCCAGCGCCGAAGAAGCAACGGAACTGGCTGCCGCCGAAGATAACGGCAGCGACATCATCGTAACGGCGCGCAAGCGGGCCGAAAGCCTTCAGGATGTGCCCGTCGCCATCACGGCGATTTCGGGTGAGACGCTGAACCGCCAGCAGATCAACCGGGTTGCCGATTTCGCCGCCAAGCTGCCGAACTTCGGCGCGGTGCAGCAGAATACGCGGGTGTCTGGCCTTTATGTGCGCGGCCTTGGCGGCAACGCCAACAATGACGGCGCGGAATCCGGCGTGGGCCTGATCGTCGACAATGTGTTCTTCACCCATGTCGGCTTTTCCTGGCTGGATTTCGTCGATGTGGAGAGCATCGAGCTGGTGCGCGGGCCACAGGGCACGCTGCTGGGCAAGAACACCACCGTCGGCGCGCTGATCGTGACCACGAAAAAGCCCAGCTTCACGCCGGAGGCGAGCTTCGAGGCAGGCTATGCGAATTTCGGCCGCTACCAGCTGCGCGCCAATGTCTCCGCGCCGATCATCGCCGACACGCTGGCCTTCCGCATCACCGGCTATCGCGACAAGTCCGACGGCTGGATCACCAACCAATATGACGGTCAGAAATTCCTGGATGTGAACCGCTGGGCGGTGCGCGGGCAATTGCTGCTGGAACTGCCGAACTTCACCAACCGGCTGATCGTCGAGCGGTACGACAGCAATGAATACAACAACTTCTACCCGGCGTTCGCCGATGTCACCAACTTCGTCAACGGCTCCGTCCGCGCCGCCAGCTGGGAACGCAAGCTGGGCAGCCTCTTTGGCTTCACCCCCAGCTATGATGTGCCGGACAACGCCAATGTGAACACGCAGGAGCGGATTTCCAGCAAGGTCTGGGGGGTTTCGAACCAGTTCGACGTGCAGCTGGGCGATCACACTGTCACCTCTGTCTCGGCATGGCGGCAACTGCGCTTCCGGCCAAGGAATGACAGCGACAACTCGCCCTTCTCCATCCTGAGCGCGGGCTTCGATGTCGATGTCGATCAATATTCGCAGGAACTGCGGCTCGCCTCCCCCACCGGGCAGACGGTCGATTATCAGGTCGGAGCCTTTTACCTGTATGAGGATCTGGTCAGCAACAACCGCAACATCTTCCAGTCGGATTCGACGAAATGGTTCCTCACCGGCGCGCTGCCGCCGGCCTTCCTACTGCCGCTGGTGCTGGACGGCGTGGAATATCAGCAGCGCGGCACCGCCAAGATCGAAAGTTCGGCGATCTTCGGGCAGGCGACATGGCATGTGACCGACAAGTTCGACGTGACCGGCGGCCTCCGGCTCACGCGCGAAGGCAAATCGGTGAGCAATACCGGTCAGGCCTTTGGCGGCACGCCGCTGACGGGGGCGCTGGCCGCTTTGGCACCGGCGCGGGCGGCCATCATCAACGCCTTCGGCGGCATTTTCCGGCTGACGGATTCGCAGACGCTGACGGGCTGGTCGTGGCTGATCAACCCGTCTTACAAATTGTCGGACGACGTGCTGCTCTACGCTTCTGTCAGCCATGGCGAGAAATCCGGCGCGGCCAATTTGTCCGCCACGCCCGGCAAGCCGCTGCTGATCGATCCGGAAAAATCCACCTCCTATGAAGCCGGGGTGAAATCCCGCTTCGCCGACGGCACGGTGACGCTGAACGCCAATCTCTATTGGAACGATATCAGCGGCTTTCAGGCGACGCAGGTGGACCCGAACCGGCTGGCGCTGGGCAATTACCTCGGCAATGTCGGCAAGGTCCGGCTGCGCGGGGTGGAACTGGAAGGCAGCTTTGCCATCGCGGCGGGGGTCACGCTGTCGGGCAACGGGGCCTTCAACGATGCGCGCTATGTCTCCTATGCGAACGGCCCGGCCCCGGTGGAGTTCCAATATCCGGGCGCGCCCACCTATGCGGACTGGTCCGGCAAGCGCGTACTGGGCGCGCCGAAATGGTCCGGGCAGCTCAGCTTCGATGTCGACACGCCGATCAGCCACGCACTGAACATCACCGGCTTCGCCAACCAGACCTGGCGTTCGGCGGTGAACCTGTCCAACCCCTTCTCCGACTATGGCAAGCAAGAGGCTTATGGCCTGACCAACGCCGGGATCGGTGTGCGCGCGGGCGACGGCCGCTGGTCGCTCAACCTGTGGGGCCGCAACCTGTTCGACAAGCGCTACATCGTTGGTGTCGGCGCCGCCAACGCGGTATCCTCCTATATCTGGGTGCTGGGCGATCCGCGCACCTATGGGGTTACCGGCAAGGTGCGCTTCTGATGCCGGCGGCAGACGGCAAGCTCCGCCTGGGCCTGTTCGTGCAGGGGGTGGGGCACCATCTTTCGGCTTGGGAACATCCGTCGGTCGATCCGGCCGACCTGTTCCGGCTGGAACATTATCAGCGCATCGCGCAGACGGCCGAGCGGGCGAAGTTCGACATGATCTTCTTCGCCGACAATGTCGGCCTGCTCGCCGGGCTGCACCCGCTCGCGGAACGCACCGCGCTGGTCTATCATTTCGAGCCGCTGACGCTGCTGGGGGCGCTGATCCCGGCGACGGAGCGGATCGGGCTGGTGGCGACCGTCTCCTCCACCTATCTCGCGCCCTATCACGCCGCCCGAAAGTTCGCCTCGCTCGACAATCTGAGCGGCGGGCGCGCGGGCTGGAACCTCGTGACATCGGGCACCGACGCAGAGGCCCGCAATTTCGGCCTGCACGAGCAGCTCGGCCACGCCCAGCGCTATGATCGGGCAGCGGAATATGTGGAGGTGGTGCGCAAGCTGTGGGACAGTTTTGCGGACGACGCCATCCTGCTCGATCAGCAGGCGCAGCGCTTCTTCGACACCTCCAAAGTGCGGCCCGTTGCGCATCAGGGCCGATACTTCGAAGTCGCCGGGCCAGCGCAATGGGCGCGTTCGGTGCAAGGCCATCCGGTGCTGGTACAGGCGGGGTCGTCGGCAGACGGGCAGGCGCTGGCCGCTGCGACCGCTGATGTCGTCTTCACCGCGCAGCAGCTTCGGCCAGACGCCATCGCCTTTGCGCAGGGGTTGAAGGATCAGGCCGAGGCGCATGGGCGGCGGCGCGACGATCTGTTGGTGATGCCCGGCATAACCGCCTATGTCGCCCCAACCGAAGCGGAAGCGCGGGAGCGTTACGAGGAGTTGCAGGAATTGGTCGATCCGAAGGTCGGGGTCGGCCTGCTCTCGGCGATGATCGGCTGGGACTTGTCCGGCGCGGATCTCGATGGCCCGCTGCCGGAAGCGCCACGCACCGAAGGCTGGCAAAGCCGCCAGCAGCTGTTCGCCGATATCGCCCGCGCCGACAATCTGAGCGTCCGCCAGCTGGTGGGCCGCATCACCGCGGCACGCGGCCATTGGGTGGTGGTGGGCAGCGCGACACAGGTGGCAGACCAGATCGAGGACTGGTTCCGTGCCGGAGCTGCAGACGGTTTCAACGTGCTGCCGCCGACATTCCCGGGCGGGCTGGAGGATTTCGCGGACCTCGTCATCCCGGAACTGCAACGGCGCGGGCTGTTCCGCACCGAATATGAAGGGCGGACCCTGCGCGACCATCTGGGGCTTGCCCGGCCCACCGTGCAACGCGCGCCCGGCGCGCAGCCCCTGACGGCAACCGGCTGAAGCCAATACCGGTGTATCGAGCCTACACCGTTCGTGCAGCGGCAGGGGCTCGGCAGCCGCCGCGAATCTGCTATGCCTTACCCTATGACAGACGCTGAAACCCAGACGGATGTCGCGATCATCGGCGGCGGCTTCTCCGGCACGCTGCTCGCCGTGAACCTCGTCCGCCACAACGGCCCGGCCACCACCCTGATCGAGCGCAACCACCGCCCCGGCCTTGGGCTTGCTTATTCCACCGTCTCGCAGTCGCACCTGCTGAACGTCCGCGCCGCCAATATGAGCGCGCTGCCGGACGATCCCGCGCATTTCGAACGCTGGGTGCAGGCGGAATATGCGATGCCGCGCACCAGCTTCGTGCCGCGCGCCGCCTATGGCCGCTATCTCCACGGCTTGCTGGAAACGGCCCGCGCGGATGCGCCGGATCGCCTTCAAACGGCAGGCGCGGAGATCGTCGCGCTGGAGCCGGTCGCCGATGGCTTCCGCCTCATCCACGCAGACGGCAGCAGCCATATGGCACGGCGAGTGGTGCTGGCCACCGGCAACCTCCCGGCCTCGGCCCCCGCCGGAATCAGCGCCGACGATCTCGGCCCCGCCTATCTGAATGACCCATGGGTGCCGGAACTGCTCGACATGCCTGAGCCTCTAGCCGCCACGCTGCTGATCGGCACCGGCCTCACCGCAGTCGATGTCGCGCTGCTGCTGCGGGAGAACGGCCATACGGGGCCGATCATCGCGTTGTCCCGTCGGGGCCTGTTGCCCCGCGCCCATGGCGAGCCGGAAGCGGTGCCGCCGCTGGCCACCGCGCCACGGCCAAAGGCGCTCGCCATCCTGCGCCATCTCCGCGCGCAATCCGCCGAAATCGGCTGGCGCGCCGCCATCGACCAGTTGCGGCCGCACAGCCAGAACCTCTGGCGGCGCATGCCGCTTAACGAACGCCGCCGCTTCCTGCGCCACGGCCGCACCCTGTGGGACGTGCACCGGCACCGGATGGCCCCTGATGTGGCGCAGCGGCTGAAGGCGCTGATCGCCGAAGGCTCGTTCACCGTGTGTCCCGGCCGCATCCTCTCGGCGCAGCGCGACGGAGACGGCGCAAGCGTCAGCATCCGCCGCCGCAACGGCGCGCTCGACGAACTGAAGGTCACCAGAATCGTCAACTGCACCGGCCCCGGCCCGGTGCAGGGCTGCGAACATCCGCTGGTTCGCTCCATCCTTGGGCAGGGCCTTGGCCATGCGGACCCGCTGGGGATGGGGCTGGAAACGGATCATCTCTGCCGCGTTCTGGACAGCCGGCGCAGGCCGGTTCCGGGCTTGTTCGCTGTCGGCCCGCTCACGCGGGGCAGCTTCTGGGAGATCACCGCCGTGCCCGACATCCGGCAGCAGGTCTGGTCGCTGGCCCGGCTGCTCTCCAACGCGCATTGGGTGGGCGGCGAAGGGCTGTAAACTGCAAGGCCCTGCCGACCTGTCAGGGTCTGGCGCCGGGCCCCGCGTGAAGAACCCGGCGCTATTCCGCCGCAACCGCCAGCAGCGGCAAAGGCCGGATCAGGCGGCTGGTGCGGCCGTCCAGCACCGGCGCACGCTATTTTCGATCCGCGTCGCAAACGGCTGGAACAATGGGGCCTGATGTTGCTGCATCACCGCGTCACCACGTCGCCCGAAACCGTCACCCGCTCCAGCATCCGGTCGGCGGGCACATAATCGCCCACGGCGTAATGCTGGGTCGCGCGGTTGTCCCAGATGGCGATGGCGTTCGGTGTCCATGTGAAGCGCACCTGATATTCCGGCACCTTGATCCGGTCGAACAGCAGCCGCAGCAGCGCGTCGCTTTCCTCAGGCTCCACGTCCAGAATCCGCGAGGTGAAGGTGTAGTTCACATACAGGATCTTCTCGCCCGTTTCCGGGTGGCGGCGCACCACCGGATGCCGCACCGGCGGGAAGTTCCGGCCCAGTTCGGCCTTCTTTTCCTCGCTCACCCGCCCACCAAAGCTGCGCACGATGTCATGCTCAGCGTCCAGATGCTCGATCTGCTCTTTCACCGCTTCCGGCAGGCCGCGATAAGCGGCGGCGGCATCGGCGAAGATCGTGTCTCCGCCAACCGGCGGCAACAGCCGCGCGCGCAGCACAGAGGCGATCGACGGCTTTTCCCGGAAGGTCACATCGGTGTGCCATTTGTTATAGGCGCGGAAGCCCTCGATAGTTTCCGGCGTCGGCTTCACGCCTTCCACGCCGCGAATGCTCAGGATTTCCGGATGGCCGGGCACATGCGGGATCACCGGATGCCCTTCCAGTTCCCCGAACAACCGGCCCAGACGGATATGCGCTTCGTGGCTCAGGTCATTGTCGCGGATAAACACCACCTTGTGCGCCAGCCACGCCTCGCGAAGGATCGCGGCGTCCTCGGGGGTCAGCGGCGCTTCAAGCTTCAGCCCGCGAATTTCGGCCCCGATGAGGGCAGTCGCGGGAAAAATGCCGATCCCGCGTGCAGCGGCCCGTTCGGCCAGATCTGGATTGTCGCGCAACTGAGTCGCCATTGCCCATTCCTCCTTTGCTGGAGAGCGCAGGCTCTGCTTTTGCAATCTCAACCACAACAAAAGAGAAATATCGACACCCCAAGACAGTCTATCGCGCCCGCCCTGCCCCGGCGGCCGCGCCGGGCAATTGTCCGACACCGATGGTCGGCGAAGACGGCGGCTGCGTCTGTGGTCGCACCATGGAATGAGGCAGCTTCGGCCTCCAATTCCCGCGTCGTCACGCCGCGCAGCACCGTCTTCACCGGCGACACTGTCCGATAACAGTCGTCCGTTCAGGGCGCTGGCGTTTGAGGGTCGTCTCCCATCATGTTCACGCCGCCGCTGACGACATAAGCGCGCAGGCGGCTGAGATCGAGCTCGCGAACTGCGAAAAGCGTGACATACCAGTTGCTTTCAAGCCGCGTGTTGTGGCGGTCCTCGTCCTCAATGGCGCGCGTGTCGACACGCACGCGTTCGATCAGTTCGGCCAGCCGGCTGTAGCCCGAAAGCGAAAGGCGGATGATCTCGCCCTGATAGAAAACCTGTGACGAGGAATAATCCAGCTCGACGAACTGGCGCTTCACATAGCGTTCGAACTGCGCGCCCATCAGGTGGCGGCGCCAGCGGACCTTGCGGTCGATGCGGCAACGGATCCGGCCGCCGGGCAGGCGGTCGATCAGGGCGAGACGTTCGAGCCGTGACAGGCGCTGCTCGATTTCCGCTTCCGGCATGTCGACGTTGGCCAGCAGTTCTTCCGGAGACCAGCCGCCCAGGATGGCGAAAAACATCAAGGTCATGAACGGATCAGAAACCAGTGCGGTTTCCTGTGCCAGCGTCAGCTGCGACTTCAGGCGGACGGGCTGGTCGATCAGGCGAATGATTTCCGGCAGACTTGTGTCGGCGAGAAGGCACAGGTCGTCGAGCTTGTCGACCGTCATGCCGTGCCCTGCCAGCCAGCGCTTCAGCGTCGCCTCTGCAACGCCCAACGCCTGAGCCGCCGCCTTGATGGTATATCCCGCGCCGCGCAACTGGCGGCGCAACTCGGCCAGCACTGCAGGCATATGTCCCGTGCGCGTATCCGCCATTCCGATCATCCCCCTTCATTCGCGCCGTCCGGGTCAGCTGTCCGCCGGGGATGCGCGCGATCCCGTCAACTCCCGCGCTCGGGCCAAGGCAACGGTGCCGGAACGGTTGCGGCGATCACAGTCACCAGCCCCGCCCGTCAAACGAACCATTTCGGCTCGCTGGATGAGCCGGACTCCTCGGAAACCCGTTCGCGCCAATTGTCGATGTATCGGCCGAACCATAGCATCGCCCGCGTTCTCTGTCACCGAAGGTCCGCAGCGGGGCGGCCTGACCCGTCCGGCACCGCCGGACGAAGGTGATGGAATCATGGGGGAATATTATGTCATTGGTCACATCGGACACTCTTTCACTGCAGCGATGGCGCGGGCGGCAGGCCGTATTCAGGAAAGCTTCGCTTCGCATGGTTGCGGCTGTGGGTATGCGTTGCGTTGCCCTGTTCGCAGCCGGGCTGGCAGCGCCCGTGCTTGCGGCGGACCCGCCGGGGACGGGGCCGGTCTTCGTCTATAAGCTGACCGGTTCCGGCTTTGCGGATATTGTGTTCAGCCTTCGCGCATGGCCCGAGATTCCCTATTACGTGGAGGGGGCCAGCTTCTCCACATCGACGGTTCCAATGACCGGCACCAGCGCCGGGCGCGGCACTGCGATGTTCATGACCAAAGCCTATCACGGCGGCATTGCCATCTTCGACGATGATGCGCAGAAATTCATCGTCGAAACGGCTGGCTTCGAGCTGTTCGCGGGGCCGCTGTCGGCGCCTGAGATGATGACCGGGGAATTCCCGATGTTTGACCGGTATACCGAGGCGGAATATCATCTTTCGGTCACGCTCCGGCAGGTGGGCGAAACACCCGCCGTCCCTGAGCCGGCTTCCTGGGCCCTGATGATCACCGGCATCGGCCTGACGGGCTGCGCGTTGCGCCGTCGCCGCGCCGCGGCGCTCGCCACGGGCTGAATCGTCAGGGGCCGTCTGCGGCACGGATCGGGGGCATATGAACAGGACGACGACCATACACGGCCTCTCCGGCCGGGTGAGCCGCGCACGCGCGGGGCTGCTGGCGGGGACGGCTGCGGCTCTTGCTCTCACGGCTGCCCCGGCCGCCGCATCCTGCACGAATCCGCCCGACAATCTGAATGGCATATGGGGCATCGATTGCGCCGGGCCAGATCAACCCAAGGCCCCGCTCGGCTCCACCGAGCAGACGGGGCTGCCGTGGGAAGCCACGCACAGCAATGACGGCCCGGCTGGCCAGAATGCCGCGCCGGGCGACGACATCACAGCCTCCCAGTCCTCCCTCACCCTTCCGGGAAGGGCCGGGTTCCCGACGATCCTGATCCAGTCGCACGGCGGAAAGGGCGGCGACGGCGGCGATTCCGGCGCCACCGTGGGGGACTGGGCCAGCGGCTATTCGGACGGCGGGGCCGGCGGCACCGGCGGCAATGGCGGGGCGGTCAGCATTGGCCTGAACGCTTCCACCGTCAGCGATGCGTCCGGGACCACGCCCGTCAGCATCACTTCAACCGGCGGCGATGGCGGCGGCGGCGGGCTCGGCTTCACCTTCGGGCAAGGGGGCGCGGGCAGCGCGGCAGGCAATGGCGGCGCTATCAGCTTCAGCCAGACAGGCGCGACGACGGTCACCAGCGGAACGGCACTGCTTCCGGCGATTGCGATTGTCTCGGCGGGCGGCAATGGCGGCAACGCCGCCTCCGCGCGGGACGATCTGACCCACGCCTATGGCCTGAACGGCGGCAGCGGCGGCAATGGCAATGCCCTGACGGTCGCTCTGGCGGGCACCATCAAATCCGCTGGTCATGGCGTGCAGGCATGGTCCGTCGGCGGCAACGGCGGCGATGGCGGCAACGCCTCAAGCGATCTTGGCGAGGCGACCGGCGGCAATGGCGGTGCCGGTGGTTCTGCCGGATCGGTTCATGTCACGCTGACGGGCGAGATACAGGCAACCGGCGTCGACAAGCCGGGGACCGGCCAGACGCTGGGCAATCTCACCTTCTCGGACATCACCGCCGGAATCTGGGCCGCCGCCCTGAACGGGATCGGCGGCGATGGCGGCACCGGCGAGGGCGGCTTCGGCAAGGGCTCGGGCGGCAACGGCGGCAGCGCCAATACCGAGGACGTGACCAACGTCACTGTCAACGGCGGTTCCATCGACACCTCGGGCTATGCTGCGGTCGGCATATTGGCGCAAAGCGTCGGCGGCCATGGCGGCAACGGCGCGTTCGGCGGCGGCGTGTTCGTCGCCACCGGCGGCGACGCCTCGCCCGGCGGCGACGGCGGGCAGGTGCTTGTCGTCACGCTCGGCTCTGGCAGCATCATGACCAGCGGCAAGCACAGCACGGCGATTATTGCTCAAAGCATCGGCGGCGGCGGCGGCTTCGGCGGCGACGCCATCGCGAACGGTGTGGTGACCGGAGTCTCGCTGGGCGGCAGCGGCGCGCAAGGCGGCGACGGGCAGCTGGCGCAGATATTCAACGGCAACCCCACATATGGCCCCGGCGAAGTCATCACGGCGATGCCCGATGGCCAGTTGATCGTCACCAGCGGCAACAAATCCTCCGGCATCGTCGCGCAGAGCATTGGCGGCGGCGGCGGCACCGCCGGAGACGCGAACACGCTGGATGCGGGCGGCGTGCTGGCGGTCGGGATTGGCGGCAATGCCGGAACGGGCGGCGACGGCGGCAGCGTCTTCATCGCCAATGGCGGCACGGTGCAGACACGCGGCAGCCATGCCTATGGGCTGGACGCGCAGAGCATCGGCGGCGGCGGTGGCAATGGCGGCGCTGCCAACGCCATCGACGTCGGCGTGCAGATCACCACCTCGGCAGCGGTGGGCGGCAAGGCTGGCCAGGGGGGTGTTGGCAGCGACGTGTCGCTCAGCAACTTCGGCCAGATCATCACCGACGGGCATGACGCAACCGGCATCTTCGCCCAGAGCATCGGCGGCGGCGGCGGGCATGGCGGCACCTCGCTCGCCTCCACTTACCAGCTTTACACCGACCCGGAGTTTCCGTCGGTCAATCTGGATGTCTCGCTCGGCGGCTCGGGCGGCACAGGCGGGGCAGCTGGTGCGGTGACCGTGGTCAACAACGGATCGGTGCTGACGTCCGGCGCGACGGCGAACGCTGTCATCGCACAGAGCATCGGCGGCGGCGGCGGCAATGGCGGCGATTCCGACGCACTCAACCTTGCCTTCAAATCCTCCAACGTGATCGTGAACACGGTGATCGGTGGCAAGGGCGGCAGCGGCGGCAATGGCGGCACGGTCACCGTCAGCAACAGCGGCCTGCTCGGCACGATGCAGCATGATGCCATCGGCGTGTTCGCGCAGAGCATCGGCGGCGGCGGCGGCAATGGCGGCTATGGCAATGCCAACAGTGGTGCGCTCCGGCCCAACGACATCTCCGCCTCTGTCACCGTCACCATCGGCGGCAGCGGCGGCGCGGCAGGGGATGGCGGCGCGGTGGTCGTCAACAATCTGAACGGCGGCATCTTCACACTGGGCAGCAATGCGTTCGGCGTTCTGGCGCAAAGTGTGGGCGGCGGCGGCGGCACCGGCGGCGGCACGCTGGCGAACGGCACCGGTGGCAACCAGTTCACCGCCGATGTCGGCGTCGGCGGCAATGGTGGCGCCGGGGGCGAAGGCGGGGCCGTCACCATCACCAATGTCGCCGCCATCGTGACGTCGGGCGGCTCGGCATCGGCCGTCTATGCGCAAAGCGTCGGCGGCGGCGGCGGCATCGGCGGCGAGGCGGCGACGGGCACGGGCATTTCCATCATCGCGTCGATGGTGGACTTTCTGGAGCAGGGTTTTGCCGGCAACGCGGATGTCACGCAGGAAGGGCCGGTCTACCGGCTGAATGATCTGGTCTATGACGCCTGGAACGATCGCAATCGCCTGAAGACGGTGGTCTCGGCCGCTCAGGCCCTCTTCCCGCAGGATGGCTCTCCGGCGGATCCGGGCAGCCTGAAAAGCCTGATCAGCGTCAATGTCGGCGGCGCGGGGGCGGGGGCCGGCGGCGCGGCCGGTGCCGGCGGTACGGTGAGCGTCAACAACAGCGGCAACATCGCGACATTGGGCGCTTTTTCCGAAGGCGTGTTCGCGCAGAGCGTGGGTGGCGGCGGCGGCAACGGCGGGGCGGCGGCGGCTTCCAACGGCTATTCCACGGCGGACGGCAGCGTGGGGGTCGGCGGCCATGCCGGTGCTGCGGGCGACGGCGGCATCGTCGATCTCACGAACAGCGGTTCTGTCACCACGGCGGGCGACCTCTCCTTCGGCCTCTATGGGCAGAGCATCGGCGGCGGCGGTGGCAAGGGCGGCGCATCCGTCGGCGATCCGGCGGCGCTCAGTGATTTCAGCGTCTATATCGGCGGCAAGGGCGGCGCGCAGGGACATGGCGGCGCGGTGACGCTGACGAACAGCGGTGCCATCACCACCACCGGTCGCGACGCGATCGCACTCGTCGCGCAGAGCATCGGCGGCGGCGGCGGGCTGGCCGGGCTGATGTCGGTCAGCAGCGACAACAGCGGCGGCAGCACCGGCAGCCAGACCGGGGACTGGGCACCCACCACCATCATTCCGGTCGGCATCGGCGGCGGCGGCGGGGCATCGGGCGATGGCGGCACGGCCACAGTGACCCTGTCTGCCGGTGTCGTTTCGACGGCAGGCATCGATTCCTATGGTATCCTCGCGCAGAGCATCGGCGCGGGCGGCGGGCTGATCGCGGGCGCGCCGGGCGAGGCCAGCGTGACGACGGCCGACGGTGCCTATGGCGCAGACTCCTTCTTCGCCGGAGCCGGGGGAGCAGTGAACGCCACGCTCTCCGGCAACAGCCAGATCGTGACGACGGGCATGGGCGCGGCGGGCATCGTTGCGCAGAGCATCGGCGGCGGCGGCGCGTTGATCGGCGGCCTGTCCCAGATCGACCTCACCCTTGCCCCCGAACGGGCAAGCGAGTTCTTCCATGCAGGCTCAGGCGGCGACATCCTTGTCGATGTGCAGGCCGGAAGCGCGATCAGCACCAGCGGCCAGCGCGCGCACGGCATCTTCGCCCAGAGCGCCGGACAAGGCGGCGGCCTCTATGGCCATGCGGACGGCAGCGGTTTCGTCATCGCCGGGTCCGGCAGCGCGGCCTGCGACCCCCTGTGCATCGGCACCGTTACCGTCAATGTCGAAGGCAATGTGCTGGTGACCGGCGCGGACTCCTACGCGATCTATGCCCTCAGCCGCGGCAACTCGGCCAATGTCGTGAGCGTCAACATCGCCACCAACGCCACCGTGCGGTCGGACGGGCAGGCAGCAGGCGCGCTGGTCGTCAGCGGCGGTTACGATATCACAGGGTCACTCCCCGCCTCCCAAATCAACGTGGCCGGGCGGCTGGAGGGCTATAGCGGCCCGGCAATGCGCCTCGACAGCGCCGCCAGCATCCGCAACAGCGGCTTCATCACCGGCGACATATTGGCCGCCAGCGCCGACCTGCAAAATCTCTCGACAGGCACGATTTTCACCACGGATCAGTTGACCGTCGGCACGCTGGAAAACGCGGGCACGCTGTGGATCGGTCCGCACGATGCCGTCTTGCAGCAGACCAGCATCACCACGCAGGCGTTCAGCAGCACCGGCTACATCGTCGCGGGCGTCGATTTCGTGAACGGCACCAGTGACAGCCTCACGATCAACAGCTCCATCGTCGAGCTTGGCGGAAAACTGTTCCTGCAACCCCTCTCGCTCGCCGGAAACAGCGTGACGATCCTGACGTTCCAGAATGCCGTCCCGCTCTCCCTGTCGAGCGATTTCAGCGTGGAAGTCTATGGTGGCAACCCATCACCGATCTACAGCTTCAGCTATGCCCTTGAGGACAACAAAACCAGGCTGACGGTCACCGCGAAGGCCGATTACACGCCCGCCAACATCGCGCTGAACGCCAATCAGCAGAATACCGCGAACCATCTCCAGCAGATTTGGGACAATGGCCGCGTGCAGGCAGGCGGCGGCGTGGTGCAGGCTCTGGCCGATCAGATCGCCTCCGCCGACGACTATGTCAGCGCGCTCGACAGCCTTGGCGCAGACGTGCTGGGCAGCTTCGCCGTCACCCGCCCGCAGGCGCACCGCGTCTTTGTCGGCGAAATGCTGAACTGCCCGGCAGCGGACCGCGCCGACCCGCCCGGGGAGGAGCGCAACTGCCTCTGGGTGCGCGCCGTCGGCAGCGATCTCGATCGGGAAAGCACGGCCGAGGCCATCGGTTTCCGCACCAAATCCGGCACGTTGCAGATCGGCGGCCAGCGCGAAGTCGGCGACGGGCTCTTTCTCGGTGCATCGCTGGCCTATGAGCATGACTCCATCGATTCCATTCAGAGCCGCGCCCATGTCAGCGGCGACACCCTGCATCTGGGGGCCTTTCTGAAGAAGCGGCAGGGCGCGCTGCTGATGTCGCTCGCCGTCTCGGGCGGGATGGGCTGGTATGACTCGCACCGCCGAATCTCGATCGGCGCAGACCAGACCATCGCCACCGCCTCCCCCCGCTCGCGCTATGTCGGCAGCCATTTCGGCATCGGCTATCAGCAGGCGTTCGGCGATTTCTACCTGCTCCCGCAAGTGGAGGTCGATGCGACCTATGTGCATGTTGACAGCATCGCGGAACGCGGCTCGCCCTACGCGCTGCTCCTGAAGCAGACAGGCAACACCACCTTCGCGGCAGCCCCGACAATCGAAGCAGGCGGGCGAATCCCGCTCGGGCAGGAGACCATGTTGCGGCCCTTCATCCGTGCAGGCGGCCTGTTCGAGGCGCGGAACGACTGGCGGGCAACCGCACGTTTTGCCGATGCACCAGACCTCGCGCCGTTCGTCAGCACCACCTCCCTGCCGAAACAGCGGCTGATCCTCGGCGTCGGCGCGGAACTTCTCCGGAAGCGGAACATGACCTTCACTGCGGGCTATGATGCGGATCTGGCACAAAATTACACCAGCCAGCGCATTTCGGCCCGCTTCAGTCTTTCATTCTGACGGCAGTCGCTCAGCCGTTTCCCTCAGGAGGCAAAATTGCCGGCACTCACCCGTCGCACACTCCTGAAATCGTCTCTGGTGGCCGCTGCCGCCGCTGAACTCGGCAGCGCAGGCGCTTTCGCCGCAGACACGCCGGAGACGGTGTTGCGCCTGTTGCGCCGCACCATCGAGGTCAACGGCAAGGCCGCTTCCGTCTATGGCATCCAGCAGCCTGACGGCACTTCGGGCCTCACCCTGAACGCGGGCGACCGCTTCCGCGTGAAGGTGGAAAACCACATCGAAGCGCCCAGCCTGCTGCACTGGCATGGCCTGACGCCCCCATGGCAGCAGGACGGCGTTCCCGGCATTTCAGGGCCGCCGATCGCGCCCGGCTCCAGCGCACGATATGATTTTCCGCTGCGCTCCGGCGGCACCTTCTGGATGCATTCCCATGCCAGTTTGCAAGAGCCGCTGATGATGTCGGCACCGCTGATCATCCACGATGATCGGGACCGGGCCGACGAGCAGGAGATCGTGCTGATGCTGCACGATTTCAGCTTCACCAGCCCGGAGGAGATTTTCGCATCGCTGCGCAAGCCCAAGACGATGGCACCCATGGCCCCCATGCAAGACATGGCCGCCCCCGGAAAGGCCGCGCCCGACCTCAACGACGTCAAATTCGATGCGTTCCTTGCCAACGACCGCACGCTAGCCGACCCGGAAATCGTCAAGGCCGAACCCGGCGGCCGGATTCGGCTGCGGGTGATCAATGCGGCGGCAATGAGCAATTTCCACTTCGATCTCGGCGCGCTGACGGGAGAGCTGATCGCTGTCGATGGTTCCCCGGTGGTGCCGGTGAAGGCCCGGCGCTTCCCGCTGGCGGTGGCACAGCGGCTGGACATCCGCCTGACCCTTCCAAAGGAGGCCGCCACCTACCCGCTGCTCGCCCTGTTGGAAGGCACGGCAAGGCAGACCGGCCTGATCCTGCGTGCGGGCAACGCGCCGGTTCAGCGGGTTGCGGACATGGCCGGAGCCAGCGCTCAGGCCGTCACGCTAGATCTGGAAAGCCGCCTGCGCGCCACGAAACCACTGAAACCGCGAAAGGCCGACCGGGTTCACACCATCAACCTGACCGGGGACATGGCCAACTATATCTGGTCGATCAATGGCGTCCCATGGTCGAGCGATGTGCCACCGCTTCCCGTCGCGCCGGGCGAACGGGTGGAGCTGGCGCTCGTTAACAAGACGGGCATGGCGCACCCGATGCACCTGCATGGCCACACCTTCCAGGTCGTCGAAATCGGTGGGCAGCGGTTTTCAGGAGCAATGCGAGACACCGTGCTCGTGCCGCCGAACGGGCGGGTGGTGCTGGCGTTCGATGCCGACAATCCCGGCTGGTGGGCGTTCCACTGCCACATGATCTACCATCTGGCCGCAGGGATGTTCACCACGATCCGCTATGTCTGAGGCGGACGCCGACGTTGCCCACACAACCGCCCCTTGCCCACAATCTCACCCACAATCGGCACCGGCTGCATGTGAACGCACCTGAACCGAGGTGAACAAGTTAGGCAAGAAACATCAGGGGAAACAAGGAAAAATGAACGGGCATGAACAGCCCTGAACACTGCGGTGGCGGAGTCGGAGGGATTCGAACCCTCGGTACCGGTTACCCAGTACGGCAGTTTAGCAAACTGCTGGTTTCAGCCACTCACCCACGACTCCGAGCAGCAGCAGACGGCGGGCTATAGAGAGGGATGCCCGCCGTTGCAACCGGGCGTCAGCGGCCGATTCCGCTGTATTCCAATCCATAACGCGCCATTTCGTCCGGCCGATAGACGTTGCGCAGGTCAACCACCACCGGCGAGCGCAGCAGGCTCTTCACCCGCGACAGATCCAGGGCGCGGAAGGCGTCCCATTCCGTCACCAGCACCATCACGTCTGCGCCGTCCAGTGCGGCATAGGGGCTGTCGGCATAGTCGACATTCTGCAGCACCAGCTTCGCCTGCTCCACACCCTCCGGATCGAACGCGGAGACTTGCGCGCCGGCATCCTGCAGCGTCTGGATGATGGCGATCGCCGGGCTGTCGCGCATGTCGTCGGTGTTGGGTTTGAACGTCAGGCCCAGCACGCCGATCTTCTTGCCGCGCACGTCGCCGCCCGCCGCTGCGATCACCCGGCGGCCCATGGCGCGCTTCCGGTTGTCGTTGATCTGCGCCACCGTCTCCACGATGCGCACCGGGGCCTCATTGTCCTGCGCGGTCTTGATCAGCGCCAGCGTGTCTTTCGGGAAGCAGCTGCCGCCATAGCCCGGCCCGGCGTTCAGGAATTTGGAGCCGATGCGGTTGTCCAGCCCATGCCGCGCGCGACATCCTGCACATTCGCCCCCACCTTCTCGCACAGATCGGCGATTTCGTTGATGAAGGTGATCTTCACCGCCAGAAACGCATTGGCGGCATATTTGGTGAGTTCCGAGGTCCGGCGGCTCGTCACCATGATCGGGGCCTGATTCAGGTAAAGCGGCCGATACAGTTCTTCCAGAACGGCTTGCGCGCGGTCATCCTCCACGCCGATCACGATTCGATCCGGGCGCTTGAAATCGGCGATGGCCGCGCCTTCGCGCAGGAATTCCGGGTTGGAGGCGACTGCGAAATCGGCCTTGGGGTTGGCCTCGCGGATGATCCGCTCCACCTCGTCTCCGGTGCCGACGGGCACGGTGGACTTGGTGACGACGACGGCAAATCCTTCCAGATTCTCGGCAATCTCTTTCGCCGCCGCATAGACATAGCTGAGATCGGCATGGCCATCGCCCCGGCGCGACGGGGTGCCGACCGCGATGAACACCGCCTGTGCACCCTTCAGCCCTTCGGCCAGATCGGTCGTGAAGCTCAGCCGCCCGGCCTTCACATTGGTTTCAACCAGATCGTCCAGACCCGGCTCGTAGATGGGCATCACATTCGCCTTCAGGCGCTCGATCTTGCCCGGGTCCTTGTCCACGCAGACCACATCATGGCCGAAATCCGCAAAACATGCGCCGGACACCAGCCCGACATATCCCGATCCGATCATAGCGACGCGCATGCTGTTGTCCGTTCCCGCTCTGTTGAAAGCTGTTGGTCTCGTTAGCCGGTGCAGCATTGCAGGCGCAAGCGCGCCGGCTGGTTAAGAGGACAAACGATCAGGGCGCAGACGCCAGCGGCGCTGCGGTGGCCGAAGCTGCCGGAACGGCGGGCACAGCAGCCGGCAGATGCGCGATCGCGGTATCCAGCGCTTTCGACTCAAGGTCTCCCAGCGCTGCTTCCGCTGCCAGCAACTGGCGCGCATCGGCCACCCATTCGCGAAGCGCCGGGGTCTGCGGCAGGGCTTGCAGCGTGGTGACGGCCAGTTGCAGGTCGCCTTCCGCCATCGCCTCCTTCGCGGCGGCGAGCCGGGCTGACGCGTCCATCGGTTCCGCGCCACGCTCCTCCCGCACGGTCACAAGCCCGCCCAGAGTCGCCTTCAGCCGATCCCACCAGCCTGCCGGGGCTGCCGTCGGCTTGTCCGCGGCCAGTTGCAGCGCCTGAAGCCGCGCCGCCAGCGTCTGCCGCGTCTGCGGCGTGCGGGACCATGCCAGCAGCGCCCCCAGAGACGCCTGGTCAGACGCCTGATAACGCGCCACCAGCGCCGGCTCCAGAGGCGTCAACGGGCGGCCCGCTTCCACCATGCGCCGCGTGACGGCCATCAGGTAGAGATCGCGGAGGCGGCCATCCTCCTGCTCCATTTGCGACAATGTGCGGGACTGTTCGGCGGCGAAGGCGTCGATCCGCCCCGCCTGCCCTGCCAGTTGCGATTCCAGCGCAGTCAGCCGGTTGCCCACAGTCTCTATCGCGGCGCTGTCTTGCGGCGCTTGCGGCACCACCGGCAGCGCCGGGTTGCGCGCCAGCAACTCCAGCTGCGTCACCCGGTCCAGCAGCGAACTCACCCGGGGATCGGGCAACGGGGTCACGTCGGATCGAAGTTCCTCGGGCAGATGCGCCCTCGCCTGCCGCTCGAACCAGGGGCTGCCGATCAGCCCCAGCGCGAAGGCCAGCAGGATCGCGGCCGTGATCCACGGCCAGATCGGGCGGGCGCGGCGCGGCGTTTCGCCGCCACGGGGTGCAAGTTCCGCATCGCGAGAGGCGCGAAGTCCGGCCTCCCGCGACGCAAGGCTGCGCGCGGCCAGCCGGTCCAGTTCGTCCAAGGGGCTATCTGCCATGGCCGCTGCCTTGCCACAGAGCCTGCGCCGCTGCCAGTGCCGCATCGAGCGTGGGCACGGCGGCGATGCCGATGCCGCCCCATCCCCCGCCCGCCGCTTCTGCGACGGCGGCGCTGAAGCAGACGATCCGCTGCCCCTGCGGTTCGACCCCGGCGGCTTCTGCCAGCGCGCGGAAATGCCGCGCCGTCCGCGCGGAAAACAGCAGCGTGGCGAACAGCTCACCCGACAACGCATTCACCGCCGCTGGCGGCAAGGCCGACACCAGCCGCGCGGCATAGACCGGCACGCGAACCAGCCGCACCGCATCGGCAATGTCGAGCGGCGCAGTGTCTGCCCCGGCCAGATGCAGGATCTCGCGCCGCCCATCCCGCGCCATGGCCGCCAGAATCGCGCTGCCGTCGCCCAGCCCCTCGCCCGCCAGCCGGAAGCCCGCCGACACCGCTGCCGCCGCCGTCCGCTGGCCCACCGCATAGGCGGGAATATCCAGCAACACAGGCGCACGGCGCGCGGCCAGACCGGGCGCGCGGGCACTGGTGAACAGGATCGCATCCGGCCACCCCGGCGGAACGGTCCATTCCAGCGGTTCGATCTGCAACAGCGGTGCAGCGACAGCCTCGAATCCGGCGGCGCTCGCGGCCGCCATGGTTGTCGCCATCTCCTCGGCGGGTCGCGTCAGCAGCAGCAGAGGCCGGGTCAAGCCGCAGCCTGTTCCAGCGAAGCGAGGATCGCGGGTGTCGCGCGCGCCATCAGTTGCGCCGCCAGAGCCAGCCCCAGTTCGCGCGGATCGCCCGATCCGCTGCTGCTGGCCACAATCCTGTCGCGGCCGTCCGGGCTGAACAAGTCCGCGCGCAGCTGCATCACATCGCCGGGCACGGCATGGGCGGCGACGGCGGTGTGGCAGCTGCCGCCCAGCCCTTCCAGCACCGCCCGCTCCGCCCGCAACGCGGCGAAGCTGGGGGCGTGGTTCACCATCGTCAGCAGCGCGGCGACATCCGTATCGCCTGCGCGGCACGTCATCCCCACGATGCCTTGCGCGGCCGCGGGCAGCCATTCGTCCAGCGGCAGCCCTGCGCCCGCCTCAATCCCCAGCCGGTCCAGCCCGGCAGCGGCAAGGAAGGTCGCCGCGACTCGCCCATCCGCAATGGCCTGAAGCCGCGTCGCCACGTTTCCGCGCAGGCTGACCACCTGCAAATCGGGGCGTTGATGCAACAGCTGCGCCACCCGGCGCGGGCTGGAGGTGCCGATCACCGCACCTGCTGGCAGGTCCGCAAGCGTGGCCGCGCCGATCAGCCGGTCGCGCGGATCGGCGCGGGGCAGCACGGCCGCCAGCGCGATGCCCGGCGCCAGCCGTGTCTCCACATCCTTCATCGAATGCACCGCCAGATCGATCTCGCCCTCGATCAGCGCGCGGTCCAGCTCCTTGGTCCACAGCGCCTTGCCGCCGATCTCGGCCAGCGGCCGGTCCTGCACCCGGTCCCCCATGGTCTGCACGGGGATGATCTGCACGTCGTGCGCACCGGCCCCGGCCAGTGCCGCAGCCACGAGATTCGCTTGGGCCAGCGCCAGCGGAGAGCCGCGCGTGCCCAGCCTGAGAGGAGAATTTGATGTCACCGTGCCCTTCTGCCCGCTCCCCCGCCAAACGGGCAAGCTGCGAATTGGCCGGGAATGAGGGCGCTTTGTCAACAAACAGGCTTGAATTACAGCCCGGCTTCATGCAAGGCGCGAAAACTTCGTGCCGAATGCTGCAAATGCTGCTGTTCGTTACGGGTTTGCGGCCGCAAGGTGCCTCTCTTGGGTTCGTCCCCATGGCCTGCAATAACTTGGGTCTAGTGCCCGATCAGGAGGTCAGAATGAACAAGGCTCTCACCATCGCTGCTGTCGCCAGCCTCGCCGTCCTCGCCGCTTGCGGCGAAAAGAAGCCGGCCGACGCCACGGCTGATGCCGCTGCCGACACCGCCGCTGCCGCCGACGCCACCGTCGATGCTGCTGCTGCCACGGTCGACGCTGCTGCCGACACCACTGCCGCTGCTGCCACCGACGCTGCTGCCGCCACCACCGACGCTGCTGCCGGTGCGACCGCTGCTGCTGCCGACGCCACCGCTGCTGCGGCTGGTTCGGTTGAAGCCGCTGCCGGTGCGGTGCAAGAAAAGGCTGCTGAAATCGCCAAGTAAGCGATTTCGCATCCAGCGAATCGAAGGGGTCGCAGCCGTCAGGCTGCGGCCCTTTTTCGTTTTGGGCGTGGTGCGCGCGGATGGGCCGGCCGGCAGCCAAGCTGCCGAGTCCGGCTGGGTTTTCAGAACCAGAAAGTAAGAGCACGGCAGAGCCGTGCCGTCGGACGGGTTCGTCGGGCTGATGCCCTCCGCCCCGCCGGCCGTGACTGCGGCGAGTCCGCGAGTTAGCGCTTTGCGCTAATCGCGGCCGCCTTCGTCAAATCTCCACCTGACTCCCAAGCTCCACCACCCGGTTCGTCGGCAGCTTGAAGAACTCCATCGCGCTTTCCGCGTTGCGCAGCATCCATGCGAACAGCTTTTCCCGCCAGATCGCCATGCCGGGCCGCTCAGACGGCAGCAGCGTCTGCCGTGCAAGGAAGAAGCTGGTGTCCATCATCTTGATCTGCGGGCCGCAATTTTCCACCAGCTTCAGCACGGCGGGCACGTCGGGCTGCTGCATGAAGCCATAGCGCAGGATCATGCGATAGAAATTCTCGCCCAGATCCAGCACCTCCACCCTGTCTTCCAGATCGACGAAGGGCACTTCGTCGATCACCACCGTCAGGATCAGGATTCGATCGTGCAGCACCTTATTGTGCTTCAGATTGTGCAGCAGCGCATGCGGCACCCCCTGCGGCGTGGAGGTCATGAACACCGCCGTGCCCGGAACCCGCGTGGCTGTGCGCGCGGCGGATTTGATGAACACCTCCATCGGCATGGCCGATTCGGTCAGCCTGTCGTTCATCAGTTGCCGCCCGCGTGCCCATGTCGTGAGCAGCACGAAGGTGATGATCGCCACCAGCAGCGGGAACCAGCCGCCATCCGGAATCTTCAGCAGGTTGGAGGCGAAATAAGCCCCGTCGATGATCAGGAACGCGCCCACGATCACGCCAGCCAAGATGCGGTTCCACTTCCAGATGGAAAGGATCAGCACCGCCATCATGCAGGTGGTGATGAACATCGTGCCCGTCACCGCGATGCCATAAGCGGCGGCAAGGTTGGAGGAGCTTTCGAAGCCGATCACCAGCATCAGCACCATCGCCAGCAGGATCCAGTTCATGAACGGGATGTAGACCTGCCCCTGCGTGCTGGCGGAGGTATGCTCGATGCGCAGGCGCGGCATATAGCCCAGCTGCACCGCCTGCCGCGCAACCGAGAATGCGCCGGAAATCACCGCCTGACTGGCGATGACGGTGGCCATCGTCGCCAGCACCACCATGGGCAGGCGCAGGTTTTCAGGCGCCAGCAGATAGAAGGGGTTGGTAATGGATTGCGGGCTGCCCAACAGCAGCGCGCCCTGCCCCAGATAGTTCAGCATCAGCGCGGGCAGCACGATCCACAGCCATGAAAAGGCGATGGGGCGACGGCCGAAATGCCCCATGTCGGCATAAAGCGCTTCCGTGCCCGTCACCGCCAGCACCACCGATCCCAGCGCCAGAAAGCCCAGCTTCGGATCGTCCACGAAGAAGGTGAAGGCATGATAGGGCGACAGCGCCCAGAGGATTTCCGGCCGCTCGAGGATGCTCATCGCGCCCAGCACCGCCAGCACGATGAAGTAGAACAAGGTGATCGGCCCGAACAGCGCCCCCACCCGGCTGGTGCCGACGGACTGGATCATGAACAGGGCGATGATGATCCCCACCGAAATGGGCAGCACCAGCGGCTGCAGCCCGGCCTCCACCGTCGTCAGCCCTTCCACGGCAGACAGAACAGAGATGGCAGGCGTGATGATGCAATCGCCGAAGAACAGCGCGGTGGCGAGAATCGCCATCAGAGAGACCGGCCGCATCCACCCCTTGCCATGGCTCTGGCGGGAGATCAGCGCGTAAAGCGCCAGCGAGCCGCCCTCCCCCCGGTTGTCCGCGCGCAGGATGATGAACACATATTTGAAGGTGACGACCAGCATCATCGACCAGAAGATCAGGCTGATCACGCCCATCACGTGCAACTGATCCACCGTCAGCGGATGGTGGCCGATGAAGCTTTCCTTCAGCGCATAGAGCGGCGAGGTGCCGATATCGCCGAACACCACGCCCAGCGCGCCCAAAATCAGCTTGGGTAGGCCATCCTGCGAATGGCCGTGCGAGCCGGCTTCGCCGGTCGCGGAGCCAGAGGAACTCAACGAAGCCGCCGTCGGAACCCGGCCTCAGCGGCCGGTTCGATGGCAGGGCAATGGCAGACCAGCTTCATGCAGTCCCCGCATCTGGAAGCCCCTGCAACAGGGTCTTATCCGGCCGCGCGCTAGCACCGTTTCGCGGGCGCAGCAACGGGGTCACGCATAGGCGTAAGGGCCGCCCTTCTCCAGCGCGCGGACGAAGGCCGGGCGGGCCTGAAATCGTGTCGCCCAGGCGTCCATCGCCGGGTAGCGGCTCCGCAGCCCGAACACGCGAGCGATATCCGCCACGAAGCTCAGCTGGATGTCCGCGCCCGTCAGCCCGTCTCCCACCAGCCAGTCACGGCCGGACAGCTCCGATTCGATCCAGCCCAGATGGCGGGCGATCTCACTGTCGATTCGCGGCTTCAGCGGCGCGCCCGCCTCGCCCAGCCGTCCCACATACAATTGCAGCATCAGCGGCAGCATCGCCGAGCCTTCGGCATAGTGCAGCCACATGATGTAGCGATCATAATCCGCTGTCCCTTCGGCCGGGGCCAGCCGCCCGCCGCCCAGCCTGCGGATCAGCGTTTCGATGATCGCGCCCGATTCGGTGAGGATCTGCCCATCCAGCTCCACCACCGGGGATTTGCCCAGCGGGTGCACGGCTTCCAGTTCGGGCGGGGCGAGGTTGGTGACGGGATCGCGGCTGTAGCGCCGGATTTCATAAGGAAGTTCAAGCTCTTCCAGCAGCCAGAGAATCCGCTGCGACCGGCTGTTGTTCAGATGATGGACGATGATCATGGCCCGATCTCCCTCCGCTTCAGGTGCCCGGCGATCCCTCCCCGTCGGGCGGAACCGGCATCATAGCCTGCCCCACCCCCATGTCCCGCATTCTGTGGGCGGCGGCAATCTGCCGATCCAGCAGGGAAACCCATGGCGCATCGTCCGCGCTGCGGGCGCGAAGTTCCCCCCATGTTTTCAGCGCATTGTCCACGTCGCCGGATTGCAGCCATGCAAGGCCCAGGAAATAGGCGGGCGCGGGATGATCCGGCGCCAGCCGGGCGGCACGGTCAAACGCCAGCCGCGCGGCGGGCACGACCTCTCCGTCGGCGTGCGCCACCAGCGCCACCCCCATCTGCACCCACAGGTCCGCGTTGCCGGGAATGGCTTCCAGCCCGCTCTGCATCGCGGACACCGCCGATTCCGTGCGCCCGGTGCGAATCAATGCGTCTGACAATGTCAGCCATGCGCGCACGTCGCCGAAATTGTTCAGCAATTCCTTCGAGGCCTGCTCGGCCTCCGGCGTCAGGTCCGGGTGCGGCGCGCTGCGTTCAGATGGCGCGGATTTCAGCCCCGGACTGCCGACGACCATATAGCCGCCGAAACCCAGCAGCAGCACCAGCGCGACGGGCAGGATGGTTTTCCAGTTCATCGGCGGAACCTGCGCGCCACCAGCGCCACGCCGATGCCCAGAAACAGCAGGGGCGCGGCCCACAACAGCGCGGTATCCTCGCGCGCGGGCGGCACGAAGCTCACCCAGTCGCCATAGCGCTCCACGAAGAAGGCGCGCACGGCCTCCGGCTCCTCGCCCGCAGCGATCCGCTCGCGCACTTCCATCCGCATCGCCTGCGCCTGCGCGGCATTGGAATCGGCGATGGACTGGTTCTGGCAGGTCAGGCAGCGCAATTCCGCCATCACTGCCTTCGCCCGCTGCTCCTGCACCGGGTTGCTCAGCGGCACGTCCGGCGGCGTCGGCGGTTCGGCCAGCACCGGGGAGGCGATCAGCAGCAAGGCGATGGCGAACGCCTTCATTTCGCCTTCTCCAACTCGGCCATCAGCAGATCGACATGTTCGGCACGGATTTCGCCCAGATGCTGGTAACGGATCACGCCCTGCGCATCGACGACATAGGTTTCCGGCACGCCAGAGGCGCCAAAGGCCAGCATCATCCGCCCGCCCGGATCCTGCCCGATGCGGGTGAAGGGGTTGCCATGGCGGGCCAGAAAGCCCGCCACATCGGCGGGTTCATCACGCAGGGCGATGCCATGGATGGTCGCGCCGCGATCTTTCAGCGCCTGCAATTGCGGAGCCTCCACCGCGCAGGGCAGGCACCAGCTGGCGAAAATGTTCACCAGCACCGGACCGCCGCCCTTCAAATCCACCAGCGCCAGCCCCGGCGCGCCCGCCACGCCCTCCAGCGCGAATTCCGCCAGCGGCTTGCCCACCATGTGGCTTTTGATCACCTGCTGCTGCGGCGCGCCCAGATGGTTCGCCATCAGCGCCACCAACCCTGCGAACAGTAGCAGCGGCAGCAGCCAGATCAGCCTTTTGCCCTTCACGCCACCGCCTCCTGCGCCACCGTCCGCACCCGGCTCGGCAGCCGCAGCTTGCCGCCCAGCGCCAGCAGCCCGCCGAATGCCATCAGCAGCCCGCCCCACCAGATCAGCCGCACCAGCGGCTTTACCCATAAATGAATCTGCCAGCGCCCGCTACCATCTGGCTTGCCCAGCACGGAATAGAGTTCACCGCCCCACCAACCCGCGCGCCCGGCCTCGGTGGTTTCCTGCGGCGGCGCGACGAACATGCGCGATTGCGGCTTCAGCGTCGCGACAGGCCGCCCGTTTCGCTGCACGTCCAGCGTGGCTTCAATCGCAGTCCAGTTCGGCCCGGCCACCGGGCGCACATCCTTCAGCTCCGCGCGCCACGGCCCCATCTCGATGGCGTCCCCTACTCGCATCGCCACCAGCGCCTCCTGCTGCAACGCACCAGACGCGGTGGCCCCAAGGATCGACACGGCGACGCCCAGATGCGCCACTGCCATCCCGGCGATGTTCAGCGTCACGCCCCGGCGCAGCAGGATGGAGAGGCTCGCCACCCCCAGCCACGCTGCCGCCGCAAAGCCCAGCAGCGCACCGATCCCGCGAATGCCGAACAGCAGCAGCGCCAGAATGACGATGCCCGTCGCCGCAACACCGGCGGGCAGCAGCCGTGCGGCCAGATGCCCGGTGCCGCTGCGCCGCCAGCCCAGCCATGGCGCAATCCCCATCAGCACGGCGGCCACGAACAGCATCGGCAGCGTGGTGCGGTTGAAATAGGGCGGCCCCACGGAAATCTGTGCGCCGCCCGCCGCCTCCAGCGCCATCGGATACAGCGTGCCCACCAGCACCACCCCCAGCATCGCCGACATCAGCAGATTGTTGGCGACAAGCGCGGATTCGCGGCTGACCAGCGCGAACTGCCGCCCCTCCGCCACGCGCCCCGCCGCCAGCGCATAAATGGTCAGCGCGCCGCCGATATACAGCGCCATCAACAGCATCAGGAACAGCCCGCGCGTGGGATCGACAGCGAAGGCATGCACAGAAGTAAGCAGGCCGGAGCGGACGATGAAGGTGCCCATCATCGACAGCGAAAAGGCCGCCACCGCCAGCAGCAGCGTCCACGCCCGCAGCGCGTCGCGCTTCATCACCACGGCGATGGAATGCAGCAGCGCCGTCGCCGCCAGCCACGGCATCAGCGCGGCGTTTTCCACCGGATCCCAGAACCACCAGCCGCCCCAGCCCAGTTCATAATAGGCCCAGAAGCTGCCCAGCGCGATGCCCAGTGTCAGCAGCGCCCATGCGCCCGCCACCCAGGGCCGCGTCGCCCGCGCCCATGCCGGGCCAACGGCATTTTCCAGCATCCCCGCCACGGCAAAGGCAAAGGCCACCGAAAGCCCGACATAGCCCGCGTACAGCAGCGGCGGATGGAAGGCGAGGCCGGGGTCCTGCAACAGCGGGTTCAGCCCCTGCCCTTCCGTGGGTGCAGGCACCAGCCGCTCGAACGGGTTGGAGGCGAGCAGCAGGAAGGCGAAAAAGCCCAGAGAGACAAAGGCCTGCACCGAGAGCACGCGAACACGGAACCGCTCCCCCAGCGCAGTCGGCACCAGCGCGACCGCCGCGCCTGCCAGCGCCATCACCAGCACCCACAGCAGCAAAGAGCCTTCATGATTGGCCCACACGCCGGTGAAGCGATACAGGTCCGGCTTCTGGCTGTGGCTGTTTGCGGCCACCAGCTTCACCGAGAAATCCGACACCCAGAAGGCCCAAGTCAGCGCCGCGAACGCGCCCAGCGTCAACAGCGCCTGCGCCAGCGCGGCGGGGCGGGCGAGCGCTGCCAGCGCTTCATCCCGTTTCCACAGCCCGATGGAGGGCGCGGCCGCCTGCAACAGGGCGAAAGACGCCGCCAGCCACAGGGCCAGATGCCCGAGTTCCGGGATCATGTCGGGCGACCTGCGCCCATCGGATGGCCGTTCTTTTCCAGCGCCTTGGCGACTTCGGGCGGCATGTAATTCTCGTCATGCTTGGCCAGCAGTTCGCGCGCCACGAAATGGCCGCTGGCATCGAAGCTGCCGGTGGCGATCACGCCCTGATTTTCCCGGAACAGGTCCGGCACGATGCCGCGATAGCTGACAGGCGTATCCGCCTTCATGTCCGTCACGGTGAAATTCAGCACCAGCCCGTCGGCCGAACGCCCGACGGACCCGGCCTTCACCAGCCCGCCCAGCCGGATGGTCTGCCCCGGCGCGGGCGGTTCGGCGGCGATATCGGACGGGGCCTTGAAATAGGCCGCCGTATCCTGAAGCGCGAAAATGGCGACGATGCCCGCCGCCACCATCACCGCCAACGCGGCCAGCGCCAGCACCAGCCGCTGCTGCTTGGGCTTGGCGACGGCCATCAGCGCTTCTCCTCCACCGCGCGTTCGGCGCGGCGCATCCGCCACAGGGACCAGACAAGGAACCCGCCCAGCAAGGCGATGGTGATGCCATAAGCGGCGGCGATGAACGGAAAATGCGGCATTTGGCTTGGCCCCTTATCCGGCTCGCGCGGCGCGGCGCATCGCCCGCATCTCAAGCCGCTGCTCGGCGATCAGCGTGCGCATCCGCACCAGCACCAGCCCCGCGAACAGCAGCAGGAACCCCAGCGCAGAGAGCAGCAGCGGTTGCAGCATGTCCGGGTGGATCGAACTGCCAGACAGGCGGATGGACGCGGGCTGGTGCAGGGTGTTCCACTTTTCGACGCTGAACTTGATGATCGGCAGATTAAGGGTGCCGACGATGGCCAGATAGCCCGCCATCTTCAGCCCGCGCGCCTTGTCGTCATGCGAATGGATCAGCGCGATCACCCCCAGATAGAGCAGGAACAGCACCAGCATCGAGGTCAGCCGACCATCCCACACCCACCATGTGCCCCATGTGGGGCGGCCCCAGATGGAGCCGGTGATCAGGCAGATCGCCGCGAACAGCGCCCCCACCGGCGCAATGGCCCGCACAGACAGCGCCGCCAGCGGATGCTTCCACACCATGGCTGCCAGCGCCGCAAGCGCCATGCCCAGATAGCCGCCCATCGCGAACCATGCCGACGGCACATGGATATAAAGGATGCGGACGGTCTCACCCTGAAGATAATCGGGCGGCGCAAAAAACAACCCGCGCCAAATCCCTACGGTCATGAAAGCCAGCCCAAGCACCAGCAGCCACGGCGTCAGCGCGGTCGCGAAGCGCTGAAATCGCAACGGATTGGCAAGGGCGTGAAGATCGGGGGCAGCCATAGCAGGGATCGGCCCTAGCACGGGGAATCGCAAGCCGACACCCCTCTCAGCCTCTCGAAGCCCGCAGCGCCGCCCCGCCCGCAAAGGGCGCGACCGCCGCCAGCATCATCGCCGTCGCCGCCGCCAGCCCCAACGCCCCCGGCTCCGTCGGGCTACTGCCGAACAACAGCATCGGAATCGCAAGCGGCAGCACCAGCAGCGCCACCAGCCCCGCCCCGCCGCGCGCGCCAAGGGTGACAGACCCGGCAATCACCGCCAGCGCAGACAGGCCGAGCGCCCCCGCCAGCAGCCCCGCCAGCAACGGCGGCAGCATCGGCAACGGCATCCCCAGCATCAGCGCCGCCAGCGGCGCGGCCAGCAGCAGCGGGCCGCCGAACCCCAGCCACAGCGCCACCAGCCGCGCCGCCGCCAGCGTTTCTGCGGCAATTCCGCGCACCATCAACTGATCCAGCGTGCCGTCCGCCGAATCGAGCGCGAACAAGGTGGACACCGGGATCAGGCTGGCCAGCAGCGCCCCCACCCACAATATCCCCGGTGCCAGCCGCGCCAGCAGCGCGACATCCGGGCCAATCGCGAAGGGCAACAGCAACGCCACCAGCAAAAAGAAGGCCAGCGGCATCAGCCACTCGCCCGGCCGCCCGGCCATCAGCGCCAGATCGCGCCGGATCAGCGCCAGCAGCAGCTTCACTTGCGGAACAGCGAATCCGCCGCCGAACGAAAGGCGCTCGCCGAGTCGCGCTTGGCCCGCGTGCGCGCCGCCTCCGCCTCCAGCAGGGCGATGCGTTCGGCCAGTTCATCAACAGACAGCCGGTCCAGATCCTCGCGCATCAGCTGCGCCAATGGGCTTTCGGGCCGCTTCGAGAGAAAATCGTCCACATCCATGCCTGCCTCCTTGCGGCCTCTCTTGCACTTTCGCCATTCCGCCAGCAACGGTTGCAGCATGACCTTGCCCACAACGATGCGCGCGATCGATCCCGCCCAGCCCGGCGGCCCCGATGTTCTTCAGGTGGTGGAGCGGCCCGTTCCCACCCCCGGCCCTGGCGAAGTGCTGATCCGCGTGCATGCGGCGGGCGTGAACCGCCCGGACGTGCTGCAACGCATGGGCCGCTACCCGGTGCCGCCCGGCGCTTCCACCATTTTGGGCCTTGAAGCCGCGGGCGAAGTGGTGGCGCTGGGCGAAGGCACAAGCGGAATCGAGATCGGCGATCCTGTCACCGCGCTGGTGCCCGGCGGGGCCTATGCCGATTATGTCGCCGCGCCCGCGGGCCAGTGCCTGCCGGTGCCGCCCGGCATGCGCTTCGCCGAAGCCGCGACGCTGCCGGAAACATGGTTCACCGTCTGGGCGAACCTGCACGATCTCGCCCATTGCCAGACGTGCGAATCGCTGCTGGTGCATGGCGGCACCTCCGGCATCGGCGTCACGGCCATCGATTTCGCCCGGCTGCGCGGGCTGGACATCATCGTGACCTGCGGCACAGACGCCAAGTGCAAGGCCGCGCTGGAGATCGGGGCGACCCACGCCATCAACTACCGCGACGGCGATTTCGCCCCCATCGTGCGCGAACTGACGGGCGGGCGCGGCGTGGACGTGGTGCTGGATATGGTGGGCGGCGAGTATTTCCCGCGCAACCTCGCCTCGCTGAAAGAAGGTGGGCGGCATGTCTCCATCGCCTTCCAGAAGGGCGGACGGTTGGAACTGGACATCGCCTTCGTGATGCGCCGCCGCCTGCATGTCACAGGCTCCCTGCTGCGCCCGCGCAGCGTGGAGGAAAAAGCCAGTATCGCCGAGGCGCTGAAGGCGGAAATCTGGCCGCATTTCTCAGACGGAACGCTGGGCGCGCACCTGTTCAAGGAGTTTCCGCTGGAACAGGCGGACGACGCGCACCGGCTGATGGAAGCGGGCGGCCATGTCGGCAAGATCGCCCTCACCCTCACCTCTGCGGGAGGTTGACGTAGCGGTAGCCCCGAGCGTCTATCTCAGCCATGCGTCACGCCTCTGTCATCAAACAGGAACTCGCAGCCCTTGGCGCGGAAACCGAAGTCGGTTTTCGCGCAGGCCCCGCTGCGACCGCCCGAATCCGCGAACTCGCCGCAGAGCTGGAGGGCATGAACCCCACGCCCGAACCGGCGCGCGCGGCCAGCCTGCTGCGCGGGCGCTGGCGGCTGCTCTATTCCAACTTCGAACTGCAACGGCGCACCACATTGGCGCAGCTCTCCACCCGCCTGCTGCCCGCAGACCCGGTGGAGGTGGTGGAACTGTACAATGAAGTCGATCCCCGCACCGGGATTTACGACAATGTGATCAACATCCTGTTCGACGATGGCACCCCCGGCATGGTGGTGATGTGCGGCCGTTACGAGGCGGAGGACGATCAGACGATCGACATCCGCTATTCCGACGCGCTGCTGATCGGCCCCGGCGCGCCCGTGCGGATTCCCTCCACCACTGCCCGCGTGTCCTCGCTGAGGACCGAAGTCACCTATCTGGACGATGGCTTCCGGCTGGTGCGCGGCGCTTATGGCAGCCTCTATGTGCTGGAACGGCTGGACCCAAGCCCGATGCTGTGGAGCCGGGACAGCTGATTGACCCCCTGAGATTGCTCAGGTCACAGCAGCAGCCGCCCATGCCTATTCCGGTTCGGTGCCCCCCAAGTGCGGGCCTGACGGGAGATGATCATGAGCGACAAGCCAGACGGCATTGGCCGGGAAGTTCTCTATGAAGTGGTCGACGGACATATCGGCCTCGTAAAGCTGAACCGGCCCGACAAGCGCAACGCTGTGAACGGCGATCTGGCCGCCGCATTGGACTGGCTGGTGAAGCACACCGAAGCCGATCCGGACATCCGCGTGGTGATTCTGGCCTCCACCTCCGACGGGGCCTTCTGCGCGGGCGCGGACCTCTCCGAAATTTCCAAGGGGCGCGGCGCGGCGCTTTCCACGCCGGACGGCGGCTTTGGCGGCCTTGCCCGTGCGAAGCGGGAAAAGCCGTGGATCGCCGCCGTGGCGGCTCCCGCACTGGCGGGCGGCTGCGAGCTGGCGCTCAGCTGCGACCTGATCGTGGCATCCGACAACAGCCGATTCGGCCTGCCCGAAGTGAAGCGCGGCCTGTTCGCAGGCGCGGGCGGGGTGTTCCGCCTCACGCGCCGCCTGCCGGCGGCCATCGCCTATGAACTGGTGGCGACGGGCGATCCCATCGACGCGCCGCGCGCTTATCAGCTGGGCCTCATCAATCGCCTGACCACGGCCGACAAGGTGCTGGACGAGGCCGTCGCGCTGGCGAAGGCGATCAGCGTGAACGCCCCGCTGTCGGTGCGCGAATCGCTGAAGGTCTCGCGGCAGAGCTTTGATCTGCCCGAAGAAGAGCTGTGGAAGATCTCCAACAAGACCTCGGCGCTGGTGTTCAGTTCCGAGGATGCAAAGGAAGGCCCCGTGGCCTTTCTGGAAAAGCGCGCGCCGGTCTGGAAGGGCCGCTGACGAACGGGAAAGCGCCGGGCAGGAAAGGGCCGGCAACCCCGGCCCTTTTCATTGCGCCACCTGCGCCTATATCCCCCACCTCGCACCGGCAAGGAGGAGGGATATGAATCACAAGCGCGGAAAAGCCCGGAACCGCCGGGCGGGCTGCAAGTTGTGCAAGCCGTGGAAAGTGAACGGCTTTCGCACCGAGCGGAAGGATGGCGAGAAGTTCAGCGATCACCGGCGGCGCATGGCCGCGCAGGCTCAGCCGACAAACCCGGCTTAAGCGGCCGGATCGACGCCCGGTTCCAGCAGCCGGTGCAGGTGCACCACCACATATTTCATCTGCGCGTCATCAACCGTGCGCTGGGCTTCCCCGCGCCAGGCCGCTTCGGCGGCGGCATAATCCGGGAAAATCCCCACGATATGCAGCGCGGACGGATCTTCGAAATCATGGCCGCGCGGATCTTTCACCCGGCCGCCGAATACGAGGTGCAGCTTGCTCATGCGGCGGCCTCTAGGGCACGGAATTCCTCGGTCAAGGCCGTGAGTGTGGATTGCAGCCATGCGTCGAACGCCGGGCCTTCCCACGCGCGATGGTCTCCGCTGGCATATGCCAGGGCATTTCGGTGATAGATCAGCGCGTTCATCCGGTTCGCCACCCAGTTGTTGGCCATGCGGATCACCTTCGCCGGGCTGCCGACCACGATGGAATTGGGCGGCACGATGGTGCCGTCCTTCACATAGGCATGCTGCCCCACGATCGAATTGTCACCGATGTAAGAGCCGCCGTAGATGGTGGCGTTGATCCCCACCAGCACATTGTTGCCGATGGCGGAGCCGTGGATGGTGGCGTGATGGGTGATGGAACAATGCGTGCCGATCCGCACCGGGCGGCCCGGATCGGTGTGGATCATCACGAAATCCTGCACATTGGTGTAGGCCCCGATTTCCACATGCGCGGCTTCGGACCGCACCACGGCGTTGCACCAGATGGAGCTGCCTTCATCCATCCGCACCTTGCCATAGATCAGCGCGCTGGGATGGACGAAGGCGGCGGCCGCAAGATCGAGTTCGCTGTTCCCGCTCATAATTCCCCCGCTTCGATTCCGGGAGGTTATTTGGCCTTCTTCATGAAGTCCACCAGCGCGTCGAAGCCGTTCTTTTCGATATAGGCCTTGAAGTCGGCTTCCTGCGTCAGCGCGATGTTCACGCCGTTCACGGTGATGTTCGTCACCTGCGGTTTCCCGGTTGTTTTCACCTGCCAGATCGCCTCGATGGGCTTGCCGCCCTTCGGATCGGTGATCCGTGTGAACACATCCACTTCGCCCCGGCTGCCGCGCGGCAGCGTGCGCACCACCGTCACCTTTGCGGCTGCGAAGTCATACAGCCGGTCGGAATAGGTGTTCACCACGAAATCCGGCAGCGCCGCGCGATAGGCGTTCACCTGCGCATCCGTCAGCTTGATGGGGCTGTTCGGCGCGCGATAGGTGCGGATCAGCCGAAGGCCAGTGCCATCCACATCGAAGTTCGCGCGCAGCAACGCACGGAATTTCGTGCGCGACTGGTCTTTCGAGAGGCTCTTGTCCTGAAGCACGGCCAAAGCCTGCCCGGTGAGGTCGGCAATGAAATCAGCCGCTGTCTTCTGCTGCGCCGGGGTCGCCGGGCCGCTGGGCGCGGCCTGCGCGAACGCGGGCGACGCCACGGCCACGGGCGCGGCGACAGCAAGCAGGATCGCAAGGGTAAAGCGCTTCAATTTCATGCTCCTCGTTGGGACAACCGGCCGTTGGAAGGCCCGGCACCGAAAAGGGGCCAGCCGGCAGGCCAACCCCTTCTCATAACACCACTTTCAGGAAGATGAACGCAAATCAGGCCCGGCGGCGACGGCCAGACGGCAGCAGCGAGCCGATCAGCGCGCCGGCTGCCAGCGCCACCAGAATCACCGTAGCCGGATTTTCCTGCGGCTGCTTCCTCGCCCACACGCCCGCTTCACCGGCGGCGATCCGCGCCTTTTCGGCGGCATCGCGGGCGGCTTCGGCGGCTTCATGCGCCTTTTCCTTCGCGATGGCAGCAGCTTCGGCGGCACGCTCTTTCGCGTCGCTGGAAAGGTCCGCCGCGCGGGAGCGGGCTGCGTAATAGCCGCCCTCGGCCTTTTCGGCGAAATGGACGGCTTCGTCCTTCACCTTGTCCCATGCGGATGCCGCCTTGGCGGACAGCGTCTCGTCTGCGTCGGTCATCAGGGGATCCTCCATGTCATAGGCCGCATAGAGCGGGATGGTTTTCCTGCGTGTGGCGAACCACACAAGCCCGGCGGCGGCCAGCGCGGTCAGCCCGCCGCCAACCACAACAGTGCGGTTGTCCTGCACCCAGGCCACGCTGTCGTTCACCAAATCCTCGGCAATGTTCAGCACTTCGTCCGTCACGCGATCCACCTCCGCCCAGGCCCTGTTTTTGGCTTCCTGCACCAGATTGCCGGGCCGCATCCGAACCGACAACTCGTCCATATTGCTTGCCAGCCGCAACCGCCGCGCATTGGCTTCCGCCCTCAGCGCCAGCAGTTCGGCGTCTTCCGCTTCAAGCCGCTTCACGAACGCCTCCAACCTTGGGGCCGGGCGGTGGCATGTCCGGCACCGGCGCCCTGTCTGCCATGGCGCCCAGATCGCGAGACAGCCGCTTCAGCGCCCGATCCGGCAGGATCGGCTGGCCAGACACGCCATCCAGACCCTTTGAGATCAGTAGCCAGCCGATCAGCGCGCACAGCGCCGCCACGATCAGCAGAGACGGCAGCAGGCCCACCAGAGCCGCCAGCGCTACCACAGCAGCCACCGTCAGGAACACCAGCGCCATCAGCGCCAGCATCCCGCCCGCGATCACCTTGGCCGATTCGCGGCCCACAACGCGCAGGTTGCGCTCCGTCTCGGCGCGGGCAAGCGCCGCCTCCGCCCGGACAAGGCCGCCCGCATCCGCGACGACCTCAGTCCAGGTTTCGACGATCGAGCGCGGTGGAATCGCCGCGCCCCCCTCGCCCGGGGCGGAATCAGGCGTCCCGACCACCAGAGCCCTTCAGGAAGCGGGCCAGTGCGAAACCGATCACGGCAGCAGCCCCGACCGCGATGGCTGGGTTGTTGCGAACGGCGCTGCGAGCATCCTCGGCGATTTCCTCCACCTCTTTCTCGCGCAGCTTGCTGGAGAAGCGGTCGATCGAATCAGCCGCCTTGCGGGCGAATTCCGCTGCCTTGGCGTTGCCGCTGTCGGCCGGGCTGTCGCTCAGCTTGCCCGCCACCTGCCGGGCCGCATCCGCGATTCCGGCAAGCCCGTCGGCCGCATAATCCTTGCCGGACGAGGCCGCGCTCTTCGCGCCGGCACCAGCCTTTTCGAAAATCTCGGCGGTTTCGTCCTTCACATCCACGAAGATTTCAGACGCCGTGTCAGCCGCCTTCTTGGAAGCGCGCTTCGCCTTTCCGGCCACGTCATCGGCCACGTCGGTGATGGTCTTGCCATTGGTCGCCATGCTGTACTCCTCGTTCAGCGCCCCGGCATCTGGGGCAAAACCTCTCTCACCACTCAAACTAGGAACATCCCGGCCGGGTTCCAACCCCTTTGCCAACATATCAGCCCAAACAGGCCCCGACCGGGATCAGATGCTTACAACACCTCGAACAGGCCGGCCGCGCCCATGCCGCCACCGATGCACATGGTGACGACAACATATTTCACGCCCCGGCGTTTCCCTTCCAGCAGCGCGTGGCCGACGAGCCGTGCCCCCGACATGCCGAACGGATGGCCGATGGAAATCGCCCCGCCGTTCACGTTCAGCCGGTCCAGCGGCAGCCCCAGCTTTTCAGCGCAATAGACAACCTGCACGGCGAAGGCCTCGTTCAGTTCCCACAGGCCGATGTCGTCCACGCTCAGCCCATGCTGCTTCAGCAGCTTCGGAATGGCATAGACGGGGCCGATGCCCATTTCGTCCGGCTCAAGCCCGGCCACCGCGATGCCCACATAACGGCCCAGCGGCGCCAGCCCCCGCCGCGCCGCTTCGCCAGCTTCCATCAGCACAAAGGCGGCTGCCCCGTCCGACAGCTGGCTGGCGTTGCCCGCCGTGATGTTCTTGCCCGGCCCGCGCACCGGCTGCAGGCCCTTCAGCCCCTCCAGCGTGGTTTCAGGCCGGTTGCCTTCATCCTTCGCCAGCGTGATGACATGTTCAGAGACTTCCTTCGTCTCCTTGTTCACCATCTTCATCGTCGCGGTCACGGGGATGATCTCGTCGTCGAAGATGCCCGCCTGCTGGGCAGCCGCCGTGCGCTGTTGCGACAGCAGCGAATATTCATCCTGCCGGTCCCGGCTGATGCCTAGCGCTCGGCCACCACTTCGGCGGTGTCGATCATCGGCATATACACGTCATTGTGCATGGCGATCAGTTCGGGATCGGCCTGAATCCAGTAATTGCCGCCCTGCACGGTGGAGATGGAATCCACCCCCGCGCCCACGGCGATCTGCTGGCCGTCGACGATGATCTGCTTGGCGGCGATGGCAATCGCCATCAGGCCCGACGAGCATTGGCGATCAATGGTCTGGCCCGAAACGGTGACGGGCAGGCCCGCGCGCAGCAGGGCAAGGCGGGCCACGTTCGGCGCGCCGGAGCCTTGCGTCAGCACGCAGCCCATCACCACATCATCCACTTCCGGGCCTTCCAGCCCGGCGCGCGCAACGGCGGCCTTCACGGCATGCCCGGCCAGCGTCGGCACCAGTGTGGCGTTGAAGGCGCCGCGGAAGGCCTTGCCAAGCGGCGTCCGGGCGGTGGAAACGATAACGGCGTCACGCATGTCTTGTGCTCCCTTATTCTGATCTGGATTCCGGTTTGAAACTGTTGGCCCCAAAGGCCTCAGATATAGGTCAGCGTCACCCATTCGGCGGCGAGCGCTGGCTTGTCCTCGCCTTCGATCTCCACCTTCACCTCCACAATGGCCTGAAGCACGCCGGGCGAACGCTCGCTCACGTCCTTCATGGTGAACTGGCCGCGCACCCGCTTGCCGCTTTTCACCGGGGCCAGGAAGCGCACGGAATTCAGGCCATAGTTCACGCCCATCTTCGCGCCCTGCAACCCGGGCAGCACGTCATAGGCCATTGCCGACAGCAAAGAGAGCGTGAGATAGCCATGCGCGATGGTGGTGCCGAACGGGGTTTTCTTCGCCAGTTCCGGGTTCACATGGATGAATTGATGGTCGCCGGTGGTCTCGGCGAACTGATCGATCCGGGCCTGATCCACCAGAATCCAGTCCGACGTGCCCAGATCCGTGCCCTTCAGCGCCAGATAGTCCGCCAGCGGCAATGCGCGCGCCATGTCTCTCTCCCCAAATTGGCTGTTCCGAATGAGGCCGTCCTTGCCCCCTGCCCCACCCTCACGCAACCCTGCTTTAGACAGGCTGGCTCAGGTGGGCTGGCGCATCAGTCAGTGGCGGCCGCCTTGCGCGCCCGAATCGGCTGCTTCGCAGACCCGCCCATCGGCGGATGCGGGTCGAAGATGTGCCCGTCCGGCCCGGCGAGATAGCTTGTCTGCGAGGGGAAGGCGAAGGCGATCCCCAGTTCGGCAAAGCGGCGCACCATGGCGATCATCACCGCCTGCCGCGCATCGAACATGGATTTCAGGTCCGGGCGCTCCACCATGAACACCAGCTCATAATCCAGCGCGGATGTCGCGAACTGGATCAGGTGCGCGCGATCGAAGCGGCAATCGGGAATGGCGTTCACCATCCGCTCCAATTCGGCGGGAATCTGCTCCAGCAACTTGGGATCGGTCTGGTAGATCACCTCGATCAGCAGCACGACGCGCCGGTGCGAAAAATCGGCGAAATTGTTGATCTGCTGGTTCAGCAGGTTCGCGTTCGACATCACCACCGCCTCGCCGGAAACGGCGCGCAACCGGGTGGTTTTCATGCCGATATGTTCCACCGTGCCCACCACCCCCTGCGGCCCGCCCACCTGAATGGTGTCGCCGCGCCGGAACGGCTGATCCAGCAGGATGGAAAGCGCGGCGAACAAGTCGGAAAAAATCCCCTGCGCCGCCAGACCGATGGCGATACCACCGATCCCTAGACCGGCGACCAGCGCCGTGACGTTCACGCCCAGATTGTCCAGCAGGATGATCCCGGCGAAGGCCCACACCACCACGTTGATGATGACCGTCACCACCCCCATCGCAGACGCCAGATTGGCGTCGTCCGCGCGGGAGGCCGCCTTGCGCTCCACCATGGAAAGCAGGAATTCCCGAACCCAGAAGGCCCCCTGCACGGCGGCCGCCACGGTGAACAGGAAGGAAATCAGCGCCGTCCAGCGCTCCGGCGTGGCGAACAAGTTGCTGACGATCTGCGCCGCAGCCATCGCCATGAAGAAGCTGCGCGTTCGCGCTGCAACTTTCAGCAGCACCCATGTGAAGCTGCCCGTCTCCACATGGCGCAGCCGCCGCCGCGCGATGTGCCGGACGCCCCAGAACAACCCATACAGAACCAGCCCCACCGCAACCCCGGCCAGAAGGCCGAGGCTGTCTGTCCGAAGCCAGTGAAACAGCTCAATGGTCAGCCCCTCCACCTGATCCGGCAGGCTTTTCAGATCACCATTGGCCTTTTCGGCAAGCTGGGGACCGGTGGCAGCCTTGGCCGGCGCTTCGGCGAGTGGGTCGAGCATGGACATTCCGCTTCCTTGCCCCAGCCCCCTAGCCGACGCAAATGCCGCGCCCTATGGCTGGGGGCATGAGCATCCCGGCCGAATTCACCACAGACGATGGCACGCCCCCCATCGCGCTTGTCACCGGCGCGGCGAAGCGCGTGGGGCGGGCGCTGGGCACGGCGCTCGCCCGGCGCGGCTTCCGGCTGGCGATTCACTGCAACAACTCGCGGGCTGAGGCAGAGGCGCTCGCCGCCGAACTCGTCGCGGAAGGCTGCCCAGAGCCACTGATCGTCTCCGCCGATCTGGCAGAGCCGGACACGCCTGCGCGCATCTTCGCCGCCCTGCCCGCCCCGCCCCGCCTACTGGTGAACAACGCCTCGCTGTTCATAGAGGACAGTTTCGGCAGCATCGATCTCGCCTTGTGGCAGCGGCAGATGGCGGTGAACCTGCTGGCCCCGGTGCTGCTGTCGCAGACGTTCGCCGCCGCTCTGCCCGAAGGTAAGGGCGGGCTGATCGTGAACCTGTCAGACGCGAAACTCTCCAGCCCCAACCCGGATTTCTTCAGCTACAGCATTTCCAAGGTGGGCCTTGCCGGTGCCACCGAACTCAGCGCCCGTGCGCTGGCCCCGCACATCCGGGTGAACGCCATCGCGCCGTCAGTCACGCTGGTTTCCGGCCCGCAAAGCCGACAGAATTTCGAACAGGCGCATGTGATGAACGCGCTGGGCCGGGGCGTGGATGTGTCCGATCTGATGCGCGCACTGCTCTATCTGGTGGAGACCCCCACCGTCACCGGGCAGACGCTGGTGATCGACGGCGGCCAACGCTTCCTCGCGCTTCCGCGCGATGTTGCCTATATGGCCGCCCCATGACCGTGATTCCCCTGACAGACGGGCGCCAGCCCGCACTCGCGCCGCGCACCCATGAAGTGTTCCTTGAGGAACTGGAACTGCTGGCCGACATCGGCTTCCATGATTTCGAAGTCGGCACGCCACAGCGGCTGCTGGCGACGGTGCATGTCCGAATCGATCTCGCCCACTGGCCGGAGGCGGACACGCGCGAAGCGAGCTGGAACTATGACTTCATCCGCGGCGGGATTCAGGGGCTGCTGAAAGGCCGCCGCTTCAACCTGCAGGAAACGCTGGCGCAGGAAATCTTCGACATGGTCGCCTCGCGGCCGGGCGTCGCCGGCCTCACCATCACGCTGCGTAAACCGGATGTGTATCCGGATGCGCGTTCGGTGGGCGTCACGCTTTCGTCGGATTGATTTAGGCCTGCGGCAAGGTCCGCCCGCAGGCCCCGATCATCCGCCGCGCCGCCGCCCAATCGGTGGTGAGCGCCGGATTCGCGGCCAGCGTGGCGGGCAATTGCTGCGGCATGCCACAGGCCAGCCCGCGCCACAGCAGGGTGCGCGGCTGCGGCGGCTGCGCCCTGTCCACCAGTTCCCCCGTCGTCGCCAGCACCTGCGGGCGCTGGCCCGGCGTGCGCCGCACCACCAGCGTCAGCGGCGCGCCGCCTTCGGTGCGCAGGAAGAACTGGCTTTCCGAAGCGCCCGCCACCTCGCCCTCGCTGAAGAAGCCGTCGCGCACGCCCGTCACCATCAGCCCCCGCGCGCCCGGCTGCAGCGCTTGCTTCAGCACATCGCGCACGACCGCTTCGGAGTCCGCGCTCCATGGTTGCTGCCCGTAACGGCCCGTCAATTGTAACGGCTGTACGGATGGATCGCCGCCGCCGCTCAACGGACTGGCGAACAGCAGAACATCGGCCCCCTTGCCGAACGGCGGACGCCCGCGGGCATCCGTGCCGCCCTGCCAGCGCCACGCCGCCTCGGCGGGCAGCACCGTGGGAGACGCCAGCGCCGCAGACAGGTCCGCCCGCACCAGCGCCCGCACCTCGCCCGGCGGCACATCCGGTGCTTCCCGCTTCGAAAGCCGGTCCACCCGGTTCACGCTCGCCCGGATGACGGTTGGGCTGGCCAGCGCAAGGTCTGCCAGGTCCGTCCAGGAAAGCGGGGCCGGGGCAAAATTGCCGGGCAAAGGGGTCTGCGCGGCAGCCGGCACGGCCGTCAGCAGCAGAAAACTTGATGAAATGCGCAGCAAAAGCATGGTGGAAGCGGAGTTACACGAAAAGCGGTTGCGGCTGAAAGAGCCGGACGGTATCAAAACTGCGTCTGGGTCGCAGTTTGCCGCGATCCGGCCTGATGCATGCCCAGGGGACAACAAGGGTAGTGCGGCCATAAAGAGCCGCGGCGCGGGTACGGATTGGTTGCGGACACAATCAAGTTGCGCGCCTGGAAGGTCAGCCGGTAAGGGGGCGTCCGAGTCGGACGTTCTATCTGACTGGTTCTTGTCGTTTCGCTGTCTCCCGCATGGGAACCGGTGGCAATGGCAAGGGCCGGGCGCCTGTGGGGGGCGTGATCGGGACCAGATGACAGCAGGGTCGGTGTCGGTCGTTGCCGAAAAGGCGTGATCCACCTGATTCTGGAGCAGAACCGCGGCCCTTTTCGAAGGGGCGCGTTTGAACTGGGCAGGCAGCCTCCCGAACGGGGGCCGCGCAGCTGAGAGGGAGTGGCACTGAGCCTATGTCGTATCTGCAAGAGGAAGGCATCAGCAAGCGAACATGGTACGCGATCATTGCGGTCGGCGTGCTCCACGTTCTGCTTGGCTACGCCCTGATTTCCGGCCTTGCGATCAAGGCCGTGAAAGTGATCACCGGCCCGCTTGAGACGGTGAATATCGAAGAACCGGCCCCGCCGCCGGATGAGCCGCCGCCGCCGCCGCCGAAACTTGAGGACATTCCGCCTTACGTTCCGCCGCCGGATGTGCAGATCGAAACCGCGGCTCCGCCGCCGCCGACCATCACGACGCAAACGGCCGTGCCGCAACCGCAGCCGACCGTGGCGCCGCCGGCACCCCCGGCTCCGCCGCCGGCTCCGCCGGCTCCGACGGTCGCGCCCACCCGGGCCGTCCCCAACGCTCGCAACCGCGAAGTGACGGAAGACGATTATCCGGATGCGTCGCGCCGTGCGGGTGAAGAAGGCACCACCGGAGTCATGGTGGTTGTCGGCACCGATGGCCGGGTGAAATCCTGCACGATCACCAATTCGAGCGGCTTCAGCCGCCTCGACGATCGCGCCTGCCAGATCGCCCAGCGCCGCTGGCGGTTCAAGCCGGCGACCCAGGAAGGTCAGGCCGTCGAATCGGAGTTCCGCACGAACTATCGCTGGCAACTCCAGGAAGGCCGGCGCTGAGTTTCGGCTCGGCTCCTCGATCAATTCACTGATATTAATCCATTTACGCTAGAGGGACTAAACAATGGCTGCTGTCACCACTGAGAACCCGTACGGCCTCGTTGCCGCACTCGAACAAGGCGGGATCATCGCCCAGACGATTTTCGGCATCATGGTGCTGATGTCGATCGTCTCCTGGTACATCATGTTCACCAAGTGGTTCGAACAGAAGAAACTGATGGCCGAAGCCGCTGAGGTGGAAAAGAAGGTCTGGTCCGCCCCCAGCCTGAAGGAAGGCATCGCCAAGATCGACAAGAACTCGGCGTTCCGCCAGCTGGCTGACGATGGCCTGCGCGCCTTCGATCACCATGAAGGCAAGCTCACCGACCAGATCGACCAGCACGAGTGGGTGACGATGACGCTGAACCGTTCGGCCGGCCTCATCTCCAGCAAGCTGAACTCGGGCCTGTCCTTCCTCGCTTCGGTCGGCGCCACGGCTCCGTTCATCGGTCTGCTCGGGACCGTTATCGGGATCTACCGCGCGCTCGTGAACATCGGCATGTCCGGTTCGGCCGCCATCGACAAGGTCGCCGGCCCCGTCGGTGAAGCGCTCATCATGACCGCCATCGGTCTCGCCGTCGCCGTGCCTGCCGTGCTTGGCTACAACTATCTCGCAGGCCGCAACAAGTCGATCCTGGAGAAGCTGAACACCTTCGCTGCCGACGTGCACGGTTACCTGCTGTCGGGCGCTCGTATCGCTCGTCCGGCTCCCGCCGCGCCTGCCGCCGCTCCGGTGAAGAAGTAAGCGCATCTCACACTCCGCCAAGGGGAATTACCCATGGGAATGAGCGTAGGGGGCGACAACGAAGAAGGCGCCCTGATGTCGGAAATCAACACCACGCCCCTCGTGGACGTGATGCTGGTTCTGCTCATCATCTTCCTGATTACGGTGCCCGTCGTGATCCAGACCGTTCCGGTCGAGATCCCGAAGGTCAACAACATCCCGACTGCCACGAAGCCAGAGAATGTGGCGCTGTCGGTTGACACCAACTGCGACATCTTCTGGGGCCTCCAGAAGCTGGGCTCGACTGATGAACTCCGCGAGAAGGGCGTTACCTACCTTCTCGCAGAGGTCGAGAAGCAGAAGGCTGCGGGCACCAAGATCGAGCTGCCGGAAGTCCATATCCGGGGCGATGCGAATGCCGAGTATCGTTGCATTGGCGGGGCTATCTTCGCCATGCAGCGCGCCGGCTATCAGAAGATCGGCTTCATCTCGAATCCGCTCCCCGGCACTGTGCCAACCCGTTAAGAATCCGGGAGAATAACTATGGCTATGTCTATGGGCGGCGGTGATAGCGACAAGCCGATGGGCGACATGAACACGACGCCGTTGATCGACGTCATGCTCGTGCTGCTGATCATGTTCATCATCACCATCCCGGTGCAGACCCACGCAACCAAGCTGGATCTGCCACCGCCGAGCAACCTGCCGAACAACATCAAGCCTGACTTCAACCAGGTGAACATCGACTTCCTGAACACCATCTACTGGAACGATCAGGAAGTGACCCTGGAACAGCTGCAAACCTTCCTGAACCAGGTGGGTCAGATCCAACCGGCGGAATCGCAGCCCGAGCTGCGCCTGAAGCCGGATCAGCTGGCGAAGTATGAGATCGTCAACAAGGTGATGGCGATGGCTCAACAGGCCGGGATCACGAAGATGGGGTTCGTCGGGAATGAAGCGTACGCGTAGCGGACGCTTCAAGGCGGCCGCGATTAAGGCGAAGCCTTAACTCGCGGACTCGCCGGTTCCCACGGCCGGCACGAAAAGAAAGGCGGGGTCTCGACCCCGCCTTTTTTTTTGCGTGTCCGACGGGCCGGCTTGCCGGCCTCTTCCTTGTTGCTGCTCTTCAACCCACAGCCGGACTCGGCGGCTCAGCCGCCGGCCGGCCCCTCCGCCCACCCCCCACCTCGCTCAGGCTGTGATGATCCACTCACGCCGACATTCCGCTCAGGCTGAGCTTGTCGAAGCCCCGGACGTGAAAGCAACGGACGAGTCGGCGCACATGCTCCATGGGGCTTCGACAAGCTCAGCCTGAGCGGGTGGAGAGAAGGCTGAGCGAGCGGAGGGAAGGCTGAGCGGGGAGACGAGCGGCGGCAAAGGCCGAAAGGCCGACGGGTTTACAAAGAACGGGGCGGCCCTTTCTGTACAGACCGGCCAGCTCGCAACGCCCGCGCGACGGGAATGACCGTCAGCAGGCAACAGCCCACTTTCGGCTCACAACATCAGGCACCTCTCCGGCACCACAAACCAGGCACCTCAGCGGCTCAACGCACCCCCGGCCTCAGCACCCACCGCCTGCAACCCTGCCAGCCGCGAATACAGCCCACCGGCCGCCACCAGCTCGTCATGGCGGCCCACCTCCACGATCGCGCCGCCATCCATCACCACGATCCGGTCGGCGTCTTTCACGGTCGCCAGACGGTGCGCGATCACAAGGCTGGTGCGACCCTGCATCAGCCGTTCCAGTGCATCCTGCACCGCCGCCTCGCTCTCCGCGTCCAGCGCGCTCGTCGCTTCATCCAGCAACAGGATCGGCGCATTCTTCAGGATTGCCCGCGCAATAGCGATTCGTTGCCGCTGCCCGCCAGACAGTTGCGACCCGCCCTCCCCCAGTTCGGTGTCCAGGCCGCCGGGCAGCGCGCGCAGGAAGGTCGCGGCGTTGGCGGCCTCGGCCGCCGCCCAGACCTCCGCTTCGCTCGCGTCGGGCCTGCCATAGAGGATATTGCTGCGCGCAGTGCCCATGAACACCACGGCTTCCTGCGGCACGATGGCGATCCGCGCCCGCACCTCGGCCGGATCGGCCAGCCTCAGGTCCACGCCATCCATCAGCAACCGGCCCTCGCTCGGGTCATAAAAGCGCTGCACCAGCTGGAACAAAGTGCTCTTGCCCGCACCCGACGGCCCGACCACGGCAACCCGCTCACCCGGTGCCACCTGCAGCGTGAAATCGCGCAGCGCCGCCATCTCGGGGCGGCTGGGGTAGCGGAAGGCCACATGCTCAAACGCCAGCCGCCCCTCGGGCGGCAGCGGCAGGGCCTGCGGCCGGTCCGGCCGGCTGATCGTCGGGCGTTCCGCCAACAGATCGCGCAGCCGCGCCGACGCTCCAGCCGCGCGCAGGAAATCGCCATAGACTTCCGTCAGCGCCCCGAAAGCGCCCGCCACGATGGCCGCCGCCAGCACAAAGGCGGTGATCGTCCCGCCAGACATCTCGCCCGCGATCACGTCGCGCGCGCCTTCCCACAGCACCAGCGTGATCGCCCCGAACACCAGCGTGATCACGATCGCCGTCATCCCCGCGCGCAGGCTGAAGCGCTTGCGCGCGGTTGCAAACGCCGCCTCCACCGCACCGCCGAAGCGCTGCGTCTCCCGCTCTTCCGCGCCGAACGCCTGCACCACCTTGATGGCGCGCAGCACCTCCGACACCATGGATCCCACATCTGCCACCCGGTCCTGGCTCTTCTGAGACAGGGTGCGAACCCGCCGCCCCATCAGCACGATGGGCAGGATCACCAGAGGGATCACGATCAGCATCAGCCCCGTCAGCTTGGGGCTCAGCACGAACAGATAGATGATGCCGCCCACACCCATGAACAGGTTCCTGAGCGCCACAGACACCGACGTCGCCACCACCTGATCGATGATGCTGGTGTCCGCCGTCAGCCGGGAGGCGATTTCAGACGGCCGGTTAATCTCGAAAAAGCCCGGGTCCAGCCGAACCAGATGCGCCTGCACATCGCGCCGCAGATCGGCCACCACCCGCTCGCCCAGCCAGCTGACGAAGTAAAAGCGAACCGCAGTCGCCATCCCCATCACCAGCACGATGCCCAGCAAGCCCATGAAATAGGGCGAGATATTCGCGCCCTCCCCCGCCCCGAAGCCCTTGTCCACCACAAGCTTGAAGCCCTGCGGGATCGCCAGCGTGGCGCTCGCCGCCACAATCAGCGCTGCCAGCGCCGCCGCCAGTTGCGCAGGGTAACGCCGCACATAGCCCCACAGCAGCGCAAGGTTGGACAGTTTCCGCGACGGCGGTGCCTCATGCGCACGGCTGTCGGATCGGGGCGGCGGGGGGGGAGAAGGCGCGTTCACCCGCCCCAGATAGGCGCTCCGCCGCCCAGCCTCAATCGCCCCTGTTCCCGCTTGCAAATCCCGCGCATCCGCGCACAGTCCGCCACAGGGGGAAACGCGCATGGGTCCAACTGAACTGATCGCGATGGCCGCCAGCTTCAGCCTGCTCGCGGGCTGGCGGCTCTATGCCGCGGTGCTCGTCGCCGGGCTGGCAATGCGGTTCGATATCATCCCGCTGCCCGAACATCTCGCCAGCCTGAAACTGCTGGGCAACCCTTGGGTGCTGGGCGTGGCCTTCCTTGGCACCGTCGCCGAATTCCTCACCGACAAGATTGCCTGGGTCGATACTGCATGGGATGGCGTGCACAGCCTCATTCGCCCGCTGGGCGGCGCGCTGCTCGCACTCGCCATCATCGATCCGTCCCAGCCCGTCTGGCAGATCGTCGTGCTGCTGCTGGGCGGCGGCTCCGCCTTCCTCACCCATGGGGCCAAAGCCACCACCCGCGTCGCCATGAACGCCAGCCCGGAACCCGTCTCCAACGTGGTGATGTCCACCGCCGAAGACGTCACCACCACCTCCATCCTGCTGATCGCACTGGCCAACCCATGGATCGCCCTGATCCTCGCGCTGCTGCTGCTGGCCGCCACCATCGGCATCTTCTTCGCCGTCCGCCGCTTCGTGAAAGACATCAGCGACCTGTTCAAACCCCGCGATCCGTCGGTCTGAGGGGAAGGAAGGCAAGGGGCTTTGCCCCCTGCACCCCCAGCAGGAGGGTGACCCTCCTGCACCTCCATAAGTTTTGGGAAGAGGCCCCCGAGCAGTGACGTGCGGGCTGCGCTTCCTGCGATGGGGGCCTCTTCCCAAAACTTCGGGGGTCAAGGGGCGTCACGCCCCTTGCGGGGTGCAGGGGCAGAGCCCCTGCCTCCTCCCCCTCACGCCGACGCGAACAGCGCCTTGCGCGGGCCGAGGTAGCCGAACAGGTAGGCGGCGACTTTGCGCATCTGGATTTCTTCCGCGCCTTCGGTGATGCGGTAGCGGCGGTGGTGGCGGAAGATGTGCTCGAAGGGTTTGTGGCGGGAATAGCCGATGCCGCCGTGCACCTGCATGGCGCGGTCTGCGGCTTCGCAGACGAGCCGGTTCGCCCAATAGTTGCACATGCTGATCTTGTCTGAGAGTTGGTGCTCGATGGCTTCGTGCGGGATCTGGTCCATCTGCCAGGCGGTTTTATAAATCAGCAGGCGGAGCATTTCGCACTGGGTGGCCAGCTCCACCAGCGGGAACTGGATGGCCTGATTCTTGGACAAGGCCTCGCCGAATGGCTTGCGCTCGCGGGCATAGCGCACGCTTTCCTCCACGCAGAAGGTCGCGGCCCCCAGCGAGGAGGCTGCCTGCCGGATGCGGTTCTGGTGCACGAAGCTCTGCGCCAGCGACAGCCCGGCGTCGGGCGCGCCCAGCAGGGCGCTATCCGACACCCACACGTTGGTGAAGCTCACGCGGGGGTGATCGGTGGGCATGTTGAAGGTCCACAGATATTCCTCGATCTTCACGCCCGGCGTGTCGCTGGGCACCAGCAGGCAGCTGATCCCGCGCGCGGAGCCATCTTCTCCGGAGGTGCGGCAGAAGGTGGCGCAGTGGGTGGCGACATGCATGCCGGTCGTCCACATCTTCTCGCCGTTGATCAGCCAGCCGTCCACGCCGTCGCGCGTTTCGCGCACCGCGCGGGTTTCCATGTGCGTCGCGTCGGAGCCATGGTCCGGCTCGGTCAGGCCGAAGGCGACCATACGTTCGCGCGCGAACATGCCAAGGATGAATTCCTGTTTCTGCGCTTCGGTGCCGAAGGTTTCGAACATGGCGACGAAGGGGAAATTCCCCACGATCGAATGTTCGTTCTGCAGATCATTGTGCAGCCCCAGCCCCTTGCGGGTGAAATGATCGCGGATCACCGCCATCCACAGATTGTGACCATCCTTGCCGCCATATTTCTTCGGCGCGGAAAAGCGCCAGTGCCCGGCCTTGTCGGCGCGGATCGTCGCCTCGCGCAGCAGCGCTTCCCATTCGTGGCGCGGCAGCCCGCCATTTTCGAAATCGGTGCGCGCCCATTCGCGGCGATGATCGAAGAAGCGGATATTGTCGTCCGCCTGCTCCAGCGGCCTGATCTCGGCTTCGATGAAGGCGTCCAGTTCGGCCAGATAGGCTTGCAGATCGGCCGGCAGCGCAAAATCCATGTCACTCTCCCTCGGCGCGCACATTGCGCAAGGGAAGGCTTCAATCCACTTGGCGAATTGGGGAGCGCACGAACGAAAGCGACAGGCCCGCGATGCCCAGAAACAGGATCGCCAGCGCGATTCCCGGCCGGATGCTGCCCGTCAGCGTGACCATCAGCCCCACCAGCGTAGGGCCGACAAAGGCGGTGGCCTTCCCCACGAAGGCGAACAGGCCGAAATAGGCCGCCACGTTCGCGGGCGGGGCCAGCATCGCCATCATCGTGCGCATTCCGGCGATGGAAAAGGCGGCCCCGGCGGCGATGAACGCCCCGCCCACCATCACGCCCCATTCCTGCGGGGTCGAAAGGGGCGCGCCCAGCGGCACGCCGGTTTCGATGCCGAACAGGCGGCTGCCGTCCGTCAACATCACAGAGGCTGCCCCGAAGGCCATCAGCGCCAGCCCCAGCAGGGTCAGCTTCTTCGATCCGATCCGGCCATCGATGAAACCGCCGGAAAAGCCGCCGATCACCCCGAAGCTGGTGATCACCAGCCCGAAGCGTGCCAGCGTATCGGCCTTCCAGCCGAACATGGCGGCCGCCAGCACCGCGCCAAAACCGAAGATGATTGCCATCCCATCGGCGGACACCATGCGCGCGATCAGGAACAGCCGCATGTTGCGATCCGCCCACGCCTCGCGCAGCGTCGCCTTCAGATCATCCAGCCCCTGCCGCACCGAAGGCCGCTGCGTCGCCACCCGATCCCGCGCGACGATCAGGAACGGGGAGAGGAACAGCAGCACAGATACCGCCGCGATCGGCCCGGCGATCCTGTCCACCCCGTGCGGCACGGCTGCAAGCCAGCCCGGCGTGGCAGAGGCCAGCGCCAGCACAATCAGCAACACCACCATCCCCGCAATCTGGCTGATCCCGAACGACAGGCCGGATAGCAGCCCCATCTGCGCCGGACGGGCCGCAACGGGCAGAAAGGCGTTGGAAAATTGCGTCATCAGCTCCACCGCCACCATCCCCAGTATCACGGTGAAGGCGACGGGGATCAGCGCCGTGCCCGGAGCGGCGAACCACAGCGCCAGCGAAGCCGCAAAGGCCAGCGCCCCCGCGCCCGCCAGCCACGGCTTCAACCGCGCACCGGAATCGGCGATCGACCCCAGCACAGGTGCCAGAATGGCGATGGCGAGGCCGGACAGGCCCAACGCATAGCCCCAGATGCTCGCGCCCTGTGCCTGACTCGTGGCCAGTGTGCCCGCGAAATAGGGCGCGAACACATAGCGTTGCACAAGGTTGAAATAGGGCTCGTTCGCAGCCTCCGTCAGCGACCATGCCGCCTCCTGCCGCGTCAGTCGAGCCAAGGCGTCGTCCTTCGCGCATCCACCGCCCAACGCTCCAGCGCGCCATCCTCGTCGGCGATCCACAGGGCGTCGTGCAGGTTCACCGTGGGATCGACATGGCCGGGCTGCAGCCACACAAGGCTGCCGTCCGCGGGCCAGTCGGGCCGGGCAAAGGCGGGGTCCGCTTCCAGCACTTCCACCGCCGCCAGTCCTTGTGCCTTCATGGCCTCCGCCGCAGCCGGATGCAGCAACCCGCCATGCTCGTCGCCCTGAAAGAAGAAGCGGGAGCCTTCGGGGGCTCCGGCCAATATCCGCGCGGGCGGCCCGTCCGCAGAGAGCGCCTTCAGCCCGGAATCGATGGTCACATGGCTTTTCCATTGGGCGGACACCACGCTGGCCGCCAGCAGCAGTGCGGTTTCATAGGTCGCGCCCGCCTTGCCATAGGCGACATCCATCAGCGCATAGGACCCCGCCTGAATCTCCGTGAACACGCCTGCCGCCAGATCCAGCGGTGCAGTCCCGGTGCCGCCACCGGTGACAGAGGCCGGGTCCATCCCGTCCGCTCGCAACGCCTCCACCAGCGCCCGCAGCCGCGCCATCAGCGCCGCATGGGCAGGCCCGCGCCCCGGATCGGCCTGCAGAGTGCCCACATAACATTGCAGCCCACCCCAATGATGCCCCACATCCAGCACCGCGCGGACCAGCGCGGGCACATCCTCGAAGCGCGCGCCGCTGCGGTGTTGCCCGCCATCCACATCCACCAGCAGGCTGATCCCCGGCGGGGCAAGCGCGATCTGCGCCTCGCTGTCCACCACGGCAGATACGCGGACGCCCTGCCCGGCCAGTTGCGCCAGCACCGGCCAGCCCCATGGCGGCACCGGGGCGGAGATCAGCAGATCGCTCACCCCGGCTGCGGCATAGGCCTCGGCCTCGCCCACCGTCTGGCAGCAGACGCCCACCGCACCCAGTTCCTGCTGCCGCAGAGACAGGCGGCTGCATTTCGCCATCTTGCCATGCGGCCGCAGTTTCACCCCGGCGGCATCGCACGCCGCCTGCATCGCCGCCAGATTGGCCTCCAGCGCAGCGCGGCGCACCACCAGCGCAGGCGTGCGCGGCACGCTGAGCTTCGCCAGAAAATCGCTCAGCGGTTCCACGGCAACCGGTCCAGATCGACATTGCCGCCCGTCAGGATCATCCCCACCGCTTTCTGGCCGGGCTTCCACGCCCCTTCCAGAATCGCCGCCAGCGGCACCGCGCTGCTCGGCTCGACGATGATCTTCATGCGCGCCCAGATCAGCCGCATCGCCTCCACGATCGCCGCTTCAGAAGCCGTCACCACATCATGGGCCAACTCGCGCATCACCCCGAAGGTCATGTCGCTCATCGATGTCGTCAGCCCGTCGGCGATGGTGGCGACGGGCAGACGCTGCGGTTGGATCCGCCCGCTGTGGAAGCCGCGCGCGGCGTCATCCGCCATGGCCGGTTCCGCCCCGATCACCGGCACGCCCGGCAACAGTTCGGCCGCCGCCACCAGCGTGCCCGCCAGCAGCCCGCCGCCGCCCACCGGGCAGGTGATCGCCCCCAGTTGCTCGGTGGCGTCGGCGATCAGTTCCAGCACCGCCGTCCCCTGCCCCGCCGCCACCAGACGGTTGTCGAACGGCGGGATCAGCGTTGCGCCCGTTTCCGCCACAATGGCCTCGGCCGCCGCCAGCCGGGCCACCAGAGTCGGCTCGCACTCCACGATACGCCCGCCATAGGCCGCCACCGCCGCCTTCTTCGGCGCAGGTGCCGTGTTCGGCATCACGATATGCGCGTCGATCCCCCGCTCCCGCGCCGCCAGCGCCAGCGCTGCGGCATGGTTGCCGCTGCTGTGCGTCACCACGCCGCACGCGGCCTCCTCCGCCGACAGCGCCAACACCGCATTGAACGCGCCACGCGCCTTGAACGCGCCGGTTCGCTGCAAATTCTCGCATTTGAACAGAATGCGGCATCCCGCGATCTCGTCGATCACCCGGCTCGTCAGGATGGGGGTGCGGTGGACATGCGGGGCAATCCGCGTCTCGGCGATGCGGATGTCCGCGAACGTGGGGGCTGTTGTCATGCGCGGCGGACATTGCGGTGCGAAACCGCCCCGGTCAACGCCGTCAGCGCAAGCCGCAGCTTTCCCGCACCACGAGCCGCATCGGAATGGGCGTCGGCGCCGGTTCACGCCCCGCGATCCGGTCCAACAGGGCGTCGACCAGCAGTCGCCCGGCCAGTTCGCTGTCCTGCTCCACGCTGGAAAGCGCGGGCGTGCTGTGAAGCGCAGACAGGATGCCGTCAAAGCCGACGACGGCCACATCGTCCGGAATGGAGCGCCCGGCATCCCGCAGCGCCTTCATCGCCCCCAGCGCCAGCAGATCGGATGCGGCAAACACCGAATCGAACTGCGCATCCTGCGCCAGCAGCCCGCGCACGGCGGCCTCGCCCTGCTCTTCCCGGCTGCCATTGCTGATGGCCCGGCTTTCAAGGGGCTGGATGCCGGCTTCCGCCACGGCCGCCAGATAACCATCGCGCCGCAGCCGGAAGGCGACATGGCCATCCCAGCCCGGCCCCACGAAGGCGATACGCCGCCGCCCGCTGGCCGCCAGATGCGCCACCGCAAGCCGCCCGCCCTCCGCATTGTCGCAACGAATGGTGGGCAAACTATCTTCCGGGGCACCCCATGCCACCACATGTGCGCCCTGCCGGTGCGCCGCGTTGAAATGATCCCACCCTGCCGCATGCGCCGCGCTGCCGATCACGATCAGCCCGTCAGCCTCATGCGATTGCTCATAATCGCTGCGGAAATTGGCCGCGCTGTCCTGAAACGACAACAACAGGTGAAACCCCCTGTCAGACGCCGCCGCGCCGATGGCCCCCAGCAGCGCAAAATAGAAGGGATTCACCCGCGCCCGCGCCTGCCCCGGCTGCGTCAGGATCACCACCGCCAGCGTGCCCGTGGAGCCGCTGCGCAGCCGCGCCGCCCGGCTGTCGATCCGGTAATTCAGCGCGCGGGCGGCCGCCTGCACCCGCTCCCGCGTTTCCGCGCTGACGGACGGATCATCGCGCAACGCGCGGGAAACCGTGGGCTGAGACACGCCGGCTGCACAGGCCACATCGAAGGAGGTGGGCCAATTCTGCCCGTTCGCATCGCTTCGCCGCCGATTCATGGCGCTGATATAGCGATGTCCGATGAATGTTTGAAGCCGGGCCGGTGGCTGGGGTGCCAGGATTCGAACCTGGGAATGGCGGTACCAAAAACCGCTGCCTTACCGCTTGGCTACACCCCAATTCCGGCTGTCCGGCGCTGCGCCACCCAAGCCTGAGCCGGGGGCCGGTGCGTCCGGAGGCGCGCTGATAGCTGGAACATCGGGGCGCTTCAAGCCCCGAATTGCAGGTTCAGGCCGTCCGTGCGCGCGGCGAAGCCGTTGCCGCCCACAGCAGGCCGAAATAGGCGACGAATGTTACGATCAGCCACACCAGCCCCGTGCCCGGGAACGCAATGGCCAGCAGATTGGGCACCGCCACCAGCAGCAACACCCACGCCAAAGGCCGCGGCCAGCCCCAACGGGCGTAGAGATAATGGTGCAAATGGTCCCGCCCCGGCGTGAACGGGCTCTTGCCCTGCCACAGGCGGAACACGATCAGCCGCAGCGTATCGAACACCGGAACCGCGAAGATCAGCGCGATGTCGTCCACATGGATGTCGGCAAAGCCATGGTTCCACGCATAGATCGCCAGCAGCCCGAACATCGCCGACAGGCCATAACTGCCATTGTCGCCCAGAAAGAGCCGGCCCTTCATGTTGAACACAAACAGCACGGCCAGCGCGCCCGCGATCGCCGCCATCAGCGGCAACATATGCGCGGGCAGCCGCAGCATCAGGATTGCTGACCAGATCAGCGCCTGACCGATCACCAGCCCATTCTTCCCGTCCGCCATGTTCACGGCGTTCAGCAGGCCCACAAAGCACAGCAGCGAGAAGCCCAGCCCCAACAGGCCGGGTAACAGGAACAAATCCTCCTGACCGGCGAACAACAGGAATGAAACGGCGAAATCCGGCACCTGCGCAATCGCCGCCAGCAGAAACATCGAGGCAACTGCAAGGCGTGTCCGCGCCGTCAGCCCCATGCGATCATCCATCGCGCCGACCAGAAACAGCCCCGTCACGGTGACAAGAAACCACAACAACACGCGACGAGGAATAGTCGGGAACAACAGCAACATCGCGACGACGGCAGCAGCAGCAGCCAGCACCAGCGCCAATCCACCCACCAACGGCGTAACCTTGGCATGCAGTTTCCGTCCACCGGCCGGGTCCGGGAAATCCAGCAGGCCCAGACGCGTGCCGATCGGCACCGCCCACAGCGAAACCAGCAGCGCGATCAGCGCGCCGGAAAGGGCAAATGCGAGATTGGCGATCATCAGTTGGTCGCCAGCACGGCCACAGTCGCAACGGAGGTCGCAAGCTGGGCGATGATCGTCGTCACGTCCCTGAACACCGACAGGCGATAGAGGGGATCGATATTCTTCGGCACGATGATCGTCGTGCCCGGAGGCGGCGTGCCGCCGCCGCGCCCGCTGGCACGAATGGGTTGCGCCATGCCGTTGGGCAGCACCATGAAGGCGCGATTGTCATCCGCGGTGCGCTGCATGCCGCCCGCCTCGCGCAGGTAATTCTGCGCGGACTTGCCCTCCACGAACTGCAGCGCGCCCGGATTGTTCACGTCGCCCAGCGCCAGCACATAGTTCGGCCGCTTCGGAATGAAGATGCTGTCGCCCGGCTCCATGATCGTATCCAGATCCGGCCGCAGCTCCAGAACGCGCGGGTCGGCCTCTACCACCATCCGGCCGGGAGCTTCGGTGGTTCCCAGAGTCTGGATCAGCGCGGCCGCCCCGGCCAGACCGTCTCCGCTCGACGAGCTGGAGCGCGCGGCAATCGCCAGCAGGCTGTTGTTCAGTTCGCGCGCCGTCCGGCGGAAGCCTTCTTCCTGCGCTTCCTTCACGCTGCGGCGGGTAAAGATGGCACCATAGGCATAGCCATAGTTCGTCAGCCCACCCGCGCGCTGCAGCAGTTCCGACAGCTTCTCCCCCTTGCGGATGGAATAAAGCCCCGGCCGCGCCACCTCGCCAGACAGCAACACGCCCGACCCCTCAAACGCGCCCTGCTGGGCGTTGAAGCGGATGTCATCGCCGGGTGCCAGCGTCGTGAGCGACATCATGGAACCGCTCCCGTCGATCTGCACCCGCTCGGTCGGCCCGCCGACGCTGCGGTTGATATCCAGCACCAGATCGCGCGAGCCGACCAGCAGGCCGTCTGCCACCAGAGACAGATCGCGCGCAGAGGCCAGTTCACCCACGGGATAAGCACCCGGCCGCCGCACCGAACCGCCGATGCTGATGCTGTGCTCGATCAGCACGGGCAGCAACTCAGGCTCATCCTCGAACACCTTGGGGCATTCCGGAATCTTGTCTTCCTCTGCCCGACGGGTTTGCGTCCCGGCGACAGCCATGTCCGTGGTCCGGCGGCTCGTCTGCCCAAGAGCCGTACCGACTGCGCCAAGCTTAGCTCCCTCGTTCGAGATCACGACAAGTCCTGAACGGGTAACGGCATTGAAGCGCGCGGCTTCAGTGTCTTTCACCAAGGTCGCCAACCGGTCGAGCGCCTTGCATTGCGGCATGGGATTGGGCTGGCCCAGCACCACCTGACGCACAGCCACGCTGTTCATGAAAGCGATATCCGCCCGCGAAAAGACGAACAGCTGGTCCTCGCTCTGCAGCGGGGTGGAGTTGCGCTCCCTCAGCTCGCGCGCGAGGTTCACCATCTGGAACAGCCGGGCCCCGCTGGAGGGATCGCGCCGCACCAGAATCGCGCCAAGCTGGTAGGTGTCGCTGCGAAGGTCCGACGGCGAGCCGACCAGTTCGGCCACCGTGCCTGCCGCCACCAGCGGCCGCGCGCCGGCATTGTCTACAAAGCCCTGCAGCTGCACCCGCCCGACCGCGCCGCCAGCCGACCCGGCCAGCACCTGCACGGAATCGCCCGCCAGCACCGTGGCCCCGGTCCCTGCGGCCTTGATGAAGCTTTCCGTGCCGTCCGGCCCGATGCGGCTGATCACCACCTGCGCACCCCGCTGCCGGATCGCCCCGCCCGCAAAGCCCACAACCGAACCCACCGACGAGGAACCGCGAAGCTCGTAAATGCCGGGGCGGGCGACTGCCCCCGTCACGGCGATCGTCGGCCCGATCACGGGCACGATCACCTTGTCGCCGTCCTGCAGCCGCACGCTGGGCGGCGCGCCGATCCCCAGCAGGCCATAAAGGTCCACGCTCACCGTGCCGCCACCGGCCCGCACGATCCGCACCTGCCGCAGCGACCCCGAGCGGCGGATGCCCCCCGCCTGCGCCAGCGCCGTGCCGACGTCCGACAAGGATGTCAGGCTATACTGGCCCGGCCGCTCCACCTCGCCACCAACAAACACGCTGACAGCGCGGACTTCGCCCACCGACACATAAACGTCCGTCGCCAGCAGGGTCCGCTTGGTTTCCGCCGCCAGATCGTTGCGAACGCTGCCAAGCGAGCGCCCCGCAGCCGGAATCGGCCGCAGGTCTCCAACCACGATCTTGCCGTCACGATCGACCCGCACCGTCTGCGTGCGATTCGTCGCGCCCCGGAAACTCACCTGAATCTGGTCGCCGATGCCCAGCACATATTCGTCGCTGATCGCCCCGGCACGCGTGCCGGTCGGCGGCGGTGCCGACTGGAAGAAATCATAACCGAACTGGCGCAACTGCTTGTCGCCCAGCCGCCGCCGATAATCCTGCTCGACTTCGGATGGCATGTAGATGTCGCGCAGTTGGCGACGCGCCTCGGCCCGGCGAACCTCCTGCTCTTCCAGCGTGTCGATGCGGCTGCCCGGCAGCGAAACCTCTCCGGTCGAGAGGGGCTGCTGAACACCCGAATCTGCCTGCGGCAACTCGCTCGCCCCAAGCTGGGTCTGCAGATTGCGCAGGAGGCTGGGGTCCAACGATTGCGCAACGGCCTTCTGGGCAATGAGACCAGAGGGGAGCAGCAGAGAGACCGACAGCAGAATTTGGAACGAAACTCGCACCAGAGAAAAGCTCCTGAGATTTCCGCGCGGTTTATGAAGCCCGGCGAGCCCGGTCAATCGCAGGTTCCAAAACCCGAGGCCCGCGTCTTGTCATATCCCGACATCATGGCTGTCGTGTCAGATCCGCAACCTCTTGAGCGGCAACCCGGTCCGCCTCGCTCGCAGCGCCGCTTTTTTCCATTCCGGGCTGCTCGGCAGCGAGGCCAAGCCCCTGGAACATCGGCATCAAGAAAAACATCGAAAGGCAAAGTAGGAACAAGGCGAAAGCACCAACGCCCCTCCTGCCCGCGAGTCTCCCCGGCAGCTTCAACCTGCCTTGTGCCGCATCACCCGCCAAGCGCCGTCCTCACTTCAAGCTCGAACCCCTGATACATGAGTATCGGGTGTTACCCTTTAACCCTTGACTGCAACAAAGCCCCCGTCCGGCAATACCCAAACAACAGTCGCGATGCTGAAACTGCCAATGAACATGCGCCAGAAAAACGCCGAACAGTTTCCAACAGCAATTACAGCCTGTTCGTCAGTTAACCACAGTCACACCGCAGTGCAACATAGACATGTGCATATCGGGGCATATTCAAGCCGAACCGTTGCCGGAATGCCACCGCTGCAATGTCGCATGACAAGCGGCGTTACCCGACCCATGCAACCTGCTTGCGCTGAACCGAGCCCACAGGCAAAAACCGGGCAACATGGCTGATATATCGCCCCCTTCGCTCGGCAATTCGCGCGCGTCGCCGCTGTTCCTGCGCGAGCCGGAGATCCGCCGCGGCATCGAGCTGCTCTATTTCGGCTATGCCAGCATGATTCGCGGCGCAGATGCTATCCTCGCCGAGCGCGGGCTGGGCCGGGCGCACCACCGTGCGCTCTATTTCATCTCGCGCCAGCCGGGGCTTGCCGTCTCCGATCTGCTGCGCCTGCTCGCCATCACCAAACAGTCGCTCTCGCGCGTGTTGGCCGATCTGGTGGCGGACGGCCTCGTCGCGCAGGCCGTGGGCACGCATGACAGGCGGCAACGCCTGCTGTCCCTCACCCCCGCAGGGGTCAAGCTGGAAGCCCAGCTTTTCGAGGCGCTGAAGGAACGGATGGCCGGTGCCTATGGTCAGGCCGGGCAACAGGCCGTCAGCGGCTTCTGGGCCGTGCTCGCCGGACTTATTCCGCCGGAAGATCGGGCGATGGTGGAGGAACTGGATCGCCGCTCCCGCGCAGGCGGTCAGTCAAGCGGGCAAACGGCAGCCGGTTGAGCAGCGACGTCAGCCCCGGCAGGCCGATCAAGTCCGGGCTCACCCCTTCCAGTTCCGCCTTTTCCGCCCGCTCCAGCAGTCGGTCCAGTTCGGCCATGGTCGCAGACATATCGGCGCTGTCGTCCGCCAGCCAGCCCCGCGCGGCCTGCAGGCAGAGCGCCCCCAGTGCCGCCACACGCAACCGCCCGCGCACGCCCTCCACATCAATTCCCGCCGCCTGCGCCAGACGGCGCACATGCAGCCCGGCCCGGCTGCCCAGCAGCAAGGCGACACCCGGATCGCGGCTTTTCCAGATCGCCAGCACCGCCGGGCGATGCGCCTGCATCGCGTCGAAGCCGCGCATCAATCCGTCGAACAGCCGGTCGCGCACGCTGCCAACCGCTTCCGCCGCGCCAGCCGCAGCCTCGGCGGCGATCCTGTCCTGAAACGCCGCCAGCGCGTCGATCCGGTCTCCGCCCACCCGCCGCGCTTTGTCTACCGCAAGCCCGGCGCGCGCGACGACATCCTCGGCAGACGCCTTGCGCCACCCGGCCTCGCCGATCACTGCCAGCCACGCGTCCAGCAACGGCATCTTCGCCTCGCTCACAACGCCACCCCCGTCTTCGGCGGCACAGCCTCGGCCGCCTCCGCCATCTGCCGGGAGCGTTCCGTTGCCGCCCGAACGGTGGCGCGCATCAGGCTCGTCAGCAGCCCATCTCCATCCAGCTGCTGCAACCCGGCTGCCGTGGTGCCATTCGGGCTGGTCACCTGCTCCCGCAACGCTGCCGGAGACAGATCGGATTGCGCCGCAAGCGCCGCCGACCCCGTCACAGTGTCCAGCGCCAGCTGCCGGGCCATCGCAGCGGGAAGCCCCACGGCCTCGGCCGCGCTCGCCAGCGCCTCGATGAAGCGGAACAGATAGGCCGGGCCGGAGCCGGACAGCGCCGTCACCGCATCGAACTGCGCCTCTTCCTCTAGCCACAGCAAGCTTCCGGCTGCGTTCGCCAGCCACTCCACGCCAGCACGCGCCACAGGATCAGCGCGCTCGCTGAACAGCGCCGTCACCCCCTGCCCGATCTGCGCGGGCGTGTTCGGCATCATGCGGAGCACCGGCCCGGCAAACAGCGCCTGCAACGCCGCGATCCGCACCCCGGCCATCATGGAAAGCACAGGCGCCGCCCCGGCCACCGCCGCCACACCGGGGCCGATCGCGCCCAGCATCTGCGGCTTGATACCCAGCACCACGAGGCTGGGCGCGTCGCCCGCTTCGGCGGCATTGGCAACCACCCGCCCGGCGAACGGCTCCGGCAGCCCGCGCGGGGCCGGATCGATCACCGTCACCCCCTCGCCCGGCAAGCCGGACTCCAGCCAGCGGCTCAGCAGCGCCCCGCCCATCGCCCCACACCCCACAAGCCACAGACGGGACAACAGCGGCGGAACCGGATCAGGCTGAAAATGGAACATGCCCCATTCGTAGAGACGGAAGGTTTCGCGAGCAAGACGAGCCGTTTTCAGCCAGAAGAATCGCCCATCTCGTCAACAATTTTCACTTATGTTTCACAATTCGGCAGACCAAATCCACCATGGCTTGACCGGAACCGGCGCTTCAGTCAGGGAAACGCGCGAAACAGCGGGTCAAAATTCCACCAACGCTGTCAAACATTGAACAGGAATATCGCAAAACTGTGAATATTTTGACAATCCCGGACGCGATGGAGCGAAAGCTGTTCGCCGGGCCCCGGGTGCGTCGCCTGCGCATGGGGATGGGCCTCACGCAAAGCCGCATGGCCGCCGATCTGGGCCTGTCGGTCTCCTACCTCAACCTGCTGGAACATAATCAGCGCCCGCTCTCCGCCAAGGTGTTGCTGAAGCTGGCCGAAACCTATGAAGTCGATGTCCGCCAGTTCACCTCGGCAGACAGCGACCGCCGCGCAGAGGACATCGCCGCAGCGCTGGCCAAGGCGGGCGCGCCCGTCAGCCGCACGGACGTGCGCGAATTCGCCGAACAATTTCCGGATATCGCCGCTGCCCTGCTCCGCCTCGCCGAAACGGGCGACGCGCCGGGGACGGCCGCTGCCCCGCCCTCCCCGCTCGCACTGGTCCGCGCGCATCTGCTGGATCGCGGCAACCATTTTGCCGATCTGGACAGCCACGCCGAAGCGCTTGCAGACGAACTGCGCCTGTCCGGCCTGCCGCTGGATGCCGCGGTGCAGGAACGGCTGCGCACGCGCCACGGCCTCAGCGTCCGGGTGCTGCCGTGGGACGTGATGCCAGACAAGCTGCGGCGGCACGATCACCACAACCGGCAGATTCTGCTCTCCGAAGTGCTCGACAGCGCCTCACGGCTGTTCCAGCTGTGCGTGCAACTGGCCCAACTGGAGGCAAAAGCGGAAATCGAAGCGGAAATCGCCACCGCCGCCCCACAGCTTCAGGCCGTTCCCGTCGCCGGGCAACTGCTCGCCGCCAATCTCGCCAGCTATTGGGCGGCCGCGCTGATGATGCCCTACGCCCGTTTCCACGCCGCCGCCGAATCGTCCGGCTATGACATGGAACTGCTGCAGGCCCGCTTCTCCGCCGGATTCGAACAGGTCGCCCACCGGCTCACCACACTGCAACGGCCCGGCATGCGCGGCATCCCCTTCATGCTGCTCCGCACAGACAGGGCCGGGCAGATTTCCAAGCGCTTCGCCGCAGGCCGCCTGCCCTTCGCCGCAGACGGCGGCCAATGCCCGCTGTGGGTGCTGCACGAAGCCTTCGAACAGCCCGGCCGCATCCTCACCCAGATCGCAGAGGTGGAGGGCGGCGAGCGGCTGTTCAGCATCGCCCGCACCGTCCGCCCGCAGATCACGCCATGGGGCGCGGAACGGCCGCGCTTCGCCATCGCGCTGGCCTGCGCGCTCGATCATGCGCGCGGGCTGGTTTATGCCAACGGGATCGACCTCAACAGCCATCCGGCCGCGCCCATCGGCCCCGGCTGCACGGCCTGCACCCGGCCCGATTGCCGCCAGCGCTCCGCCCCGCCCACCGGGGCCGATTTGCAGATCGACCGCGTCAACCGCGGCCTGACGCCCTATAGTTTCAACAGAATAAGCACAGGAGACAGCGCATCATGATGACCGGAATCGAGATCAAGGGCGAAATGAAGCCCGGTTATGAAACGATCCTGACCGAACCCGCGCTCGTCTTCATCGCCCAGCTGCACCGCATGTATGATCCCACGCGCCAGTCACTGCTGCGCGCGCGCGAGGATCGCAAACGCTGGTGGGCCGAAGGCAACGCCATTGATTTTGCACCGGAAACCTCCTCCGTGCGCGACGGCAACTGGAAGATCAGCGGCACGCCCGCCGATCTGCAGGACCGGCGGGTGGAAATCACCGGCCCCTGCGACCGCAAGATGGTGATCAACGCGCTGAATTCCGGCGCGAAATGCTATATGGCCTGCCTGGAGGACGCGACATCGCCCACATGGCACAACATCGTGGACGGGCAGATCAACCTGAAGGACGCCGCCGCAGGCACCATCACCCTTGAGGACAAGGGCAAGTCCTACAAACTGAACGCCGAAACCGCCGTGCTGATCTGCCGCCCGCGCGGCTGGCACCTGCCGGAAACGCATATCGAGGTGGATGGAGAGGAAGTGTCCGGCGCAATCGTCGATTTCGCGCTCTATTTCTTCCACAACGCCCGCGCCCTGCTGGCGCGCGGCACCGGCCCCTATTTCTACCTGCCGAAGATGGAACATTATCTGGAAGCGCGGCTGTGGAACAACATCTTCGTCACCGCGCAATCCATCCTCGGCCTGCCGCTGGGAACCATCAAATCCACCGTGCTGATTGAAACCCTGCCCGGCGCGTTCATGGCGGATGAAATCCTGTTCGAACTGCGCGATCATATCGTCGCGCTGAACTGCGGCCGGTGGGACTATATCTTCAGCTATATCAAGAGCCTGTCCTACGATCCCAGCAAGATTCTGCCGGATCGCGCGGCCGTGAACATGACAGTGCCCTTCATGGCGAAATACGCCGCCCATGTGGTGCGCACCTGCCACAAGCGCGGCGCGCACGCGATGGGCGGCATGTCCGCCTTCATCCCGGTGAAGGATGACGAAGCCAAGAATCAGGCCGCCTTCGCAGCCGTGAAGGCCGACAAGGAACGCGAAGCCAACCTCGGCCACGACGGCACATGGGTCGCCCACCCCGGCCTGGTGTCGGTCGCGAAGGAAGTGTTCGACCGGCTGATGCCGGGGCCGAACCAGCTGACGAAATCGCCCGAAGGCAGCGTCACCGCTGAGGAACTGACCACCCCCAACGCCGGCCCGAAAACCGCCGCAGGCCTCGCGATGAACGTGAACGTAGCCATCGGCTACATCGCCGCATGGCTGCGCGGGCTGGGCGCAGTGCCGCTGCACAACATGATGGAAGACGCCGCCACAGCCGAAATCAGCCGCGCCCAACTCTGGCAATGGCGCCACCACGGCGTCAGCCTGGACGACGGCACCAAGGTGACAGGCGCCCTCATCAACGAGGAAATCAAAACCCAGCTAAAGGTCTGGAAAGGCGACGTCGGCGACAATTTCTTCGAAGCCGGCAAGTACAAGGAAGCCGCCACCATCCTGTCGGATCTGGTGATGGCCCGCGACTTGCCCGACTTCCTGACGACGCCCTGCTACCGGAAGTTCATGGCGGGGTAACCCCCCCGGGGGGGGCGTGTTTTGCCCCCCCCCGCCTGCCAGTTGCGGAGGGCTTGACCTTTCACGAACCGACGTCTCTCTAGCGGTCGAGTCGACCTTCCCAATGCCAAGGTGATGGCTCAAATGGGCTACCATTCACCGTCCACCCAATTTATCGAGGCCCTTCGCCAAATGACACTCTCCAGCCCAAAGACCGGATCAACCTATTTTGACGTAAAAATCAAATCAGAACATACGGATCGCGGCAGGGCCCTTCGGATTTCAAATTATTCCAAGTACATCGATGAAACCGCCAAGAGATCGACATTTTTGGAGATCGGACCCGGTTCTGGCACAATGATTGAAATTGCCAGAAACAGTGGATTTCAGAATTTTCTTATCTATGACAATGACAAAGGAGTCGTTGATCATATACAGAATCGATTTGGAATCAATTCGCATTTAACTCATGACGTCATCCATGAATTGGCCAGCGTGCCGGATTTTTCGATCGACCTTTCTGTTGCAACTCATGTGCTAGAGCATTTTCCTTCGCCAGATTTGATCCGATTGCTCTCGGTGCTTCGGAATAAGCTGGCTGTTGGCGGCATTTTTCTGGTGGAGATGCCAAATATTGCCTGCCCACTGGGAGGAGTTCCCTCCTTTTATTCGGATGCGACTCATCGATCACCACTCACATCCGAAGGTCTGCTGCAAGCATTCCGGTTAGCTGGCTGGAGCGATGTGGAAGCGCGCCCGTTTCGTCCTCCATTTCGCCCAGGTTTCCTCATCAGCTATGCAAGGTATCTGATGACGAAAGCCGTCGGAACAGTCGCAAACATCCTTGGCGGCGTTCGTGTCATACGATCTCCCAGCTATTTCATAGTCGCGAGAGCGGCTCCCTAGTCTGTCAGGAACCATGTCATGCGCAAGCTGACTGACCGATTGCGAGCCGGACTATGGAGCAGCGAAGCCCAGTTCCTGCTCGCCAAATCCACCTCGGTGGCCGCCGGCTTCCTGCTGACGTTGCTGGTGTATCCAATAGACTTGCGTTTGGCCCAAGCGGTTCTGCTGTTCGATGGCCTGCGATCAGGCATTGCGCCACTCGACCTCGCGATCCAGCGCTCACAGAGCGGATTGGAAAGGGCGCGCCTCTCCCGCACCAAATCTGCTCTCTACATCGCAATCCTGTCCGCAACGCTGTTATTTCACCGCTCGCAGATCGGCCTGATCGTTCTGCCGCTCTACGCGCTCCTGCATTTTCTGGCCAGCCAGTACGCGGCTCATTGTTTTCGCCACGCCTCGCCGTTTCGGCAAGCCCTGGCGAGTTCGCGCAAGGCATTTTCCCTTCACACATGGCCGTTCCACGGGCTCCGCATGCTGGGCCTTATGTGCCTCACGTCGGCCATCGCCACCTTTGCCTACATATCGCTTTACGGTGCCTTCGGGCAGGATCCGCACAACTTCTATGCAATGCGGGCGGTCGATCTCATCCTGCTGTTTCAGGCGATTGCCGCCCAACGACTGTTGGCATATGGTCACTTCGACAAGCGGAGTTTTTCCGTCATCGTGGCGGGCGTGATCTGCCTGACGTTCATTGGATTCCTATCCAGCTACATCGCAATCTGGGGATTGATCAAGCTGATGTCGCTTTACGCGTGTATGTATGCATTTGTGGAGCGCAAAATGAATGTCATCGTTGTCAATCAACTGGCATTGGCCGCCTGTTACGCGTGGGTCGCGCGCCAGGGGCGGCCTGTCGGTGACCCATTTTTGCTGGGCGCAGAAATCCTATCATTGCTTAGCTTCGCTATCGTTCTTAAGCCCTGGCGGAAAATACAAATATAAGATGAGACAACCCAGCAAAACATGACTTATATAGTTTAATTGGATTTTTAATGGACCCACAAGAATGAATGAAGCGAAATTTGTCCACCCGAATCCCAGTTCAACCGATTGGTCTTTTCGCAAGATTGCAGCCATGCTTAGCGCAGGCTGGCACATTCTTCTTGCGTTCGTGATAGGGATGCTGCTTTTGGCTATCCTGTATCTTGCTTTGTCCACACCAAAATACACGACGATTCTGAAAGTCGTTCCCATCGCCAGCCAAAATCCTGGTGTCAGCGGACGCCTCGGCGGCCTTGCCTCGCTTGCGGGTGTTTCATTGGGCTTGAGCGGGCAGGATTCAGATTTCGGCCTGTTTCTCGATGGCCTGAAATCTCGCGAAACCGCCGCAGCAGTGGCAGGCGAACATGAAATCGTCTCTCGCATGTTTCCTGCGGAGTGGAACCAGACCACGAAAAGCTGGCTCCCCCCACCCGAAACAATTCTTTCGAGGTTGAAACGCTCTTTGCTTGGTCCGAACGAAAGTTGGCGGGCGCCCGATGCCAGTCGAGTGCAGGAGTTCATCACCACCAACGTCAAGGTTGTGGTCTCTCAGGATAGCAGCATCGTCCTGGTTTCAATGGAAAACGCGGACCCGGAATTCGCGCGCAACCTGATTTCACGACTGGCGTATCACAGCGACAGACTAAACCGCGAGCGAGCCCTTGTGCGGGCGGCCGATCACGTCCGCTTCCTGGAAACCGAACTCGCGCGCGAAACACTTGCAGTGCAGCGAGATTCGTTGACGGAGTTGCTAACCCAACAACTTCGTACGCGCATGATGGCATCCTCGAATCTTCCTTATTCGGCCGATATTTTCAGCGCCGCTTCCACCGTTGACAGACCAACCTCCCCCAATCGACCTCTTATCCTGATTGGCGCGCTTGTTTTCGGCCATTTTCTTGGAATACTCGCCCTGTTTGCGCGAGAAGAATGGAGAAATGAAAAGCAGCAGGAAGAGTTCGGAAAATGATTTCCGCTTACATCTGGCCACTTTTCATATATCAATTAGCCTTTCCTATACTATCTCTTCGCCGAGTTCCAATTTCAATTCAAATGATTCTGCCACTAGCACTTATTATTCCGCTAGTCGGCTATCAAGGAACTTACAGCGACTGGTCTACCTATAGGCACTATGTATCTATCTGCCAGGCTCCGGGTTGCACCTATTTTGAGCCGGGCTTCGATCGTCTGACGTATCTGGCATCATCGACAATTGGTTTCAAATTGATTGAGATCAGCCTCTGGATTGGAATAGCAATCAGCTTCATTGGATTATTGCTGTGTTTTCCAAGCGTTAATCCTCTGGTTTTAGCACTGTCTCTTTATTCTGCTCATTATGTCTTGTTTCTAGGTGCAATCAGACAGGCGCTGGCCTCATCGCTGTTTTTGCTGGGCATGGGCCTGATCCAGAATCGTCATCGCTTGCTGGGAACGCTGGTGGTGACGTCTGGCGCAGCCATGCATTTCAGCGGCATCCCGGCCCTCGGCCTTGCATGGTCAGGCCGGATCGTCGGGCTTTTCAGATCGATGCGCCCTTTCGGTTGGATATTGCTTATCCTTCTGGCAACCGTTGCGACTTACGCGATTGCCAATTGGCTTTCCGGCTTGTTCCCTCGCATCGGAGAAACCGATGTCGGAACTTCGGCGACAGCCCAAACGTCGTTGGGCGCACGTGATGCCATAATCGCCATTGAACGCGCCCTCCTGCTGGCTGGCGCCATGTGGCTGGTATTTCGAGAAAGAAATGCTGAAACCTCACTGCTCTTTGGGTTGGAAGCAGCCGCCTTCATCCTCTACATAGGATTGTCTGCCGTCGACAGGAACATAGCCGGTCGCATGATCGTCTTGCTGCGGGTGGCCGATCCGATTGTAGTCTGGCTGCTGTTCCGCGCTAAGCTCCCTGTCGGAATAGCTGCGGTGTTTTCCTACATATTGATGAAATCCTATTTCACGTTTGGGACATATGAATTCTATATTGAATAGATTCAGTATTGAAATCGTATCAGATATTCAACCCGATCCTTTGAATCGAGGTGGCCCTTCCGGCCTTCTGTACGAAATCATGCACGATCTCGCGCAGATTCCGGAGTTTTGCGTCACTGCGAGGCATTTTAGTCTGCCTTCGAACAAACTGAAACGGAGAATGGCGCAACTGCTCCTGCTGCCAGAGCGACCTGAAAGCCGCCCTGCGGATCTTCTGCTTGCCTATCCGTCTACTGCCATTCGCCACATTCACCCGAATGATCGCAGTCGCACCATTGTCCTTGGCCCAGACAGCCTGTCGCTTCTTTGGACGCGCGCCGCCAAACAAGGACAAGGAGTGGCATGGCTGCGAGCCGGATTGCTGGCCCGCTGGTTCAGCCACGTCGACAGATTTATCTCCCGTTCGTTTGCCTGCTACCTTGTCGTTGGAAAAGCCGACAGGCGCTGGATTGCGCGTCAGAGCGGCAAGAACGCTCGTACAGCCTATCTTCCGCATCCGCTTTTGACACATTCGCTCCTCCCTGCCCCGGAAATCGAGGCAGCGGTCGCGGCGCAATCAAGGCCCACCGTGCTCTTTGCTGGCGCGATGAGTGATATGTACTCAACCGGCTTGTTCGAGGAGTTGATTGACCATCTGATCAGCAAGGCCGACCTCCTTCGTTCGACAAATCTGCTGCTTGTTGGTGCCACTTATGAAGCAGCTTACCGGCGATTGGCCGCAAATGGGCTGTCCGCACAGTGGCAGATTTGGATTGATCAGTATGAGGAGCTCTTCCGGGGCCATATCATTCAGCCCGTGCCATTGGCCGTTGGCGCAGGAACGAAAAACCGCGTGCTCACAGCGCTCGCCAACGGTGCAACAATAATCGGCACATCTGTTGCAGTTGAAAACTGTGTCGAGAAAGATTTCAGTTACGCCCGATCGTCAGCAACTCCGCATCCCGAATGGCAGAGTCGCTGCTTTCCGCCATTCGGGACGAGGGGGGCGCTAGCGCATCCAACCTCGCCCATCCCATCGAGGCATTCCGCGCGAGCCGGACCACCCATTATCGCCGCGCACTCCGCTCAGTGATTGAGCAATGCCTTCAAAGATCAGGGAAAATACCAAAATGATCAAAGGCAATCCCGCACCTGACGCCGATATTCAATGGGAACCAGCCGGAGAATTCACCCCGGGGCTGGTATCAGTCATCATGCCAAATCTGAATGGTGCGGCCTTTCTGGCCGAAGCAATCGAATCCGTGACTGCACAGTCATACTCCAATTTCGAACTGCTGATTGCCGATGACGGCTCCACCGACAAATCTCTCCCGATTATAGCGGCGGCGATGAAGCAGGATTCGCGTATCCGCCTGCTGAGCGCCCCGCAAGCACGCCAAGGCGCCGCTCAGGCACGCAATCGAGCAATCGCCGCGGCAGTCGGCGAATATATTGCCTTTCTAGACAGCGATGATATCTGGTGCCCCAGCAAGCTTGACCAGCAAATATCACTCCTGAACGAGAAGAAAATCCACTGTTGCCATGGAAGCTATAAGACCATGGACACAAACGGGGTGCCATTTAATCTCGTGAACGCGACAAAACATGTAACATTATCTAATATGAAAAGTTATAATCATATTGGAAATCTAACTGGCATCTATCGTTGTGCAGCCATCGGAAAGTTTTTTCAAAAGAGTATCGGCCACGAAGATTATGAAATGTGGATTCGAATTCTCCATCACACCGATTCAATTGCAGTTCTTTCTCCAATCGCCCATTATCGCATGCATGGCCACAATGTGTCGGGCAACAAGTTGCGAAGTGCGCTTTGGACATTCCAAGTTCATCGCAATGCCTTCGGGCTGACGTCCGCCTGCTCCAGTTTCATCCCCTATGCGCTTCAAGCTCTTTCCAAACGAAAATAGCCCCACCTGCGCATGAACAATAAATAAGATTGAAATGGAATTTATGAAAAACTCAACAACAATTTGCCTCATAGGAGGATCCGGATTTATCGGAACCAGATTGGCAAAAAAACTTGAAAAAGATAAAATAGATTTTATTATCATTGATAAGGAAAAAAGTATAACTTTTCCGCAAAAAACTATTATCGCAGATGTAAGAAATTCTGAGCAGATCAAATCTGCTATTCCGCAAGATTCAATAATTATCAATCTCGCCGCGGAACATCGCGACGATGTCAAGCCGAACTCTTTATATTATGATGTCAATGTTGAAGGGGCAAAAAATATTGTCTCCGCATGTGAAGAGAAAAATATCAGAAAAATTATATTTACAAGCTCAGTTGCAGTTTATGGATTTGCGCCAATAGGAACTGGTGAAAATGGTGAGATAAATCCATTCAATGACTATGGAAAAACAAAATTTGAGGCCGAAAAAATATTTCAATCTTGGCATGATTTGGATTCGAAAAATAGAACATTAGTCATAGTGCGTCCGACAGTTGTATTTGGCGAACAAAATCGTGGGAACGTGTATAATCTCTTAGCTCAAATCGCATCTGGGAAATTCTTGATGATCGGCAACGGTCTAAACAGAAAATCTATTGCATATGTTGAAAACATTTCTGCGTTTCTCGAATGGTCATCCGCAAATCTTGCAGCAGGAAAACATGTCTTCAATTATGTAGACAAGCCGGATTTTACGATGAACGAGCTAATATCCTCGGTTCGCCTTCAGCTTGGCAAGGGGCTCGGCGTTGGCATTCGATTGCCGCGGTGGTGCGGCCTGCTGGCAGGATCCCTGCTGGATATGCTCGCCGGCATTCTGAACCGGAAATTTCCCCTTTCCCGAATTCGGGTCGAAAAATTTTGTGCGGACTCTGTCTATAGTAGCAAGGTCGACGCCAGCGGCTTTCTTCGCCCGGTCTCAATTGAGCAGGCACTTTCACAAACTCTATCCTACGAATTCCTGAATCCCGAAAAAGAGGAGACAGAAATATTCTATGGGAGCCAATGAGTTCAGCGTGATGGCGCCATTGCCCGGAAGAACGCCATCTGCTCAGCCAAGGATGAATGCAGCTCGCGCCTTCGAAGCAAGGCCGCCCAAAGAGCGAGCGTGGAGCCGTTGGTGCGAACAGAAGAAAACCGCGACATATAGCGCAAAGCGTCCCAAGCGCTCCAACCATCCGTCTGAACCAGATCGTCCGCGCGCCTCGCTTCTGCAAGAAGGGGAATCAGCAGAGAATCATCATCCGTCATGAAGCGGCCTGGCCCTGCCATTTGAACCCGCATGCGGGCGTGGGCCTCCGCCGCTTCACGCGTCTTAAAAAAATCGCGCAGGCGGATATGCTCGACCGCTCCGTCGAGTACCGGATCGACAGACAGATTAAGACGCTCGGCCCATTCTTCGAGCAGGGCAACTCGATCCCGCTCAGGAAAGGCCTGATAAGAAGTGGTGGATTGGAAATAGCCATCGAGAATCGTCGTTCGCCCCAGATGCAATGCCCGTTCACCAAATCCTGCCTTGGCCAGAAATTTCGGGATGCGCAGCCGGGCAACGCCGGCTAGCGCGCCATTCCGGTGATGTAACTTGCCACCAAGAAGCGGATCAAGCTCGAATACATGAGAAGCCGAATAGCGATGCAACACCCCTGAAACCAGAAAAACTTGAGCGTTCATCTGATTACCCAGAAGCTCACCCATAAATTGTTGAAACATTTGATTCCCGAGACCGCCATGTAGAATGACGAGAATTTCTTCTTCATTTCTCATACTCATTATCGACTTCAAATCCTTTCAGTGGTGTAACCCCGGGCATGCGGATGCAGCAGTTCCACCGCCATAATCAGAAGCTCCGTTTATACCCCGGCATTTCACGTCCCCCCTTTGACACACGCCTGGTACGCAATCCTGAGGAGTCCTCCCCTTCTCGCCTGAAACATATGCGCAGGCTTCCCTTTTCCAACCGGACAGCATAAGGCAACAGGCACATGCTACCCACCCTTACTGGTTTCGATCGTGGCTCAATGCCCGGCGGAAAAGCAAGACAAACAGCCCGTTCAAGGCAGACTGTTTGAGGCAGACATGTCGGATAAGCTATCGAGCCACACTTGGAGCATGCGAAGTTGAATTCTCCCTCGTTTGACCTTGCTGGTGCGCGCGTATGGGTAGCCGGTCACCGTGGCATGGTCGGATCCGCTGTGGTCCGAAGGCTTGGCAGTGAACCGGTCGAAACAATTCTAACGGCAACTCGTGCAGAGTTGGATCTGCGGCGGCAATCCGACGTAGAATCCTGGCTTTCAGAAAATAAGCCGGATGTCGTGGTGTTGGCGGCAGCGAAAGTGGGCGGCATCCTCGCCAACGACCGCTTCCCGGCAGATTTCCTTTACGATAATCTCGCTATCCAGAATTCCATAATCAAGGCGTCAGCCGATCGAGGCGTGCGCAAACTGCTATTCCTCGGCTCATCCTGCATTTATCCGAGGCTTGCCCAACAGCCGATATCTGAAGACGCTCTGCTGACTGGCCCACTTGAGCCGACAAACCAATGGTATGCCGTTGCCAAGATCGCGGGGATCATGCTGTGCGATGCTCTGCGCAAACAGCATGGCCTGGATTTCATCTCGGCGATGCCGACGAATCTGTACGGCCCTGGCGACAATTACGACGCAGAGGCCAGTCATGTGATCCCAGCGCTGATTCGCAAGACGATCATAGCCCGCGATGGGGGCGCCGATACGATTACCGTCTGGGGCACCGGAAATCCGCGTCGAGAGTTTTTGCATGCGGACGATCTGGCCGATGCGCTGGTTTTCTTGCTTCGAAATTTTTCCGAGGCCGGGCCGATTAATGTCGGCTCAGGGACTGACATATCGATCGCCGAGCTTGCACAGATGATCGCTGATACTGTCGGCTTTGGCGGAAAACTTGTGTTCGATACGTCAAAGCCAGATGGCACTCCGCGCAAATTGATGGATGGGAGTCGCTTGGCAAGGCTGGGATGGAAGGCGAACATCAGCCTTCGGGATGGCCTTGCTCGAACAATCGACGACCTTCCTGCTGGTTTCGGCCGCGGCGCCTGAGTGGCGCATACCCGCATTTTCATGGAGTAATGAATGACCAAAACAGCGCTTATCACTGGCGTTACTGGGCAAGATGGCGCTTATCTGTCGGACTTGTTGTTGGCAAAGGGCTATATTGTTCATGGCGTGAAACGCCGGGCTTCATTGCTTAATACCGCGCGAGTGGACCATCTCTATAAAGACCCGCACGATGGTGACACGCGCTTTCACCTCCATCATGGCGATCTGACAGACGCCACCAATCTCATCCGGCTCATGCAGGAGGTGAAACCGGACGAAGTCTACAATCTCGCTGCACAAAGTCATGTTCAGGTCAGCTTCGAAACGCCGGAATATACGGCGAATGCGGATGCCCTTGGAACTCTGCGACTGCTGGAAGCAATTCGCATTCTGAATTTTGAGAATAAAACCCGTTTTTACCAAGCATCGACGTCGGAACTATACGGCAAGGTGCAGGCCGTCCCACAATCGGAGACCACACCATTTTATCCGCGCAGTCCATATGCTGCCGCAAAACTATATGCCTATTGGATTTGCGTGAACTATCGTGAAGCCTATGGCATGTTTGCTGCAAACGGCATCTTGTTCAACCATGAGAGTCCTCTGCGCGGAGAAACCTTTGTTACCCGCAAGATCACGCGCGCCGTAGCAGCCATCGAAACCAAGCAGCAGCGCCGCCTGTATCTGGGCAATCTCGACGCTCAGCGGGATTGGGGGCATGCGCGCGACTATGTCGAGGGTATGTGGCGCATTCTCCAGCATGACCGCGCCGACGACTGGGTTCTGGCGACCGGTGAAACGACCAGCGTCCGCAATTTTGTAGACCTCGCCTTCGCTGAAGTCGGCCGCAAGCTCGTTTGGGAAGGCCAAGGTGTCGAGGAAGTCGGCCGGGATTCGAACTCGGGTGAAATTCTGGTTGCAATCGATCCTGCCTATTTTCGTCCGACCGAAGTCGATCTTCTGATCGGCGACGCTTCGAAAGCCAAAGACCAGCTCGGCTGGGCAGCCAGAACCACCCTGAAGGAACTGGTCAGCGAGATGGTGGCGTCAGATCTGGCAGCCGCGCGAACGAAAATACCCGTATAAGACAGGTTCCGGCCTCAGCGCCGGAATTTGCATGCGCCTATGATCGCCAAACGACAAACGCGGCCCCACATAAGCCGGGGCCGCGGTTCTCTCCCCGGGCGGCAAACGACACGCAGGCTCAAGCAGTGCGTCCATAAACGTCCGCCAGCCGGACGATGTCGTCTTCACCCAGATACCCACCTTGCTGAACTTCAATCAGTTCAAGTGGTTCCGGCCCGGGATTTTCAAGTCGATGCACAGAGCCGACCGGAATAAATATCGATTCTCCCGGCCCGATCTGCTTTCGAACTTGCTCGACCGTCACAATGGCAACCCCGCTCGCCACAACCCATGTTTCTGCTCGACGGGCGTGCTTTTGCAGACTTAGCTGCCCCCCGGGTTTCACTGCGATCCGCTTCACCTGCCAACCGACACCTTGCCCCAGGCTGCGATAGCTACCCCAAGGCCGGCGCACTTCATGGCTGGTCCGCGTCAGTTCATACCCTTCATCTTCGATCCGATCGACTACCTTGCGGATATCTTCCGAACGCTCCCTTGGCGCGATCAGCACAGCATCTCCGGTGGCAACTACCACCATGCCCTCGAGACCCAACGCTGCCACGAAGGGGCCGCCTTCATTGCGCACAAGGCTGTCCCGACAACCGATCAACGCGCCGGCACCTCGCACAACATTACCTTCGGCATCAGGTGCAGTTACCCGCCAGAGGGCATCCCAGGAACCTACGTCCGACCAGCCCATATCGACCGGCACGACGCTGACCTTGTCCGATCTCTCCATCACGGCATAGTCGATGCTGATGGATGGACAGGCTGCAAACTCCGCCCCGCCCGGACGGAAAATCATCCCGTCAATTTCTGCGATCCGCACCGCATCATCAACCGCTTTCGCAACCTCGGGAGCGCACGTCGCCAGTGCTTCCAGATACGCTGAAGCCTTGAACAGAAAGATACCGGCATTCCACATCATCCCGCGCGCCACATAGGCGACGGCAGTCTCTTCGTCGGGCTTTTCCACGAAGCGGCGCACCCGGCGCACAGGGCCGATATCGCCTTCCGCTTCGATATAGCCATAACCCGTGGCCGGCTCGCTGGGCGTGATTCCGAACGTCACCATGCGCCCTGCCAACGCGGCAGGAGCAGCATCGGCAATTGCAGCGCGGAAAGCCTCTTCGTTGCCGATAAGATGGTCCGACGGCATGACCAACATCAGCGCGTCGGGTGTACCTGCCCTTGCAAGCCAGTGCGCAGCAATTGCGACCGCAGGCGCGGTATTGCGCCCCTGCGGCTCGAGAATGACAGCCCGCGGCGGACAACCAACGTGCAACAGCTGTTCGACAACAAGGAAGCGATGCCCTTCCCCTGCAAGCACCAGAGGTGCTTCAAACTGCAAGTCATTGCTGTTCGTTGCCGTCCTCAGGGCCGTAGCCTGCAGCATCGTCTCTTCATGCGCAAGCGCCTGTAATTGCTTGGGCATATCCGCTCTTGAAAGCGGCCAGAGCCTTGTCCCCGATCCGCCGCAAAGAAGGACTGGCGATATGCTGATGCTGGTCAATGACTGGTGCTCACAATTGTTGAGGGGTCGCCTGTAGTCATATTCCCCGGGACCAGCAAGCAAGCCGGCCCGCCCCATCGTCGATTAAACACATGTCAGCGTCCCCACCGGCATCAGCTACCACCGGCGTCGTTACCGCCCCACCCACTTCCCTGGCCGCTTCTCCACAAAGGCTACCATGCCTTCCTTCTGATCCTCGGTGCCGAACAGGCCGTGGAACAGGCGGCGTTCGAACAATATTCCTTGTTGCAGCGTGGTTTCGAACGCCACATTCACCTGTTCCTTCACTGCCAGCGCGGCGAGCGGGGGCATGGCTGCGATGGTTTCCGCCGTTTTCAGCGCCTCGGCTAGCAGGTCTGCGGCGGGCACCACTTTTGCGACCAGTCCGGCGCTTTCGGCTTCGGCTGCGTCCATCATCCGGCCGGTCAGGCACATTTCCATCGCCTTGGCCTTGCCCACCGCGCGCGCCAGACGCTGCGATCCGCCCATGCCCGGCGTTACGCCCAACTTGATTTCCGGCTGGCCAAACTTTGCGCTGTCACCTGCGATAATGAAGTCGCACATCATCGCCAGTTCACAGCCGCCGCCCAGCGCATAGCCGGAGACCGCCGCGATCACCGGCTTGCGGGTGCGGGTGAACAAATCATAGCCGGCGAAAAAGTTGCTGCCGAACATGTCGCCCACGCCTTGCGGGGCCATTTCCTTGATGTCCGCGCCCGCCGCGAAGGCCTTTTCGCTGCCCGTCAGCACCGCGCAGCGCTGCGTCGGGTCTGCGTCATAGGCCGCGAACACCGTCAGCAGGTCCGCCAGCACCTGGCTGTTCAGCGCGTTCAGCGCCTGCGGGCGGTTCAGCGTCACCAGCGTGACGGCGCCCCTTTGTTCCACCAGCAGCGTTTCAGTGGCCATCATCTTGTCCTTTGCGTCTGTCCCTGCCCTGCCACATCGCGAATCGCGCTGCCAGCAGGGGCGCGAGCCGCTCATAGCTCGCCCATGTGTCCGGCACGCTGTACGCATCTGCCGCATCCGTGAAACTCTTCGCATAGTCAGGCAGATAGGATGGCTCGCCATCCTCATGCCCCTCCTCGTCATACAGATAATAGGCCGCAGCAAAGCGGTTGCCCTCGTCGGACAACTCCTCTGCCGTCAGCTTGCCGTCGCAATGCGCCATGAACCACGCCCCCGGCGTCTGGGTCCGCTGCGCCAGTTCGCCGAACCCGTCGGCGCGGGATTCCCCACCCTGTCCGTTCAGCAGCATCCATGCGAGGAACAGGCCGATATGCGTGCCTCCGGCCTCCGGCGGCAGATGATCGGGAAAATCGCCCCCCGAATGCCAGCTGGCGTCGTCCAGAATCATGCCAGCCCCACCGCCCGGCGCACGGCCAGCGCCACGCAATCCGCCGCCCGTGTGCCCAATTCCGCCAGCAGCAGAGGCTCCACCCGCACCGGGCTTTCGGCAGACAGGCTCATCGCGAACAGCGCGTCGCCATCGAAGGGGGTGTGGATCGGCCGGATCGCCCGCGCCAGCCCGTCATGCGCCATCATCGCCAGCCGCTTCGCCGCAGGGCGGGTCAGCGGCACATCCGTCGCAATCGCGCCGATGCAGGTATGCCCCTCGCCATACACCGCCCTGCCCTGCAATTTCGGCATCGGCACCGGCCCCTGTAGCGGCGGCTCCCCCGCCTCTACCTCACCGAAGCAGTTCACCGCGATCAGCGCTGCTACCGTGCCGCCGCCATCCAGCGCCGCGCGCGCCACGCCGATCCCGCCCGCCCGGCTTCCGGCCCGCGCGCCAAAGGCCGCCCCCACTGCGCCTTCCCCGGCATCCGGCCCCAGCGCTGCATAGGCGTCGCGCGCCAGCCGCCGATAAGGCGGCTCGCCGCCGCCTGCCCGCGCCCAGCTCTTGTCGCCCTCATTGCCCAGATCGAACAGGATCGCGCCCGGCACCACCGGCACAGACACGCCCGGTGCCACCGGCAGGCCGATGCCGTCGCGCGCCAGCAGCAGTGCCAGTTCGGATGCCGCCTCCAGCCCGAACACGGAGCCGCCCGCCAGCGCCAGCCCATGCACCCGCTCCACCAGCGTCGACGGCTCCAGCGCGTCCGTCTCGCGCGTGCCCGGCCCGCCGCCGCGCACGTCGCAGGCCATCACCACCGGCGCATCGGGCACCAGCAAGGTCACCCCCGTGTGCGAAACGGGGCAATGCGCATGCCCGACCTTCAGGCCGGTTATCATCCGCCGAGCTGCATCAGAGGAAGCCGACCGCGTCCCGAACTTCGCGCATCGTTTCCTGCGCCACCTGCCGCGCGGCCTCTGCCCCTTCGGCCAGCGCTTGATCGATGGCCGCCGGGTTCGCCAGCAGTTCGCGATAGCGGTCGTTCATCGGGGCCAGCTTTTCCACGAGCAGGTCCGCCAACGCGGGCTTGAACGCGCCAAAGCCCTGCCCGCCGAACTCGCCCAGCACTTCGGCCATCGTTCGGCCAGAGAGCGTCGCGAAAATCTCCACCAGATTGCGCGCTTCCAGCCGCCCTTCCAGCCCCTTCACCTCCGTGGGCAGCGGCTCAGGGTCGGTCTTGGCGCGCTTCACCTTGTTGCGGATATCCTCCGCGCTGTCGGTCAGGTTGATGCGGCTCTGGTCAGACGGGTCGGATTTGGACATCTTCGCCGTGCCGTCGCGCAGCGATTTCACCCGCAGCGCCTCCGGCGGCATGATGGGTTCCGGCAGCGGGAACAGCTCCACGCCGAAATCAGTGTTGAACTTGGTCGCTGTATCGCGGGACAGTTCCAGATGCTGTTTCTGGTCCTCGCCCACGGGCACATGCGTCGCCTTGTACAGCAGCACATCGGCCGCCTGCAGCACCGGATAGGTGTAGAGGCCCACAGAGGCCCCTTCCCGATCCTTGCCGGACTTTTCCTTGAACTGCGTCATCCGGTTCAGCCAGCCGATCCGCGCCGTGCAGCCCAGCACCCACGCCAGTTCGGCATGCTCCATCACGCGGGACTGGTTGAACAAGGTCGCCTTCGCCGGATCGATCCCGGCCGCCATCAGCGCCGCCGCGATTTCCCGCGTGGAGCGCTTCAGATCCGCCGGATCCTGCTTCAGCGTGATCGCGTGCATATCGGCGATGAAGAAGAAGGCGCGGTCACCCGGCTTCAGGGCGTCCTGCATCAGCACCCAGTTGCGGATCGCCCCCAGATAATTGCCCAGTTGCAGGTTGCCCGTCGGCTGGATGCCGGAAACGATCAGCATGATTATCCTCTGCGAAACGAATTGATAAGCTGCCGCGGGTTCCACGCCCCGATCAGCAGGCCGCCGCCCGCATAGACCAGCCCGCCCGCGCCGACCAGCAGCAACATGCCCAGCGCCCTGCTGCCCAGCGACCCTTCCGCCATCGGCAGCACGCTGGGGTTCAGCAGCCACAAGGCCGCCGCCATCGCCAGAGAGGCGACCAGCATGCGCGGCACGCGCTTCGCCAGCCCGGCATCCGGGTGCCAATCCCGCCGGTGGATCAGCACGCCCGCCAGCAATGCCACGTTGAACCATGCCGACAAGGATGTCGCCACTGCGATCCCCACATGATCCAGCATGCGCGACAGCAGCAGATTGCCCACAAGGTTGATGGCGATGGCCGCCAGCGCGATCTGCATTGGCGTGCGCGTATCGCCGCGCGCATGGAAGCCGGGCGTCAGCACCTTCACCAACATATAGGCGACCAGCCCGCTGGAAAACGCCCGCAGCGCGGCTGCGCAGGCGATGCGATCCGCGCGGGTGAACTCGCCTTGCTGGAACAGCGCCGCCACGATCGGATCGGCGGAAACAATCAACGCCACGGAGGCTGGCAGCCCGAACAGCAGCACGAACTCGATTCCCCGGTTCTGCTGGTGGATCGCCGCCTCGTTGTTGCCCGCGCCGATCAGCCGCCCCATCGCCGGCAGCAGCGCCACCCCCATACCCACGCCGATCATGCCCAGCGCCAGCTGGTTCAGCCGATCCGCATAATAAAGGTAAGACACCGAACCTTGCGGCAGGTTGCGCGCGGCGATCATGGTGGAGACCAGCAGGTTGATCTGCGTCGCCCCCGCGCCGATGGCGGCCGGGCCGATGCGGCGCAGCAGCGTCTTCACCTCCGGAGTCCAGTGCGGCAGCGTCAGCCGCGGCAGCACGCCGATGCGCCAGCAATCCCAGCACAGCCACAGGAACTGCAGGATGCCCGCAATCGCGATGGCCACCGCCTGCGTGGTCGCCGTCTGCACCGGATCGTCGCCGCGAAACACCAGAAAACCGATGATGAAGGTGATGTTCAGCAGGATGGGCGCGGCCGCATAGACCCAGAAACGCCCCATCGCGTTCAGCAGCCCGCCCAGCAAAGAGGCGAGCGAAATCAGCATCAGATAGGGAAAGGCCAACCGTGTCAGCTGCACGGTCAGCGCCAGCTTTTCCGGGCTGCGATCTTCGAACCCGCCCGTCATCGCCCAGACCACGGGTTCCGCCGCCACCATGATGACGATGGTGAAGATCAGCAGCACCGGGAACAGCACGGCCAGCGCCTGCTCCGTCAACCGCACCGCGCTCAGCACGCCCTCGCCTTTGCCGTCTTTTCCCAGCTGTTGGGAGACCAGCGGCACGAACGCCGCCGAAAAGGCCCCTTCCGCGAACAGCGATCGGAACAGGTTGGGCAGGCGGAACGCCACCAGAAAGGCGTCGGCCGCGAAGCCTGCCCCCAGATAGCGCGCCATCAGGATTTCGCGCACCATTCCCACGATGCGCGAAAGCAAGGTCATCCCGCCAACCGTCGTGGCGGAGCGGATCAGCGACATGGGCGCAAAGCCCCTGTCAGGCCCGTATCAGCCGGGGATCAGGCGTTGCCGACGGGCTGAAAGCCGTCGCCGCGCGCTTCCAGCTGCTGCAGATACAGGCCGCCGAAATCGATCGGCTCCAGCATCAGCGGCGGGAAACCGCCGTCGCGCACTGCGTCTGCGATCACCCGGCGGGCGAAGGGGAACAGGATGCGCGGCGCTTCCACCACCAGGAACGGCTCCAGCGCTTCCTGCGGCGCGCCCACCAGCCGAAACAGCCCGGCGTAAAGCAGCTCCACCTGGAAGGCGAGCGAGTTGGTGTCGGGCGTGCGGGCGGACGCCTCGATCTTCAGCTCCACCTCATACATGTCCTGCCCGCCGGAGCGCGCATTCACATTCACATTGATCTCGATCTTGGGCTGGCCGCCCATTTGCAGCGACGTCGGCGCGTTCGGGTTCTCGAACGAGAGATCCTTCACATATTGCGCAAGGATTCCGGCCTGCGGGGCAAGGTCTGCGCCATTGGCAAGCGCTTCGGCAGCTTCAGGGGTGATCTCGGTCATGATTGGCTCTCGGCTCGGGGGCGCTTGCGCCCTATTGTGACTTTGCCGCGCGGGCTAGCAGCGGAGCGCCGGAACCGCAAGTTGCGGCAGATGGTGTCAGCGGCACGGCCCCGTTCCTTCGGCGGGGTTGCGAAGATGGCAGACATGCCTATTTCTTGACGCACAAGTTGCAACTTGTGCCCGCGCGACCGTAAAGCACGGCTGTGGGCCATTGCAGCCCGCCCCTTCCTGTGGGAAGGAAGAAAGGCAGATCAAGGCGACGGAATGATGCAGAGCGGTTGGGTCGAGATTTTCTTTCTGGCGATGCTGGCAGGCTTCATCGGCCTGCGGCTCTACCATGTGCTCGGCCGCCGCACCGGCCATGAAAAGCCCGTGGCCGATCCCTATCGCCCCGCAGGTCCGGATGCGCTGCGACCGGCAGGCCGTTCGCGCAGCGAAGCCGAATCGCCCATCGCCATCGATCTGCCCGCCGATATCGCCCCGGATGTGCGCCCCGGCCTTGAACTGATCGCCCGCGCGGATCGCAACTTTTCCCCGGAACGCTTCGTGGCGGGCGCGCAAGGCGCCTATGCCATGGTGCTGGAAAGCTTCTGGAAGGGCGATGCGGAGCAACTCGCCGATCTGGTTTCCGATGAAATGCTGGACAATTTCCGCGCCGCCATCGCCGCCCGCAAGGCTGAGGGGGAGCGCGTCGAGAACCGCCTGCTGCAAGTGGATCGCGCGCAGATCGTCGGCGCGCACATGAACGGGGCGATGGCCGAAGTGACGGTGCGCTTCGATGCCGAAATCGTCACCGTCACCCGCGATGCCGAAGGCCGGGTGATTGCGGGCGATCCGGCGAAGTCGGTGGAAACCCACGATCTGTGGACGTTCAGCCGCCACACCGCCTCGGCCGATCCGGCCTGGCTGCTCGTCGCCACCGACGAAGACGAGTGAGCCTGCCCCTGCGGCGGGCAGGCGCGCCTGCCGCGCTGCTCCTGCCTTTACTGTCTCTGCTGGCTGCCTGCGCAACGCCGCAGCAACCGGCCGCCATCGGCACGCCGGTTGCTCCGCCAGCACCGCCAGCCACTGTCGAAATCATTGCCCGTACCGCAGGCCCCATCGCGGGGTTCAGCGCCACGCCCGCCGCACTGGAAGCCTTCCGCCGCGCCTGCCCCCGCCTGCTGAAGCGCGAAGACAGCTCCGGCCTCACCACCCCGGCCGACTGGGCCGCCGCTTGCGCAGACACAGACAGCAACCCCGCCAGCTTCTTCGCCCGCCATTTCACGCCCGTTGTCCTGAATGACGGCAAAGGCCTCGCCACCGGTTATTTCGAGCCGGAGATCGCAGGGCTTTATGCGGCCGCCCCCGGTGCCGCCCCGGTGCTGGCCCGCCCGCCCGAACTGGTGGACCTGAACCTGAAAGACTGGGCGATCACAGGCGGCACCATTCGCGGCGTGGTGAAAGGCAACCGTGTCGTCCGCGCACCGGACCGCGCCGCCATCGAAACCGGGGCCTTCGCCAAACGCGGCCTCGAACTGGCCTGGGCAGCAGACCCGGTGGACTTTTTCTTCCTGCAAATTCAAGGCTCCGGCCGGTTGGGCATGCCAGACGGCAAGGTGCTGCGCATCGGCTATGACGGGCAGAACGGCCACCAATATGTCGCCATCGGCAAGCTGCTGAAAGATCGCGGCATCCTGCCGAAACCGGGCATGGCCGAAATCAAGGCGTGGCTGCGCGCCAACCCGGCCGAAGGCGCGGCGCTGATGCGGGAAAACCCCAGCTACATCTTCTTCCGCAAACTGCCGGACAGTATCGACGGCCCCATCGGCGCGCTGGGCGTGCCGCTGATCGCCGAAGCCAATGCCGCGACAGACCCGGCCGCCACCCCGCTCGGCGCGCCGGTGTGGGTGGAAACCATGGTGGACGGCCAGCCCTTCCGCCGCCTGCTGGTCGCGTCTGACACCGGCGGCGCGATCAAGGGGCCGAACCGCTACGACATCTTCTTCGGCGCAGGCGCGGAAGCCGGGCGCAAGGCAGGCCCGCTGGCCGCCCCGCTGGAAGCGCGAATCCTGCTGCCCAACGCCGCCGCGCAGCGCTTGCAACAATGAGCCGTCGGCTGGCGCCCGACGAACAGGCGCTCTGGGCCCTCGTCGCCGCCACCGTGAAGCCGCTGCACCCGCATCAGCCGGTGGAAACGCCGCCCGGCCCTGCGCCCGTTCTTCCCCCAAAAGTGGATCGTCACCGCGTCGGCGCGGTAAAGGCGCGCGCTGCCCCCTCTCCCCTCCCCTCGGCCGCACGCCCACCCAGCGAAACGCTCGATTCCAGCTGGGATAACCGCATCACCTCGGGCAAACTCACGCCGGATATCGTCATCGATCTGCACGGCCTGCGCCGCGAACAGGCGCGCCACCTTCTCTACAGCCGCGTCGCAGACGCAGAGGCGCGGGGCCTGCGCGTCATCCTCGTCATCACCGGCAAGGGCCACAACCCCGGCCCGTCTCCGGCTGATCTGATGGAGGGCCGCCCCACACGCGGGGCGATTCGCGCCGATCTGCCGCGCTGGCTGGGGGAAGACGGCCTCTCCAGCCGCATTGCCGCCGTTCGCCGCGCCCATCCCCGGCACGGCGGATCGGGCGCGGCCTATCTGATCCTGAAGCGAAAGCGCGGCTGAGCGCCTCTGCATACGCGGCTGAACATCTCTGCATGGCTGTTCTGCGAAGCCCGGCCAAAGTCGGGGTCGGGTCAACCGCCTGTGCCGCTTGGCAATCCGGAAACCCCATGCTACGGCCCGCGCGCAGGCTGAGGGCGGCATATGACGGCCATTGCTTTCGCTTGACCAGATTTTCCCGCATTCGCGCATCGCTTCACGGCCTGCGGCGGATGCCAGACACATCCGGCCTTCCGTTCCCGCAGGAACGGGTCAGGCCCCAGAACGACAAGAGGCAGTTGGTGGATCTGAACAACATGCGCGTGTCTGTGGCGGCGGCGGGTCTCCCGGGGCGCTATGCGGCCGCCCTTTTCGATCTCGCCCAAACCGGCAAGGCTCTGGATGCGACGGCGAAGGATCTCGCCACGCTGAAGGCCGCGCTCGCCGAATCGGCGGATTTCCGCACCCTCACCACCTCGCCGGGCGTCAGCCGCGAACAGGCCGGAAAGGCCGTCGCCGCGCTGGCCGCCTCGTTCGGCCTCTCGGATCTCACCACCCGCTTCCTCGGCGTGCTGGCCGAAAACGGCCGCCTCGCCCTGCTGGGCGATGTGATCCGCCAGTATGAGGTGATGCTGTCCGCATGGAAGGGCAGCACCACCGCGCAGGTGACCGCCGCGCACAAGCTGACGGCCGCGCAGAAAAAGGCGCTGGAAACCAAGCTCAAGGCCCGCACGGGCCGCACCATCGCGGTCGACGTCACCGTGGATCCCGCGATCCTCGGCGGCCTCATCGTCCGCATCGGTTCCGAACAAATCGACAGCAGCATCAAGACCCGGCTGGAACGTCTGGGTCAGCAAATGAAAGGCCAATAAGAGATGGATATCCGCGCCGCGGAAATCTCCCGCGTCATCCGCGACCAGATCTCCGGCTTCGGCACCGAAGCCGAAATCTCGGAAGTCGGCCAGGTCCTCTCGGTGGGTGATGGCATCGCCCGCGTCCACGGCCTCGACAATGTGCAGGCCGGCGAAATGGTCGAATTCCCCGGTGGTATCAAGGGGATGGCTCTGAACCTCGAAGCCGACAATGTCGGCGTCGTGATCTTCGGCTCCGACACCGGCATCCGCGAAGGCGACACCGTGAAGCGCACCGGCACCATCGTCGACGTGCCGGTCGGCAAGGGCCTGCTCGGCCGCGTGGTCGATGGCCTCGGCAACCCGATCGACGGCAAGGGCCCGATCGACGCCACCGAACGCCGCCGCGTGGAAGTGAAGGCCCCGGGCATCATCCCGCGCAAATCCGTGCACGAGCCGGTGCAGACCGGCGTGAAGGCGCTCGACGCTCTCGTCCCCGTCGGCCGTGGCCAGCGCGAACTGATCATCGGCGACCGCCAGACCGGCAAGACCGCCATCGCGCTCGACACCTTCATCAATCAGCGCGCGGCCAATGCCGGCGATGATGAATCGAAGAAGCTCTATTGCATCTATGTCGCCGTGGGGCAGAAGCGTTCCACCGTGGCGCAGATCGTCCGCGCGCTGGAGGAAAATGGCGCGATGGAATACTCCATCGTCGTCGCCGCCACCGCCTCGGAACCGGCCCCGCTGCAATTCCTCGCGCCCTATGTCGGCTGCACCATGGGCGAATATTTCCGCGACAACGGCATGCATGCGGTCATCGTCTATGACGATCTCTCGAAGCAAGCCGTCGCTTACCGCCAGATGTCGCTGCTGCTGCGCCGCCCGCCGGGCCGCGAAGCCTATCCGGGTGACGTGTTCTACCTGCACAGCCGCCTGCTGGAGCGCGCGGCCAAGATGAACGACGAGAATGGCAACGGCTCGCTGACTGCCCTCCCCGTCATCGAAACGCAGGGCGGCGACGTGTCGGCCTACATCCCGACCAACGTGATCTCCATCACCGACGGCCAGATCTTCCTTGAATCCAACCTGTTTTATCAGGGCATCCGTCCGGCCATCAACGTCGGCCTCTCGGTCTCCCGCGTCGGCTCCGCCGCGCAGACCAAGGCGATGAAGAAGGTGGCGGGCTCCATCAAGCTGGAACTCGCCCAGTATCGGGAAATGGCGGCCTTCGCCCAGTTCGGTTCCGATCTGGACGCCTCCACGCAGAAGCTGCTGAACCGGGGTGCCCGCCTGACGGAGCTGCTGAAGCAGCCGCAGTTCAGCCCGCTGCCCTTCGAAGAGCAGGTGGTTTCGATCTACTCAGGCGTGAACGGCTATCTGGATGCCCTGCCCGTGAAGGATGTCGGCCGCTTCGAAACCGGCCTGATCGACTATCTGAAGAGCAGCAAGCCCGAAATCCTCTCGACGATCCGCGACACGAAGGACCTGTCGAACGACACGGCCGCCGTGCTGAAGGATGCCCTTGGCGCCTTCGCCAAGACCTTCGCCTGAGGATCGCTGAGCTGTGGCAACGCTCAAGGAACTGAAACTCCGGATCAGCTCGGTCAAATCGACCCAGAAGATCACCAAGGCCAAGCAGATGGTGGCCGCCGCGAAACTGCGCCGGGCGCAGGCCGCGGCGGAAGCCGCGCGCCCCTATGCCGAACGGCTTGAAGGTGTGGTGTCCAGCCTCGCCACCAAGGTGGGCGGCAGCAGCACGGCCCCGCGCCTGCTGGCCGGGTCCGGCCGGGATCAGGTGCATCTGCTGGTGGTGATGGCAGCGGATCGCGGCCTCGCGGGCGCGTTCAACGCCAACATCGTCAAGGCCGCCCGCAACCATGCCGAAGCGCTTCTGGCCGAGGGCAAGACGGTGAAGATGCTGCTGGTGGGCCGCAAGGCTCGCTCCGGCCTGATCCGCCAATATGGCAAGCAGGTGATCGATTATTACGACACCAGCGGCTTCCGCAGCATCGGCTTCGTGCAGGCCGATGAAATCGCGGGGCGGGTGTTCGCGCTCTATGAGGCCGGCGATTTCGACGTCGCCACGCTGTTCTATTCCAAGTTCCGCACAGCCCTGCTGCAGGAACCCACCGCGCAGCAGATCATCCCCGTCCCCGTCCCGGCAGACGCGGGTGTCACGAACAGCGGGGCCGTGGTGGAATATGAGCCGGACGAGGAAGCCATCCTCGCCGACCTTCTCCCGCGCAACATCAAGATCCAGATCTTCAAGGGTCTGCTGGAAAATGTCGCCGGTGAACAGGGCGCTTCGATGACGGCGATGGACAATGCCACGCGCAACGCCGGAGACCTCATCAAGAAGCTCACCATCGAATATAACCGCAGCCGTCAGGCCGCGATCACCAAGGAGCTGATCGAAATCATCTCCGGTGCGGAAGCGCTGTAGGAGCCTGACCGATGGCCTATGTGACAACAGCGACAACCCGTGGCGGCCGCGACGGCCGCGCCATCCTTGAAGGTGGCGCGCTGGCGCTCGCCATGTCCATCCCGAAAGAGATGGGCGGCGCGGGCGACGGGCACAACCCGGAACAGCTGTTCGCGCTGGGCTATTCGGCCTGCTTCGGCTCCGCCATCCTCGCCATCGCCCGCAAGCATGGCGTCGACGGGCAGAAGGCGAAAGTCACCGCCGAAGTCACCCTTGAGAAAGACGAAATCAGCTTCGCGCTCGCCGTGAAACTCACCGTCTCCATTCCGGGCGAAGACCTCGCGAAGGTCGAACAGATCGCCCATGAAGCACACCAGATCTGCCCCTATTCCCGCGCGACCCGGGGCAACATCCCCGTGACGGTCGCCGTCGCCTGAATTCCGAGGAGCTGAAACTTATGGCAACCACCACCAACAACATCGGCCGCGTCACGCAGGTCATCGGCGCCGTCGTGGACGTCGCCTTCGCAGACAATCTGCCGCCCATCCTCACCGCGCTGGAAACGCAGGTCGAAGGCCGCCGCCTCGTCCTCGAAGTGGCGCAGCACCTCGGCGAAAGCAGCGTCCGCACCATCGCCATGGACTCGACCGACGGTCTGGTTCGCGGTCAGGAAGTCACCGACACGGGCTCGCAAATCCGCGTCCCCGTCGGCCCGGCCACGCTCGGCCGCATCATGAACGTCATCGGCGAACCGATCGACGAGCGCGGCCCGATCGGCACCACGCAAACGGCCCCGATCCACGCCGCTGCTCCCGAATTCACCGAGCAATCCACCGAGGCCGCCATCCTCGTCACCGGCATCAAGGTCGTTGACCTGATCGCGCCCTATGCCAAGGGCGGCAAGATCGGCCTGTTCGGCGGCGCGGGCGTCGGCAAGACCGTGCTGATTCAGGAACTGATCAACAACATCGCCAAGGGCCATGGCGGCTATTCGGTGTTCGCCGGCGTGGGGGAACGCACCCGCGAAGGCAATGATCTCTACCACGAATTCCTCGATGCCAACGTCATCGCCAAAGACGCAGACGGCAACCCGACGTCGGAAGGCTCCAAGGTCGCCCTCGTGTTCGGCCAGATGAACGAGCCGCCCGGAGCCCGCGCCCGCGTCGCCCTCTCCGGCCTCACCATCGCCGAATATTTCCGCGACGTGGAAGGTCAGGACGTGCTGTTCTTCGTGGACAACATCTTCCGCTTCACCCAGGCCGGGTCCGAAGTGTCCGCCCTGCTCGGCCGCATCCCCTCGGCCGTGGGCTATCAGCCCACCCTCGCCACCGACATGGGCGCGTTGCAGGAACGCATCACCACCACCACCAAGGGTTCGATCACCTCGGTGCAGGCCATCTACGTGCCCGCCGATGACTTGACCGACCCGGCGCCCGCCACCTCGTTTGCCCACCTCGATGCCACCACCACGCTCAGCCGCCAGATCGCCGAACTCGGCATCTACCCGGCCGTGGACCCGCTGGATTCCACCAGCCGCGTGCTGGAGCCGCGCATCGTCGGGCAGGAGCATTATGAAACGGCCCGGGCTGTTCAGCAGGTGCTGCAAAAGTACAAGTCGCTGCAAGACATCATCGCCATCCTCGGCATGGACGAACTGTCGGAAGAAGATAAGCTGACGGTCGCCCGCGCCCGCAAGATCCAGCGCTTCCTGTCTCAGCCGTTCCACGTCGCCGAAGTCTTCACCGGCCAGCCCGGCGTGTTCGTGCAACTCGCGGACACGATCAAAGGCTTCAAGGCCATCGTGAACGGCGAATATGATCACCTGCCCGAAGCCGCCTTCTACATGGTCGGCACCATCGAGCAGGCCGTCGAAAAGGCCCAGCGCCTGGCCGCGGAAGCCGCATAATGGCGGCCCTGCACTTCGAACTGGTCTCCCCGGAGCGGCTCGTCCGCTCCGGCCCGGTGCACATGGTCGTCGTCCCCGGCACAGAGGGCGACTTCGCCGTCCTCGCCGGCCACGCCCCCATGATGAGCACCATCCGCACCGGCGAAATCGCAGTCTACACCGCCGCCGGAGACACGCCGGAACGCATCCACATCGAAGGCGGTTTCGCGGAAGTCTCGGAAAAAGGCCTCACCATCCTCGCCGAAAAGCTGGAGCCGGTGACGACGCACTGATGGGGCGCTTGCCGGGCGCGCTCGGCAGGTAAGGTATTTGCGGGCAGGGTTTGCGCCTCCGGCGGGCAGGGCTCTGCCCTGCACCCGGCAGGGAAATGATTTCCCTGCACCCTCAAAATTAGCACTGTGCCCAAACTCCAGCGTTGTGGGCTTGATCAGATTCGATTGCCTGCGGCGCTACGAGGCCATCTTCCTCTGCAAGGGGGAGAGATGGAGAGGGGGTGTCCCCGCCGGGCCAGATCCTCTGACATCCTAACAAGCGCGACGAAGACTCTCTCTCCCCGCCGGGGAGAGAGTTGGAGAGAGGGGAGCAACGCCCGGCCTGATCCACCAAACTCCCCACACCCACAACCGTCACCCCGGACTTGATCCGGGGTCCAGCTGCCTTCTCCAACGTCGCAGCAGAAAAGCGGGGCCCCGGATCAAGTCCGGGGCGACGTGTGGAGAAGTGGGCGGGACACGCCCCCAAAGCGTCGCAGGCAATAAACACCACCCTCGCGCCCAGCGGATCGCCCCCACCCCAACCCCTCCCCTCAAGGGGAGGGGCTAAGAAAAAGTCCGGGGGTGCAGGGGCGTCACGCCCCTGCCGGGGTGAAGGGGCAGCGCCCCTTCAATCACTCAACACAACCACCCCGCTCAAGGCCTCCGATACAACTGCACAAACCGATCCGTCCGCCCCCGGATCGCCGGATCATACACGATCCGCGTCAGATCATCCTCAGGGTTGGCCAGCACGTCGGATTCCGCCTCCAGCACGAAGCCCGCCTTCGCCATTTCGGCCTTCACCAGCGCCGGATCGATACGGTGGTGCGCCAACGTTTCGCCACGCGGTTCCGCGCCCGCCTTTGCCCGATGGTCCACCACCAGCACCAGCCCGCCCCGCACCATGGCATCATACACCTTCTTCAGCGCCTTTTCGGGATCCATGCGCGGAATGCGATATTGCGCATCTTCCCACCACAGATCGTGGATGCACATATGGAACAGCACCCGGTCGATCCGGTCCGGCAGCCGCATCCTGTCCGGATAGCCCAGAATCAGCCGCACATTGGGATGCTGCCGCTTCAACACAGACCATCCGGGTTGCAGTTCATCCACCGCAATCAGCCCTTCGGTAGAATGGGCGAACACCATGCCCGTCGGCCCCACCACATCCGCAATCAGGCGGCTGTAGTAACCCGTGCCCGCCACCATATCGAGAACCCGCTGACCAGGCCCAAGCCGGAACAGCGCCAACACCTCGGCAGGTCTCCGCCGGGCATCCGCCGCCCGCTCGGCAGCGGGCCGTAGCGGGGCCGCCAGCGCCTTTGCTATGTCGGCAGGGCCTGCATCCGCCGCCGCCCCCGCCGTCAGCAACAGCCCCAGCAACAGTCCCTGCCCAGCCCCGCGCAACAAACCCGACATCAGCGCTTCCGCTCGAACCGCCAGCGGAACGGCTTGCTGCCATCCGCCAGACTGATTTCAGCCATCAGCACCTCGCCCTCCCGCCAATATCGGATGCGCTGAGGATAATCATGCGCGGCGTTTTCGAAGGTGATTGAGTTTTGGGTGAAGGCCGTCGCCGGAAACGCCGAAGCAGGCGCGCCTCTCGGCTGCACATGAAGGGCAAGCCGCCCGCCCTCCCCCGCCGCGATCCGCATGAACTCGAACATAGCCACACGCTCGGCGGTTCCCGCCCGATTCATTCCGATCAGCATCCCGCCGCGCGGGGGCATCCAGCTTTCCTCGGTCAGCAGCTCGCCACGCAACTCCGCCCAGTCCCCGGCCAGCCAGCCCAGCCCCTCGACAGTCTGCGCGGGAGCGGGATGGGTCATCAGCAACAGCATCAGCCCCAAAACTCGAAACCTCATATCGCCCCCGTTTCGGCACGAGACCCCGTTGGCTCCCGCCATCCCCGGAATAGCCCGCCACCACTCCGGCGGGAATAGCCCGCAACAGCCGATTCCTGCATTCCTGTCGGCTCTCCGGCCCGCTCACAAAGAATGGGCAGAAGTTCTCCAGCCTTGTCCGGGAATTTTCTGATCAAGACAAATATTCCCAGATCCGGATTCCATCACCGTATCCCCATACTCCTGAATTTCATTCGCAATAAATATTATTTAAGAGGCTATCACATATATGTAACACACAGAATTCTAACAATTTAATTAGAATTCTATCTACTCTTGTAGACTTAATAAATGTGACGAATCCGCAACACTCTATTCCTGATCTCGCCAAGGCGGAAACATTAAGCTTTCCTGACATTCCCCCCTGCCCCACCCTTCATTCATCGGACATACAGATTCGGGGATAGTCTCATGCGTTCAATCTTTCTCCTCGGCGCCTCTCTGGCAGCCGTCGCAGCCACGCCTCTTGCCGCCCAGACGGAAACGGCCGCCACCGAAAGCGGCAGCGATGAACTGATCATCGTCACCGGTTCGCGCATCGCCCGGCCCAACCTCGATTCCGCAGTGCCGATCTCTACGATCACCGCGCAGGAATTGCGGGAAACCGGCGAAGTGTCGCTGGGCGACACGCTGAACCTGATGCCGCAATTCCGGCCCACCTACAGCACCCAGAACTCCGGCCGCTTCATCGGCACCGCCGGGATCAGCGCGCTCGATCTGCGCGGCATGGGCACCGCCCGCACGCTGGTGCTGCAGAACGGCCGCCGCCATGTCTCGTCGCAGCCGGGCCAGCAGACGGTCGATGTCAACACCATCCCGTCTGAACTGGTGGAGCGGGTGGATGTCGTCACCGGCGGCAACTCCGCGCTGTACGGCTCGGACGCCGTTGCGGGCGTCGTCAACTTCATCACCAAGCGGGATTATGAAGGCCTTGAAATCCGGGCACAATCCGGCCTGTCCTCGCGGCTTGACCGCGGTAACTATTATCTCAGCGTCACCGCGGGCAAGAACTTCGCTGACGGGCGCGGCAACATCGCCGCCAATGTCGGCATCAGCTCCGCGCCGCCGCTGTTCTTCTCCGATCGAGACGGCCAGACGGGCGCGCTCTCCGGCCGCCGCCAGTTCCAGCTGACGGAAAACACCACCTTCTCCGGCCCCAACAACACCACGGAACCGGCGGCCGGCAACGGCATTCCCGACACCACGCTGCTCTCGGGCATCAAGAACGCGGGCATCTCCACCGGCGGTGCCATCACCTCGGTCTGCACCGGCACGGCCGAGCGGCGCGCGCTCAACTGCTCGGGCGTTCTCTCCCCCACGTCGCGCAACGCGGACGGCACGCTGAACTACACCGAATTGGGCAACATCTTCGTCTTCGCGCCCGATGGCACGCTGGTGAAGAGTACGGGCGAACGGGATTTCCGCCCCTATGGCTCCGGCAACTTCATCGGCGGCCTTGGCTCCACGCTGCGGGAAACCGGGCTGCTGCAGGTTGGGCAAACGAACTACACCGGCAACCTGCTCGGCTCTTACGAGTTCAGCGATGCGGCCCGTGTCTTCTTCGAAGGCAAGTTCGTCCGCTCGGAAGCCATTCAGGAAGGTCAGCCGACCTTCTCATCCGGCGCGCTGAACCCCACCTTCTCCATCAACAACCCCTTCCTCACCACGCAGGCGCGCAACCTGCTGGTGCAAAGCCTCGCGCCGGGCGCGACGGGCTTCACCATGCAGCGCTTCAACATCGATTTCGGTGGCCGGGGCGAAAACCACAAGCGCGACGTCTATCGCATCGTCACCGGCCTGGAAGGCAATTTCCTCGATACCTGGCGCTATGAAGTGTCGTTGAACTATGGCCATGCCGACACCTTCTACCGCACCCGCGGCAACGTGAATCTGGCCAAGTTCACCAACGCCGTGAACGCAGTCCGCAACGGCGCGGGCCAGATCGTCTGCTCCATCAACGCAGATGCCAACACTGCCAACGACGATCCCGCCTGCGTGCCGATCAACCTGTTCGGCATCGGCGCACCCAGCCCTGAGGCGCTGAACTACATCGTCCACGAATCCACCCGGAAGCAGTGGGCCGATCAGTTGAACGCGGTCGCCTATGTCTCCGGCGATTCCTCGAAGTTGTTCGAACTGCCCGGCGGCCCCGTCGGCTTCGCGCTGGGTGGCGAATATCGTCAGGAAAACAGCTATTCCGCCTATGACCCCTTCACGGCCGGTGGCGGAACCTTCCTGAACGCGATTTCCGTGTTCGATCCGCCGAAACTGGAAGTGTGGGACGGCTTCGGCGAAATCCGCCTGCCCATTCTGAAGGACATGCCTTTCTTCCACGAACTGTCGGTGGAGGGCGCGGCCCGCGTCTCCAACTACAATGTCGGCAACACCGGCACTGTCTGGGCCTATAACATCGGCGCGATCTGGGCACCGGTTCCGGATGCCCGCTTCCGCGCCAGCTATGCCAAGGCCGTCCGCGCACCGACGCAATCGGATCTGTTCGGCTCGGCGGCGCAAACCTTCCTGAACGGCCTGATCGATCCCTGCGGCCAGCAGAATATCAACAACAATCCCAACCGGATTGCGAACTGTGCGGCAGCCGGGGTGCCCACCACACAGACATTCACGGTCGGCGGCACCACCAGCACGGAGCCGTTCACCAACCGTCCGGCATCGGGCATCCTCGGCACCTCAGGAGGCAACCCGAACCTCGAGGAAGAGCGTTCGACCAGCTGGACTGTCGGCGGCGTGTTCCAGCCGCGCTGGGTGCCCGGCCTCACCCTGTCGGTCGATTACTATAACATCGACATCAACAATGTGATCGTCACCATCGGCGCACAGACCATCATCAACCAATGCTATGACAGCCCGGACGGCATCGACAACCAGTTCTGCCGGGCGATCACGCGGAACGCGGACGGCACCTTCGCCGGTCAGCAGAACGTGCTCCATGGCGGCGGTCAGGCCAACTTCAGCACCACCGGCTCGTCGTTCCTGCAAGGGCCGTTCAACTACGCCCGCCAAACCACCGAAGGCGTCGATTTCGATCTGGCTTACACCTTCCCCAGTCAGGGTGACTGGCGCCTGTCTGCCCGCGCCACCGTGGCATGGCTGATCGGCCGAGACCAGTTCACCTCCGTCACGGAACCGAACCGCCGCACCCGGATCAAGGGCACGCTGGGCGATCCGGAATGGAACGGCCGCCTGAACATGACGCTGGGCTACAAGGCCGTCGATTTCGTCTGGACGCTGCGTTACATCGACAAGATGACGATTGCGCCGTCCTACGGCACCATGCTCTCCGAGCAGGACCGTCCGCCGACGAACGCCGACAACTTCCCGAAGGTCTGGTATCCCAGCTACACCTACCATGATTTCCGGATCGACGGGAAAATCGGCAAGCATTCGCTGTTCGTCGGTGTGGACAACGCCTTCGACGCCCTGCCGCCCTACGATCTGCTCGGCACCGAAGCAGGCGCGCCCTACACCAACACGGGCCGCTTCTTCTACGTCGGTGCCCAGCTGAAATTCTAGGGCAGCGATATCCAACACCGGAAAGGGCGGGGCTTCGGCTCCGCCCTTTTTCGTTCGCGAGAGGCCGCGCTTTCAACGCCACCCTCCCCACCCCTACAGGTTCCCAAGTCCGCGCCATGTGGCATCGCAGCAGAGACAAAGGGAGTTTTACCACATGCTCGATATCAGCCGCCGCACCGCTTTCGACGACGATCAGAACGCCTTCCGCGATCAGGTCCGCAAGTTCTTTGATAAACATCTCACCCCCAACCTCGAACGCTGGGAAGAAGAAGGCGTGGTCGATCGGGCCTTCTGGCTCGCCTGTGGCGAAGCGGGCCTGCTCTGCCCTACCGTGCCGGAAGAATATGGCGGCCTCGGCCTCGATTTCCGCTACAACGCCGTCATCGATGAAGAGCTCTCTTACCTCGGCTCCTCGGCGGGCATCACACTGCAGTCCGACATCGTCGCGGATTACATCGTCAACTATGGCTCGGACGAGCAAAAGGCGAAGTATCTGCCGAAGATGATCAGCGGCGAGTGCATCACCGCCATCGCCATGACGGAACCCGGCGCGGGATCGGATCTGCAAGGCGTGCGCACCACCGCCCGCCGCGACGGCAATCATTATGTGATCAACGGCTCCAAAACCTATATCACCAACGGCCAGAACGCCGATCTCGTCATCGTCGTCGCCAAGACCAACCCGGATGCCGGGGCCAAGGGCACCAGCCTGATCCTCGTCGAAGCGGGCACCCCCGGCTTTGCCAAAGGCCGCAATCTCGACAAGATCGGCCAGAACAGCGCGGACACTTCGGAACTGTTCTTCGAAGATTGCCGCGTGCCGATCACCAACTGCCTCGGCGCGGAAAATCAGGGCTTCATCTACCTGATGAGCCAGCTGCCGCAGGAGCGCCTCTCCATCGCCGTCTCCGCCATGGGCGGGGCCCAGCGCGCCTTCGATGAAGCGGTAAAATTCGTGAAGGATCGCAAGGCGTTTGGCAAAACCGTCTTCGATTTCCAGAACACCCGCTTCGTGCTGGCAGATATGAAAGCCAAGCTGCAAGTCGGCTGGGCCCACCTCGATGTCTGCCTGAAGCGCCACATCGCCGGCGAACTGGACGCCTTCGAAGGGGCCGCCGCCAAGCTCTGGCACTCAGACCTGCAATGGGAAATCTGCGACGCCAGCCTGCAACTGCACGGCGGCGCGGGCTATATGAACGAATATCCCATCGCCCGCCTCTGGCGCGACGCCCGCGTGCAACGCATCTACGGTGGCACCAACGAAATCATGAAGGAACTGATCGGCCGGTCGGTGTGAGGCGTTGGAGGCAGGGGCTCTGCCCCTGCACCCTGCAAGGGGTTTGTAACCCCTTGACCCCATAAGTTTTTGAAAAGGCCCCCGCGGCAACCGTTGGTTCGTAGCCAACGGTTGCCGCGGGGGCCTTTTCAAAAACTTCGGAGGTGCAGGAGGGTCACCCTCCTGCTGGGGGTGCAGGGGGCAAAGCCCCCTGCCTCCACCGCTCACTCGCCCGCGAGCAGGTCCCGCACGAAGCCCGCGAGGCCGCGCTGGCGTTCGCGACGCAGGCGTTCCGTTGTCAGGATGGAGCGGATTTCGTGCAGGCACTGCCCGGGATCGTCGTTGACGAGGATGTAATCATATTCGGCCCAGTGGCTGATTTCGTCGGCGGCGCGGCTCATGCGCTGGGTGATGACATCGGCGCTGTCGGAGGCGCGTTGTTTCAGCCGGGATTCCAGCTCTTCAAGGCTGGGCGGCAACAGGAAGATGGAAACCAGATCCCCGCCGGACTGGCTCTGCCGCAGTTGCTGGGTGCCTTGCCAGTCGATGTCGAAAAGGATGTCGCGGCCTTCGGTCAGCGCCTGCTCCACCGGCCCGCGCGGGGTGCCGTAACGGTTGCCGAACACGGTGGCCCATTCCAGGAATTGCCCGGTCTGCACCATGCGGTCGAAGTGGTCCTGATCGACGAACTGGTAATCCTGTCCGTCGATTTCCCCCACGCGTGGTTTGCGCGTGGTGGCAGATACAGACAGCGAAATCTGCGGGTCGGTCGCCAGCAGCCGCTTGGTCATAGTGGTTTTGCCAGCGCCGGAGGGGCTGGAAAGGACGAGCATCAGCCCGCGACGGGCACCGGGAATCGACATGACAAGCGGTTAGAACAGGTCGACGCCCGATGGAAGCAGGCTTCAGCCCAAGCCTTGATCAACTCTGCCGGATCAGTTCCACGCCGGAGAAGCTGAACCGCTGCGCTTGCCCGTTCACGAAACTGTCGAACCAGGCCCGTTCCTGCACGGCCGCCGGGCTGACGGATCGCCAGCTGCCATCGGCGTGCGGCACCATTTCGCCCATCCCGTCCATCAACAGCTTGTCGCCGCGCGCCACCACGGTGACAGAGCCGACCCACGGATCGTTGGACAGGTAGCGCCCCGCCAGCGCGACCAGCTTCGGATTGGGTGCGGGCTGCGCCGGCACGGCATCACGCCCCAGCAGCGCGCTGCCCCACCACAGCCGCTCCGCCCGGCCGGATTCGCCTTCAAAATCCAGCACATGGCGGCACAGCAATGGGTGATCGGTGACGAAACTGCGCGGCCCCGCGCCACGCAAGCGACCCGTCACGCCACCAGCCGCCACGGAAAGCTTGCCCGCGTTGTCGCTCACGGTCAGCACCAGCCCGCCCGGCCCCATCCAGCGCCCGGTGAGATTGCCCGGCTCGGCCACCGGCGGCAGCGTCTCTGCCTTTGGCGCATCCGGCAGCGCGGTTCCGGCCGCCAGCGCCCGCACCAGCATTACGCCATAGGCCGTCACCTTGCGCGGCCGATAGCCGTCCAGCCCGGTGAAGTTCACGCTGGCGAAGGCCCCGCCGCCGGTCGCCCGGTCCACCGTCAGCGCCGAGGAAAAGGTGATCATGCCGCCCGTGTGGTGCAGCACCGGCTTGCCATCGACGTCGAACCCGGCAAGGCCCATCCCATATTTCGCGGCACCGCCGAAATCGGGCGCATCGATCACCGGCGTGGTGAAACGCCGCGCGGCGGCGGCAGACAACAACGCCTGCTTGCCCCCCGTCGCGCAGGCGCCGATGAACTGCACCCATTTCGCCATGTCCGCCGGGGTGGAGGCCACGGACCCCGCCGCGCGCTCGATATCCAGCCAGCTGCCTTCCGTCAGCCGATCGCCGGGGAACCACGCCCGGTCATTCAGCAGCGGCCCATAGGCATGGGCGAAGCGCGGGCGGTCCCGCGTCAGGATCACCGGCTCAGAGGCTGCCATCCCCAGTGGGTCCATCACCAGCGCGCGGATCGCCGCCGGGAAGCTCAGCCCGCTGGCGCGCTGGATCAGCCACGCCAGCGCGTCATAGCCGCTGTTGGAATAATGGAAGCGCTCGCCCGGCGTCGTTTCGCTCCACAGCTTGCCGCCGGTTTCATGCGGGAACGGCGGCGCGTTGCCGGGAAAGCCCGCCGCATGGTTGATGATATGCGCGGTCGTCACCCGCTTGTCCGCAATCGGCATGTCCGGCGCGAACTCCAGCACCGGCCGGTCCAGATCGATCTTCCCCTGATCGGCCAGCCGCAGCAGCGCGACCGCCACGAAGCTTTTGGTGATCGAGCCGATCTGGAACAGGTGCGAAGTCGTCAGCGGCGCGCGCGTGTCCAGATTGGCGAAACCGACGGCGGCGCTGGCCACTTCCCCGGCCGCACTCCGCAAAGACAAGGTGATCGCCGGAAAGCCCCATGCGGCGATGTCGGCCTGCGCAAAGGCCACCAGCCGATCAAAGGCGGCACGAAAGGCCGGGCTTGCGCCGTCGGCCTTCACCTGCACCGGCACAGTCGCGGCAAAGGCGGGCCGCACCGCCAGCATCCCACCGGCCAGTGCCCCCCCGGCCAGCAGCTTCCGCCTTGCAATCTTCATGTTATTCAGCCCCCTGTCGTCATCGTCTCCGGGCGGACCAGCCGCCTGAACTGATCTTCGGTCACATGGCCCAGCTTCAGCCCCGCCTCCAGCAGGGTGGTGCCCTCCTTGTGCGCCAGCTTGGCGATCTCCGCCGCCCGGTCATAGCCGATCTCCGGCGCCAGCGCCGTCACCAGCATCAGCGAGCGTTCCACAAGCTCGGCGATCCGGCCGCTGTTGGCCTGCAACCCGTCCACGCAACGCTCCGCGAAACTCACCATTCCAGTCGCCAGCAGATCGATGGAGCGCAGCACATTCGCCCCGATCAGCGGCTTGAACACGTTCAGCTCCAGATGCCCCTGCATACCCCCCACCGTGGTCGCCACATGGTTGCCCATCACCTGTGCCGCCACCATCGTCAGCATCTCGCACTGGGTGGGGTTCACCTTGCCGGGCATGATCGAACTGCCCGGCTCGTTGGCGGGCAGCTCCAGCTCGCCCAGCCCGGATCGCGGGCCGGACCCAAGCAGGCGGATATCATTGGCGATCTTCGTCAGCGCCACGGCAAGGCTGTTCAGCCGCCCGGAGAAATCCACCAGCGTGTCATTGCTGGCCAGCGCCTCGAACTTGTTGGGCGCGGTTTCGAACGCCTCTCCCGTCAGAACGCTCATTTCGCGCGCAAACTCCACGCCGAACCCTTCCGGCGCGTTCAGCCCGGTGCCCACCGCGGTGCCGCCCTGCGCCAGCCGGGTCAGCGCATGCGCCACCAGCGGCTCGGTGCGCACCCGCGCCAGCTTCAACTGCGCGACATAGCCGGAAAACTCCTGCCCCAGCGTCAGCGGCGTCGCGTCCTGCAAATGCGTGCGGCCGATCTTCACGATATCGGCCCAGATCTCCGCCTTCGCCAGCAGCGCCGATTCCAGCCGCGCCAGCGCAGGGAACAGCGTCTGCCGCGCTGCCAGCACGGTGGCGACATGCAGGGCGGTCGGGAAACTGTCGTTGCTGCTCTGCCCCATGTTCACATGGTCGTTCGGGTGAACCGGGCTTTTGCCGCCGCGCCTACCGGTCAGTAGTTCGTTGGCACGGCCCGCGATCACCTCGTTCACATTCATGTTGCTCTGGGTGCCGCTGCCCGTCTGCCAGATCACCAGCGGGAACTGATCGTCCAGCGCGCCGGACGCCACTTCGGCGGCGGCGGCCTCAATCGCGTCGGCCAGCTTTGCGTCCAGCCCATGGCGGCGGTTCACCCGCGCGGCGGCCTGCTTCACCAGCGCCAGCGCATGAACGATGCCGATGGGCATGCGTTCGGATGCGGCAAAGGGGAAATTCTCTATGGAGCGCTGCGTCTGCGCGCCCCAATAGGCGCTTTCGGGCACCTCGATGGCGCCCAGACTGTCCGTCTCCGTGCGGCTCACTTCTTCCGCTTGAAGTCGAACGACACCACGTTCGAGCCGGATTCGCCTTCCACCACCACGGGCGGCGGCGGGGGTTCATCCGCAGGTTCGGGCATGTTCACCATGAACTGCAGTGCGAAATTCACCGCCGGGTCCACAAAGCCGGTGATGGCCTTGTAGGGGATGGAGAGCTTGGCTGGCACCTGATTGAACGTCAGCCCCACCTCAAAATGCTCGTCCGCCACCAGCAGATCCCAGTAACGGTGCTGCAGAACGACAGTCATTTCCTCAGGATACCGCTCCAGCAGATGCCTTGGCATATCCACGCCGGGAAAGCGGGTGCGGAAGGCGATGAAGAAATGGTGGGCACCGGGCAGACCGCCCGCGTTCGACACGTCCGTCAGCACGCGGCGCACGACCTGGCGCAGCGAATCCTGCACGATCTCATCATAGGGGATGAGGCTGTCGGGCGGTTCCTGATTCTCGGGCGGCTCGGTCACAGGCCACAAGTGGCCCCGGCGTCGGAGGGCGTCAAGGCCCGGAGGCGGCGAAGATCAGTGCGAAGCACTGACTCTCGACTCGCCGAAGGCCCGGCCGGCGGAATCGGCGATCTCTCTCGCCGATATCCGGCCGACGAGTCCGGCTTTGCCGGATTTTTTTCTTGAGCCCTCAAACGCCGGGCGCTCCGCCTGGCTTCCTCGCATAAGCTCGGGCGCGCAGTCGCGCTTGCGGCGCTGCGCGCCGAAATCACCGCAAGCCGGACTCGGCGGCTTTGCCGCCGGCCGGCCCCCACCACAAATGAAGGTTGGGGGGGTTCTGTTGCCCGGCCCCCGCGGCGGCCTCCGGCCGCCAAACATAAAGATGCAGGCGCTTCTGTTGCCCGGCGCGCCTGCGAGCCGCTGGAATCCGATTCTGTTACCGGGTTCGGCCCGAACCCTGCTCAAGCTTAATAACCAAGGGCGTTAGCCCAACAGGTTACGCAGCAATCGCAAATGCCTCGTTATCGTTGGCATTTGTAGGTTTTGAACAGTTTAACGGCGTTTTCAGGCCGGGCAAAAATACCGTCGTTCCGCACACGTCTATCCTGGTTCGGCCCCGTCAGAGGCCCCGAAAATCGGGGCTTTTGGTGGAGCCGCCGGGTACTGCCCCCGGGTCCGCTGTGAGTACTGGTACGGCATCATTCATCACCATCTCCGCCCGAAGGCGGCAGCGCCGATATAGATGTCATCAGCCGGAAATGTAAGGGCCCGAAATGGAAGGCCCGCTCAGGCCGCGATCCCCGTCAGCTTGAAATAGCGGTCGATCACCGCGTCGTTGATCGCATCCCAGTCATACGCCTGCGCCCGCACGAAGCTGGTCTCACCATGGGCGCGGCGCAGGTCCGGCCGCCGCACATAGGCCTCCAGCGCATCCGCAAACGCGCCGATATCGCCCGCCGGCAGCAACCGCCCGGAAGCCCCGTCTGCCACCAGAGAGGACGCGCCCGTCGCCCGCGCCGCCACCGGCGGCACCGCGCAGGCCATGGCTTCCAGCGTCACATTGCCGAAGGTTTCCGTCACGCTGGGGTTCAGGAACATGTCGAACCCGGCATAGGCGCGGCCCAGATCGGCCCCCGTCTGGAAGCCAAGGAAGGTGGCACCGGGCACGTCCGCCTCGAACGCCTCGCGTGCGGGCCCGTCACCCACCACCATCAGCTGATGCGGCACGCCGCGCGCGCGCAACTCGGCGATGATCGCGGCCACCACGTCCAGCCCCTTTTCCAGCACCAGCCGCCCTACGAAGCCGATCACCGCCATATCGTCGGCGATGCCCAGCCCGCGCCGCCAAGCCATGTCGCGCGCCATCGGATTGAAAATCTGCCGGTCCACCCCCCGGCTCCAGATGCGGATTTTCTCGGAATAGCCCTCCGCGCGCAGCACGTCGGCCATGCTGTCGGACGGGGCATAGATTTCCGTCAGATCGCCGTAAAAGCTTTTCAGCAGCCGCTCCACGCCGCGCCGGATGAAGCCCATCTTATAATAATCGAAATAGGTTTCGAACCTTGTGTGCACCGATGCGACCACCGGAATGCCCTGCCCCTGCCCCCATTTCTTCGCGTCATGGCCCAGCCAGTCCGGCGCGGAAAGGTGCACGATGTCGGGCTTGAATGCCTCCAGATCGGCCTTCACCGCGCGCGGCAGCCCCAGCGCCACCCGATATTCGCCACGCCCCGGAATCGGCACAGAGCGCACACCGATCAGCGTGCCCGTCGGCTCAAAGGCGGGTTCATCCACCACCGGCGCATAGACGCGCACATCCACCCCGCGCGCCATCATCCGCCCCACAAGCCGGTTCAGCGCCTGGTTCGCGCCGTCCTTCACATAATTATAGTTGCCCGAGAACAGCGCAACGCGCAGCGGCCGAGATCCGACATCCATGATCGCGCCGCTAAACCCGGACTGTGGCGCAGATACGGCAAAATCGCTCAGTTCTCGTCAACCGCCTCAAGGCCCAGTCGCCGGATCAGAATGCGCTGGTCGCCGCCATTCACCGGCTGCGCCGTCAGCGGCCGCGCCGCCACCAGTGGGCGGGCCGCATCGCCTGCCCCATTGCGAATGCTGCGCCAGTTCAGCCGGGGCAACGCGCCGCCCGCTTTCAGAACCAATTGCACGTCCAGTGATCGGCAACTGCGGCCATTGCAGATGATCCGGGCCGGCACGCCCATGGTCTTCACAGGCTCGCCCTGCACCGTCACGCCTTCGATGGCATCGCCCGCCTCAATCAGCAGATCCTGCCGGTCCGCCGTCTGGTCTTGCAGGCTGATCCGCAGCACGCGCCGCCCATCCGCCGTCTGGCCGCTGCTGATGGAAGCCCTGCCCTCGTCCGCAAGCCGGGGCGCGGGAGCCTCCCAGCTCTCACCCTTGTCCCCACCTTTGGAGAAGGCGGCGACGGCCGCCATCTCCGGCGGGACCGGCCCGTTGTCGGGAAGCCGGAAGCGCGCCACCCCATCCGCATCCTGATGCACGACAGATAAGTGCCGGGGCGAATCGAGGCTGTAAGCAGGCACCAGCAGGGCCGCCGCTGTCGCCGCCAGCATCACCGCCCCCGCCGCCGCGGGCACCAGCCAGCGGCGCGATGCGGCCACCGGCATGAAGAACAGGAAAATGAAGATGGCCAGCAGGCTGATGAACGCGGCATGTTCGGGAAACAACCCATCCTCCAGCAATCCCGCCAGCGGCAGCGCGATCAGCGCAAACAGCACCGCCCCCAGCAGCAGCAGGGGGAGCACCAGCCAGCGCAACGGCCGCCACAGCGAGGCGAGGCTCGCCGCGATCACGGGGATCAGCGGCCATGCGGAAAAGATCGCGGCGCCCGGCACGAAATAGAACGCCGCCAGCGTCAGCACCGCCAGCCAGATCCATGCGGCGGCTGCCATGCGAACGGCAGACCGCTCCCCCAGAAAGGCGATGACGGCCGCCGCCACCGCAAGGCCAGCCGCTGCACCGGCCAGCCGGATCGCCTCGGGATGCGCGGTCGCATAGGCGTCTTCCGGCCGAAGCGCGCCCACCAGCATGGCCAGCCCCATCGCAGCGCCCACACCGGCCAGCAGGGCCAGCGGCGGCACCAGAATCGAAGTCCACCGCCCTTCCGTGCGATACCGGCGAAACAACAGCACCGCCGCCACAAGCCCCAGCGCGGAGAGCAAGGCCCCTGCCCATTGCGGCATCGACACGGTCAGCAGGCGGGCGATGTCCGTGAACAGCAACTGCCGCTCCTCGCCGGCAGACGGGTGGGCGGCAAACCCCCGCACCGCCGCCAGCGCACTCGCCCCCATATGCTGCACAGACCGGCGATCCAGATGCGCCAGATCGTCCAGCGGCGTGTGATAGCGCTTGCCCCCGCCGATGATCGCATAATTGGCCGCATCCACACCCAGCGGCAGCAGCACCGTCAGATCGGTGTCGTTGGGTAGAATCTCGTAGAAATTGGTGGCCAGCGCGTTGGCAGAGGCCTTTTGCCCACCTGCGATCAGCGCCTCGATGTCATGGGAATTGGGCTTGCTGGTCTGGAACATGCTCGCGCCGCCGCTGGTGCCGCGTGCCTCCAGATTCACCACAGCCGCCACCCGGCTGCGCAACGGATCATGGGCGGCAAAAGCAGCAGCCCCCACCAGCCCGACTTCTTCGGCATCCGTCAGCATCACCAGCACCGGCTTCGCCAGCGGTCTGGCCGAAAGCAGCCCGGCCACTTCCAGCGCAATGGCCACACCGATGCCGTCATCCCCGGCACCCGGTCCGGCCGGCACCGAATCATAATGCGCCGTCAGCATCACGGCCCCAGCCCCGTCTGCCGTCCCGTCTTTGGGCGGAGTGATCCAGAACAGGATGTTGCGCGGCTTAGCGCAACTGGCGATGCCGTCCCGGATCGTGCTGCAATGAAAGCGTTCGCGGATGATGGGGTCGAAGCCAAGTGCGCGGATCTGCTCCAGCAGCCGCGCTTCCACGGCATCATTGGCATCGCTGTCGGTCGGGTGCGGGCGTTCGTCGCCCAGAATCATGGCCAGCCGGGCAACAGCGCGCTCGGCCTGAAATTCACTCTCCACATGCGCTGGTGCCATCACGCCGATCGGCCGCACCGTCCAGAGCAGCAGCAGCAGGCCCAGCAGCAACAGGCCCCACCATGACTTCACCCGATCCAACCGCGACATTCGCAACCCCTACCCGATTTTACAGCGGCCCATGGCAGCCACCACGTCAAGCATCATGGGTCTGAACTCCGTGCAATCGAAGCCGCGACGGCCGTCCGCAGCGTCGCCCACCAGAAACGGACTAAGGCGTAGTTGCGGCAAAGAAAAGGGCGCAACCATTTCCGGCAACACCCCTTCAACTCGCCCGAAGTCGGGCTTGAGCGGAAACGCTGACTCCGCGGCGGCGCGTCGCCACCACCGCAGTCGCCCGCTCCTCCCGCCTGCCATCCGCACAAATGAAAAGGGCCTCCGGCATCAGCCGGAAGCCCCTTCCATTCCCGGTTCCGCGCGGGGCCGTTCCCGGCCCCCGCAGCCCGCGATCAGGCGTCTTCGGACACGTCGCTGGCAGCGGCAATCGCCGCCTGCTGCGCGCGCAGCGCCGCGTCGCGGCTGTTCGCCGTCACCCGCAGGCGGCCCAGCGCCGCCCCGGTGCCCGCCGGGATCAGCCGGCCGACGATGACATTTTCCTTCAGGCCCTGCAGCGTGTCGGACTTGCCCTGAACAGCGGCCTCCGTCAGCACTCGCGTCGTTTCCTGGAACGATGCGGCAGAGATGAAGCTGCGCGTCTGCAGGCTGGCCTTGGTGATGCCCAGCAGCACCGGCTTGCCTTCGGCCGGGCGCTTGCCTTCCGCGATGGCCTTGGCGTTCGCCTCGTCCATCTCGTCCCGGTCAACCTGCTCGCCCTTCAGCAGCGTGGTGTCGCCGTCGTCGGTGATTTCCACCTTCTGCAGCATCTGGCGCACGATCACTTCGATATGCTTATCGTTGATCTTAACACCTTGCAGACGATAGACTTCCTGGATTTCCGAGCAGAGATACTCGGCCAGCTTCTCCACGCCCAGCACGTCCAGGATGTCGTGCGGGTTCGCCGGGCCGTCCACGATATAGTCGCCCTTGCGCACAAGGTCGCCTTCCTGAACGGACATATGCTTGCCCTTGGGCAGCAGATAGACGATCGGCTCCGCACCTTCCTCTTCGGGGTGCAGTTCCACGCGGCGCTTGGCCTTATAGTCCTTGCCGAACACCACGCGCCCGTCGACCTTGGCGATGATGCCATTGTCCTTCGGGATGCGCGCTTCAAACAGCTCGGCCACCCGCGGCAGACCGCCGGTGATGTCGCGCGTCTTGGCGGCTTCACGCGGCATCCGCGCCAGCACGTCGCCCGCTTCCACCCGCTGGCCATCGGCCACCGAGAGAATGGCACCCACCGGCAGCAGGAAGCGGCCGGCTTCGCCCGAGCCTTCGTCCAGCAGCGTCATGCGCGGGCGAAGATCGTCCTTGGCCTTGGAAGCCTTCCATTCGGAAACGACCTTCTGCGCAATGCCGGTGGCATCGTCGGTTTCTTCGCGAAGCGTCTGGTTTTCCACCAGATCCTGATACTTCACCACACCCGACTTGTCGGTGATGATGGGGCGCGTGTACGGATCCCAATCCGCCAGACGCTGGCCCTTCTTCACCGCCGCGCCGTCGGCGACAGACAGCATCGCCCCGAACACGATCTTGTGCACCGAACGCTCGCGGCCTTCGGCATCAACGATCACGATCTCGCCACCCGTCGGCGCCATGCCGATGGTGCGGCCACGGCTGTCCTTGATGGTCGGCAGGTTGCGATACAGCACCTTGCCGTCCACCGGGCTGTCGTGGCTGGATTGCTCGCTCACCTGCGCCGCGCCGCCGATGTGGAAGGTCCGCATCGTCAGCTGGGTGCCGGGTTCGCCGATGGATTGCGCCGCGATCACGCCAACCGCTTCGCCGATGTTCACCGGCGTGCCGCGGGCCAGATCCCGGCCATAGCAGCGGCCGCAAACGCCCTGCTTGGCTTCGCACACCAGCGGAGAACGGATCTTCACTTCCGCGATGCCGGCGTCCTCGATGCGCTTCACATCCTTTTCATCCAGCAGCGCGTCGCGGGCGAACAGCACTTCGCCCGTCTTCGGGTCGATGATGTCGTCGCACACGGTGCGGCCCAGAATGCGCTCGGCCAGCGTCACGATCACCGAGCCGCCTTCGACGATGGTCTTCATCAGCAGGCCGCGCGACGTCTCGCAATCGTCTTCCAGCACCACGCAATCCTGCGACACGTCCACCAGACGGCGGGTCAGATACCCCGAGTTCGCCGTCTTCAGAGCCGTATCGGCCAGACCCTTCCGGGCGCCGTGCGTGGAGTTGAAATATTCAAGAACGGTCAGACCTTCCTTGAAGTTCGAGATGATCGGCGTTTCGATGATCTCGCCCGAAGGCTTGGCCATCAGGCCGCGCATCCCCGCGAGCTGCTTCATCTGCGCCTGAGACCCCCGCGCGCCCGAGTGGGCCATCATATACACGGAGTTGATCGAGCGCTGCTGCCCGGTCACCTTATCGATGGGCGTCGCCGAGATTTCCTTCATCATCTCGGCAGCCACCTCGTCACCGCAGCGCGCCCAGGCGTCCACCACCTTGTTGTACTTCTCGCCCTGCGTGATCAGGCCGTCCTGATACTGCTGCTCGAAGTCCTTGGCCTGCTCGCGGGTCCGCTCCACCAGCGTTTCCTTGGTGGCGGGAATCACCATGTCGTCCTTGCCGAAGGAAATCCCGGCCTGGCAGGCGTGGCGGAAGCCCAGCCCCATGATGGCGTCGGCGAACAGCACCGTCTCTTTCTGGCCGGTGTGACGATAGACTTCGTCGATCACGTCGCCGATGTCCTTCTTCGTCAGCAGGCGGTTCACCGTGGCGAAGGGCACCTTGTGGCTCTTCGGCAGGCATTCCGCGATCAGCATCCGGCCCGGAGTCGTCACGAAGCGCTTCAGATGCGTCGCGCCCGCTTCATCGGTTTGCGGCACGCGCGCTTCGATGCGGGTGTGCAGCGTCACCACCTTCGCCGTCAGCGCGGCATGCACTTCAGAGATGTCGCCGAACAGCGGCAGCTTCTCGCGCTTGGTGCCATCGGGCAGTTCGATATACTCAGGCGTCTTTTCCTGCCGCTCCATGGAGAGATAGTAGATGCCCAGCACCATATCCTGCGACGGCACGATGATCGGCTTGCCGTTCGACGGGCTGAGGATGTTGTTGGTGGACATCATCAAAACCCGCGCTTCCAGCTGCGCCTCAAGGCTCAGCGGAACGTGCACGGCCATCTGGTCGCCATCGAAGTCGGCGTTGAAGGCCGAGCAGACCAGCGGGTGCAGCTGGATCGCCTTGCCCTCGATCAGAACCGGCTCGAACGCCTGAATGCCAAGGCGGTGCAGCGTCGGCGCCCGGTTCAGCATCACAGGATGCTCGCGGATCACCTCGTCAAGGATGTCCCAGACTTCCTTGCGTTCCTTTTCGACATACTTCTTGGCCTGCTTCAGGGTCATGGACAGACCCTTGGCATCCAGCCGGGCGTAGATGAACGGCTTGAACAGCTCCAGCGCCATCTTCTTCGGCAGGCCGCACTGGTGCAGCTTCAGTTCCGGCCCGGTCACGATCACCGAACGGCCGGAATAGTCGACGCGCTTGCCCAGCAGGTTCTGCCGGAAGCGGCCCTGCTTGCCCTTCAGCATGTCGGACAGGCTCTTCAGCGGGCGCTTGTTCGCACCGGTGATGGTGCGGCCACGGCGGCCGTTGTCGAACAGCGCGTCCACAGCTTCCTGCAGCATGCGCTTTTCGTTGCGGACGATGATGTCCGGCGCGCGCAGCTCGATCAGCCGCTTCAGACGGTTGTTCCGGTTGATGACGCGGCGATACAAGTCGTTCAGGTCAGACGTCGCGAAGCGGCCGCCATCCAGCGGCACCAGCGGGCGCAGTTCCGGCGGGATCACCGGGATCACCGTCAGGATCATCCACTCCGGCCGGTTGCCCGATTCCAGGAAGGATTCCACGATCTTCAGGCGCTTGATGATCTTCTTCGGCTTCAGCTCCGACTTGGTCGTCGCCAGCTCCTCAAGCAGCTCTTCCTTCTCGGTCGCGAGGTCCAGCTCCATCAGCAGTTCGCGGATCGCTTCCGCACCGATGCCGGCGCGGAAGGCTTCCTCGCCATACTGGTCCTGCGCTTCCAGATACTCATCTTCGTTCAGAAGCTGGAACTTCTTGAGCGGGGTCATCCCCGGCTCGGTGACGATGTACATTTCGAAGTAAAGGACGCGCTCCAGATCCTTCAGCGTCATGTCCAGCAGCATGCCGATGCGGCTGGGAAGCGACTTCAGGAACCAGATGTGGGCAACCGGGGCCGCCAGTTCGATATGGCCCATCCGTTCCCGGCGGACCTTCGAAACCGTCACTTCAACGCCGCACTTTTCGCAGACGATGCCCTTGTACTTCATGCGCTTGTACTTGCCGCACAGGCATTCGTAATCCTTGATCGGGCCAAAGATCCGCGCGCAGAACAGGCCGTCACGCTCGGGCTTGAACGTGCGGTAGTTGATGGTTTCGGGCTTCTTGATCTCCCCGAAAGACCAGCTGCGGATCTTGTCGGGCGACGCGATCGAGATCTGGATCTGATCGAACGTCTCCGGCTTGGCGGCCGGAGAGAAAGCGTTGGGAACCAGTTCGTTCATAACTTCTCCTCACCCCCTCGAAGGGGGTTGATCAGATTCAGATGTTCAGGCGTCCGCGTCGGCGTCGGTTGCCTTCAGCTCGACGTTCAGGCCGAGCGAGCGCATTTCCTTCACCAGCACGTTGAAGCTTTCGGGAATGCCGGCCTCGAAGGTGTCGTCACCCTTGACGATCGCTTCATAGACCTTGGTGCGGCCGACGACATCGTCGGACTTCACCGTCAGCATTTCCTGCAGCGTATAGGCCGCGCCATAGGCTTGCAGCGCCCACACTTCCATTTCCCCGAAGCGCTGGCCACCGAACTGCGCCTTACCGCCCAGCGGCTGCTGGGTGACGAGGCTGTACGGCCCGATGGACCGCGCGTGGATCTTGTCGTCGACCAAGTGGTGCAGCTTCAGCATATAGATGTAGCCAACCGTCACCTTGCGGTCGAACGCCTCGCCCGTCCGCCCGTCGAACAGCTCGACCTGCCCCGAGCTGTTCAGCCCGGCCAGTTCCAGCATGTGCGACACATCGGCTTCCTTGGCGCCGTCGAACACCGGGGTGCCCATCGGAACGCCCGGGGTCAGGCTGTCCGCGAACTTCATCAGGTCTTCGTCGGTCATCGCCGCCACATTGGCCTGCTCGCCGTAAACGGCGTCCAGATTCGTCCGCAGCGTCGCGATGTTGCCGTTCGCATTGGCGACGGCCGCCTCGTTCTTCGAACGGATATCCTCCAGCAGCCCGGCCACCTGACGGCCAAGGCCGCGCGCGGCCCAGCCAAGGTGGGTTTCAAAGATCTGCCCCACGTTCATCCGCGACGGCACACCCAGCGGGTTCAGCACGAGGTCAACGGCGGTGCCGTCTTCCAGGAACGGCATGTCTTCCGACGGCAGGATGCGGGAGATAACCCCCTTGTTGCCATGGCGGCCGGCCATCTTGTCGCCCGGCTGCAGCTTGCGCTTCACCGCGACGAACACCTTCACCATCTTCAGCACGCCCGGCGGCAGTTCGTCACCGCGCTGCAGCTTGTCCTTCCGGTCTTCCAGACGCTCGGCGATGGACTTCATCGCTTCGTCATACTGGGCGCGGCTGGCTTCCAGATTGGCCTGCGCATTGTCGTCGGCCACGCCGAACTTCCACCATTCGCGCTTGGGATTTTCATCCAGCAGCGCCTGGTCGATCTCCGCGCCCTTCTTCACGCCCTTCGGCCCGGTCACCACCGTCTGCCCCAGCAGCATGTCGCGCAGGTGGGCATAGGTCGCGCGGTCCAGAATGCCGCGTTCGTCCGCCGCGTCCTTTTCCAGCCGGTCGATTTCCTCGCGCTCGATCGCCAGCGCGCGCTCGTCCTTGTCGATGCCGTGGCGGTTGAACACCCGCACTTCGACGATGGTGCCCGCCACGCCCGGCGGCAGCCGCAGCGAGGTGTCGCGCACATCGCTCGCCTTTTCCCCGAAGATGGCGCGCAGCAGCTTTTCTTCCGGTGTCATCGGGCTTTCGCCCTTGGGCGTGATCTTGCCCACCAGAATATCGCCCGGCTCCACTTCGGCACCGATGTAAACGATGCCCGCTTCGTCGAGGTTGCGCAGCGCTTCCTCGCCCACGTTCGGGATGTCGCGGGTGATGTCTTCCGGCCCAAGCTTGGTGTCGCGGGCCATCACTTCGAATTCCTCGATGTGGATCGATGTGAAGATGTCCTCGCGCACGATGCGCTCGTTGATGAGGATGGAATCCTCATAATTGTAGCCGTTCCACGGCATGAACGCGACGAGCGCGTTCCGGCCCAGCGCCAGCTCGCCATATTGGGTGCTGGGGCCGTCGCAGATGATGTCGCCCTTGGCCACCACATCGCCCACCTTCACCAGCGGGCGCTGGTTGATGCAGGTGTTCTGGTTGGAGCGCTGGAACTTCATCAGCGTGTAGATGTCCACCATGGTCTTGCCCGGCTCGACCTCTTCGGTCGCGCGGATCACGATCCGCCCGGCGTCCACCTGATCGACGATCCCGGCTCGGCGGGCGGCGATGGCGGCACCGGAATCCCGTGCCACCGTTTCTTCCATGCCGGTGCCCACGAACGGCGCTTCCGCCTTCACCAGCGGCACGGCCTGCCGCTGCATGTTGGAGCCCATCAGCGCGCGGTTGGCGTCATCATTCTCAAGGAACGGAATCAGCGACGCCGCGACAGACACCAGCTGCTTCGGGCTGACGTCCATCAGCGTGATCTGTTCACGCGGCGCGATCAGGAATTCGCCCGCTTCACGGGCAGACACCAGATCTTCCACGATGCGGCCGTCCGCATCCAGTTCCACGTTGGCCTGACCGATGGTGTGGCGCGCTTCTTCCATGGCCGAGAGGTAGATCACCTCGTCGGTCACCTTCGAATCCACCACCTTGCGGTAAGGCGTTTCGATGAAGCCGTACTTGTTCACCCGGCTGAAGGTCGCAAGGCTGTTGATCAGGCCGATGTTCGCCCTTCGGGCGTTTCAATCGGGCAGATTCGGCCATAGTGGGTCGGGTGAACGTCGCGGACTTCGAAGCCCGCGCGCTCCCGCGTCAGACCGCCCGGCCCAAGCGCCGACACGCGACGCTTGTGCGTCACTTCAGACAGCGGGTTGGTCTGGTCCATGAACTGCGACAGCTGGCTGGAGCCGAAGAATTCGCGCACCGCCGCCACCGCAGGCTTTGCGTTGATCAGGTCGTTCGGCATCACGGTGGAGATGTCGACAGACGACATCCGCTCCTTCACCGCCCGCTCCATCCGCAGCAGGCCGACGCGATAGCTGTTCTCCAGCAGTTCGCCCACCGAACGCACCCGGCGGTTGCCGAGGTTGTCGATGTCGTCGATTTCGCCCTTGCCGTCCTTCAGTTCGACGAGCGTCTTCACCACCGCGAGGATATCCTCGTTGCGCAGCGTCGTCAGATCGTCCGGCGCGTCGAGGCCAAGGCGCATGTTCATCTTCACCCGGCCCACGGCCGAGAGGTCATAGCGCTCGGGGTCGAAGAACAGCCCGGCGAACAGCGCTTCGGCGGTTTCGCGCGTCGGCGGCTCGCCGGGGCGCATCACCCGATAGATGTCGGCCAGCGCCTGATCCCGCTCTTCGGCCTTGTCGGCCATCAGCGTGTTGCGGATCCACGGCCCCACATTCACGCCGTCGATGTCCAGCACGTCCACATGGGCGAAACCGGCGTCGGTCAGCTTGTCCAGATGCTCCTGCGTGATCTCGTCACCGGCTTCCACGTAAATGGCACCGGTCTTTTCGTTGATCAGGTCGAACGCGGAGTAACGGCCCAGAATCTCGTCGGCGGGCACCAGCAGCGTGGTCACACCTTCATTCTGCGCCTTCTTGGCGGCACGCGGCGTGATCTTCTCGCCATCCTTGAACAGCACTTCGCCGGTGTCGGCGTTCAGCACGTCATAGGTCGGCTTCTGGCCACGCCATTGCTCCACCACGAACGGCATGCGCCAGCCGTTCAGCTTGGTGTCGCGCTCCCAGCGGACGGTGCCATAGAAATGGTTGAGGATTTCCTCGCCGTTCAGCCCCAGCGCATAGAGCAGCGCCGTCACCGGCAGCTTGCGCTTGCGGTCGATCCGGACGTTCACAATGTCCTTGGCGTCGAATTCAAAGTCCAGCCACGAACCGCGATAGGGGATCACCCGCGCGGCGAACAGGAACTTGCCGGAGGAATGCGTCTTGCCCCGGTCATGATCGAAGAACACGCCCGGAGACCGGTGCATCTGGCTCACGATCACCCGCTCGGTGCCGTTGACGATGAAGGTGCCGTTCTCCGTCATGAGCGGCATGTCGCCCATGTAGACGTCCTGCTCCTTGATATCGATAACGGAGCGGGTGCCGGTGTCGGCATCCACTTCGAACACGATCAGGCGCAGCGTCACCCGCATCGGCGCGGCATAGGTCATGCCCCGCTGGCGGCACTCTTCCTTGTCGTACTTCGGGTCTTCCAGCTCGTAATTCACGAAGTCCAGCTCGGCGGTGCCGGCGAAATCGCGGATCGGGAACACGCTGCGCAGCGTCTTTTCGAGGCCGGAAACATAGCCGATTTCAGGCCGGGAGCGCAGGAACTGCTCATAGCTTTCGCGCTGAACCTCGATCAGGTTCGGCATCTGCACCGCTTCGGCGATGTTGCCGAAGATTTTGCGGATGCGGCGGGTGGCACGGAAGCGATTCGCTTGGGCAGTACGGGCGGGTTCAACGGCCTTGGTTGCCATGTGGCGCTGGTCCTTCGGTCAAAATTCTTAAGCGCAAAAACAAGACACAAAAAGCCGCATTGCCAATGGGTTGCCATCCGGCACCCCGCGGCAAGCGGCATCGCGTGTCCTGAACCTCCCCAGCCCCATACGTACGAAGCGCTGCGCGACGGCACCCCATGTCCCGAACTGTGGAGGAACGCGGGATATAGGGCGGCTGTAGGAAAGTGTCAAAGGGGTAGCCTGCGTCTTGGTCGCCCGGTTCCTGCATGCCAGAATGCGTGCCATGCGATACGTCATCCCGTCCCTGCTTCTTGGCCTCGCCCTTCTCGCCTTCATAGGTACCATCTCCAACGTCCATGAACGTCGGCAGATACGGGAACAGGCCGATGCACAAGCCGAGGCCCGCTTTAACGAACGCCTCTCACCGCAGTATGACCGCGAGGTTTCGTTTCGCGGCGTCACCCGTTTCTATTTCGAGATAAACACCATCCTACTTTGCCTCGATGAGGCCGTTCCCTGCCGCACACCGATCAGCACCTCGGGTATGCCAATGGAATGCTGGGTTGAAAATAAGGACAAAGACAAGAGGCATATCCCCAATGGAGCCATGATCGAAGGCGTCGGCCGCGTGGCCACACGGCCGGGAGGATTCGGCCATATGAATTTATATGAATGCCAGCTTCAGATCAGCGAGTGGCACATCGTGCCTCCGCATCCATAGGCAAAATGATCAATTTGCCGTTTATCAATAAATTTCTTGACGTATGGCGCAAAATAATATTGTTTTTCGATATACAGAATATCGGAGATCAATATGAACAGCCCCTCCCCCATCCCGCTCGCCGCCAGCCGTTTCCTCGCCAGCGCCGGCCGTATCATTTGCACCGTGGTGGCCATCCTGTTGCTGATCATCGCCGCCACGCTGGCGGTCGCGTGGCCCGCTGTGATCGCCGAGGCAGTCGAGAAAGGCATGGAACTGAAAGTCGCGGACATCCAGCCTTGGGCAAGCCTCGCCCTGCTCGGCGCGGCCGTCATGCTGGCGATGGGGGCACGCATGTTCCAGCGCCTTGGCTGGATTCTCAATTCCGTCTCACAAGGCGATCCCTTCACCGTCGATAACAGCCGCCGCCTCCGGCACATCGGCTGGCTGATGATCGGCATTCAGATCGTCGGCATGGTCACCGGCTGGATCGGCACCCGCCTGCCGCCCAATCACAACATCACCGTCGATTTCGACTTGTCGCTCAGCGGCCTGTTCGCGGCCTTCCTCGCCTTTGTCGTCGCGCAACTGTTCGAACAGGCCCGCGCCATGCGCGAGGAACTGGACGGCACCGTCTGATGGCGATCACCGTCAAACTCGATGACCTTCTCCACGCCCGCCGCATGACGTTGACGGAGCTGTCGGAAAAGGTCGATATCACCCTCGCCAACCTCTCCATCCTGAAGACAGGCAAGGCCAAGGCGATCCGCTTCTCCACGCTGGAGGCGATTTGTGCGGCGTTGGAGTGCCAGCCGGGGGAGCTGCTGGGGTACGAGCGGGAGCCGTAAGAAAAGCCCCTCCCCTGTCAGGGGAGGGGTTGGGGTGGGGGCTAACCGCCAGCACAAGGCCTCCCACGGAAACACCGGCCGGCGGCCAAGCCGCCGAGTCCGGTTGAGGCAAAAGAAACAGACAGAAAGAGCGCGGCAAAGCCGCGCCGTCGGACACGACAAAGGGCCGGGGATTTGCATCCCCGGCCCTTCGCGTGCCGTCCGAAGTTACGTCGAGTCTGCGAGTTAGCGCTGCGCGCTAATCGCAGCCGACTTCACTTGAGCTCAACAGTCGCACCAGCTTCTTCAAGCTGCTTCTTCAGCTTTTCAGCTTCGTCCTTGTTCACGCCTTCCTTGACAGCCTTCGGAGCGGATTCCACCAGGGTCTTCGCTTCGGTGAGGCCCAGGCCGGTGATGGCGCGGACTTCCTTGATGACGTTGATCTTCTTGCCACCGTCGCCGGTGAGGATCACGTCAAACTCGGTCTTTTCTTCAGCAGCCGGAGCAGCAGCGCCGCCAGCGCCCGGGGCAGCAGCCACGGCCACGGCCGCAGCGGCGGAAACGCCCCACTTTTCTTCCAGCAGCTTGGACAGTTCCGCCGCTTCCAGCACGGTCAGAGCGGACAGCTCTTCAACGATCTTGTTCAGGTCAGCCATTTGAATTCTCCTAATCTATCAGGCCGCGGCGCTGTCGCCATAGGCCGCAAACACGCGCGCCAGCTTCGCGGCCGGGGCCGTCGAAAGTTGCGCAATCTTCGTCGCAGGTGCCTGCAACAGACCCACCAGCTTCGCCCGGAGCTCGTCGAGAGACGGCAGTTCGGCAAGCGCCTTCACACCGTTCGCATCAAGCATCGTGCCCGCCATCGAAGCGCCGACAATTTCAAACTTGTCGGTGGTCTTCGCGAACTCGATTGCGATCTTTGCAGCCGCAACCGGGTCAACGGACGTGGCAAGACCCACAGGGCCGACCAGAAGCTGGCCGATGTCCTGATAGGGCGTGCCTTCCAAGGCAATGCGGGCAAGCCGGTTCTTCGTCACCTTGAACTGCGCGCCAGCTCCACGCATCCGCGTGCGCAGGTCGGAAACCTGCGCGACGGTGAGGCCATGGTTGCGGGTAATCACCACAACCTGGGTCTCACCCAGCGTCTGTGCGAGTTTGGCGACCAGTTCTTTCTTCTGGTTCCGATCCATGCTCACTCCTTGCATCAACTGCCCCCCCGAATTGAGGAGCAGCCAGAGAGCCATGGTGCGTCGAAAAAACCCCGCGCGGGGGCAAATCCGGGCCTCATGGCCCGCCCGAAAAGGATCGCCGGCAAGCCGGGGAACCCCCGCTTGCAAATCCCTCTCCGCCATCGCACGGCACCGGAGGGCAACACGTTCCTCGTCTCATGCAGGCCCAACTGGCTTAAGCGGGAATCTCTCCCCACACCTGCAATCTCGGACGGCCCGCAGCAGGCAAAGCCCACCACGGCGAACGCGCGCCTATACAGGGATTCCGCCGCTGGTCAAGATTTTGCGGCGGAAAGCCCCATCCGCTCAGACCAGCTCCACCCGGCCCGATTTCAGGTCATAGAAAGAGCCGACGATCAGCAGCTTCTTCTGCGCTTCCAGATCGCGCATCACCGGCGAACGCTCGCGGATCAGCTGCACGCTCATCTTCACATGCGTGCGCCCCACGGCATCGACGAATTCCGGATTCTTCGAGGTGCGCGCACCCGCATACTCCGTCGCGTCGATGGCGTTCATGAAGCGCGCCAGCAGCAGCGTCAGATTGCCCAGCCGCGCGCCGTCGATCGCCCCCTTGATCGCCCCGCAGGCGCTGTGCCCCATCACCATCACCACCTTGGCGCCGGACAGGGCCGTGGCAAACTCCATGGAACCCAGCATGTCATCATTCACGGCGTTGCCCGCCACCCGCGCATTGAACGCCTGGCCGATGCCGATGTCGCAGATCACCTCCACCGGCGCGCGGCTGTCTACGCACGACAGGAACATGGCCGCCGGATGCTGCCCGCCCGCGGTGCCGCGCTGTTCGGCCAGCCAGTCGCGCGGCTGCGGCTTCCCGGCCACGAAACGCGCATTGCCCTTCAGGATCAGGTCCACGATCTGTTCGGGCGTCAGCTTGTCGCGCATCTCGGCCGTCAGCACCTGCGCACTCGCCGCGCTGGCAAACCCGGCCACAGCCATCGCACCCACGGCCGAAAGCCCGAACAGGCTGCGCCGATCCATCCCGCTGCAACCGCAGCCCTCCCCATGCTCATGCTCTGCCATCACCAACTCCTTCACGCGGGGCCAAACGCCCCCCCGCCAACCAATTGCGGGCAATCATGACAACCACGATCCTTGATGCGGAACAATGTGAAATGATGCAAAGGTTGCTGATTTAATTCACGTTCGGCACACTGGGCCATCACTGCTGTTTCAGGAAAGGACTTTGGCATGATGAAATCGGCAATGCTTGCCACTCTGGCCGTCGCAGCCTTCGCACTGGCCGGTTGCCAGACCTCCACGGGCAGCGGCGCGGCGCGTGGCGCGGCCATGGGCACGGCCACTGGCGGCAGTGCCGCCGCAGGCGCAGTCGTTGGCGGCACTGTGGGTGCCACGCAGGGCAGCAGCACCTCGCAGGGCGCCGTCAGCGGCGCGGCGCGCGGTGCGGCATTGGGAGCCGCCACCGGCGGCAGCGCGGCCACCGGGGCGATCATCGGCGGCACCTCGGGCGCGATCCGCGCCGCCAACGCCAGCGAACCGGCCGGCACCTGCTATGAAGTCGCCACCGGCAAGCAGGTTCCCTGCCCGCAATAAACCCGGCAGAGCGGCGCACCCGCAAGGGTGCGAGACGGCGAAACAAAGAAAGGCCAGGGCTTCCCCTGGCCTTTCCCCGTTTGGCTATGGACGTGCGATCAGGCGCGCGCTGTGCCAGTGCGGCGACGCATCATCACACCAACCATCCCGAAGCCGCTGATCAGCAGCGCCCATGTGGCCGGCTCGGGCACGGCACCCGCGGGCGAGATTTCTCCCCAGAACCAGCTCTGCTTGTCCTGATCCGACGAGATGGCACGGTAAACCGACACATCCGGCGAGGCGGTCCAGTCACCGCTGTTGATGGAATCGGCCCAATCCAGAATCAGGCCGGTGGTGACGAGATTGCCAGTGCCATCATTGGCAATACGGAAATAGTAGGACGGGTCGTCCGGGGTGATCGACGCACTCGGATTATCGATGATGATCCACGTCAGCGTTTGCAACGCCACGGAATAGGTCGACATATCCATCCAGAGCGCATCGTAGACCGGGTTATAGGTCAGCGAGCCATTGGCGGCGACATAGGCGTCGATCTTTGCATCAAACAGCGGAAGCGCGTTGGAGAACAGCGTGGTCAGTTGCCCATCACGCCAGTCCCCATAAGAAACGACACCGCTGCTAACGGCGTAACTCTCTGCCAGATGATCGGAATTCCACAGCTCCGCGCAGAAGCTATAGACTGTGCCGACCCCAGCAATCTCGAAAACCTGGCCCGAGTAATAGTTGGAAGATACGCTGCCCCCATAGTTCACAGTCACCGCAGCCGATGAATCCGTCAGAAACCCCTGCTTGGTGATATCGGATCCGTAGATGGTGGTCGCGGCAGCCGGTGCGGAAAGGCTTGCCAAAAGCAAGGCAAGCCCCATACCTTTTGAAATCAGTTTCATGTCCATGCCCTTCCCTGTTAAAAGGGGAAGGGCATTTGCATGCAACCTTCCCCCTCCCGATAATTGTCATACAAGGAAAGGGCATTTTCAATGTACGGGATGTAATATTTGAAATTTTTTATCGTTAACAATATTCAATATTCTACATAGATGTAAAAGAATTCGAATTTCTATTCGTTTTTCTTTCCAGACACCCCGCCCTTTAAGGCCATGTCGCACCAGTTGACGCTCAAGCGATGCACATCGCCCCTACGTTTTTGCGGCGGCGAACCGCGGCCCCCGTCAGGCCGAAGCCCGCGATCATCAGCGCCCAGCTCGCAGGCTCGGGAACGCCCGGCACCACCGGCGCCTTTGCCTCCATCACCACATTGTCCAGCCCCACACCCAGGTTCGACGAACCAAGGCTCTTGCTGGCGTAAAGCCCGATGGTCACCGGCGCGCCGGTGCCTGCGAAGCCATAGCTGTAACGCACCCAGTTGAAGCCGTTCGTTGCCCCGGGCTGCACAGTGTAGCTGCCCGCCAGCGCATTGTTGACATAGAGGTCAACCGTCGCCGCGCCATAGCTGCCATTGTAGTAGACAGCGCCTACATCGAACGAGACCAGATAATTGGTGCCAGCCGTGGTGGCGACACCGTTCGACAATACCCCGGCCCCACGCCCGACATTGCCCGTCAGATCGAGCCACTGCACGCCGTCGGTGCCCGTCAGCCCGGCAAAGGCGGAGTTGTTCGTCAACTGCACAACAGCATCGCCGCCCGGCAGTTTGTCCACCGTCCAGCCGGTCATCGCCGTGCTGCCAAGCCCATAAAAAGCGATGTTGGTCGACATCGCCGAGAGCACAGGCTGCTCGAAACTGCCGTTGGTCAGCAGGTTTGCCGCCTGTGCGCCGCCAGATAAAGCTGCGAAGGTTAACGCCGTGAAACCAATGCGAAAAATCATCTTCATGTCAGTGCCCCTGTTGATGATTTCGCCCGGTATGACTGCCGGTTTCAACCGTCAACGGGGGGCCTGAAGATTGTCGGATTTCTACAAGTCGGCGCGTCCGTCAGCGCCATTTCCGGCGCAATGTCGCGCGCTGGCGGCCCGCACGGGGATCTGCGTTTCGCTCTTGTCATAGCCGGTCAGCTGCCCGGCCTTTTCCATCTCGTCCGCCAGCCGCCCGGATTCCGCATAGAGCGCACAGGCCTCCCGCGTCCGCCCGGCCACCGCCAGCGTATCCGCCAGGCTTGCCTGCGCCTTCATCAGCAGCCGCCGCCTGTCGGCATCGCCGGGCCGTGCCGCATGCCACGCCCGCCGTTCCGCCACTGCTTCGCCCAGCACCGGAATGGCGCGCGCATAATCGCGCATGCCCGCCAGCGCCTGCCCGTAAGACAGCCGCGTCACCCACACCCACACCCGCACCGCTTCGTCGCTGGGATCGGCGCGCGCCACCCCTTGCCAGCCAGACAGCGTATCGGCGAGGATGGGCGCGGCTTCCACCGGCCGCTGCATCTGGATCAGCGTGCTGCCCAGATTCCACTTCTGCCGCAGCAGGGACCAGCGCAACCGGCCATCCTCCGGCCAGCGCTTCAGCCCGCTCTCAGCCGCCGACACCGCCTGTTTGTATGTGCCCAGCGCACCCTCCATATCTTGCAGATAGTAGAGCGCCTCGGCCTCGAAATCGAGCGCGCGAGTATTCTGCAGCGCCTGCAACGCATCGCCGTCCGCCACGCGCTCCACCTTCCGCGCGGCCTGAACAGAGCGGGTATAATCCCCTTTCCAGCCCTGAATCGCGCTTTCAGCCAGCCACCAGTCCCCCGTCAGCCCGCGCATCCCGTCTTGCAGCGCCACCGAGCGCGATTGCTCCAGCAATTGCGTGGCGTCGGCCAGATCGCCATCGCCCGCCGCCTGCCGCGCCGCCTCGATCTGCACCTTTGCGCGCACTGCGGCGGCCTCTGCGCCCGGATCGCCTTGCAGCAACGCCAGCGCCTGCCGCAACGAACCCCGCGCGGCGCTGCGGTCGCGCAGGCTCGGCCGGTCGATCGCATTCTGCAGAACCGCCAACCGCCGATAGCCTTCGGCGGCCTCCTGCTTCAACGCTGGCGGCGCATCGGGCAGCGTCGCCACCCGGCCCAGCACCTGCACGGCCTCTTTGGCCAGCGCTGCCCGCACCGCCACCGTGCCGGGCTGGCTATCCAGCTGATCGTTCAGCGCCGCCACCTGCGCTCCTGCCAGCCGCTTCAGATCCGCCACGCTGGCATCGGCCACCTGCGCGGTTTCGGCCGCGCGCTTCCCCATCCACAGCGCGCTCGCCGCCGCCACCGCCAGCAGCAGCAGCGCCAGCGTCAGCCACGGCCGGCGCGGGGCCGGTTCAACCACCACCGGAACCGGACCATCGGCCACCGCCGCCGCGCCGTCCCGGTCTTTCTCCACCCAGGCCTTCAGCTCATGCTCATAGGCGAACACAGGCGCGCGCGGCTCCCCCGGAACCCGATGCACCGGCAACCCGCGAGACGCTTCCCAGCGTTTCACGGTGCGCTCGTCCACCCCGAACCAGCGGCCGATTTCCTTCCAGCCGCGCAGGCGCACAGCTTTGCCTGCAACTGCCGTGTCTGAAAGGGATTCCGACGCCATATGCCCAGTCTAACCGGCCCGCCCCCTCCTGTCATCGCCCCCGATGTCCTGACATGCCCCGATCTGCCCCGACACGGGGGGACGATTAACCTCCGGCTTCCGCCCTAGCTTTGCGGTGTGACGCGGAAGGGATCGCGCCACGAAAAACAGGGGTATCGAAATGACTTTCAAGACACGCTTATTGCTCGCGGGGCTCGCTCTCACCGCCGCCACCGGCGCGCAAGCCGAACATGCCGTGATCTACGCGCCTTCCACCAACAGCTTTGCGTCCGCACAGGCGCACCAGGGCCCGTATGTGCAGTACAGCGCTGCCAATGTGCGCGACACCACGGTTAACACCTTATATGCAGGGCCCGGCGGCACGGCCACCTATGGCCCGCTCTCAACAACCAGCAGCAGCGTCGCCGCCACCCTGCCCGGCGGCAGCGGCGACTATGTGTTCGGTTCGTCGGCCAGCGCCAGCGCAAACCTCGCGGCCGGCACGCTGAAGGCCAGCGTCGGCGCCTATGGGCCGGACTTTTTCGGAGGCCCGCTCGGCTTTGCGACAGCCGAACTCAGCGACACCATCTACTTCACCAACAGCACCGGTGGCGATCTCTCGGTCACCTTCCGCTACAGCTTCGACGGCAGCGTGATCGACAGCAACGGCACCTCCAATCCCGGCGGCCTCGCCACGCTGGTGCTCGGCTGCGATTACTGGCTCTGCTACAACGGCAACGGCCTGTCCTCCGCCATCCGCTTCGCCAAATCCGGAGAGCAGGTGGGCGACAATATCCACGCCTTCTTCGATGAAAACGGCATCGACCTGTTCGCCCGCAACATCTACGGTGACCAGAATAAGCTGTTCGACCGGTTCGACGTGTGGGACGGCAGCAACGGTGGCAGCGCAATCGACGGCTGGATCCAAACCACGCTGCTGATCCCGACTGGCCAAACGTCGCTCGGCCTGCTGGCCCGGCTCAGCCTCGATTGCCGGGGCGGCTCCAACTGCGACTTCGGCCACACCGGCACCTTCGGCCTCGTCGGCGATCTGCCGGAAGGCCTCACCATGGGTTCGGCATCGGGTGTGCTTCTAACCGCCGTGCCCGGAACCGGTGTCGGCGGCGTGCCGGAACCGGCCACATGGGCCATGCTGATCCTCGGCTTCGGAGCTGTAGGTGCCGCCGCGCGCCGCCAGCGCGCCCATCGGGTGACCGCCTGATCCCGCAATCCAGGCGGAACAGGGGGCGTGAAGGAAGGGTCGGGGGCAACCCCGGCCCTTCCCGGCCCCGAAAGAATTCAGCCATTCTCAAGGCGATCGAACGCAAAGCCGCGGCTCCGTCTCATCGACATTCACGCGCCGCTTTCGGGGGGCTGCACGGCCGATGTCCCGTCATGCCCCGACCTGCCCCGACACGGGGGGACGATTAACCAACCGTTTCGGTGGCACCAAAAACCCCGCGCGGCCAGCCAAGGGGGCACAGCCGCCCGAACCAACAGGAGAGTTCACCATGCGCACCCTTCTCGCCAGCCTCGCAGGGGCGATGCTGCTTGCATCCCTTCCCTCGGCCGCCAGCGCCGCCGTCTGCCCGACAGGGCCGGCCACCATCCTTACCTACAACATCAACTCGCTGGACGTGGCCGTGGACAATGTGATCCACTTCAACACCAATCCGGGCTGCGGTGCCGGGCGCGGCGGCACCTTCAGCTTCGAAGGCAATGCCAGCACCTCCTTCGACCTCTGGTATGGCGAACCGCAGTCGCAACTCTTCCTGATGGGCACCGCGCAAAACCTGCCGGGGGACCCCGAAGGTCAGAAGCATATCGTGATCTTCGGCAACACAGACTGGGTGGCCGGCGCCGAAGACATTGCCTGGGGCACGCTGTTTCCGACCATCCTTGAAGGGCAATTGATCGCCGCGCTGGAAGATGCCGCCACGGGTGAAGGGCAGCAAAGCTCCTATGATCTGATCGACAGCTTCTGGTTCGATCACGCCTTGCCGTCCGGTCTTTTTTTCGGCCCGAACTCGGACTTCACGGTGATCGCCTTCAGCACCGGCCAGATCATCGGCAGCGGCAACGTCACCAGCACCAGTGTGCTGCCCGCCGTGCCGGAACCGGCCACATGGGCCATGCTGATTGCCGGATTCGGACTGGTAGGTGCCGCAGCGCGCCGCCGTCGCGCCCTTGCGGCAAGCGCCTGATCCCGGATCGAGGGCTAAGGGAAAGGCTCTGGGGAACCCGGGCCTTTGCAACGAAAAAGAGGCCGGGGTTTCCCCCGGCCTCTTTCCGTTTTCAGTGATGTGAAAGGCTCAGGCCCCGACAGTCGCCGGGTCCACCTTCACGCCCTTGCCCTGCGTGGAGCTGAGCGAGATCTTTTCCACATACTTCCCCTTCGCGCCCGACGGCTTGGCCTTCACCAGCGCATCGAGGAACGCATCGAGGTTCGCCTTCAGGTCTTCCTGCGGGAAGCTCGCCTTGCCAAGCCCGGCGTGGATGATGCCGGCCTTTTCAACGCGGAACTCGATCTGACCGCCCTTGGCGGCCTTCACGGCTTCGCCGACGTTCATCGTCACGGTGCCCAGCTTCGGGTTCGGCATCAGGCCCTTGGGGCCCAGCACCTTACCGAGGCGACCCACCAGACCCATCATGTCGGGCGTGGCGATGCAGCGGTCGAAGTCGATGGTGCCGCCCTGCACGATTTCCAGCAGGTCTTCGGCGCCAACCACATCGGCACCGGCGGCAAGCGCTTCCTCGGCCTTGGGGCCACGGGCGAACACGCCCACGCGCACCGTCTTGCCGGTGCCCTTGGGCAGCGTCACCATGCCGCGAACCATCTGGTCGGCGTGGCGCGGATCGACGTTCAGGTTCACCGCGACTTCGATGGTTTCATCGAACTTGGCCGTGGCGTTCGCACGCACGATGCCCAGCGCTTCGTCGACAGGATACAGCTTCAGCGCTTCGACGGTCGAGGCGAGAGCCTTGCTCTTCTTGGTCAGCTTGGCCATCGGATCAGCCCTCCACCACTTCAAGGCCCATCGCGCGGGCGGACCCTTCGATGGTCTTCATGGCCATCTCGATGTCGTTCGCGTTCAGGTCCTTCATCTTCGTCTCGGCGATCTCGCGGATCTGCGACTTCTTCACCTTGCCGGCGGGCGCGCCCTTGCCCGGCGTGGTCGCGCCGGACTTCAGGCCAGCCGCCTTCTTCAGCAGGAAGCTGGCAGGCGGGGTCTTGGTGATGAACGAGAAGCTGCGATCGGCGTAAACCGTGATCACCGTGGGGATCGGCATGCCCGGTTCAAGGCTGCCGGTGGCAGCGTTGAAGGCCTTGCAGAATTCCATGATGTTCACGCCGCGCTGACCCAGCGCAGGCCCGATCGGCGGGCTTGGGGTGGCTTTACCAGCTGCAACCTGCAGCTTGATATAGCCGGTAATCTTCTTGGCCATATTCCATGCTCCAAAAATCAGGTTCGGGTGGAAACCCACCCTCCCCTCCGGTTAAGCGGCCGTGTGGTCCATACGGATCAGGGCGAACCCGTCACCTCCCACGATGTCATGCCTGTCCGACCGCGGCTCAGGCATCGTTCCCCTTGCGGGAGAATTACTTGGTCTTTTCGACCTGCTCGAAATCCAGTTCCACGGGCGTTGCGCGCCCGAAGATCGAAACCGAAACCTTCACACGCGACTTCTCATAGTCGATTTCCTCGACCAGACCCGAGAAGCTGGCGAACGGGCCGTCCAGCACCTTCACCGAATCGCCGATCTCGAAGTTCGCCTTCTTCTTCGCCTTCGGCGCAGCGGCGTCGGCTTCGGCCTTGGTGCTCAGGATGCGGGCGGCCTCAGCCTCGGAAATCGCCTGCGGCTTGCCGGAAGACCCAAGGAATCCAGTCACCTTCGGCGTGTTCTTCACAAGGTGATAGACCTGATCGTTCATTTCCAGCTTGGCCAGCACATAGCCCGGGAAGAACTTCCGCTCGCTCTGCACCTTCTTGCCCCGGCGGACTTCCGTCACCTTTTCGGTGGGAACCTCCACGGCCTCGACCATGCCTTCCAGCCCCAGACGGGCCGCGTCAGACACGATCTGGTCGCGCACCTTGTTCTCGAAGCCGGAATAGGCGTGAATGATGTACCAGCGCGACATTCCAATTACGCTCCAAGGCCAAGGAAGAATTTCACCGCCCGGCCGAGCACCTGGTCCACGCCCAGGAAGAAGACGGCAAGGATCGACGTCATGATCAGCACGAGGATGGTCGTGCGAATGACTTCAGGGCGCGACGGCCATACGACCTTCGCGGTTTCCTGTCTCACCTGCCGGACAAACTCGCCCGGGCTCGTCTTCGCCATTCGCTTCAACCTTCCATCCGTCGCTGGATATGGCCCGAATCAGCTATCCGGCCTTTCACCAACAACAACTCCCGGCAGACGCCCCCTCGTTCGGAAAGCATCGGCCGGGCCGAAAATCTGCGCCCGCCCTCCAGCGACTTGGGGGTTGCAACCGCCCTGTTCAAGGCGTCTGTTCCCAAGGCGTTGGCAGGAGTGGAGGGACTCGAACCCCCGGCCCTCGGTTTTGGAGACCGATGCTCTACCAACTGAGCTACACTCCTACGGAGCGCGGGTGCGGGGCTATAAGGGACAGTGCCCGGAGAGGCAAGCGGCAAGATCGGCGGATCGCACGACACTTGCCACTGTGCCCCCGGATGGCGGGAAAAGCCCTCCCGCCCCGAAATCAGCCTTTGCACCGCGCGGCCTGACTGTGTAGCAGCCGCCCCCCCATGTCCACTCCGCCCGCCCTGCCTGCCTCTGCCATCGGTCTCGATTTCGGCACCACCAATTCGGTGGCCGCCCTCGCGCGTGACGGCGTTTCCACTTTGCTGGAATTTGATGCACCGGATGGCAAAACCACCGCCTTCCGCTCCGCGCTCTGCTTCTGGGAAGATGAAACCGCGCGCGGCGGCATCGCGGCCGAGGCCGGGCCATGAGCTATCGCCGAATATCTCGGCTTCCCGCAGGGCAGCCGCTTCCTGCAATCCTTCAAATCGGTCGCGGCCAACGCCAGCTTCGAACATGCCACCATCTTCGAACGCCGCCTGAAGTTCGAGGATCTGGGCCGCAGCTTCCTGCAAAAACTGGCCCAACGCGCGCACGGCGCATTGGGCGGAGCCGCCCGGCTGATCGTCGGGCGGCCCGTCGTCTATGCCGGGCCGCGCCCCAATGAGGCGCTGGCACGGCAACGCTATGACGCGATGTTCGCCGGGCTGGGCGCAGAGCTGCATTATGTGTTCGAACCGCTGGGGGCCGCGTTCAGCTATGCCTCGCGCATCGGCGATCCGGCGACCATCCTCGTCGCCGATTTCGGCGGCGGCACCAGCGACTTTTCCGTGGTGCGGATCGAAGCGCCGGGTGCGACGCGGCGCTGCGTGCCGCTGGGCCATGCCGGTGTGGGCATCGCAGGCGACCGCTTCGACGCGCGGATCGTCGATCATCTGGTGCTGCCGCTGCTGGGCAAGGGCGGTCGCTATCGCTCGTTCGACAAGCTGCTGGAAATCCCGCCCGGCTATTTCACCGATTTCGCGGACTGGTCGAAGCTTGCCCTGATGCGCAACAAGCGCACGATGGCCGAACTGGAAACGCTGCGCCGCGCCGCGACAGACCCGGACGCCATCGGCCGGATGATCGCCATCATCGAGCAGGAACTGGGCTTCCCGCTGCACGAGGCCGTCGGGCAGGTGAAGCGCCAACTCTCTGCGGCCGACAGTGCGCAGTTCCGCTTCAGCGGGGCCGGGCTGGCCATCGAAGCCGAGGTCAGCCGCGCCGAGTTCGAAACATGGATCGCCCCGGACATCCGCCTGATCGAGGACGCAGTGGACCGCGCGCTGGCGATGGCGAACATGCCGCCCGAAGGCATAGACCGGGTGTTCCTGACGGGCGGCTCCTCGCTGGTGCCGCGCGTGGCCCGGCTGTTCGCGGAGCGCTTCGGCGAGGAGCGGATCGCCACGGGCGGCGAACTCACCTCCATCGCCCACGGCCTCGCCCTGATCGGCGAACAGCCGGACCTCGGCGCCTGGACGGCCTAAGAGCCTGTTTTCCGGAAGTTGAGCGACACCCGCCCGCCCTGCAAGGCAAAGCCCGCGCCATCGGCATCCGGCGCCAGCTTCACGCCCGGCCCGACAAAGCCGTCTGCCTGAGGCTTCAGCACCAGCGTGGACAGCACCTTCGTCATATCATCGGCGGGCGACACCGTCAGCTTCAGCCCATCGCCCTCGCGCTGCACATTGTAGATCACCGGCAGGTCCGGCGAGCGATAGGCCCCGTCCGCCAGTGCCCCACCCGGCGGCGCGACCACAGGCGGCAACCCTTCGTTCATCGCCGCGACGATGCCGTTCAGCTGCACATTGGGCACGATGTCGCCATCGTTGCACAACAGCGCCATGCCCAGCCGTTTCGCTGGCAGCCGGGCGTAAATCGTCTTGAAGCCGCGCGCGCCGCCGGTGTGCCAGAACCAGTCCGGCCCGACGATCACGCCCGAGGCATAGGATTGGTAGGACCGCTCGGCCGGGCGGACGGCGCTGCCGTCGTTCAACCGGCCCGGCTCCAGCATCAGTTTGCGAACGGCAGGCGTCCACACCTTGTGGCCGCTGTCGATATCGCGGTCATATTTGGCGAGATCGTTGATGGTGGTGATCAGCCCGCCGGAGCCGCCGAACAGCGGGTAGCTGTCTGCCGCCTGCCGCTTGCCGTCGCTGGTGGCGGTGCCATGCGCAATGTTCGGATCGCGGCTGCGCGCGCCATCCATGATGAAGCTGCGCGTCATCCCCATCGGCTTCAGCACGGCGCGGTTCACATAGGCCGCGAACGGCTCGCCGGAGAGGCGCTGGATGATCTCCGCCAGCAACAGATATCCGCCGTTGGAATAATCATAGCGGCTGCCCGGCTCGAACTTGGTCGCCGTCTGCGCCAGAGTCAGCGCCAGCGCCTGTTCGCGCGTCGCCGCCGCCACATCGCTGTGCCCGGCGAACGACAGCAGCTCCAGCGAATCGCGGATCCCCGCCGTGTGGTTCAACAGCATCGCCGGCGTGATCTTGCGGCCATAATCCGGCAGTTCCGGCAGATAGGTGCGGATATCCGCATCCAGCTTCAGCTTGCCCTGCGCCACCAGCTGCATCGCCGCCAGCGCGGTGAACTGCTTCGAAACCGAGGCGGCATAGAATTGCGTATCCGCGTTCATCAGCCGCCCGCTGGCCATATCCGCCGCGCCTGAACTGGCAAAGCGCACCAGCCGCCCGTCGCGGAACACGCCCAGCGCACAGCCCGGCGTGGAGAGATTCGGCTCCCCGCCCAGCGCCGTCTGCACCGGATCGGGCGCAGCCGCCACCGGCACGGCGGGCAAGGTGGCAAGCAACAACAGGGTGACGCGGCGCTTCATCTATTTCCCTTCCTCAAACCGATCCGAAACGCGTGACCCAACCTTTAACCCTCAGCCGCCCCAGAAGCCGGGGGCGGGTGGCAGCAACAGCCCGCCAGAGGCCTGCACACCGCCGATCCTGTCGTTGGCAAGCCACAGCGGCCCATCCAGATCGGCGAAATCCGCCTCAGCCGCCACATGCAGCGCGGGCACGATGGACAGGGAGGTGCAGATCATGCAGCCCACCATCACCGCGAAGTCGCGCGCCCGCGCCGCCGCCAGCAGCTCCAGCGCCCCGGTCAACCCGCCGGTCTTGTCCAGCTTGATGTTCACCATGCCATAGCGCCCGGCCAGCAGGTCCAGATCGTCCGCCGTGTGGCAGGATTCGTCCGCGCACACGGGCACGCGCGGGGCAAAGCCCTGAAGCTCGCTGTCCGCGCCAGAAGGCAGCGGCTGCTCCACAAAAGCGATCTTCAATTCCTCCAGCAGCGGCTGCAACCGCTCCAGCAACGCCATGGTCCAGCTTTCGTTCGGGTCCACGATCAGCTGCGCCTCCGGGGCGGCATCCCGCACCGCCTTCAGCGCGCTGGACGGGTCATTCGCGTCCACCTTCACCTTGATCAGCCGCGCGTCCGCAATTTTCGCGGCAGCCGCCCCCATCACCTCGGGCGCGTCCAGCCCCACCGTCAGCGCCGTCACAACAGCGCCGGGTTCCCCCCGCCCGATCAGCCGCGCCACGCTGGTGCCGCCCTGCGCGGCTTGCAAATCCCACAACGCGCAATCCACCGCGTTGCGCGCCGCGCCCGCAGGCAGCAGCCGCGCCAGATCGTCGCGCGGAACCGCCCCCTCGAACGCCGGGGCAAGCGCCTCGATCTGCGCCAGCACGCTGGCCGGAGTTTCGCCGTAACGGGCGTAGGGCACCGCCTCGCCCCGCCCCACCGTATCGCCATCGCGAATTTCCACCGTCACCACTTCGGCGACCGTCTTCACGCCACGGGAAATGCGGAACGGCCGCTCCAGCGGCCATTGTTCCACGCGCGATGTCAGCAGCAGGGGCATCAGTCGGCAGTCTCCGCGAAGGTCTCGATCAGCCGGTCGGCGATGCGATCCACCCCCATCGCCACGGGATCCTGGCAAGGCAAGCCCAGTTCATCCTCCACCGCGCGGCACGCGGCTTCCGCCTCCGCGCGGGGCAGCGCGGAGGTGTTCAACGCCACGCCCACCGCCACCACATCGGGCGACGTCAGCCGCGCCGCCTGAAGATTGGCGTCCAGACATTGCTTCAGCCCCGGCAGCGCCCGCCCGGCCAGCCCGCGCATATGCTGGCGGCCGCTCTCATGGCACAGCAGCAGCGCGTTCGGCTGCGCCCCATGCAGCAACCCCAGCGAAACGCCCGCGAACGAAGGGTGGAACAGAGACCCCTGCCCCTCGATCAGATCCCAGCCGCCGTCCGTGCGCGCAGGCGAAATCCACTCCGCCGCGCCGGAAATGAAATCGGCGACCACGGCATCAATCGGCACCCCGCCCTGCGCGATGAAGATGCCGGTCTGCCCTGTCGCGCGGAAATCCGCCGCAATGCCCCGCGCGCGCAATTCCCGCTCCAGCGCCAGCGTGCTGTACATTTTGCCCACCGAGCAATCCGTGCCCACCGTCAGCAGCCGGTTGCCCGCGCGCGCCCGGCCATTGCCCACGTCCAGATGCGCGGGCGGCTCCCGCACGTCGAACAGTTGCAAATTCCGCGCGGCGGCAGCCGCTGCAATCGCCGGGTTCGCCCCCAGCCGCTGGTGCAGGCCGGAGGCCACGTTCAGCCCCGCCTCCAGCGCGGCCAGCACATCCGCCACCATCGCCTCGCTCAGAGTCCCGCCCGCATTGGCCACGCCCACGATCATCGTGCGCGCGCCCGCCGCCGCAGCTTCCGCGAACGACAGCTGCGGCAGCCCCAGCGTGATGGCGCTGCCCGGCGAGCGATACTCGCCAAGGCACAATTCCGGCCGCCACACCGCAACCCCGCGCGAGGTTTTCACGGAAAGCTCATCCTTCGGCGCGCCCAGATAGAGAAGATAGGGAAAGGGGATCATCACGGCCTCGAAACTGCTATGGTTGCGCAAGCCGCTCCTTGTCCGGGCACCCGCCGCCGCCGTCCAGAATGAAGGCGTCGGCCATCCATAGTCTGAAGCTATGCTTTCCCGGCCTCGATGGCGGCCTGCATCGCCCGTACAAACGCCTGCGCCACCCGAGACAGCGGGCGATCCACCAGATGGATGCAGTAAACGCCGAACGTCGATGTCCGCGCCAGCGGCCGGTAATCCAGATCGGCCCCCGCCGTCGCGCGGGCGGTGAATTCGTCCACCACGGCGATCCCGGCCCCCTCTCGCACCAGCGCCGCCGCCACATAATAGGTTTCCACCGAAATCGCCGCGCGCGCCACCCGCCCGGCCTCGATCTCGCCCGCCGCCAGCGTGTCGATGGAGCCGCTGCCGGACAGGCGAATGAGGTCGAACCCGCCCAGCGCCTCGACAGACAGGCGCGCGGGCGCATCGGGAATATCCTGCCTGCGGAACAGCAGCACCAGTTCGCCCGAACCGATCCGCACATCGGCCAGCCGGGGGTGGCGGGCCGCATCATAAGCCACGGCGATATCGGCGTTCCGCTCATACAGGGACCGCAGGATGTCCACCCGGTGCACCGTCCTGATCTCGAATGACACATCGGGATTGGCCTTGCGGCACATCGCCACCGCCGCCGGAGTCACCTGCAACCCCAAAGAGGGCAGCACCGCCAGCCGCAGATGCCCGCCGCCGCCGCGCCGCAGATTCCGGGTGGTTTCCTGCAGGGATTCGATGCGCCCCTGCAGGTCGCTCACTTCCTCGAACAGCAGATGCGCCTCCTCCGTCGGCACCAGCCGCCCTTTCACCACCCGGAACAGGGTGAAACCGATCTGCGCCTCCGCATGGCGCAACACCTTGCTGATCGACGGCTGGGACACATGCAGCGCCCGCGCCGCGCCGCTGACAGAGCCGGTCTGATACACGGCGTGGAACACTTCGATATGGCGCAGCTTCATCATGGCGGGCCAAAGCATACACAGCCCGCGCGCCGCCGCCAGCCAGATAACCTGTATCTATGGATGATGCGCAAAGTTGACGGTTCCCATTCGCGGATTTCCGCCGATACTGCCCCCGCCCCGGCGACCCCCGCCGAAGCCCGCACACCGGAAAGTCGCCGCCTTGCTCCACCGCCCCGCCCTGCTCTCCGCCATCGCCGCAACATTGCTCGCAACACCCGCGCTGGCGCAAAAGCAGGCCGATCTGGTGATCAGCGGCGGCACGATCTACGATGGCAGCTCCCCCACCCCCATCACCGGCGACGTCGCCATTCTGGCCGACCGGATCGTCTATGTCGGCCCGTCCGCCGCCAACCCCTATGCGGGCAAACGCACGATCAGCGCGAAGGGCCAGATCGTCGCCCCCGGCTTCATCGATCCGCACACCCATGCGGATGCCTTTTTCATGGGCAAAACCGCACAGGAGCGGTTGGTGCTGCCCTGGCTGATGCAGGGCGTCACCACCATCTTCACCGGGGTGGATGGCTATGGCCAGCCGGGCGGCAAGGTGGCGGTCGGCAAGCTGTTCGATCATGTGAAAACCAACGGCGTCGGCCTCAACCTTGGCACCTATGTCGGCTTTGGCGCGGTGCGCGGGGCCGTGATCGGGGAAGCGGATCGCCCGCCCACGGCGGACGAACTGGCGCGGATGAAATCGCTGGTGGCGACCGGCATGTGCGAAGGTGCGCTGGGCCTCTCCGCCGGGCTGTTCTATGCCCCGCAAAGCTTTGCGAAAACGGATGAAGTCGTCGCCGTCGCCCGCGAAGCCGCCCGGCGCGGCGGCGTTTACGACACCCACCAGCGCGACGAATCCTCCTACAATATCGGCGTGATGAATTCCACGCGGGAGGCGATCTCCATCGGCCAACAGGCGGGCATGCCGGTGCATTTCGCGCATCTGAAAACCCTGGGCGTCGATGTGCAGGGCAAGGCGGCGGAACTGGTCTCCATTATCGACGAAGCCCGCGCAAAGGGCCTGAACGTCACGGCGGATCAATATCCGTGGGAAGCCTCCGGCTCCGCGCTGGAACCTTCGTTGCTGCCGCGCTGGGCGCTGGATGGCGGCCGCCCGGCCATGCTGGCGCGTTTCGCGGACCCGGCGCAACTGGCGCGCATCCGCACGGAAATGGTGGAAAACCTCCGCCGTCGCGGCGGCGCGCAATCGCTGCTGCTCACCCGCCCCGGCCTGCCGTGGAGCGGCAAGCGCCTGTCCGAAATCGCCGCGATCTGGGGGGTGGAGCCGGTGGACGCCGCACTCCGCATCATCCGCGAGAGCGAAAACGGCACCGCCGTCGTCTCGTTCAACATGGCAGAGGGCGATATCAAGCTGCTGATGCAGCAACCATGGGTCGTCACCAGCTCAGACGGCTCCGCAGGCCACCCGCGCATGTATGCGACCTTCCCGCAGAAGTATGCGAAATATGTGCTGCAGGAACATACGATCAGCCTCGCCGACTTCATCAATTCCAGCACCGGCCGCACGGCGGACCAGTTCCGGTTGCAAGGCCGTGGCCATCTGCGCCCGGGCTATTACGCAGACGTGGTGGTGTTCGATCCCGCCACCTACCGCCCCCGCGCAGACTATCTGAACCCCACCGAACTGACGACAGGAGTCACCACCCTGCTCGTTAACGGCCAACTCGCGATCGACGGCGGCAAGCCCACCGGCACAGCCGCAGGCCGACCGATCCGCCACATCCCGCCATCGGGCAGCTGCGACTGATCGACCCCGATCTCAGGGGGTGATGGTCAGGGCAAGCACGCCGCCGCCGTCAATCCGCCAAAGAGGCGTTGTCGATCACGAAGCGGTATTTCACGTCGCTTTTCACCATCCGGTCATAGGCGGCGTCGATGTCCTGAATGCGGATCATCTCGATATCGGCGACGATCCCCTTCTCGGCGCAGAAATCCAGCATCTCCTGCGTTTCGGCGATGCCGCCGATCAGCGATCCGGCGATGGCGCGTCGCTTGAAGATCAGCGCAGAGACATCGGGCGACGGGTGCGCATGTTCCGGCACCCCCACCAGCGTCAGCGTGCCGTCCCGCTTCAGCAGCGCGGTGAAGGCATCCAGATCGTGGCTCGCCGCCACCGTGTTCAGGATGAAATCGAAGCTGTTGCGGTACGCCTTCATCTCGTCGCGGTTGCGCGACACAACCACTTCGTCCGCCCCCAGCGCCAGCGCATCCTGCCGCTTCGCGTCGGATGTGGTGAAGGCCACCACATGCGCGCCCATGGCATGCGCCAGCTTCACGCCCATATGCCCCAGCCCGCCGATGCCGACGACACCCACTTTGCTGCCCGGCCCCACCTTCCAGTGGCGCAGCGGCGAGTAAGTGGTGATCCCCGCGCACAGCAGCGGTGCCACCGCCGCCAGTTGCTCCACAGGGTGGGTGATGCGCAGCACGAACTTGTCATTCACCACGATCCGCGACGAATAACCGCCCAGCGTATGCCCCGGCGCATCAGCGGTGCGGCCGTTGTAGGTGCCGGTGAAACCCTTCTCGCAATATTGCTCAAGCCCCTCGCCGCACGACGGGCAGCTCTGGCAGCTGTCCACAATACAGCCCACGCCCACGATATCGCCCGGCTTGAAACCGCTCACATGCGTGCCCACCGCGCTCACCTTGCCCACGATCTCGTGGCCGGGCACGCAGGGGTAGATGGTGCCGCCCCATTCGCTGCGCGCGGTGTGCAGATCGGAATGGCAGACGCCGCAATAGGCGATGTCGATCACCACATCATGCGGCCCGGCCTCGCGCCGGAAAATGTCCATCGCCTGAAACGGCTTGTCTGCGGCAACCGCAGCAAAGGCATTGACCATTCCGCAAATCCTTCCTTGAAAACCCCCGGCGGCCAGCGCCGCCCGAATCCCACTGGCCAGCTTTAGCGGAACAGCCCTTACCCGTCTCGCCTAATGCTTCTGGCCTAATGCTTCTGGTTGGACATCCGGTCGACCCAAGCGATGCCGATGGCGGACAGGATGAACATGCCGTGGATGATCGTTTGCCACATCACCGCCGCCTCGGTCACGCGCCCCGTCGGCGTGCCCATCGCGCCCGCCTCGATGAACGTCCGCAGCAGGTGGATAGAGGAAATGCCGATGATCGCCATCGACAGCTTCACCTTCAGCACCCCGGCATTCACATGGCTCAGCCATTCGGGCTGGTCCGGGTGCCCCTTCAGCCCCAGCCGCGAGACGAAGGTTTCATAGCCGCCCACGATCACCATGATCAGCAGGTTGGAAATCATCACCACGTCGATCAGCCCCAGCACCAACAGCATGATCTGCTGTTCGGTGAAGGTGAAGGCATGCGTCACAAGGTGCCACAATTCCTTCAGGAACAGGATTACATACACCACCTGCGCCACGATCAGCCCCAGATACAGCGGCAGCTGCAACCAGCGGGAGCTGAAGATCAGCAAGGGCAACGGGCGCAGCGGCGCGTTCAGGTCGGAAATCTCTGCAGAGCGTTCGGAATCAGCCATGATGCCGCCCGCTTAATGTTTCGCGAGCGTCACATCAACGCCCCTTCGGCTGGCCCCGCGACTTGCCCCAGCGGTTCGTCCGCGTCCCCGGCCGCCCGGCATCCGCCCGGCCCCGCACCGGCGCGGCGCGTTCAGTCGCGATGCCCAGTTCGTCCGCCTCCAGCCGGCGGATATCGTCGCGGATGCGCGCGGCCTCCTCAAATTCCAGATCGGCCGCCGCCTTCTGCATTTTCTTTTCCAGATCAGCGATATAGGCCTTCAGATTATGCCCAACCAGATGCGGTGTCTCCGCATCGATCTCCACCGTCAGATGGTCCTTCGCCGCCACATGCGCCACCACATCGGCAATCGCCTTCTTCACCGTGGCGGGCGTAATCCCATGCTCGGCATTATAGGCCTGCTGCTTCTCCCGCCGCCGCTCCGTCTCGGCCAGCGCCCGGTCCATGCTGCCGGTGCGATGATCGGCATACAGGATCACCCGCCCCTCCACATTGCGCGCCGCCCGCCCGATGGTCTGCACGAGGGACCGTTCGGATCGTAGAAACCCTTCCTTGTCCGCGTCCAGAATCGCGACAAGCCCGCATTCGGGAATATCCAGCCCCTCGCGCAGCAGGTTGATCCCCACCAGCACGTCATACACCCCCATGCGCAAATCGCGGATCAGCTCGATCCGTTCCAGCGTCTCCACGTCAGAGTGCATATAGCGCACCCGCATCCCCGCTTCGTGCAGGAATTCGGTCAGATCCTCCGCCATCTTCTTGGTCAGCGTCGTCACCAGCGTGCGATAGCCCTTTTCGGCCGTCGCCTTCGCCTCGGCGATCAGATCGTCCACCTGATCTTCAACGGGTCGGATTTCCACCGGCGGGTCCACCAGCCCCGTCGGCCGGATCACTTGCTCCACGAACACGCCGCCGGTCTGCTGCATCTCCCAGTCGCCCGGCGTCGCCGAGACGCTGACGGTCTGCGGCCGCATCAGATCCCATTCCTCGAACTTCAGCGGCCGGTTGTCCACGCAACTGGGCAGGCGGAAGCCATATTCCGCCAGCGTCACCTTCCGCACCCGGTCCCCCCGGCTCATCCCGCCGATCTGCGGCACCGTCACATGGCTTTCGTCCACGAACAGCAGGGCGTTCTCCGGCAGATATTCGAACAAGGTCGGCGGCGGCTCGCCCGGCAACCGCCCGGTTAGAAATCGGCTGTAATTCTCGATTCCCGCACATGATCCCGTCGCCGCGATCATTTCCAGATCGAAATTGGTGCGCTGCTCAAGCCGCTGATATTCCAGCAGCTTGCCTTCGGCCTCCATCTCCTTCAGCCGCTCGGTCAGCTCGAATTTGATCGCTTCGGTCGCCTGCTTCAGCGTGGGGCCGGGTGTCACATAATGGCTGTTGGCATAGATTTTCACGCTGTCCAACGATGCGATCCGGTTCCCCGTCAGCGGGTCGAACTCGGTGATGCTCTCGATCTCGTCGCCGAAGAACCCCACCCGCCACGCCATATCCTCATAGTGGGAGGGGAAAATCTCCAGCGTGTCGCCCTTCATGCGGAAACTGCCGCGCGCAAACGCCATCTCGTTGCGCTTGTACTGCAACGCCACCAGCTTCCGCACGATCTCGCGCGGGTCCACCGTCATGCCCTTCGTCAGGCTGAAGGTCATTGCCGAATAAGTCTCAACCGAGCCGATCCCATACAGGCACGAAACAGAGGCGACGATCAGCACATCGTCCCGCTCCAGCAGCGCCCGCGTCGCCGAATGGCGCATCCGGTCGATCGCCTCGTTTACGCTGGACTCCTTCTCGATATAGGTGTCCGTCCGCGGCACATAGGCCTCGGGCTGGTAATAATCATAATAGCTTACGAAATACTCCACCGCATTGTCGGGGAAGAAACTCTTGAACTCCCCATAGAGCTGTGCGGCCAATATCTTGTTCGGCGCCAGCACCAGCGCCGGGCGCTGCAACGCCTCCACCACCTTGGCCATGGTGAAGGTCTTGCCACTGCCCGTCACCCCCAGCAGCACCTGATCCTTCTCGCCCGCGTCCGCCTGCCGCACCAGTTCCGCAATCGCGGCGGGCTGGTCCCCCGCAGGCGCATAGTCGCTTTTCAGCACGAACCGCTTGCCGCCCTCGCTCTTTTCCGGCCGCGCCGGGCGGTTCGGCACATAATCCGCGCTCAGCGGAACATCGGCCAGACTGGTGCGAATCGCGATTGCCATCACCATAATCTAGGTGTTCGCCTTACGTTCCGCCAGAGGGGCCACGACAATCCACCTCTCCCCAAACCCTCCGCAAGCGCCTAAAGGCACCCCATGCCCACCCCGTTCGACATTTCATGGCCGCTTGGCATCCTGCTGTTCATCACCACCGTCGCCGCGATGGAGGTCGCCGCCATCCTCGGCCACAAATATGTGATGCACGGGTTCGGCTGGTTCCTGCACAAATCCCACCACACCCACCGCTTCGGCTGGTTCGAATGGAACGACCTCTATGGCGTGATGGGCGCGGCAGCCGCCATCAGCCTGTTCTGGCTTGGCGTGCAGGAACAATGGGGCACATTCTACGTCTGGCTGGCGTCCGGCATCACCGCCTATGGCGCGATCTACTTCGGCTTCCACGACATCATCGTCCACCGCCGCATCGAAACCGGCTACGTCCCGCGCTCCAACTATATGAAGCGCATCGTGCAGGCCCACCGCCTGCACCATGTGGTGGAAAGCCGGGACGGCACCGTCTCCTTCGGCTTCATCTACGCCCCCCCCATCGACGAACTGAAACGCCAACTCGCCGAAAACACCCGCACCGGCAAAGCCGTGGTGCGCCAGAACCCGGTGGGCCGGAACATGACGGGGCCGGCGTAGAAGCAGAAAAACACCGCCAGCGAATCCAGATGGCGATCAGCGTTAATTCTGATAAGGTCAGCAGATGATCCGAATTGGGGGAGGGGCACCCGATGAAACATCTGTTCGCATCTATTGCAGTTCTGGCTATTGCCACATCGGCTCAGGCCGCAAGCTATCACATCAAACTCACCGGCACGATCACCGAGCAGACCCATCCGGGCTATCCGGAATTTGCGGACGGGGAAATCTTCATCCCGCCAGCCAATCCAATCCAGATCGGCGACACGATCAGTTTTACGGGCCAGATCGGCACTCAGAACATCGTCGATTTCGGGAATGGCTATTCCGTCGCCTATTTTTACGGGGCTCCGGCCGGCAGTTTCAACCTGTCCCTGCGGGACTATAGCTGGTTGCCCTCAAATGAGTGGCTGGATGGTGATGCGGAGTACACCGGCATTGTCGCCCCGGAAGATATGCTGCCGCTTCTGGCCGCCCCATCCCTGCTGCTGAAAGATGGCAAAGTGCTGGGCTTCGCCGGCTGGCTGGTGCCCACGGACAGTCCCGTCCCCCTGCTCGATCTCGGTTCCGGCTATATGACCGGCCTCTATGATCCGTTCGGGGATTATGGCCCACCCGGCTGGCAGCTGCCCGATCCGGCCAGCCTTTACCTGTCCCCGGTTTTCAGTCTCACCGCCGATCCGGGAACCTATGGCAACCGCTATATCGGTGCATCCTACCGCGGCATCTGGAATTTCGAACTGAGCAGCGCAACCGTACCTGAACCCGGAAGCTGGCTTATGATGATCGCGGGCTTCGGCCTGATCGGTACGATGCTCAGACGTCAGGGCCGCCCAGTTGCAGGTGAAAAAACTGGTTGAACGCACTCGCCTCATAGTCCGCGAACGCTTCCCCGCTCACAAAGCCACGCTTCCGATACATCGCCAGCGCCGCCTCGAATGCGTCGCCCGTGCCGGTTTCCAGCGAAAGCCGCGTATAATCGCGTGCCCGCGCCTCGGCGATGATTGTCTCCAGCAATGCCGCGCCCACGCCACGGCGCAGGAAATCCGGGTGGGTGCGCATGGATTTCACCTCGCCGCTGCCGTCGCCCAGCGCCTTCAGCGCCCCCACGGCGGCGATGCGCTCGCCGTCCCACGCGCTCCACACGCTCACTTCGGGCCGTTGCAGCCCGGAAAGGTCCAGCGCGAAACTATGCCCCGGCGGTGAACTGGCGTGCATGCCCTGCAAATGCAGCCGCAGCAGGTCCCGCGTTTGCTCGCCGGACAGATCGTCCCGCCGGATGCGGAAACTCATGCGAAATCCGGCGTCCACAGCCCCGTCCGGTCAGACGGCGTTGAAACCCTGATGTTGCGCTTCCAGATCGCTTCCGGCGCGGCCAGCGCCACGGCGATCAACTTGTCCCGCCGCCGGGTGTAGGCGCGGCTTTCCAGTGCGTCGGGCCCCTGCCCGCGCACCTTGCGGCCGATATCGCCGTAAATCTGCGCCGCAGAAAGAACGGCCCACGCCTGCCGGTTGCGCAACGCGGGCACACCATGCGCGGCAGACGCCTCATAGCGTTCCGCCAGATCGACCAGCCGCGTCACCACCCGGTGCAGCGCCGCGCGGCTTTCCGGCAGCGCATAAGTCTCCAGCGACAGGCCTTCCGCCTGCAACCACTCCAGCGGCAGATAACAACGCCCGCGCGCGGCATCCTCCGCCACGTCACGGGCGATGTTGTTTAACTGGAATGACAATCCAAGGTCGGATGCGCGCGCCAGAGTGGCATGATCGGCGGGCGGCACCCCCATCACGATCGCCATCATCACCCCCACGCAGCCCGCGACATGGTAGCAATAGGTCAGCAGATCATCGCCGCTGATCACCGTTTTCCAGTCCACGTCGATGGCGAATCCGTCGATCAGATCATGCGCGTAACGGGCGGGCAAACCGGTCTCCGCCGCCACCCGCGCCAGCGCCTCGAAGGCCGGTTCGCCGGTCGGTTCGCCCGCCAGCGCCTTGTCCGTGCAGTCGCGCAGCCGCGCCAGCCGCTCGGCCGGGGTCGCCCCCCACTTCGCCCATTCATGCGCGCCTTCGCCCAGCATCTGGTCGTCGATCACATCGTCGCAATGCCGGCACCATGCATAGAGCAAGGTCGCCCGGTCCCGCGTGCCGCCGTCGAACAGGCGGCTCGCCAGCGCGAAGCTTTTCGAGCCCTTCTGGATCGCCTCATGGGCGGCGGCAAGGACGGCGTCCGTCATGGCGAAATCCTAGGCCGCCCCGCCCGCAGCCTCAAGCCGCGGTCCCCCGTTGGAGGGCCATGCAGCCGCGGCATCGACGCCCAGATCCTCCAGCATCAGCCTTGCAGTCGCCTTCGCCGATCCGATCACGCCCGGAATCCCCGCGCCCGGATGGGTGCCGGCCCCCACGAAATAGAGGTTCTTCAGCTTGTCGTCGCGATTGTGGGTGCGGAAATAGGCGGATTGCCACAGCACCGGCTCAAGGCTGAAGGCAGAGCCGAGATGCGCGTTCAGTTCGGTGCGGAAGTTGTCAGGCGTGAACCAGCTTTTGTGCACGAGGTCCGCCGAAAGGCCCGGAATCAAACGCTTTTCCAGATAGGCCAGAATCTTGTCGGCATAGATGGGTGCCACCGTGTCCCAATCCAGCGGCGCTTTCCCCAGATGCGGCACGGGGGAGAGCACATAGAAGCCCGAATGCCCCTCCGGCGCCAGCGCCGGGTCCGTCGCGGTGGGGTGGTGCAGGTAGAGCGAGAAATCATCCGCCAGCCCGCCGGCGGAATAGATATCGTCCAGCAATTCGCGGTAACGCGGGCCGAACAGGATCGAATGCTGCGGAATATCCGCCCGATAGCCCTTCAACCCGAAATAGATCACGAACAGAGACGGCGAAAAGCTCTTGCGCTTCATCGCCTTGGCCATCTTCACCCCGCGCGGATGATGCCCCAGCAAATCCTGATAGGTGTGCACCACATCGCCATTGGAGGCGACCGAATCCACTTTGATCTCGCGCCCGTCGGCCAGCGTCACGCCCATCACATGCCCGGCCGCCGCCTCGATCCGCACCACCTTGGTGCCGATGATTGCCGTGCCACCCAAATCCTCGAACAGCTTCAGCATGCCCCGCACCAGCGCATGGGTGCCGCCCTTGGGGAACCACACCCCCCACTTCTTTTCCAGCGCATGGATCAGCGCATAGATGGAACTGGTCTTGAACGGATTGCCGCCCACCAGCAGGGTGTGAAAGCTGAACGCCTCCCGCAGCTTGGGGCTTTCGATATAGCTCGCCACCACCGAATAAACCGAGCGCCACGCCTGATATTTCGCCAGATTGGGCGCAGCCTCGATCATCGAGCGGAAGTCCAGAAAGGCATGGTGCCCCAGCTTTTCATAGCCTTCGGTGAACACCCCTTCGGAATAGTCCATGAAGCGGCGATAGCCCTCCACATCCTTCGGATTCAGCGCGGCAATCTGCGCCAGCAGCTTTTCATCATCGTTGGAATAATCGAAGACGCCGCCATCTTCCCACATCAGCCGGTAAAAGGGTGTTACCGGCATCAGTTCGACATAATCGGCGATATCCTTGCCCGCCAGCGTGAACAATTCTTCCACGCAACTCGGGTCCGTCACCACGGTCGGCCCCGCATCGAAGCTGAAGCCGTCCACTTCGAACACGTAACCGCGCCCGCCGGGCTTGTCTCGCGCTTCGATCAGCGTGGTCTGAATGCCGGCCGCCTGAAGCCGGATCGCCAGCGCCAGCCCGCCATATCCGCTGCCGATCACCGCTGCCGTTCGCTGCATCTGTTCGTTCAACCCTTCATGATGGCGCGGATCGCGCGGCCGATGGGGATGGGGGGCTTGCCGGTGAGCACCCGCGCCATATCGGCAAGGCTGCTATGGCCAGCATAGAAGCGGGAGACAAGGCCGTCCGGCAGCTTGTAGAAACGCTCCAATATCTGCCGCCGTTCGTCGGGGAAGGCACCCCGGAACAGCATCTTGTTGAGAAGCCGGTAAAAACCCCGGCTGTTCCACAGTTCTGCGGCATGGGCGCGCACGGCGGCATCAATGGCCGCACCCGAAAGATCGGGCAAGGCCGCCACCATCAGCGCCAGCCGCACGGCATCGGGGAAGCTATAGCCCGTCACCGGATGGAACAGCGCGGCCGCCATCCCCACCGGCGCGACTCCCGCCGGATAGCCCGCCAGATGCGCCGCGATATCGCCGCCGATGGCGATGGGCAGCACGCCGTCCTCGTCGCGGATCAGCCGCTTGATGCGCCAGCCCTGCGCTTCGGCATAGGCCCTGACCCGCGCCGCCACCGCATCGCGGTCCAGCGCCGGGCCGTCGGCGTAATAGGTATCTTCGATCAGCGCCGTCGTCGGGCTGAACGGCAGGGTATAGACGAAGCGGTAGCCATCGGTCTGGTCGATGGTGGCGTCCATGATGATCGGCCCCGTCAGGCCGTGCGGCGCTTCAAACTCCACCTCCAGCCCGACGAATTTCTGGAAGCCGAGGTCGAGATGTGGAGAGGTCCGCTGCCCGCGTGCATCAATCACCGCGCCTGCCGTCAGCGCCCGCTGATCGGACAACAGCACCCGATCCGGCGTCACATCGACGGCTGACACGCCCATGAAGCGCAACGCCTCCGGCACGGCCTCCCGCAATGCCGCATCCAGCCGTTCCGAGGTGGCGGATTGATAGCCGTTCGCCAGCCGCCGCCGATAGCCGGGGAAGCGCACCTCATACTCATCCCAGCGATGCGCGATCAGCGGCGCGACCAGCGCCCTGCCCTCCTCGCTCAAATCGCTGCCAAAGCTGGACCATGTGTGGTTGCCGCCGAATGTCGCGCCCGCCTCCACCAGCGCCACCCGCAAGTCCGGTCGCTGCCGCTTCAACGCTAGCGCGATCAGCCCGGCAGAGAGCCCTCCGCCCAGCAGCAGCACATCAACATCGGTCGTGCGGGAAACTGTCACAGCCCCCTGCCTCTAGCGACGCCCGCCACATCCGGCTAGGGCCATCCCCATGCAGACTGCCGTGCCGACAACCGCGCTTTGGGTTTCGCTTGCAGGCATGTGCCTGATCGTGGCGGTGCGTTATCTCGCCATTTCCGGCCTGTTCGCGTGGAGCGCGAAGAAAATCCGCCCTGACATCTACGCCCCGGCCGATCCGAAAAAGGCCGCCCGCATGGCGCGGCAAGTGAAGCGGGAAATCGCATGGTCGCTCTCTGCCGCCGTGCTTTACGGCCTGCCCGCGGGCCTCGCCGCGCATCTGTGGGCCACGCGCGGCCTCACGGAAATCTATGTCGATCCGAACGCCTATCCGCTGTGGTGGATACCGGTTTCCGTGCTGCTGTATCTGGCGATCCACGACACCTGGTTTTACTGGACTCACCGCGCCATGCACCACTGGCCGTGGCTGTTCAAAAAGGCGCATGCGGTGCACCATGAAAGCCGCCCGCCCACGGCATGGGCGGCGATGGCCTTCCACCCGTGGGAATCGCTGACGGCGGCATGGCTGATCCCGGCGCTGACCTTCGTGATCCCCATCCACATCGCCGCGCTGGGCGTGGTGCTGACGATCATGACTTTCTTCGGCGTGACCAATCATATGGGCTGGGAAATCTTCCCCCGCCGCTGGATCGAGGGCTGGTTCGGCCGCCACTTCATTTCGGCCTCGCACCACCATGTCCACCACGAACGCTACATGTCCAACTACGGCCTTTATTTCCGTTTCTGGGACAAGCTGTGCGGAACGGATAAGGGGCTGTCGCCGGAACTGCTCGCCGCGAAAGACGCCGCCTTCAAAGCGCCACAGCCGCAATAGCCGCCGTCACATCGTCGATGGGTTGGGCCGCATCGATCCGCACCACGCGCGGATCGTCTGCCGCAAACGCCGCGAAGCCGCGCCGCACCTTCTCGTGATAGGCCAGCCCCAGCGCTTCAAACCGCTGTTCCTGCGGCAGGGCCGAATCCTGCGCGGCGGCGCGCTTGGTGGAGCGGGACAGCCCCAGTTCCACCGGCAGGTCCAGCCACAGCACCAGATCGGGCCAGAGATCGCCGGTCGCGAAGCGGTGCAGCCGCTTCAACAGGCCGATGGAAACCCCCTTGCCGCAGCCCTGATAGGCCAGCGTGGAGTGGATAAAGCGGTCGCACAGCACCGTCTTTCCAGCCTCCAGCGCCGGGCGGATCAGCCGCGCCACATGGTCCGCGCGCGCCGCGCTCACCAGCAGCACGTCGGTTTCCACCGTCCAGCGCCCGGTGGCCCCTTGCACGAACAGCGCGCGGATTTCCTCCGCGCCCGGCGTGCCGCCCGGTTCGCGCGTGACCACCACATCCTCGCCGCGCGCGCGCAAGGCCTCCGCCAGCCGGGCGATCTGGGTGGATTTGCCCGCGCCCTCCCCGCCTTCGAAGGCGATGAACCGCCCCGTCATGGCGTCACCACCCGAGCCTGCGGATATCCGGCGGCGCGCACATCCTCCAGCAGATCGGCGGCGGCCACGTCGGCCAGCGGGCCGATCCGCACCCGCCACATGCCGGTGCCGCTGGGCGCGGCGAAGGCCGGGCCGAAATCCCCCAGCACGGAAGCCAGCGCGCGGGCGCGCGCTTCATCCGAGAGCGCCGCGACCTGAATATAGCGGCCCCCGGCCGGGGCAGCGGCCACCACCACGGGCGGGGCCGCAAGCGGCGCAGGCACAGCAGCCGGGGCGGGCGCCAGCGCTGGTTTGTTTTGTGCGGGCGCGGACGCCAGCACGGGCGCACCGCGCGCCCAATCGCCTTCGGGAAACACCCGCTTCACCCGCACCTTCGCCAGCCCGGGGCCATCCACCCCCAGCAGTTGCGCGGATTTGCGGGAGAGATCGATGATCCGCCCGTCCACAAACGGCCCGCGATCATTGATCCGCACCACCAGCACCCGGCCATTGTCGAGGTTCGTCACCTCCACCCAGCTGGGCATCGGCAGCGTCTTGTGCGCGGCGGTGATATCGTCCTGATTATAGGTCTCGCCGTTCGCCGTTGCCTTTTCATGGAAGGTCGGGCCATACCAGCTGGCGATGCCCTGCTTGTCATAGCCGCGATCATCGGCGGGGTAATAAGTCACGCCGAACACCTGATAGGGCTTGCCCACCTTCACCCCCTGCACCGCAGGCCCGGCGGGCACATGCGGCGTCGGTTTCGGCAGCGGCTTTGACGCCGTGACCGGCGGCTTCGGCTGCGAGGCGCAGGCCGCCAACAGCAGCAGCGAACTAACGGAAAGCGGGCTGAAGCGCATTGCCGAGCAGCGCCACCGACAGCGCGTAGAAGTTGGAGCAATTATATTGCATGATCGCGCGATAGCTGGCGGTCGTCAGGAAGGCACCCTCGCCGGGGCCATCGGGTTCCACCAGAGTCATCTTCACATCGTCTGCCGGCCACATCGCGTTCAGCGGCGTGAAGCCCTTCGCCCGCCACTCGGCGGCGGGCAGCCATTTCGAATGCACCTGCATCGGCCGGATGCAGCTGGTGGGCTTGTCCGGGTTGGCGACACTCGCCCGATCAAACCCTTGCGGCACCCCCACGCGGAAGCCCCATGGCACCCCGCGTTGCCAGCCGTTCTTCTGCAAATAATTGCCGATGGACATGAAGGTGTCCGGCCGCGACGTCCAGATATCCGCCAGCCCGTCGCCATCGCCGTCTGCGGCATAGTTCAAATAGCTGGAGGGCAGAAACTGCGATTGCCCGAAGGCACCCGCCCAGCTGCCCTTCAGCTGATCCCGGCGCACCCCGCGTTCACCCACCATCCGCACCAGCGAATCCAGCTCACGCGTGAACAGCGCCTCCCGGCGGCCATCATAGGCCAGCGTGGCGATGGCGGAGGGCAGATCGAAGCCCCCCATCACCCGGCCATAGCTGGTTTCCATCCCCCAGATCGCCACGATGATTTCCGGCGGCACGCCCGTTTTGGCGGACACCTGCAGCAAAGTCGCCCTGTTGGCGGCCGCCCGCGTCAGCCCGTCGTCGATGCGCTGCTGGTTCAGTTGCCGCGCCAGATAATCGGCGAAGATGTTGCGCTTGCCCGAATCATCGGGCTGGTTGCGATCCAGCTGCACCGCGCGTTCGGTGTAGGTCGCGCCAGACAGCGTCGCCTCCAGCCACTCCGGCTTCAGCCCGCGCGCGGTGGCGGCGGCCTTGTAATTGGCCAGCCAGATCGGGAAGCCTTCAGCAGCAGGCGTTTCATCCGCCAGCGCGGGCGAGGCCAGCATCAGGGCGGCGGCGATTAGCAGTCGTCTCATCCCCACCCTGTGCCACAGCCGCCTCCCCGCGTGAATCCCCTTTCCGACCCAAACCCCCTTTCGCATGAGCCCCGGCCCCGCTAACGGAACCGCAACGGGCAGGTGGCCGAGTGGTTTAAGGCAGCGGTCTTGAAAACCGCCGTGGGTGGAAGCTCACCGTGAGTTCGAATCTCACCCTGCCCGCCATTACTGTTTCTCGGTTCCCGATCCGCCCTAACACCATGAACGGTAAGGATAATTCAGCGGTTCGAACGCCCTCATTCCAGTCATATTTCAAATGAGAGCCTAAAGTGAGATTCAGCACGATCCGCTTGTCGTCGAACGTGCCATTAGTCCATAGATTGCAAGGGTTTGCGATGAAATCGAAAGCGGTTCGAAAAGTCGCATCGTAATCCCGCGCAACAGTGCCGCACAGAGCCGCCCTCTCGTCCAGAACCAGCTTTTCCATTTCGAGCTTATCGACTTCGCTCTCAAAGCGAGCGATCACTGAACGGCTTTCCGACTGGACGATCTTGTCGAGAATCTGACCGATCTTTTTCTCGATGGTCGCCATCTCACGCTTGATCGCTGCGCGTCCCTCATGCGCTTTGGCTTCTGCCTCGTTCCAACGCTTGCGGAAAATTTTCGAGAAGAGGCTGAGCAATTCCGGGCGCGGCGTTAGCTTGGTAAGCATCGCCTCGAATGCCCCTTCAACCAAGTCACGCTTCACCGACTTTCCAAAGCGGTCGCATCCACGATGGCGGCAAACATAGTATGGATAGCGGCCATTGCGCCCCTTGGTCCAATTCGCGGTCATGGGATGATCGCAGTCGCCGCAGGCAACAAAGCCCCGCAACGGGAAATCGACATGAATGTCAGATCGTGTCGGCGCGAGCGGTTTGCCCGCAATCCGTTCCTGAACCTGATGGAAGGTTGCAAGCGATATGGTCGCCTCATGCTGCCCCGGGCGCAGCGAAACGTCCCACGCCTTACTCTCCACATAGCCCGCGTAGATCGGGTGCGTCATGATGCGGTTCGCCTGCTCGTTCGTCAGGTGCCCATGCCGCGTGACGGGGAATCCGGCGTGAGACTCGAAGAAGCGTTTTACCTCCGCCTTCGAGTTGAAGCGACCGCTGGCATAGCCTTCGAGGCCTTCCTGAATGATTGAGGCCACGGGTTCGTCGCGAACAAGGATACTGCCACCCGCTGGGCTTTTCTCGTAGCGATAGCCGAGCGGGGCCATGAAGACCCAATAGCCGCCGAGCATCCGCGCCCTCATCCTGTTACGCGCCTGCTCACCGTTCTTTTGCCGCTGATGCTGAGCAACGCTCGCCAGCAAATGCTCGATGAGAATGCTGTCGGAGTCAGAGCCGAACTCGATGGACGGAGATTCCAGCGTCGCGCCTGCCCGGAAGATGGACTCTTTCAGATCGAAGTGGTTGCGGACATCACGCGCCATGCGGCTGATGTCGTCGATGATGACGACCATTCCAGCTTTGCGGCTTTTGCGGATAGAGGCCAGCATGTCGTCGAAGCCGAGACGCTGAGCAAGTTTGCCGGACACGTCATCGGTGAAGACGCCCACGACCTGATGGCCGCGATGCTTCGCATATTCGCGGCAGCGGGTTTCTTGGCTTCCGAGGCCGTTGCCCTCTCTCGCCTGCTTCTTGGTGCTCACGCGGCAGTAAATTACTGCCTGCTGGTTCGTTTTTCTGGTCATGGCGCTAACTGCCTCATGGGGCCTTTGGTGTTGATCGCGCCCTCGCTATCGAGGTCAACAAGCTCCGAAATATCGGATTCCAGCAGATTAGCACGAGTTTCCGTGTCGTTGAAAGCATAGTTTGCACGGTCGGGCATAGATAATTGAACAGAGCTTTTGCGGAAAGCCTGATGAATAAATGAGGCCGCAATCGCATCGAGAAAGCGGATTATTTCGTCTTTCCGAGATTCAGAAATGGCAAAGTCCGCAATTTCATTGCGTAGCTCCTGCATTTCGTCCGGTGACAACATCTTCATCAAACCCGCCCCGCCGCTATAGCGGCGCTCGATTGAGCAATGAGAGAGTCCGATTAGAGGGTAACCGTCATTCAGCCGGGGGGATTGTCCTCCCATGCTCTACAAATTTTAGTGGTTTAGCGGGGCTTTGGAGACAAAGCTTCCGAACCGCCGCGTAGGGCATGGCGTTTTCGGATTTGCCAGTGGCAAAGATACGCACAATCCCCAGTTACAGAATAGCATATTTTATTACGAAATATCAACAAAACGCGCAGTTTTTGATTAGCGACCGAGATCGCCTTTCTTGGATTCCAAGATTTCACCTGCAAGCAACTTATGCGCTGCGTTGTTGATGCCCGCAATCCGCGCTGCGTGATTGCGTCTCACCATATGTTCCGCCGCTCGCATGAGGTGCGCTTTACGATCATCGGTCGCACCGGGAGGCCGTAACGACATTCGCTCGCCGTCGCGGGCGAGAAGTTCGCCATATTGGCGATTGGTCCATTGCTCACGGTTTTCGCGAAACTCAAACTCCGCCCGAGCCGTGGTCCGGTCTGCCCATGAGGTAATCTCCGCCGCTCGCTCCGGCGATACGGCGGGAGCCGAAGAACGCTCCGCACTTGCAGATGCGAATGATGGCGAAATGGTACGAGATGCGGAGCCTTCGGCGCTCATAGGACGATACCCTTATGGAGAGTGCGAACATCGCGGAGCTGATCCTTCCACGGATCGACATCATCGAAATGGACACGCTCGCAGACGAGCAGATGGGACAGGCCCGCGACGCGGATAATCTGCAACCCCGCCCCGATGCCGCGAATATCCTCACTTTGAAGAACCGCCCTTCGGGCTTCGCCGAGATTGGCTCCGGCAGATTCAACCGTGCCGCCGCTGCGATTGACGCCGTGCATGAGAACGGTGCGGTTCCCGCTCCATTTCTCGATGTCGCCCATGAGGTCCGGGTCTTCCACGGCGCTTGTGTTGAAGATCGCGGCCATATCCTCAAATTCCTTCACGGCTTCGCGCGACCACCGCTCTTCGAGCGAGTAGCGGCCCTGTGAAAATATCCAAAGCTGTAGCCCCTTGCCCCGATACAGTCGGAGGGTTTTGGTGATCGACGGCGAAGGCGGCAGCATAGGAAATTCGTCGAGCAGGAATGTCGTCTGCACAGGGCCGACTTCCCGCGCGACCGTCTCGATGATGTGGCTGACAATCAGGCTGATCCACGGAGCCGCAACGGCCAGTTTCTCGCTGGGAGCCATGAGATACACCGTGGTCGGCTCATGCTTGAGAATCTTGCAATCGAAATCGTGCGCGGAGGTCGCGCTATCGAGCGACTTCCCCGGCTCGAAAGGATTCACAGCAATATAACAGAAGGGTTCAATTTAAGGGATTGGGAAATCGGGGCGCACAGAATTTTGCAAGAGCGCAAAAACCGGACGGGTATTCTCGACCTGTCCAAGCTTCGGATTGACTCTTTACCCGATACCGTTGGGGACATGATTTGGCTTCGCGATCTGAGTTGCAGCCTCACCTCGATCACCAGATTGGACGGGATTGATAAATTCGCGGATTTGGAAATCTTGCATTGCAGTTACGGCAAATTGCGGGAGCTGCCATCATTGCACGGTTGCGGAAAGCTCGTGCAGATAACGTGCGGCGTAACGCCTATCGCGAGTATCGAACCACTCTCGCAGTGCCCCTCGATCCAGAGATTATATTGCGGCAGCACCAACGTCGCCGACCTAACCCCGCTGCGTTCATGCCTGGAACTGACGATCCTGCATTGCGAAGATACGCGGGTGTCAGAGTTGGCTGGCCTTGAAAATTCCAGCAAGCTTCGATTGCTGGACTGTTCCGATACGTCGGTGAAAAGCCTCCTCCCGATAGAAGGGCTTCCGTCCCTTGAAACCCTTTTGCTCAACGGTTGCCGCATCGAAGACCACTCGCCCGCATTGTGGCTTTCTCCGGCCTTGAAAGAGGTCATCTTCTGCCGAGGATCGCTGAAAGGGATTCCGACCAACATATTGAGCCGATCCTTTGACGAAAATTGCCTCCCGCGAATTAGGGAGTATCTTGGCTCGCAGACCCAGACGCAATGAAGCCGCAGGGCTGCTGCGGCTTCATCGGCAAATTGTGGTCTCAGGGCCGAGGGCTAGAACGGCACATCCTCGTCAAGATCGTCGAGGTAGCCCGGAGGGAATGACGACCCGAGCAAGGCATCGGCGAGGATGGAATACAAGGCGCGTTCCGGCGAACTCCACCCCGAAGCCTCGCTCAGCGCATCGGTCATCGCCGGATCAAACTGGACGTTGAAAGATAGCTCGTTCAGTTTGGTAACGTGGATCATCATGGCGTTTCCTTTGATGGTGGAGGACGCCGCTTTCACATTGGATATCCCGTTGATCGGGGGATTAGCCTTGGTGCAAACCATGCGTAAATTACCTCTCCCATTCTCCGCAGAAAATGCGGAGAATGGGATTGCTCTCTGCGGAGATTATGAGCTATAATCTCCGCAAGAGGTGCGGAGATTATGACATATATCCATGAGCGGCCCGAGTGGCCGAAATTCGAGTGGCAGGCCGATGAACTGGCGGCAACGCTCGCGAATGTCCGTCATCGTCAGGGCCGATTGATAGGCCGGATGGAAGGTCTGGGCTTCTCGCTCCGCAAGGAAGCCGTTCTCCACACTCTCACCGAAGATGTTCTAAAATCCAGCGAAATCGAAGGCGAGCAACTAGACAAGGAACAGGTGCGATCTTCCATTGCGCGCCGCCTCGGCATGGACATCGCCGGACTGGTTCCCGCCGAGCGCAACGTCGAGGGCGTAGTCGAAATGATGCTCGACGCCACGCAGAATTACAGCGAACCGCTGACAGAGGAACGGCTCTTTGCTTGGCACGCCTCCCTCTTCCCGACAGGTCGAAGCGGCATGACCAAGATCATCGTCGGCGGATGGCGCGATGACGCCACCGGGGCAATGCAGGTTGTGTCCGGCCCCATTGGACGCGAGCGGGTTCATTATGAAGCGCCAGCCGCGCCACGCCTCCCCGATGAAATGGCGACATTTCTCGATTGGACGGAGCGCGATGCCGGGATTGATCCCGTTATTAAGGCGGGCCTTGCTCATCTATGGTTTATCACCATTCACCCGTTCGAAGACGGAAACGGGCGGATCGCTCGTGCTATCGCAGACCTTTATCTGGCCCGTTCCGAGCAAAGCCAACAAAGATTTTACAGCATGTCGTCCCAGATCAGGGCCGAGCGAAATCGCTATTATGACATGCTGGAGGCCACGCAAAAGGGTAACCTCGACATGACAAGATGGCTGCGATGGTTTCTGGAATGCCTTGAGCGCGCCATCGACCGGGCTGAGGAAACGCTCGCCTCCGTCATGGAAAAAGCGCGTCTGTGGGATGCCATCAAGGGGCAACCCATCAGCGAAAGGCAGCGCCTTGTCATCAACAGATTGCTGGACGGCTTTGAGGGCAAACTAACCTCTTCCAAGTGGGCGAAGCTTGCGAAATGTTCGCAGGACACAGCCGCCCGCGACATCGACGACCTCGTGAAACGCGGCATTCTGGTCCGCAGTGAAGCAGGAGGACGAAGCACCAGCTACACGTTGGCAATGCCCGCCGGGGATGCCGAAGCCCCATAAGGCAGGAAGCGAAAAGCGCGTTTCAGCAGGAAGAAAGAACGGGCTTACGCTGACCGCAAGATGTGCGTGGTAGTACCACGCCTATCTTGGCAAGGGAGACGCTGCGCTCTCCCGTTGCATCCCTCTGGCCTGCGGCGCTTCACAGGCATCGAGCCTGCTCCGCACCGATGGGGAGCCTTCGGCGCTCCCCAAACCCCATCGACCAAAGGGCGCTCCTGCCCCTGTGGAACCCAGCCGCCTCCGGCGCGGCAAGGAAGCGTTCCAGCTCCCATTGACCCATGACCAACCCTGCGCGGGTTGGATGCGCGGCGGGGGCTTGGAGATATGCCTCTCCACCCCGCACCCGAACCATGCAGCAACGTGGCGTCCGTTGCATCAATCGCATCTATGAAAGGGGCTTGCCCCCTGTGGATAGGTCGCACCCCGGCCTACCTTTCGGATGACATCCGAGGGCGGTCGGCTTAGTCATTAAGCGGGGCAAAACAGCGAGTCATCGCTGCTATCCGAAGGAGGCTCCGCATTTGACGTAACAGGACCGTGAGAACACATGAACGCAGTCGAAATTGAAGAAGCCGTAACCGCTTTGGCGGCTACCCCCTTCGACCGCGATGAGTTCCCTTTCGCGTTCCTACAAGCGTTCGGAAATAAGGAAACCACCCTCAGAAAGCTCAGGTCCGGCGCATCGAACAAGTCGGACGTTGGCGGCCTCCTTCAAACCAGCAACATCCACATTGCCGTCGCTGACACAGGCAATGTGACCGCCAAGCTGGATGCGCTTCGGGCTAGCCTCGCCACGACGCGGGCCAAAGCCAAGTTCATTCTGGCGACGGATGGCGAGGCGTTCGAGGCGGAGGACTTGCTGTCCGGCGAAACCGTCGCCTGCACTTTCGCCGAGTTTCCCGACCATTTCGGTTTCTTTCTGCCGCTTGCCGGGATCACCACCGTCAAGCAGGTGCGCGAAAGCTCGTTCGACATCCGCGCCACGGGCCGTCTCAACAAGCTCTACGTCGAACTGCTGAACGACAATCCCGATTGGGGCACCGCCGAGCGCCGCCCGGACATGAACCATTTTCTGGCGCGCCTGATCTTCTGCTTTTTTGCGGAAGACACCGACATATTCCACCGCAGCCATCCCTTCACCGGCACGGTGGAGAAAATGAGCGACCGGGACTCGTCCAACACCCATGAGGTGATCGGCGAGATTTTCCGGGCCATGAATACCGCGATTACTGATCGCGCCGCGTCCGCGCTCCCCCGCTGGGCGGATGCGTTCCCCTACGTTAACGGCGGGCTGTTTTCAGGCAGTCTGGACGTGCCGCGTTTCAGCAAGATCGCGCGGACCTATTTACTCCATATAGGCAGTCTCGATTGGCGGAAAATTAATCCGGACATTTTTGGATCGATGATTCAGGCCGTCGCCGATGACGAGGAGCGCGGCGCGCTGGGGATGCACTACACGTCCGTCCCCAACTGTCCGCCGTCAGCACCAATGGCACAGATTTGAGGTTGTGATTTAAGGAGGGTTGGGGCTTCGTCGTAGTGACGAAGGAACGAAGATGAAGGCCCAACCCTCCTTGAAAAAATCGCCGACCAAGGCCCCTGCTGAGCGGGTGGTGAAGGACATTCGGCGGCAGACGCGTCGCCATTTCTCGGCGGAGGACAAGATCCGCATCGTGCTCGATGGGCTACGCGGCGAGGACAGCATTGCCGAGCTGTGCCGCAAGGAAGGCATCGCGCAGAGCCTGTACTACACCTGGTCGAAGGAGTTCATGGAAGCTGGCAAGCGCCGCCTGGCCGGCGACACCGCTCGTGCCGCGACCACCGGCGAGGTGCAGGACCTGCGCCGCGAGGCCCGCGCCTTGAAGGAATGCGTGGCCGACCTGACACTCGAAAACCGTCTGCTGAAAAAAAGCATGATCGCGGATGGGGGCGACGACGAATGAGGTATCCCGCATCCGAAAAACTCGAGATCATCCGGATCGTCGAGCAGTCGCACCTGCCCGCCAAACGCACGCTGGACAAGCTCGGTATCGCCCGCCGGACGTTCTATCGCTGGTATGACCGCTACCTTGAAGGTGGGCCGGAGGCGCTGGAAGATCGGCCATCGGCTCCAGGCAGGGTGTGGAACCGCATCGGCGGCGACATCCAAGACCAGATCGTCGAAATGGCGCTGGAAGAGACTGACCTGAGCCCTCGCGAACTGGCAGTGCGCTTCACCGACGAGAAGCGCTACTTCGTATCGGAAGCCACGGTTTACCGCCTCCTGAAGGCCCACGGCCTGATCACCAGCCCGGCCTACGTCGTGATCAAGGCCGCCGATCAGTTCCACACCAAGACTACCCGGCCGAACGAGATGTGGCAGACCGATTTTACCTACTTCAAGATCATCGGCTGGGGTTGGATGTACCTGTCGACCGTGCTCGACGACTTCTCTCGCTACATCATTGCATGGAAGCTGTGCACCAACATGCGGGCCGA
>NZ_VFSU01000010.1 GCF_006385875.1 Sandaracinobacter neustonicus | reverse complement strand
TCGCGGACGTTCGTTAACGGAACGATCTGAAACTTCGTTCCGAAAACTGGCTTGACGTAAAATTCGGAACGCCCTTAGTATCGATACAGTATTACGGAACGGAGTGAGTTATGTCCCGAGTTTTCGCTTATTGCCGCGTGTCTACTGCCGACCAGACGACCGACAACCAGCTTGGGGAAATAGAGGCCGCTGGCTTCAAGCCAGACCCCAAGCGAGTGGTGACAGAAACGGTTTCAGGCTCTACGGCCGCAATGGAGCGCAAGGGTTTTGCCAAGCTGGTCGACCGGCTGGAAAGCGGGGACATTCTCATTGTCACCAAACTGGACCGGCTAGGCCGAAATGCGATGGATGTACGGGCGACCGTTGACCGGCTCGCCGTTCTGGGCGTGAGGGTTCATTGTCTCGCTCTGGGCGGAGTGGACCTCACGAGCCCGGCCGGTCGCATGACCATGGGCGTCATTGCAGCCGTGGCTGAGTTCGAGCGCGACTTGCTGATAGAGCGAACGCGGGCTGGACTTAGCCGCGCGAAAGCAGAGGGGAAGGCTCTAGGACGCCGATCAAGCCTAACTGCCCCGCAACAAGAGGAAATTTGCGCGAAGCTGGCAGAGGGGCAATCTTACCGCTCACTGGCCAAGGCCTATGGTGTCGGCCTCGCCACAATCCAGCGAGCGCAGCGGGCTGCCGGGAGCGGCCACAATTCCCAACCGTCCAGTGACCTCGCAGTCTGCTCTAGCTAGCGTCTGCTGTCAGCCGTCGCTACGCTGCCTGCCGAAGGGGTAGTCATGCGTCTCAGTTGGAACGAAGTCAGGGCACGCGCTGCGAAGTTCGCCCGCGAACATGCAGACGACAAGGACGAGCGGTCGCAGTCGCAGCGCTTCTGGATCGACTTCTTCGACATCTTCGGCTTGGATAGCCGCCGAGTCACCACGTTCGAGAAGCGCGTGCAGCAGCTCGACGCAACCAAGCGCGGCTTCATAGACCTGTATTGGCCCGGCACGCTTATCATCGAACACAAGTCGGCCGGGCGCGATCTGCTATCCGCCACCAAGCAAGCGCTGGACTACTTCGACTGGCTTTCCGAAAAGGAACGGTTCCGATACGGAGCACGATAGCCCCCTGCCGTGTGAAAGCAGTGCCCTCCGGCAGCTTGCCCGCTGTGATGTCAACACAGTTGCCCTGCCGCGCCGGGATAAAGCCACGGCTTAGGAAGCCGCCGGCCAATCGGGCACCGCGCGGGCTGGGCTGGGACACGCCCCCTATGGGGGAAACGGCGTCAGGAACGTGTGGGACTGCCCCCGCGCATGGGGATGCCGATTTCAGGTCGCAGGGCCGTTGGTGACGGTTAGCGCGTGGATCGCTGGCAACTCTCTGGATGGGAGAGCAAGGTGCTGCCCACACCGTTTCTAGAGGATAAGACCATGTTCGACCGACCGCAGTTCAAAGTGACCTTCTTCCGCAACTACAAGCCCGTTCAGGAAATCCGGGGCACCGCCCTTGATGTCTATGAAAAAGCACGGGCTTGGGAGGCCCAAGGTTTGGGAGCGGTTAGGATCGTTCGACACAGGGGACGCCGCCCCCTGTCGTTGGTCGATCTTTGGTGCTTAGCGGAGCGGGAGGCGCAGCAGCGCGACCGCGACATTTACGGCTAACAGCCCGCTCGATCTGCCACGAATTCAAGTCCCTCTCTCCGGCCCGGATTGACGCGGCTGTCTCCACATTGCTACACAGGCGCTCCACACCTGTCGCGGTGCAGGAAAAATAACTTATTGTTTTCAATAAATTGGCGAGCCGGATTTCAAGTCCTGCCCCCGCCACCACGTGTAGCTAAGCACCTTAAATGCTTAGAACGCATTGAAATCATAGGAATTTTCTACACACAACTGCCACAGGCGTGGCGATCGAAGGGCGTCCTATGTGCGCCTGCCTGAAGGCTCCATCCAAAGGCAGTGCATATTACAAATTCCGGCGGCGTGTCCCTGACAAGCTTCGTCCCATCATCGGCAAGCGGGAATGGCGGATCACCCTTGAGACGAAGGACCGAGCCGAAGCCAAAAGCCTCATTCCTGACCTAACCGAAGCAACCGACGCGGTGGTTGATGAAGGCGCGAGAGAAGCTGGCGGCCTGTGCAGGGTAGCCGAACCCGTGAAAACGCCCTCGGCGGCCTCCCCAGCCCCGGCAAAACACGTCCCGATCACGATCTCCCGAGGGGAATCGGTGCAGTCGGAGCGCGAGAGCGGACGCAGAAGCACAGGACAGAAACATAGATTGCAGCGCAAGCCCGCCGAACCTGCGACGGGATGCGACCCGGTGAAGCTGGAGCCGCTCCCCGAAGCCTATGTTGCGGAAACCGCGGAGGGGCGTTTGCCGCGCGATCTGGCCAGCAGCCGGATACACATGCGGAGTCTCGTGGATTTCCTCAAGGTCGATGACCTGTGGCCGGCTGCCAAGACCAGGATGATTTCCTGAAAGGACTAGGGCGTGAACTTATAAATGGAAGGCATTTTGATGGGGCAGGCAGGGAAAATCGGCGTTGGCAGACGCTGTAGGCGGGGCTTTGCCCCCCGGCGAGCGGCGCGACGACGTTGATTTTCCCTGCCTGCCCACCGAAGGCGTGGTTTACAGCCCCGATCCAGCGCTCGGTGCGCTGGCTGCGTACGGACACTGCCGCGATGCCCCGGCATCACGGCAGTTCCTGTTCCTTGCCAACACGAAAAACCCCGCGCGGCGATTCATTCAAAGAGGATTTGGGCTTCATCTTCGGTCCTTCGTCACTCCGACGAAGCCCAAATCCTGTTCACATCGCAACCTCATATCTGCGCCATTGGCACCGACAGCAGAAACGCGCCGAACCAACCCACAGATGATTTTGGTTAGTAGCTGTAATACATGTCAAATTCCACCGGACTCGGCGTCATTTCCCACCGCGCCACATCTTCCATCTTCAGCTCGATATAGCTGTCGATCTGGTCGTCGGTGAACACGCCGCCCTTGGTGAACACGGCCCGGCCCTTGTCGAGCGCGGTCAGAGCTTCCCGCAGAGACCCGCAGACGGTCGGAACCTTCTTCAGTTCCTTCGGCGGCAGATCATACAGGTTCTTGTCCATCGCGGCACCCGGGTGGATCTTGTTTTCGATCCCGTCCAGCCCGGCCATCAGCAGCGCCGAATAGCAGAGATAGGGGTTGGCCATGGCATCCGGGAAGCGCACTTCGACGCGGCGCGACTTGGCGCCCGAGCCATAGGGAATCCGGCACGAAGCCGAGCGGTTGCGGCTGGAGTAGGCCAGCAGCACCGGCGCTTCATAACCCGGCACCAGCCGCTTGTAGCTGTTGGTGGTGGGGTTGGTGAAGGCGTTGCAGGCCTTGGCATGCTTGATGATGCCGCCGATGAAATACAGCGCCATTTCAGAGAGGCCGGCATAGCCTTCGCCCGCGAACAGGGGCTTGCCCTTGTTCCAGATCGAAAGATGGGTGTGCATGCCCGAGCCATTATCTTCCTTGATCGGCTTGGGCATGAAGGTCGCCGTCTTGCCATAGGCCTGGGCGACCATGTGCACGACGTACTTGTAGATCTGCATCCGGTCTGCGGTTTGCACCAGCGTGCCGAATTCCAGACCCAGTTCGTGCTGGGCGGCGGCGACTTCATGGTGATGCTTGTCGCACGGCAGGCCCATGTCCAGCATGGTCTGCACCATTTCGGCGCGGATGTCGGTGGCGGAATCCACCGGAGCCACGGGGAAATAGCCGCCCTTGGCGCGCGGACGGTGGCCGAGGTTGCCTTCCTCATAGGTGCGGCCGGTGTTGGTCGGCAGTTCGATGTCATCGAAGCTGACGAAGCTGCCGTTGTAGGACTGGCCGAACTTCACATCGTCGAACATGAAGAATTCGGCTTCCGGGCCGATGAACGCGGTGTCGCCGATGCCGGTGCCCTTGAGGTAGGCTTCGGCGCGCTTCGCAGTGGAGCGCGGATCGCGGGCATAGAGTTCGCCGGTGGAGGGTTCCACCACGTCGCAGAACAGCACGCCCATCGGGGTGGCGCTGAACGGATCGATGTAGAAGGCGTCCAGATCGGGCTTCAGGATCATGTCGGATTCGTTGATCGCCTTCCAGCCGGCGATCGACGAGCCGTCGAACATGAAGCCTTCTTCCAGATTGTCTTCATCGATGACGCGCTTGGCCATCGTGAGGTGCTGCCACTTGCCCTTCGGATCAGTGAAGCGCAGATCGATCCACTCGATCTCCTTCTCCTTGATCTGCTTCATGATATCGCTCGGCTTGGTTCCCATGTGCGTCCTCGCTTGTGGTAAAACGGGTTAAGTGGCTTGAAATGAACAGCGAAATCAGATGGCGTCCAGATCCGTCTCTCCGGTGCGGATGCGGATGGCCTTGTCGATGGTGGAAACGAAAATCTTGCCGTCGCCAATGCGACCGGTGCGCGCAGCCGTGGCGACGGCTTCCACCACCCGATCCACCTGCGCATCGTCCACCACCACTTCCAGCCGCACCTTGGGCAGGAAATCGACGATATATTCGGCACCGCGATAGAGTTCGGTATGCCCCTTCTGGCGGCCGAAACCCTTCGCCTCTGTCACGGTGATCCCGGAAACGCCAATGTCATGCAGCGCTTCCTTCACTTCATCCAGCTTGAACGGCTTGATGATCGCTTCAACCTTTTTCATGTGCCCGGATAGCTCCCTCGCAGCGGGTGATCGCCCGCACCTCGATGCCATTTGTAATGCAAACCCCGTGCCAACCGCTGCACAGCAGGGACATAGGCCGTCCTGTGCGCAAGAACTGCCCATTTTGGCGGCAGTCTGATGAAAATTGGGGCAATCGGCTGGAAAGTGGCTGAAAACTGCGCGGAAAACCAGCGGAATCCGCTCAGTTGCCCACGGCTTCCGGCGGCGGGATTTCCCCCAGCGCGGTATCGGGCGCATCCGGCTGCCAGTTCTGGCCGGGGCGGAAAATGGTGTCCCGTCCGGCCATCACGTCGCCGGACGCCACCTGTAACGCCAGCCGCTCGCTGTCGCGGCGGATATATTCCTCATGGATGGCGTCGATCGTGTCTTCCGGCGTGCCCAGTTCGCGCAGAGCGATGCGCCCCAGTTCGATCGCGCTGAAGAACAGCTCCCGCACGGCAAGGTCGATGTCACCCGCCATCAGCCGCATATAGTGCAGCCTGTCATGCGCGCGCACCAGCACGCGCAAATGCGGGAAGGCATGGCGCACGGCGTCCAGCCGCTGCGGTTCCCACGCGCCGCCGGTCGTCACGATCAGCAGCCGCGCCTCGGCAGCGCCCGCCGCGCGCAGCACGTCCGGGCGAAAGCCGTCTCCATAATAGACCTTCCAGCCAAATTGCTTGGATTGCTCGATCTGATCCGGCCGCGTGTCGATCAGCACCACGTTCAGCCCGCGCGCATGCAGCATCTGCGTGACGATCTGCCCGAAGCGGCCATAGCCCATCACGATCACCCCGCCCGGCCCGGCGGCCTTGGGGGTTTCCAGCCCATCCGTATCGGCCTCTTTCGGGCCATGCTCCATCAGCCGGTGCCATAGCGCGAGCGCGGGCACGGTCAGCGCCATGGAAACGGTGACGACGGCGGTGAACAGCGATGCCGCCTCCGGCGCGATCAGCAGGCCGACGGTGGCGGCGGCCAGCACGATGAAGGCGAATTCCCCGCCCTGCGACAGGTGCACGCCGATCAAGGACGCCTCTTTCCACGAGGAGCCGAACAGCCGGGCCAGCGCCGAGACGACGGCGAACTTTATCGCCATCAGCCCCACGGCGAAGAACAGGATTCTGAGCGGCTGGGACAGCACGACCGAGAGATCCAGCGTCATCCCCACCGCCATGAAGAACAGCCCAAGCAGCAGGCCGCGGAACGGCTCGATATCGGCCTCCACCTCGTGCCGCCAGGGGCTGTCTGCCAGCATCACGCCCGCGATGAACGCGCCCATCGCCATGGATAGCCCCAGCGAGGCCATCAGGAACGACGCCCCCAGCACCGCCAGCAGCGCGCCCACCACGAACACTTCGCGCGTGCCCGTCATCGCGATCAGCCGGAACAGCGGGTTCATCAGGTAACGCCCCGCCAGCACCAGCCCGCCGATGGCGATCAGCGACAGCCCCAGCATTTCCCAGCCCGAAACCGCGTTGGGATCATGCACGCGGGACAGCGCGCTGGTGACGAGCAGCAGCGGCACGATGGCGATATCCTGCAGCAAATGAATGGAAATCACCCGCTCGCCCATCGGCGTGTTGATCTTCTGCTGATCCTGCAGAATCTGCACGTCCAGCGCGGTGGACGACAGCGCAAGCGCCAGCCCCACCACCACCGCGGCCTGCCATGTGAAGCTGCTGACCAGCAGCAGTGCCGCCGCCAGCACCAGCCCGCACATCACAACCTGCAGCGTGCCCAGCCCGAAGATATCGCGCCTCAGCGCCCACAGCCGGGCGGGGTTCAGTTCCAGCCCGACCACGAACAACAGCATCACCACGCCATATTCGGCGAAGGCAAGCACCCGCTCAGGCTCTGCGATCAGCCCCAGCGCAGAGGGGCCGATCAGCATGCCGCCCGCCAGATAGCCCAGCACCGCACCCAGCTTCAGCCGGGTGAAGAAAGGCACGGCGACGGCGGCGACGGCGAGGTAGATCACCGCTTCGCGCAGGATGGTGGTGTCGACGGCCCCGGCCATGTCAGACAGCCACGGGTTGCGTGGCTTCGGCCGCAGCGGCTGCTGAGGCTTCGAAGGCGAGCAGGATAGAGGGGTGCCGCCCCGGATGCGCGCGCGCGGGGTGCAGCAGCGCCAGTTCGGGGAAGCGTTCGGCCAGAGGCGCGGGCAGATCGCCCTCCCCCTTCAGCCAGCCCTTCAGCAGATCGCGCGCTTCGGCCAGCGACTGCGCGGTTTCGCCAAGGATGTGGCGGCCCAATATGGAGGCAGAGGCCTGCCCCAGCGCGCAGGCGCGCACCTCCTGCCCGAAGGCGGAAACCCGGCCTTCGGCATCCAGCGCGAGATCGACGGTGACGCGGCTGCCGCAGATCGGCGAGCTGCGCTGCGCGCTGGCCTGCGGCGCTGTCAGCCGCCCGGCATGCGGAATGGAGGCCGCGAGCCGGAGGATTTCGGCATTGTAAAGGGGCGCATCCATCGCCCGCTTATAGGAAGCGGTTCAGGGCCGGGTAAAGGCCGGGAGATAGCGCGGCAGCACAAAAGCCGTGAATGGGTCCGCATCGACCGTGATTTCATACACGCCCTCGGCCCATGGCCCGGCTTCATAGGGCGGGACGAGGATGAGGAAGCTGCCGATGCGGCCGTCGCCTACTGGCAGGATGGGATAGGCAGACGGATCGGGGCAATCGGTGAAGCCTTCCAGCTTTTGGCCCTGCCGCCGGTCCGCGCGCTCGGCGTCCAGTGCCTTGCAGAAGGCGGGCTTCAGCGCCGCCATCGCCGCCTTTTCGTCCTTGAACAGCTCGCCGAAGCTGATGCGGCGGCCCGCGCCGCGATCCCAGATCACCCCGCGCATCAGCAGATTGCCATGCGCGCCGCCGGTGAAGCTGTATTGCTGCGCCGAAAGCGCCAGCAACTGATCGGTTTCGGCCTGCGGCTTCCAGCGTTCCAGCCACTGCGTCTGATACTGGCGGCCGCCCGCGGCGGCTTTGAATGCTTCGTCTGCCTCGCGAATGGTCTTTTGCCGGTCCGCCAGCGCTTCGGTGCGCATCTGCGTGACGAGCGCGGGTTCCAGCGCGGCTTCGGGCGCGAGCGACCAGCGGAAGCTGAGCGCCGGGCTTTCATAGCGCAGCAGCAGGTCCGTCGCGGGCAGCTCCGGTTCGGCCTGCAAGGGGGCGCTGGCGCGCGGCGCGGAGGCGAGCGGGGCTGTCTGCGCCATCGCCGGGGCGGCGAGCAGCAGAGTGGTCAGCAGGATGTGGCAAGCCTTCATCACACGCTCTCCCTCAGCGTTTTTTCACGAATTCGGCGCGCAGCACGAGGCCCTTGATGCCATCGAAGCGGCAGTCGATCTCCTGCGGGTCGCCGGTTAACCGGATGGAGCGGATCACGGTGCCGACCTTCAGCGTCTGCCCCGCGCCCTTCACCTTCAGATCCTTCACCAGAGAGACGCTGTCGCCATCGGCCAGCAAATTGCCGACGGCATCGCGCACCTCGACGGCCGCAGCCGCCTTCGCCGCCACTTCAGAGGCAGGCAGCCATTCGCCGCTGGCTTCGTCATAGATATATTCGTCGTCAGACATGGGTCAGGCCTTCCGCCAGCTTGTGGTGCCGTCTTTCGCGACGGAGATTTCGATGCCCTGCGCTTTCAGCGCGTCGCGGATGGAGTCCGCCGCCGCCCAGTCCTTCCCGGCGCGGGCTTCGCGGTAACGGGCGAGATCGGTTTCGATTGCCGCTGCATCGGCCCCGCCAGCGAACCATGTCGCGGGATCGGCCTTGCCGAAGCCCAGCAGCCCGGCCCCATCCGGGAATACGGCCAGCGCTTCGGGCGTGTTCAGATCGTCGAGCAGCGCGGATGCATCTGCCGCGCCGGTTTCGCCATCCGCCTTTCGGCGATAGAGCCGATCCAGCTTGGCGCGGCTTTGCTCCAGCAGCGCGTCCGTCCATTGCAGCGGCTGGCGGTAGTGCGCGGAGAGCAGCGCCAGCCGCAGCACTTCGCCCGGCCAGCCCGCCTCCAGCAGTTCGCCCGGCGTGATGATATTGCCCAGCGATTTGGACATCTTGGTTTCGCCCATCGTCAGGAAACCATTGTGCATCCAGATGCGCGCCAGTTCCGCACCGCCATGGGCGCAGCAGCTTTGCGCGCGCTCATTTTCATGGTGGGGGAATTGCAGGTCCAGCCCGCCGCCGTGGATGTCGATGGTGTCGGTTTCCAGCACGCTGCGGATCATCGCCGAGCATTCGATATGCCAGCCGGGGCGGCCCCGGCCCCACGGAGATTCCCAACCGGGCTGATCTTCGCTGGAGGGTTTCCACAGCACGAAATCGCCGGGCGCGCGCTTATAGGGGGCCACTTCCACCCGCGCGCCGGCGATCATCTCGTCCATCGGGCGCTTGGATAGTTCGCCGTAGCCGGGGAATTTGGCGATTTCGAACAACACATGGCCATTCGCTTCATAGGCATGTCCGCGCGCGACCAGCGCCTCGATCATGGCGATCATGCCGAACTCACCCGCGATATGCTCGGTGGCGCGCGGGTTGAAATCCGGCTTCAGGCAGCCGAGCGCCGCCATGTCGGCGAAATAATGCGCTTCGAACTCAGCCGCGACAGCTTGCGGCGTGCGGTTCTCCGCCACCGCCTTCGCCATGATCTTGTCGTCGATATCGGTGATGTTGCGCGCGTAACGCACATTTTCCGGCCCGTGCAGCTGCCGCAACAGGCGATAGAGCGTGTCGAACACCACGGCGGGCCGGGCGTTGCCGATATGGGCGCGGCCGTAAACCGTGGGGCCGCAGACATAGAGGGTAATCGGCTTGCCCGGTTCGGGGGTGCGAACCGGCTTCTTCGCCCGGCTCAGCGTATCATACAACTGCAACTGCATCAGATTTCGACCTGATCGCCCGACTTCGCGCCTTCGTCCAGCAGCTCGTCCAGCGCACGGCGGTCGTCATTGCTGTAGCCCCGGTCGCCCGGATTGGCGGGCGCGCCCTGTTGCGGCCCGAGTTGCGGGTGGCCCGGCGGCAGCACGCCCGGCGGCGGCACCATGCCGGGCGGCAGCGTCAGCACCTTGCCTTCGGGCTTGTCGTCCTGAAACTCGTTCACCCACCCCACCATGGCATGGGCGCTGAGGCTGAGCAGCGGCGCGGTCTTGCTCTCTGCCAGCCATTCCGGCGGCTGCTGATCGGGATCAAACAGGCCGGTGGCGAACTGCGTCAGCAGGAAGATCACCGAGCCGAGGATCAGCCCCTTCAGCGCGCCGAAGCCAAGGCCCAGCACCCGGTCCATCGGCCCCAGCGCACTGCGCTTGGCGAAACCGCCCGCGGCACCCGCGATCATGCGGGCGACGATCACGGTGCCGAAGAACAGCAACAGGAAGGCGATGATCGCGCCGGAGGCCTCTCCGCCCACGCGGGGGGCCAGCCACAACGTTGTCTGCTCGTGGAAAAAGCGCACCACGACGATGCCCAAAATCCAGCCCGCAAGGCTCAGCGCCTCTTGCGTGAAGCCGCGCAGAAGCCCCGCGATGGCCAGCAGCCCAACCAGCGAGACCACGACCCAATCGAAACCGGTGAACCCATCAATGATATCCATAAACCCGCGCCTAAGCCCCGGACTTGATCCGGTCAACGAGCGCCGCGACGGATGCGACGGGTGACACCTTCAAAGCCCCCACGCCAGAGACGCCCGGCGGCACCAGCGCGCGGGCAAACCCCAGCTTCTCCGCCTCTTTCAACCGCAGCGCCGGGTGGGCCGTCGGCCGCACTTCGCCGGACAGGGCGATTTCGCCAAAGGCCAGCGCGTCGCCCGGCACCGGCAGGTCCAGCAACGCAGACACCAGCGCCGCCGCCACCGCCAGATCGGCCGCCGGATCGACCACGCGCATCCCCCCCGCGACGTTCAGATACACCTCCGCCCCGCCGAAGCCGAGGCCCGCGCGCGCCTCCAGCACGGCCAAAATCATGGCAAGGCGGGAACTATCCCACCCCACCACCGCCCGGCGCGGGGTCGCGCCACTGGGCAGCCGCACCGTCAGCGCCTGCAACTCCACCAGCACGGGGCGCGTCCCCTCCAGCGCGGGGAACACCACCGCGCCCGCAACCGCCTTGTCGCGCTGCGTCAGGAACAGGCTGGAGGGGTTCAGCACCTCGGCCAGCCCGTCGGATTCCATGGCGAACACGCCGATCTCGTCTGTGCCGCCAAAGCGGTTCTTCACCGCGCGCAGCACGCGATACTGGTGCCGCCCCTCCCCTTCGAAATAGAGCACGGCATCGACCATATGTTCGAGCACGCGCGGCCCGGCGATCTGGCCGTCTTTGGTGACATGGCCCACCAGAATCAGCGCCGTGCCGGATGTTTTCGCCCAGCTGATGAGTTCAAGCGACGCCGCCCGCACCTGACTGACGGTGCCGGGCGCGCCCTCCAGCTGATCGGAGTGCATCGTCTGGATGGAATCGATCACCAGCAGCGTCGGCGCGTCGCCTGCGGACAGCGTGGTGAGGATATCGCGCACGGAGGTCGCCGCCGCCAGCTGCACCGGCGCATCCGAAAGCCCCAGCCGCCGCGCCCGAAGCCGCACCTGATCCGCAGCCTCCTCACCCGAAACATAGGCCACTTTGTGCCCGGCCCGCGCCATCCGCCCGGCCGCCTGCAACAAAAGTGTGGACTTGCCGATGCCCGGATCGCCGCCGATCAGCACGGCCGAGCCGGGCACCAGCCCGCCGCCCAGCGCCCGGTCCAGCTCGGCAAAGCCGGTGGGCAGGCGCTTGGGCAGTTCGATCAACGCATCCAGCGGCTGCATCTGCAACACCCGCCCGCCTGCCTTCAAACTGTGCTTCTGCGCGAACGGAGTGACGCTGGCGGTAGCCTCTTGCTGGAGCGTGTTCCATTCCCCGCAATCGGGGCACTGGCCCATCCATTTCGGGGCCACACTGCCACAGGACTGGCACACATAACGGAGCTGCGGTTTCGCCATGGGGGGGATGTAGGGGGTTTGGGGCGGCGGGGAAATGGGGGATGCACGGCCAAGGGCTCTGCCCTTGGAACCCGGCAGGGAGCCGTGCTCCCTGCACCCACATTTGCAGGTCTTTCGGATAGGGTGGGCTTGCGGTTGGTTTGATTGCCTGCGGCGCTTTGGGGTGGTGTCCTGTCATCTCTCCCCCGCTCAGGCTGAGCTTGTCGAAGCCCGATGTGGGATGAGCGCGGGCTTAACCGTTGCGGTTTCACGTCCGGGGCTTCGACAAGCTCAGCCTGAGCGGGATGGGGAGTGGGTTGCGGATGGCAGCTACGGGTGGAGGTTGCGGGTTTGTGGAGATGGCGGAGGATCAGGCCCGGCGGGGCCACCCCCTCTCCAACTCTCCCCCTTGCAGGGGGAGAGGGCTGCGTAGCGCCGCAGGCAATCGAATCTGATCACTCACACGGTGTTGGAGGTTTCGCGCGACACCAATTAAGAGGGTGCAGGGAAATCATTTCCTTGGCACGGGTTCCAAGGGCAAAGCCCTTGGCCGCCGGAGGCAAGACCTTCTGCCCGCCGCTAAGCCGCCCCGAACGCCAGCAGCGCTGCGTGCAGGGCCAAACCGATGCTGCCGCCGATGAGGGTTCCGTTCAGGCGGATATATTGCAGGTCGCGCAGGACGGCGTTTTCGAGGCGGTCTGTGATGGTGGCGGCGTCCCAGCCTTTGACGGTTTCGCTAACGAGTTTGACGATGCTGTCGCCATGGTCCGCCACGGTGCCGACGACGGCGCGACGGGCGAGTTGGTTGACGGCACCGGAGAGGGCCGGGTCTTCGCGGAGCGAACGGGCCATGGCTTCGCCGATTTCGGAGAGGCCTTCGCCTTGGGCGGCGTTCAGCAGGCCTTCCTTCGCGCGCGCCCACAGGCCTTCCAGCCAGTCTGCGACGGCGGGGTTGGCGAGCAGTTCGCGTTTGACGCGTTCGACCTTGGCCTGTGTTTCGGGCATGTGCTGCAGATCGAAGGCGAGGTTGGCGAGCGCGGTGTCGGCACGGTCGCGCAAGGGGTGGTCGGGATCGGTGGCGAGGTCCGCCAGCAGGCCGCGCAGGCCGTTCACCAGTTCGTTGGAGATGCGTTCATCGACGTTGACGAGGCGCAGCACCCAGCTGGTGCGTTCCTCCACCATGGCGCGGATCAGGCCTTCCTGACTGTCGATGGCGTTGTTGGCCCAGAGGATCAGCTGATCGATGACGGGGCGGTGGCGGCCATCTGCGATCATCGCTTCCAGCATGCGGCCCAGCAGCGGGGCGATTTCCAGATCGCGCAGGCGCTGGGCGGTGCCATCCTGCAGGCGCTTCATCACGGCGGCGGCGGCGGGGGTGTCGGCCAGTTGGCCGATCAGGCGGGAGACGCCCCGCCGCACCCGGCCGCCCGAGGCCGGGCGTTCCAGCACCCCGGCCAGCGCGTTGGCGGCATCGAATCCATCCAGCCGGCGGGCGACATTGCCGGGGGTGAGGAAATTGTCTTTCAGGAAGGTGGCCAGCGCCTCGCCGATGCGATCCTTGGATTTGGGGATGATGGCGGTGTGCGGAATCGGCACGCCCATCGGGTGGCGGAACAGCGCGGTGACGGCGAACCAGTCCGCCAGCCCGCCCACCAGCGCGGCTTCGGCGAAGGCCTGCAACCAGACGAACTGCGGATGCACATGCGCCATCGCCCATGTGGAGGCGACGAGCAGGGCGGCCATCAGCAGCAGCAAACCGGTGGCCACCCGCCTGAGGCGGATGGCCTGTTCGGATCGCGTGGTTACGGCCGTGTCTGTCTCGTCATTCGGCAGGTTGGTGCCCCGTGGCGGAAGGAGTCGGCCCACCGCTACCAGCTTCGCCGCCGTTCGTGAACAGCCGCCTCAGCCACGGACCAACCTTTCGTTCCACATCATCCGCCAGCGTGAAGGCGGCCGGCACGATCAGCAGGGTGAGCACGGTGGAGAGCACCAGCCCGCCGATCACCGCGATGGCCATGGGAGCGCGGAAGCTGGCATCGCCGTGCAGGCCGGTGGCAACGGGGAGCATCCCCGCCGTCATGGCGACGGTTGTCATCACGATAGGCTGGGCGCGCTTGTGCCCGGCATCAAGGATGGCGGTTTCGCGGTCCACACCGTGGCGCATTTCCTCGATCGCGAAATCGACCAGCAGGATCGAGTTCTTGGCAACGATGCCCAGCAGCATCAGCAGGCCGATATAGACGGGCATGCTGATCGCATGGCCGGTGAGAATCAGCGCGATCACCGCGCCCAGCGGTGCCAGCAGCAGCGAGCCCATGTTCACGAATGGCGGCAGGATCCGCTTGTACAGCAGCACCAGAACCGCGAACACCAGCAACACGCCCGAGACGATGGCGACCATGAAGCCGGTGACCATTTCCTCCATCACTTCGGCCTGCCCTTGCTTCACCTGCTGCACCCCGGCGGGCAGATTCTTCATGGTGGGCAGCTGGTTAATCGCTTTCAGACCGTCGCCAAACTCCACGCCGTTCAGATCCGCTTCGATGGCGATGCGGCGGCTCTGGTTGTAGCGGCGGATCTTGGTGGGGCCTGCGCCGAAGCTGATATCGGCCACCACCTTCAGCGGCACGGAGCCGCCGGACGCGGTTGGAACCGGCAAATTGGCCAGCATGTCGGCATCTGTGCGGGCGTTTTCCACGAGGCTGACCCGGATCGGCACCTGCCGGTCAGACAGTGAGAATTTCGCCATATTCTGCTCGATATCGCCCAAGGTCGCGATGCGGATCGTCTGCGACAGGGTGTTGGCGGTGACGCCCAGTTGCGCCGCCACGTCGAACTTCGGGCGGATCAGGATTTCCGGCCGCTCGATATCGCCGTTGATGCGGGCGTCGCGCAGCACCTTCAGGCCCTGCATTTCCTTTTCCAGCTTGCGCGCCGTCTGATCCAGCAGCACCGGATCGTCTCCGGCCAGCATGATCACCATATCGCGGCCACCGAAGCCGCCGCCCATGGAGGCGAAGTTGATGCGCGCGTCGGCAATGCCCATCAGTTGCGGGGCAACGCGGCGCTCAAACTCCTTGGTGGTGACGTCGCGATCCTTGGCGTCTACCAGATTGATGAAGATGTTGGCGCGGCGCACATCGCCATCGTCGCCAATGGATTCGAACGCCTGCGCCACTTCGGGCTGCTGGCGCAGCACGGCATTCACCTGATCCACCACATGCGTGGTGTCTGCCAGCGTCACGCCGGGGGCCAGCTCGATCTGCACCTGCGAGGAGCCGAAATCGCCGTCGGGCTGGAAGGCCTGCGGCATCTGCGCAAACAGGAAGATGGTGAGGAAGAAGGAGAGCACGCCAAGGCCCACCACCGTCAACGGGCGGGCATGGGCTTCGATCTGCCCCCAGAAGCGGGCGAGCGCGTTGCCGTGCCGCTTCTGCGGCTCGCGGTGGATCGTCCATGAGAGCACGCGCATGTAGCGCTGCATCACTGGCCCGTCCTTATGTTCCTGATGGCCGTGCGGCTTCAGGAAATAGGCGGCGATCAACGGCGTTATCAATCGCGCCACCAGCAAGGACATAAACACCGCGATGGAGACGGTGAGGCCGAACTGCTTGAAATACTGCCCCGGAATCCCCGGCATGAAGGCCACCGGCAGGAACACCGCGATGATGGAGAAGGTGGTGGCGACAACGGCGAGGCCGATTTCGTCAGCCGCGTCGATGGAGGCCTGATAGGGCGATTTGCCCATGCGCATGTGGCGCACAATATTCTCGATCTCCACGATGGCGTCATCGACGAGGATGCCCGCCACAAGGCTGAGCGCCAGCAGGCTGATGGTGTTCAGCGTGAAGCCCATCATATCCATGAACCAGAAGGTCGGGATCGCGGAGAGCGGGATGGCCAGCGCGGAAATCACCGTCGCCCGCCAGTCGCGCAGGAACAGGAACACCACGATCACTGCGAGCAATGCGCCTTCCCACATCGCAGTCATGGCGCTTTTATATTCGACCTTGGTGTATTTGACGGTGGTGAACAGCTCCTGGAACTCGATACCGGGGAACTGTTTCTTCAGCTCGTCCAGCTGCTTGTACATCTTGTCATAGACTTCGACGTCGGAGGCGCCCTTGGCCTTCATCACGCCGAAGCTCGTCACCTGACGGCCGTTCAGCCGGGCGATGTTGCGCTGTTCCGATGCACCGTCGCGCACTTCGGCGATGTCGCCCAGGCGCACGTCGCGGCCATTGCCGATGGCGATGCGGGTTTCCGACAATTGCTCGGCGGTGCGGGCGCCGCCCAGCACGCGCACGGCCTGTTCGGCCCCGGAAATCTCCGTGCGGCCGCCCGGCGCATCCAGGTTCAGCTGGCGCAGTTGCGCGTTCACCTGCGAGGCGGTGATGCCATAGGACTGCAGCCGCGCCGGATCGAGGTTCACCCGGATCTCGCGGCTGACGCCGCCGCCACGATGCACCTGCGCCACGCCCGAAATGGAGGTGAGCGCCTTCGACACATTGTTGTCGACGAACCAGCTGAGCTGCTCCAGCGTCATCGCGGTGGAACTGACGGCGATATAGGCGAGCGCCCCGCCCTCGATATCCATCCGGCTGACCTGCGGCTCCATGATGCCGTCCGGCAGGTTCGAGCGCACCTTGGTGACGGCGTCGCGCGCATCGTTCACGGCGCGATCCACCGGCGTGCCCAGCTGGAATTCCACCGAGGTCCAGGAATTGCCTTCCTGCACCACGGAGGTGATGTTCTTCACATTGCCGATCCCGGCGACCGCGCCCTCGATCTTCTGCGTGACCTGCGTTTCAATCTCTGTCGGCGCGCCGCCCGGCTGGCTGACGGAGATGTTGACTATCGGCACCGAGATGTCGGGCATCTGGGTGATCTTCATCTGGTAGAAGCTGAGCAGGCCGACGGCCGTCAGCAAGACGAAGAGCATCAGCGGCGGAATCGGATTCCGGATCGCCCAGCTGGACATGTTGCGCATGTGCGGGCGCTCCTCAGCCGGCGGTTGCGGGTTGGGCGGCGGCCGCTGCGGCGGGGGCCGCCAGCTGCGGCGTCACCTTCTCGCCGGGGTTCAGGAACGCCCCGGCAGACAGCACCACCCGTTCCTGCCCCGTAAGGCCGGTGAGGATGGCGACACCCTGCGGTGTCACCGCCCCGACGGTGACGCCCACGCGCTTCACCACATTGTCTGCGCCCACCGTCAGCACATAGGGGCCGTCGCGATCGGACAGTACCGCCGATTGCGGCAGCAACGGCCGCTGCGCCTGCGCCCCATCCACCACCACGCTGGCGAAACCGCCGGAGCGCAGTTCAGAGGTGTTGGGCAAGGCGATGCGGGCGACGCCCTGACGGGTCGTCGGGTCGATCACCGGCTCCAGCAGCCAGACGCGCCCGGCATAGCGGTTGGTCGAGCCGACCGGCGTCACAGTCGCCTGCTGCCCCACGGCGAGGCCGTGCATGTCCTGCTCTGCCACCTGCGCGCGCAGTTCCATCTGCCCGCCCGCGGCGATTCGATAGAGCGCGCCGCTGCCGGGCGAGACGATCTGCCCCGGCTCCACGCTGCGCTGGAGCACAAGGCCCGCTTCCGGCGCGCGGATGGCCAGCCGGTTCAGCCGTTCCTGCATTTCGCGCACCTGCGCCTGCGCCACGCCGACCCGGGCGTTGGCGGAATCGCGCGTGGCGGTGCGGCGATCGATATCGGCCTTGGAAATGAAGCCGCGTTCCACCAGCGCCAGCGCGCGATCCAGTTCGGATTGCGCCAGCCGGGCATCTGCGCGCGCCTGCACCACGCCCGCCTGCAATTGCTGAAGCTGGGCGCGCTGCACGGATGAATCGATTTCGGCGAGCACCTGCCCCCGGTTCACATATTGCCCCGCTTCCACCCGGATGGCGGAAATCATGCCGCCTTCGCCAGCCACGCCCACGGGCATGTCACGCCGGGCGCTGATGCTGCCGGTGGCGGCCACACGATCCGCGACCATCGTGGTGCCGGGCACCAGCACGGTGACGGCAGGCGGCGCGGCAGGCGGCGCAGACGGCTTGGGCGCATGCGCCTTCCACACCAGAAAGGCGATGAAGGCCGCAACGGCAATGACAGACAAGGCCACGATCAGCCAGGTCTTGCCGCGATTCGTCTCGGCGTCCTGCACGGTGTAGGTGGATTCGCGCTCCAGACGAGCCCGAACTTCGGGATCCTGAGGGGACATATGCATGTTCATGCCGTTACCAAACCTTATGATGAACGGGAGGCATCCGCTGCACGGCGGCATCCTCCCCCGCTAAATCCTGCCGCTCCCCTCAAAGACAGCAGAACCCGGCCTGATCTTTCGACGATTAATCTGCACGATCAATCCATCGGCAAGATGCAGACCCGCGCCTATTACACAAAGCAGGTGGCAAGATAAAGGCAGCTTGTGCGCAATTCGAATTTCGCAGCCAGCACATTGCAAAGTTGCAACGCCTGCGCGAGCATGAAGCACTGGCCCCCGCGCTTTGCCGGGGCCGCCGCAGCATGGGGAGATTGCCATGGACTATTCGATTCTCGGCTGGGTCGTGATCGGCCTGATCGCCGGTGCGCTGGCGAAATGGCTGTCGCCGGGCAAGGATCCGGGCGGCCTGATCGTCACCATCCTGATCGGCGTGGCGGGCGGCCTGCTGGGCGGCTTTCTCGCCAATTTCATCGGCCTTGGCACCGGCGGCCATATCTGGAACCTCGTGCTGGCAACAGCGGGTGCCGTGTTGCTGCTGTGGATCTACCGCATGATCAAGAACCGCTCGGCCTGATCCGGCGCGGGCACCGCTTCAGCATCCGGAAAGGTGGGCCGTCGTTCATGTCGGCCCACCACAACAAGGAGCAGAGCATGAAATCCAGCCATATCGCCGCCATCGTCGCGGCGGCGACTGCGGCGACTGCGGCCGCCGCCCAGCCCGCCGCCCAGACCACTCCGGCCCCGGCGACATTGGACCTGAGCGCCACGGCCGAGGTGCAGGCCGCGCCGGATATCGCCAGCATCGGCGCGGGTGTGGTGACGCAAGCCCCTGAAGCACAGGCCGCCCTTTCCGCCAACAGCGAGAAGATGGTGCGTGTTGTCGCCGCACTGAAAAAGGCGGGCGTGGCGGATCGCGACATCCAGACCAGCGGGCTGAACCTGCAACCGCAGTTCCGTTACGAACAGAATCAGCCGCCGCAGCTGACGGGCTTCACCGCCTCCAACCGGGTGCAGGTGACGCTGCGCGACCTGAAGGGGGCGGGCAAGGTGATCGACACGCTGGTGAAGGAAGGTGCCAACCAGATCGACGGCCCGGATTTCCGTGTCGCCGCGCCGGAGCCGCTGCTGGACAAGGCGCGCGCCGAAGCCGTGGCCAAGGCCCGCGCCCGCGCCGAGCTGTATGCGCAGGCCGCCGGACTGAAAGTGGTGCGCATCACCGAGATCAGCGAAGGCTTCCAGCAGCAGGCCCCCAGCCCGAAGGTGCGGACGATGGCGATGGAAGCGGCGGCCGACACCCCGGTTTCGCCGGGCGAAATCGGCCTGTCCGCCACGGTGACAATGGCCTTCGAACTGGCCCCGCGCTGAGCGCCGCAGGCCAGCAAATGGCGATTGCATTCTTTGCTAAGCAGGCATCGCTTGCCTGTTCTTTGTCCCGCGCACCCTCCGCCCGCTCAGGCTGAGCTTGTCGAAGCCCCGGACGTGGAAGCCCAACGGCTGAGCCGGGATGAGCATGCTCATGGGGCTTCGACAAGCTCAGCCTGAGCGAGCGGAGGAGGTCGGCCTGAGCGGGTAGAGTTTGAGGGGGCAGCGCCCCCTCAACCCTGCCGTCACCGCCTCAAGGCCGAGGGCTGACCAGCAACCTCACAGTCGGCCCCGCATTGCCGCTGATCTGGATCAGGTGATCCCCCGCCCCCAACTGGAATTCCACCACTTTTGTCAGCGTGGTGCAGGGGGCCATATGGCCGTGTCCCATGGATTGCACCGCCTTGCCGTCCGGGCCGATCAGGTCGATCCACGCCCCGCCGGACAGGCCGATGCGCCAGACACCGGGGGTGGGGATGGCCACCAGCAGCAGTCCGGCGTGCGGGTTTTCGGTTTCGCGCGCGCGGCCGGGCGGCAGCACCGGGGTGATGGCGGGCAGCAGGCTGATGTCTGCCGCGACATTCGGCTGAATGCGGGCGGCGCTGGCGGCGGCCGCGCCTGCGGTGACGGCGACGGCGGGCTTGCCCCATGCGGCGAAGGCGGGGGGCAGGTTCGTGTCTGAAACGGCGGTGCAGGCCGGTTGCTGCGCCAGCGCCGGGGCGGCGCAAAGCGCCATTGCGGGGAAGCCGCACAGCGCCAGCGCTGCCAGCCAGATTCGTGTCGTCATGGAAGCTCTCCGGCCTGTCTCGCGGCTATCTGGCGCTCAATTCATCGCCAGCACAAGGTTGCGCACCTGCGGATAGACCTGGCTTTCCCATTTGGAGCCGGAGAAGATGCCGTAATGGCCGACGCCGGGCTGCAGATGGTGACGCTTCAGATGCGGGCGCAGGCTGGTGCAGAGCAGGTGCGCGGCGGCCGTCTGCCCCACGGAGCAGATATCGTCGCGCTCCCCTTCCACCGTCAGCAGGGCAGTGCGCTGAATGGCGGACGGATCCACCACCCGGCCCCGGTGGGTGAGTTCGCCCTTCGCCAGCAGCGCGCGCTGGAACACATAGTCCACCGTTTCCAGATAATATTCCGCCGACATATCCAGCACGGCGAAATATTCGTCGTAGAAATCCTTGATCTTGCAGGCAGAATCATCCTCCCCATCGGCCAGATGCTGATAGAGTTTGCGATACTGCGCAAAGTGCCGATCAAGGTTCATCGACATGAAGGCGGTGAGCTGGAGGAAGCCCGGATAGACCCGGCGGCCGCGCCCGGCATAGCGCATCGGCACGCGGGAAATCAGCTTGTCCTCGAACCATTCGATGGGGTTTTCCATCGCAAGCTGGTTCACCACGGTGGGGGCGATGCGGGTGTCCACCGGGCCGCCCATCAGCGTCATGGTGCGGGGCTGCGCCGGGTCTTTATCCTGCGCCATCACCGCGACGGCGGCAAAGGCCGGCACGCAGGGCTGGCAGACGGAGAGCAGATTGCTGTTCGGCCCCAGGAATTGCAGGAAGCGGATCACATAATCCACATAATCCTCAAAGCCGAAGCGCCCGGCTGACAGCGGCACGTCGCGGGCGTTCTTCCAGTCGGTGATGTAGACGTCATGATCGATCAGCAGCGTCTGCACGGTGGAGCGCAGCAGCGTGGCGAAATGGCCGGACAGCGGGGCGACCACCAGCATCTTCGGCTGCGGGGCCTCCACCTCCTCTTTCGCGAAGTGGAGCAGATTGCCGAACGGCAGCTCAAGCACGACTTCCTCGCGCACGGGGGCGACACTGTTGCCGCTGTGCACGGGGCGGATGGCATAGGGCGGGCGATCATGCGTAACCTTCGCGCCCTGATAGACATCGGCGACCGCGAACAGGCGGCGGAGATGATCCTCCCCTGCGGCGGGGCCAAGAAACTGATCCCGCCACGCCAGCAGCGACGCCGCCGCCATCCGCGAAGGGGCCATCATGTCCGTCCATGCCTGAAATGCGCTGTACAGCAAAAGTCCCCTTTCAGACGCATGCGTGCGATTCGGCTTCTCTCTGCCGCAGATATGTGCATAAATTGCTGCGTTGCACCATGCGCAAATGCACAGGAACCCGCAGCAACAGGGGGGGAAATGTCCAAACCGACGCTGACGATCTCCAGCAAGACCTATTCGGCATGGTCTCTCAGGGGCTGGCTGCTGTGCAGGCTGGCCGGGCTGGACGTGGAACTGGTGGATGTGCCCAACGACGCCAGCAACCGGGCCGAACTGCTGCTGCTCTCCCCTTCCGTGCTGGTGCCGCGCCTGAGTATCGGCAAGCTGAGCGTGTGGGACACGCTGGCCATCGCCGAGACGCTGAACGAACTGCATCCCGAAGCGCAGATGCTGCCGAAGGATGCGGCGGCGCGGGCGCTGTGCCGCTCCGTCTCCGGCGAAATCCATTCCGGCTTTTCCAACCTGCGCTCCGCCCTGCCGATGAATCTGAAGGTGCGGCACGAAAGCTTCCCGATCTTTTCCGGCGCAAAGCCCGATATCGAACGAATCGAGGCGATCTGGCTGGAGTGCCTCCAGCGCTATAAAGGCCCGTTCCTGTTCGGGAAAAAGCCCACCGTGGCAGACGCGATGTTCGCCCCCGTGACGCAGCGTTTCCTGACCTACGCCGTGCCGATGACGGCAGAAATCGCTGCCTATTGCGAAGCGGTGACGGCATGGGCGCCAATGGCCGAGTGGATCGCACTGGCCAAGGCCGAGCCGGAGGATATCGAGGAACTGGACGTGGAGTTCTGAGCGGTACGCGCGGCCGGGGAGCGGCGCGAAAGGTCATGAAAATCATGCCTGTGCAGGCTTGCACCTGATCGTTCCGGGGTGTGGGCCGGGTTCGGTTTGTCCCGGCATGGACAAGCGCGAGCGGCATTGGACATTGGAAAGAGCGGCGAGAGGGTAAGAGCAACAGAGGGTGTAGGACAGTTTGGCGCGACAAAGCGGCCGTATGCGTATTGCCCGCCCAACCCCGAAGCTCGCCTTACCGCTCAATGTCTTGTGCGTTGCGGTATGCAAGGCGCAACCGACATACCCCACTACTTCAGAAACAATCGCCTGAAGAATGACGAAGCAACACTCGACTTAGTCGCCGCATCAGACCCAACGGCAGCGTCCGATTGCGGGGGTGGCGCAGGATTCGCGGGAGCGCCGGAATCCACCTCTTCCATTGCCTCAACCCTTGATCGCAACTGCGCCATTTCGGGAAGGCGCAGAATCATAACTTCCCATGAAAGGGAAAACCCCCCCTCCCTCCGACTATTTTTCATATTTTTAAGATATGATGAATATATGACATACGAAACATGCAAGCCGAGATTGTTCAATTTTATTGATAGGAAAATATTCCTAATAATTTCCCATGTCGATCCTGTCGACCCACCAAATACTATAACTCCAAATTCTCCGTCGTAAAATTCTATTTTCGCATAAAAATTTTCTATTATTAATTTACGAATAAAATTAATAGATATACATGGAAGTATAATTATCGGATATAAAGGACTATCGAATGATAATAAGTCTTGATCATTTTTGGATACAACATTATAGTATGAGAGATGAATTCCATCAGCCGGATCTTCTCCCCACAAAATCTCTACCCATTTGGATCCACTGGATCCAAATATTCCTCCATTACTTCCAATCATTGCATTAGAAATATTTAAAGAATTTAAACTCGAGACCGACGGCGCATCGGCCAACTCTGAACCTGTTAAACCCGATGTAGACCATTTTCCAAAATAGGCGACACGAGCGATCGGATCGACTTCAAAACTCACCTCGATCGCAGCGCCGTTCTGTGCCGACCAAAAATTTCCCTGGAACCCCGTCATCACCAGATTGTCTGCGTGCAACTTTGCTGCAAGGGACACTTTCACCCACTCTTCAGAAATTTCGATAATCAGTGTCCAGTGGGATAGTGGCTGAATATTTTTACTTTTTGGCCATGAAACAGAGTCGAGCTGCCCACAGTCAAATGGCAGCGTCCGTTCATATCTTCCATCCGCTCCGTCTCTGAGTTTGCGTAAAATGAAAACACTCAACTCTTCGGGAATTGACAATTCTGAGCCGGCTTCACTTGGCTGCATGAATCCGGATGTTTCACGAACGGCGCGGCAGGGCGCAAGGCGAAGACCCCAGAGACGCGAAAGCCGCAAATACCCCGTCTCCATTTTAGGAAACAGCCCGGCATCATCAACCGGAAACACCATTGTTCCCGGAACAATCAAGTTGCCGTTCAGATCGACCCCTATCTCCCTTAGACGGGGTAGTGGTCGCCGGATGCTGGAGGTGCTGGGCATTGCGCACTCGCTTTGTGGATGGGCACTTGTGACAGGAGATTCTCCTCCAAACAATCGTGGAATTCCGGGGTGCAGGGGCCTGCGGCCCTTGCCGGGGTGAAGGGGTGGAACCCCTTCCTTGTTTTGGCTTTTGGGCGGGTTTCCCGGTGAGGTTCGGGGTTGGCAGCGGGGCGCCGCATCAAGTGCGGGGCGACGGGTTTGGGCGGGTGTCGAGGGCTGGGTGATCCTCAGCACTCGTTGCGCTTGCTCTGCGTCCCCACCCCTGCCCCTCCCCTGAAGGGGAGGGGTTTCTCACCGCTCAGGCCGCGTCGCCCTTCAGGACGGTTTTGGAGAGGCCGCCGACGAAGGTTTCGAAATCCCTCGCCTCGCGGAAGTCCTTGTAGACGCTCGCAAAACGAACGTAGGCAACCGGGTCCAGCCGCTCCAGCCCCTGCATCACCAGTGCGCCGATCTGGCCGGCTTCGATTTCGCTTTCGCCCATCGCTTCCAGCTGGCGCTGCATGGCGGAGACGAAGCGTTCGATGCGGTCTGCGTCGATGTCGCGCTTGCGGCAGGCGATCATCACGCTGTGGGCCAGTTTCTCGCGGTCGAAGGGTTCCTTCTTGCCGCTTTTCTTCACCACGATCAGCTCACGCAATTGCACGCGTTCGAAGGTGGTAAAGCGCGCGCCGCAGGCGGGGCATTGCCGCCTGCGGCGGATCGCGCTGCCGTCCTCTGTGGGACGGCTGTCTTTCACCTGGCTGTCGTCGTTGTGGCAGAAGGGGCAGCGCATCAGCTCTTCTTGGACTTCTTGGCGAGCGTTGCGAGATAGCCGAGGCCGCCGCCGACGACGGCGCCGATCAGCGGGTTCAGGATGACGAGGCCGAGCGCCGCACCAGCCGCCGTGCCCACACCAACGTTGCGGCCGAGCGGGGTTTGCCACACCTTCTTCGCCTGCTGACCATATTCGCTGGCCAGCGCCTTGTCGGTCAGATCAGAGGCGGTATCGGCCACCTTCTTGCCGACGTCCGTGTCCAGCGCCTTTTTCTGAAGGTCTGCGGCTGTCGCCGTGGCCTTCTTGCCGAAGTCGCTGTCCAGCGCCTTGCCGACCAGTTCCTCGGCCTTGTCAAACACCTGTTCGGCAGCGTCGACCACCTTTTTGCCGGTTTCGGATTCGGTGATCTTGCTGCCGGCTTCCAGCGCCTCGTCGGCCAGCTTTTCCACCTTGTCCTTCACCGGCTCGGCTGCCGGTTTCGGCTTTGCGGCGCGCGGCTTGGGCGGAGCCTTTTCCGCGGCGGGTTTCGCTGTTTTCGGGGCGGCCTTGGGGGCTGCGGCCTTCTTGGCGGGCTTCGGGGCTTCGGGCGTTTCGTCTGCCATGCTGGGTCCTTTTCAGCCGTAGATGGGGAAGCGGGCGGTAAGGGCTTCGACGCGGGTGCGCACGGCGGCTTCGACCTGTCCGTCTCCGGCTTCGCCGTTGCGGCGCAGGCCTTCGACGACTTCGGCGATCAGGCCGCCGACTTCGCGGAATTCGGCCGGGCCAAAGCCGCGCGTGGTGGCGGCGGGCGTGCCCAGACGGATGCCGGAGCCGATCTTGGGCTTTTCCGGATCGTAGGGAATGGTGTTCATGTTGCAGGTGAGGAAGGCACGATCCAGCGCCTTTTCGGTGCTGTTGCCCTTGGCCTGTTTCGGGCGGAGATCGACGAGCATCAGATGGTTATCCGTGCCGCCCGAGACGATGTCCAGCCCGTGCGATTGCAGCGAGGCCGCCAACGCACGGGCGTTTTCCACCACCGCATGCGCATAGGTTTTGAACGAGGGTTGCAGCGCCTCCTGAAAGGCGACGGCCTTGGCGGCGATCACATGCATCAGCGGGCCGCCCTGCAGGCCGGGGAAAACGGCGCTGTCGATTTTCTTGGCGATGGCCGCATCGTTCGTCAGGATCATGCCGCCGCGCGGGCCGCGCAGCGATTTGTGGGTGGTGGTGGTGACGACATGCGCGTGCGGCACCGGGCTGGGGTGCGCGCCGCCCGCCACGAGGCCCGCGAAGTGGGCCATATCGACCATCAGATAGGCACCGACTTCGTCTGCGATTTCGCGGAAGCGCTTGAAATCCCACACGCGGGAATAGGCGGTGCCGCCTGCGAGGATGAGTTTCGGCTTATGCTCGCGGGCGATGGCCGCCACTTCGTCCATGTCGATGATGGAATCATCGCGACGCACGCCGTAAGCCACCGGCTTGAACCACTTGCCGCTCATGTTCACCGGCGAACCGTGGGTGAGGTGGCCGCCGGCTGCGAGCTCGAGGCCCATGAAGGTGTCGCCCGGTTGCAGCAGGGCGAGGAACACCGCCTGATTCATCTGGCTGCCCGAATTGGGCTGCACATTGGCGAATTGCGCGCCGAACAGCGCCTTGGCGCGTTCGATCGCCAGCGTTTCCACCACATCGGCATATTCGCAGCCGCCATAATAGCGGCGCCCGGGATAGCCCTCGGCATATTTGTTGGTGAAGATGGAACCTTGCGCCTCCAGCACGGCGCGCGAGACGATGTTTTCAGAGGCGATCAGCTCGATCTTCTCACGCTGGCGGCCGAGTTCGCCCGCGATGGCCGCGGCGATTTCGGGATCGGCCTGAGCCAGTGTCGCGCCGAAGAAGGCGTCATTTGCGGGGGTGATGGGGCGGCTGCTCATGCGCTTATCCTAGCTTGTCGCGGCGGGCGGCGTGGCGGCCGCCTTCGAAGGGGGTTTCAAGGAAGGCGCGAAGGGCATCGCGCGCGGTTTCGGTGCCCATCAGGCGGGCACCGAAGGAAATCATGTTCGCATCATTGTGCTGGCGGCTGAGGCGCGCGCCGATGTTGTCGTGCACCAGCGCGCAGCGCGCGCCGGGCACGCGGTTGGCGGCGATGGAAATGCCGATACCGGAGCCGCAGACGACCACGCCGAATTCCGCTTCGCCGGACGCCACCTTTTCAGCGCAGGCGCGGCCGAAATCGGGGTAATCAACAGAGGTGGTGGCGTCATGCGCGCCGAGATCCAGCAGATCATGGCCAAGCGCGCGCAGATCCTCTGCGAGAACGGCCTTCAGCGGATAGCCCGCATGATCGGATGCGATTGCGATCTTCAACGGTGTTGCGCCCCGGGGTTATGAGGTGAATCGCAACCCCTTGTGGGGGTGCAACGCCCCTATGCGCCATATGTGAGCTTTCGCCAAGATGGGGGGTGGCAAGTGGGGCGTCGAAGCTTGCAGAGACGGCCGGTCTTGATTATTTTTCAATCAGAGTGATTGCCGGAGGCGTGAATGACCACTGAAACAAAGGTGCTGACCACGCATGTGCCGCTGAACCTTGCCGAGAAGGTGGAAGCGATGGCGGCACGGCTGGAGCGGTCTCGCGGCTGGGTGGTGAAGCAGGCGCTTGCGGCGTGGGTGGATCAGGAGGAGGAGCGCCACCGCCTGACGCTGGAGGCGCTGGACGATGTGCGCGCGGGCCGGGTGATCGACCATCAGGCGGTGCTGGCGTGGGCCGATAGCCTTGGGAGCGACAAGCCGCTGCCCCCGCCCGGCGAATGACCGTTCAGTGGACGAGCAAGGCGTCATCGGACCTTGTGCGACTGTATCAGCATCTGAGCCCGGTTGCGCCTGAGGCGGCAGCGCGGGTGGTGCAGCAACTCTCTCGCGCGCCAGATCGACTGCTGGAGTATCCGAGGCTGGGCGAGAAGCTGGAGGCCTATGCACCGCGCGAGGTTCGGCGGATCATCGTAGGGAATTACGAGATGCGCTATGAGATTGCGGGTGGGGTGATTTTCGTTCTGCGTCTTTGGCATTGCCGAGAGGATCGGGGGAGTGGGGATGATAAGCACTGAAATCCCAACACGATATCACTAGAAGTGAATTAAACTATATTATTCGTGGAAAACATAATTCTGTGAGGAATGTTATGCGCTGCTTATTTTTCGCAATTGCGCTGCTAGGATTGAGCGGGCCGGCTGAGGCAGTAGGTCGGCGCGGTGTAGCCGTCTCACCGCCAATTGGCCAAGAGAATACAGCCTCAGCAGGCTCCGCCATTTTCCAACGCGAAAACGTGTGGCAGGTTGAAGGGTTGATAATTCTGGCAGACGCACCTGAGGCCGAGCTATCTACGGGCGACCGACTGGCATTCTACATTAAGAGCAAAAAGAAGATTGTAGCCTGTCCCAACGAATATGGCGGGGCCAACTGCTTGATCGATCGAACGCCTGTCAACCACATCTTCACCGAGAAGGCATCAGGTCTTGGCACTGGCAAAATTCAGCTTGCAAAGCCGGTTCCCTATGAAGTCGGCCACTATGTAGACACGCCCGGCGACAAGGGCACGTTCCGCCAGCAGTTAAGTTTTCTGGGAGTTTCCGGTAGCACTCTTCGTTTCAGCTATCGTGAATTTGTGAACGATATGGCGCGCCCCGCATTCACAGATGAGGTGACGTTCACCCTTTCTGGAACTTTCCCTGAAACCATCACCTACAAGGATGTGGTGATCGACGTACTAGGCATCAGCAATGCGGGCTTGCGCTATGTAGTAAAGAGCACAACTCTGAAGTACATTGAGCCGCCGGGCGCACCGGCTCAATAGTGTTCGCTTAGGATTCAATTTAAATGTTTGAGCCGGAGAATTTGGTGAGCAACACGACGACGGGTGGCAAGTAGCGAAACCATCTAATTTTAAAAGTTCGCCTCGAACTGCCCCTAACAAGGCGATCTCGAGTTAAATCAAGTCGGGGGTGCAGGGGTTTCAAACCCCTGCCGGGTGGAGGGCAGCGCCCTCCCCGCCGGAGGCTTCTTGCGGATGGGGTGACACCCCTCCGACCCTTTGGGCCACCTCCCCTTGCAGGGGAGGATTTTTCAGGCGGCGGCGCGGAGTTCGAGGCGGCCCCAGATTTCCACCAGCGCTGCCACCAGTTCGCGCATCATCGCTTCATTGTGCGCCGGGCCGGGGGTGAAGCGGAGGCGTTCTGTGCCGCGGGGGACTGTGGGGAAATTGATCGGCTGCACATAGACGCCATATTCGGCGAGCAGGATGTCGCTGATTTTCTTCGCCTTTACCGGGCAGCCCACCATCAGCGGGACGATGTGGCTTTCGGAGGCCATCACCGGGAGATCGGCTTCGGCCATCAGCCGCTTCAGCAGCGCGGCGGAGGCTTGCTGGCCTTCGCGTTCGGCGCTGGAGGCTTTCAGGTGGCGCACGCTGGCCAGCGCGCCTGCCACCAGCACCGGGGACAGCGAAGTGGTGAAGATGAAGCCGGGGGCATAGCTGCGGATGCAGTCGATGATCATCTGATCCGCCGCGATATAGCCGCCCATCACGCCGAAGGCCTTGCCCAGCGTGCCCTCGATGATGGTGATGCGGGGCGCTGCCTCGTCCCGGTCTGAAATGCCGCCGCCGCGTGGGCCGTACATGCCGACCGCATGCACTTCATCCAGATAGGTGAGCGCGCCATATTTATCGGCGAGATCGCAAATGGCGTGCAGGGGGGCGACATCCCCATCCATCGAATAGACGGATTCAAACGCGATCAGCTTGGGGGTTTCCGGGTCTGCCGCGGCCAGCAGTTCCTCCAGATGCGCCAGATCATTGTGCCGCCACACCTGCTTTTCGCAGCCGGAATGGCGGATGCCCGCGATCATGGAGGCGTGATTCAGCTCATCGGAAAAGATGATGCAGCCCGGCAGCAGCTTGCCCAGCGTGGAGAGCGTCGCCTCGTTCGAGACATAGCCCGAGGTGAACAGCAGCGCGCCTTCCTTGCCGTGCAGATCGGCAAGTTCATGTTCCAGATCGATATGGTAATGGGTGTTGCCGCCAATGTTGCGGGTGCCGCCGGAGCCTGCGCCGACATCATGCAGCGCCTCTTCCATGGCGGCGATCACGCTGGGATGCTGGCCCATGGCGAGATAATCGTTGGAGCACCACACGGTGATCGGCTTCGGGCCATTGTGGCCGGCGAAGCAGCGCGCGTTGGGGAAGGCGCCCTTGTTGCGCAGGATATCGATGAAGACGCGGTAGCGCCCTTCCTCGTGCAGACGCTCGATCGCGTCTTTGAAGACCTGGCTGTAATCGACCACTTCGGCTCCGCGCCTTTCCACCCAAATTCCCTTGCGCCGTTAAACGCCGACGCGCTTTCCGGCAAGCGTAGCAATGCCGCCCTCTCGCGTCTACAAAGCGCACCGTCGAGGTATATTGATGACGATCAAACAGATTCCACTCTCTGAACTGGCGGGGAAACCCGTTGTGCTGCTGCTGTCTGGCGGGCTGGACAGCGCGACTTGTCTTGCGATGGCGAGCAATGCGGGAGCGAAGGTGCTGGCACTGACTATCGATTACAACCAGCGGCACCGGCGCGAGCTGGAAGCGGCCGACGCGCTGGCGGCGCGGTATAAGGTGGCGCGGCATATCCGCCTGCCGCTGGACCTGCGCGGCTTTGGCGGATCGGCGCTGACGGATGATATCGAGGTGCCTAAGGAGGGGGTTTTGCCGGGCATTCCGGTTACTTATGTGCCCGCACGCAATACGATTTTCCTGTCCGTCGCGCTGGGCTGGGCGGAGGCTTCCGGTGGTTCGGACCTGTTGATCGGGGTGAATGCGCTGGACTATTCCGGCTATCCGGATTGCCGCCCGGAGTTTGTGGCGGCGTTCGAGGACATGGCCAATCTGGCGACCAAGGCCGGGGTGGAGGGCACGGCGCGCTACAAGGTGCACACGCCGTTGCAGGCGCTGACCAAGGCCGGGATCGTGCAGGCCGCCGTGGAGGCCGGGCTGGACATGGGGATGACATGGTCCTGCTATGACCCGACGGTGGACGGCAAGCATTGCGGGCAGTGCGATTCGTGCCGCCTGCGGCAGAAGGGGTTTCAGGAGGCCGGCGTGCCCGACCCGACGCTCTACGCTGAAAAGCCGCCATCCGGCGGCGGCGCATGAGTTACGCAGTCAAGGAATTGTTCCTGACGCTTCAGGGCGAGGGCGCGCAGACGGGGATGCGGGCCGTGTTCCTGCGCTTTGCCGGGTGCAATTTGTGGACGGGGCGCGAGCAGGATCGCGACAAGGCGATCTGCAAGTTCTGCGACACCGATTTCGTGGGCACCGATGGCGAGGGCGGCGGCAAGTTCGCCGAGGCAGAGGCGCTGGCCGATGCGGTGGCGGCCATGTGGGGGCCGGGTGCCGTGCACCGGCTGGTGGTGTGCACCGGCGGTGAGCCGCTGTTGCAGCTGGACGCGGCGCTGATCGGGGCCTTGCACGCGCGGGGGTTCCGCATCGCGGTGGAATCGAACGGGACGGTAGAGGCGCCGGACGGGATCGACTGGCTGTGCATCAGCCCCAAGGCGGGGGCGGAAACAGTGCAGCGGCGGGGTGATGAGCTGAAGCTGGTGTATCCGCAGCCCGATCTGCTGCCCGATCAGGTGGCGGATTGGGCGTTCGCGCATTTCTTCGTGCAGCCGATGGACGGGCCGGAGCAGAAGGCGAATATCGACGCGGCGATCGGCTGGTGCCTTGCCAATCCGAAATGGCGGCTGAGTTTGCAGACGCACAAGCTGACGGGGATTCCATGACAGACGCGGCCGATGTGGTGGCCTTCTGGCGCGAGGCCGGGCCGCAAGCGTGGTTCGCCAAGGATGATGCGTTCGACGACCGCTTTCGCGCGGCCTTTATGCAAGCGCATGAAGCCGCCGTGCGCGGCGAACTGGCGGATTGGGAGGAAACGCCCGAAGGGGCGCTCGCGCTGATCCTGTTGCTGGACCAGTTTCCGCGCAATTGTTTCCGGGGCAGCGCGCGGATGTTCGCGTCTGACATGCTGGCGGTGGCGGCTGCCGACAGGGCGGTGGCGCGGGGGGATGATCTGGCGATTCCCGAAACGCTGCGGGCGTTTGTCTATTTGCCCTATGAACATGCCGAGGATCCGGCGTTGCAGCAGCGTTGCGTGGAATTGAACCGGCCGCTGGGCGGCGAATGGCTGCGCTTTGCCGAACTGCATCGCGACATCATCGCCCGCTTCGGGCGCTTTCCGCATCGCAACACCGTCCTCGGGCGGGTTTCCACGCCCGAGGAGATTGCGTTCCTTCAGACCGGCGGCTTCGCCGGCTGATCCGGCTTCAGGCGGCCGTAACCGGCAGTGAAACGCGGCGGCGACGCATGCTGGCCCCCACCAGCCCGAAGCCTGCGATCATCATCGCCCAGGTCGCCGGTTCCGGCACCACCGGGCCGGTGGGCGTGCCCGGCGTGTAGGTGAAGGTGAGCGTGCCGTTCCACAGGCCGTCCGGATTAGCCTCATCAGAATAGGTCTCGAAGAAATCCAACCACAGCAGACCGTCGGCATCGGTGGTGAAATCGAGCCCGTACCACACCAGATCGGCAAAACCATCAGCGCTATGGGTGCCGGGACCGTCGAGGCCGGGAGCTGGCGTGAAGAAGAAGCCGCCGGTTCCGCTCGTGTTGGACGCCATCATCGAGATTTCAGACAGCCAGGACGGATCGAAGGCGGTGACTGTGAAGGAGAAAGCGAAGCCGGTGACATACGCCCCCGCGCCGAGATCGAACGACATCGACACATTCTCGGCGCTGCCGAGATAGGTGTAGCTGGGCACATCCTTCAAATCGACCACAAGCGTGGCCGCGTTGGCGGATGTCGCCGCGAAGGCCGCAAGGGCCAGGGCAGGCAAAAGCTGCTTCATGAAATTACCCCTCTGTTAGCGGAGGGCAGCCCAATCGCGGACGGCCCCGGTGACGGAACAGCGGCACCGGCAGACAACGCCCGGAACCCACCACATCACAACGCGCAGGCAACCCCAACCTGCGATTCGGAGCTTACCGTTCCTATTGCGGTGCACAACAGACAATTTGACGACTCTGTCTATAACTGAGCCGAAATGGATCTATTCACGGACGACAGAGTGGGAAAAACGGGAACAGTTCATGATATTTCGAAAATGGAATATCATGAGTCATGTCGCAATGCAGCAAAATGAGCGAATAGCCCCGCCCTCGATCCGGCGGCGATTGCACCCTCGCGAACAGGCATTGCTTGTCTGCCCTCCGTCCCGCTCAACTCTCCCTGCGCTCAGGCCGAGCTTGTCGAAGCCCCGGACGCAAACGCACAATGGCTGAGCCGGGAGGCATGCCCCATGGGCTTCGACAAGCTCAGCCTGAGCGGGGTGAGGGGAGCAGTGGGAAAGGCGACGGGTTTGCAGAGAATAGGCTCTGCCAATCCAATGGCTTTATCCCAGCGCCTTTTTCAGCAGTTCGTTCACCACGGCCGGATTGGCCTTGCCGCCGCTGGCCTTCATCACCTGCCCCACGAAGAAGCCGAACAGCTTGTCTTTGCCGCCCCGGTAATCCGCCACCTTGTCGGCATTGGCGGCCATCACCTCGGCAATCGCGGTTTCCAGCGCGCCGGTGTCGCTCACCTGCTTCAGCCCACGCGCTTCGGCGATGGCGCCGGGATCTTCGCGGGTTTCCAGCATGATTTCGAACACCTGCTTCGCCAGCGGGCCAGACAGCGTGCCGTCCGCCATCAGCGCAAGCAGCTCGCCGCCCTGTGCCGGGGTGACGGGGCTGGCGGCGATCTCCACGCCCAGCTTGTTCAGCGCGCCGAACAGGTCGCCCGTCATCCAATTGGCGGCCTTTTCCGCCACCTGCGCCGGGGTTTTCGCCTGCCGCGCCGCGCTGTTCGCCAGCAGCGCTTCGAACCATGCCGAGCCATCCGCATCCGCCGTCAACACGCCCGCCAGATAGGGGCTGAGGCCCAGTTCGGATTCATAGCGCGCACGCTTGCTAGCGGGCAGCTCAGGCAGGCTGGCGGCGCAGTCCGCGATGAATTCCTCCGTCAGCTCCAGCGGCAGCAGATCCGGCTCAGGGAAATAGCGGTAATCATGCGCGTCCTCCTTGGAGCGCAGCGAGCGGGTTTCGCCTTTGTCCGGATCGAACAGCCGGGTTTCCTGTTGGATGCTGCCGCCATCCTCCAGAATTTCCACCTGCCGCTTCGCTTCATAAACAATGGCTTGCTGGATGAAGCGAATGGAGTTGACGTTCTTGATCTCGCAGCGCGTGCCGAATGGCTCCCCGGCCTTGCGGACAGAGACGTTCACATCGGCCCGCATCGAGCCTTCCTGCATATTACCGTCGCAACTGCCGACCGCCCGGAGGATGGCGCGCAACGTGGACACATAGGCCCCGGCCTGCGCCGGCGAGCGCATATCCGGCTTGGAGACGATTTCCATCAGCGCCACGCCGGAACGGTTCAGATCGACATAGGAGCGATCCGGCGAGAGATCGTGGATGGATTTGCCCGCATCTTGCTCAAGGTGGATGCGCTCGATCCCCACGGTGACTTTTTCGCCCTCATCGGTTTCGATCTCGATCGCGCCCTCGCCAACCACGGGGTGCTGGAATTGCGAGATCTGGTAGCCCTGCGGCAGATCGGCGTAGAAATAATTCTTGCGGTCGAACCGGCTCCAGCGGTTGATCGTCGCGCCCAGCGCAAGGCCGGTGCGAACCGCCTGCCGCACGCATTCGCCGTTCAGCACCGGCAGCATGCCGGGCATCGCCGCATCGACAAGGCTGACCTGGCTGTTCGGCTCCCCGCCGAATTCCGTCGCCGCGCCCGAAAACAGCTTGGAGTTCGAAACGACCTGCGCGTGGACTTCCAGCCCGATAACGAGCTCCCACGGGCCGGTACGGCCTTCGACAAGATAAGAGCCGGTGCGGCCGTCGTCATGATAAGCAGTTGCCATGCCCTGCCCTGTAGGCTGCCCTCATGGGGTGGCACAAGAGGGGCGATAGTGCGCGCAGATGCTGTCATTCCGCTTCGACAGCGTGGCGACGGGGCCGTTGTGGGCGATCTACCGGGCGAAACCGCCCGCCGCCGTTACCACCAGCGCGCAAGCGCAGCCGTAAACGCAGCCCGCTGCTCCAGCGCATAGGCCGCGTTCAGTACGCCCTGTTCATCCAGCGGACGGCCGATCAGTTGCAGGCCCAGCGGCAGCCCCTGCGCATCAAGGCCCGCCGGAATCGACATCGCCGGAAGCCCCGCAAGCGAGGCGGGCACCGTGAACACGTCGTTCAGATACATGGCGATGGGATCGGCCGTTTTCGAGCCAAGCTCGAACGCGGCGGTGGGGGCGGTGGGCGTCAGCAGCACGTCGCACGACTGGAAAGCGCGTTCAAAATCCTGCGCGATGAGGGCGCGGACCTTCTGCGCCTTCAGATAATAGGCATCATAGTAGCCCGCCGAGAGCACATAGGTGCCGATCATGATCCGGCGCTTCACTTCCGCGCCGAAGCCCGCCGCGCGGGTCGCCCCATACATGTCGGCGAGGCTGCCGCCTTCCGGCGCAACGCGGATACCATAGCGCACGCCATCATAGCGGGCGAGGTTGGACGACGCCTCTGCCGGGGCGACGATATAGTAGGTGGGCAGCGCCTCTTGCGTGTGCGGCAGCGAGACTTCGACGATCTCCGCGCCGGCATCCTTCGCCCATGCGACGCCATCCTCCCACAGCTTCACCAGCTGCGGGTCCATGCCCTCCACCCGATATTCCTTCGGGATACCCACGCGCTTGCCACGGAGATCGGCCGACAGCGCGCCTGCATAATGCGGCACGGGCACGTTCAGAGAGGTGGAATCCTTCGGATCGAAGCCCGCCATTGCTTCCAGCACCAGCGCATTGTCGGTCACGTCCCGCGCGAGCACGCCCGGCTGATCCAGCGAGGAGGCGAAGGCGATCACGCCCCAGCGCGAGCAGCGGCCATAGGTGGGCTTGATGCCCGCAATGCCGGTGAAGGCCGCCGGCTGACGGATCGAACCGCCGGTATCGGTGCCGGTCGCCGCCGCGCACAGCCGCGCCGCGACCGCCGCGGACGAACCACCGGACGAACCGCCGGGCACCAGCTTCGCCGTCGAGCCTTCGGCCCGCCACGGCGACACCACCGGGCCATAAGCCGAGGTTTCGTTGGACGAGCCCATCGCGAACTCGTCGAGGTTCAGCTTGCCCAGCATCGCCGCGCCCGCTTCGAACAGCTTCGAAGTGACGGTGCTTTCGTAGGTGGGCTTGAAGCCCTGCAAAATCTTCGAGGAGGCAGTGGTTTCCACCCCCTTGGTGCAGAACAGATCCTTGATGCCCAGCGGAATGCCCGCCAGCAGGCCCGCGTTGCCAGCCGCCAGCGCCGCATCGGCGGCATCGGCCGCCGCCAGCGCATGATCGGGCGTTTCCACGAGGAAGGCGTTCAGCGGCCGGGCGGCCTCCACCGCCGCCACATGCGCCGCAACCAGTTCGCGCGCGGTGAAATCCTTGGCAGCAAGCCCAGCCTTCATCGCGGCGAGCGAGAGATCGGTCAGCGCCGTCATTATTCGATCACCTTCGGCACCGCGAAGAAGCCGTGGCGGGCTTCCGGCGCATTGGCCAGCACGTCGGACTGGATGGCACCATCCGTCACCACATCCGCGCGCCAGTCGCGCGTGATCGGCATCACCGTCGCCATCGGCTGCACATCGCCGGTTTCCACCGCCTGCAGCTGATCGATCCAGCCGAGGATATTGTTCAGCTCAGCCGTGAGGTGCGGCACCTCCTGAGCACTCAGCGTCAGCCGGGCAAGCCCCGCCACGCGCGCAACCATCTTGTCGTCTACAGCCATGGCCGAGCGCCTAGCAGCGGGGGCGCTGGAGGGCAATTGGTCTGCTGCGAACCGCGCGGAAAGCGATCAGGCGGCGCGCTTGCCATCATCGAGTTCGCCGATCCCGGTAAGCGTGAACGGGCCGGTGCCGGGGAGTTCGACCCGCAGTTCCAGCTTGCCTCCGGCGGCCTCAACGAAGCGACGCAGGGTGGAGAGGTAAAGATCGGTCTGGCGCTCGATCTTCACAACCGAGGGTTGCTTGATGCCAAGGCTTTGGGCCATCTGTTCCTGGCTGCGTTCGGCCAGCTTGCGCAACGCCTTCAGACCTTCGACTTCGCGCTGGAGCTCGGCGGCGCGAGCCTTGATGCGGTCCCGGCGCTCGGTGGGAAGGCGCGCCAGCATCTGTTCCTGGGTGAGCGGCATATCGCTATCCTTTCAATGTTTCGAGATGCGCGGCGAACCGGGCATCGGCCTTGGCGATCAGGCCCTTGTAGAAGCGCTTTTGCGCCACCCCGCCCTTGTCCCCTGCCACCAATATGATGGCGCGGCGCGCGGGATCGAACGCAAACGCCACCCGCCATACCCCGCCATCTGCGGCGAACCGCAATTCCTTCATATTGGCGTGTTTCGACCCCACCAATGTATCGGCATGTGGCCGACCCAGCGATGGGCCATTGATGGCCAACAGCTCCGCCCGTGCCAGCAATTCGTCCTGCACATCTTCCGCCAGCGCCTCCATCTCGGGGAGGAAGGCGTCGTGGTAGAGAACAGTCCAGACCATGGACGCACATATCCTGAAAGCTATATATTGTCTATAGCCTAAAGGCTATTATTTGAAGTTATCAGTCCCCCGGCGGCCCCAGATACGCCGCCCCATACACCGCCTTGCGGATATCGGTGTGCAGGGTTCCGTCGAACGGCAGGGCCTGCACGAAAAACACCACGGCGAGCTTGTTGGCCGGGTCGATCCAGAACAGGGTGGAGGCCATGCCGTCCCAGAAGAATTCGCCGACGGCCCCCCGGTTCATGTTCGGCGAGGAGGGTTGGCGGGTGCGGACGGCGAAATCGAAGCCGAAGCCGCCATCCACCTTGCCGGGCAGCCAGTCGCGTTCGGTGATGGCGGGGTCCAGATGGTCGGTGGCCATCAGCCGCACGGTGGCGGGTTTCAGGATTCGCGCGCCGTCCAGTTCGCCGCCGTTCAGCAGCATGCGGGCGAAGCGCATATAATCGTCTATCGGGGCGACGATGCCAGCGCCGCCCATCGTCATGCGGGAGCCGGGGAAATTCATGGCGTGGAGTTGCGCATCCGGCACGCGGGTCAGCTGGCCGTCCGCGCCTTTCTGGTAGGCGATGGCGAGGCGGGGGAGCCGCTCCATCGGCTGATGCCAGCCGCTTTCGCGCATCTTCAGCGGGGTGAAGATGTGCTGCGCGACATAATCGGTGAGAGCTTGGCCGGAGAGTTTTTCCACCAGCAGCCCCTGCACATCCACAGCAGAGCTGTAGTGCCACTGGGTGCCCGGCTCGGCGAGGAGCGGCACCGTGGCGAGTTTCTGGCCGAACTCCGTGAGGTTGTTGGTGAGCGCCAGCGGATTGATCTTGCGGAATTCCTCGTCTGCGGCGGTCTGGCCGAAGCCGTAGGAGAAGCCCGCCGTGTGGCGCATCACGTCGCGGATGGTGATGGGGCGGGTTGCCGCACGCCACTTCGGCTTGCCTTCAGCATCCACGCCATCCTGCACGCGCATGTTCGCGAATTCGGGCAGATATTGCGCCAGCGGATCGTCCAGCCGGAACTTGCCCTGTTCCCACAGCTGCATCAGCGCCACCCCGGTGACGGGCTTCGTCATGGAGAAGATTTGCGCCAGCGTGTCGCGGCTCCACGGGCGCTTCGCCTCGCGGTCTGCGAGGCCCTGCTGACCGTAATAGGCTTCGCGGCCATCCTGCCAGACCAGCGCGGACACGCCGACCGCGCGGCCGCTGGAGAGCATCTGCGCCAGCGCCGCATCGATCCGGCGCTTGTCGAGGTGGACCTGTTCGGTGGCAGCGGCAGCAGGCGCGCGGGCCTGCACGGCGGGCGCGGAAAACAGCAGCGCGGCCGCGATGGCCGAGGCGATGGCAAGCTTCATGAAATCCCCCCGAATCAGCATTGTTAGCGCTATCCTAGGATGGCTCCGTCAGCGCCGCCATCTTCTTCAAAGCGATGGCCAGCCGTTCCGGTTCCTGCGCGCCCATCACCAGCCCCTTTTCCGCCAGGATCATCGCCGGCACGCCGCTGATGCCCATTTCCTGCCAATGCGCCTCCAGCGCCCGCACCTCGTTGGCGAACAGGTCGCTGTTCAGCACGGCGGCCGCCCCTTCGCGATCCAGCCCGGCGGCCTCCACGGCATTCAGCAGCAGTTGCCGGTCGCTCACATTCTCCCCTCGCGAGAAATAGGCGTTGAACAGCGCCAGTTTCAGATCGGTCTGTTTCCCCGAATCCTTGGCCCAGTGCAGCAGCCGGTGCGCATCCAGCGTGTTCCAGATGCGGGTGGATCGGGCGGAGAAATCGATGCCCAGCGGTTCGGCGATGGCCTTCATGCTGTGCCGGGTGGCCGCGGATTGGTCCGGCGTCGCGCCATATTTGCGGGCGATATGCTCGGCCACATCCTCGCCCTCGGGCGGCATCTGCGGGTTCAGCTCGAACGGGTGCCAGCGGATATCGCCCTCCAGCCCGGCGATCTCCAGCGCGCGTTCCAGCTGGCGATAGCCGATGAAACACCATGGGCAGACCACGTCCGAGATGATGTCGATCTGTATCCGGCCTGCCATGGCGCTCTCCGCTGCCCCATTCTCCGCTGCCCCATTCTCCACTGATTGAGGCGGGCGCATAATCGCGCTAGGGGCGCGCCATGTCCACACAGCCCGCACCGCGCGCCGGGGATAATCCCGAACGCCGCACCTTTGCCATTATCTCCCACCCGGATGCCGGGAAGACCACGCTGACCGAACGGCTGCTGCTGGCGGGCGGCGCGATCCATGCGGCGGGCGAAGTGAAGGCGCGCGGCGCGGCGCGGCGGGCGCGATCAGACTGGATGAAGATCGAGCAGCAGCGCGGCATTTCCGTCACCTCCTCGGTGATGACGTTCGAGCGCGGCGGCATCACCTTCAACCTGCTGGATACGCCGGGGCACGAGGATTTCTCGGAAGATACCTATCGCACGCTGACGGCGGTGGATTCCGCGGTGATGGTGATCGACGCCGCCAAGGGCATCGAGGCGCAGACGCTGAAGCTGTTCGAGGTGTGCCGGTTGCGCAGCGTGCCGATCATCACCTTCATCAACAAGGTGGACCGCGAAGGCCGCCCGCCGTTCGAATTGCTGGACGAGATCGCCGACAAGCTCGCTTTGGACGTGGCCCCGATGATGTGGCCCGCCGGGATGGGTGGCGAGTTCGAAGGGCTGTGGGATATCGAGCGCGAACGGCTGCAACTGGCCGACGGCAGCTTCTCGCCTGCGCCCTTCCCCGCCGCCCATGCCGATGAACTGGAGCTGGCGCAGGCGGGCTACCCCGCGTTCGACGAAGCGGCTTATCGGCATGGCGATCTGACGCCGGTCTATTTCGGCTCCGCACTGCGCGAACTGGGGGTGGAGCCGCTGATCGAGGCGCTGGCGCGCTATGCGCCGGGGCCGCGCCCGCAGCCTGCGGAGCCTGCGGCCATCGATCCGGCTTCGCCCACGGTGACGGGGTTCATCTTCAAGGTGCAGGCCAATATGAACCCGATGCACCGGGATCGGGTGGCCTTCATGCGGCTGTGTTCGGGGCGGTTCAAGCGCGGCATGCGGCTGAATCAGGTGGGCACCGGCAAGCAGATCGCCGTGCATTCCCCGGTGCTGTTCTTCGCGCGTGAGCGGGAAACGGCGGACGAGGCCTTCCCCGGCGACATTATCGGCATCCCCAACCACGGCACGCTGCGCGTGGGCGACACGCTGACCGACGGGCCGCCCGTCACCATCACCGGCCTGCCCAACTTCGCGCCGGAAATCCTGCGCCGCGTGGTGCTGAAAGACCCGACCAAGACCAAGCAGCTGAAAAAGGCGCTGGACGATATGGCCGAGGAAGGGGTGATCCAGGTGTTCCACCCGCAGATCGGCGCGCAGACTGTGGTGGGTGTGGTGGGGCAGCTGCAGCTGGAAGTTCTGATCTCCCGGCTGGAGGTGGAATATAAGGTGGACGCGGTGCTGGAAGCCTCCCCCTACGACACCGCGCGCTGGGTCGCCTCTGACGACGCGGCGGCGTTGCGCAAGTTGCAGGAGGAACACCGCAGCCAGATGGCCGGGGATCGCGACGGCCACCCCGTGTTCATGGCCAAGGATTTGTGGGACCTGAACTATATTCAGGGGCGGCACCCGGCGGTGCGTTTTTCCGCGACGCGGGAGCGGCGGTGAAGGTTGTTGTGCCGAACGGAGCCGCCCCGTTGCTGCTGTTTGCAGGAAGTGCCATCAACAGGTGGTGATCAGCGCTGCAAATAGTCCGCCTCTTGTTGCATCATTCGTCGAGCCAATGCTTGGTTCAACGGCTTGGGGCGTGAAGCAAGGCCATGGCAGCCTTCTGACCTTCGAATTCGGTCCACCGAAGTTGGAAATCAACGAGCAAATTTCTCGCTCTCGCCGGTTCGCTTACGTTCGCGGCCAGTGGCATTTGTGGATTTACTGCTGTCACTGGAAAATCATTCAGGGCGGGGAGCAATTGGCTTGGAGCGAGGACGACGAAAAGACCATTGCTCGGGCGACCGCCATGCTGAACGGCCAAAATCTTATCGAGATAAATGTTGGCCCTGACGATGGTCGCTCCATGTTCAGCTTCGATCTCGGCGGATATCTAGAAACATGGCCCTATGCCGGGGATGCCACTGAGGAGCAGTGGATGATCTACAATGAAACCGACGTGCTCAGCCTGAACGCGTCGGGTCTCTTTGCGCTCAACCCAAGCGATGCTTCCGCCGACATGGTTTGCTGGGGCGTGTCGAAATAGCGGTCGCCGCACCGCCGTCGCCCAGTACCTGACACCGGGCTGCGCCAGTCTGGCTGGAGGGGGGAGACCATTGAAGTTGTTCAGACGATTTGAGTGGAAGCGCCATGGTCAGGATAAAGCCATATGCAGCGGAGCATTTTGAAGGCGTAAAAGCGCTTTGGGAGCATGTGTTTCCGAACGATCCCATGTGGAACCGCGCGGAATTTTCGATCCCCAAAAAGCTTGAGGTGCAGCCAGACCTGTTCCTGGTTGCTGAAGACAGCGGGCAAGTCCTCGGCACGGTGATGGCCGGTTATGACGGGCATAGAGGCTGGCTATATTCGGTTGCCGTCCGGCCTGATGCGCAACGCAAGGGAATTGGCTCAAGCCTGCTCGCCGAGGCTGAACGGAGGCTGGCAGCACTTGGGTGCGGCAAGATCAACCTCCAGATCAGGGCAGGCAATGAGGCCGTCACGGCCTTCTATCGTCATCACGGCTATGATGTTGAGGATCGCGTCAGCATGGGAAAGCGCTTCGGCAGCGAGTGAAGGCGGCGGTGCGAGACGAAATCAGCACCCCGCCGCCCCCGCCTCAGGTCGTCTGCCCGCCATCCACCGTCAGGATGGCACCCGTGATGTGGCGCGCCGCAGGGCTGGCCAGAAACGCAACGGCGGCCGCGATATCCTGCGGTGTGCCATAGCGGCCCAGCGGGCTCAGGCTGCGCTGGAAGTCGGCGAATTGGCCGTCGGCCGGATTCATGTCGGTGTCGGTCGAACCCGGCTGCACCAGCGTGACGGCGATGTCGCGCGGCCCCAACTCGCGGGCTAGCCCCCGCGTGTACGAATGCAGGGCGGACTTCGTCATGAAATAAATGCTGGCCCCATCGCCGACGATCCGTTCCGCGCCGGCGGAACCGATGGTGATGATCCGCCCACCGGCCGGAAGATAGGAAATGGCCGCCTGCGCCGCCAGGATTGGCCCGCGCACGTTCACATTGAACAGCGCGTCAATCGTCTCGACGCTGATATCCGCGAAGGTTGCATAGGCGGCGATTCCCGCATTGTTGACGAGGATGTCCAGCCCGCCCAGTGCCTCTGCTGTGGCATCGACGGACCGCTTGATCGCCACGGGATCGGCACTGTCCGCCTGAATCGCCACGGCCTTGCGCCCCTTCGCCTCGATCGCGCGGACAACGTCCGCTGCCCGCTCTGCCGAGCGTTCATAGGTGAGCGCGACATCCGCGCCCTGTTCCGCAAGGGCAATGGCAATCGCCGCCCCGATGCCACGCGAACCGCCTGTCACGAGCGCGCGCTTTCCTGCCAGTTCCGCCATTTCAACGTCCTTTCTGTAGTGATTGATACAAAACTAACTAGACGATTGCCGGGCACGGTCAAGCGATTTATATATCAATCGATGCAGAATTATGTCCCGAAGGCCGAAACGACACCCCGCGCCGGGGCGAGGGCACGCGGACGGCCGCGCGCATTCGATCGGGAAGCCGCGCTGGAACAGGCGACCCGGCTATTCTGGGCGAAGGGATTCGAAGCCACATCCATCACCGACCTGACTCAAGCCATGGGGATCGGGGCGCCCAGCCTCTATGCCGCCTTCCAGTCGAAGGAAGCGCTCTATGCTGAGGCGCTGGATCATTATGCCCGGACCAATGAAGGCTATGTCTGGTGCGGTTTTCATTCAGCGCCGACCGCGCGCGAAGCCGTGCGACGGCTGCTGATGGATTCGGCAGCGGTGCTGACAGGCTGCGTCATCGACAGTCCGCGCGGCTGCATGGTGACGCTGTCGTCCGTCGGCAGCGAGGGCCATCAGCAACTGGGCGAACTGGTCCGATCGGCACGCGGCATCACCTTTCAGCGCCTGCTGGGCCGCCTGCAAACGGCCGTTGCAGACGGTGAAATTCCGCCTGAGACCAATCTGGAAGGCCTCGCCCGCTTCGTGCAGGCCTTGCAGAACGGCATGTCGATCATGGCGCGCGATGGTGTGGGCCGCGCTGATCTGGAGGCCGTTGCCGATGTGGCGATGGTAGGCTGGGATGCGCGGATCGGTGCCGCACCGGCCTGAAGGCGCTCGTCTCGGCTGACAATCCGCGCCACCGCCCATTCCACCCTTTCGCGCGCCGGTTCCCCCGCTATGCTGCCGCCATGCGCTTCCTCACCATGGCCATCGCCGCCCTCGCCCTCTCCACCCCCGCCGCTGCCCAATCCTCAGCACCGGCCACCGGGCTGGAGGCGGCCCTGCCGGAAATCCGCAAGGGGTTTGCGGACTGGCAGCTGGACAACCGCGTGCCCGGCCTCGTGTGGGGCATCGTGAAGGACGGCAAGCTGATCCATGTGGAAGCGCTGGGCGTGCAGGATCTGGAAACGAAACGCCCCGTCACCGCTGACTCGGCGTTTCGCATCGCCTCCATGTCGAAGGCGTTTACCGCTTATGAAATTTTGCAACTGGAGGCGCAGGGGAAGCTGAGCCTGTCCGATCCGGCCGCGAAATATGTGCCCGAACTAAAGGGCTGGGCGGCCGGGATTACCGTGGGCGATCTCTTGCACCACACCGCCGGTTTCGTAACCGACGACCCTTGGGGGGATCGCCAACAGGTGCGCACCCCGGCCGAGTTCACCGCCATGCTGAAGGCCGGGTTCCCCCTGCAATCCGCGCCGGGCAGCGCCTATGAATATTCCAACTTCGGCTATGCCACCCTTGGGCGGATCGTCACCAACGTCTCCGGGCGGCCCTATCAGCAGCAGATCGGTGAGACGGTGATGAAGCCGCTGGGCATGGCATCCACCACTTATGACGTGTTCAAGGTGCCCGATGCCCGGCTGGCGCGCGGATACCGCTGGGAAAACGGCAAATGGTCGCCCGAGCCGATGATGAAGGACGGCGAGTTCGGGGCGATGGGCGGCGTTGTCACCACGGCCAATGATTATGCGAAATGGGTGGCGCATCTGCTGTCCGGCTGGCCAGCCGAGGCGAAGGCCGCCGGGCCGAACGGGGTGATCCGCGCCATGCGATACGGCGGCGGCATCCCGCACGCCCGCACCCGGCCGGGCAAGGACGCGCCGGATTGCCGCATCGGCTTCATCTATGCGGGCGGGCTGGTCTCCGGCACCGATTGCCTGCTGGGGCCGGTGCTGTTCCATTCCGGCGGCTACCCCGGTTACGGATCGCACATGCTGCTGTTGCCGGAGGCCGGGGTGGGCCTGTTCGCCTTTGCCAACCGCACCTATGCCGCGCCGCTGCCGCCCGTTTGGGACGCCGCAGGCGCGTTGCAGCGCGCGGGGCTGCTGGCGAAACGCCCCACGCCCGTGTCGCCGCAGCTGGCGGCTTCCTATGCGGTTGCGCAGCGGTTGTGGGCGGCCGGACGGATCGACGCCGAGCCGGGCGTGCTGGCCGAAAATATGCTGATGGATCGTTCCGCCGAGAATTGGGCGGCGGAATTCGCCCGGCTGAAGGGCGAGAGCGGCGATTGCGACACCTCCGCGCCGATCGTGCCGACGGGGGCGATGTCCGGCACCTTCCAGTGGCGCTGCGCGGTGGGGCGGATCAACGGCCAGCTGCTGCTGGCCCCCACGCCGACGCCGCAGATTCAGGCGCTCAGGCTGTCGCGGCCCTGAGGCCCCGGCCCTAATTCCAGCGCCGCCGCTTGCGCAGCCAGCCCATGCGCCAGGGGATCAACACTACGCCCGTCAGCGCCAGCAGCAGCGCCAGCGCAGAGGCCCCGCGCAGCCAGTTGTTGTTGATATCCTCATGGTCGCGCCAATCCATGATGTGCAGGCTCCAGAGGAAATCATAGACGCGCCACAGCCCGGTGCGCCGCGCGGCCACCCGGCCTTCATCGGCGGACACGAACAGGCGGGTGGTTTCCGCATCATCGAAATCCACCCGCCACGCCGGAAGCGGACCGCGATATTCCGGGCTGGCGGCGGTGACGGCGGAGACGGACACGGGCTTGCCCTTGCCGGTGAAATCGGCCGCTGCCAGCGCCCGCGCAGTGTCGGCGGAAATGGGCGACAGCGGCGCGCCGGTGCGGGCATCGAACAGGCGCGCCCCGCCCTCCCCTGCCAGCAGCAGCACCGGCTGGCCCAACATCTGGCGGATTTCGATCCGGTCCGCCTTGCCGGGCGGCAGCGCGGCCAGCGCCGTGGCGATTTCGGGCACGAGTGCGTGCGGATCGACGGCGGGCGCGGGCACGGCCTTCAGATGCTCGCCCCGGATGCGCTCGATGGGCACCACGCTCATGAACAGGCCGCTTGCCACCCACAGCAGCAGCTGAATGCCCACGATCAGCGCGATCCAGCGGTGCAGCCGCCCGGCGGAACTGGCGAAGCGCGCGCCGCCCGCCACCATTAAAGGCCGAGCGCGCGGTTGGCGGCGGCCACCCGATCGCGCGAGCGGGCAGAGAGCGCCTCGGTGCGCGCCGTCAGCGCCAGCACCGCCTGCCGGTCCGCGTCGGTTTCGGGCAGGCTGTCCACCATGCGCGCCAGCGGCACCAGCCGCACGCCGATTCCATCCAGCGGCGCGCGGGCCTGATCATAGCGCGACAACGCCATCTGCGCGTTGGACCAGCCTTCCGTGCCCACCCCCTTCCCGCGTGCGGCCGCCAATTCGCGATCCAGCGCCCCGCCCAGCGCGGCCAGTTCCGATTCGGCAGCGGCAAGGGCGGCGCTTTCGCGTTGCAGGTCTGCGCGCAGGCTGGCCTGTTGTTCGGGCAGCAACGCAGGGGTGATCTCCGCGCCGGGGGCCTCGATCAGCCGCTCCGCCTCTGCCGGGCGGGGGGCGAGCGAGGGAAAACTGCCCTTCGGCCCGGCACATGCGGACAGGGCGGCAGCAAGGGCGAGGGCCGTGGCGGCGGGGAAAATCGGGGAGGCGCGCATATTTTCTCCCTAGCCGGGTGGCGCGCGCGCTTGCAATCCGCAGACGCCTCCCTTAAACGCCGCCCTCCAAGGCGCGCGCCCGTAGCTCAGCTGGATAGAGCATCAGACTACGAATCTGAGGGTCGGACGTTCGAATCGTTCCGGGCGCGCCATTTCGGTTCAAAGGCACGAACGCCTAGCACCGCCGCCTCTACGCCAGAGGCGGCGGTTAGGGTTCGGAGCAGCTCGCTCCGCAGCCCACGGATGCGGACCTCTTTCCGGCTCACAACCTCGACTCGCTGCGCGACCGCGCGAACCTGATCACGGGCGAACGTGCCGTCGCCGTTCCGCAGCTTCTTGCGCAGGGCAGACGCAAACGCGCGCAGACTCTCCGGCGTGATCGCCGGGCCAATCTTCACGATATGCGCCAATGCGCGCTCGGAGTCGCCCTTGGCCTGGTCGCGAGTCGCGGTCAGCTCGGCGATGCGATCCTTCAGCGACGGGTCGCTCACGTCGATCACACCGTTCTCAATCGCGTCATAGAGGCGCTTGAGCTTTGCTTCCGCCTCGGTCGCACGCCGCTCAAGATCGGCGACATGCTCGCGGCGCTGGTTCACCCACTCGTCGCGGCGTTCGAGGATCTGATCCATCAGAACTTCGAGCCGCGCCGGGTCGAGCAGCCGGGCTTCGAGATGGCCGACCACCGCCTCATTGAGACGGTCCATCGGCACGGTGATGCCTGGACAGCCGGTCGCACCCTGCCGCGCCTTCGTCGAGCAGGTGTAATAGCGATACTCCCGCCCGACGCTGCTGGTGCCCGTGCGCAGCGTCATGGCGCCGCCGCAGCACGCGCAGAAGCAGATGCCGGTGAGCAGCGTCGGCCCACCCACCGCCATCGGCGGCATCATCTTCGGGCTGCGCGCCTTGAGCGAGCGCTGGACCGCCTCGAACTCCGCTTCCGAGACGATCGGCGGCACTTCCATGACCGCGTGCTCGCTCTCGGGCTTGGGCGTCTTCGTCTTGTGGTCGCGGGTGTTGAAGCGGTGCTGGCCGATATAGGTCGTGCGGGTGAGCACCTGATGCACCGCGCCCAAGCCCCAGCGCCCGCCGTCGCGGGTGCGGATGTTGTTCTCGTTGAGCCAGGTCGCGATCGACTTGAGGCCCATTGGCCCCCGATTATCGACGCCGTTGAGCGCCATGCGGTAGATGCGCCGCACCGTCTCGGCCTGGATCGGGTCGATCTCCAGCTTCTTCTTGATCTTCGCGCCCCGCTCCTCCGCCGCAACCACGCGATAGCCGATCGGCGCCCGCGCGCCGTTCCAGAAGCCTTGCCGGGCATTCTCCTTCATCGCGCGAAGCGTGTGCTTGCCGTTCTCCTTCGACTGATACTCGTCGAACAGCGTCATGATCTGGCGCATCATCACGCTCATCGGATCGTCGCCCAGGTCTTGCGTGATCGAGATCAGCCGCACGCCGTTCTTCGCCAGCTTGCGGACGTAGAACTCGAACTGGAATTGGTCGCGAAAGAACCGCGAGAAGCTGTGGACGAGAATGACATTGAACGTCGGCGGCTTGACCATCGCCGCTTCGATCATCGCCTGGAACGAGGGCCGACGATCATCGGTGGCGGTGTTGCCCGGCTCGACGAACTCGGCCGCGACCGACCACCCCTTGCCGACACAGTAATTCTCCATCTGGCGGCGCTGGTCGGGGATCGACAGATCATGTTCCGCCTGGCGCGGCGTTGAAACTCGCAGATAGAGCGCGGCGCGAGCGGTCGCCACGACCGGCGCCTCATCCTCATCTCGTCGCAGGGCGGCGCTGGTCATGACGCTTCACTCCTCACTTCACGGCAGCGGTCCGAACAGCTTGTCCAGCTCTTGCCGCATATGGCCTTCGATCGCGCGCAGCTCGGCGTCGCCGATCGGAACCTGCTCCGGCCAATCGTCAGTGACGACGATCGGCCCGTCATCCTCGCGCACCGGACGCGAAGCCCGGCGCGGCGCGACGCGGTTGGTGTAGTCGTGCAGGTCATGCGGGCTTTCGGCCCAGCGACGAGGCGTGCGGCGGCGGAGCTTGCGCGGAAGGGCCATTCCGACACGCTGCGTCGCGGCCGCGCCGCGTGCAAAGCCTCTGTCGCGGTGTAGCGCAGATAGGGGCGTGCTGCGGCGGGCGTCATGCTTCGCCCCACGGATCGACAACCGTAATCCCGCAATCGACGAAATCGCGGACGTTACGAGTCGCCAGCCGCGCACCGCGCGAGCGCACGATGGCGGCAATCTGCGCGTCAATCTGACTGATCGGCTTGCCACTCTGTTTCCGACCGGCGGCGATCTCGGGGTAGAAAAGCGCCGCGTCGGTATCGAACGGCAGCACGCGCCCTGCCAGATCGACATCGAACATCGGACGTGCGGCCGCGAGCAGATCATCGCGGCGGCGTCCCTCGGGAAGTAGGGCCAGACCGTAGAAGATTTCCGCCTGTGTCAGCGTCGTCGTAAACACGCCCGCCATCGGCTGCTCGGCGATCCACGCCATGACCCTGGGGTCAGGCTCGCGCCGCATCAGCTCGGAGATGACGTTGGTGTCGAGGACGATCATTCGCCGAAATCCACCGGCGGCCGGATCGCTTCGCGCGGCATGGGAGGCAGATCGACGCCGCCCAACGGGCCGAACCTTTCACGGATTGCTTGAGCGAGATTGCGGGGTCGCGCATCGTCTGTGGAGAGCGCCGAGCGCAGGATGTCGCGGGCCTCGTCTTCCATCGAGCGGCCATTGACGGCCGCGCGCACGCGGAGGCGCTTCTTGATCACATCGTCGATGTTTCGGATCGTCATCACCGCCATGCGGGCCTCCATAAGTCAATGACTTCATATTAGTCGATGCTGTTGAAAGTTGCAAGCTCAGAAGGTTTGGCGCCTCCCTGCGGGACCGCCGCCCTATCTCCGCTCCGCTCCGACCGAGCCCCTCAAGGGTCTCGTCCCTGCCGGGTGACGACCGGACTGGCGTGGGGCGCTCGCGCGCCCAATCGGTCAATCCGCCATGCGGATCGGATTCTTCCCGCTGCGGAGATCGGGCCAGGGCTCCGCCAGCCCGATCGCGTTGACGGTCGTTGCACTTCCCGCGATGGGGTGGGCGTCGCTTCCCTCTAGGCCCGCCGCGCCAGGCCGCAACGCGCGCAGGCGCGCTTACCTCCTCTGCGTTCCGGTCCTGCGGATGCTGCCCGGCTCCGCCGGCGGGCCTGCCGGTCGCTCTTTCGCCGCCCACCCCATTCCGGGGTGTGTGTGGTTTTAGAAGGAGTAGTGTGATGAACGCTGTTACCGAAACCGTAGCCGCCGAGCCCGTGTCGGGCGTCGAGATTTTCGTGCCGCTCGCTAAGCTGAAGAAGTCCCCGCGCAATGCCCGCAAGGTGCCGCATGGGGAAGCCGCTATCGAGGCGCTGGCCGCTTCGATCCAGCACAAGGGGTTGATCCAGAACCTTGTCGTGGAACCGGAAGCTAAAGAGGACGGGACGCCGACCGGCTATTATCTCGTCACCGCTGGCGAAGGCCGCAGGCTGGCGATGCTGCTGCGCGTCAAGCGCAAGCAGATCAAGAAATCCGAGTCGGTGCGCTGCTGGCTGGATACGGCGAACGACCCCGCCGAGATCAGTCTGGACGAGAACGTGACCCGGACGCCCATGCACCCCGCCGACCAGTTCGAGCGGTTCGCGGAGCTTTCCAACGACAAGGGTTGGGGGGCGCAGGAGATCGGCGCGCGGTTCGGCGTGTCGGCGGGCGTGGTGAAGCAGCGGCTTCGCTTGGGCGCTGTCAGCCCGAAGCTGTTGCAGGTTTATCGGGAGGACGGGCTTACGCTGGACCAGCTTATGGCCTTCGCCGTCACCGAGGACCACACCCGGCAGGAGCAGGTTTTCGAGGGTCTGCACCACAATCGCGAGCCGTGGATCATCCGGCGCGACATGACCGCCGCCAACGTGCCCGCCGATGATCGCCGTGCGGTGTTCGTCGGAGCCGACGCCTATATCGAGGCGGGCGGCAACATCATCCGCGACCTGTTCAGCGAGGACCGGGGCGGGTTCTTCGAGGATGCGAGCTTGCTTGACATGCTCGCCGCCGAGAAGCTGCGCGAGATCGCGGGCGAGGTTCAGGCCGAGGGCTGGAAATGGGCCGAGGCGCATATCGACTATCCCCACGCCCACGGGATGCGGCGCTTCTATCCGCAGACTATCGCCCTGTCCGACGAGGACGAGGCGCGGTTGGAGGCGCTGTCCGCCGAGCATGACGAGCTTGCCGAGGGTTATTCGTCCTACGACGAGATGTCCGAGGACGTGGCGGCGAAGCTGGAGGCGGTGTCCGACGAGATCGACGCCATTTCCGAGAAGCGTTCCGCCTACGACGCCAGCGTGATCGCGCATGGCGGCGCGTTCGTCGTGCTTCACCATGACGGCAGTGTCAGGGTCGAGCGTGGTTTCGTCCGTGCCGAGGACGAGGCGCTGGCGGACCCGCAACCCGAGGACGAAGCCTTCGACCCGAAGGCCGTGGAGGACGAGCAGGCCGAGGACGGCGACGAGGACGTGCAGGAGATCGAGGAAGAGGACGAGGAACCGGGCAAGCCGATTTCCGACAGCCTCACCCGCGACCTGTCCGCCCATCGGACGCTGGCCCTTCGCGTGGCGCTTGGCGAGCGGCCCGATCTGGCGCTGATCGCCCTGACCCACACGCTCACGGCGCAACTGTTCTACAGCTACGCCGAGGCCGGTTGTCTTGAGGTTCGTCCGACCGTGACGCCGCTTGGCAGCCATGCGGACGGGATCGAGGATACTTCGCTGGCCGCAAAGGCGAACGAGGCCCGCGAGGCATGGGCCGAGCGGATGCCGCGTGATGTTGCGGACCTGTGGGGCTTCATCGTCGGGCTGGACGATGAGAAGCGGCTGGCGCTGCTGGCGCATTGCGCGTCCCGCACCGTCAACGCGCTGCGCCTGCCGTGGGACCGCAAACCCCGGACGCTGCAAACGGCGGACAGGCTGGCGACCGCGCTCGCGCTGGACATGGCGAAGGACTGGACGCCCACCGTGGACAGCTACCTTGGCCGCGTCACCAAGGCGCATATCCTTGAAGCCGTCGCCGAAGGCGTTTCCGAGGATGCCGCGCGCCATATCGCGGACAAGAAGAAGCCGGAAATGGCCGAGGCCGCCGAGCAGCGTCTGGCCGGGAGCGGCTGGCTTCCCGCCGCGCTGCGGACGCCGAAGGCGGAAGCGGAGCAGCCCGCGCCCGTCGAGGTCGAAGAGGTGGGAAGCGTGGAGCAGCCGTCCGAAGCGGAGGCTCCCGATACCGAAGCGGAGGACGGCGAAGCGTCCTTCGCCGTCGCCGCCGAATAGCGGCATCAGGCCGGGGCCGCGCGAGCGGTCCCGGCCTTTCATTTCGGCCGGCGAAAAATCGCGGCCGCGCCCGTTGGGGCGCGGCCGCTTTCGTTTTGCGAACACGCGATCCTCCCAAGGGAGGCGCAACGGGTGGCGTATTGACGGGCAGCGTCTTGGCGATCGGTTCGCCGATTGAGCTTGTCACACCCTGGAGGCGGGGTCGCGTCGCGATGACGATACTGCGGTTCAGGGACTGCAAATCCCACGTCGCATTCGATGTATGTTTGTCGAGGTTGCGGGCCGTCGTTTGCGCCCGCCATCCCATGATCGCCTCCGTTGTCGGTCGTTTGCTGATCGCGGGGTTGAGCACAGCAGCCGTTTTCCGCCTGTCAAGTCGCGAGGTGCGCCAAGGCGTCTGGTTTCGGCTTCGGCATGACCGCGCGGCCTCTCGATTGGCTTGATCTAACCGGGGCCGGCTTCGCCTTGCTCGGCCTGGTGCAACGCCGCCGCGCGGCTTTTTTCCGCCGCCTTCGGCTTTGCATCGCGAAACAAAAAAGCCGCGCGTCGCCATCCTCCGCTGCGCTTCGGCCGCAAGCGGTGCGCGCCCGATCATCCCCGCTTCACCGATCGCCATCGAGGCCGCGGCGGTCGCGGCCCGAGATCGAAAGGAACTTTGACATGGCGACCATCGGCACCTTCACCCAGGCGGCCAACGGCTCCTTCACCGGAACCATCAAGACGCTCACCCTCAACGCCAAGGCCACCCTCCGGCCGATCGACAAGGAGAGCGAGAAAGCCCCCGACTACCGCCTCGCGGTCGGTTCGGTCGAGTGCGGCGCGGGATGGAAGAAGACCAGCCGCGAGAACCGCGAATACATCTCGGTCAAGCTGGACGATCCCACCTTCCCGGCCCCGATCTACGCCACCCTGTCCGAGACGGACACCGCCGGCGAATATGCGCTGATCTGGTCGCGCTGACCCCGGCACGGCGCCCCGCTCCTTCGGAGCGGGGCGTCTTCGCGCGTTTGTCTCGTCGGTTTTCAAAGCGGACGGGCCAATCGGCCCGGCATGTTGTCGGAGGTGCTTGGGGCGCTGCCCCGGCGCACTTCAAGCAGCTTCCGCCCAGCTTCCTCCACGCGCGAGCGCGTTCCGTGCAGCCGGTTCCCCGCGAAGCCGCTTTCCGTTTGCACCCCCGGTCTCGCCGACGGGCAGGGTTTCAGCGCGGCGCTCCGCTGCGCGGAAACCCAAGCCCAAGGAGGCCAAAATGCACTACCAGCTTGCCACCCGGTTCGGCCGCAACGCCCATCAGATCAGCGGCCGGGAGCCGCTCGACAACGAGGCGCTCTATCGGCATGTCCCGTCCATCTTCGCCCGCGAGGCGCACGACAGCCGTTCGGAGCGGTATGTCTATGTTCCCACCATCGACATCGTGGAAGGGCTACGCCGGGAGGGGTGGTCGCCGTTCTTCGCAGTCCAGTCGGTGCCGCGCGACGGCAGCCGACACGGCCACGCCAAGCACATGCTGCGCCTGCGTCGGGATGACGGCATCGGCAAGCCCGAAGCCGCCGAAGTCATCATCGTGAACAGCCATGATGGGACAAGCGCCTATCAGATGTTCGCCGGGATGCTGCGCTTTGTCTGCACCAACAGCATGATTGCAGGCGAGCGGTTCGAGGAAGTCCGCGTGCCGCATAAAGGCAATATCGAGCATGACATTATCGAAGGCGTGTTCACTGTCGCGGAGGATTTCCCCCGGCTGGTCGACGCCAGCGAGTCTATGAAGGCGATCCAGCTTTCGCCCGATGAGCAACGCTTGCTCGGCGAAGTCAGCCTTGTCGCCCGTTATGGCGATGATGAGAGCCCGATTCGGCCCGAGCAGATCATCGAGCCACGCCGCCGCGAGGATGTGGACCGCAGCCTATGGACCACGTTCAACGTCATTCAGGAGAATGTGGTTCGTGGCGGGTTGCAGGGCCGTAAGCGCAATGCCGAGGGCCGTATCCGCCGCGCGCAGACCCGCGCGATCAACGGCATCGACCAGAATGTGACGCTCAACCGCGCGCTCTGGACGCTGGCCGAGGGGATGCAGCGCCTCAAAGCGGCCTGACCATAACTACCGCAGGGCCGGAGTTTCCGGCCCTGCGGCTTTGCCATTTTCGCGCCGATCCGCTGCGCTGGATCGGCGGCGGCCGCGCGTCCCAAGGTCCGCGCGGCCGCAACGGCGCGCTCGCCGGGCTGGTGCCCGGCTCGCGTCGAAGTTTTGCGAAGCTAGTCGGTTTCGGACGGATCGAGTTCGGCAACAAGATCGGCGGGCGTGACGCCAAGCGCGGAAGCCAAGTGAAACAAGGTGACGACGGTCGGATTGCGCCGGCCGCGCTCCAGATCGCTGACATATTGTTGGGTAAAGCCGGACGTCTCGGCAAAGCGCTCTTGGGTAAAGCCCTTATCCTTCCTCAGCTTAGCGAAGTTCAATCCCACTAGGCGGCGCATATCCATGCGCGCGAAGCTGGACGATACATCTCATCCGGTTTATCCCATATCAGTTGTATTGGCTAAATCGCACTATCCGCCGCTGCGGGAGGTGCATCTAACGATGCAAGGCTTGCGCATATCCGGTTCTGTTTTTTGAGCTAGGCTGGTTAACGGGGACACCATGAGCACCAGCCAATTCGCCGATCGCGCGCCGGAGGTATCGCAGCTCACGGCCTATGACGAAAGCCATCTCACTGTCTATTTGCGGCTGCTCGATGCGGACGAAGGAGGAGCGGACTGGCGCGAGGCGGCGGCCGTGATTCTCGGCGTAGACCCAGCCGCCGAGCCGCAACGAGCCAAGGCGATGCACGATAGCCACCTTGCTCGCGCGCGGTGGATGACGGAGGTTGGTTACGCGCATCTGCTCGGCTGCGAGCGCCCGCTAAGTCGTTAAGTTTTAATCCATTTTGGTATCAATTCATTGCTTCCGTCGCAGCGCGCGCGGCATGGTTGAACTCATCCTTGCCGCTATCATGCGTTGGGTAAGGCGGCGACTTTCATCCTCCGAAATCTGCGCATAGCGCGATTGGAGGATGCAATGCCGACGCCGCCGAGCCGGCGCCAGAGGCGCGCCGGCAATCTGTCCGACGCGCTCGGTCGCGCCGATCTAGCCGCCGAGTTTTTGCGGCGAAACCACACCTATCGCGCCGAACATGCGCAGATGCAGCAACGCATCGCGGACGGCGCCGTCGCGAAGAACGCCGCCGAAACGGCGTTCGCGCGGCGCTGGGGGTTGTCTTTTCGCCACGGCGCCGGATGACTTTTCAGACCCGGTTGTTTGGCGTCCGGAACTGACCGCCGTCACGGTCATTCTCGACGCCGCACCGGATGGATTCAAAACCGCCACTCCGGTTGATCCGCGCGCCCTCGGTGCGTTGCTCGCCGACCAAGCTGGAATTGAAGGACGCCATGTCATTGTCGCCGATGCGGCCGGCGAGCATCGGCTGTGGCTGCGCGATCCGCAGCCCGGCCGGCCGCTCGCCGCCGTTATCCCGTTGGACAAGGATTTCATCACGCGCATCGCTAGCCTGTTGCGCTTCCACCGCCGGGTGCTCGGCCGAGCGGTAGGGCCGCTGCCGCGCGGTTGGCCGCTAACCGCCTATCGGATGGCGCGGCTCAACCTGATGCTCCGCGCACTGGACCTGCGCGACGAGGGCGCGACCTACCGCGAGATCGCCACCGCACTGGGACGCGGCGATGCCGCCCGGCTGTCCGCGAGCGACTGGAAAATGTCGGCGACGCGCTCGTTCGTTGTGCGCCTGGTCCGCGATGGCATCGCGATGATGAACGGCGACTACCGCAAACTCCTCCGCATCCGCTGATTCGCAGCCCTTTTTCGACACCCTTTGGGGGTGGTCGCATCCGTGCAGCCGCACATCTTCATACCCCACCCGGCTGCGCCAATTCTGACAATTACGCCTCCTGCCGCCACTGCCCGCAGGAGCCGACACTTGTCCGATACGCCCACAAACCTGCCGCCCCGCTTCCTGCGCACCCCGGAAGCCGCCCGGTTTCTCGGCCTCTCCGGCCGGACCCTTGAGAAGCACCGCTATTTCGGGACCGGCCCGGCCTACCGCCGCATCGGCGGCCGGGTGGTCTATTCGGTCGATGACCTGCGCGCCTGGGCCGACATCGGCATTAAGCACTCGACGTCCGATCCGGGCCAGAACGACCTCATGCCGCGCGCGGATTCGGCCATCGCCCGGAGCCGGCGATGACCGTCCCGCCGTCACCTATGCGGCACCGCCAGCCGTCCGAAGACGGTATGACCCGCGTCGAGCTGACGTGGATCGAGAAGCGGATTGAGCACTGGATCAGGTTCGGCCGGGTCGCGGTGGACGAGATCGTTGATCGCCGCCGCCGCATCGTCCGCTTCCGTCCCGGCGCGATCTTCGCGTTCGTTCGCTGGGCGGCGAACGACTATGGCACGGTCAGCTCGCGCATCGACATCGTGCGCGCCGTCAACGCGGGCGAGCCGTTCACGACGCTGCCGTTCGTCCGGCCTGGCGGCGACATCCTGCTCAAGATCGAGGGCTGGCCCAAGGTCAGCCAAGTGCTCGCCGCGATCGACGCGACCGAGGCGGCCGACGTCGATCCCTGTGACGCCGCGCCGGACCATTGGCGACACGTCGCCAACCGTATCGCCGCCGGTCATCAGCCGCGCCCCTACACGCTGGAGCGCCATCGCGCGTGGCTCAAACGCCGGGAGATCGAGCGATGACCCGCCGTGGATGGGCCGTTGCGACGGCCTCCGCCGCGTCGCTGTTCGGCGCGTCGTTCCTCGCCGTGGCGGTGTTCGATCCGCTCCCGCGCATCGTCTGGAACGCCAGCGCGAGCGTGCCGATCGGGCTTTATCGGATCGAGCCGCTTCCCGATCCGCCGAACGGTGCATTGGTCGCCGTGACGCCGCCACCGGCGCTGGCGCATTGGCTTGCGGAGCGCGGCTATCTCGGAGAGCGCGTGCCGCTGTTGAAGCACGTCACGGCGCGGCCGGGGCAGATGGTGTGCCGCATCAACGCAGTGGTGAGCATCGATGGGCTGCCCTTCGTCATCGCTCGGCAGCGTGACGGCCGAGGCCGTCCGCTGCCGGTTTGGCAAGGCTGCCGCACGCTGCGCGCCGGCGAGCTGCTGATGCTCAATCCCGACCGCGCCGACAGCATGGACGGCCGCTATTTCGGGCCGCTTCCGGCCTCGGCCGTGCTCGGCCGCGCCATCCCGATCCTCACCCGCGATTCCCCGACCGCGCCGCTCGTCTGGCGCTGACCCGCTTCACCGCCCGCCAACCCAAAGGAGATCATCATGCAGATCGGCAGCTTCTTCCGCACCGCCAATGGCTACGAAGGCATCATCGAGACGGCGACGCTCGACATCCGTATCTCGATCGTTCCGGCCGAGCAGAGCGACGCCGATAAGGCGCCGGACTGGCGCGTCCACCGCGGCGATAGCGGCGAAGGCCCGGAGATCGGTGCCGGCTGGAACGAGACCGGCGAACGCGCCGGGGATTACGTCTCACTGCGCATCGACGATCCCGCGTTCGCGCAGCCGATCCGCGCCGCGCTCTTCCAGAGCATGGGCGACAAGTCGGCCTGGTCGCTGCGCTGGAACCGCCAGCCGAAGTCGCGTGAGCAGGACTGATCCCGTGCGCTTCCCACCCATCCCTTTGTTCGCGGGAAAGCCGTCTCATCCCTTCGTCCCGCTCGGTCGCAGGCCGGCCGGGGCGCGCAGCGAAGGTCAAGGGCGGCCGAAGGCCGGCGCTGCGCGCGCACCCTTTACCGCAGCGAGCACGCTGGCAGGCTGGCGGCGGAGCGGAGTCGGATCGGTGGTCGTGGTTGCCGTCGTCCTGCTGTCCGGCGGTGCTGTGTCTGCCCCGACGATGGCGCAGGATATGCCGGCTGCGCGATTAGCGGCCGTTCATCCTTACGCCGGTCATGTCGCCGAGGCAGCGCGCCGGTTCGGCATCCCCGAAGCGTGGATATGGGCCGTGATGCGCGTCGAGAGCGGCGGCAATTCCCGCGCCGTCTCGCGCGCCGGGGCGATGGGCTTGATGCAGATCATGCCCGCGACTTGGGGCACGCTGCGCACCCGCTACGGCCTCGGCCCCGATCCGTTCGATGTGTGCGACAACATCATGGCGGGTGCGGCCTATCTGCGCGAGATGCACGACCGCTACGGCAACGCCAGCGCGATGCTGGCAGCCTATAATGCGGGACCGGACCGCTACGACGACTTCGTGTCGCGCGGCCGTCCGCTGCCTCCCGAGACGGTCGGCTATCTCGCCCAGCTCGCGCCGATTACCGGCACGGCGGGCGCGGTGGAGGTGACGGCGACTGCAACGCCTGATCCCTTCGCATGGCGTCGTGCGGCGCTGTTCGTTCGCACTGCCAGCGCCGGTTCGGAAGCCGTCGCCGGACAGTCGGACGGCCAAGGAGCCGCGTCCGATCTACCCAACGACCGTCCGACATCCGGCGACGTTCACGCAGCCGAGCCTTCCGTCAATCAGCCACGCGACACGCTGTTCGTGTCCCGCGCCCGCGCGGGCCGACCGCAATGATTGCCCGGTCGCTTCCCGCATCCGTCCGAAGCAGCAAGGTGTCTGGGGAGGAGGAAAACGGCAGGGACAGACGAGGGCAAGATATAAGCAGCGCCCCGTTCAGCCGAAAAGCCAAGGCTTTTCCGTGGCTTCACGCGGGGGCGTCGGTCGGCGCGCGTGCCGCGCGGAAGGGAAAAGCCAGCAAAAACAGCGCCTCGAATGGCACCACAGGCCGTTTTCGGCCGAAAGCGGCCCGGCCGTGAGCGAGGACAGCGAGTTCCGCGTCCGGCCGGGCAAGGCCAAGCGCAGCAAGGCGCAGGGCCGCAATGCCCGCGGCCTGGTCGCCGAGGTGCTGCGCGTCGCCGCGATCCACAGCGGCGGCCGGCGCGGCGGCGCCAGCGGAGCGCGCCGGGGTGCGCAATCGACCTTCGGGCGGGGACGCACCGCCTTCGCCCGCAGTCGCCTGTTCGGCTCGGGCCGGCGCGTCATGGTCAAGATGCTGCCCGTGACCACCCGCAGCCGGGGTGACCGGCGCTCGGCGCCCCTGTCCGCGCATGTCGCTTATTTGAAGCGCGAGGGCGTCACCCGCGACGGCTCGCCTACCCGGATGTTCGACGCGGCCGGCGACAACGCCGACGATCGCGGTTTCGCCGACCGGTGCAAGGATGACCGGCATCATTTCCGGGTCATCGTGTCGCCCGAGGACGCCGCCGAGCTGACCGACCTGCGCGAATACACGCGCGACCTCATGCGCCAGATGGAAGCCGACCTGGGGACGCGGCTCGATTGGGTTGCGGTCGATCACTGGAACACCGACAATCCGCATGTCCACTTGCTCGTGCGCGGCGTTACCGATCAGGGCGCCGATCTCGTCATCTCCCGCGACTACATCAGCCACAATCTCCGCTCGCGCGCGCAAGACCTGGCCTTCGCCGAACTAGGGCCGAAGCCCGAGCATGAGGTGCAGCGCGCGCTCGACCGCGAGGTGACGGCGGAGCGCTGGACCCGGCTCGATTCCGAGATCCAGCGCTCCGCCGACGAGCTAGGCGTGATCGACCTGCGCCCAGAGCGGCCCGGCCCCGACGATCCGCGGCTCCGCCGCTTGATGATCGGCCGGTTGCAGCATCTGGAAACGATGGGGCTCGCAGCCGAGGGCGATACCGGCCAATGGGCGGTCGCGGAAGGTGCGGGGGCGAAGCTGCGCGAGCTGGGCGCGCGCGGAGACATCATCCGCACGATCGGCGCGGCGCTCAAAGATCGGGGGCAGGACCGGCCGCTCGACAGCTACGCCGTCGTCACCAGCGCGCCCGAGAAGCCGATCGCCGGCAGGCTGATCGACAAGGGGTTGCACGACGAACTGACCGCCACCGCCTATGCCGTGATCGACGGCACGGACGGGCGCACCCACCATGTTCGCCTGCCGGGCATCGAGGCGCTGGAGCATAGCCCCAAGCTCGGCGGCATCGTCGAGTTGCGCGCGGTAGGGCGGTCCGGCGAAGAGAAGCCGACGCTTATCGTCGCAACGCGGTCCGACCTCGACCTCGCCGCACAGGTGAAAGCGCCCGGCGCGACCTGGCTCGACCATCGGCTGATCGAGCGCGGCGCCGGAGTCGCGGATGGCGGGTTTGGCGCCGAGGTGCGGCGCGCGATGGACGCGCGCACCGACCATCTCGTCAAGGAAGGGCTAGCCCGCCGCTTCGGCGAGCGGACGGTGTTCGAGCGCGGGATGCTCGACACGCTCCGCAAGCGCGAGCTGGACGCGGTTGGCGCGAAGATCGCGGGTGAGACCGGGCTTGCCTATCGCCCCCCCGCGTCCGGCGAGAAGATCGCCGGCGTCGTGCGCCAACGCCTCGCGCTCACGTCAGGCCGCTTTGCCATGATCGACGACGGGCTCGGCTTCCGACTCGTGCCCTGGGCCAGCACCCTCGAACAGCAACTCGGCCGTCAGGTGTCCGGCGTGGTCCGCGCCGGCGGCGGCATCGACTGGACGCTTGGCCGCAAGCGCGGCCTCGGCATCTGAAAACAGGAGACACCCATGTCCGCGACCAAAATCCTTTGGGGCCAGATCATCATCGTGTTCCTGATCGTGCTCGCCGGGGTGTGGGGCGCGACACAGTGGACCGCCGCCGCGCTCGCCTATCAGCCCGAGCTGGGGCCGCCTTGGTTCGAGGCGTTCGGCTGGCAGGTTTATCCGCCGCCCGCTTTCTTTTGGTGGTGGTTCAGCTTCGACGCCTATGCGCCCCGCATATTCCTGACGGGCGCCTATATCGCTGCGTCCGGCGGGTTCGCGTCGATCGCGGTCGCCATCGGCATGTCGGTGTGGCGCGCGCGCGAACTGAAGAACGCCGAGACCTATGGCTCGGCTCGCTGGGCGAGCGAGCGGGAGGTGCGCGCGGCCGGGCTGCTCGGGCCGAACGGCGTTGTGCTCGGCAAGCTCGCGCGCGACTATCTCCGCCACGACGGCCCCGAGCATGTGCTGTGCTTCGCCCCGACCCGTTCGGGCAAGGGCGTCGGCCTGGTCGTGCCCTCGCTGCTGACCTGGCCGGCGTCGGCGATCGTCCACGACATCAAGGGCGAGAACTGGATGCTGACCGCCGGTTTTCGCGCGCGGCACGGTCGCGTGCTGCTGTTCGATCCGACCAACGCCGAGTCGGCCGCCTACAACCCGTTGCTGGAGGTGCGGCGTGGCCAATGGGAGGTGCGCGACGTGCAGAATGTCGCCGACGTGCTGGTCGATCCCGAAGGCTCGCTGGAGCGGCGAAACCATTGGGAGAAAACCTCCCACTCGCTGCTGGTCGGCGCGATCCTCCACGTCCTCTATGCCGAGGTGGACAAGACCTTGGCTGGCGTCGCCGGATTCCTTTCGGACCCGGCGCGCACGATCGAGCAGACACTGGCCGCGATGATGGCGACGCCACACTTGGGCGAAGCGGGCGTGCATCCTGTCGTCGCCAGCGCGGCGCGGGAGCTGCTGAACAAGTCTGACAACGAGCGATCGGGCGTGCTCAGCACCGCCATGTCTTTCCTCGGCCTCTACCGCGATCCCGTCGTGGCGCAGGTCACGCGGGCCTGCCAGTGGCGCATATCGGATCTGGTCGATGGCGAGCGGCCGGCGACGCTCTATCTGGTCGTGCCGCCCAGCGACATCTCGCGCACCAAGCCGCTGATCCGCCTTATCCTAAACCAGATCGGGCGCCGGCTGACCGAGGAACTGACCCCAAAGGGCGACCGCCATCGGGTGTTGCTGATGCTGGACGAGTTTCCGGCGCTCGGCCGCCTCGACTTCTTCGAGTCCGCGCTGGCGTTCATGGCGGGCTACGGGCTCAAGGCGTTCTTGATCGCGCAGTCGCTCAATCAGATCGAGAAGGCTTACGGCCCCAACAACGCGATCCTCGACAACTGCCATGTCCGGGTGAGCTTCGCCACCAACGACGAGCGCACCGCCAAGCGCGTGTCGGACGCGCTCGGCACCGCCACCGAGATGCGGGCGATGAAGAACTACGCCGGGCATCGCCTGTCGCCGTGGCTTGGGCATCTGATGGTGTCGCGGTCCGAGACCGCCCGCCAGCTCCTTACGCCGGGCGAGGTCATGCAGCTTCCGCCCGACGACGAGATAGTCATGGTGGCGGGCGTCCACCCGATCCGGGCAAAGAAGGCGCGCTATTATCAGGATCGCCGGCTGTCCGAGCGGATCGCGTCGGCGCCCGCGCCCGAGGCGGCCGGGGTCAGGCCCGATGACTGGACCGGGCGGCAGGCATCCGCCGATCCGAAGCAAATCGCGCGCATCGTCCGCGATGCCGAGGACGCCGCCAATGGCGGGCTGCGCCGGGAGCCCGAGCTGCCCGAGCATATCGCCATTGCGCCGGAAACAACGGCCCCGCCCGCGCAGGAGTTTTCGATCGTCGATGACGAACAGGATGACGCGGCCCGGCAAGCGGCCGTGCGCCGCCGGATGCAAGGGCTCGCGCGGCAGGCGTCGCTCGATCCGGGCGATGGCATCGACTTGTAGGAGCGTGCCCATGCGAACCCGGCTCAACGTCTATTTCCCGCCTGCGCTCGCCAAGCAGGTCGATGAGTTGGCGATCCGCCGCCGCATCTCCCGCTCCGCGATCGTGGAGGCGGCAGTGGCGTCCTATCTTTCGCCGGACGGCGCCGACCGGATGGAAGCCGCGTTCGCACGCAGGCTTGATCGCCTGTCGCGTCAGGTCCAGCGACTTGAGCGCAACACTGGCCTGACGACCGAGGCGCTGAGTCTGTTCGTCCGGTTCTGGTTGGCCGTGACACCGCCGCTTCCTGATGAGGATCAGGCGGCGGCGCAGGTGAAGGGGCGGAAACGCTATGAGGGCTTCATCGAGACGCTCGGCCGGCGCTTCGCCAGCGGCAAGACGCTGTTGGATGAGATACCGGAAGATGTCTGGCCGAAGAGTGCGACTGATCCAGACTAGCGAACCACTTGGCTTTCCCGCCTCCAATTGCGGCTGACAAACTCGACAACCCAACCCCGTTCATATAGGGGGGTGGGGTATGTCGCACATCAAGTCATCGAGCGCTGATCTGCTGGCCCGCGTCCGCCGCATTGGAGGCCAGGTCGGTGCGATCGACCGCGCGTTGCAGGCGGACGCGAGCTGTTCGGAGATTCTTCACCTGGTTGCGGCCGTCCGAGGCGCGGTGAACGGCCTGCTGGATGAGATCATAGCGGAGCATCTGGAAGCCCACGTGTCTCGGCCTGGGCTTGATGATGCCGAACGAGCGGCGGGTGCGGAGGAGCTGCTCGCCGTGATCCGTCGCTACTCGAAATAGGATAGTTCATGGCGACTTTGCCCGATCTCGACGCGCACACTCACGACCACGTTTTACTCGGCGCGGCACATGATGAGAACGCCCGCCGCACGCGCTGGGTGGTTGCGCTGACCGCAGTGATGATGGTGGGCGAAATCGTCGCCGGCTACTTCACAGGGTCAATGGCGCTGCTCGCCGACGGCTTTCACATGGCGACGCACGCCGGCGCATTGTCGGTTGCCGCGCTTGCCTATGCCTATGCAAAGCGGAACGCCCGAAACCCGGCATATAGCTTCGGCACCGGCAAGGTTGGTGATCTTGCCGGCTTCGCCTCGGCAATGGCGCTGGGCCTGATCGCAGTCGGTATTGGCGTCGAATCCGTCACCCGGTTGCTCCAGCCGATCAACGTCGCGTTCGGCGAGGCAACTTGGGTTGCGGTCGTCGGCTTGGCCGTGAACGTGGTCAGCGCCGTCCTGCTGTCGGGCGGCCACGACCATTCTCATCATCACGGCCACGATCATGGGCACCATCATCACGGTCATGCCGCGCACACGGGCGATAACAATCTGCGCTCAGCCTATCTGCATGTGCTCGCCGACGCTCTGACATCGGTTCTCGCCATCACGGCGCTCTTGGCAGGCCGCTATCTTGGCTGGGTATGGATGGATCCCGTAATGGGGATCGTCGGCGCAATCGTGATCGCGCGTTGGTCCTGGGGGCTTATGCGCGACACAGCGGAAGTGCTTCTGGATCGAACCGACGAGCATGTGGCCGAGGAGGTGCGCGAGCTGGTCGAAGAACCGGGCGATGCGAGGATCGCAGACCTCCACGTCTGGCGCGTCGGGCCGGAGGCACAAGCTGCGATCGTCAGCATCGTCGCGGCGCGTGGGGTCACGAGCGACATGATCCGCGCCCGTCTCGCGCCGGTGCATGAGTTGGCGCACCTCACAGTCGAGTGCCGCTAACCATCGACTCGATTACCGGCATCCGTAAGAAAGCCTACGCGCGCATCGCCATTTCGTAGTTCGGTTGCCGTATCTGCGGAATGCCGACGAGAGGCATTCCGCCGTCGTCCTCGTATGTGCCGCCCCCTCTACTACGCCCGTAAGTAGCTGTTGCGAGCCGAGTCTTCCTGCGTCTCTTGATGTGCCCCGACAGCCGGGCGGCGGTTCGCCCGGTCCTTTGCAGGGGCCAGTCGTTGACCATCCACCCAATCCGATCCGAGGCTAAATCACGCGGCGCGCGGATGCTGCGCACTGCGCTCGGGCCGTCGATCGCGGGCTGGCTCGACGACGCTGCCGTTATCGAAGTCATGCTGAACCCGGACGGGCGGCTTTGGCTCGATCGGCTGGGCGAGGGCGTCAGCGACACAGGCGAAACGCTGAGCGCTGCCGATGGCGAGCGCATCGTCCGCCTGGTCGCGCACCATGTCGGCGTCGAGGTTCATGCGCGATCGCCGCGCGTTTCGGCCGAGCTGCCGGAAGGCGGCGAGCGGTTCGAGGGGTTGCTGCCGCCTATCGTCGCCGCGCCAGCCTTTGCCATCCGAAAGCCCGCCGTCGCCGTGTTCACACTCGACGACTATGCGCGCGCCGGCCTCATGTCGGCGGCCGAGGCCGAGGCGTTGCGCCACGGCGTCGAGACCCGCGCCAACATCCTCGTCGCGGGCGGCACCGGCGCGGGCAAGACCACGCTGGTCAACGCGCTGCTCGCCGAGGTGGCGAAGACCACCGACCGCATCGTCTTGATCGAAGACACGCGCGAGCTGCAATGCGCCGCGCCGAACCTCGTCGCCATGCGGACCAAGGACGGCGTGGTGTCGCTGTCCGAGTTGGTCCGCTCGTCGCTGCGCCTGCGCCCCGACCGCATCCCCATCGGCGAGGTGCGCGGCGCCGAAGCCCTCGACCTCATCAAAGCCTGGGGTACCGGCCATCCCGGCGGCGTCGGCACGATCCACGCAGGCACTGCGCTCGGCGCGCTGCGCCGCATGGAGCAACTCATCCAGGAGGCCGTCGTCACCGTTCCGCGCGCTCTCATAGCCGAGACGATCGACCTGATCGCCGTGCTGGTCCGCGACGCGCACGGACGCCGGCTGACCGAGCTGGCCCGCGTCGAAGGGCTCGACCCCGCGACCGGCGACTACCGCCTCGCACCCCTCACCAACCACCAAGCCGGAGACCTGCCATGATCCATGCCCTTCGGCATGGCGCACGCCGCGCCATGCTCGCCGCCACCACCAGCGTCATCGCGTTGACATTCGCCGTTCCGGCCCATGCCGGCGGTTCGTCAATGCCGTGGGAAGCCCCGCTGCAAAGCATCCTCGAAAGCATCGAGGGGCCGGTGGCGAAGATCGTTGCCGTTATCATCATCATCGTGACCGGCCTGACGCTGGCCTTCGGCGACACGTCGGGCGGCTCGCGCCGGCTGATCCAGATCGTGTTCGGCCTGTCTATCGCGTTCGCGGCGTCGAGCTTCTTCCTGTCGTTCTTCTCGTTCGGCGGCGGAGCGCTGATCGCATGAACGGCGGGGCCGATCATGGCGAACCGATCGCGGGCTATTTTGCCCCGCTCCACCGGGCGCTGACCGAGCAGATTTTGCTCGGCGGCGCCCCTCGCTCGCTCGCCATCGTCAACGGGACGCTGGCGGGCGCGATCGGCCTTGGCCTGCGCCTGTGGATCGCCGGGCTCGTCATCTGGGCGATCGGCCACGGGCTGTCCGTCTGGGCCGCCCGCCGCGACTCGCAATTCGTGGACGTGGCCCGGCGCCACCTCCGTTACCCGACGTGGATGCGGCCATGATGAGCTTGCGTGAATATCGCAGCAAAGCTGCGACCCTTCCCGATTTCCTGCCCTGGGCCGCGCTGGTCGGCGAAGGCGTGGTGCTGAACAAGGACGGCTCGTTCCAGCGCACCGCCCGATTCCGCGGTCCCGATCTCGACAGCGCGACGCCGGCCGAGCTGGTCGCGACGACCGCGCGGTTGAACAACTCGCTCCGCCGTCTCGGCTCCGGCTGGGCGATCTTCGTCGAGGCGCAGCGCACCCCGGCGCTCGACTATCCGCTGTCCGACTTCCCCGATCCCGTGTCGTCGCTGGTCGAGTTCGAGCGTCGCGAGCAATTCCGCGAGGAGGGCGCGCATTTCGAGAGCCGCTATTTCCTCACCCTGCTGTGGATGCCGCCGGCCGAAGAAGCCGCCCGCGCCGAAGGTTGGCTCTACGAGGGCCGGTCCACCAGCGGCGTCGATCCGTGGGAACTGCTCAAGGGCTTCACCGACCGCAGCGACCGGGTGCTCAACCTGGTCGAAGGGTTCGTGCCCGAGGTCCGCTGGCTCGATGACGCCGAGACGCTGACCTATCTGCACAGCACGGTTTCGACGCGCCGCCAGAGCGTCCGCGTGCCGGAAACGCCGATGCACCTCGACGCGCTCTTGGCCGACCAGCCGCTGACCGGCGGCCTCGAACCGAAGCTCGGCGACCAACATCTTCGGACGCTCACTATCGTCGGCTTCCCGAGCGTGACCTTCCCCGGCGTGCTCGACGAACTGAACCGGCTCGCCTTCGATTATCGCTGGGCGACCCGCGCGATCATGCTCGATAAGACAGACGCGACCAAGCTGCTGAGCCGCATCCGACGCCAGTGGTTCGCCAAGCGCAAGAGCGTCATGGCGATTCTGAAAGAGGTGATGACCAACGAGGCGTCGGTCCTGATGGACAGCGACGCATCGAACAAGGCCGCCGACGCCGACACCGCCCTGCAGGAGCTGGGCGCCGACTATGCCGGCATGGCCTATGTCACCGCGACGGTGACGGTGTGGGACCGCGATCCAGCCATTGCGGCGGAAAAGCTGCGGCTGGTCGAGAAGGTTATCCAGGGCCGCGACTTTACCGTCATCCCCGAAGGCATGAACGCGATCGAGGCATGGCTGGGGAGCCTCCCCGGTCACACCTACGCCAACGTCCGCCAGCCCCCGATTTCCACTATCAATCTCGCCCACCTGATCCCCCTGTCAGCAGTATGGGCGGGGCCGGAACGGGACGAGCATTTCGGTGCTCCCCCCTTGCTCTACGGCAAGACCGAAGGCTCGACCCCGTTCCGGTTTTCCCTTCACGTCGGCGATGTCGGCCACACGCTCATCGTCGGGCCGACCGGCGCCGGCAAGTCGGTGCTGCTCGCCCTCATGGCGATGCAGTTTCGCCGCTACGAGAACGGCCAGGTCTTCGCCTTCGATTTCGGCGGCAGCATCCGCGCCGCGGCGATCGGCATGGGCGGCGACTGGCAGGATCTCGGCGGGATGCTGGCCGACGAGGCCGGCGACGGCGTGCAGCTCCAGCCGCTCGCCCGGATCGACGATCCGGCCGAGCGCGCCTGGGCGGCCGAATGGCTGGCGGCGATCCTCGCGTCCGAAGGCGTCGCGGTCGATCCGCAGGCCAAGGAGCATTTGTGGTCGGCGCTCGGCTCGCTCGCCAGCGCGCCCGTGCCGGAACGCACACTGACCGGGCTCGCCGTGCTGCTCCAGAGCCAACAGCTCAAGCAGGCGTTGGCGCCCTACTGCATCGGCGGGCCGTGGGGCCGGCTGCTCGACGCCGAGGCCGAGCGCCTCGGCGAAGCGTCGGTGCAGGCGTTCGAGACCGAGGGTTTGGTCGGCGCCGGGTCGGCCGCCGCAGTGCTGTCCTATCTGTTCCACCGGATCGAAGGCCGGCTGGACGGCTCGCCCACGCTCATCATCATCGACGAGGGCTGGCTGGTCTTAGACAGCCCGGACTTCGCCGCGCAGCTCCGCGAATGGCTTAAGACCCTGCGCAAGAAGAACGCCAGCGTCGTGTTCGCCACGCAGAGCCTCGCCGACATCGAAACCTCGAACATCGCGCCGACCATCATCGAGAGCTGCCCGACTCGCATCTTCTTGCCCAACGAACGTGCGGCCGAGCCGCAGATCGCCGCCATCTACGAACGGTTCGGGCTGAACGCCCGCCAGATCGAAATCCTCAGCCGGGCCACGCCCAAGCGCGACTATTACTGCCAGTCGCGGCGCGGCAACCGGCTGTTCGAGCTGGGGCTGGGAGAGGTCGCGCTGGCCTTCGCCGCCGCTTCTTCCAAGACCGACCAGCTCCGCATCGCCGAGCTGGTCGAGACCCACGGCCGCGAGCGCTTCGCCGCCGAATGGCTGCGCCATCGCGGCCTGGCCTGGGCGGTCGATCTTCTTCCCGAACCCCAACCCGATCCGCTGGCCGGCCGCCGGGAAGATGTCGGCCAGCTCCCCCCTGCCTTGAAGGACATGACCCCATGAAACCCAATATCCTGCGTCGTGCCATGCTGGCCGGCGCCATCGCCACGTCGAGCATGATCGGCATCACCGCCGCCACGCCGGCGCACGCTCAGTTCGGCGGGATCGTCTATGATCCCACCAACTATGCGCAGAACGTGCTGACGGCCGCGCGGTCGCTCCAGCAGGTCAACAACCAGATCCAGCAAATCCAGCAGCAGGCGACCAGCCTCATCAACGAGGCGCGCAATCTGGCGTCGCTGCCGTTCAGCTCGCTCCAGCAGTTGCAGCAACAGGTGCAGCGCACCCAGCAGCTTCTCGGCGAGGCGCAGCGCATCGCCTATGACGTGCAGAACGTCCAGCAGGTCTTTAACGGCCGCTACAAGGGCGCGGCGCTCACCGGCACCCACGCGCAGATGGTCGCCAACGCCAATGCGCGTTGGGAGGATAGCGTCGGCGCGTTCGAGGACGCGCTTCGCGTTCAGGCCGGCGTCGTCGGCAATATCGACGGCGCGCGCACGACGATGGACGGCCTGGTCACATCCAGCCAATCGGCGACGGGCGCGCTTCAGGCCGCGCAGGCGGGCAACCAGCTTCTCGCGCTGCAATCGCAGCAGCTCGCGGACCTGACGGCACTGCTCGCCGCGCAGGGCCGGGCGCAGGCGCTGGACTCGGCGCGCAACGCGGCCGTCGAAGCCGAAAGCCGCGAGCGGCTCCGCCGTTTCCTCACGCGGTCCACCGGGTATCAGCCGGGCAACGCCCGCATGTTCCACGACTGACGCCCGTGGACAGCAAGCTCCTCGCGCGCATCGGCGCCGTCATCTTCATCGCCATCGCCATCACGATGACGGCGATCGAGATGAGCCGCGCGCCCGAACCACCGCGCGCGGGGCCGGCGGCTGTCGCCGAGACATCGGCGACGGACCCGCTGCTGATCGAGCTGCGCCGCTGCCAGTCGATCGGCGCGGCCGGGGCAAGCGACCCCGATTGCCTGCGCGCCTGGGCCGAGAACCGCCGCCGTTTCCTCGCTCCCGGCGCGCGTCCCGCTGCGCGCATCGCCGATGGCGCCAACCGCCAGGAGAATTGATATGGGCGGCACCGGCGTCGTCGATCGCTTTCTGGATGTCTTCACCCGCTATATTGACAGCGGCTTCGGCCTGCTCGGCGGCGAGGTGGCGTTCATCGCCACCACCCTGATCGTCATCGACGTGACCCTGGCCGCGCTGTTCTGGACGTGGGGTGAAGGCGACGACATCATCGCGCGCCTCGTCAAGAAGACGCTGTTCGTCGGCATCTTCGCCTACATCATCGGCAACTGGAACAGCCTCGCACGCATCGTCTTTGAGAGCTTCGCCGGGCTCGGGCTGAGAGCGTCGGGCACCGGCTTCACCGCCGCCGAGTTGCTTCAGCCGGGCCGGGTCGCGCAGGTAGGCTTGGAAGCGGGCCAACCTATTCTCGAATCCATCTCCGACCTTATGGGCTGGGTCGCGTTCTTCGAGAATTTCATCCAGATTGCAGTGCTGTTGATCGCCTGGCTGCTGGTCATCCTCGCCTTCTTCATTCTGGCGATCCAGCTCTTCGTGACGCTGATCGAGTTCAAGCTGGCGACGCTCTGCGGCTTCGTCCTTATCCCGTTCGGCCTGTTCGGCAAAACCGCTTTCATGGCCGAGCGCGTGCTGGGGCTAGTGATCTCGTCGGGCATCAAGGTGCTGGTGCTCGCCGTCATCGTCGGCATCGGCTCGACCTTGTTCGACGAGTTCCGCGCCGGATTCGGCGGCGCGCAGCCGAGCATCGAAGATGCGCTGGCCGTCGCGCTCGCCTCACTGTGCCTTCTCGGCCTCGGCATCTTCGGCCCGTCGATCGCCAACGGCATCGTCTCCGGTGGCCAGGCGCTTGGCGCAGGGGCCGCAGCGGGAACCGTGCTCGCAGCCGGCGGCGCGCTGGCCGGTGGCGCCGCTGCGGCCCGCCTCGGCGTCGGCGCGGCGGCGGGCGCGGTCGGCGGCGCCGCGCGAGGCGCCGCTTTCACCTCGGGCGCGGCCAACAGCGCCTATGCGCTCGGTTCAGCCGGTAAAACCGGCGCGGCAGCCGTTGCCGGCGGCGCTGGCGGCGTCGGCCAAGCCGCCGTTGGCGCCGCCATCTCACCGCTTCGCAAGGCGGCCGCCTCGCTGAAGGACAGCTACCGCTCGGGCGGCCGCGCCGCCGTCACCGCCACCGGCGGGACCATTTCAGGCGGCAGCTCCACGCCCTCGCCGGACGCGCCGGACGGCGCGCCCCCTTGGGCGTCCGCGATGAAGAACCGCCAGACCATGACCCACGGCGCGACCATCGCCGCTCACACGCTGCGCTCCGGCGATGGCGGCGGCAGCGGCGCATCCGTCGACACCAGCCAAAAGGATTGATCCATGTTCAAGCGACCGACCATCCGCTACGGCCAAACGCCCGAGCCGGCCACACCCTATCAGCGCGCGGCGCAGGCATGGGATGACCGAATCGGTTCGGCGCGCGTGCAGGCGAAGAACTGGCGGCTCGCCTTCTTCGGCACGCTGGCGCTTTCCGGCGGTCTGGCCTGCGGCCTCGTCTGGCAATCGACGCGCGGCCATATCGTCCCGTGGGTCGTGCAGGTCGATCGGCTGGGCGAGGCCCAAGCGGTCGCGCCGGCCGAGGCCGGCTACCGCCCGACCGATCCGCAGGTCGCATTCCATCTCGCCCGCTTCATCGAGCAGGTCCGCGCGATCCCGGCCGATCCTGTGATCGTCCGGCAAAACTGGCTAAGGGCATACGACTTCACGACCGATCGCGGTGCGCTCGCGCTGAACGACTATGCGCGGGCCAACGACCCGTTCGCCAATGTCGGCCGCGTGCAGGTCGCGGTGGACGTGTCCAGCGTCATCCGGGCATCGCCCGACAGCTTCCGCGTCGCCTGGATCGAGCGCCGCTATCAGGACGGCAGCCTCGCCGCCACCGAGCGCTGGTCGGCGATCCTGACCATCGTCGTGCAGCCGCCACGCACCCCCGACGCCCTGCGCAAGAATCCGCTCGGCGTCTTCGTCAACGCCCTCAACTGGTCGAAGGAGCTGTCGCAATGACCGGCATACCCATCCGCCGCGCAGCCACGGCCGCGCTGTTCGTTTCCGCATCCGCGCTCGCCGGCTGCGCCACCACGTCGGCCAGGCCGCCCGTAATCGCTTTGGACGATCCGCCCCCTGCGATCGTGGCGACGCCTGCGGCCGACCCGCCCCGCGCGGTCGAGATCGTGACGATACCAGAGCCGTTGCCGCTGCCCGGCCAGTTGAAGCCGGTAATGGAGAGAGTGCGACCGCCAGAGCCCGCCGATCCGCGCCGCCGTGTCGGCGACGCCAACGACGCTGCGCGCATCCAGCCGGCGCGCGACGGCTTCTTGAACGCAATCCAGCAATACCCGTGGACCGAAGGCGCGCTCTATCAGGTTTATACCGCGCCCGGTCAGGTGACGGACATCGCCTTGCAGGAAGGCGAACAGCTCGTCGGGCCGGGTCCGGTAGCGGCCGGCGACACGGTGCGGTGGATCATTGGCGATACGGTGAGCGGCAGCGGCGCAACCGCGCGCGTGCACATCCTAGTGAAGCCCACACGGCCCGATCTTGTTACCAACATCGTAGTCAACACCGACCGCCGAACCTATCACCTCGAATTGCGCGCGACGCCTGCGACCTACATGGCGTCGGTATCGTGGACTTATCCGCAGGACGCGCTGATCGCCTTGCAAGGTCGCAATGCGGCTGCCGCCGCTGCTGCGCCAGCCGCAACCGGCGTGGACGTAACGGCGCTCAACTTCCGCTACCGCATCGAGGGCGACCGCGTGCCGTGGGCGCCGGCCCGCGCGTTCGACGACGGGCGGCAGGTCTTCATCGAGTTTCCGGCCGGGATCTCGCAGGGCGAAATGCCGCCGCTGTTCGTGACCGGCGCGAGCGGTGACGCCGAGCTGGTCAATTACCGCGTGCAGGGTCGCTACATGGTGGTTGATCGGCTCTTCGCCGCCGCTGAGCTGCGCCTGGGCGACCGCCGCAGTGAACAGCGCGTCCGCATCGTGCGCGACGGCGCGGAGACGCGCCGGAGGGGGCGGCCGTGACTGACAGCCACGATGCGCCAGCCGAAGCACGGCCGGAGCCGCAGCCCGCTCGCCCTGATCCCGCCGCGTTCCAGCTTCGCGGCGATCCACCCCGCGTCATGCGGCTCTCCCGCAAGGCGCTCGCCGTCGTCGGCGTCGCCGCCGGCCTCGGTATCGGCGGTTCGCTGATCTATGCGCTGCAACCGCCGGGCGATCGGGCCGCGCAGGAACTCTACAACACCGACAGCCGCGCCACCGCCGAGACCATCACGTCCGGCCCGCGCGATTATGCGCAGGCGCCCCGGCTCGGCCCGCCGCTTCCCGGCGACCTCGGCCGCCCGATCGTGTCGGCGCAGCAGCGCGGCGAGGACGTGCCCGTGCCGCCGATCGGCGCGCAGCCAGGTCCGCCCGATCCGCGCGCGCAAGCGGCGGAAGCCGCCCGGCAGCGCGCGGCGCAGGAACGCGATGCGGCCCGCACCAGCTCGGTCTTTCTCGGCAGCGGCGGCGCGCGTGCGGGTGCGGAGCCGGTCTCGATGCCGGGCTTGCCGGCGCCTTCCGCGCAGGAACCGGCCCAGCAGGCGGCGCAAGGCGACCAGGCCGGCAAGCGCGCCTTCATGGCGCAGGCGTCCAACCAACGCACGGTCAGCGTCGAGCGGCTGACAGCGCCGGCATCGCCCAACATCGTTCAGGCCGGCAGCATCATCCCGGCTGCGCTCATCACGGGCGTCCGTTCGAACCTCCCCGGCCAGATCACCGCGCAGGTGACGGCGAATGTCTATGACAGCCCCACCGGGCGCATCCTCCTCATCCCGCAGGGCGCGCGGCTGATCGGCGAGTATGACAGCGAGATCGCCGCCGGACAGACCCGCGTGCTGCTCGCCTGGGATCGGCTCATCATGCCGGACGGACGCTCGATCGTTCTCGAGCGCCAACCCGGCGCGGACGGAGCCGGATTCGCCGGTCTGCAAGACCGCGTGAACCAGCATTGGGGCAACCTGCTACGGGCGGCGGCCGTTTCGACGCTGGTCGGTGTCGGGACCGAGCTGGGTGCGGACGGTGAGGACGACCTGACCCGCGCCCTTCGGCGAGGCTCACAGGACACCATCAATCAGACGGGCCAGCAGATCGTGCGGCGGCAGCTCAACGTGCAGCCGACGCTCACGATCCGGCCGGGGCACCCCCTGCGCGTGGTCATCACGCGCGATCTCGTGCTCGAACCTATCGGAGCAACGCGATGACCAAGTTGAAGCTCGGGCCGCTCGCCGACGACCGGCCCGTCAAGCTGGCGGTGGAGCTGCCTGCGGCCGTCCACCGCGATCTCGTCGCCTATGCCGCTGCGCTGGCCACTGAAACCGGCAGCGAAGCTGTGACGCCGGAGAAGCTGGTCGCCCCGATGCTAGCGCGATTCATGGCGACTGACCGGGCGTTCACCAAGAGCCAGCGTCAGGGGATGTCGAAGGATAGCGCATAGCGGTCGCGCACGAAGGCGAGGAATCGCCGCAGCGCGGGATTGCCGTTGTCTCTCCGCCAGTATCCTGAATAGCCGATGAGCACCGGCCCCTGTTCGCTATGAACGGGTCGGTAAACCACATCGGGATAGCGCGCGCCCGTCCCGCCCTCGCAGACGATCGATAGGCCGAGCCCATCACCTAGGATGCTTAGGATCGTCTCGCGGCTGGCATGGTGCATCCTGATGTCCGGCTGGACACCGACGAGCGACAGGCGGCCCAGCAGCATGTCTCGGATTTCCGGGCCGGGATCGGCGGCCGTAAGCAGGAACCGCTCTCGCCGTAGGTCCGTCCAGTGGAGCAGGTCACGCTCGGCCAGCGGATGATTGGCCGGCAGCGCGACCATTACGCGCTCGCTCCAGAGCGATTCGTGCCGGAACCCGTCATGGCTGGCGTCGCCCAACAGGATCGCAATGTCGATCTCGCCGGTATCGAGCCCGGCGAACAGCGCGCGCCGGTCCGCTTCCACGCCATCTAGATCGGCATCGGGATGCGCGTTGCGCCAGCCCAACATGGTCGCGCGCAGGTTTCCGGCGGAGACCGAACTGTAATGCCCGACCATAAGCCCGCCGGCGCGGCCTTGCCCCGCCGCCCGCATGGTCGCCACCAGCTTGTCGGCGCTTGCCACCATCGGCCGGGCGCTGCGGACGAGCTGACGCCCCGCGATCGTCATGGTGACGCCCGCGCGGGATCGCTCGAATATCTTCACCCCGACCACGCGCTCCAGCTTGAGAATGCTCCGGCTAAGTGTCGATTGATCGACATCCAATGCGCGCGCCGCTCGGTAGAAACTGCCATGATCTGCCGCCGCTATGGCGTAGCGAAGCTGACGAATGTCGAACGGCACGCATAGCCCTCTATTCTTTTTGTTAGCGCGTCTTTTCGATCAAGAGCCTTCCTGAAAGGATACTTTGCTTGATAGTCAAACGGGCACGATCCTTGGCGTGGCTTCACGCCCACGAACGACGCACGCCTCAATCATGGTCGCCCTCGGGAACCCAGATGCTGTGGGAATCGATCTGCAACTTCAGCAGCGCCCGCGATGCTTCCGATCGCGCATCAATCTCGGATCGGCGGGCGTCGTTCGCCTGCCGACGAGCATAGAGCAGATCGACCAGATCAATCTGGCCTAGCTGATAACCACGCTCCGTCCTCCCGGCAGCGTCGGATGCGCTCTGTGCCGATGCCTGCGCGCTTCGCCACGCCTCCAGCCGGGTGCGTGCGTTGGACAGGTCCGCGTCGGCAATGGCCGCGACCGATCGCTGGATATTGGCGAGTTCAAGACGGGCGGCGTTCGCCTCGGCCGAAGCCTGATCGGCTGCTGCCCGGCGATAGCCACCGCCCAGCGGGATGGATGCCACCACGCCTGCTCCTCGCTCCATGCCGCTACGCTCGCTGAACAAGCGGACACCAAAGGAGGGATCGGCGATCCGGTCTGCTCGAACCCGCCGCGCAACGACGGCTAGCCGCTGTGCCTCGCGATCGGCGGCGCGAATCTCGTGACTGCGCTCGACGACCAGCGCCCGCATGGTTTCGAGATTCTGTAGCGGCCGTTCGGGCAAGGCCAGTTCAGCCGGCTCGGGAGGAAGCGGTATCTCTGGAAACGTCGCGACCAGGATCACGCGCGCCTGCTCGCGCGCAGAGAGCGATGCAGCGGCCTGGGCTTGCGCCTGCGCCAGCGCAGCGGAAGCCTGGTCGAGATCGAGCGCCGAAGCATCGCGGAGCTGGACGCGGCGCCGCAAGGCGGTCAGCGCCGCTTCCAGCGAGCGCACCGTGTCGAGGTCGTTGCGATAATGGCTGCCGGCGGTCAGCCAGTCATGCCAGAGTCCAGACAAGACCAACGCGGCCTGGTGGCGGGCATCCTCCATCTGGTTTTCCGCAACCTCGACGCCCAGCGCGCCAGATTCTCGGTCAAGCGCAGCCTTGCCGGGAAGGCGGAACGGGCGGGACAGGGTCGCGTCGAACTCGTCATAGCCGCCTTCGCGGTCGACGCTGCGGCGAATATAGCTGCCCGCGATCGTCGCTTCATGGGTGCCCCTGCGCAGCATGTCCCCGCGCGCGCGGGCGGCTTCGACCCGGGCGGCCGCCGCCATGACGGTTGGATGGTTGTCGAGAGCTTCGTTGACTTTCTCGACCGGCGGCAGGTCGGCGCGCTGGGCGTGGAGTGTGCCCGGCGCCAGCATCAGCACCATGGCCAGGGCCAGCACGGACGCTCTCATGCGATCCTCCCGTGGCTGACGACCCGCAGGGCGTGCCAGCGCACCGGCCGTTCGCGCCGTGAGTCCGTCACCGCTCGGATCACATCTTCCTGGACAGTGTCCGCGATGATGAGTTCGACCGCACTTCGCCGAAGATTGCCCGTCACCTGTTCGGCGGTTCGCGCGTCGCTGAAATCCCGGCCACGCACCGCCTCTTCCCGGACGTGGATCGGCGCCCGCGCGACGGTGCGGATCGCTTCCACGATCGTCTCCGTATCCCGGATCGCACAATGGAAGGTCAGAAGCAGGTCAGGCATTTTCGGGTTTCCCGGCGCTCTCGCCAAAGCGCTCGAACAGGATGGGCAAAAGCACGAGCGTCAGCAGCGTGGACGTGATGAGGCCGCCGATGACGACGATGGCGAGCGGACGCTGGATTTCCGATCCGGGGCCGCTGGCGAACAGCAAGGGCACCAGGCCGAAGGCCGTGATGCTGGCGGTCATCAGCACCGGCCGTAGCCTGCGCTCCGCGCCTTGCCGGACCGCCTCGGCCATGCCGTAGCCCTCGGCCAGCAGTTGACGGAAATAGGCCACCAGCACGAGACCGTTGAGAACGGCGATGCCGAGCAAAGCGATGAACCCGACCGATGCGGGCACCGAGAGATATTCGCCCGAAGCCCAGAGCGAGACGACGCCGCCGACCATCGCGAACGGAATGTTGAGCAGGATAAGGATCGCGGCGCGCAGCGACCGCAGCGTCGCCAGCAGCACGAAGAAGATCAGCAGCAGCGCCACCGGGATGACGAGCATCAGCCGGGCCGAGGCGCGCTGCTGGTTCTCGAACTGGCCGCCCCAGACGATGCGGTAGCCGGCCGGCAGCTTCACCTTTGCGGCGACCGCCGCCTTGGCCTCATCGACATAGCCCACCAGGTCGCGGCCAGAAACGAACGCCTGCACCAGCGCGAAGCGGGAGCCGTTCTCATGATCGAGCTTGACCGGACCCTGTGTCGTCTCGACCCGAGCCATGTCGCTGACGCGCGCCAACCCTCCGTCCGGCGTGCGCAATTGCAGGTCGGCGAAACGGGCGGGATCGGAGCGCAGGCTCTCGTCACCCCGGATGACGATCGGCACGCGCTTCTGTCCCTCGGCGACGATGCCGGCCCGAACCCCCTCGACCTGAGCGCGAAGCGCATCCTGCATCTGGTCGACCGGCATCCCGAAGCGTCCGGCGGCCGCGCGATCGATGTCGAGTTGAAGATAATCAACACTGTCATTGGCGACGGTCAGGACTTCCGAGGCGCCGCTTATGCCCGAGAGCGCGTGCTGGACCTGCCCGGCAAGATCACCGAGCGTCGCCAGGTCCGGGCCGAATATCTTGACGGCAAGATCGCCGCGCGCGCCGGTCAACATCTCCGACACACGCATCTCGATCGGCTGTGTGAAGCTGGGCTGGATGCCGGGCAGTCCCTCGATCGCCTTGCGCATCTCGCCGACCACGAAGTCCTTGTCGCCGCGCCACTCGGACTGCGGTTTCAGGCGCACGAAACTGTCGGTCTCGTTCGGCCCCATCGGATCGAGGCCGATCTCGTCGGAGCCTACGCGGGCGATCACATCCTGCACCTCGGGCACGGCGCGCAGCGCGCGCTGCACCGCCAGGTCGCCCTTCACCGACTGGTCGAGGCTGATCGAAGGCAGCTTGGTGAGCTGGACGATCACCGAGCCCTCATCCATCGTCGGCATGAAGGTCTTGCCGACCGCGCCATAGGCCATGCCGGCGATCACCAGGCCCGCCGCCGCCAGGCCATAGACCACCCGCTTGTGAGCGAACGCGGTCGCCAGCAGCGCATGATAGCGCGGTGAGAGCTGGCGCATGATCCACGGCTCGCCATGATGGCCGCTCTTGAGTCCGAACGACGACAGGACCGGCACCAGCGTGAGCGCCAGCAGCAGCGATCCGGCGAGCGCGAAGACGATGGTGAGGGCCACCGGCGCGAACAGCTTGCCTTCAAGTCCCTGGAGCGCAAGCAGCGGCAGGAACACGAGTGCGATGATGATGATACCGGCCGAAACCGGCACGATGACCTCGCTTGACGCCTGGAAAATCTGATTGAGGCGCGGATGGCCTTCCTCATGCGGACGCCCGAGCCGCTCGACGATATTCTCGACCACCACCACCGCGCCATCGACCAGCATGCCGATGGCGATGGCGAGTCCGCCCAGGCTCATCAGATTGGCGGACAGGCCCATGCCGTGCATGAACAGGAAGGTGATGAGCGCCGCCATCGGCAGGGTCGCGGCCACGATCGCGGCGGCCCGCCAGTCGCCCAGGAACAGGATGAGCAGGACGACCACGAGGATCGTGGCTTCGAGCAACGCTTCCTCGACCGTGCCGACGGCGTGCCCGATCAGATCGGATCGGTCGTAGAAGACATCGACATGGGTGCCGGCCGGCAGGGTTTTCTCAAGCTCCGCCAGCCGGGCGCGCACGCCATCGACGACCATGCGGGCATCGGCGCCGCGCAGGGCGATCACCAGCCCTTCGACCGCCTCGGCTTTGCCATTCTTGGTGACCGCGCCATAGCGGGTGAGACTGCCGGTCCCGACTGCTGCGACGTCGCCCAGACGGATGATGCGGCCGTCGCGGCTGGCGATCACAAGCGACTGCAGGTCGTTGATCGTGCGGATCGCACCGACCGCGCGCACGATCAGCGATTCCTCGCCGCTGGTGAGTCGTCCCGCGCCGTCATTGCGGTTTCCGCTCTCGATCGCGCCGCGCAGGTCGGCGATAGAGAGTTTCGCGCTGGCCAGCGCCACCGGATCGGGCCTGACCTCGAAGGTCCGCACATAGCCGCCGAGCGCATTGACGTCGGCGACGCCGGGCACGGTCCTCAGCGCGGGCCGGATCGTCCAGTCGAGCAGTTCGCGTTTCTGCTGGAGGCTGAGCGGCCCCTCGATCGTGAACATATAGATATCGGACAGCGGCGTCGAAATCGGGGCGAGACCGCCGCCGACCGAAGCCGGCAAGTCGGCCAGCACGCCGGACAGGCGCTCGGCGACCTGTTGGCGTGCCCAGTAGATGTCGGTCCCATCGGTGAAGTCGATGGTGATATCGGCGATGGCATATTTGGCGGTCGAGCGCAGGATCGCCTGATTGGGGATACCCAGCATCTCCATCTCGATCGGCGTGATGACGCGGCTCTCCACCTCCTCGGGTGTCATACCAGGCGCCTTCAGGATCATCTTGACCTGCGTCTGGGCGATATTGGGATAGGCATCGACAGGAAGGTTTACGAATGCCCATGCGCCGAGGCCCGCCACTGTCAGGGCGAGAGCGAGAACGAGCAGGCGATAGGATAGGGCCGTGGCGACCAGCGCGCGAAGCATGGCCGATTACCGCGACAGGGCGAGCGCTTTGAGCGCGCTCGTGCCAGCGATGACGACCTGTTCGCCGGGCTTCACGCCGGACAGCAATACGGCCTGGCCGCCGCCCGTCCCGCTGATCTCTACGTCGCGCATGGCAAAGCCGCCGGTGGTGGCGACGAAGACGACAGTCCTGTTGTTCACCGTGGCGACTGCGGCAGCCGGCACACCAACCGCACCCGCAGGCGCTGGGCCGGCGATCGACAGGCTGGTTGCCCGCCCGGCCACGATACCTGGACCGGCGGCGATCTCGGCCTTCACGCTGGCTGACCGGGTTGCCGGATCGATGGTCGATCCGACCGCCGTCACGCGGCCCCTGATGTCTGGATCGATCCGCACGGTCATGCCAGGGTGGACCAGCCCCACCAGCCGCTCGGGCAACTGGCCGAGCACTTCGTAACGGTTCGCCGCGTCGATCACATAAGGCGCGGTCGTCCCGTCCACCGAACCTCCCGCCTGGATGCTGGCGGTCGTGACGCGGCCTGCAATCGGCGCCGTCAGCGTATAGCTGCCGCTTGCGCCATGACCGTTGACCATCCGCAGGATGCGCGCTTTCTCGGAAACGTCGGCGCTGGTTTCCACAGCCATCGCACTGGCCTCGTCGGCGCGAGCGCCGGCAATGATGCCCTCGCGGCTGAGTTGTGACAGGCGGGCGGCATTCGACCGAGCAACTCCGAGGCGCGCATTTGCCCGCGTCAGGTCCGCGCCCATCATCAGCACCTCGCGGCTGGAAATGACCGCCAGCGGCTGTCCCTGCCGCACCGTGTCGCCCTCGACGACCAGCGTGCGCATCACCACGCCGGGGAAGGTCGCTGCCACCGCCACGCGCGCATTCGCCGGAGGCTGGATCACCGCCGGCACCGTCGCCAGCGGGGCGTCTTCAACGGCGACCGCAGGAGCCAGCCGGATACCAAGCTGTGCCGCCTGCTTGCCGTCCACCCTGAGATCACCGGGGACGGCTCCAGCATTTGCCTGAACCGTCCCCGGCCGCGCCGCAGGGGGTGCCGGCGCGTTCGAGTCAGCAGCGATCCACCACAGGCCGGATACGATGCCGACCGCTACTATGGCGCCAATGGAAAGATAGGCTCGGCTGTTCATGCCCTTCGCCTAGAGGGACAAACTGACGGCTCCCTGACGGCGAGGAGATTCAGCTATTCTCCGGGAACCGCAATGTCAGTTCGCGTGCGCCCGGATCGGTGGTCAGCGCGCCGCCATGCGCGGCCATGATTCGCTCGACGATCGCGAGCCCGAGGCCCGCGCCGTCCTTGCTGGCATGGTCGGCGCGGCTGTGGCGCCGGATCAGATCATGCAGCCGATCGGAAGACAGGCCCGGCCCCTGATCCTTGACCCGGATGGCACACCCAGGGCCGACGAACACCTGCACGGCGCCACCGGCAGGCGTTGCGCGCACCGCATTCTCCACCAGATTGCGGAGCGCCGCCGCTATCGCTTCGCGCCGGCCGCGCACGATCGGCGATTCCGCCCCGGCTTCCAGGGCGATCGTCTTGCCGGCCGCGATCACACCCGGCGCCAATAGGCTAACGACATCGGTCGCTACATCGGTCAACGGCACGGCCTCGGGTGCCAGTTGCGCCGCCGCCGCCGCGTCGATCTGGGCGAGCAGCATCAATTGATCGATCAGCCGTCGCATTGCCGCGACATCGGCTTTCAGGCGACTTGCCTCGGTATGGTCGAACTGGTCGAGTTCGAGCGACAGCACCGCAAGCGGGGTGCGCAGTTCGTGCGCGACATCAGCGGCGAACGCTTCCTGCCGTGTGGCAGCGTCATCCAGCCGCGCGAGCAGATCGTTGACGGCATCCGTGAACGGCAGGGCTTCGGCAGGCATCCGCGACGTGTCGATCCGGTATCCGCGCTCATGCCCGCGCGCCGCCTCGATCTCCATGGCGGCCTCTTCCAGCGGCATGAAGGCCTGTCGGATGACCCTGAGACCGACAAACGCCATTGGCACCATCAGGACAAGGACCGGCAGACCGACATGTTCGAGCATCTCGCGGATCGCGCGATCCGTGGCCTGCTTCGCGCTGAGATCGACAAACGAAAGACGGTAGAAGAAGACGACGGCAGCGAGCAATAGGATCGAGCCGATCAATCCGACCAGACCGAGCCCTCTTGCCAGACGCCGGGAAACGGATCGCCGATGTGTCATGCTGTCTCTCGCAGCATATAGCCTATGCCCCGGATCGTATTCAGCTTTCCGCCCGCACCAGCTTCGTCGAGTTTCCGTCGCAATCGCGACATTGCGGCTTCCACCGCATTAGGCGTGACTGGCTCGTTGAAGCTGTAAAGCGCGTCCTCGATGGCGCCGCGCCGGACAACCGTGCCCGCGCGCCGCATCAGTAGTTCCAGAAGATCGGCTTCACGGCGGGACAAGTCGATCTCATTACCTTCGTAGCGCGCCGCTCTGGCCGCCGTGTCGAAACTTAGCGCTCCTATTTCGATCACGGTCTGCGCTCGTGGACCGGGACGGCGCAGCAGCGCCCGGACCCGAGCCGCGAGTTCCTCGATCTCGATCGGCTTCACGACATAATCGTCCGCGCCACCATCGAGTCCCGCAACCCTGTCCTCCAGTGCGCCGCGCGCTGTCACGATGAGCGCCGGTGCGACATGTTGTGCGCGGCGTCTTGCGCCAAGCCAGTCGACGCCATCACCGTCCGGCAGGCCGAGGTCGAGGATGATCGCGTCGTAGGCCGCTCCATCCATGGCGCTGTCCGCATCGGTGAGATTGCCGGCGATGTCGCAGGAGAAGCCACGGCGCTGAAGCCCCTCGGCCATCAGCTTTGCCAGTCGGTCGTTGTCCTCGACGATAAGCACTCGCATGAGGGGCGACTCTCTAGTCTAGAGTTCCGGCGCGGTCGTGTTCGACCTGCGTTCTCCAATCACAATGACGGAAATCGCATGGATATCTGCTGCACTTCGGGAGAAGATGATCGGCCCTCGTCGCGATACGTCCCATGGCCGAAATCACCCTGACGGTAGAGATTTCTCGATGCGATGCGAAAATTCAAAGAGATGTCCCGAAAAGGCGTCCGATACCCGCCGTCAGAGCCATCGCCAGTGCGCCCCAGAAGGTGACTCGGATCACGGCGCGGATAGGTGCAGCTCCGCCCGCCTGGGCGCCGAGGAATCCGAGCACAGCCAGGCAAACCAGCGACGTGGCGATCACTAGCGGGATCAGGAACTGTTGCGGGGCTAGCGCAATGACGGCCAGGGGCGCCGCCGCTCCGGCGCTGAAGGTGATCGCCGAAGTCAGCGCGGCCTGCAGGGGGCGCGCAGTCGAGACTTCCGAGATGCCAAGTTCGTCGCGAGCATGTGCTCCCAAAGCGTCCTTGGCCATAAGTTGATCGGCAACCTGCAAGGCGAGATCGACATCGAGTCCTCGTCCGACGTAGATATTCGCCAGTTCCTGGCGCTCGAAATCGGGTTGATCTGTGAGTTCGCGCTTTTCCAGCGCAAGATCGGCCTTCTCTGTATCCGACTGCGAACTGACCGAAACATATTCACCCGCCGCCATCGACATTGCGCCGGCAACCAACGCCGCAACGCCTGCGATCAGGATAGCGGCTTTATCCGCGCCGGAAGCAGCGACACCGGCGATCAGGCTCCCTGTCGACACTATCCCGTCGTTGGCGCCCAAGACGGCAGCGCGCAGCCAGCCGATGCGGCTCACTGCGTGGCGCTCAGGATGAGTTCGTAGTCTGCTCATCGCTTGGTCCCCACGCGATCTGACCCGGCGGCGCGGGCCGGCTGTTCTAGGCGCGCCATGGCAGCATCCTGCGCAATGTATCGTCCTTCATGACATAGTGATGGACGAGTGCAGCGAGGGCGTGAAGGCCGATCAGGTAATAGCCGATAGTCCCCACCGTTTCGTGCAGTTCCTTGATCTGGTGGGCGGCATCGCTGTTCTCTCCCATCAGCGGAGGCAAGACGAGGCCGAAGAACGGGATTGGCTTGCCCGAAGCGCTCAGAACCAGCCAACCGGCCACGGGCATGAAAATCATGAACAGATACAATGCTAGGTGGACAGAACGCGACAGGAAGCGTTGCCATGCCTTTGGTTCAGGCGTGATTCGAGGCGTGGTCCCCACTATGCGGGCGATCACGCGGATAATGACCAAGGCCAGGACTGTCAGGCCCAGCATGAAATGCAACGCTTTCATGCCTTCCCTGATGTCACTCCCTTTTGGATAATATCCGCGAAGTTCGATGCAGGCATAAACGACCGCAATCAACAGCAGCATCAGCCAATGCAGCGCGATGCTCAAGCTGCCGTAGCGTCCGGATTTCAGGCTCCCACTCATCCTTAACGCTCCACTTGTGACATCGTCCCGGTCCGGCGATGATTCAGTTCGAGTTTCGGCCTGCGCCATCAAGCTCACCGATCATTGGACTGATCGGAAGTATCGTTATTGTCAGCTTAGCCGCCTACAGGATGAACCTGACCGCATTCTGACGATGCGGTCGCGAAAAACTATTCTGGCGCATAGCCGTCAGTTGCCCAAGAATCGCTTGCGCCGTTCCTGGGCATCGGCCTTGATAATCGCTTCCTCGGCGGTGGTGCATTCGCTACCCCGCACCGAACCATTGCGGCATCCGGTAACGACCTGCCGCGCCTCGTCGATGTGGACCAAGAAATACTGGGTGCCGCGTGCATCGGTCGATGTCGGCGCGATGGGCGCCGCGTTGGCGTCCGCCACCGATTGCTGCGCTGGAATGATGATGGGCCTTAGGACGAACCCTCCGGCAAACCCGATGACCAACGCAACCAGCACGATGAGTGTCTTGCCTTGTAACATGCCATCTACCTCCGACAAGAAATAGAAATAACAATCTCGCTATTTAAATATAGTCAAAATAGACTCTTATGAATTACAGAAAAATCTGTAAACTTGAATTGACGCTATCATCACGCCATTATCCATAATACACCGTGGACGCTGGATTTGTTCTCCGTGAGTTGGCCGAAGGTTGCGACTTAGGGTTGATTCTTCGAGGTCGAGCGCGCGCCGCGCGGTAGAAACTGCCATGATCCGCAGCCGCGACAGCATATTGAAGCTGGCGAATATCAAAGGACAAGCGCCTGAGACCTGCTTGCGATGGGTGAGAGGTCTGTTTCTTGATCGACTGGCGCGCCGGCCGCCTTCCGTTCAGAGTAGCGATCAACGAGCTGGACCGTATGAGGGCGGAGCAGCACTGTGAGGCGCACCAGTTCCTCCATCACGTCCACGATGCGGTCATAGTAGCTGGACGGCTTCATGCGGCCGGCTTCGTCGAACTCTTTCCAGGCCATCGCGACCGAGGACTGGTTCGGAATCGTAAACATCCGCATCCAGCGCCCGAGCAAGCGCAGCGTGTTGACCGCGTTGAACGACTGCGACCCACCCGATACCTGCATGACGGCGAGCGTGCGCCCCTGCGTCGGACGCATCCCCTTCATCTCTAGTGGGAGGTGGTCGATCTGCGCTTTCATCAGCCCGGTTATCTGGCCGTGGCGTTCGGGCGAGCACCAAACTTGCCCTTCCGACCACATCGACAGCTCGCGCAGTTCCCGCACGGCGGGATGATCGTCACCCTTGACCTGATCGGGCAGCGGCAGCGTGGCGGGGTCGAATATCCGAGTTTCCGCGCCGAACAGGCCTAACAGACGAGCGGCTTCCTCCACCGCCAATCGAGAGAACGACCGCTCGCGTAAGCTACCGTAGAGAAGCAGAATGCGCGGCGCGGGATCGGCTGGCCCTAGCCCCAGCGCAGGCCGCTGGCGGACATAGGCGGGATTGAGCGCCGGTAGATTGTCGGAATCGGGGAGCTGGCGCAGCGGCATCAGGAGACTTTCATTAGATCGGTGGTCGGCAGCATAGCGGCGTCGAGCACGCCCGACAGTTCGCTCGGCGCGTCGGGATTGTAGCGGGCAACGGTCAGCCCCTTCACGCAGTCGCACCCCGCTCATACCAACCGCGCGACCGCTTCACGATCGCCACTACCGAGAGCATCACCGGCACCTCGACCAGCACGCCCACCACCGTCGCAAGGGCCGCGCCCGACTTGAGGGCGAACAGCGATATGGCCGCCGCGACCGCCAGCTCGAAGAAATTGGATGCGCCGATCAGTGCTGCCGGCGCGGCGACGCACCAGGCGACTCCAAACCGACGCGAGAGCCAATATGCCAGGCCAGCGTTGAAATAGACTTGGATGAGGATCGGCACCGCCAGAAGTGCGATCACCAGCGGTTGCGCCACGATTTGCTCGCCTTGGAATCCGAACAGCAGCACCAGCGTCGCCAGCAGTGCGATTAGCGATACCGGCCCGAGCCGGGCAAGCAGCCGATCAAGCGTGGGTTGTCCGCCACGGCCGAGGACCGATTGGCGCACGAACTGCGCCACGATCACCGGCACGACGATGTAGAGCACGACCGAAATGAGCAGCGTGTCCCACGGGACCGAGATCGAGGCGACGCCGAGCAACAGCGCCACCAGCGGCGCGAAGAGGAAGACCATCAGCACGTCGTTCAGGGCCACTTGCGACAGTGTATAGGCGGGATCGCCTTCGCAGAGGTTGGACCACACGAACACCATCGCTGTGCAAGGCGCGGCGGCGAGCAGGATCAGGCCTGCGATGTAGGACGGGCCTTCGCCGGCCGGGAGCAGTGGTGCGAACAGCCATCCGATAAACAGCGCGCCGAGCGCCGCCATCGAGAACGGCTTGACCGCCCAGTTGATGAACAGGGTGACGCCTACGCCCTTCCACTGCTGGCGAACCGAACCGAGCGCACCGAAGTCGATCTTAAGCAGCATCGGCACGATCATCAGCCAGATAAGCACTGCGACGATCAGGTTGACACGCGCGACCTCAGCCGAGGCGATTGAGGCGAATAGGCCGGGCAGCAGATGCCCGAGGCCGATGCCAGCGACGATGCACAGCGCCACCCATAGAGTCAGATAGCGCTCGAACGTCCCCATGCTTGGGCGGGCCGACACGGAGCCGGCAGCGGGTGCGACACTGGACATGGTTCAGGCGACCCGTTCGCCATTGGCATCGACTACCCGCTCGCCGTCCTCTTTCGCGAACGCGCCCTGTTGGCGGTTCGGGAGCAGATCGAGCACGGCTTCCGATGGCCGGCAGAGCTTCACGCAGAGCGGCGAGACTACCAGCGGACGGTTGATGAGGATCGGATGCGCCATCATCGCATCCACCAGCGCGTCGTCGGAAAGCGACGTGTCGGCAAGGCGCAACTCGGCGTAAGGCGTGCCCTTCTCGCGTAGTAGTTCGCGCGTGGTAATCCCGGCGCGTTCGATAAGCTGAACCAGCAATGCGCGAGAAGGCGGAGTTTTCAGATACTCGACCACATGCGGCTCAATGGCGGCGTTGCGGATCAGTCCGAGAGCGTTACGCGAGGTTCCGCACTCGGGGTTGTGATAGATGATGATGTCCGTCGTCTGTCCGCCGTCAGCACCAATGGCACAGATTTGAGGTTGTGATTTAAGGAGGGTTGGGGCTTCGTCGTAGTGACGAAGGAACGAAGATGAAGGCCCAACCCTCCTTGAAAAAATCGCCGACCAAGGCCCCTGCTGAGCGGGTGGTGAAGGACATTCGGCGGCAGACGCGTCGCCATTTCTCGGCGGAGGACAAGATCCGCATCGTGCTCGATGGGCTACGCGGCGAGGACAGCATTGCCGAGCTGTGCCGCAAGGAAGGCATCGCGCAGAGCCTGTACTACACCTGGTCGAAGGAGTTCATGGAAGCTGGCAAGCGCCGCCTGGCCGGCGACACCGCTCGTGCCGCGACCACCGGCGAGGTGCAGGACCTGCGCCGCGAGGCCCGCGCCTTGAAGGAATGCGTGGCCGACCTGACACTCGAAAACCGTCTGCTGAAAAAAAGCATGATCGCGGATGGGGGCGACGACGAATGAGGTATCCCGCATCCGAAAAACTCGAGATCATCCGGATCGTCGAGCAGTCGCACCTGCCCGCCAAACGCACGCTGGACAAGCTCGGTATCGCCCGCCGGACGTTCTATCGCTGGTATGACCGCTACCTTGAAGGTGGGCCGGAGGCGCTGGAAGATCGGCCATCGGCTCCAGGCAGGGTGTGGAACCGCATCGGCGGCGACATCCAAGACCAGATCGTCGAAATGGCGCTGGAAGAGACTGACCTGAGCCCTCGCGAACTGGCAGTGCGCTTCACCGACGAGAAGCGCTACTTCGTGTCGGAAGCCACGGTTTATCGCCTGTTGAAGGCCCATGATCTGATCACCAGTCCGGCCTATGTCGTGATCAAGGCCGCCGATCAGTTCCACACCAAGACTACCCGGCCGAACGAGATGTGGCAGAC
>NZ_VFSU01000009.1 GCF_006385875.1 Sandaracinobacter neustonicus | reverse complement strand
CATTTCGTCGGCGATCGTATGGCCACCGTCGCCAGCCAGACGATCGACACAGGTGCGGACCAAGAAATGCGTGCCGAGCGCCTGTGTTTCGCAGAAGAACTCGTAAATGTCGTTCTCTCGATCGCCAATGTGAACCAGTCGCTCCGGATCGCCTAGCAGGGTGGTCGATTGACGCATATTCTCGAGCCAGCGGTAGCTCTCCTTCTCCTCGATCGGCACGCGCGTGGGATTGATCCGCCGCTTCAACGCGTTGGCGCCCTTGAACTTGGTGCGGGTCCAGAATTTCGCCGCTGTCAGACCCAGTGGCAATCCCTCAGTCGTGATCGCAAGGCTGGAGTGCATGAGCAGGCCGCAGACCGTATGAAGCCGAAGCCGACCATTCTCATCACGCCGGCTCGGCGCAAGCCCGATGGCGCCAATCGTTTCAGGATTGCGCCTTTGATAGGAGAATTCGGTGGTGTCCTGTAAAACCAGGATGAACCCCTCAAGCGCCGCCGCGCGTGTCCGTGTCGCCTGAAAATGCCCGGCAAGTATGTCTCCCTCGTTCACCGAGCCATTAGACAAAAAACGGTAGGCCGCCTTTGTATTGGCCCAGTCTTGACACGCCATCGGTATCGGTGCGCCAATCGCTCCTGCCATCTGCTTAAGCATCGTTCGAAGCCGTTCGCCCAGTCGCTTATCACGAAAGGCGGCGGGATCGACTTCCCCGTCAGCCCATCCTGCCGCATCGAAAACGGACGTCTCCACGTTGCACCCCGCCAACCGATTCAGGTGCCAGGGAATGAATCATGCTTGATTCCAGACGGGCAATGCTCATGCGGCCAACGGAATCACGCTCGCGACCACTTGTGGGTAATTGAAAGGGTGTAGACCGTGTCGTCCGTTTCGCCTTCGTCGAGATCCTCCTCGATATCCTCGCTCGTCTCGATGTCCTCCGCGTTCATATACTGGTCGATGACAACGTCGGCTGTAGTCCGGGAAAGATCCAGAGCATAGACGATATCCGTGCTCGATCCGCTGGCAGTGATGAAACCGGTGTTTTCAATCTTGGTGAGGGTCCCGGAAAGATCCTGGATGGCATAGGCCTCGCCCTCCCCCTGCGAGCTGATGGCCGCCATGATCGTGCCACTGTTGTAGAGGGAGGAAACGGTTACCCCTTCGTTGATGAGCAGGGCCGTGGCTTTCGCATCCTGCGTCGTGGCCTGCACCGCTCCGGTTACCCCGATGCCGCCGGGCAGGCTGACGGTGCCTTCGGCACCGCCGATCACAATGCCGTACGCGTCTGTACGGCTATAGGTGGCGGTGCCCGAAACACCGCCCTCCACCAGCAGCGAGTAGCCGCCGTTCGCGGTGGGCAGCGTGCCGATCACGATATCCTTGTCGCTGGCGATCAGCATGCCGGGGCCGTTGCCATAGGCGATGACGGTGCCGCTGCCCTCGCTGCTGTCGACGACGCCGTCGTCGTCCTCGTCATCATCCGTGCTGCTGTTGTCGTCGGGCGGCACCGCCACGACGATCCCACCCGCGACATTGCCCGCCACCGAGACGGCCGGGGCACCGAGGCGCAGGTCGTAGCGGGACAGGTAGATTGTGTTGCCGTCGTCGTCATAAACAAAGGATGTCTGGTGCGCGACGGTGCCCTGGATGCGGATACTGCCGCCGACATCCCCCTCGATGCTCACCGCTCGCGCGCCAGCGCCGGTGACGACGATACTGCCCTCCAGCACGATGTTGCCTGTAACATCCGAGGTGCGGATGCCGTAGCTGTTGTCGCCCACCACCCGGATCGATCCACTGTTGGTCAAAGAGCCGACGAGTGTCGAATCCACCGCGATCCCGGCGGAATTCAGGCCTTCCAGGGTGATCGTGCCGGTGTTGGTGATGGAGCCGGTAACGCTGTCGCCCGACGCCACATGGATTCCATAGCGATTTTTCGCGGAGGCAATCGGCCCGTCGGCGATCGAATTGCCGTCCTCGTCCAACGGCACAAACTCTTCCAGCACCGAGATGGTGCCGCCGTTGGTGATGGTCGTCGTGACGCCGGGCTGAATCAGGACGCCCGTGGCGCCGTCCGCCTTTCCTGCGGTGATCTGGCCCGGCTCATCGTCGCTGTCGTCGCTGTCGTCGTCTTCGACCGTCACCGTGTTGCTGCTGTTCACGGTGATGGCCGCGCCGGTCGCAACGCTCAGCTCCGCGTCCTTCTTGATCAGGATATTCCCGGCGCTCAATGTATCGAGGGGGGTGGTGCTGTCCTTGCTGATAGTGGTGTCAGCCAGCGCCGGTGCCGCTGCAACGGCGAGTGTGACGATGCAGGGCGAGCCCAGCAGGGTGCTCAATTTCATTTCTAACGTCCTCGATTGAAGAAAGGGGACGCCAACGCCCGCACCGGCATTCCGGCGACAGAAACTGTGGAGAGCCTCGGGCAACGGTTGGTCATCCAACGATAAACGTTGCCGGTGCGCAGACCCTTCGCGCGCGACCGGGATTTTTTCCGGATACATCCGGGGTTCATTGCGCAACCCCTAGCCGAAAGCCTGAACGTCCCGCGGAACAGTGGTTGCCGGTGCCCCCTCAGCAGTCCCTTTCACAGCTTGAAGATGTCCCGGCATTCGCTGATGCCGGCCGCAATGCCGAAGCGGCGCTGCGGGCGGCGGATACGGATGACGCGCTGATGCGAAGGGCCGGCATCGGCGATGTCTGCGCCTTCGGGCGGCTGGTCGATCGCCACAGCCCCCGCATGTATCGCGTAGCCTATCGCCTGCTGACCGACGCGCAGGAAGCTGAGGATGCCGTGCAGGAATGTTTCACCCGGCTGTGGCAGAATGCGCCCCGCTGGGAAAGCCGCGGCGGCGGGCTGCTGACCTGGCTGCAGCAGGTGACGATCAACCTCTGCCTTGATCGGCTGCGCCGCTTTCGCGTGGTGCCCGACGGACCACTCCCTGAGATAGCGGACGAATCGCCCGGCCCCGAACGGCAACTGGCGATGCAACGGCTGGAGGAGGTGATCGATCAGGCGCTGTGTGCGCTTCCGCATCGGCATCGCGCCGCGCTTGTGCTATGCTATCTTGAAGGCGTTTCGAACCTGCTCGCGGGGGAAATGCTGGGCCTGAACCTGAAGGCGATGGAATCGCTGCTCTTCCGGGCACGGCGAAGCCTGCGGGAAGAGTTGGAACGCATGGGCATAGCGCCCGAGGATCTGAAACTGCTGGCATGAACGAAGCGACGGACAACCAGAAAGACGAACGCGTCGCGCACGCGTTGTCGAAGCTGCCCGAGCCCCCGTTGCCAGACGGGATGGCCGCGCGGATTACTGCCCGCGCGACGGCGACGGCACAGCTGGCCGCCGCCGATGTCGGTGCCGCGCCGAAGCTGCTTGTTGCCGCGCCCGGCGCCGTAGACCCGGCATCCGTGACGCGGGGGCGTCGGGCCGATAGCTGGCGCAGCTATGCTGCCGCCTCGGCCGCAGCTGTCGTGCTTCTCTCCATTGGCCTTGTCTCCATCAGCCTCCTCATGGCGCGCCCGGGGCAGGATTCCGGCGCCACCCCCTCCGTCACGCTGGCAGGCACGCCCGCGCTTCCTGCCGCGGAACCGGCAGCCGCGCCGGTCCGACTCGCCAACGCGCCCGCGCAACAGATGCGGCCTTCCTTCCCGGCAGAGTCGGCGAACGCGAAGCCTGCCCGCGCGCCGATCGATTTGAAGGCGGCCGATTTGAAGGCAAACGGGCCCTCTGCCGTTCCGCAGTCGCCCGCAGCTCTGCCAGAGGTTCGGCTCGCGCAGGACGAAGCCCCCGCTGTCTCGCCGGTCGATCCGCTCGCGTCCGAAAATAAGCTGGCACAATTCGGACCTCCCGCGCCCAGACAGGACAGCAAGCTTCCCGCCGAAGCCTATGGCCCGCCCGCGCCGACCGCGCTGGCAGCGGCCGGAGGGTCGGCTGCGCCGCCGGCCACGTCCGTCGAAGCCCCTGCCGCAGCCATCGCCTCCCATTCCGGGTCGCCTCCGGTACCCGCCCGTCCCCAGCCGCCCGCCGCACAGGGGCCAAGGCCCAGATTCTAGGATCAGGGCTGATTGCAGCGCGGCCCTTTTCAGGTTAGGAGCGACAGGGGTCGGAACTGCCGGATGGCCAATCAATCGCCTGTCTTGTTTACGCGTCGGCCCGGATTGGCGGCGGTTCGCACGCTGTTCCGGGATTCGCCGCGCTATATCGTCTCTGATGTGACGGCGGGGCGGCATCTGGCCGTTTCGCCCAAGGCCTATGCGCTGCTGGGGCGGCTGGATGGCGTGCGGCCGCTGCCCGTAGCGCTGGCGGAATTGCGACTGCCCCCGGCTGAGGGCGAGGCGCTGCTGCGGCAGTTAATTGCCGCCGGGCTGGTGTCTGCGCCGGGATTGGAGGCGGGGGTTGCTGCGCCTGTGGGGCCTATCGAAGGCAAAGCGCTGTTCCTGCGCCGCGAATTGCTGGAGCTGGGGCCGTGGATGCCGCTGGCGAACCGGCTGATGGGCTGGATGTTCCGCCCCGCCGTCGCCCTGCTGTGGGCGGTGCTGGCGATCACGGCGCTGCTGTTGTTCGTGGCGGACGATGGCCGATCCGACGTGATGGCGTGGGTGAACCAGTTCGATGCCCGCGCGGCCGTGCTGCTCTACATCCTGTTCCTCGCGCTGAAGGGGCTGCACGAACTGGGCCATGCCACCGCGCTGTGGCGCATGGCCGCGGCCGAGGGGCTGCCGGTGCAATCCATCCGCGCCGGGATTGCGGTGATGCTGATCATGCCCTTCCCCTTCACCAACGTGACGAGCGCCTGGCGGCTCAGGTCCAAGTGGCGGCGCGCCGTGGTGGGCGTGGCGGGCATGTATGTGGAAAGCTGGATCGCCATTTTCGCCGTGCTGCTGTGGGCGGCGAGCGACGATCCGCTGCTGCGGAGCGCCGCCATTCAGGTGGCGACGGTGGCTGCCGTGACGACCTTGCTGTTCAACCTGAACCCGTTCGGGCGGATGGACGGCTATTATGTCGCGTCTGACCTGCTGGAGCGGCCGAACCTGATGCAGCGTGCGTCGGCCGCCGCGATGGTGGTGCCCGCCCGGCTGTTCCGGGTTCGCCCGGCGGCAGAGCTGCCCCGGCCGGACCCATGGCTGATCGCCTATTGGCTGGGGATGCTGTCTTACCGGCTGCTGGTGTTCGCCGGGCTGGTGTGGCTGGCGCACAAGCTGTCGCCTTGGGCGGCGCTGCTGATGCTGGCGGTGGCCTTGTCCCTGCTGGTGGTGCGGCCCGCGCTGGGGACGGGGCGGCGGATGCTGGCGATGGCGGCCGAGCCTGCGCTGGTGAAGCGGCGGATGCTGCTGTTCGCGGGCGCTGTGCTGGCCTTTCTGTTCCTGCTGCCGCTGCCCGCCGGGGTTCCGGCCACGGGCGTGGCGGAGGCGCGCGGCGCGCGCTTCATCTACCCCCCGCGCGACGTGCGAGTGGCGGCGGTGGCCCCTGCGGGCGCGGGCGAGGGGATGGCACTGGAGCTGGAGTCGCCCGAACTGGCGGACGCACAGCGGCTGGCCACGATTCGCGGTGCGGAGGCCATGGCGCGCTGGCGGCAATCCGCCGATCTGGGCGGCGAAGGCGCGCAGGCCGCCGCCGAAGCCGCCGCCGGATTGCAGGCGACCGCCGCCGCGCTCGCCGGCGAGGAAGCGATGCTGCAAGTGCCCGCCGAGCCGGGCTGGGACCCGCTGAACGCCGGGGATTATGCCGGAAGCTGGGTGGCCCCGAACCCGCGCCAGCCGCTGGCCATCATCATCCCGAGCAACGACTGGCGGCTGCACGCGCTGGTAAGCGAAGGCGATGCGGACCGGGTGCGGGCCAGTTTCGCGCAGGGTCGCGCGCTGGCGCAGGCCCGCGTGGCCGGGCGGCCCGATCTGCGCTTTCGCGCCCGTATTATGGCAGTTGCCGACGATGCGACGCAGAAGCTCCCCTCTGAAGCGCTGGGCAAGCCCGCGGGCGGCCCGTTCACGGTGGACCCGACCGATCCGGCGCGGCGGCGCACCACCGTGCCAATGGTGGAAGTGTGGCTGGTGCCGGAGCCGGGCGCGCCCGCGCTCAGGCAGGGGCAGCGGGTGGAGCTGCGGCTGGGCGCCCCGGCACGGCCGCTGGCGTGGCAGGCGGCAACCGCCGCGATGCGGCTGCTGGACCCGCAGTCTGAACGTTGAAACCGCTTTGAAAAGGATTGGCGATCACAGTCTTTACAAGCCCGTCGGCCTTAGCCGCCGCTCCTCTCCCCCGCTCAGGCTGAGCTTGTCGAAGCCCATGGAGCTTGCCCACCCCGGCCCGGCCATAGTGCTTTCACGTCAGGGGCTTCGACAAGCTCAGCCTGAGCGGGGCGATATTGGCCGGAGCGGAACAAAGAACAGGTAAGCGATGCTTATTTCCAAAGAATACAATCGCCAAGGGATTGCCCCCATTTCGCAATCGCATAGAAGAACCGCCATGCGTCTGTTTCCTGCCCTTTTGCCGTTGCTCGCCGTCGCGGGGGCCGCTGCTGCGCAGGCCCCGGCTGCGAAACCTGCCGCGAAACCGGTGGCGCGCCCGGCGGCGGAGCCGCGCGCCGTTGCCATCTTCATGGCCGAACAGATGGTCGCGCTGCGTGCCGCCACCGATGGCCGCGTCGTCTCCGTGGGCGCGACAGAAGGCAGCCCCGTGCGCAAGGGCGCGGTGCTGGTGCAACTGGATGATCGCGAGCAGCGGGCGCGGGTGTCTCTGGCGGCGAAGGCGGCCGGGTCCAGCGCCGATGCGCGCGCCGCCGAGGTGCGGCGGCAGGAAGCGCAGGCCCGGCTGGAGGGTACGCAGAAGGCCAGCGCCAAGGGTGCCGCCACCGATTGGGAGCTGCGGCAGGCCCGCGCCGCCGCCGAGCAGGCCGGGCTGGAAAGCCGCGCCGCGCAGGATCGGCAATCGGTGGAGGGGCAGCGGCTCTCTCTGGAAAAGGTGATGCTTGAAAATTACGTCGCCCGCGCGCCGTTCGATGGCCGGGTGACGCGGATCGGCGCGCGGCCGGGCATGTCCGTCCGCAAATCCGACGTGCTGGCGACGGTGGTGAACATGTCCACCCTGCGCGGCGAAACCTTCGTGCCGGTGGCGCGCTATTCCGGCCTGAAGCAGGGGGCGACCTATCCGGTGGTGTTCGCCGCGCCCTTCAGCCGCACCCTTCCGGCGACGCTGATCTACATCGATCCGGTGATCGACGGCGGGCAGGTGCGCGCGGTGTTCCGCCTGCAAAACACCGGGGAGGCGCTGCCGTCCGGCCTGCAGGGAAGCGTGATCCTGAAGCCGCTGGCGAAATGAGCCGCCTGCGTCAGGCGCTCGACGCGCTCGCCACCGCCGGGCCGGACCGGCTGCGCGACCTCGCCGAGTTCCAGTCCCAGTTGCTAAACAGCGAAGCCTTCGCCATCGCCCGTGTAACGGCAGATGGCGACGTGCTGCCCGAGACGCTGGAACCCCCGGTGATGGCGCTGGCCCGCGCCGCCGCGCGTGACGGCGTGGCGGTGGAAGGGCGCGGCGCGGCGGGCGTGCTGGGGCCGGATGACGCCGGAATTCCCGTCGCCGTGCACCGGCTGGCGCAGGACACGCCGCTGGCGCAGGCGCTGGCGCGCGAGCGGCTGGAACTGATCCGTGCCATCGCCGCCGCGCACGCCGCCGGGCAGAACCCGGCGATGGAGGCGCTGCTGCTGGATGTCGCCGCCGCCGACTGGACAGACGCCGCCCTGCATCAGCTGGCCGTGCGCGCCGCCGCACTGGCCGGTGCGCCGCGCCTCGCCTTCGCCACGCTGCGGCGGCTGCGCGTGGTGCGGGTGGCCGACAGCCAGACCGCACAACTCTCCGCCGAATCGCGCCGGGCACTGGAACTCGCAGCCGGCGAAGTGGCCGATGGTGTCTCCGCCGCACCGAGCTCCGCCTTCACCGGCCTCGAACGGCTGGCCGATGGTGCGGCCCTGCACAGCAGCGCCAGCCTCTCGCCCGAAGGCGACGGCCTCGTGGTGCTGACATGGCCGCCCGGAGACGGGGCCGCCGCCGCTGCCTTCGCCCGCCGCGCTGCGCCCGTCGCCGTGGCGCGCCTCTATCGGCCGACACTCTCCACCCGCTTCGACAAGCTGGTCGCCACCGCGCCATGGCCTGCCTCCGTGCCCGTCGAGCGCCGCGCCCCGCTCGCCCGGCGCGGGCTGGCCGCGCTGCTGCTGCTCGCCCTGCTGCTGCCCCTGCCAGACCGGGTTCGCGCACCACTGACCATCGAGCCGCTGCAACGCCGGGTGGTGACCGCCCCGATCACCGCGCGCATCGACGAAGTCGCCGCAGATCCGGGCGATCAGGTGCAGGCGGGCGCGGTGCTGGTGCGCTTCGATTCCACGCAGATCGAGCGCGACCGCGACGAAGCCACCGCCGCCCTGCAAGCCGCCAGCACGCAGGCCGCCGCCGCCCGCGCAGACGGCGATGTGGAAGCCGAACGGCTGGCGCAGCTAAAGGCCGCGCAACTCGCCGGGCAAGTCGCGCTCCTGGAAACGCGGCTGGGCGAAACCATCGTCCGCGCCCCCATCGCCGGCACCGTGAACGGCGAAGACCTGCGGCGGCGCGTGGGCGCGACCATGGGCCGGGGCGACACGCTGTTCAGCATCGCCGCGCCGGGCGGCTATCGCGCCGAACTGCTGGTGGGCGACAGCGACGTCGGCCGGGTGCAACCGGGTGCTGCCGTCTCCATGCGCCTCGCCTCCCGCCCGCTCTCCCGCCTCAGCGGAACCGTCTCGCGCGTCTACCCGCTCTCGGAAGTGGTGGAAGGCCGCAACATCTTCCGCACCCTCGTCACCATCGACGCCAGTGATACCGATGGTCTGCGCGCGGGTATGTCCGGCAGCGGCTCCGTCACCGGCGGCTGGGCACCACTAGGCTGGCAGATTGTCCGCCCCGCTGTGCGCTGGGTGCGGCTGAAGCTCTGGGTTTGAGCCGGGGCGGTTAGGGGTTCTTGCCTCCGGCGGGCAGGGCTCTGCCCTGCACCCGGCAGGGGAATCATTCCCCTGCACCCCCGAAGTTGGCGTTGTGCTCCACCTGCAGCGTTGTGTGTGTGTGATCAGATTCGATTGCCTGCGGCGCAACAGGCTCTCTCTCCCCTCTGGGGAGATAGGTGGAGAGAGGGGAGCAACGCCGGGACTGATCCACTAACCTCCGCACCCGCTCCCAACCTCCCCACCCGCTCAGCCTGAGCCTGTCGAAGGCCCCTGAACATACCCGCCACCCTCCCCACACCCCGAACCGTCACCCCGGATCAAGCCCGGGGTGACGTGGGGAGAGGTGGGTGGGACAGACCCCAAAGCGCCGCAGGCCATAAACTCTAACCTCGCGCCAAGCGGATGGCCCCCACCCCAACCCCTCCCCTGCAGGGGAGGGGCTACACAAAAAACGTCGGGGGTGCAGGGGCGTCACGCCCCTGCCGGGGTGAAGGGGCAGAGCCCCTTCGAAAACGTTCGTCAGCCGTTCGCGCCAGCCGTGATCGGCCCTTCCGACCGCCCGTGCACGAACTGGTCCACGAAGGCGTTGCCGCTGCTGTCCAGCTGCGAAACCGGGCCGTCCCACAGGATGCGGCCGCCGTGCAGCATGGCGATGCGGTCTGCGATGTGGCGGGCGGAGGCCATGTCGTGGGTGATCGTCAGCGCGGTGGCACCCATCGCGCTGACTTGCTGGCGGATGAGGGCGTTGATGGTGTCGGCGCGGATCGGGTCCAGCCCGGTGGTGGGTTCGTCGAAGAACAGGATTTCCGGGTTGGCGGCAATCGCCCGGGCCAGCGCCACGCGCTTCTGCATCCCGCCGGACAATTCGGACGGGCGCAGGTCTGCCACGCGCGGCTCCAGCCCCACCTTGGCGAGATTTTCCACCGCGATTTTGTGCATCGCCGCGCCCGCGCCCAGCTTGCCCTGCGTCAGCGCGAAGGTGACGTTGCGCCAAACCGGCAGCGAATCGAACAGCGCGCCGCCTTGGAACAACATGCCGAAGCGGGCGCGGGCCTGTTCCAGCGCCTTGCCCTTCAGGCCGACCAGTTCCTGCCCGTCCAGCTTGATGGAGCCGGAATCGGGGTGGATCAGGCCGAGGATGCACTTCAGCAGCACGGATTTGCCGGTGCCCGAGCCGCCGATGATCACGAGGCTTTCGCCCACCGCCACATCCAGATCGACCCCGTCCAGCACGACCTTGGGGCCGAACGCCTTCTTCAGGCCACGGATGGAAAGGCGCGGCACGCTCATCCGCCGAACACCGCGACGGTGATGGCGAGGTTGAACATCAGGATCAGGATGAAGGCGGTGACGACGCTGTTGGTGGTGGCGCGCCCCACGCCCGCCGCGCCGCCGCCCGAGCGATAGCCATGGTAGCAGCCCGCCAGCGCCAGCAGGAAGCCGAACACGGCGGCCTTCACCAGGCTGGAAACGATATCGTCCGCCTCCAGATAGCGCATGGTGGTGGCGAGATAGGTGCTGCCGTTGAAATCCAGCCGATAGACAGCGAGCAGATAACCGCCCAGAATCCCGACGATATTGGCGACGCCCACCAGCACCGGCATCATCAGCGTGGCGGCAATGATGCGCGGCGCGATCAGGTAGCGCCATGGGTCGGTGCGCAGCGTCACCATGGCGTCCAGCTGCTCCGTCACGCGCATGGTCGCCAGTTCGGCGGCAATCGCCGAGGAGACCCGCCCCGCCACCATCAGCCCCGCCAGCACCGGGCCGAGTTCGCGCACCATGGCGATCACGGTGACGGCGGGCACGGTGGATTCGGCGGAAAAGCGCTGCCCGCCGACATAGATTTGCTGCGCCAACGCCGCCCCGGTGAACAGCGCCGTCATCCCCACCACCGGCAGCGAGAACCAGCCGATCAGCGCCATCTGCTCGAACAGGCGGGCGGGATACCAGGGCGGCGTCAGCATGGCGCGCACGGCACGCCCGGCGAACATCGCCAGCCGGCCGATGCCCGCCAGCAGCGAAAGCGCGAAGCTGCCCAGCACGATCAGCGGGCGGAATAGGGTATCGGCGAGGACCATCAAGCGCGCTGGTAGCGGGGGAGACGGGGGAACGGCAAGCCCGCCGCTGCCCTTCGCGCCTCAGTCATCCGGGCCAAGCGTCGAATCCAGATCACGCGGGCGGACGAACGCGGTCAGGCGGCCCGGCATATGCTCCTCCGCCGCAGCCCAGCTTTCCACGTCCAGCTCGATGGTCGCGAAGGTGGCGGTGGGATATTTGATCTCCGCTTCCGCGCGCAACGCAGAGACGTCCTCCTCCGTCGCCAGCAGCAGCAGATCTTCAAGACCCGGATTGTGGCCGATCAGCAGCAGCGTCTCCACACTGTCCGGCGTTTCCCGCAGGATATCGAACAGCGAGGCGGCAGAGGCCATGTAGATGCGTTTATCGAACACGGGCGACAGCTTGCGGCCCAGCCCGGATTCGACGCCCTCGATCGTCTGGCGGATGCGCAGCGCCGGGGAGGCGATCACGCTATCGAACTGCAGCTGCTGCTCTTTCAGCCATTCGCCCATGCGGCGCGCGGCGCGATGGCCGCGCCCGTTCAGCGGCCTGTCGAAATCGCGCTCCACAGGATCGTCCCAGCTGGATTTGGCGTGGCGCAGCAGATTGAGACGCTTCGTGGCTATGGCACCGCTCCCCATTTGTCCGCCTTGTCCTAAAGCTGCCGCTCCGACGGCACAATCCCCGTAGGGGCGCCCTCGTTCAGGAAGTCGCGGATAGCGGCAGCCGCATCCGCCAGCGGCACGCGGGACACCTGCACGTCCGGCGGGAAGGCCGACAGCAAGCGGCTGGGGGTGGAGGCCCCCAGCAGCACGAACGCGCCCTTGTCCTCCGCCGAACGGATCAGCCGCCCGAACGCCTGCGCCAAGCGGTGGCGAACCGCCATCTCCTCATAGGCAGACCCGCCGAACGCCGCCCGCCGCGCCGCGTTGAGGATGGTCGGGCGGGACCATGGCACCCCTTCGAACACGATCAGCCGCAGCGATTCGCCGGGCACATCCACGCCATCCCGCAGGGCATCGGTGCCGAACAGGGTGGCGCGGCGGTCGGCGCGGAACAGGTCCACCAGCGTGCCGGTATCCACGGCATCCACATGCTGCGCCAGCAGCGGCAGCCCCGCGCGCGCCATGCGGTCCGCCAGCCGCGCATGCACCGCGCGCAGCCGGGCGATGGCGGTGAACAGCCCCAGCGTGCCGCCGCCCGCCGCCTCGATCAGCGCATGATAGGCGTGGGCGAGGCTGGCGGTGTTGCCACGCTCCACGTCCGTCACGATGAACACGCGCGCCTGTGCGGCATAATCGAACGGGCTCGCCACACGGAAGATGTGCGGGCTGACGGACAGATGCGCCGCCCCTGCCGCCGCTTCCGGCGGATCGCCCAGCGTCGCGGAGGTGACAAGCACGCCATGCGCCGGGGCCAGCACCGCGCCTGCCAGCGGTTTCAGCGGGTCCAGCCAGTGCCGCCAGATGCCGCAATCAATCTCCCGCCCCTCCGCGCGGATCAGCGCGAACCAGTCGACGAAATCGGCCTCCGGTTCGCCCGACACTCGGGCCAGCAGCCGCTGCCACGCCCCCAGCAGGTCCAGCCGCAGTTGCAGCCCTTCGGCAGCGGCGGAGAGGCGGGCGATGCCGGATTGATCCAGCCATTCGGGCCGCTCCTCCGCCAGCGCCGACAGCCGCGCTTTCAGCGTCAGCATGGCGCGCGCCATGCGCGAGAAGCAGGCCGCCGCGCCATCCACCGCTTCGGGCAGGCCGGGCGCGAGGCTGGCGATGCCGGTTTCAAGGCTGAAGCCCCGCTCCTCGTCGCTGGCGCGGGTGAGGACATGGGTGCGGACGGCGGCGATCAGCGTTTCGATGGGGCCTTCGGGTTCGCCTGCGCCGATGCGGCTCAGCCAGTCCGCGCCGGGCAATTCGGTGGCGAGGTGCAGCACTTCCTCCAGCGCGGTGCCCCCCTCGCCATCATAGCTGGTCACGTCCATCAGCCGCGCGGAAAGCCCCCGGCGACGGCCGGAACGGCGGCCGGGCCGATCCGGCCCCAGCAGCCAGCGGCGCAGCTCGATCGCCTCCCCGCCGGAGAGCACGACCGCGAAGGCGCTGTCGGCCGCGGAATGCAGATGATGGCCTTCATCGAACACCAGCCGCGTCAGCCCCTGCCCCTCAGCGCGCGCACGCACGGCATTGGCCATCACCAGCGCATGGTTGGCGATCACGAGGCCGGCCTTCTGCCCCTCCCGCACGGAGCGTTCGATGAAGCAGCGCCGGTAATGCGGGCAGGCGGAGCGGATGCACTCGCCGCGCCGATCCGTCAGCGCGGGCAGCGCAGCGCCGCGCCGGAACAGGCCGGGCAGCCAGCCGGGCAAATCGCCGCCCACCATGTCGCCATCGGCGGTAAATCTGGCCCACCGCGCCACCAGTTCGGCGAACACCCCCTGCCGCCCGGCGAAGCTGCCCTGCATCGCATCTTCAAGGTTCAGCAGGCACAGGTAATTTTCCCGCCCCTTGCGCACCACGATCTGCCCGGCCGCCAGCATGCCGGGCAGGCTGCGCCGGGTTTCCGCCTTCAACTGCCGCTGCAACGCGCGGGTGAAGGTGGAGAGCCAAACCTGCTCCCCGGTTTCCGCCGCGTGCAGGCTGGCAGGCGCGAGGTAGCCCAAGGTCTTGCCGATGCCGGTGCCTGCTTCCGCCACCACCAGATTGGGGCCGTCGCGGCTGTCACGCGGCTGGAAGGCGTGGGCCGCGGCCAGCGTATAGGCCTTCTGCCCCTCGCGCGGTTCGCGGCGGCTGCCCGCCAGTTGCGCCAGCTGGGCCAGCAGCTGCTCGTCGGAATGGCGGCGCACCAGTGGCGGCAGGCGCGGCGGCGCATCCTGCCATTCCGGCAGCGCATCGAAGATGGAGGCCGCCGCCGGGCTGGTTCCCATCGCCGCGCTGACAGGTTCCGCCCACAGCCAGCCCTTGCGCTGCAAGCGGTAGAGGCTGTCCGCCGCGCCCGCGCGATGCGGCCACTGCCTGTCCGCCAGCCGATCCAGCAGGGCGGCGGCCGCCGTTTGCAGGAAAGCGGCCTCGTCCGCCTCCCGCGTGGGCAGTTCCAGCCCCAGCGCGTCCGCCAGCCCGCGCGCGGAAGGCACGAGGAACATCGCCGGAGAGGCAAAGGCCCAGAGCTCCAGCAGGTCCAGCCCGGAGACTTCCGGCAGCCCCAGCCGCGCCGCCACCTGCGGCGCGTTCAGCAGAAGATGCGGCGTATCCGCCAGCCGCCGCACAGCTTCGGCCCGCGAAACCGCCTCCACACGGCCGCCCGCATCGGCCCGCCAGACACCGGCATGGCTTGCAACAAGCGCAGGATAAAGCGAAGGGGCGACCATGTTCACCGGACTCGACAGCCTTTCGCCCCAAGATTTGCAAGCCCTGCGCGACGAAGCGCAGGTGAGCAAGGCCTGGCCGTTCGAGGAAGCGCGAAAACTGATCGCCCGCTATCCGAACGGCTTCCCGGCTGAAGGGGTGATTTTCGAAACCGGCTATGGCCCCTCCGGTCTGCCGCATATCGGCACCTTTGGCGAAGTGGTGCGCACCACCATGGTGCGGCGCGCCTTCCAGTTGCTGTGCCCCGGCGTGCCCACCCGGCTGATCGCCTTCAGCGACGATATGGACGGCATGCGCAAGGTGCCGCCGCACCTGCCCAATCAGGAATTGCTGAAGGCCGCGCTGGACCTGCCCTTGACGGTGGTGCCCGATCCGTTCGGCACGCACAGCAGCTTCGGCGCGCACAACAACGCCCGGCTGCGCGCCTTCTTGGACAGTTTCGGCTTCGAATATGAATTCCTCAGTTCTACGGATTGCTACAAGTCCGGCCGGTTCGACGCCACGCTGCTGAAGGTGCTGGCGAATTACGAGAAGATCATGGCCGTGATGCTGCCCACGCTGGGGGCCGAACGGCAGGCGACCTATTCGCCTTTCCTTCCGGTTTCGCCCACCACCGGCAAGGTGCTGCAAGTGCCGATCACCGCGCGCGATGAAGCGGCGGGGACCATTTCCTATGCCGACCCGGATACGGGCGAGACCATCACCGTTCCCGTCACCGGCGGCCATTGCAAGCTGCAATGGAAGGTGGATTGGGCGATGCGCTGGGTGGCGCTGGGCGTCGATTACGAGATGGCGGGCAAGGATCTGATCGATTCGGTGAAGCTCTCCAGCCAGATCACCCGAATATTGGGCGCGAAGCCGCCGGAAGGCTTCAATTACGAGCTGTTCCTCGATGGCGAGGGCGCGAAGATTTCCAAGACGAAGGGCAATGGCCTGACGATCGAGGAATGGCTGCGCTATGCCCCGCCGGAAAGCCTCGCCTTTTACATGTTCCAGCAGCCCCGCGCGGCAAAGAAGCTGTATCTGGGGGTGATCCCCAAGGCGATGGACGACTATTTCCAGTTCGTCGCCGCCTTCCCGCACCAGAGCGCGAAGGAGCAGCTGGGCAACCCCGCCTTCCATGTGCACGGCGGCCCGCCGCCCGCCTATGCGCCGCCGGTGCCGTTCGCGCTGCTGCTGAACCTTGTCGCCGTCTCCGGCGCGACGGATGCGGCGATGCTGGGGGCCTATCTGAAGCGCTACGCCCCGCAGTGCGAGCCGGAAGCGGACCCGCGGCTTAAGGCGCTGATCGACGCGGCCATCGCCTTCCACGCCGATCATGTGGCCCCCACGCTGAAGCGGCGCGCCCCGGATGCCCGCGAACGCGAGGCGCTGGTGGAGCTGGAAGTCTGGCTGCAGGGCCATGCGGAGGCAGACGCGGAAGCGATCCAGTTCGAAGTGTATGAAATCGGCAAGCGTTATGGTTTTGAGCCACTTCGCAGCTGGTTTCAGGCGCTGTATGAAATCCTTCTGGGATCGTCGCAGGGGCCGCGCATGGGCACATTCTTCGCGCTCTATGGTGTGGAAAACAGCCGCCGCCTGATCGGCGAAGCGCTGGGGGAAGTGCCCGCATGAAGCTGCGCGCCGCGCTGCTGTTGCTGCTGGCGACGCCTGTTGTCGCCGCACCGGCCAGCCCGGATGAGCTGTTCATGGCGGGCGACTATCGCGAGGCCGCAGCCGCGGGCCGGGCGCTGGGCACCACGCAGGGTTACCTGCTGGCGGGGCGGGCCACCGCCGCGCGCGCCACGCTGCAAGCCACCGACAAGGCCGTCGCGCGCGAGTTGCTGAAGCTGGCGCAGGCCGATTTCGATTCGGCGCTGGCCAAGTCTCCGGGCGAATTCGATGCGCTGCTGCAAAAGGCGGTGGTGATCGGCTATCGCGCCAAGCTGGATTCCGCCCCCGCGCTCGCCAAGCAGGCGCGGCGCAATTTCGAGGCGATATTGGCACGCAACCCGGAGAACCCGCTGGCCAACGCCGCGCTGGCCGGCTGGCACGGGGAATCGGTGGCGACGCTGGGTGGCTTCGTGGCGGGCGCGGCGCTGGGGGCAAAGGAATCCGAGGCCATCCGCCTGTATGAAAAGGCGATCACCCTGCCCGGCGCAGACCCGATGGTGCCGCACTTCTACGCGCTGAACCTGCTGTCGTTGTCGGCAGACAATGCGCCCCGCGCCAAGGCGCTGTTGCAGCGCAGCCTGAAAGCGCCCCCGCGCGACGGCTTCGAAATGCTGTTGCAGAAGCAGGCGCGGGTGATTCTGCCGCTGCTGTAAAAAGGCGATGTGGCGGGCGCGCGCGCGGCTGCGAAACGGCTGTCTCCACTGGGCCTGATCAGTTGAGCCGTTAACCATCCATTTTTTGACCCGTTTTCCCCGCTCGCCCCGCTTGAGCAGTTGAGGGGCTGCACGGGGCAGGCCCCTACATGATCGAACAGGAGCAGATCACATGATTCGACACACACGCATCACCGCCATGGCGCTCGCCGCCACCGTCACGCTGGCGAGCGCAACAACCGCCGAAGCCGCCTTCTTCATCCGTCCGGTGCTGCAATATGGGCAAGGCGAAATGGTGGACGGGCTTTCGCTGAACAACCTCACCGCCAAGACGCACAGCTTCAACGACGGCTACACCAGCCTCAGCGCCTCGGTGAACATGGGCGCAGGCGAGATCAAAACCTATGTCTCGTCCAATGGGCCGCAGAGCAACTATCTGATCGCCACCGGCATTTACGGCGATACCCTCCGCTATTGGGGCAGCGAGACGGAATCCGTCAGCTTCTACACCAACTTCGATGGCCTGATCAGCAGCTTCCAATATGATCTCGGCTCGGAATATTATGACAGCCGCTACATCGGCATCCAGGCGCATTTCGCCGTCTATGAAGCCGGGACCGGCGCGACATGGGGCGACTGGACGACCCACGGCAGCCAGAAGGGCACCGCACTCTACAATGAATCCTATACCGAGACTTGGGGCGATTATGGGCTGGATTTCCAGCAGGATTTCAACGTGCTGCTGGGCAATGATCTGTTCCTGACGAACGGTGCCTATTATGAAGTCTATGTCGCCTTCAACCTGCTGCTGAACCCCGGCATCTATGGCGGCTTCATCGAGATGAACTCGATGAACACGGCGCGGCTCTCCATCAGCGCGCCAAACGGCAGCTTCACCTCGGAATCGGGCGATTTCCTCGGCTTTGACAAGACCCCGACGCAATCCGGCGCCGTGCCGGAGCCCGCCACATGGGCGATGCTGATCGCGGGCTTCGGGCTGGTGGGTGCCGCCGCGCGCCGCCGCCGCAGCGCCGTGGTCGAAGCGTAAGGGCAAGCCGCAGGGTCGGAACCTGCGACGGCCGGGCCGGATGGCCCGGCCGTCTGTGCTTGACGCCGGATGGGCTGCATCTAACCTGCCCCCAAGAGGCCGATTCCTGCCTCTTGGGGAGCCAGATGTATGCGTTCATGGGTCGCGATCGCGGGGCTGCTGCTTGCGGGGGCGGCGATCGGCCAGCCCGCGCTGGGGCAGGCCGCCACCATCCAGACTGAAAAACCCGAAGGGCCGACTGGCTGGGTGGAGAGTGGCGAGCAGGTCAGGCTGGGCCGGGCGGGGATCGCCCTGCCCAAGGAAATCCGGGGCTTCCGCCTGATCGAGACGCGCCTCCTGGATGCGCAGGGCTTCGATGCAGTGGCCCGTTACCAGCGCGGCGACGAGCATCTCACCCTCTATCTTTATCAGCCGATCGACAACGCCGCGCGGCTGCAGTGGAATAGCGCGCTGAACATAGTTCGCAGGCGCCTGCAGAGTGAGGGCGGAGGGGCAGCCCAACAGGTGGAGGCGGTGGCTGCGGCGCGCGGCCCCGCCATGCTTGCGAGTTTTGACAACAAGCACGCAGCCGACGTGCTGATGATGGGTCGGCTGGACAATGGTTGGAACCTGAAGCTGCGCCTTTCCAGCCGTCCGCCCGCCGCAGAGGCGCGGGCGGAAGCGCTCGCCCTGTTCAACAGCATCGCCCTGCCCGAAGGGCGCAGCCTGATCGCGCCGGATCTTCGGCCGATCCCGGCCTGCGAGCCGCTGGAATTCGCCCGCACGCCCAAGGCCGAGCAAGTCTCATCCCAGCAGCGGATGCAGCTCACTCTGGGCGCAGTCGCCATGCTGTCCAGTGTGGGGAAAGAGACCGACACGACAGACTGGTGCACAGCCGGAGCGACGCAGATCGGGCAGCTTCCGATCACCCTCTATCGAGGCCCTGCGGAAAAGGGGGCGAATGTCTACCGCGTGCCGCTGGGGGATAATGGTGCCATGCTGAAGCTGGAACCGGCGGTGATACCCGTCGGCAAGGCGGGCTGGTGGCTGCTGTTCGACCGGATATCCGACAGGATCGTGCTGCAGATACTGGACGGCCCGGGCGACGATGCCGACATGGCCGACATCATCGCCCGTTTCGATCAGCTGGCGCGCGAACCCGTCACCATCGTCGGCCGAAACTGAGGCAAACCCCTCAGCTCTTGCCGCCGCTGGCGATCCAGCGGTCGATCTTCGCGTCCAGCACTTCCAGCGGCAGCGCGCCCGTCATCAGCACCTGTTCGTGGAAGGCGCGGATGTCGAAATTCTTGCCCAGCGCCTTTTCCGCCCGCTTGCGCGCGGCCTGAATGCGCAGATCGCCCACCTTATAGGCCAGCGCCTGCCCCGGCATCGCCACATAGCGATCCACTTCGTTCACCACATCCGTGGGGCCTTGCGACGAGTTGGCGAGCATATAATCGATCGCCTGCTGGCGGCTCCAGCCCTTGTCGTGCAGGCCGGTGTCCACCACCAGCCGCATGGCGCGCAGCATCTCGTCGTCCAGCCGTCCGTAATATTGATACGGATCGGTGAACATGCCCAGTTCCTTGCCAAGGCTTTCGGCATAGAGGCCCCAGCCTTCGGCAAAGGCGGTGTTGCCGCCAAAGCGCTGGAAGCTGGGCAGCTTGTCATTCTCCAGCGCCAGCGCGATCTGGAAATGGTGCCCCGGCTTGCCTTCGTGGAGATACAGCGTCTCCATCCCCGGCGTGGTGCGGCTCGGCAGATCATAGGCGTTGAAATAGAAGATGCCGGGCCGCGACCCGTCCGGCGGGCCGGGCATATAGGAGCCGCCAGCCGAATCCTTTTCAAGGAAGGGCGGATAGGGGCGGATTTCCAGCGGTGTCTTCGGCACGGTGCGGAACAGCTTCGGCAGCGCCACCTCCACCCGCTTGCCGATGTCGTAATAGCCCTGCGTCAGCGCTTCGCGGCTGGCCGGTTTGAACTTCGGATCTTCCTTGATGTAGACGAAGAACTCAGCCAGCGTGCCCTTGAAGCCCACCTCTTTCATCACCTTTTCCATCTCGCCGTGAATGCGCTTCACTTCGGAGAGGCCGAGGTTGTGGATTTCGTCCGGCGTCATGTTCGTGGTGGTGTGGGTGGAAACGAGGTAGCGATACAGGTCCGGCCCGCCCGGCATGGAGACAAGACCGGGGCGGTCATTGCCGCGGCTGGCAGGCAGATACACGTCGCGGGTGTAATCGCGCAGCGCCTTGTAGCGCGGCAGGATCACGTCGCGCACCTTCACCGTGTAAGCCTCTTTCAGCCGGGCCTGATCGGCCGCTGAAATGCCTTCGGGGAATTTCTGCACCGGCATCATCAGCGGCATGGCGTCCACGCCGCTATCCACATGGCGGTTCAGCTGATCCAACACCCGTTCCGTCACCAGCTTGGGCTGCACCACGCCTGCGGCCACGCCCTGCTTCATCCGGCCCAGCACGGCATCCAGCGCCACGGCAAAGCCGTCCAGCCGCTTCAGATTGTCCTCATAATCCTTCACCGTTTTGAACTGGGCGATGGAGGTGCCCGAAAAGATATCGGGCACGAACTGGTGGATGCCGTTGAAATGGTCGATCGGCAGCAGCTTCGAGACGTTCAGGATCGCGGGATCATAGCCCTTCAGCTGCGAGTCCCGCTGCCATTTGAACACGTCATAGCTGATCTGCTCGTCCGCGCTCAGCTTCGAACGGTCGATGGCGGCCAGCGCCTTCAGATCGGCTTCCGCCGCCGCCTTCTCGGCCGCGAGATACGCGTCGGAGATATAGTCGCCGAACTGGTCGGCATAGCGCGTGTCACCGCGGAACAGCGCGTTCAGCGGGTTGCGCTTCAGATTCTCCTCGTCGCTCTGCAGGAACAGGCGCTGCAGGTTCGCAGATGGCGTATCCACCGCGATCACGGCGGCAGGGGCGTCCTTCACCTGCGCAGCCGCAGGGATCGGCGAGATAGCGGCCAGAAGCGCCGGGCCCGCCAGCAGATAGGTTTTCATAGGATTTTCAGCCTTCACCTTGGGATTGTCGCCCCTCTCTGATCTTGCGAGATAGTCTTGCGCGCGGCCAACACAAAGCGCATTTTGATGGCGTGTCCGGCTTGCTTGAGCGGCTGCCAGTGTCTCTGGTTGGTTGACAATCGGCGAGTCGATCCATAAAGGCACCGGCTTTCGCGGCACCCCTGTTCCGGCAGGGGCCTGCCGCCTTTGCTGTCTTGATGATGAGGATTTCGAGATGTTCGCGGTGGTGCGCACGGGTGGCAAGCAATATCGGGTTGCCGCCGATGACCAGATCACGGTCGAAAAGCTGGACGGCGATGCCGGCAGCCAGGTGAGCCTTGATGTGCTGCTCGTCTCTGACGGCGGCGCGCTGAAGGACGCCGGCAAGGCCAAGGTCACCGCCGAAATCGTCGCCCACAACCGGGGCGACAAGGTGACGATCTTCAAGAAGAAGCGCCGCCACAATTATCGCCGCAAGAACGGCCATCGCCAGCACCAGACGGTGCTGAAGATTCTCTCGATCGCTTAAGGAGCCCCTGAAATGGCACATAAGAAGGCAGGCGGCTCGTCGCGCAACGGCCGCGACTCGAACGCAAAGCGTCTGGGCGTGAAGCTGTTCGGCGGTCAGGAAGCCATCGCCGGCAACATCATCATCCGTCAGCGCGGCACCCGCGTGTGGCCGGGCGTGAACGTGGGCCTTGGCCGCGACCACACCCTGTTCGCCACGGCAGACGGTCGGGTGGAATTCCACGACGGCAAGCAGGGTCGGAAATATGTCTCCGTCCGCGTGGCTGAAGCCGCCGAGTAAGACCAAGTGAACGGGCCGCTTTGGCGGCCCGGCCCATTCAGACCCCGGCGACGGGTTTCTGAAACAAGAAAGGCCGGAGCTTCCGCTCCGGCCTTCTCGTTTCGGCTCTGGTCTGCCTTATTTCGGCGCGACCGCAGCCTTTTCATGCTTCGCAGCTTCCTTTTTCTGGTGCTGCGAGGCTTTTGCTGGTTCCTTGGGGGCACTTGTCGCGGCATAAGCGCCGCTGGCAAGAGCGAAGGTCAGAGCTGCGGCAACAATCGATTGCTTCAGCATATTCAAGGTCCTTTGCATGTGCGCGTCGCCAATCGGTGCGCACCGCCGCTGACTGGACCTGATTCGCTGAATGGCGCATTGCTGCCTTGTTTCTCTGCCGTTCAGCCGATCCACCCCCACAACAGACCCCCGGATACCCCTTCCCATGATGTTCCTCGATCAGGCCAAGATCCATTTGAAGTCCGGCTGGGGCGGGGATGGCTGCGTCAGCTTCCGGCGCGAGAAATTCGTGGAATATGGCGGCCCGAACGGCGGCAACGGCGGCAAGGGCGGAGACATCATCTTCGAAGCCGTCGCCGGGCTGAACACGCTGATCGACTTCCGCTACACTCAGCATTTCCGCGCCCAGCGCGGGCAAGGCGGTATGGGATCTGACCGGCACGGTGCCAATGGCGAAACGCTGCTGATCCCGGTGCCGGTGGGCACACAGGTGCTGGCGGATGACGAGGAGCGCACCCTTCTCGCTGACCTGACGGACGTGGGGCAGAAGGTGATGCTGTTGCGCGGCGGCGATGGCGGGCGCGGCAACGCCAACTATAAAAGCAGCACCAACCGCGCGCCGCGCCAGTTCCAGAAGGGCTTCCCGGGGCAGGAGATCAGCGTGTGGCTGCGGCTGAAGCTGCTGGCCGACGTGGGGCTGGTGGGGCTGCCCAACGCGGGCAAATCCAGCTTCCTGAACGCGGTGACGAACGCCAGCGCCAAGGTGGGGGCCTATGCCTTCACCACGCTGAAGCCGCAGCTGGGCGTGGTGTCGCACAAAAGCCGCGAATTCGTGATGGCGGACATCCCCGGCCTGATCGAAGGCGCGGCCGACGGCGCCGGGATCGGCGATCGCTTCCTGGGCCATGTGGAACGCTGCCGCGTGCTGCTGCATCTGGTGGATGCCGGCGGCGAAGCCCCCACGGCGGGCTATGATATCGTGCGTGGCGAACTGGAAGCCTATGGCGCGGGGCTGGAAGAGAAGCCCGAGATCGTGGTGCTCTCCAAGATCGACACGGCCACCCCGCAGAAGATCGCCGCCGTCTCCCGCGCGATCGAACGCCGCACCGGCGTCCCGCCCCTCCTCGCCTCCTCCATGACGGGCGAGGGCATGGAGGGCGTGCTGAACGCACTGGCGGACGAACTGTGGCCGCGCAACGAGGCGAAAACCACCGAAGGCGGCTGGTCGCCGCTTTAAGGTTCGATGCGGAAGACCTGCCCGGCGGAATCAGCCAGAAACAACACGCCCGAGGCGCTTCGGGTGATCGCAACGATCCGCCCCACTGTCCCAACATCCGGCTTCAGATCGGCGGCACGATGCTGGATGCGATCAAGCTTGAGCGATTCGCCCACGACCAAGCGTGACTTGGGGACTGACCAGACACCGCCACCCACCGGATCCGCGAACAGATAATGATCCCGCAGGCTCGCCTGCGTGCCGGTATAAATGGATCCTCCGACGATTCCCTGAATCGATCTGCCCGATGCCGCACGTTGCAACTCCGCCACTGGCCCGATGCTGCCAGACGGCCCGCCACTCGCAATCACGGTCGAGCCTTCCAGATACGGCCAGCCGAAATTGCCTGCGATGTCCTGTGTAATTCGCAGGATATTGATTTCGTCCGACGTTCCACTGCCCTGATCAGCGAAAACCATGGAGCCGTCGGCGAGATCAGACAGGAACGCGCCCGATGGATTTCGTAAGCCGCTGGCGATCACATAGGGGTCGCCATTGCTGCCGTTATAGGGATTCCCGGGTGCCGCGATGAAGTACACCGGCGTGACACCGGCATAGGGATCCGGGTTCTTCGCCAGCCTGAGGATCTTGCCGCTGCGATTGTGCAGATCCTGCGCGTTGGAAGCGCGTTCACCATCGCCGACAAACACGTAAAGATAGCTCATTTCGCCATAAGTGATCGAGCCGCCGAGGTTGCGGCTCCCTTCCAGCGGTACGGCGACCGTTGGAGTGGACCAACCAACATAGCCGCCAAGGCCGTCGGGCTGATAGCGACGAACCCAGAGCTGCCCGCTGCGATGGATGTAAGAGACGAAAAACTGCCCCTGACTCACATAGTCGCCGGCGGCTGCAATCCCGCGAAGCCCGCGTTCGCCATCGGTGGCGATCTCATCCACGGTGAACAGAAGCGATTTCGCACCGTTTCCGCCATTCAGATGATAGACCTGCCCCGCTTTCTGCCCGATCAGAAGATCGCCGAACGGCGGCGCCGGCGAAACTGCCGTGATATCCGAAAAACCAGAGGCAACCCGGGTCAGCTGGATCGTATCAGCCTGATCCACCACCGTCACGGCCAGATCAAGATTCGTGCTTGATGTACCATCACTCACGGTCAGGCGAATGTTGTAGATATTATCGCGATTTGAATCGAGCGGAGCCTCGAAATCGGGCAACTCGCGAAAGGTTAGCTGCCCCGAACCGGAAAGCAGGAAGCGCGCGGCATCCTCCCCCCCCAATGACTGGGTCAGCGCACTTCCTTCAGGATCAGAGGCCGTCAGTTGATACGACAGCGCCTCATTCTCCAGCACGGACACGCTGGCCGCCGACGTGATCCGTGGCGGCTGATTGGTGGGCGCGGGCGTCGGCGTGGGGGCCGGGGTTGAACCGCCACCACCGCTGCAACCAGCCAGCAGCACCAGCGACGCGGACGCGAACAGAAAACGCCTGAACATGGCCTCACGTTATCGTTCGGCACGCCGCCTGTCGAGGCGGCCTCCCCGGCGGCCTCTAATCTTTCACACTCGCCTTCCGCGCGGGCGGCCTGTAGGGCCATCCGCCGTGTCAAACGCCCGCACCTTGCCATTTGCCCGCGCCCCACGCCTCACCCTGAAAGTGGGGTCGGCGTTGCTTGTGGAGAAATCCGGCGAGGTGCGGCGGGCGTGGCTGGAAACGCTGGTGGCCGATATCGCCGCTGCCCATGCGGGCGGGCAGCAGGTGATTCTGGTATCGTCCGGGGCGATTGCGCTGGGCTCCCGGCGGCTGAAGCTGGCGAAGGGCGGGCGGGCCAGCCTTGAGGATGCGCAGGCCGCCGCCGCCACCGGGCAGATCATCCTCGCCGGGCTGTGGGCGGAACTGCTGGGCAAGCATGGCATCGTCGCGGCGCAGATGCTGGTGACGCTGGGCGATTTCGAGGACCGGCGGCGCTTCCTGAACGCCTCGGCCACGCTCAGCCGCTTGCTGAGCCTTGGGGTGGTGCCGATCCTGAACGAGAATGATTCGGTCGCCACCGAGGAAATCCGCTTTGGCGACAATGATCGGCTGGCCGCCCGCGCGGCGCAGGCGGCGCGGGCGGATGCGCTGGTGCTGCTGTCCGATATCGACGGGCTTTACACCGCCAATCCGGCGGAAGATCCGGCGGCCGAGCTGATCCCCACCGTCTCCGACATCTCGGCGGTGGCGCATATGGCCAGCCGGGCCTCCTCCTCGGGCATGGGCTCCGGCGGAATGGTGGCCAAGGTGGAAGCGGCGCGCATCGCCCATGCTGCCGGAATTCCCGTCGCCATCGTCGCGGGCGCGCCGGCGCATCCGCTGAAGCAGTTCATCGAAACCGGCCATGGCACCATTTTCGAAGCGCCGGACCCGATGACGTCACGCAAGGCGTGGCTGGCCGGGCGGATGCAGGTGGAAGGCCGGCTGACGCTGGATGCCGGCGCGGTGCGCGCGCTGAAGGGCGGCAAAAGCCTGCTGGCGGCGGGCGTGATCGGCATCGAGGGGCAGTTCCGCCGGGGCGACGCGGTGGACGTTCTGGATGAAGCGGGCAAGCTGCTGGCGCGCGGGCTGGTGGGTTATGACGCGGCCGACGCCCGCGCCATCGCGGGCAAAAGCCGGGAGGCCCTGCGCGAGATTCTGGGCTATGCTCCGCGCAGTGCGATGATCCACCGGGACCAGATGGTGATGCTGTGAACATGGGACTGACGCCGGACCTGCTGATGGCAGACATGGGCGCGCGGGCGGGCGCCGCTGCACGGCTGGTCGCGGCTGCACCCACCGCCGTGAAGGCTGCGGCGGTGCAGGCGATGGCCGCCGCGATCCGCGCCAACGCCGCCGACATTCTGGCCGCCAATGCCCGCGACATGGCCGCAGCCGATGGCCTCAGCCCCGCCATGCAGGACAGGCTTCTGCTGACCCCGGCGCGCGTCGAGGGTATCGCTGACGCCGTGGCGCAGGTGGCCGCCCTGCCCGATCCGGTGGGCGAAACCATCCGCGAATGGCGGCAGCCCAACGGGCTGCAATTCCGCCGGGTGCGGGTGCCGCTGGGGGTGATCGGCATCATTTTCGAAAGCCGCCCCAACGTCACGGCGGACGCGGGTGTGCTGTGCCTGATGGCGGGCAATGCCTGCATCCTGCGCGGCGGATCGGAAGCGGCGGAGAGCAACCGTGCGCTGCACCGCTGTCTGGCGGCCGGGCTGGCCGCCGCCGGGCTTCCGGCGGATGCGATCCAGCTGGTGCCCACCACGGATCGCGCCATGGTGGGGGCAATGCTTGGCGCGGCGGGGCTGATCGACGTGATCATCCCGCGCGGCGGCAAAAGCCTCGTCGCGCGCGTGCAGGCCGAAGCGCGGGTGCCCGTGCTGGCGCATCTGGACGGGAACAACCATGTCTATGTGGATGGCGCGGCCAACCCGGAGATGGCCCGGGCGGTTGTGCTGAACGCCAAGCTGCGCCGCACCGGCGTCTGCGGGGCGATGGAAACCCTGCTGATCGACCGCGCCTATCCGCAAACCCCCGCCCTGCTGGCTGCGCTGCTGGATGCGGGGTGCGAATGCCGGGCCGAGGCGGCCCTGCTGCCGCTGGACGCGCGGCTGAAACCGGCCGTGCCAGAGGATTGGGACACCGAATATCTGGACGCCATCTGCGCCGTGGCACAGGTGGATGGCGTGGAAGGGGCGATTGCCCATATCGAGGCGCACGGCAGCCACCATACAGACGCCATCGTGAGCGCCGATGAAGCCGTTGCGCAGCGCTTTCTGGCGGCGGTCGATTCGGCGATCCTGCTGTGGAACGCCTCCACGCAATTCGCCGACGGCGGCGAATTCGGCTTCGGCGCGGAAATCGGCATCGCCACCGGCCGCCTGCATGCGCGCGGCCCCGTCGCGCTGGAGGGCCTCACCAGCTACAAGACTGTCGTGACGGGAAGTGGGCAGGTGAGGCCGGTTTGAAGAAAGGCTTCACAGTCGGCCTGCTGGGCGGATCGTTCAATCCGGCGCATGGCGGCCACCGGCGGATGAGTGTGGCGGCGCTGGAGCGGCTGGGGCTGGACGAGGTCTGGTGGCTGGTGTCCCCGCAGAATCCGCTGAAGCCGGTGGCCGGGATGGCCCCGCTGGCCCTGCGAATCGCATCGGGCAAGGCGGCGGCGCGACATCCGCGCATCCGCGTGACGGGGATCGAGGCGGAGCTGGGCACGCAACTGACCATCGACACCATCGAAGCGCTGAAGCGGCGTTACCCGCAGGTGAAATTCCTGTGGCTGATGGGATCGGACAATCTGCAGCAATTCCACCGCTGGGCCGCATGGCGGCAGATTGCCCGGCAGGTTCCGATTGTGGTGATGGCGCGTTCGCCCTATGTTGGGCGCAGCCAGTTCGCCCCGGCCATGGGCTGGCTGCGCCGCTGGCGTCACCAGAACCCCGCCGGATGGAGGAATTGGCATCTGCCCGGGCTGGCGCTCGTGAACCTTGGCCTTGATCAGCGGTCTGCGACTGCGATCCGCCGTGCCGACCCCGATTGGGCTGATGACCTCCGCTTGCAACAGGATAGTGAAGATTGACTGACGCCGAAAAGAATGTGGACGCGCTCCACAAGCTGATCCTGAAATGCCTGGAAGACGGGCAGGCCGAAGAGGTGGTGAGCATCCCGCTGGCCGGGAAAAGCGCCATTGCCGATCATATGGTGGTCGCCTCCGGCCGCTCCACCCGGCAGGTGGCGGCGCTGGCGCAGCGCATCGAATCGGAAGTGAAGCAATCGTTGCACCGCAATGTGAAGATCGAAGGGCTGGCCAGCGCGGACTGGGTGCTGATCGACGCGCATGACGTGATCGTCCATTTGTTCCGCCCCGAAGTGCGGCAATTCTACGGGCTGGAAAAGATGTGGGCGTTTGACGCGGACGGCGCGCCGGTTCGTGCCGAGGGTGCTAAACCCTGAAGTTCAGCATACTCGCCTATGGCAAGGCCGGGCGCGGCGCGGAATCGGAGCTTGTCGACCGCTATCTGAAGCGCATCCCGTGGGGCGCGTCCGTGATCGAACTGGCAGAGAGCGCCACCTTCCCGCCCGCGCCCGCCAACAGCCGCACCGTGGTGCTGGACGAACGCGGCAAGGCGCTTTCCAGCGAGGCCTTTGCGCAGCGGCTGGGCCAGTGGAGAGACGGCGGCGTGCGCGACGTGCGCTTCCTGCTTGGCCCGGCAGACGGCCACAAGGCGGAAACCCGCGACACGGCAGACCTTGTGCTGGCGCTCGGCCCGGCCACATGGCCGCATCTTCTGGCCCGCGCCATGCTGGCGGAACAGTTGTATCGCGCCTTTTCCATCCTCACGGGCCACCCCTATCATCGTGAATGATGCCCCCCCCTCTTTTCAGCGGAGGTTCAAACTGCCACTCTCATAAATTGCAATTATGGGTGAATCCGGTGCGGGAGTTGCGCCGGGGCATCAACCCAAGAGGGTCTGTCGATGAAGCCGATTGTGCACACGTTTCTGGCCGGGACAGCAGGCGCCCTGCTGGCGATCACCGCGCCCACCGCCGTGAACGCCGCGCGCGGCAACGAAACCTGGCGAGAGCTGGACACGCTGATGGACGTGTTCCTGAAGGTGCGCGAATCCTATGTGGATCAGGTGGATGATAAAAAGCTGATCGAAGGCGCGATTAACGGCATGCTGGCCAGCCTCGATCCGCACAGCAGCTATCTGGACGCGCGCGACAGCGAAAATATGCGCAGCCAGACGGACGGCGAATATGGCGGCCTCGGCCTCACCGTATCCAGCGACGAGGGCGCGGTGCGCGTGGTGTCCCCCACGGATGACACCCCGGCTGCGCGCGCGGGCATCAAGTCCGGCGACTTCATCACCCATATCGACGATCAGCTGCTCTACGGCTCCACCCTGAACGAAGCGGTGGACAAGATGCGCGGCACGCCCGGCACCAAGATCAAGCTGACGGTGGTGCGCCCTGGCGCGCCCAAGCCGCTGACCTTCGATCTCACCCGCGAAGTGATCAAGGTGCGCCCGGTCCGCTGGGAGGCGAAGGGCAATGTGGGCGTGATCCGCATCGCCAGCTTCAACCGGCAGACGGGCGAAGCCACAAGGCAGGCCGTGACGGAGCTTTCGAAGAAGATCGGCCCCGATGTGGCGGGCTATGTGATCGATCTGCGCTCCAACCCCGGCGGGCTGCTGGATCAGGCCATCGAAGTGACGGACGCCTTCCTTGAGCGCGGCGAGATCGTCAGCCAGCGCGGCCGCACGAAGGACGATATCGAGCGTTACTATGCCCGCGCAGACGATCTGACGGGCGGCAAGCCCATCGTCGTGCTGGTGGACGAAGGCTCGGCCTCTGCCGCCGAAATCGTCGCGGGGGCGTTGCAGGATCAGAAGCGCGCCATCGTGCTGGGCCAGCGCACCTTCGGCAAGGGCAGTGTGCAGACGCTGATCCCGCTGAGCGCCGATTCGGGGCTGCGGCTGACGACGGCGCGTTATTACACGCCCTCCGGCCGATCCGTGCAGGAGGCCGGGATTGATCCCGACATCAAGGTGCCGCAACTGACAGACGGCAGCCGCATCGACAGGCCGCGCCTGCGCGAAGCGGACCTCAGGAACCATCTGATCGCCGAGAAGAAGGCCGACGACAAGCTGATCGAGGATGACGGCAAGCCCGATCCCCGCTTCCGCATGACGGCCGACGAGCTGAAAAAGCAGGGCATCACCGACTTCCAGCTGGATTATGCCGTTAAGCTCGTCTCCCGCCTTGGCGCGAAGCCGGTCGCCCCGGCGCAGGTGGCTTCGTCGAACAAATGACGCGCACGAAGGGGGTGCGGCAGGCCGCTTGGCTGCTGATCGCGGTGTCCGGCTCGCTGCTGCTGGGGGCGCTGGCCTTCCAGTTCATCGGCGGGCTGGCTCCATGCGAAATGTGTTACTGGCAGCGCTATGCGCATCTGGCGGTGCTGGCGGTGGCGGGCCTTGCGCTGATCAGCGGAAACCGCGCCATCGGCTGGCTGGCGGTGCTGGCGATGGCCATCGCCGCCGGGCTGGGGCTGTTCCACGCCGGTGTCGAGCTGAAATGGTGGCAGGGCGTCACCGCCTGCACCGCGCCCGTCTCCGCCGGCATGTCCACGGCAGACATGCTGGACAAGCTGATGAACGCGCCGCTCGTCCGCTGCGACCAGATACCATGGAGCCTGCTGGGCATTTCCATGGCAGGGTGGAACGCGCTGATCTCGGCAGGTGCCGCGCTGTGCGGGGCCTTCGTCCTGATCTTCACGCAGAGGAGACCCGCATGACCCGGCTCGCCGGAGACCCTGCCCCCGACACCAGGGCGATGATCCGCGTGGATCATGCCGGGGAATATGGCGCGAAACGCATCTATGCGGGCCAGCTGGCAGTGATGGGCACCCGCCACCCCTATTCGGGAGAAATCGCCCGGATGGAGGCGCAGGAAGACGTGCATCTGAACGCCTTCGCGCAACTGGTGACGGAACGCGGCGTGCGCCCCACGCTGCTGATGCCGCTGTGGCATGTCGCCGGTTTCGCGCTGGGTGCCGCATCCGCCCTCGCCGGCCCCAAAGCCGCCATGGCCGTCACAGCAGCCGTCGAAACCGAAATCGACCGCCACTATCAGGCCCAGCGCGACGCACTGGCTGGCGACGACCCGGACCTCGAAGCGCTGATCGCCAAATTCCAGGCGGAAGAAGTCGAGCACCGCGACAGCGCCATCGCCCATGGCGCAGAACAGGCCCCCGCCTACCCCCTACTCTCCGCACTGGTGCGCGCAGGCTGCCGGGCGGCGATCCGCGCGGCGGAGCGGGTTTAGGCGGCGGCGAGGTCAGAGTTGAGGGGGCTCTGCCCCCTCAAACTCCCCCGGCAAGGGAATGATTCCCCTGCACCCCCGAACTTTTTACTTAGCCCCTCCCCTGCAGGGGAGGGGTTGGGGTGGGGGCTGTCCGCTGGCCGCGAGGTTGGGGGTTGTTGCCTGCGGCGCTTTGGAGCGTGCCCCACCAACCTCTCCACACGTCACCCCGGACTTGATCCGGGGTCCAGCTTGTTCTTCTCCAACGTCGCGGGTGAAAAGCTGGACCCCGGATCAAGTCCGGGGTGACGGTTGTGGTTACGTGGAGGTTGGTGGATCAACCCGGCCAACGGACCACTGTCCACCCCCGCCACTTCAATCCACCTCGTCAGATGCCAGCCCATTCCAGCCCGTCAGGCAGCTTTTCCGCAGCATAGTCCAATTGCAGAACACGTCGGCGGGCAGGAGAGACTGCTGCTTCCGACGCATGCAGAATTGGCGTTGCGTACAGCCACACATCCCCGGCTTTCGCTATGCACGCCTGCACCCCGCACTTACGGACAACGGCCTCGATGTCAGCGACAGGCACGCGCCCGTATCGATGCGAACCGGGCGCGACGAGCAAGGGCGCGTTGTCAGACGGCACATCATCCAGATGCACGCGCAGGGTCAGCATTCCTGCAAGCAGAGCGAATGGCGGTGCCACATGCAATAGCCCGCTCTTGATCGTCCAGGGCCCGAAACCGGGCACGTCCCTGCGCTCACGGACACATATCGTCCGATCCTGATGCCAACCCAGTGCCCAGTTGGTCTCAGCGCTCTTGTCGAACAGAACCGCGCGCACAGCCCTGCATTCAGGGCCAAGGTGGCTGGCTGCAATCGAACCTATCGGTCCGTTCCGGCCAACAAAGGCGTCCAGCCCCTCCAACCCTGAGATGCGGACCCCCGCGTCATGCTGCGGAAGGTTGGAAAAAAGCGAGATCAGTTGATCGCAAGCGGATGGGTTCAGCACAGCCTTCAACAGCCGCATGCCCGTCTCGGAAAAATCCCCTGACGTCAGATCAACCCCGCCAGCGGGCTGGACGGATCCGCATAGCGCCTGACCGGCATCCGCCCGGCCAGATAGGCATCGCGCCCTGCTTCCACCGCCGCCTTCATCGCACGGGCCATGCGCACCGGGTCTTTGGCTTCGGCGATGGCGGTGTTCATCAGCACGCCGTCGCAGCCCAGTTCCATGGCGATGGCCGCGTCGCTGGCGGTGCCCACGCCTGCGTCCACCAGCACGGGGACTTTGCATTGCTCCACGATCAGCCGGATGTTCACCCGGTTCTGGATGCCCAGCCCCGATCCGATCGGCGCGCCCAGCGGCATGATCGCCGCCGCGCCCGCATCCTCCAACCGCCGCGCGACCACGGGATCGTCGGAGGTATAGACCATCACGTCGAACCCTTCCTTCACCAGAACTTCCGTGGCGCGGATGGTTTCGATCACATCGGGGAACAGGGTCTTCTGGTCTGCCAACACCTCCAGCTTCACCAGCGTCCAGCCGCCCGCTTCGCGCGCCAGTCGCAATGTGCGCAACGCGTCGTCCGCGGTGAAGCAGCCCGCCGTGTTGGGCAGGTAAGTGAAACGGTCGGGCTTCACATAATCCGTCAGCAGCGGCTGGGATTTGTCCGTCAGATTCACCCGGCGCACCGCGACCGTCACGATCTCCGCGCCGGAGGCTTCAGCGGCGGCGGCGTTTTGGGCGTAATCCTTATATTTCCCCGTCCCCACGATCAGCCGCGAGTTGAACGTCCGCCCGGCGACCGTCCAGCTGTCGTCTTGCCCACCACCCACGAAATGCACGATTTCCACCTCGTCTCCGTCTGCCAAAGCGGCTTCGTCCCATGCGCTCATCGGCACGATCTCGCGGTTGCGCTCCACCGCGACCCGGCCTTTCGTGAGGTCCAGAGAGGCGACAAGCGCCGCCACGCTGCTGCCTGCCGCCAGTTCGCGCGGCTCCCCATTCAAGCGGATGGTGATTTTCATGTGCGCCTCTATAAAGCCCTCATGCGCAGGCTCAACCGAAAGGCAGCATCTTGTCGAACCTCGTGATGGTGCTGAATGGCCCCAACCTGAACCTGCTGGGCACGCGGGAGCCTGAGGTTTACGGCGCGACGACGCTGGACGATATCGCGCAGATGCTGACCGATCAGGGCGACAGGCTGGGGATCATGATCGATCTGCGCCAGTCCAACCATGAAGGCCATCTGATCGACTGGCTGCACGAGGCGGGCGCGAAGCAGGCCATCGCCGTGATCCTGAATGCGGGCGCCTACACCCACACGTCGGTTGCGCTGAGGGACGCCATCAAATCCATCAGTGTGCCGGTGATCGAGGTGCATCTTTCCAACCCCGCCGCGCGCGAATCCTTCCGCCATGTCAGCCACATATCCCCTGTGGCGGCGGGCGTGATCCAGGGCTTCGGCGCACAGGGCTATGCACTGGCGCTGGATGCTGCCGCCGCGATGCGACTGGACTAGGCCGCAACAATACGGCAAGGGCGCTAACCATATTCCAGAAATCTAAGGGACAACGAATGGCTGCTTCCAAGGGCGCCGAACCCGGTGACAAGATGCGCGTCGAAATCGAACTGGTGAAACAGCTCGCCAGCCTGCTCGACGAAACCAACCTGACGGAAATCGAAGTGCATGATGGCGAACGCGCCATTCGCGTGGCGCGCGGAAGCGCCGCCCCGGTGGCCGTTGCCGCCGCGCCGGTGGCCGCTGCCCCGGTCGCCGCGGCTCCTGCCGCAGCAGCACCGGCCGCCGAGCACCCCGGCGCGGTGAAATCGCCGATGGTGGGCACCGCCTATCTCGCCCCGGAACCCGGCGCTGCCGATTATATCACCGTCGGCAAGGCGGTGAAGGAAGGCGAAACCCTGCTGATCGTGGAAGCGATGAAGGTGATGAACCCCATCACCGCGCCCAAGGCCGGCACGGTGAAGGCGATCCTGATCGCCAACGAACAGCCGGTCGAGTATGACCAGCCGCTCGTCATCATCGAGTGACGGCTCAGCTGCCGATGTTTCGCAAGATCCTGATCGCAAACCGGGGCGAAATCGCGCTTCGCGTGCTGCGCGCCGCCCGCGAAATGGGCATCAAGACGGTCGCCGTCCACTCCACGGCGGATGCCAGCGCCATGCATGTGCGGCTGGCGGATGAGGCCATCTGCATCGGCCCGCCGTCCGCTTCGGATAGCTATCTGAACATCCCCAACATCATCGCCGCTGCCGAAATCGCGCAGGCCGATGCCATCCACCCCGGCTATGGCTTCCTCAGCGAAAACGCCCGCTTCGCGGAGATCGTGGAGGAGCATCGCATCGCCTGGATCGGGCCGAAGCCCGAGCATATCCGCACCATGGGCGACAAGGTGGAGGCGAAGCGCACCGCAGGCGCGCTGGGCCTGCCGCTGGTGCCCGGATCGGACGGCGCGGTGGAGACGGTGGAGCACGCCCGCAAGGTGGCCGAGGAATTCGGCTATCCGGTGCTGGTGAAGGCGGCCGCCGGGGGCGGCGGACGCGGCATGAAGGTCGTGGAAAATGACGCCATGCTGGAGGGCGCGTTCCGGCAGGCTCGCGCGGAAGCCAAGGCCGCCTTCGGCCATGACGCTGTTTACATTGAAAAATATCTGAAGAACCCGCGCCACATCGAGTTCCAGATTTTCGGCGATGGCAAGGGCAAGGCCATCCATCTGGGTGAGCGGGATTGTTCGCTGCAACGTCGCCACCAGAAGGTGCTGGAGGAGGCCCCCTCCCCCGTGCTCTCCGCCCCGGAACGCGAACGCATGGGCATGATCTGCGCCAAGGCCATGGCGGACATGCACTATCGCGGCGCGGGAACCATTGAATTCCTGTGGGAAAACAATGAATTCTACTTCATTGAGATGAACACCCGGCTGCAGGTGGAACATCCCGTCACGGAATATCTGACGGGCATGGATCTGGTGAAGGAACAGATTAATGTCGCCGCAGGCCTGCCGCTGTCCCGCACGCAGGATCAGGTGACGCTCAGCGGCCACGCCATCGAAGTGCGCATCAACGCGGAAGACCCGCAGACCTTCGCGCCCTCCCCCGGCCTCGTCAGCGAATTTCACGCGGCGGGCGGCCCCGGCGTGCGCATCGATTCCGCGCTCTACAGCGGTTATCGCGTGCCCCCCACCTATGACAGCCTGATCGCCAAGCTGATCGTCCATGACGACAGCCGCGAACAGGCCATCGCCCGGCTGAAGCGGGCGCTGGAGGAAATGGTGGTGGGCGGGATCAAATCCACCATCCCGCTGCACCAGCGGCTGGTGGACGAGCCGGATTTCCGCTCTGGCGATTACAGCATCAAATGGCTGGAAGCGCTGCTGGCGAAAAAGGGCTGAAGCACCCCCCCGTATCCCCCCGCTCAGGCTGAGCTTGTCGAAGCCCCATCGGGCATGCCCAGCCCGGCTCAGCCTTCGCTCTTTTCCCGTCCGGGGCTTCGACAAGCTCAGCCTGAGCGGGTGGAGGAGGTCAGCCTGAGCGGGACAGAGACAGGCAAGCGATACTCGTTCGCGAAGAGTATAATCGTCATTTTTTCGCAAACCGCCACAGCAACGCCACAGTGTGCGTTCATACGCCCCGGCTTATGCGCACCCGGCCAGTTTCGGCCGCGCCCCTTTTTCCGATGGACACCCAGTTGAGCTTCCCCACCCTCCCCCTCCTTGCCGAGGCGCTTGCCGCCCGTGGCTATACCGAACCCACCGCCGTGCAGGCGGCCGTGCTGCAACCGGAAACTGCGGGTCGAGACCTGATCGTCTCCGCGCAGACCGGCTCCGGCAAGACGGTCGCCTTCGGCCTCGCCATCGCGCCGCAACTGCTGGATGAAGAGGGGAAGGCGCGCCACGCCTTCGCGCCGCTCGCGCTCGCCATCGCCCCCACGCGGGAACTGGCGCTGCAAGTCAGCCGCGAGCTGGAATGGCTCTATGCCGGGGCGCAACTGCGCGTCGTCACCTGCGTGGGCGGGATGGATGCCGCGCGCGAACGCCGGGCGCTGGCCGGTGGCGCGCATGTGGTGGTCGGCACGCCGGGCCGCCTGCGCGATCATCTGGAGCGCGGCGCGCTCGACCTCGGCAGCCTCTCCGTCGCCATCCTCGATGAAGCCGACGAAATGCTGGACATGGGCTTCCGCGAGGATCTGGAAGAGATTCTGGACGCCACGCCGGAAGGCCGCCGCACGCTGCTGTTTTCCGCCACCATGCCGCGCCCGATCGTGGCGCTGGCCAAGCGCTACCAGCGTGATGCCTTCACCATTTCGACGGTGGGCGAAGATCGCGGCCATGGCGACATCAGCTATCAGGCCGTCACCGTCGCCCCGTCTGACATTGAAAATGCCGTGGTGAACCTGCTGCGCTTCCACGAAGCGGACACCGCGATCCTGTTCGCGGCAACGCGGGAAAATGTCCGCCGCCTGCACGCCAGCCTGTCCGAACGCGGCTTCGACGCGGTGATGCTGTCGGGCGAAAGCAGCCAGTCTGAGCGCAATCAGGCGCTTCAGGCCCTGCGCGACCGCCGCGCGCGGGTGTGCGTGGCCACCGATGTGGCAGCGCGCGGCATCGATTTGCCCGGCCTCAGCCTCGTGATTCACGTGGAAATCCCGCGTGATGCGGAAACGCTGCAACACCGCTCCGGCCGGACGGGCCGCGCCGGGGCCAAGGGCACTGCCATCCTGCTGGTGCCCTATCCGCGCCGCCGCCGGGTGGAAGGGCTGCTGCGCGACGCCCGCATCACGGCGGAATGGCGCCGCCCGCCCACGGCGGAGGAAATCCGCGAGAAGGACCGCGCCCGGCTGCTGCACGACCTGCTGCAACCAGTGGAAATCGAGGAAGGCGACGCCGACCTCATCGCGCAACTGCTGGCGGATCGCACGCCGGAGCAGCTGGCCGCGCAACTGCTGAAAGCCAGCCGCGCCAAGCTGCCCGCGCCGGAAGACATGCTGGATGGCGGCAAGCCGGAAACCGCGACCGCCAAGGAACATCGCCCCGGCTTCGACGATGTGGTGTGGTTCCGCATGAGCATCGGCCGCCGCCAGAACGCCGATCCGCGCTGGATTCTGCCGCTGATCTGCCGTCGCGGCCACCTCACCCGATCCGAAGTGGGCGCGATCCGCATTCAGGCGGCCGAAACCCATTTCGCCATTCCGCGCGCCAGCGCCGCCCGCTTCGCAGCCGCCGTGCGCCGCACCGCGCAGGACGGCGGAGACGATGAATCCGGCGTGCAGTTCGAGCAGCTGGATGGCGGCCGCCCCGGCCCGCAGGCAGCCGCAGCGCCGCGTCCGCACACAGGGCCTGCAAGACCGCACGGCGGCCCCGCAAAGCCGCATGCCGCCAAGCCCTGGAAAGACAAAGCCGGCAAGCCCGGCGGCGGCAAGCCCAACGCGATGAAGCGGAAGGGCTAAGTCAACAGCGGGGCGTCAGCCTGCGGCTGCGCCCCGCCGTTCCGCGATCACGTCGCGCGCCGTCACCGGCTCGCCGCATTCCGAACAGCTGATCACGCTGCGAAACTGCTGGCCGCAGCCCTTATGCCGGTGGCGCACCGGCGGCCCTTCCGGCCCGGCAACCCATTCATCCCCCCAGTGGATCAGCGCCAGCAGCGCCGGATACAGCCCCAGCCCCTTCTCCGTCAGCCGATATTCGTGGCGCAGGGGCTTTTCCTGATAGGGCCGCCGCTCGAAGATTCCGGCCGCCACCAGCGCCTCCAGCCGCTCCGTCAATGTGCGGCGACTGATGCCAAGGCTCGCTTCGAACGCTTCGAAGCGCCGCACCTTCAGGAAGGCATCGCGCAGGATCAGCAGCGTCCAGCGATCCCCCACCGCAGACAGCGCGCGGGCCAGCGAACAATCGGCGGCCTCCAGCTCGGTCCACTTCATGCGCGCGCCTCCTTCTTGACAGCCCGAGAACCCTGCCCGATACAGTTCCAAAAGTAAACTGACTCGGGAGGGAATTGGATGGTGCAGCCGCGCAACGCCAGCGTCGCCGTGATCGGCGCAGGCGATTTCATCGGGGCCGCCATCTGCCGCCGCTTTGCCGCCGAAGGCTTTCATGTGCATGGCGGCCGTAGGCAGGGCGAAAAGCTTGCCCCGCTGGCAGCCGAAATCGAGGCCGCAGGCGGCCGCTTCACCGCGCACACGCTGGACGCCCGCAGCGAGGAACAGGTCATCGCCTTTCTGGACGCAGCAGACGCCGCCGCGCCGCTGGAAGTTGTGATCTTCAACGTCGGCGCGAACGTGAATTTCCCCCTGCTGGAGACGACCGAGCGCGTGTTCCGCAAGGTGTGGGAAATGGCTTGCTACGCGGGCTTCCTCGCGGGCCGCGAAGGCGCGCGCCGCCTGCTGGCGCATGGGCGCGGCTCCTTGTTCTTCACCGGGGCCACGGCTTCCGTGCGCGGCGGCAAGGGCTATGCCGCCTTTGCGTCTGCCAAGGCCGGGCTGCGGCTGGCGGCGCAGGCGATGGCGCGCGAGCTTGGGCCGCAGAATATCCATGTCGCGCATCTGGTGATCGACGCAGGCGTGGATACCGCGTTTGTCCGTGAGCGCTTCGCCGCGCGCGGCGGCGGCGAAATTCCGGAAGGCGCGCTGATGAATCCCACTTCCATCGCAGACACTTACTGGATGCTGCACAACCAGCCGAGAGACGCATGGACGCACGAACTCGATCTGCGCCCCTATGGCGAAACATGGTGAGGAGCCAACCAATGGACGTCACATTCTGGTTCGATTTCGGCAGCCCCAACGCCTGGTTCGCGCATCAGCTGATCCCCGGAATCGAAGCCCGCACGGGGGCGACCTTCACCTATGTGCCCGTGCTGCTGGGCGGCATCTTCAAGGCGACGGGCAATCAGGCCCCCATGCTGGCCTTCGCCAATGTTCCCGCCAAGATCGCCTATCAGGGCCGGGAAATGCAGCGTTTCATCCGCCGCCACGGCCTGCAACGCTTCACCATGAACCCCCATTTCCCGGTGAACACGCTGGCGCTGATGCGCGGGGCCGTCGCGGCAGAGAGCATCGGCCTGCTGAAACCCTATGTGGACGCGATGCTGCCCTATATGTGGGAACGCCCGCGCAAGCTGGACGATCCGGCCATCCTCGCCGAAACACTGGCCGAAGCGGGCCTGCCCGCCGAGCAGATTCTCGTGCTTTCACAAGACCCTGCGATTAAAGAGCGCCTTGTCGCCAACACGCAGGCCGCCGTGGACAAGGGCGTGTTCGGCATCCCCAGCTTCCTTGTGGGCGAGGAATTGTTCTTCGGGAAAGACAGCCTCGCCGATCTGGAGGCGGAACTGCGCGAACTGGCCGCCTAACCCGGAAACTGGCAGGTCAGCACCCACGCCGCGCCGGGCCGGTCCAGTTCCACCGTGCCGCAAAAGCGCAGCACGTCGCGGCCGATCAATATCCACGGCTCGCGGCGGCGGCCCTTTTCCCGCTCCGCTGTCACCACGATGGCGTCCGGGTCATCCTCGCTGTCTCCGGTGATTCCGGCGGCGGCGCGGGCGTCCAGTTCCTCCGCGCGAGCGCGGCTGATGCGGACGACGGGATCGAACAGCGGCAGCCCCTGAAGTTTCGCGCCGGGTTCCGGCCTCAGCAATTCCACCGGAACGGCAAAGGCGGGAACCGGGCTCCACAACCCCACCCGGCCAGTGCGACGCACCATCCCCTCGCTTTCCAGCACGGCGGCGGCGCGGGCGTTCATCACACTGCGTTCGCTGGTGAAATCAAAGATCAGCCGCAGCGTTTCACCGCCCAGATTCAGCTTCACTTCGGCATCCGTTTTCCCGGCGCGGGCCAGCCGGTAAACCTGCCCGCCCGCTGGCGCGCGCAGGTTGCGGATGCGCACCCGATCCGCATCGAAGGCCAACACGGACACGATGCCCTGCTGCGGCGGCACCACCACATCCTTGTCGATCCAGATGGTCGGCAGCTTCTGCATACCGGTGCCGCCGACATCGCCGGAGACGAAATTGCCGCGGATCATCGCTTCCCCGCCCGGAATCTGCGGGTTCTTCACCTTGAACTTGCCGATCAGCGGAAAGGGCTTCAGCCCCAGTTGCTGCGCGGGCGCAAGGTTCAGCAGCAGCGCCTTGTCGAACCCCAGACTCACCCGCACATCGACGCCGCCGCGCTTCATCTGCACGCGTGTCAACGGGATCGGGTCCGCCTCCAGCTCCACCAACGGCACCGGCTTCGCCGCCAGCGGCGCGGCAAGACAGAGCAAAAACAAGGCAGCGCGCATGGCCAAGCTATGCCCCGCCCATGCGCGCCGCGCCAGTGTCAGAACACGCCTTCAGTATAAACCGGGCGCAACGGATCAGGCCCGAAGCGGTTGGGCCCGTCAGTGCCGCGCTTAATCAGCCAATAGAGCAGCAGGCCAATCGTACCGAACCCAACGACTATGGTAACTCCGCCCATTGCAAATGAAGGTTGCGGTTTGGCCGCGCCCGCGAAAAGAAACATCAGAGGGATAAAAGTCAGAAGCGGAAGCAGCATCCACCAGCCACGCCGGTTGCCATCATGAAGGCGGCGGCACGTCACGGACAGGTTTGGCAACATGAACCCAAGGGAAAGAATACCGCTGATCGGCTGAACCTTGTCTGGTCCCACGCCGAAAATCGCGATGTCGATGATGGTCGCTCCACCGACGACAAGGAAATTGAACAGATACCACCACCAATATTCAGATCGCTGCGCCCGGCCAGAAAATGTGGCGTATTTCCGGAAACAGGTCTTGATGGCTTCGCCGAATTCCATGTGCACGCCCCCTCACCATTTGCTTTTTGAAACGCCGTTCTCAAACGAAAACGACGGCCAAGGTGCCCATGCACCCGGCCGCCGTCAATCGGGATATGCTTAGGGACAATTCCTCAGCACGACGCCGCTGAGCGCGGCACCGGTCTCAGAACACGCCATCGACCTGAACAGGCTTCAACGGATCCGGCCCGAAGCGGTTCGGTCCGGCGGTGCCGCGCCTGATCAGCCAGTAGAGCAGCAGTCCAAACGTGCCCATACCTGCCAGGGCCGCAATCGCGATCAGCACTGTGGGCGATCCTATGACAGTGACATCCGATCTCAAGCGCATAATCATGAAGATTACAGATAGTGCAATCACCACGAAAGGAGGCACCATCCACCAGCCGCTCAGGTTGGCGTCATGCAGCCGACGGCTGGTCGCAGCGAGGCTGGGCACCAAAAACGCAGCGGAAACCCCAAGGCCGACAGGCCCGTTCTCGGACCACTCTCTTGAGAAGAGAGCGGCGTCAACGAACGTCGCAGCAACGCTAGCCAGAAGGGTGAACAGGTAAAACCACCAATATTCCGACCGCTGCCCCCGGCCGGAAAATGTGGCGTATTTCCGAAGGCAGGTCTTGATGGATTCGCCGAAATCCATGTGCACGCACCCCTTACCATTTGTTTTCAAACGCTGTTCTGAAACGAAAACGGCGACCAAGGTGCCTATGCACCCGGCCGCCGTCAATCGGGGTGTATCGTGAAGATCAGTTCTTCGGCGCGATGGCCAGCAGCTCCACGTCGAACACCAGAACCGCGTTGGGCGGGATCACGCCGCCAGCGCCCTGCGCGCCATAGCCAAGCTCCGGCGGGATGGTGAAGCGCGCCTTGCCGCCCGGCCGCATCAGTTGCAGCCCTTCGGTCCAGCCCGGGATCACGTCTGCCACGCCGAAGATCGCCGGCTGGCCGCGCTGATAGCTGGAATCGAACACCGTGCCATCGGCCAGACGGCCTTCATAATGCACGGCAACCGTGTCGCTGATGGTGGGCGTCGGGCCTTCGCCCGCCGCCAGCATTTCCACTTGCAGGCCGCTTGCAGTCGTCGTCACGCCGGGCTTCTCCGCGTTGGTCTTCAGGAACTGGCCAGCTTCCCGCGCCGGGGCGCGCTGCGCGGCCGTGCCGGCCACCGCAAGGCTCACCGCGCCAAGCGCCAGCACAAGGCCCGCCACAATCCATTTCCCGAGGCCGTGGCCCCCGGTCGCTGCTTCAGCCATGCTCGGTCAGCTCAGCGCTGGCCGTCGCGCTCGGCGCGCTTGCGGTCCAGCTTGCGGGCGCGGCGGATGGCAGCGGCCTTTTCGCGGGCGCGCTTTTCCGACGGCTTCTCATAATGGCGGCGCAGCTTCATCTCACGATAGACGCCTTCACGCTGCAGCTTCTTCTTGAGCGCCCGCAGCGCCTGATCGACATTGTTGTCGCGAACGATGATCTGCATAAAAGGATCAGCACCTTCCCGGAAAGAATTCAATCAATTAACACCGGCCAGACAGCCCTGCGGCAACCCGAAAAGAATCGGTATCGCCGCCGGTGGCCCCGGCGTCGCTGGCGCGCCCATAGCAAAGCAGGCTCCCACCGGCAAGCGGAACGCGCGACGCCAAACCAACACGCGGCAAGCCGCCGCCTTCCATGCGCTGCCGAAACGCCTTAGAACAAGGCCATGGCCAACCCGCTCTCCCCCGCCGACATGACGCTCGACGAGCTGAAACCCGTGCTCGCCGAAGCCATGCTCCCCCACATTCCGTTCGATGGCTGGGGCCGCACCGCGCTGGAAGCTGCCGCCACCGATATCGGCATCCTGCCCGCCACTGCCCGACTCGCCCTTCCCGGCGTGGCAGAGATGCTGGACACCCACACCGCGCTGGCCGATGCGAAGATGCGCGCGGCACTCGCCACGCCCGAGTTCAACGCGCTGAAGGTGCGGGAGAAAATTACCCTCGCCATCCGCACCCGGCTGGAGCAGGCGGCCTCGCACAAGGAAGCCATCCGCCGCGCCATGCACCTGCTCGCCCAGCCGCAGAACGCCCCGCTCGCCGCCCGCCTGTCGTGGCGCACGGCCGACAGCATCTGGCGCGTTGCAGGTGATACGGCGACGGATTTCAATCATTACAGCAAGCGCGCGCTGGCCGCCGCCGTCTATTCCGCCACCCTGCTCTACTGGCTGAACGACGACAGCGAGGGCAGCGCCGACACATGGGCCTTCCTCGACAGGCGGATCGCCAATGTGATGCAGATCGAAAAGGCCAAGGCCCGCCTGCGCCCCGCCGATGAACGCCCCAGCCTCAGCCGATTCCTCGGCCGCCTGCGCTATCCGGTGGAGGGCTGACCGCGCCGAACGTCGCGGGCGGCTTCCCTTTCCGGGCTTATATTGATAGTCGCTCGCAAGTGACCAATCAGACTCTCGACACGCTCGCCGCCGGCCGCACCGCCAGTGTCGCGGGCATCGCCCCCTCCGCCGGGCCGCTCGCCCATCGCCTGATCGAGCTTGGGTTCGATGAAGGCGCGCTGGTGGAAGTGATCCATCAGGCCCCGCTCGGCGATCCGATCGCGGTCCGCGTCGATGGCTCCGTGGTGGCGCTGCGCCGCGCGCTCGCCCATCATATTCTGCTGGCAGACGCGGCATGACGACAGCCACCGAAAGTCTGAAGCCAACCGCAGCCGCCCGCCGTCAGCCGCTGGTCGCCGTCGTCGGCCACCCCAATGCCGGAAAAACCAGCCTGTTCAATGCGCTGTCCGGCGCGCGGCAGAAGGTCGGCAACTATCCCGGCGTCACCGTGGAGCGGAAATCCGCCGATCTCGCTTTGCCCTCCGGCACCCGCGTGGAACTGCTGGACCTGCCCGGCTGCTACAGCCTGATCCCGCATTCGCTGGACGAAGCCGTTACGCGCGACACGCTGCTGGGCCTGCAACCGGGTGAATCCCGCCCGGATGCGGTGTTGATCGTCACCGATGCCACCAACCTTGCGGCCCATCTGCGCTTCGCGCTGGACGCGATGCGGCTGGGCATCCCCACCGTGATGGCGCTGAACCGCATGGACATGGCCGCACGGGACGGCCTCAGCCTCGACAGCGCGCTGCTGTCTGAAAAACTCGGCATCCCCGTGATCGGCACCGTCGCGGTGCGCAAGCGCGGCCTCGACGAGCTGCTCGCCGCCGTGGAGCGCGCGCTTCCCACATCGGGCACCACACCCGCGCCCCAGCCCGAATTCACACCCGCAGACCCGCGCAAGCTGGGCCGCGAAGCCCGCGCCATCGCCAAATCCGTGACGCTGGCGGAAGGCCAGTCGCGCGCCGCCAGCCGCAAGCTGGACGCCGTGCTTCTGCACCCCGTCGCCGGGCCGATCATCCTCGCCCTGCTGCTGTTCCTGATGTTTCAGGCCGTTTTCTCGTGGGCGGAAGCGCCGATGGGCTGGATCGAATCCGGCATCGCATGGGCACAGGGCATCGTCTCGTCCATCCTGCCAGACAGCGTTTTCCGCTCCTTCCTGAACGATGGCCTGCTGGCGGGCGTCGGCTCCGTTATCGTCTTCCTGCCGCAGATCATCATCCTGTTCGCCTTCATCCTCGTGCTGGAAGGCTCGGGCTACATGGTGCGCGCGGCCTTCCTGATGGACCGGCTGATGGCTTCAGTCGGCCTGAACGGAGCGGCCTTCATCCCGCTGCTCTCCTCCTTTGCCTGCGCCATCCCCGGCATAATGGCCACCCGCTCCATCCCGGACGCGCGCGACCGCCTCACCACCATCCTCATCGCGCCGCTGATGACATGCTCGGCCCGGCTGCCCGTCTATGCCGTGATCATCGCCGCCTTCATCCCGGCCCGATCCGTGTTCGGCCCCGTCGGCCTGCAGGGCCTCGTGCTGTTCATCCTCTACCTCAGCGGAATCCTCGGCGCGATGGCCGCCGCCTTCGTGCTGAAACGCACCGTCACCAAAGGCCCACCCCCCAGCTTCATGATGGAAATGCCCAGCTATCAGCTGCCCGCGCTGCGCGACATTCTGGTCGGCCTGTGGCTGCGCGCAGGCGCCTTCCTGAAGCGCGCCGGCACCATCATCATGGGCGTCACCGTCGCGCTCTGGGCGCTCGCCAGCTTCCCCGCCGTGCCGGAAGGACACCCGCAAAGCCAAGTGGAATATTCCATCGCCGGCCGCATCGGCAACGCCATCGAGCCGCTGGTGCGCCCCATCGGCTTCAACCATGAAATCGCCATGTCGCTGCTGCCCGCCATGGCCGCCCGCGAAGTCGCCGTCGCCGCGCTCGCCACCATCTACGCGCTGGACGCAGACGATGAAGACACCTCCGGCCTGATCGAACGGCTCAGCGGCAGCTGGCCGCTGCCCACGGCCCTCGCCTTCCTCGCCTGGTTCGTGTTCGCCCCGCAATGCCTCTCCACCCTCGCGGTCGTCCGCCGCGAAACCGGCGGCTGGAAATGGCCGCTGTTCATGTTCGGCTACCTCACGGCACTGGCCTATATCGCCGCCGGGGTGACCTATCATGCGGCGATGGCACTGGGGTTGGGTTAGCGGAGGCGGGGGATTTTGCCTCCGGCGGGCAGGGCTCTGCCCTGCACCCGGCAGGGAAATGATTTCCCTGCACCCTCTAAGTTTGCGTTGTGCCGAAACTCCAGCGTCGTGGACGTGATCAGATTCGATTGCCTGCGGCGCTACGCGGCTCTCTCCCCCTGCAAGGGGGAGAGTTGGAGAGGGGGTGTCGCCGGTTGGCCTGATCCACTGACATCACAACAAACCCAAAACCTCCCCACCCGCTCAGCCTGAGTCCTGAGCCTGCCGAAGGGTCGAAGGCCCCTGAACAAGCCCACCAACCACAACCGTCACCCCGGACTTGATCCGGGGGCCAGCTTTCCACCCGCAACGTTGCCAAAGACCAGCTGGACCCCGGATCAAGTCCGGGGTGACGTGTGGAGAGGTGGGTGGAACACACTCCAAAGCGCCGCAGGCACAAAACACTCCACCTCGCGCCAAGCGGATGGCCCCCACCCCAACCCCTCCCCTGCAGGGGAGGGGCTAAGAAAAAGTTCGGGGGTGCAGGGGCGTCACGCCCCTGCCGGGTGGCGGACAGAGCCCGCCCCGCCGGAGGCAAGCCCCAGCACCCCTTAATCCAGCAACCCCAACAACAAAATCCCCACAAAGAACCCCGCCAAAGTCACCACCGCCAGTGTCGCCAGCGCCACGGTCCGCCACGCGGCGGAAAACCAACCCAGCGCATAGCCTTCCTTCAGTTGCGCGAACATATGCGCCACCGGCACCACGATCAGCAGGAAGGCGTAAAAGCCCGATGGCAGATTGGTGAAGCTGCTCAGCAGCATCGCCACCAGCGCCAGCATGGACATGAAGCTGATGGAATAGAGCAGGAAAACCACATGGTCATAGGGTTTCACCCCCCGTTTCCATGCGAACAGCAGCAGCATCCACGGCAGGGACAGCGGCACCAGCAGGAAGGAAAGCTTATACCCCTTCTGCTTCATCTTATAGAACATGAACTCCGGGTCGCCCAGCGCGCGGCGGATCTTGGCCTCCAGATTTTTGTCGGTCAGATTCATCTTCATCTCGCCGCTTTTCGAAGCGTCGCTTAGCGCGCCGATCAGGTCGGTGGCAGACGCCGCCACACCCCCGCTCTCCAGCTGCTTCATCGCGGCATCCGCAACCGTCTGCGCCGTCTCCAGCCGCTTCACCTCGGCGGACAGGTCCGCATTGCCCGGATCGGCTTTCAGCGCGCCCCGCGCGGTCGCTAGCTCTGCATCGACTGTGCTTAGCTCCGCCTTCATCCGCGCAGCAGCGGCTTCGCGATCCTTGCCAGTCATCTGGATCGCTTCGCCATTGTTCAGCACGGGGGTGGGCATGAAGCCGAACACGAGGAAGGTGGTGAAGATCGTCAGCAGGAACAGCGCGACCGGCGCGATGTAACGCGCGCGGTGGCCCATCACATAATCCCGTGTCAGCTTGCCCGGCCGGAAGATCAGCAGCGGCAGCGTGTTCCACAGCTTGCTGTCGAAATGCAGGATGCCGTGTAGAAATTCCTCCACGGCATGCAGCACGGAGCGGTGCAGATGCGCCTTTTGCCCGCAATTGCTACAATAGGCCCCGTGCAGCGGCGCGCCGCAGTTCAGGCAATTGCCTTCATGCACCTCCTCCGTCGCGCGTGACGGATCAATCTCCCGCGCGGCCGCGCCAGCCGTCATCAACGCCCCTGCATCTTCCAGCCCGCTGACCATGGCCGCCGAATCCCTTGCTAGGCCCCCGATTGCTGGCCTATCGCATGGGCCAATTCAAATTGGGAGACAGGCCGGATGGCTGGCAGCGTCAATAAGGTGATCATCGTCGGCAATCTGGGCGCGGACCCGGAAGTGAAAAGCTTCCCGAGCGGCGGCCGGATCGCCAACCTCAGGATCGCCACCTCCCAATCCTGGACAGACCGCGCCACCAACGAGCGCAAGGAGCGCACGGAATGGCACAGCGTGGTGCTGGACAATGACAATCTGATCCGCGTGGCCGAACAATATCTGCGCAAGGGTTCGAAGGTCTATGTGGAAGGCCAGCTGCGCACCCGCAAATGGCAGGATCGCGACGGCAATGATCGCTACACCACCGAAGTCTATGTCGGCCGCTTCCGCGGCGAACTCACCCTGCTGGACAGCCGCCGCGAAGGCGGTGGATCGGGCGGCTATGGCGGCGGAGACGATTACGGCAGCCCGGCGCCTGCGCCTTCCCGCGCCCCCTCCGGCGGCGGCTACGCCAGCAAGCCAGCCACCTCGTTCGACGACATGGACGACGACGTTCCCTTCTAAACAAATGCCCTTCCGGACAGGGGCGAACCCAACAGTCGATTCTGAAGCATCAGGCCCTTGGAACCCAAGGGCCTTTTGCTTTCCCCATTGAAGCGTTTGCGCGCCGCAGGTCGCGGTTCAATCGGGTGTCAGCACCATCTTCAGCGCGCCTGCGTCGCGGGCGTCGAACAGGGCGTAGGCCTCTGTTCCCTTGCTGAGCGGCAGCCGGTGGCTGATATATTTTTCCGGTTTCAGCCGCCCCGATTGCACCAGCGGGAACAGCGTCGGCAGTTCCTCCGGCACGGAACAGGTGCCGGCGCGGAAGGTCTGGCCGCCGACGAAGAAGCGTTCCAGCGGGAAGGCAAAGCGCCGCGATTGCTGCACGCCGATCACTGACACGGTGCCGCGCGCGCGGACCAGCCGCAGCGCAAGGTCGACCGTCTCGTCGCGCCCGACGACCTCGATCGCGCAGTCCAGCCTGCGGCCCTTCGTCGCTTCGCGGATCGTCTCCACCGCTTCGCCCGGATGCAGCGCGATCGCGCCCGCTGCCTCGGCAAGCGCGCGCCGTTCGGCAATCGGGTCGATCGCGTAAACCACATGCGCGCCCATCACGAAGGCGCTTTCCACCGCCATCAGGCCAATCGGCCCCAGCCCGATCACCGCGACGCTGCTGCCCGGCACGATGTCGGCGCTGCGCGCGCCGAACCATGCGGTCGCCAGCGCGTCGGTCATCATCAGCGCCTGTTCGGTCGATACGCCATCGGGGATCAGCACGGCGTTGATGTCGGCGGCGGGCACGCGCACGGCCTCTGCCTGAGAGCCTTGCAGCTTCGCCGACAGGCCATAGCAGGAACCCATGCCATATTCGCAGAGGTTGACGACGCCTGCGAGGCAGTGGCGGCACGCCCCGCAACCGACGGCTGCGGGGATCATCACCTTGTCCCCCACCTTCAGGCGCGAGACGCCGCGCCCCGTCTCCACCACCTCGCCGACAGCTTCATGGCCGACGCAGAAGCCGACATCCTCGGAGAAGCCATGGCCGTGATAGATATGCAGGTCGCTGCCGCAGATCGAGCAGGCGTCCACCTTGATGATCGCGTCCCGGTCGGACTGCGGCGTCGGATCATCCATGCTTTCATAGCGGATGTCGTGCGCGCCGTAATAGCGAAGGGCTTTCATGCGTCGGCCTCCCTGTCCCGCTCAGCGCCGGTTCGCGGCGACATATTCGGCGATCTTCTGCTTGCCGAGTTGCGACATATGCACTTCCTCCGGCCCGTCCGTCAGGCGGACATAGCGGTTGAGCGTGAAGAAATAGGCGATCGGCGTATCATCGCTGACGCCCATGCCGCCATGCGCCTGAATTGCGCGATCCGACACCGTCTGCGCCATCGTCGGCGCGACGACCTTGATCGCGGCGATCAGATCTTTCGCCTGCTTGTTGCCGTAACGGTCCATCGCGTCGGCGGCCTTCAGCGTCAGCAGCCGCGCCATCTCGACTTCGCAGAAGCTGCGGGCGACATCCTGCCGGATGCTGCTCTGATCGGCAAGTTTCTTGCCGAACGCCACCCGGCTGTCGACGCGGCGCGCCATATATTCCAGCGCCCGCTGCGCCTGCCCGATGGAGCGCATGCAGTGGTGGATACGCCCCGGCCCAAGCCGCCCCTGCGCGATCTCGAAACCGCGCCCTTCGCCGAGGATCAGATTTTCCTTCGGCACGCGGACATTGTCGAACCTCAGTTCGGATTCGCCGCCCGGCGAATTATAGGATCCGAATACCGTCTGATTGCGGACAACCGTGACGCCCGGCGTGTCGCGCGGGACGAGAATCTGCGAATGCTGCGCATGGCGCGGCGCGTTGAAATCGGTCTTGCCCATCACGATGAAGATGTCGCAGCGCGGGTGCATCGCGCCCGAAATCCACCATTTGCGGCCGTTGATCACATAATCGTCGCCATCGGGAATGATGGACAGTTCAAGGTTGGTCGCGTCCGACGAAGCGACCTGCGGTTCCGTCATCACATAGGCCGAGCGGATTTCACCGGCGAGCAGCGGCTTCAGCCATTTTTCCTGTTGCTGGGGCGATCCGAATTTCGCCAGCACCTCCATATTGCCGGTATCCGGCGCGGAACAGTTGAACACCTGGCTGGACCATGGCACCCGCCCGAACAATTCGGCAATCGGCGCATATTCCAGATTGGTGAGGCCGGGCGAGAGATCGCCATATTCGTGCGGCAGGAACAGGTTCCACAGCCCTTCGGCGCGCGCCTTGTCCTTCAGCGCCTCCATTCCCGGCCATTCCTGCCAGCGATTGCTCTGGTCATGGACGAAATCATAATAGGCCTGCTCGTTCGGATAGATATGCGCGTCCATGAAGGCTTCGACCTTGGCGAGAAGCGCTGCGACCTTGTCGCTATGTTCGAAATTCATCTGTCAGTTTCCTTAGAGTGAGAGGCCGCCATCGACGATGAGCGTGTGGCCGGTGACATAGGAGGCGAGCGGCGAGGCGAGGAAAATGGCGGCCCCCGCCATATCCTCCGGCGTCCCCATCCGCCGTTGCGGGATGTTGGCGAGCGCGCCTTCCAGCCGCTCCGGGTGCTGCGTGGTGACCTTGGTGAGCTTGGTGTCGACAAGCCCCGGCGCGAGACCGTTGACGCGGATGCCGTCTGCCGCGAAGGCCCGCCCCAGCGTCTTGGTCAGGCTGATCGCGCCCGCTTTCGACGCGGCATAGGCAGGGTTGCCGATATTGGCCTGCAACCCCGAGATCGAACTGACGATCACCATGGAGCCGCGCGCTTCGGCCAGTTGCGCGCGAAACTTGCGGGCGATGTGCATCAGGCTGTCGAGGTTGACGGCCATCACCCGGTCCCACCCCGCACGCTCGAACTCGCCCCGGCGATAGACGACCGTGCCCTGGCACAGGATCAGCACATCCAGCCCGTCGAACGGCAGCGCCACTGCCTCGATGGCGTCGGGATCGCCGACATCGACGGCGCTATAGCCCAGCCCGGACAGGTCGGAGCCGTCGGCGGGATCATAATCGGCAGCGGAAGCGCGGGTGCCCCACACATGCACCTCCGCGCCGCGCAGGCGAAAGCCGTGGGCGATGCCGTTGCCGATGCCGCTCGATCCGCCGACGACCAGCACCCGCCGCCCGGTGAAATCGGTATCGTCTTTCATGCGCATTCCTTCAGCTGATGCGGCGCAACGCGCGCTCGAACAGGTCGATTGTGTGGGCGTGCAGGCGGTCGCCCGTCTCTTTCGGGGCCTTGCCGGCGGCGGCGCGGGCATATGTGCCCTCCAGAATGATCCCCAGCTTGTAGCAGGCCAGCACGACATACCAGTCGAGCGCGGAGAGATCCTGCCCGCTGACGGCGGCAAAATGGGCGACGAGTTCCTGCGGGGTCGCGAAGCCCTCCCAAGGCGTGATCGCCACATCGGTTGCGCGCGGCGCGTCACCTTCGGGCCATGTCGCCAGCAGCCAGCCGAGGTCCAGCAGCGGATCGCCGATGGTGCTCAGTTCCCAATCCACCACCGCCGCGAGGTCGCCGCTGTCCGGGCGGACCATGATGTTGGCGAGGTGGAAATCGCCATGGATGATGCCCGGCCGAAAGCTGGACGGGCGGTGCGCATCGAGCCAGTCGGCGACGCGCTCGACACCCGGAATGGCGGCAGGCCCGGGCCATTCGGCAAAATCGGCATAGCTCTCCAGCTGCGACTTCCAGCGGCCGACCTGCCGCTCCAGATAATTGTCTGGCTTGCCGAAGCCCTCCAGCCCGACGGCGCGAGTGTCGATGGCCCCCAGCGCTGCGATCGCTTCCACCATGGACAGGCCGATACGGTGGCGCATCGCGGCGTCGCCTGCGTGCAGCGCTGGCAGCCCCTGCGTCGGGTTGAAGCCCTCGACCGGCTGCATCAGGTAAAAGGAGACACCCAGTACATCCTCGTCGCCACATGCCGCGACAAGGCGCGGGTGCGGCACTGCAGTGCCCTCCAGCGCGGCCAAAACGCGGGCTTCGCGGCGCATCGTCTCATTCGAATTGGCGCGCAGCACCGGCGGCGGGCGGCGCAGCACATAATCGGCATCGCCACGGCGAAAGCGCATCAGGATATTCTGGGTGCCGCCCGACAGCAGTCGGGCGTCGGCAATCGGCCCTTCGCCGACGCGCTGAGCATCCATCCAGCGCTCCAGCGCGGGGATGTCGACTCCCTCCATATCCCTCCACTCTCCCCGTTTATCCACTTGGATAAATATGTTTGACGCGTCAGCCCGTCAAATGGCAAAAGCGGCAGGTGGCCCGCGATCCTTCCACAACGCAGTCCGAAGCGCCCGCGCATATCAAGGCGGTGGCGCTGAAGCTGTTCGCCGAGCGCGGGGTAGACGGCGTCAGCGTGCGGCAGATCGCCGAGGCGGCGGGGCAGAAGAACCACGCCGCGCTAACCTATTATTTCGGATCGAAGGAGGCGCTGATCCGCGAACTGATCGTCGACGGCGCGCGCCGCATCGACAATCGCCGCAACGCCGCCCTCGATCAGGCGGCAGAATCAGGCGGCCTGCGCAGCGTCACGCAGGTGATGGAGATTCTGGTCGAAACCTCGGTTGATCCCGATCCGCCGGCGTGGGGCGAATGCTACAACCGCTTCGTTGTCGCCCTGCAGTTTTCCAACCGGCCGCTGTTCATGGAGGCGCTCGCGGGGCGCTGGAACTCGGGCTACCAGCGCTGCCTGGATGAAGTCCGGCGGCTGAAGCCCGAAATGCCCGCAGACCTGCTGAACCAGCGGCTGGTGTTCATGGGCGGCGCGCTGGGCGGCATATTGGCAGGCCGCGAAACCGAACTCGCCGACCAGACGCGCGATCACCCGATGTGGTCAGACAGCCAGACCCTGCACCGCGTCGCCCGCGCACTCGCCGCGATCATCGAAGGCTGAAAACAGCTGCGGTCCGCAGCCCCGTCACCCGCTGCGCACCTCCCGGAACGGCATGGTCCGGTCGATCTCCGGTTCCTTGGGCAGGCCCAGCACCCGTTCGCCGATGATGTTGCGCTGGATCTGATCCGTGCCGCCGCCGATAGAGGTGAAATAGGCGTTCAGGCTCAGGAAGTTGGCGTCTTCGGCGCGGGGGTGGTCCGGGCCTTCCAGCAGGCTGTCCGCGCCCAGCAACAAGGTGCGCAGCCGGGCTTCCTGATGCAGGATGCGGCTCATCGCCAGCTTGCCGAGCGACATGATCGGCGAACTCGTACCGCGCTTCAGTTCGGCCTTGGCGCGGGCGTTGTTCATCCGGTTCAGGATTTTCCACGCCGTCACCTGCGCGATCTCCTGCCGGATCAGCGGATCGTCCAGCACGCCCGCCTCGCGCGCCAGTTCCACCAGCGCGCCGTCGCCCTTGGGGCTGCCCTTGCCGCTGCGCGGGCCTCGCGCCGCATCGCCCATCACCGATCGTTCATAGGCCAGCGCCGTCTGCAACACCTTCCAGCCGCCGTTCAGCGGCCCCAACAGGTTGGCGGCGGGCACGAAGGCATCGGTGATGAACACTTCGTTGAAATGCGCCTCGTCTGTGATCTGCCGCAGCGGCCGAACCTCGATTCCGGGCTGCTTCATCGGCAGGAAGAAAAAGCTGATTCCCAGATGCTTGGGCACATCCCAATCGGTGCGGGCGATCAGCATGCCATAATCCGCAATCGCTGCGCCGGAGGTCCACACCTTCTGCCCGTTCACGCGGAAACGGTCGCCCTCAAGGTCGGCCCGCGTGCGCACGGCGGCAAGATCCGATCCCGCGCCGGGTTCGGAATAGAGCAGGCACATGCCCACCGCGCCGGTCAGCAGCTTCGGCACGATCTCGTCGCGGAATTCCGGCGTGGCATAGGCGAGCGCGGTGTTCGCCCACAGATTGTGCCGGTCCTGCCCGGCGCCCGGCGCGCCGACGGCGGCGAACTCGCGCTCGATCAGCCGCCCCTGCGCGGGCGTCATCGCCCGCCCGCCCAGTTCCTTCGGCCAGCTGGGCACGGCATAACCCGCGGCCAGCACCTTCTCCAGAAACGACTGATAGGGGCTGCGGCCGAAACTTTCGGCCTGCACCTTGTCGCGCGGGTTCCAGTTGGCGGCCAGCCAGCCGCGCACCTCGGCGATCAGCTCTTCGTCCGTCATCGGCTCAGCCTCCCAATTGCTGCACGAAACGCTCCCGCATGGCGGCGGACGATCCCAGCAACTGGGCGTCGGCGCGCGCGCGGCGCAGGTAAAGATGCGCGGGATGCACCCATGTGAAGGCGATGCCGCCGTGCATCTGGATGCTGTCCGCCGTGGTCCGCACATAGGCGTCAGCGCAGGCGAAGGCGGCAAGGCTGATCGATTGCGGCGCATCCGCCGCGCCATCGGCCAGCGCCTCAGCGGCATGCCGCGCGGCGGAAATGGCGGATTCGCTTTCCAGCAGCAGGTCCGCCGCCATATGCTTGATCGCCTGAAAACTGCCGATGGCGCGGCCGAACTGGTGCCGATCCCGCGCATAGCCAGTGGTGAATTCGAACACCCGGCGGGTGCCGCCCGCCTGCTCGCCCGCCAGCGCGACCCGGCCCATGTCCAGCGCCTGCTCCACAACCGCCCAGCCATCGCCCGGCGCAGACAGCCGCACCGCCGCCACGCCCTCAAAGCCGATATCCGCAAGGTCCAGCGTGCGATCAAAGGCGGGCAGCGGCGCAACCGACATACCCTTCGCCCCCGCCTCAACCTCGAACAGCGCAATGCCATCCGGCGCGCGCGCCACCACCAGCAACAGGTTTGCCGCAGAGGCATGCAACACAAACGCCGCCTTGCCGTCCAGCCGCCAGCCATTGCCTTCCGGGATCGCCGCCACGGCCACACTCTCGGCCGTCCATTTCGCCGCAGGCCCCGTCAGCGCCACCGCCGCGATGGTCGATCCATCGGCCAGCCCCGGCAACAGCCGAGCCGAAACCGCTTCATCCCCCAGCCCCTGCACCAGCGCGGTCGCGATCACGGTGGAGAGGATCGGCGTGGGGGCCAGCACCGCCCCCAGCTCCTCCATCGCCCGCTCCAGCACCGCCGGGCCAGCCCCCAGCCCGCCATGCGCCGGCTCCACCAGCAGCCCCGGCACCCCCATCTCAGACAGGCGCGCCCACAGGTCCGCGTCATGATGGCCCGGCTGTTCCATCAGCCGGCGCACATCGCCCTCCGTGCAACGATCCGCCAGCAGCCGCTTCAGCGACTCCAGAAAGGCGTCCAGCTCCTCGGCGCTCAGGCTGCTCGTCATCCCTGTCCTTTCGGTTTCTCCCGCTCCCCTCAAACCACGTGCGGCAAGGCCATGATATTCACAGTCTTGGCAGGGGCGCCCCACCCGCCCTATGCCCGGCACGCACCGCAAGAAGGGAACCCCATGAAGATCGGCAGGCTGAATCACGTCGGAGTCGCCACCCCCTCCATCGAGGACAGCATCAGGCTTTACCGCGATTTTCTGGGCGCGACGAAAATCCACGAGCCGTTCGATCTGCCCGAACAAGGCGTGCGCGTCTGCTTCGTGGACGTGCCGAACAGCCAGATCGAACTGATCGAACCACTCGGCGCGGACAGCCCCGTGCACGGCTTCCTCGCCAAAAGCCCCAAGGGCGGCCAGCACCATGTCTGCTTCGAAGTGCCCGACATCATCGCCGCGCGCGACGAACTGCTGGCCAAAGGCGCAACCGTGCTGCGCGGCGGCGAACCCCGCATCGGCGCGCATGGCGTGCCCGTGATCTTCGTCCACCCCAAAGACATGGGCGGCGTGCTGATCGAACTGATGGCGGAGCCGGAGCACCACTGAGGGGCGTTGCGGAGAGGCTCTGCGCGGACAAGACTCCAAGGGCTCTGCCCTTGGAACCCGGCAGGGGCGTGACGCCGCTCGCACCCCCGGACTTTTGCGTAGCCCCTCCTCCTTTAGGCGAGGGGTTGGGGTGGGGGCCATCCGCTTGGCACGTGGTTGGGGTTTATTGCCTGCGGCGCTTTACGTTGGGGCCTGCCCTGCCCACCTCTCCACACGTCACCCCAGACTTGATCCGGGGTCCCGCTTTTCTACTCCAACGTCACCGAAGAACGGCTGGACCCCGGATCAAGTCCGGGGCGACGATGTGGGGGGATAGAAGTCGGTTATAGCTTGCGGCGCTTCCGTTGCGCTTGCTGTGATGTCAGCGGATCAGGCCAACCGGTGACACCTCCTCTCCTACTCTCCCCCTTGCAGGGGGAGAGAGCCCCGTAGCGCCGCAGGCAATCAAATCTGATCACCCGCTCGGCGTTGGAGTGGGGCCACAACGCCAATGTAGAGGGTGCCGGGAAATCATTTCCCTGCCCGCCGGAGGCAAAAAACCGCAGACACACTTCCAACGCCAA
>NZ_VFSU01000008.1 GCF_006385875.1 Sandaracinobacter neustonicus | reverse complement strand
GAGAGGAGGTGTCACCGGTTGGCCTGATCCGCTGACATCACAGCAAGCGCAACGGAAGCGCCGCAAGCTATAACCGACTTCTATCCCCCCACATCGTCGCCCCGGACTTGATCCGGGGCGACGATGTGGGGGGATAGAAGTCGGTTATAGCTTGCGGCGCTTCCGTTGCGCTTGCTGTGATGTCAGCGGATCAGGCCAACCGGTGACACCTCCTCTCCTACTCTCCCCCTTGCAGGGGGAGAGAGCCCCGTAGCGCCGCAGGCAATCAAATCTGATCACCCGCTCGGCGTTGGAGTGGGGCCACAACGCCAATGTAGAGGGTGCAGGGAAATCATTTCCCTGCCCGCCGGAGGCAAAAAACCGCAGACACACTTCCAACGCCAACGCCCCCGGACGCCGGAGTCCACCCACCGCTCACCGCCCCCACGCACAACCATCTTGCGCCGGAGCCGATCCGGTGCAATCCAGTGGCATGCAAACGAAACTCGCCGCCTCGCTGTTGATTGCCGCCATTCTTTCTGCGCCCGTGCTGGCGCAGGGGAAATCCTCCGATGCACCCAAGGTGGATGCTGCGAAGGAGAAAGGGGCGGAGATTCCGCCGCCCACCGTCTCCGTCACGAAGCACACGGGCACCTTCGGCGGCCAGAAGATCAGCTACACGGCGACTGCGGGGGAAACCTATCTCACCGATGAGAAGGGCAAGCCCACCGCCACCATCTTCTCCACGGCTTATGTGAAGGACGGCAAGGATCCGAACCGGCCAGTTACCTTCCTGTACAACGGCGGCCCCGGTTCGGGATCGCTGTGGCTGCACATGGGCGCGTTCGGGCCGAAGCGGGTGGCGATTCCGAACGATGGCCGGGATGACGGCGCCCCGCCCTACCCTATCGTCGCCAACCCCTACAGCCTGCTGGACGTGACCGACATCGTCTTTATCGATCCCGTTGGCACCGGCTTTTCCCGCGCGCTGGGCGATACCGATCCCAAGGAGTTCTGGGGCGTCACCAAGGATGCGAAATCCATCGCCCAGTTCGTGCGGAAGTGGCTGGATGCCAACGGCCGCTGGAACAGCCCGAAGTATATCGGCGGCGAAAGCTATGGCACCACCCGCTCCGCCGCGCTCGTGAACGAGCTGGAGGGCAGCTACAACGACGTCGCGCTGAACGGCATCATCCTGATCTCCACCGTGCTCGATTTCGCCGTCGGCTCGGAAGCGCAGGGCAATGAGATGGTGCATGTGACGAACCTGCCCTCCATGGCGGCCACCGCCTGGTATCATGGCAAGGTCGCCAACCGCCCGGATCGGGTGGAGGATTTTGTGGAGGAAGCCCGGCAGTGGGCGATGGGGCCGTATCTGGCTGCGCTGGTGAAGGGCCAGAAACTCCCCGCCGCCGAACGCGCGCAGGTCCGCAAGGATCTCGCCCGCTTCACCGGCCTCTCTGAAACCTATCTGGAAAACGCGGACCTGCGCGTGGTGCCGGGCCGCTTCTATAAGGAACTGCTGCGTGATCGCGGGCAGACGGTGGGGCGGCTCGATTCCCGCTACACCGGCAAGGATTATGACAATGCCGGGGAAGAGCCGGACAATGACCCCAGCTTCTACGGCATCGACGGCAGCTACACCGCCGCGATGAACAGCTACGCCCGCGACGAGCTGAAATTCTCGCCCGCCCGCGATTATGTCACCATCGGCGGCGTGCGGGACTGGGACTGGCGGATCGGCGGCCGCGACGACAACGCCTATCTGAACGTCGCCCCCTATATCGGCCGGGCCCTGCGCGAAAACAGCGGGTTGCGCGTGTTCGTGGGGCAGGGCTGGTATGATTTCGCCACCCCCTTCTTCGCCGCCGAATACAGCCTCAGCCGCACCGGCATCCCGCAGGATCGCATCCAGTATCATTATTATGACGCCGGCCACATGATGTATGTGCGCGAAGCCGATCTGGCGAAGCTGTCCAACGACGTGCGCGGCTTCATCAAGGCGCAGACGACAGGGCGCTGAGCGGGCTGGCGGCGGCGCGGTCCTTCCATCTGCGTGGAGCGGCAGGCGCAAGATTCGAAGGGGCGCTGCCCCTTCACCCCGGCAGGGGCGTGACGCCCCTGCACCCCCGGACTTTTGTGTAGCCCCTCCTCCTTCAGGGGAGGGGTTGGGGTGGGGGCCATCCGTTTGGCATGAGGTTGGGGTTAATTGCCTGCGGCGCTTTGGAGCGTGTCCGCTTATCCCCCGCTCAGGCTGAGCTTGTCGAAGCCCCCGGAAGCGAACGCGCAATGGCGGAGCGCGGGGTTACGCCACATCGGGCTTCGACAAGCTCAGCCTGAGCGGGATGGAGAGCAGGTCGGGGTCGCGGTTTGTGGGGATGGTGGTGGATCAGGCCCGGCGGGGACACCCCCTCTCCAGCTCTCCCCCTTGCAGGGGGAGAGAGCAAGGTAGTGCCGCAGGCAATCGAATCTGATCACTGATACGGCGCTGGAGGTTCAGTGCGACGCCAATTTCGAGGGTGCAGGGAAATCATTTCCCTGCCCGCCGGAGGCAAAAAAAACGCTCCACGCGGCACGCAAAGCCCTGCCCGCCGGAGGCCTCAGTGCTCCCGCAACCTACCCCTCCGCCCACTCCGCACGCGGAATCCCCTGCGCCCACAGCAGACTGGTCAGATCGCCCACGCGCACGGCGGCGTCTGCGGCGGCGGCCGCTTTGGGCTTGGCGTGATAGGCAATGCCAAGGCCTGCGGCTTCCAGCATGGGGATGTCGTTGGCGCCGTCTCCCACCGCCAGCGTGTCGGCGGCGGCCAGCCCCAGCGCGTTACGTTCGGCCAGCAGGGTGGCGCGTTTCACGGCGGAATCGACGATGGGCTTCTGTACGGTTCCGGCCAGCTTGCCTTCGGCGATGTGCAGGATGTTCGCCACCTGCCGATCAAAGCCGATCAATCCGGCGACGACGCCGGTGAAAGCGGTGAAGCCGCCGGAGATCAGCACGGTGCGCGCGCCCAGCGTTTTCATGGTGCTGATCAGCACGCGCGCGCCGGGCATCAGGCTGATGCGCTCGTCCAGACAGCGCTGGATCGCCCCGGCGTCCAGCCCGGCAAGCGCGGAGACGCGGGCGTCCAGCGCGGCTTCGAAATCCAGTTCGCCGCGCATGGCGCGTTCGGTGATGGCGGCGATTTCGGCCTTCAGCCCGGCGAAATCGGCCAGCTCGTCGATACATTCCTGCCCGATCATGGTGGAATCCATGTCCGCCACCAGCAGTTTTTTGCGGCGTGGTTGGGCGGCGGGCTGGGCGATCACGTCCAGCCCCGGCAACAGCGTTTCCAGCAGCGCGCGGGCCAGCGGCTGGTCGATACCGCGCACCACCAAGTCGGTGGCATAGGGCGGGTCCAGCGCGATCTCCGCGCTGACGATGCCGCCCGCTTCGGTCAGCGCGTCGCTTGCGGTGGCGATGTCGGCCTGCGACAAGCCGTGCGGTGAAATCAGAGTGATGATCAGGGCGTCAGAAACAGTCATGGAACGGGTCGGGCCTCCGCTGGCCGTCATTGCAGGGCCGACCGCCAGCGGCAAGTCCGCGCTGGCGCTGGAGATGGCCATGCGCGAAAATGGCGTGATTTTGAACGCCGACGCCAGCCAGATCTATGCGGACCTGCCGATCCTGTCCGCCGCGCCCCCGCCCGACGAACAGGCGCAGGCCCCGCACCGGCTGTTCGGCGTGATCGACGGCGCAGAGAGTTGCACGGCGGCGCGCTGGGCGGCGCTGGCCCGCGCGGAAATAGCCGCGGCGCACGCAGCCGGGCGGCTGCCGATCCTCGTGGGCGGAACCGGCCTTTACCTGCGCACGCTGCTGGGGGGCATCGCCCCGGTGCCGGAGATTCCGGCTGACGTGCGCGCCGCCGTCCGCGCACTCTCCACCGAACAGGTGCGCGACGCGCTCAGCGCCGAGGATGCGCTGATGGCCGCGCGGCTGCACGCGAATGACACGCAGCGCAACGCCCGTGCGCTGGAGGTGATGCGGGCGACGGGCCAGTCGCTCGCGCAATGGCAGGCGGCCCCGCCGCAGGGCGGGCTGCTGGGGCAGGTGGAACTGCGCCCGCTGGTGATCGACATCCCGCGCGACCTGCTGGTGCAGCGGATCGACCGGCGAATCGAGGCGATGTGGCAATCCGGCGCGCTGGAAGAGGTGCGGCGCCTTGCCGCACGCAATTTGTCACAAACCCTGCCGGTGATGCGTGCCATCGGCGTGCCACCGCTGCTGGCGCTGCTGCGCGGCGAAGTGCAAGTAGCTGAAATGATTGAAAGATGGCGACTGGATACGCGGCAATATGCCAAGCGGCAAGCCACATGGGCGCGCAACCAGACTGGCGGCTGGCCGCGAATTGTCACGCGCCCGATTTAACAGTTGATCACGGTTAACAGGCTGGAACTCTGCTAAGAAATTCCCACATCAACCGTATCAAGAACATAACAACATACATTCCCCAAGTGGCATGCCGTCTGACGTGAGTTTCGCCTGAATCCGACCGCAGGACAATCATTTTCCGTCCCGAGCGGCGTCGTCGGGCGCGCAAGGCGCTGAGACAGGGCAGATCGGCCCGCGAAGCCGCCGTGTTGTGCCCTGGTGGCGGTGTTTTTCAGCGCAGCGGACAGACCCATCCTGCCGTTTTCGTTCAGTTTGGGCGTGGATGGCGGTCATGCGCATAGCGGAGGCGCTCGCAATCGGCGGATGGCGGCGAGGATGGCGCGGACCATCGGACCGGTGACGGCCACCTCGGCCAGCTGGAAGGTGATGGCGCGGGCATGGCGGACGACACGTGCCCCGATCTTGATCAGCTTCAGTTGCAGGCTGGTCAACGACCAGTCGGCCATCGTCTCGGGCAACTCGATGCAGCGCAAGAAGATGGCCAGGTTGTAGGCCAGCGCATGCAGTTGCAGTCGCACCTCATTGT
>NZ_VFSU01000007.1 GCF_006385875.1 Sandaracinobacter neustonicus | reverse complement strand
ACAATGCCCAGCCGGAACCCAGCCGCCGCAGCGCATTGTTGAGGCGGCCGGCGACCGCCACCAGTTCGGCCGGAACGGCGGAATCGAGGTCCGGCCCCCGAAAGCGGGCGGTACGCTGGAAGCTGCCATCCTTGTTGAGGATGATCCCCGGTGCGACGAGGGCCGCCCACGGCAGATAGTCGGCGAGCCGCGTGACCTGACGGCGGTATTCAGCGAGGTGGAACATGGTCGTGTCCGCCTTCAAACCGCCAGATGGGACGGCAGGCGCAGATGCCGCCGCCCCACCTCGACAAACAGCGGATCGCGCCGGGCGCCCCAGACGGCCAGCGCATGGCCGATGGCCCCAATCGCCAACCCGACCAGCCAGAGACGTAAGCCCAGTCCAAGGGCTGCGGCCAGTGTGCCATTGACGATGGCGAGCGAGCGCGGTGCCCCGGCCATCAGGATCGGCTCGGTCAGCGCCCGGTGCACGGGCACGCTGAACCCCGGCACGTCGTCCGAGCCGATCATAGCAGCGCCCCGCCGCCGAAGCTGAAGAAGGAGAGGAAGAAGGAGGAGGCCGCGAATGCGATCGACAGGCCGAATACGATCTGGATGAGACGCCGAAACCCGCCCGACGTGTCGCCGAACGCCAGCGTCAGGCCGGTGACGATGATGATGATGACCGCGATGATCTTGGCGACCGGGCCTTCGATCGATTGCAGAATCTGCTCCAGCGGCTGCTCCCACGGCATGGACGCGCCACCGGCCCATGCGGCGGGCGCGAGCATGAAGCTGATCGCGAGAAGCGAGGCGCGTTCGGCAAAGCGGCGGCATTGCGCGGCAAGGGAAGGCAAGGTTGTCATGCAAGGTCTCCTGCGAGGGTGAGAAGGGTGGGAACGGATACCGGCGCGCTGGCCGGGATCAGGCGATAGTCGCCATCGAGGCCAAGGCCGGGCACACGAGCGAGTTCGATGAGGCGGCGTTCGCTGCCGCGACCCGACAGCACGGCGATGAGGTCGATGGTCTCGGCGATCAGCGGACGCGGGACGGTCACGACCGCCTCCTGGATCAGCTGTTCCAGCCGCCGCAGCGCGCCGATCGCGCTGCCGGCATGGATGGTGGCGATGCCGCCCGGGTGGCCGGTGCCCCAGGCCTTCAGCAGGTCCAGCGCCTCGGCGCCCCGCACTTCGCCGATGGGGATGCGGTCCGGCCGCAGCCGCAGCGAGGATCGGACAAGATCGGACAGGGTGGCGACGCCATCCTTGGTGCGCAGCGACACGAGGTTGGGCGCAGTGCATTGCAGCTCGCGGGTGTCCTCGATCAGCACCACCCGGTCGCCGGTTCCGGCGATTTCCGCCAGCAGGGCGTTGGCGAGCGTGGTCTTGCCGGTCGATGTGCCGCCCGCGACCAGAATGTTCAGACGGTCATGGACCGCCTCGCGCAACAGCACGGCCTCGGGCGGACGCAAGGTGCCGGCGGCGACATAATCGTCGAGCGTGAACACCGCGATGGCGGGTTTGCGGATCGCGAAGGTCGGGGCTTGCACGACTGGCGGCAGCAGGCCTTCGAACCGCTCGCCGGTGTCCGGCAGTTCGGCTGACACGCGCGGCGCACCGGGATGAACCTCGGCGCCGACATGATGGGCGACCAGCCGGATGATCCGCTCGCCGTCGGAGGCCGACAGCCACTCCCCGGTATCGGCAAGGCCCTGTGACAGCCGGTCGGCCCACAGGCGGCCATCCGGGTTCAGCATGACCTCGACGACAGCAGGATCGTCCAGCAGTGCGGCAATGGCCGGGCCAAGCGCGCTGCGCAGCATCCGCGCGCTGCGGTCGAGACCCTCTCCCTGACGATGTGAACCGCGCATCTGCTGCCCTTTTGGTGGGGGGGGCTAGCTGATGCTGCCCCTGTTGGGGCTGAGTAAGAGAACCGGATTTATGCGGGATTCAACAGCTATCGCGGGGCGTAGGGGTCTGGCGTGCAATGACAGGCGCTGGCGAAAACGGCGGCCTGACGATCAGCTGTCCGGGTCCGCGGCGGACCCACCGGAACCGATATCTTCCGCCAGTTCGCGGGCGAGTCTGGAACTGCTGGCCATGCGTCGGCTGAGCGCTGACAGGAAGGCATCATAGCGCTCGCTGCCTTTCGCCCGCGCGGCCCCTGCCAGGGGTTCCGGCAATGCGGGCGTGGTGGTGAGCCAGAAGCGCACGAACATAGCCAGCGTCTCCACGGCGATGGTCTGGTCGCGTTCCATGCGGGCGATCCGCCGGTCGATCTGGTCCAGCCGTTTGGCGATTGCAGCCTCCCGCCGCTCTCCGTCGTCGGGTGAGAGGAAAGCGGCGACGGCGGCTTCCGCGATCATCGACAGCGAATGGTCCCGCCGCGCCGCACGCTCGGCCAGCGCTTCCAGCAGATTTGGCTCCAGATAGACCGAGAGCCGGCGTTTACGGGGTTGCTTCAGGCCCATGTCACAGGCCGCTGTCCGAGCCGGGATCCATGGAGGCCTGCCGCGCGGTGTGCCGCATCTGGTTCTGCAACCTTGCAAGATCCAAATCCGCGTCGGGCTCGCGTGCCGGGCCATCCAGATCAAATTCATTGGGTTCGTGGGGGTTCGCGGGCGGCGTCAGTTGTTGGCGTAACTCCATCACATGCTGCTGTTCCGCGCCCGCACTGACGGCCTTCTTCCTGTCGGGCTTTGCCACCTTGTCCGGAATGACGATTGGTCGTGGCGGGATCGGAAGCTGGTTCCAGGGATCCGGCGCCATCGTCGCTGGCGTTTGCGGAACCGGTGGCAACATGACCCGGGCTAGCAACCGCCGGTCCTCAAAATAGCGCGCCTTGCTGGCGCGGATGGGCGGCGTCCCCGCCACCATGACGATCTCATCGGTCGGGGGCAGTTGCATCACCTCGCCCGGTGTCAGCAGGGGCCGGGCGGTTTCCGAGCGCGACACCATCAGATGGCCCAGCCAGGGGCTGAGGCGGTGACCGGCATAATTTTTCATCGCCCGCATCTCGGTCGCCGTCCCCAGCGCGTCCGACACCCGCTTGGCCGTGCGCTCGTCGTTGGTCGCGAAGCTGACGCGGACATGGCAATTGTCGAGGATCGAATTGTTCGGCCCATAGGCCTTCTCGATCTGGTTCAGGGACTGGGCGATCAGGAAGGATTTGAGGCCATAGCCCGCCATGAACGCCAGCGCGCTCTCGAAGAAATCGAGCCGACCCAGCGCCGGGAATTCGTCCAGCATCAGCAGCAGGCGATGCCGGTCGGTGCGGCCGTTGATGTCCTCGGTCAGCCGACGCCCCACCTGATTCAGCAACAGCCGGATGAGCGGCTTGGTGCGGTTGATGTCGGAAGGAGGCACGACGAGGTAGAGGGTGGTTGGTTGCGGCCCGGTCACCAGCTCGCTGATCCGCCAGTCGCATCGGCGCGTCACCTCCGCCACGACAGGATCGCGGTAGAGGCCAAGGAAGGACATCGCCGTCGACAGCACGCCGGACATTTCGTTTTCCGACTTGTTGAGCAGCTCGCGCGCCGCACTGGCGATCACGGGGTGCGGCCCGGCTTCGCCCAGATGCGCCGTCTTCATCATGGCTTCCAGCGTTACCGCGATGGTCCGGCGCGGGTCTGACAGGAAGGCGGCGACCCCTGCCAGCGTCTTGTCCTGTTCTGCATAGAGGACGTGGAGGATGGCACCGACCAGCAGCGCGTGGCTGGTCTTTTCCCAATGGTTGCGCTTTTCCAGCGAGCCTTCCGGATCGACCAGAATGTCGGCGATATTCTGCACGTCGCGCACCTCCCAGGCGCCCCGGCGAACTTCCAGCAGCGGGTTGTAGGCAGCCGACTTCGGATTGGTGGGATCAAACAGCAGCACGCGCCCATGTCGCGCGCGAAACCCGGCCGTCAGTTGCCAGTTCTCGCCCTTGATGTCGTGGACAATGGCCGACCCGGGCCAGGTCAGAAGCGTCGGGACGACAAGGCCGACACCCTTGCCCGAGCGGGTGGGTGCGAAGCAGAGCACATGTTCGGGGCCATCATGGCGCAGATAGTCGCGGCCCGACTTCCCGAGAACGACACCATCGGCGTCCAGCAGACGCGCGGCCCGCACCTCATCCCGGCTTGCCCATCGGGCGGAGCCATAGGTCTCGACCTTGCGGGCCTCGCGGGCGCGCCACACCGACATGGCGATTGCGACCGCAATCGAGGCAATGCCGCCCGATGCTGCGATCAGCCCGCCCATCACGAAAATATCGGGCGCATAGGCGTCGTAGAGATACCACCACCAGAAGAAGGCGGGCGGATAATAGAATGGCCAGCCCGCCAGTTCGAACCAGGCCCCGCCCAGCCCCTCCTGAAATCCCAGCTTCCACGCGACATATTGGGTGGCGGCCCAGACGCCCATGAGGACGATCAGGAAAACAGCGAGGATCTGACCCCATAATATTCGGGTGGCGGACATGGGCAGCCCTTCAGACGGTGATGCCTTCCCAGATCATGGGGTTTTCGTGCGCCTGCAATGATGGCCTGCGGCGGCGCGCGTTGTCGGTCAGGATGTCGCACAAAACGGATGGCTCGTCGTTACAGGCCCAGTTCGCGCCTGCGGCCGAAGCTCCAGTCGATCCCGCCATTGTCGCGCATGACGCCGGATACCTCCCGCCCCAGAAGCCGTTCCAGTGCGGGTGACCATGGCACAAGCTGGAACCCGAACCCGTTGCCGATCATCGCGAAGCGGCCAGATGTCAGCGCGATCCGCCGCTGATAATTGCCCGACACATGTTCGCCCGGCGCGGATGGGTTGTGCGGAAGCCCGATCTCGTCGGCCATTCGGCCGGCGCACTGGTTCAGTTCCCGCTGGCGGAGTGTCTCCAGCAGCCGGGCGGTGAAGATAATTCGTCGGCCACGTTGCTCGGCAAGGCCTTCCCCCACCAGATGCACCGCGCGCTGCTCCATGGCGTCGCGCACCTCCGCGCCGAACCCACTGTCTGACAAGGCCATCGGCTCGCGCGCGATGGATTGACGGTCGAGCCAGGTCGCACCGATCGCGGTGACCTGCCGGTTGATGTCGATGTCCGAGCGGATGGCGAGCGCCACCCGGCGATGGCCACGGGCATCATCGAACGTGCGCAGTTCCACAATGGCCCCCGGTGCGGCGTCGGAGGTCGCCTCCAGATCGGGCAGGCGGATATGATGGGTGCGTCCATCGGTTCCGTCGACGATGGCATAGGCGGTGCCCTTCAACTCATCATCCAGCCCGCGAGCCATCAGGCGGCCGATGACGGGCGGATCGATGCGCTCACTGGCCAGCACAAAGGACGCACTACCGCGCTCGATCCCCCGATCTCCCAGCGCACGGTGCATTCGCTTGATGATGTCACCCCGTTCACCGAGTTCCCGCAACATGGGTTCGGCCTCTTCGGCCATCATCCACTGCCCGGGGCCGATCTGCGTAGCGAGGCCCAGTGTTTCCAGTTTGCGGAGCCGCCCGACGCGTGCGACGTCGATTGCTTCGGGGGGGCGGCCGGGAGCGGGGGCCACGTCGATGAGGCCATGGCGATCCTGTCCTTGCTGCAACTGTCGGTCGAGCTGGGTCCAGCGCTCAGCCTCAACCTGTCGGTTGATGTGGTGCTGGATCTGCTGATCCGTTCTCGGCCCGAGTTCCAGTGTGACGAGTCCGCGGGCGCGGTCTCTTATTCCCTCGCTGACATAGTCGCGCGACATGACGAGATCTTCGCCGCTGTCTGTCCTCCCTCGCACAAGGACATGGAGATGTGGATTGTCCGTGTTCCAGTGGTCGACAGCAACCCAGTCCAGACCGGTGTCGAGGTCGTTGGCCATCTGGCCCATCAGGTCACGGGCATATGAACGCAGGTCGTCCATCTCCACAGCATCCTCCGGGGAGATGATGAAACGAAAATGATGACGATCTTCACTGCACAGTTTCGCGAATGCATGGGGGTCAGAAACCTCACCATCAGGCCCGAAGAGCGAGGCCTTCTCGCCATCGCGCGTGACGCCTTCGCGCCGCAGATAGTTGACATGGCTTGCGAGCGAAGTCGGCCGCGCGCCGTGGCGGACTATCCGGGCTTTTACGACGACGATCCGCGAGCGTGCGTTTATGCGCACGCTGGCCTGAAGGGCGGCACGTTGGCCGCGTCCGAAACGTGAGCTGGGTGCCTTGCGGCCTGAGCGAACATTTCGCACAGTTCCGCCCTGCCTGCGAACGCCCGCCAGAACCTGGGCGACAAACGGCCGGGCACGCTGGGAACGCGATGATCGGATGCGTCCTGGCCGAATGTGGAAATCTTCGTCTTCACTCATGAGAATGGCCCGCGCACCGCAGTAAGCAATTGCAATGCTTGGGGTATCGCAGAGATCGCGATGTTCGTGCCCTGCGGCGCACCTCGCGAAAATCTCGCATAAGTCATTGATATCCCACGACCGACCGAGCGCGCACCTCGCGCCCTTTTATCTTGCCATCGAAAAGCCGTTCTGAGTCTCTTCCGCTGTTTCATGCACAACAGCGCGCAGACGTATCCGGGCCTGCGAAATCGGCCGATTGCGGTCATGGCCGGGATTCCGGGTCGGATCGTGCGATGAAAAGGCCTCCGGTTGGCCGTATTGGGGGGCCTGCGTTGAGCGGCAAATTGCGATCTGCTGTTTCGTCCGAACGGCCGTCCGTATGCGTGGTTGACGCTGCGGTTTCGTCCGGTTCCTGTCGGGATTTCGCAGAAATATCTGCCCGGCTTGAGGCAGCAAAGATGGCGGATCGCCGCCAGGCATAGGGATCAATCGCGGCCATTGTTCCGCCGGTTCTGGCCTCACTAACTTCGATGGAGGGCGCCACTGCAGCGACATAGGCGCGCGTTTCCAGCGGCAGTGGACGCCCGCGCAGATGCTGCTCGTAGCGCCCCGGCCCGGCATTATAAGCCGCCAGAAATCCCGGTGATCCGTAGCGATCATGCAGGTCCCGCAGATAGCCAGTGCCCGCCAATATGTTGTCGAACGGGTGAAAGGGGTCGTTTCCCAGCCCGTACCGAAGGCGCAATTCTTCCCAGGTTCCGGGCATCAGTTGCATCAGACCCATGGCGCCCTTGATGGAGATTGCGCGCGGGTTTCCGGCGCTTTCGAAGCGCATCACCGCCCGGATCCAGCTCTGCGGAATGCCAAATCTGCGCGAGGCTTCAGCAATCGCATCGTCATAAGAAACCCGGCCAGCCAGTTCGCTGGCGGGACGGGCGTTCGCCGCCCCGCCAGTCCCGAGCGCACAGAGCAGCAGCAACCCGGAACGGAACAGCGTGCGAAAGCCGGGCATGGGTCAGCGCTTTCCGCCGGTCCTGTCGGGCCGGTTCCAGTGAAGTGACCAGGACGATCCATCAGCGCTGTCCCGGAACAGATTGGCGCGGATTGGCAGCGGCAGAAGCGGATCGTCGAGGACAACCGCGATATAGTCCCCGGCGCGTTCGCCTGTGCGTTTCCAGCCTGCGCCGACCTCGGGTCCATCCGCATTGCCGACATGCAGCCGGTAATCGGGGGCATTCTCGCTGTCCTGCGCCTCGGCCAGCACAAGGGTGAGATCCTTTGCGAGGGTGAAGGTTTCGATCCGCCCGACAAAGCCACTGTCGTGGCGCTCAAACGTCCCAATCTGTGGCATTTTCAGTCTCCTTCTGGGGTGGGTGTCGGGTCGGCCTATTGCCGCTTACTGGCCGTGGTTTTGTCGCCACGCGTAAACAACGGCGTCGCGCTGCCGATCACCGCGGATGCCGATGTCGGGCCAAAATATCGCCCGTCCAGGCTGTTCGGGATGCCGATGTTCATGAGGAATATCTCACCAGCCTGAAGTCTGCGGCAGCCCCGCCAGACAGGCAGTGGGCGCCCGCTCCGGTCGCTCGTGAGCGCGCTGCCGCGATAGCTGCCGTCGATGATGATCCTGAGACCGATGCGACAAACCTGTTGCTCAGGGATGGCCACGACATGCTTCAGAAGCGGGGTGCGGGGGCCAACATATCGGCGTTCGGCCATGAACTGCGCGACCGGTTCAGACGGCCGCACCAGCACAAGATCGCCGACCTTCGGCGGACCGCTGCTGCTGATCCGGTAGAGACCGATTGGCACACTGGCGGACGCATTCCACACCAGTTTCACCGGCATGCTCAAAAGGGCCGTGGCTGCAACAGTAAGGGTCGCGCACCATGTCAGCCTTGCATATCCAGCGCGGGTCATCGCTCGATTTCCCGCCGCTTCAGCCAGGCCGCATGGCGCAGCCGTGTGTAGGCGCGGGGGGCAATGTTCGCCCGCATACTATGGTTCAGATGGCGCCAGTGCTCGGGGGCGACATCGCAGGCATCGATGTCGAGCGCCTCAATCGCGTCGATCGTTTCGAGGACACTTTGAACCTTCGGCCAGCCATTGACGGAGAGCAGCAGGTCGCCACCCGGCTGAACATGCGGGACGGTTTGACAGGGTTCACCGGGGTGAATTGCCCGCAGGATATCGATCCGTGACCGGATGGTGCCATAGTCATTGGCGGCCCACCGAACGAACGCAAACACACTTCCGGGTCGGAAGGCGACGGTGCGCCGTCTGCGATCCCGGATGTCGTCGCGCACCGGGCGGCCGAAGCGGATCCAGTGCTGCAGCCGCTTCTCGATCCACACCAGATCGACCTCGGTCAACGTTTCCGGGCGCGGATAGCCGGGGCCGTTGTTCATTGCCGTTGCCCCTTCCCGGTCAACTGATCACCAGCCCGGCGCACGTGCGAATGATCCACAGCGACTCTATCGCTATCTTCCTTGTTAGATTCTGGGTTAGAGTCGTTAGGGCCGGGATTATCGCTGCCTTGAGAAGCAGTTAAGTCGAGTTCCGGTTCCCGATAGCACGATGATCGGGTTCCCAATGGCACGATAGCGCCAGTTCCCGATAGCACGACACGGCGGGGAACTTGTCCACAGGTTGCCGGCTGGAAGGCCAGCAAGACCCGGCCGCCGCGCTCGATCTCGGTGCTGAGTTCATAGCCGGGCAAGGGCTGGCGGCGGATGATGTCGCGCAGTTCGAACGCAAAGCGCTTGAAAGGGGCATGGCTGCCGGACTTCAGGTGCAGGTGCCGGAAGTCAAACCGCCAGCCATTGCCCTGCCGTCCGCCATGCTTGCGCACGAGGCGATAGAGCCAGCGGTCCAGACCGCCGGTCAGGTCAAAATAGCCGCGGTCGATGGTGAGGATCAGGGCGTCGTTCAATACACCGGCATAGAACCAGTCGGGCAGGATCAACTCGATTCCGGCCGGACGACCGTCGCGTCTTGTGCGTTCCTGCCATTCATTGATCCAGGAAAAGCGGTGCCGACGGCCTTCGGCTGACTGACGAATGCTGGTGGAAACCGTGGTCGATTGCAGCCGGTCGAGTGCCGCTTTCAGGCGCTGATAATCCCGGGCCGACGTGCCGCGGCCGGTGAATGTCAGGATATCATAGGGGGTGGTCGCCATCAGCCGGGAGGTCGAGGCGCCGATGTCGCGGGCTTCCACAATCTGGCTGGCGGCCCAGATCAAGATGTCGGCGTCCCAGATAGTCGCCATGCCATGATCGGGGACAGCCTCCACCCGGATCGACACGCCGCCCGCTTGAAAGTCGATGGGCACCACGCGATGCGATTTGCTGAGGGAGAAGAAGGGGTAGGCCATCAGATCCTGCGCATCGCGGGCCGCGAATTTGCCGGGCAAGGAGCGGAACAGGTCCAGCTGCCGGCGCTCTGCCAGATGGCGGGAGGGGTTGGTCATGGCCGGAACCGGCTTCTGCTCAACGCGCCGGGAAAGGGCGATGGACGCCGCTGACCGACGGCAAGCCATCGTGTCGGCGGGCCGGTAGCACCGAGCCCCGAGGATCCGAAGTGGAGGTGACCGCCCCCCGGTTCACCCAGCTTTCCAGATCGTCCAGCGCATAGACCACGCGGCCACCCAGTTTGTGATAGGCTGGCCCTGTTCCGTAGGTCCGGTGTTTCTCCAGTGTTCTGGCCGAAAGGCTCAGAAAATGCGCGGCTTCCTTGGTGCGAAGGTAGCGTGGCGGGAGAGGAGCGGAATCTGCGGGCATGGTCGGGTCTCCGGCTGCTTGTGAAAGCCGCCGATCATGGTCGGCGGGCAGCGACCGTCATGGCGCAACAGAAGCGGTGACAGGGTGTGCGCAGATGAGGGGGCCATATTCGCACACTGGGCTTACCCGACGAGACGCTAGGAGCGGATGCGATGGCGAAGCAGTTTGCGATTGTCCGCCGTCAGCACCAATGGCACAGATTTGAGGTTGTGATTTAAGGAGGGTTGGGGCTTCGTCGTAGTGACGAAGGAACGAAGATGAAGGCCCAACCCTCCTTGAAAAAATCGCCGACCAAGGCCCCTGCTGAGCGGGTGGTGAAGGACATTCGGCGGCAGACGCGTCGCCATTTCTCGGCGGAGGACAAGATCCGCATCGTGCTCGATGGGCTACGCGGCGAGGACAGCATTGCCGAGCTGTGCCGCAAGGAAGGCATCGCGCAGAGCCTGTACTACACCTGGTCGAAGGAGTTCATGGAAGCTGGCAAGCGCCGCCTGGCCGGCGACACCGCTCGTGCCGCGACCACCGGCGAGGTGCAGGACCTGCGCCGCGAGGCCCGCGCCTTGAAGGAATGCGTGGCCGACCTGACACTCGAAAACCGTCTGCTGAAAAAAAGCATGATCGCGGATGGGGGAGACGACGAATGAGGTATCCCGCATCCGAAAAACTCGAGATCATCCGGATCGTCGAGCAGTCGCACCTGCCCGCCAAACGCACGCTGGACAAGCTCGGTATCGCCCGCCGGACGTTCTATCGCTGGTATGACCGCTACCTTGAAGGTGGGCCGGAGGCGCTGGAAGATCGGCCATCGGCTCCAGGCAGGGTGTGGAACCGCATCGGCGGCGACATCCAAGACCAGATCGTCGAAATGGCGCTGGAAGAGACTGACCTGAGCCCTCGCGAACTGGCAGTGCGCTTCACCGACGAGAAGCGCTACTTCGTGTCGGAAGCCACGGTTTATCGCCTGTTGAAGGCCCATGATCTGATCACCAGTCCGGCCTATGTCGTGATCAAGGCCGCCGATCAGTTCCACACCAAGACTACCCGGCCGAACGAGATGTGGCAGACCGATTTTACCTACTTCAAGATCATCGGCTGGGGTTGGATGTACCTGTCGACCGTGCTCGACGACTTCTCTCGCTACATCATTGCATGGAAGCTGTGCACCAACATGCGGGCCGA
>NZ_VFSU01000006.1 GCF_006385875.1 Sandaracinobacter neustonicus | reverse complement strand
AATTATGCTACCCCGGGTGTGTCGTCCAGCATGGCGTAGTAGCGCTGCTCGGCTTGGGCGGGTGGGATATTGCTGATGGGTGCGAGCAAGCGCCGGTTGTTGAACCAGTCCACCCATTCGAGCGTGGCGTATTCAACGGCTTCAAAGGATCTCCACGGTCCTCGTCGATGGATGACCTCGGCCTTGTAAAGGCCATTGATCGTCTCAGCCAAGGCGTTGTCGTTGCTGTCGCCAACGCTCCCGACCGACGGCCCGATGCCTGCCTCGGCAAGGCGCTCGGTATATTTGATCGAGACATATTGGCTGCCGCGGTCGCCGTGGTGGATCAGGCCACCACGATGGACAGGGCACCGATCATGGATCGCTTGGGTGCGGGCATCCAGCACTAAGCTGGCATGCGCCGTTCTGCTCACCCGCCAGCCCACGATATAGCGGGCGTAGACGTCGATCACGAAGGCCACGTAGACGAACCCCGCCCAGGTCGCGACGTAAGGGAAGTCCGATACCCACAGCATGTTCGGCGCAGGCGCATGGAACTGGCGGTTGACCTGATCGAGCGGACATGGCGCCGCCTTGTCGCTGATCGTCGTCTTCACTGGCTTGCCCCGGATCACGCCTTGCAGGCCCAGATCCCGCATCAGCCGCTCGACCGTGCAACGGGCAATATCGAAGCCTTCGCGCTGCATCTGCCGCCACACCTTGCGCACGCCATGGACCTTGAAGTTAGCGTCGAACACGCGCCGAACCTCTGGCTTCATCGCTTCGTCGCGCTGGGCACGCGGCGACAAGCGTGATGGATCGCGGCGTTGCGCCACATGCTCATGATAGGTGGATGGGGCGATCGGCAGAACCCGGCAGATCGGCTCGACCCCAGACTCATCCCGATCCTCATCAATGAAGCTGGTCGTCGCTTGAATGGGCGGTCGAACTCCGCCTGGGCAAAAGCGGAAGCCTTGCGCAGGATCTCGTTGGCCTACCGCAGATCGCGGTTCTCGCACTCCAACGCCTTGAGGCGGTCTGCCAACTCGGTGGGAACGCCGGCACGCTTGCCGCTGTTTACCTCGGCCTTCTTCTCCCACTCCAACAGCGTGTGCCCCGAGCAGCCGATCATGGTCGCTATGGATGTGATCGCCGCACAGCGGGATGGATGCTCGCTCTCGTGCTCCAGAACCATGCAGACTGCCCGCTCACGAACCTCAGGGGCAAACTTGTGCGTCGTCCTGCCCATCCTAGACCCTTCCTCTCAGGAGTTAGGGCCTCCGACAATCCCAGGGTGGTTCAATTGGCGGGCGACACGGAGTATATCTCAGGGTTTGCGCGGTTGTGGTAACCACTCTCGTCAATAGGAGCCAAGGGCGTTAGATTCGGCGGCAATGTGCTGGAACTCCATTCAAAATTGCGTGCCGTCAAATCGGCTGTTTATCGGGCCATCGTAATATCTCATCGCATGATGGGGGTGGGCATCATGCCTCCCATGCGCATAATGTCTCTGTCGGTGGCTATTGGATGATTCGCAGCGCTGGACCGAACGGCATATTCCTCTGGCCCGGCAAGAGTGGGCGTGACGGCGGGCCGGAACATCCGGCTGCCTATCATATGCTGGATGTGATGGCCGTCGCCGAAGTTTTGCTGGGCCAGGCGGACTTTTCGTCTGAACAGAAAGCAACATTCGCGCTGTTGGCCGGCGCGCATGATCTGGGCAAGATCAGCCTTAGCTTTCGGTCCATGCTGAGGCATGGCCAGCGACAGCATTTTTCCCATTGGGAGCTCACAGAGGCCTGGCTTTTCCCCGAACTGCCTCGGCTTGCGGATCGGCTGAACGGAAGCTGGCGACCTCTGAAGCATCTGATCTCTGCTGTTGCCGGGCATCATGGGCGGCCTTCCGGGCGAAGCGAGGAGGTCTATCAACGTTACCGGGATCAATGGCCCGACGAGGAGGGGCGACTTGATGCCGTCACCCTGTTCGACGCCTTCCTGACCCTGTTTCCGGACGCCTCGCTGGCCGGTCTGCGAGAGGCTGACGCGAAAAGACGAAGCTGGTGGCTGGCCGGGCTGGTGACTGCGGCGGACTGGGTCGCTTCCAACCCTGACTGGTTTCCACCGCTGGAGCCATCGCTGGATCTGCCCGCCTATCTACACCGCGCGCGCGGTCTTGCCGCCATTGCGGTGCGTGAAGCGGGGCTGCAGCCCGTTCCCGTGAAAGACGGCTGGCTGTTTCCGTTTCCCGCTGAACAGATGCGGGCGATGCAGCGGGAGGCATCGTCCATCGCGTTGCGGGACGGGCCGATGCTAGCCTTTATCGAGGATGAAACCGGGGCGGGAAAGACCGAGGCCGGGCTGATTCTAGCGCAGCGGATGCTGCTGTCGGAAAAGGCGAAGGGGCTCTTCTTCGCGTTGCCGACGATGGCGACGGCGGATGCAATGTTCGCCCGGGCGCGCGGGATGATGGGCAGGCTGTTCGATTGCCCATCCCTGACACTAGCGCATGGGCGCGCCGCCCTTTCGCGCGATTTTCGCGCGCTGGTGGGGCGGGAGAGCGGCGACGAGGATGACGTGACCTGCGCGCCATGGCTGGCGGACAGCCGGCATCGCGCGCTGCTGGGTGATATCGGCATCGGCACCATCGATCAGGCGTTGCTCTCGATCCTGCCGTCGCGCTTTTCCACGCTGCGACACTGGGGACTTTCCTCGAAGATCCTGATCGTGGACGAAGCGCATGAACTGGGCGACCCCTATATGGCGGAACAACTGGCACGACTGCTGGAGATGCACGCCATGGCCGGCGGGTCGGCCATCCTCATGTCGGCAACCCTGCCCATCAACCTTCGGCAGCGCTTTGCTGAGGCATTCGAACGCGGCACCGGCCGGGAAGCCGGCGTAGACCGCGACATGGCCTATCCATCGCTCTCGATCGCTGGCGGAGAGGCGCGGCGATCGTATCCTGCGGTTTCGGGCAAGGGCGATGTGGCGGTTTGTCGGCTGGAGGCGATGGCCGATGCCGTGGACGTGCTGGCCGATGGGGCGGCGAAGGGGGCCGCCTGTGTGTGGGTGCGGAACGCCGTGGACGATGCCATCGCGGCGGTGGAGGCGCTTCGGGAGCGGGGTGTGGAAGCGAAGCTGCTGCATGCCCGCTTTGCCCTGCACGACCGCAAGCGGATCGAGGCCGAGGTGCTGGCGCGCTGGGGGCGGGGTGGGCAGGAACGAGGCGGGGTGTTGGTGGCCACCCAAATCGTCGAGAGTTCTCTGGATCTCGATTTTGATTTAATGGTGAGTGACTTGGCACCCATGGCGGCCCTGATTCAACGGATCGGGCGGCTGTGGCGGCATATGGATTTGCGCCCGGCAACCGGGAGGCCGCTGGCCGGGCCGGTGCTGCATCTTCTCTCCCCCGATCCTGATTTCGCGACAGACGAGCGATGGTTGCAGCGCGTGCTGGATCGTGGTGCCTGGACCTATCCGTTGACGGACCAGTGGCGGACGGCGGACAAACTGGTGCGGCGCGGGCGGATTTCCATACCGGCCGATCTGCGGGCATTGGTGGAAGCGGTGGATGGCAACGATATCGCTGAGGTGCCAGCCGCACTGCAGAAAGCGGAGGAGGAACGCTTCGGGCAGATTTATGCCGAGAGATCGCGGGCCCTTAACAATGTGATCGCGATTGCCGAGGGCTATGCTACAGCAAGGGTGGGCAGTTCGCGCGAATATCCGACACGGCTGGGCGAGGAAACCCGAACCCTGCTGCTGGCGCGGCGGGAGGCAGGCGGGCTCAGGCCGTGGGCTCCGCTGTCCGGGAATGACGAGGTGGCGGAGCGCGAGGCGTGGATGCTGAGCGAAGTGAGTGTGCGTTGCCGCTGGCTGGCGCGGTTCGCGCTGCCGGATCAGGCTGCGGCGGATGTGGTGGTGTTGAAGCAGGGCTGGCCGGAGTGGCGGCGTGAAGATGTGCTGGTTTGTCCGGTGGAGGCCGACGGGCGGATCAGCGACGGCTTGCGCTATGAGGTGGATCGGGGTTTAACGGGTTCATCCCCGCAAACGCGGGGATGAACCGTAGCCCGCTTGAGCGTTGGCAAGCCAATATGTCTGTTCCCCGTTTTGGCGGGGATTTTTTTGATATTGTGGGGTAGTGTTTTGCCTCCTTCGCTATTAGATTTGGAAAGAGTGGCCGGGCCGGCTGGACTCGAACCAGCATCTTGCAGTTTAGTAGACCGATGCTCTATCCAGTTAAGCTACGGCCCGATCACGCGCTTCGGGGGAGTTTGGAGTTTCCCGAAGCGCAACGTAAACATAAGTATCCGGCTTGAGCGTTTCAATATGTTTAGATTGATTTTTTCAAACGACGTTGCTGTCGACAGGGATGGGAATTTGACCTATCCATTATCCACATGAATCTGCTTTGGAATTCTTGGATTCCGGTCCGAACACTGGTCGGTCGAAGGTGTGTTCGGCCTTCTGAGGTGGCGTCCCCTTGGGTAGAGGCGTTGGATTGGCCGCGCGCGGATCTCAATCTCGCGTGCCTCGAATTTCTGATCGGCCTCGTGGCCGCTGCTGACCCCCCCGAAGACGCCGAGGATTGGGAGGTCCGGCGGGAGCCTGATATGGAGCGCCTGTCGGCCCGGCTGGAGGCGCTGGCACCCGCCTTCGATTTGCTGGGCGACGGCCCGCGGTTCCTGCAGGAACTGGGCGGGCTGGAGGGCGAACCCAATCCGCCCGACATGCTGTTCATCGATTCCGCAGGCGCCAACGCGGTAAAGAAGAATGCGGACCTGATGGTGCATGGCGGCCGCTATCCGGCGCTGGACCTGCCGACGGCGGCGATGGCGCTGTATCTGTTGCAATCCCATGCCCCTTCAGGCGGCGCGGGGAACCGCACCTCGTTGCGGGGCGGCGGGCCGATGGTGACGCTGGTTGATCCCGGAACCGGTCGCCTGTGGGATATGATCTGGGCCAATGTGCCCTATCGGCCTCAGGGCGAACCCTACACATTCCCATGGATGCGGCCCGCACGCACATCCGAAAGGGGTGAAGTGCTGCCGCCGGATGCGGGCGATCCGCTGGATGCCTTCTTTGCCATGCCCCGCCGCCTGTGGCTGGTGGCGGAAGGCGACGTGGTCACCGGCGTGATCCAGCGGCCGTGGGGCGGCAATTATCTGGGCTGGGTGCATCCGCTGACGCCCTATTATCGCGTGAAGGAGGGGGCGGAACTGCTGCCCGTGCATCCGCGCCCCGGGCGGTTCAGCTATCGCAACTGGCTGGGGGTGGTGATGGCGAGCACGGAGCAGAACCGGCAATTGCGCCAGCGCGCAAAAGCGGTGGAAACCTATGAGGACCGGCTGCCGCTGGCGGCGCGGCGGGGGGCTTCGCTGCTGGTTGGCGGCTGGGCGATGAACAATATGCAGCCGATGGATTTCACCCTGTCGCGCCAGCCGCTGCTGCCGCTGAACAACCTGGGGCAGGCGCGCGTGCGCGGCATGATCGAGGCTTCCGAGCTGCTGTGGGGGGTGCTGCGATCCACGCTGCGGCTCGTGGTGGGGGAGGAGTCAGCGCTCGACGCACTGCGCGAGGACTGGTTTACGGCAACCGAAGAGACGTTCGACCGTCTCGTGCGGCACGCCGGGGACCGAGCGGTGGGCGCGGACTGGCTGGCGGCGCTGCGGCGCAAGGCATTGTCGATGTTTGACCGCGAGGCGCTTTCCGGGCTGACGGAACGGCCGATCGAGGATGTGCAGCTGATCGTGAAGGCACGTCAGATTCTGCAACAGTCGTTCGCCGGGTTCGGCAAACCCGGCGCGGAGACGTTCCGGCTGCTGGAACTGCCCCTGCCGGAACGCAAGGCGCGCGCGGAGGTGCAGGTATGAGTGACGAGAAGAAGCCCGGCCTCGCGCAGGCGATTGCCGTCTGGTGGCGCATCAATATCGAGGCGGATCATGCCCCCCAGCGGGCGCTGGCCGCGAAGTTGCGCCGCGCTGGCACTGGTGAGGCGCTGGGCCATCGGGAGGTGATCGACCTTTATGATCGCGTGGTGGCAGCCGATGCGTGGTTGGGGCGGCGGTTGCGCCATGACCCCGCGCCGCTTGGTGCGCTGGCACGGGTGCTGGCGCATGTGCGCCAGCATGATCCGAAACATAGTTTGGCCTGGCGGTTGGGCGGAGATGATCCGGCCATGTCACCCGCCCGCTTCGAGCGGCTGATGAGAGCCAGCGATATCGATGAGGTGGCGACCGCGCTGATCCGCGCGTTGCCCATGGCCGGGCATGGCTGCGCCGTTGGCCGACTGGGTCGCGACCTGCTGCGCTGGGGCGAGCAGGGTCCTAACGACTGGTATTTCGATTATTTCCACACCTCTCCCCCTGAAACGCAATCCGAAGATGACCTCCAGACGGAGAAGAAGGCATGACCCGCTTCCTGCAATTTCATGTGCTGACGCCCTACCCGCCCTCCAACCCGAACCGCGACGATCAGGGGCGGCCCAAGATGGCGCATCTGGGCGGCGCGCCGCGCCTTCGGCTGTCCAGTCAGTCGATCAAGCGGGCCATCCGGGTGTCGCCGGAATTTGCCGCCGGGCTTTCAGGCCATCGCGGCGAGCGGACCAAGCGGCTGGGAGACGTGATCCTGTCGCATTTGGAGCAACAGGACACACCGGCGGAAAAAGCCGCAAAGATCGCCGAACAAGTGGCGGCCATCTTCGGCAAACTCGACAAAAAGGCCGACAAGGCACAACTTGCAACGCTGGCCTTCATCTCGCCTGACGAACGGCAACTCGCGCTCGATCTGGCGGATCGCCTGGCGAATGGCGAGGCGATCGATGAGAATGCCCTGAAGAAGTTGGTGCTGCGCCATGCCGATGGCGCCGTCGATATCGCCATGTTCGGCCGCATGCTGGCCGACGCGCCCGATTACAATCGCGAGGCCGCTGTGCAGGTGGGCCATGCCATCACCACGCACAAAGCCATGTCCGAAGAAGACTGGTTCACTGCCGTCGACGATCTGAAAACGCGCGAGGATGATGCGGGCGCCGGGCATATCGGCGAACATGGCTTCGGCTCGGGTGTTTACTACCTCTATGTCTGCGTGAATGTGGACCTGCTGATCGAGAATCTGCAGGGAGACCGGGAACTGGCCGCCCGCGGACTGGAGGCGCTGGCACATGCGCTGGCGACGGCGACACCGAAGGGCAAACAGAACAGCCACGCCCACCACCCGCGCGCGGCCTATCTGCGGGCCGAACTGGGCGCGCAGGCCCCGCGAGACCTGACAGGTGCCTTCTTCAAGGCCGTTGGCGGAGACGATTATCTGGGCAGCTCGATCGAACGGCTGGAAGACATGGCCAAAAAGCTGACCGATGTTTACGGGCCTGCCTGCGACGATTTGCGGATTTTGAACATCCTTGGCAGTAAAACTGTAACTCTGAAGGACATAGCCGCATTCGCCGCCAGCGCCGCCAATGCCTGATTATCTGACTTTCACGCTGACGGCGGGCATGGCGGCGATGGGCGATTTCGCCGGCCATGAACGGCGCGGCACATGGCACTGGCCCGGGCGATCCGCCGTGCTGGGCCTGATGGCGGCGGCCATGGGTATCCGGCGAACCGACATTGCCGGACTAAAGCGGCTGGAGGGGCTGCGGCTGGCCGTTGCCGTTTATGAAAGCGGCGTGCCGCTGCGCGATTTCCACACTGTGCAAACCGTGCCCACCGCGAAAATGAAACAACCTCAGACCCGTGCCGAGGCGCTCTCCATCCCGCGTGAGGATCTGAACACCGTGCTCACGCTCAGGGATTATCGGGTTGGGGTTGCCTATGCCGTGGCGCTGTGGCGCGGCGATGCGACCGCGCCCGGCCTGCAGGAACTGGCCGATGCGCTTCGAACGCCTGCCTTCACCCTGTATCTGGGCCGGAAAAGCTGCCCGCTGTCGGCCCCGCCCGGCCCCGCCATCCTCTCGGCAACGGGTGCGGCGCAGGCGCTGGCCAGCCACCCCTTGCCGCCCTTCTGGGGGCAGCGGCCAACCATCCGCTTCATCGCCTCGGACGAGCGGCTTGCCGAGGAAGACCATGAGGAACAGCGGCAGGATCAGGCCACAGACCGGGCCGCATGGCATTTCACCGGTCGCCGCCTGTTCATCCACCACCCACTCGCGGAGGACGCATGACCGCCTGGCTAAGCCGCGTGCAGCTTGCGCGCAATCCCGCGACAAAGGCGCTGGCCGCGCTGATCAACCCGGTGGAAGGCCCTTATCGCCAGCATCTGCACCGGCCCGACAAGGGGCGGATCATGGATGCCCACCACCGCCTGATCTGGTCTCTGTTTGCGGATCGGCCTGCGCGCGATCATCTCTGGCGGGCCGAGGGCAGGGGCCGCTTCCTGATCCTGTCGGCAACCCCGCCGGCCGCCGATGGCGCGGGCCTGTTCGACCCGCCGGACGTGCGGGCCTTCACGCCCGACCTGCGCGCCGGAGACCGGCTTTCCTTCCTGCTGCGCGCCAACGCCACCCAGACACGGAAAACCGGGGCGACACGGGCGGATGGCAAGCCGAAAACCCGGCACATCGATGTGGTGATGGACCGTCTCTATCCGCTGACCCGGGAACGGGACCTGCTGCCCGAACAGCCAAGCGAGCGAGCGGCCTTGCGCATGGCGCTCGCGCAGGAGGCGGCGCAGGCATGGCTGGCAGGGCAGGGAGCGCGCCATGGTTTCCGTCTGGACACGCGCGATGGGCCGGACGGGCCGGTGCCGGACGCGCATGTGGCGGACTATTCCGTGACGCCAGTTCCCGGCCATGTGGGAAAGCGTGAGGGGCAGCCGCAGTTCGGCGTGATGGAGCTTTCCGGCCATCTGCTGGTGGAAGACGCTGATGCGCTGCTCAAACGCATCCTGCAGGGGTTTGGCCGGGCCAAATCCTTCGGCTGCGGCCTGATGCTGATCCGCCGGGCCTGATCGGATGGGCTGCCCCCGATGACAGTGCCCGGGCTTCCCCCGGCTCGCCCCATTCCGCTGAAAGACAGGGCCTCGCTCGTCTTTGTCGAACGTGCACAGCTTGATGTGCAGGATGGCGCGTTCGTTGCCGTAAACGCGGACGGCACGCGCACTCACATCCCGGTGGGCGGTCTGGCGGGCATCATGCTGGAGCCGGGCGCGCGCATTTCCCATGCGGCGGTGGCGCTTGCGGCCCGTTCCGGCACATTGATCACATGGGTGGGGGAGGCAGGTGTCCGCCTCTATTCCGCCGGCCAGCCCGGTGGCGCCCGCGCAGACCGCTTGCTGTGGCAGGCATCCATCGCGCTGGATCCGGCGGCAAGGCTGCGGGTGGTGCGGAAGATGTATGCGCTGCGCTTCGGCGAGCCTGCGCCAGAGCGGCGGTCCATCGAACAATTGCGCGGCATCGAAGGCGCGCGCGTGCGCAGAAGCTACGAATTGCTGGCGCAGGCGCATGGCGTGCGCTGGACCCGGCGCAGCTATGACGTGAAGGACTGGGAGGCAGGCGACGTGCCCAACCGCTGCCTTTCCGCCGCGACGGCCTGCCTACATGGCTTGTGCGAGGCGGCCGTGCTGGCGGCGGGATATGCGCCCGCGATCGGGATGTTGCATTCCGGCAAGCCGTTATCGTTCGTGTATGACATTGCCGATCTGTGGAAGCTGGATACCGTGGTGCCGGAGGCGTTTCGCGTGGCGGGGCAACATGCGCGGGGCAAGCTGGAGATGTCCCCTGATCGGGCAGTCAGGCTGGCCTGCCGGGATTCCTTTCGGCGCACCGGCCTGTTGGCCAAGATCATTCCCGCCATCGAAGATGTTTTGGCCGCGGGAGAACTGGCCCGGCCGGAGCCGCCGGAGGATGCATGGGGGCCGGCATTCGACGATGCGCCTGCTTCGGGTGACGAAGGGCATCGGGGATGATGGTGGTTGTGCTGAACAATGCGCCGCCCCGGCTTCGGGGCAGGCTGGCCGCATGGCTGCTGGAGGTGCGGGCCGGCGTGTATGTGGGTGATTATTCGGCCCGGACCCGGCAGCGGATATGGGAACAGGTGGAGGCCTACATCGAAGCGGGCGATGCAGTCATGGTGTGGAAAGCGCCCACCGATCAGGGCTTCGATTTCCTGACGATCGGCCGAAATCGCCGCGCACCGGTGGATTTCGATGGGCTGAAACTGGTTTCTTTCTTTCCAGAAAAGCCCGGGTGAACCGGCTTGTTAATCCGGTAGGCTATTTGACATCGTGAATATTCTGTAATTACAGTCATTTCCGGAAAGACTGTTCCCCGCACACGCGGGGATGAACCGGCGCAGAATGTGATCCGGCGCGGGCGCCTGGCCTGTTCCCCGCACACGCGGGGATGAACCGAGATTGCGCCCCGGCTGAAGGATTTGCAGGCGCTGTTCCCCGCACACGCGGGGATGAACCGTATGCCTCGCCCACGACAGGCGGGCGTTCATCCTGTTCCCCGCACACGCGGGGATGAACCGCTATATGCTGCCATCGCCATCGGTGCTCTGTTCTGTTCCCCGCACACGCGGGGATGAACCGTGAGCGACTATCAGCAAAACGTCGGCAAGTGGCTGTTCCCCGCACACGCGGGGATGAACCGAGAAAAGCGCCGTCTGGTTGCTACTGGCGTGGCTGTTCCCCGCACACGCGGGGATGAACCGGCCGTCCACCCGCGCGTCCTCCTCCGTCGTGACTGTTCCCCGCACACGCGGGGATGAACCGGTCTGGCCGCCCTTCCATCCGCGCCGAAAGCTCTGTTCCCCGCACACGCGGGGATGAACCGGCCCCCACGATTCCACCCACGATATACACCTTCTGTTCCCCGCACACGCGGGGATGAACCGTGGCGTCCCGGCCCGACCGAGCTGCTGGCCTACTGTTCCCCGCACACGCGGGGATGAACCGGTGGGTGCGGCCACGCATCCGAACGGTGCGCGCTGTTCCCCGCACACGCGGGGATGAACCGCTCATGCTTCGCCGACCGGAACTTCTCGGAAACTGTTCCCCGCACACGCGGGGATGAACCGCAGTTGATGCGCATGTTCGCCTATGCTGTCCGCTGTTCCCCGCACACGCGGGGATGAACCGGACCGTGGCATCCGAGTCCTGAACATGTCCCCCTGTTCCCCGCACACGCGGGGATGAACCGGAACTGATCGACGTTGGCGGGGCCACGTTCGACTGTTCCCCGCACACGCGGGGATGAACCGCTATTGCAGCCTGTCAGGCCTTCGTTGCCGGTCTGTTCCCCGCACACGCGGGGATGAACCGGTCACGCATCGCAGGCTCAAAAACCCCACAACCTGTTCCCCGCACACGCGGGGATGAACCGAACTCGCACGCTACCGGGCGCAGCCGCGTCAGCTGTTCCCCGCACACGCGGGGATGAACCGAACTGGATCACGTTCCGCCGGGCTTCGTCCTTCTGTTCCCCGCACACGCGGGGATGAACCGGCTGCGAGCGGAAAATCGGCAACTCAAGGCGCCTGTTCCCCGCACACGCGGGGATGAACCGCTGCAATGGGACCATCAGCCGTGCTAGGGTTGCTGTTCCCCGCACACGCGGGGATGAACCGGCGCTGACAGATGCTGAGAGCCGCCTTGACACCTGTTCCCCGCACACGCGGGGATGAACCGCGGACAAGAGCGGCCTCCCTTGTGGTGTCGGACTGTTCCCCGCACACGCGGGGATGAACCGGCGAACGTGCCAACGCCCTCGATCCGCAGGACCTGTTCCCCGCACACGCGGGGATGAACCGCGCGAGACGACTGCCTGATCCAGAGTTTCGCCCTGTTCCCCGCACACGCGGGGATGAACCGTTCTCGGGCGAATAGAGGCGATCCTGTCGATCCTGTTCCCCGCACACGCGGGGATGAACCGTCCTCCTTGTTCTGGCGGCAGGCTTCGTCGGCCTGTTCCCCGCACACGCGGGGATGAACCGGCCGGTCTGTTGCTGGTTGCCCAGCACATTCACTGTTCCCCGCACACGCGGGGATGAACCGTCCAGACGCGTCGGCACGCCGTCGCGATCACCCTGTTCCCCGCACACGCGGGGATGAACCGCCGATCAGGCCGCCTTTGACGCAACAAAGAGCCTGTTCCCCGCACACGCGGGGATGAACCGTCCAATGCTGAACTCAAGGCTCAGGTGGAAACCTGTTCCCCGCACACGCGGGGATGAACCGGCGACCTATGAGCAGCGGCATCTGCGGGGCAACTGTTCCCCGCACACGCGGGGATGAACCTGAACGCCACGAAGCGCTTTCGCCGGTTCGCGCCTGTTCCCCGCACACGCGGGGATGAACCGGTTTACACGGAAAAAGCCCGCGAAGTTGTGTTCTGTTCCCCGCACACGCGGGGATGAACCGCTCGCGCGACGGGTAACTATGCCGCCGTGGCTCTGTTCCCCGCACACGCGGGGATGAACCGGGCTATCCGTTCAAGCGCGCTATCCCGGTGGACTGTTCCCCGCACACGCGGGGATGAACCGGTCGAATGGCATGCGCTGAGCGATCAAGCCGCCTGTTCCCCGCACACGCGGGGATGAACCGCTCAGCGTCAGCGATGATGTCAACATCACCGGCTGTTCCCCGCACACGCGGGGATGAACCGTCGGGGCCTTGCCCACTCCACGCCAGTAAAGGCTGTTCCCCGCACACGCGGGGATGAACCGGCATCCTTCAGCATGCTGCCGGATTCTTCGAACTGTTCCCCGCACACGCGGGGATGAACCGGCCGGAACCTTCAGCGGCTCCAGACTGCAATTCTGTTCCCCGCACACGCGGGGATGAACCGGACGGCTCCAATCATAACAATTGCGGCACTGGCTGTTCCCCGCACACGCGGGGATGAACCGCAGGCGATAGCAGCCGGTGGCATCAACGCCCGCTGTTCCCCGCACACGCGGGGATGAACCGATCAAGGCCGCCCTCGCGCTGCTGTGGTGGGGCTGTTCCCCGCACACGCGGGGATGAACCGCGGCTGACAACAAAGATGCCCTCGCGCATGTCCTGTTCCCCGCACACGCGGGGATGAACCTGGTGCGGGCCGTGCCGTTTACGGTGACAGTGACTGTTCCCCGCACACGCGGGGATGAACCCTGCCGACGATCTATCGAAAACCATGCACTGGCCTGTTCCCCGCACACGCGGGGATGAACCGCGGTTCGCAAAATGCTGCCGCCGCAGATCCGTCTGTTCCCCGCACACGCGGGGATGAACCGGTTGTGGATGCCGTCCACAACATGCGAAACGTCTGTTCCCTGCACACGCGGGGATGAACCGTGCGGGTAAACATAGGTATCGACGTAATAATACTGTTCCCCGCACACGCGGGGATGAACCATGCTGGTGGTCGTAGCTGGCATAGTAGCGGGACTGTTCCCCGCACACGCGGGGATGAACCGCCGCCAATGTAACGCAGGCGAAAGCCGGGGCGCTGTTCCCCGCACGCGCGGGGGGATGCCAACCGTACAGATCCTGCCGGGTCACAACCGGACCGAAAATGCCGCTTGCTATCTCGGCGTCGATGCGTTGATCTTGGCAGGAGCCCACGGCCTGTAACCATCCGCCCTGCGTCGCTCACAATATTCGGCGGCAACCAGCTCGAACGTGTTAGTCGCGAGCAGCTGCGCTTCCTGAATTGCCTTCTGTTTTTCCCGTACCGGGTCTTTGTGTGCTGCCAGCTGCTCCTTGGCCGCCCCGCTCCTTTTTCGGGCTTCCCGAAGGCTGATATCCGGGTAATTACCGATGCTTAGCTTTCCCTCGCGGCCAAGCCTCCGGTATTTTTGTCGCCAGTATTTGGAGCCGTTTGGCTGCACCAGCAGATACAGGCCCCCGCTATCGGTCATTTTATACGGCTTTTCACGCCCTTTTGCGGCCCGAATTGCGATTTCCGTGAGTGCCATAAGAAATTGAACTCCCACATAAAAACCTCGATTTGGGGGCCACGGAATCGGGAGGCAAAAAGTGGCCCCCAATTTGGCCCCCAAAAGGCCCCAAAAGTGGCCCCCAAATGACGTTGGCTGCAGCTGGACGTCAGCGAACTTCACGGGCCGATATGTGAGAAAATACGCCTGTTTTCCGTGGGTTGCAATGACACAGGTGGACGTGGGCGGACGTAAAATGGTGCCGGCTGCAGGAATCGAACCCGCGACCCCCTGATTACAAATCAGGTGCTCTACCAACTGAGCTAAGCCGGCGTGTGGGCGGGCCTCTAACGCATCCCGCCAGAAGGGGCAATCGGCCGCCCGCCACCGCAGGCGCAAACTATCCGCTGTTGCGCAGCGCGGTGGCGATTGCGTTCAGGCTCAGTTGCAGGCCCTCGGCGATGCGCGGGTCATCCTCGCCTGCGCGGTGGCGCTTCAGCAGTTCCACCTGCAGCAGATTCAGCGGCTCGATGTAGGGCAGCCGCAGCCGGATCGAGGTGTCCAGTGCGGGGTTCTTTTCCAGCAGGCGGGATTGGCCCGTGGCGGCCAGCAGCCCGTCCACCGTGCGGTGCCAGCCGGATTCGATGCGGCCGAACAGCGGCTTGCCTGCCTCGCCCGCCAGTTCGGCGTAGCGCGCGGCGATCCCCATGTCGGATTTCGCCAGCACCATTTCCATGTTCGCCAGCATCGCCTGAAAGAAGGGCCATTCCGCTGCCATCGCCGCCAGCAGCCCCTTATCCGGGAAAGCCTCCAGCGCGTCGCCCACGCCATACCAGCCCGGCAGCATCACCCGCGCCTGCGCCCAGCTGAACACCCACGGGATCGCGCGCAAATCCTCGATCGCGTCTGATGCGGTGCGGCTGGGCGGGCGGGAGCCGATCTTCAGCGTGGCGATCTCCGAAATCGGCGTCATCGCCCGGAAGAAGGCGCGGAAGCCCGGCTCGTCATACACCAGCCCACGATAGCTGGCGAAGGCGTCGGCCGAGAGCTTGTCCATCGCCGCGCGGAAGCGGCTGATCTCGCCCTCGGGCAGCGCCGTCGGGTCCAGCGTCGCCAGCAGGGTGGCGGCGGCCATGGTATCCAGCGTGCGGCGGGCGGCTTCCGGCGTGCCATATTTCGCAGCGATGATCTCGCCCTGTTCGGTAATGCGGATGCGCCCCGCCACCGTGCCGGGCGGCTGCGCGCGGATCGCCGCGAAGCTGGAGCCGCCTCCCCGCCCCACCGATCCGCCACGCCCGTGGAACAGCTGGATCGGCACATCGGCCGCCGCGAACACCTCCGCCAGCGCGGCGGAGGATCGGTGCAACTGCCATGTGGAGGTGAGGTAGCCGCCATCCTTGTTGCTGTCGGAATAGCCGATCATCACTTCCTGACAGCCGCGCGCGCGCGCGGCGTCCGCCACGCCGGGGATGGCGAGATAGGCCGTCATGATTTCCGGCGCGGCTTCCAAGTCGGCGATGGTTTCGAACAGCGGCACCACCATCAGCCCCGCGGCGGGCGCGTCTCCGGGCGTCAGCAGCCCGGCCTCGCGCATCATCAGCATCGGCTCCAGCAGGTCAGACACGCTGGTGGTTTTGGAAACGATCGCCGTGGTGATCGCCGCTTCGCCATGGCGCGCGCGGGCGGCGGCCGCCGCGCGGAAGATCGCCAGTTCGCCCAGCGTCCGTTCGGAGGCCGGGGCCAGCGGCGTCGTCAGCAGCCGGGGGCTTTTCAGCTCGCCCAGCAGCAGCGCGACCTTCGCATCCTCGCCCAGCGCGGTGTAATCCGCCTCCACGCCTGCCAGCGCCAGCAGTTCTGCCGCGCAGGCTTCGTGCACGTCGCTGTTCTGCCGCAAATCCAGCGTCGCCAGATGGAAACCGAACTGGCTGACGGCGATGCGCAGCGCATCCAGCGCGCCGCCGCCCACGCCCGCCTGATCCGCCCCTTCGGCAATCGCGTTCAGGTCGGCCAGCAGTTCACCCGGCGTGGCATAGGGCACGCCCGCCACCCGCGCGGGCCGCACCGGCACCTGCCCTGTCAGCGCCACCGATGTCGCCGCCAGCCGCGCATAGATGCCCGTCAGCGCCCGGCGATACGGCTCGTCGGCGCGGGCGGAGCTGTTGTCCCCGCTTGCCTCCGCCAGCGCCAGCACGGCGGCGGGCACCGCCGTCTGTTCAGACGAGATCGACAATTCCGCCCCCAGCGAATGCACCTGATCCAGATAATATTGCAGCAGCGCCGCGCCGTTCGCCTGCATCGCCAGATCCAGCGTTTCGGCGTTCACATTGGGGTTGCCGTCCCGGTCTCCACCGATCCAGCTGCCCACCGTCAGGAAGGGCGGCGGCACCTTGCCCAGCGCCTCGGCCCAGCCCTGCGCCAGCGTGGGCAGAACGGGCAGGAAATCATCGCGCAGCCATGCCAGCGCCGTATCGATCTCGTCCGCCACGCGGATGCGTTCGCGGCGCAGCGGCCGGGTTTCCCACAGCAGTGTCACCTGCCGCCGGATCGCCGCCTCGATGCTTTCGCCGGGGCTGGCCTGTTTCGCCCCCGCGTCGGCCAGCGCCATCAGCTCGGCGATGCGGTTCTTATGGTCAATCATGCTCTTGCGGCGAACCTCGGTGGGGTGCGCCGTCAGCACCGGCACCACCTTCGCCCGCGCCAGCGCCGCCAGAATCGCCGCCTTGCCCACGCCCTTGTCGCCCAGTTGCTGCACGGCATCCGCCAGCGTCATCCCGGCCTCCGGCGCGGCCCCTGCAAGCCCAGACATCTGCCGATCCTCCGCGAGGTTCGCCAGCATCGAAAACAGCATGAAGCCGCGCGTGAAGGAAAGCGTATCATCCAGAGACAGCGCCCCCAGTTCGGCCGCCACCGCCTCCACATGCGCCGATCCGCGATGCCGCTGCACCGATGCGGTGCGGATCGCTTCCGTGCGGCGGAACAGCTCGTCGCCGCCGCGCGTTCGGATCACGTCGCCCAATATCCGCCCCAGCACGCGGATATCGGGGTTCTGGATGATCGGCGGCAGGCTGGCCATGGCGCGCTCCCTCTTTTTCGCAGGCGCAGCATAACCCAGCCCCCCTTCCCCGCAAGGGGTGCGGCGGCTAGGAATTCGAATGTGGGTCGGATCCACGAACGGGGATTGCCCATCTATGGTCGCGCGCATGGCGACGGTCGCCTATGTCGGGCTGGAAGCCCGGCCTGTTGACGTTCAGGTTCAGCTGACCTCCGGCATGGTCAGTTTCGTGGTGGTCGGCCTGCCGGACAAGGCCGTGAAGGAAAGCCGGGATCGCGTGACGGCGGCCTTTGCGGCGCTGGGCCTCGCCATGCCCGCGAAGAAGATCACCGTGAATCTGGCCCCGGCCGATCTGGAAAAGGCCGGTTCGCATTATGATCTGCCCATCGCGCTGGGGCTGCTCGCGGCGATGGGGGTGGTGGATGCCGAATCGCTCGCGCATTTCGTGGCGGTGGGCGAACTGTCTCTGGATGGGCGCATTTCCCCCTCGCCCGGCGTGCTGCTGGCGGCGATGCACGCGGCCGGACGCGGGCTGGGTCTGATCTGCCCGGCCGCGCAAGGGCCGGAAGCGGCCTGGCTGGCGGGCACGGCAGACGGCATGGAGGTGGTGGCCGCGCCCGATCTGCACGCGCTGGTCGCGCATCTGAAAGGCAATGAGCCGCTGCCCCCGCCCGATCCGGCGAAGCTGGAGGCGCGCGCCTTTTCCGGCCCCGATCTGGGCGATGTGAAGGGGCAGGAAACCCCCAAGCGGACGCTGGAAATCGCCGCGGCCGGGGGCCACGCGCTATTGATGTGCGGCCCGCCCGGCGCGGGGAAATCCATGATGGCCGCCGCCCTGCCCGGCATCTTGCCCGATCTCACCACGGCGGAAGCGCTGGAAGTGGCGATGATCGCCTCGCTCGCGGGATCGCTGGAGGGCGGGCGCATCGCCCGCGCCCGGCCGTTTCGTGCGCCACATCATTCAGCCTCCATGCCCGCGCTGGTGGGCGGCGGCGTGAAGGCCCGGCCCGGCGAAGTCAGCCTTGCGCATCTGGGCGTGCTGTTTCTGGATGAACTACCCGAATTCCAGCGCGGCGCGCTGGATGCCCTGCGCCAGCCGCTGGAACGCGGCGAGGTGGAGGTGGCGCGCGCGGCCCTGCACGTCACCTACCCGGCCCGCGTGCAGCTGATCGCCGCGATGAACCCCTGCCGCTGCGGCCATCTGGCAGACGCCGCGCTCGCCTGTTCCCGCGCGCCGCGCTGCGCGGGGGATTATCAATCCCGAATCTCCGGCCCGCTGATCGACCGCATCGACCTGTTCGTGGACATCGAAGCCGTGAAAGCCTCAGACCTCGCCCTGCCCCCGCCCGCCGAACGCAGCGCCGACGTCGCCGCCCGCGTCAGCGCCGCCCGCGCCCTGCAAAGCGCGCGCTACGCCGGCACCCCCGCGCGCACCAACGCCGAAGCCGAAGGCAAGCAGCTGGAAACGCCGGACCTTCTATCTGAAGACGCCCGCCAGCTGCTCACCCGCGCCGCCGAAAGCATGAAACTCTCCGCCCGCGCATGGACCCGCGTGCTGCGAGTCGCCCGCACCATCGCCGACCTCGCCGGAGACGCGCAGACCGGCCGCGCGCATGTGGCAGAGGCTTTGAGTTATCGCCGCCGCGCCCCGCAAAGCTGACGCTGGCGTCCGCCCCGCTTCCCGGCTAGAAAACTCGCCTGCAACCACCGGCAAGGGGCCTGCCATGTCACTGATGTTCCAACCGCTTCGGAAATACGCCACCTTTTCCGGCCGCGCCCGCCGCAAGGAATATTGGCTGTGGCAGCTGTTCGTCGCCCTGCTCTACACCGCGCTCACCATCTGGTTGGTCAGCACGCTGGGGCCGATCCCCGAAACCGCCACTGCCGACGAGATGATGGCGCAGATGAACGGTGCCCCCGCCGCCATGTATCCCATGATCGCCATCGGTCTCGCCTCGCTGCTGCTGTTCCTCCCCTCGCTGGCCGTCACCGTCCGCCGCATCCACGACAGCGGCAACTCCGGCTGGTGGATCCTGCTGGGCCTCACCGCCGTCGGCGGTATCGTCATCCTCGTCTTCGCCCTGATCGACGGCACCCCCGGCCCGAACCGCTACGGGGCGGATCCGAAGGGGCGTGCCGCGCCTGCTTATTGAGGGGTGGGCCGTAGGGGGTTTTGCCTCCGGCGGCCGGGCTCTGCCCGGACCCGGCAGGGAAATGATTTCCCTGCACCCTCTACATTGGCGCAGCGGCCCAACTCCAACGTCGCATGAGTGATCAGATTCGATTGCCTGCGGCGCACCGCAGCCCTCTCCCCCTGCAAGGGGGAGAGTTGGAGAGGGGGTGTCACCGCCGGGCCTGATCCACTGACATTACAAAGAGCACAACGGAAGCGCCGCAGGCAATCAACCGCCATCCTCGCGCCCGACGGATAACCCCCACCCCAACCCCTCCCCTGGAAGCGAAGCTGACGCGAAGCGTCAACAGGAGGGGCTAAGTAAAAAGTTCGGGGGTGCGAGCGGCGTCACGCCCCTGCCGGGTGCCGGGCAGCGCCCGGCCCGCCGGAGGCCTCCAACGCACCCACCTCCCCCGACAACCCCGCACAGAAAAACGCCCCGGCCGTTTCCGGCCGGGGCGCTCCCTCTCTCTCCCCAACTTGTTTCGCAGCCTGCCTTGTCAGCTGCGCGTCATCACGACTGGCAGGCTGCGGAAACCGTGCACGAACGACGAATAAACCCTTGTCGGCTCACCGACAATCTTCACCTTCATCTGCCGCTTCTGCATTTCTTCCAGCAGGATGCCGATCTGCAGTTCGGCCAGCCGCGCGCCGACGCAGCGGTGGATGCCAAAGCCGAAGCTCAGGTGCCGCCGCGAATTCTCACGGCAAGGGTCGAATATATCCCCATTGGGGAAGATCGCTTCGTCGCGGTTGGCGGAAAGATACCACAGCAGCACCTTCTCGCCCGCGCGGATCAGCTGGCCGCCCACTTCGAAATCCTCGGTCGCGGTGCGGCGCATATGCGCCAGCGGCGTCTGCCAGCGGATCAGTTCGGAAACTCCGTTCGGGATCAGCGACGGGTCCGCCATCATCTTCGCCCAATTGTCCGGATACAGGTTCTGCACCATCACAGAGCCGGACATGGTGTTGCGCGTGGTATCGTTGCCGCCCACGATCAGCAGCACCAGATTGCCCAGATATTCCTGCGGCGTCATATTCTTCGTCGCGTCGGAATGGATCATCATGGAAATCAGGTCCGGGCGCGGCTCGGAACTGGCGCGCTCGTTCCACAGGCGGGTGAAATAGCCCACCATTTCATAGAGCGTTTCCCAGCGCTTGTTGTTCTTCTCCTCGTCCTCGATCGCCTCGAAATCCGCCGCAGCGTCAGACCATTTCGTCAGCAGCCGCCGATCCTCCCACGGGAAATCGAACAGGATGGCCAGCATCCCCGTCGTCAGCTCGATGGAGACTTTATCCACCCAGTCGAATTCCGCGCCCACGGGCAGGCTGTCCAGCAGTTCCGCCGTGCGCTGGCGGATTCCGGCCTGCTGGCGCAGCATTTCCGCCGGGGTGAAGGCGGGTGCGACGGTGCGGCGCTGGCCGGTGTGATCGGGCCGGTCCATGGCGATGAACATCGGCATCTTCGGCTCGTCCTCGCGCCCTTCGGGCGTGTCGGCGATGGTGATTCCGCCCTTTTCCCAGCTGGACGAGAAGATTTCGGGCCGCCCCTCCACCTCCATGATGTGCTGGTGCGACACGATGTTCCAATAGGGGCCATACATGCTCTCTGGGCACCAGTGCACCGGCCCGGCATGCCGCATTTCGGCAAAATAGGGCAGCACATGGCTATATTCGGTCCACAAATGCGGGTTGCCGATATCCAGAACCTCCGGCGGCAGGGCCACCGGGCGCGCAAGCGTTGCCATTATTCCTCACTCCCTCTTTGTTAAGCGGGAGGGTAACTCAACGGCATTCGGAGTCAATAGAGTGCGGAGTTTTACTCCGCAAAATGCGTCAGAGCGTTTACTCCGCTGCAACGGGCTGCTTCTTCTCCCATTCGGCGACCACCGCCGTCGCCACCGCATTGCCCACCACGTTGGAGGCGGAGCGGCCCATATCGAGGAAGTGATCCACCGCCAGAATCAGGATCAGCCCGGCCTCCGGAATGTTGAACTGGCCCAGCGTGGCGGCGATCACCACAAGGCTGGCGCGCGGCACGCCGGCCATGCCCTTCGACGTCACCATCAGGATCAGCAGCATCGCCACTTCCTGCGCGATGGACAGGTCTATGCCATAGGCCTGCGCGATGAAGATCGTGGCGAAGGAGCAATACATCATCGAGCCATCGAGGTTGAAGCTATAGCCCAGCGGCAGCACGAAGCTGGCGATTTTCGGCGGCACCCCGAATCGCTCCAGCGCCTCCAGTGTGCGCGGATAGGCGGCCTCTGAACTGGCGTGGTGAAGGCCAGCACGATCGGGTCGCGGATCTCCAGCGCCAGCCGTCCGGCATTCTTCATGCCGATCACCAGCCCGCCGGCGAACAGGATCGTCAGCATCAGCAGCGCCAGCGCCACGTAAAAACCGCCCATGAACGCACCATAGGTGATCAGCACGCCCAGCCCGCGCTCGGCGATGGTGGCCGTGACGGCGGCGAACACGGCGAGCGGCGCAAAGCGCATCACGAAGCCCGTCACGATCAGCATCAGGTGCATGATCGCTTCCGCTGCCTTTAGGATCGGCGCGCCTTTTTCCCCCATCTTCGCCAGCGCCACGCCCGCGAACAGAGAGAAGATCACGATCTGCAGAATCTCGTTGGTCGCCAGCGCTTCGAAGATGGATTTGGGCACCAGATGCGTCACGAATTTCTTCAGATCGAAGGCAGCCGTGCTGATCCCGCTTTCCGCAGTCGCGGGCGGCAGCGGCAGGTCCAGCCCCACGCCCGGCTGCAGCAGGTTCACCGCAAAAATGCCGATGGTGATGGACACGAACGACGCGCCGATGAACCACGCCAGCGCCCGCCCGCCGATCCGCCCCAGCGCCTTCGCGTCTCCGCCCATATGGCCGATGCCCGAAACCAGCGCCGCGAACACCAAGGGCGCGATGATCATCTTGATCAGCCGCAGGAACAGGTCCGTCACGATGCCGAGGTAATAGACGACATCCGTCACCGTTTCCGGCGACGCGGCGCGGTTCACGACAAATCCAACGACAAGCCCCAGCGCCAGCGCGCCAAGAATCCACCAGGTGAGCGACTTTCCCATAGTGCGCTGGGTGCCAGCTTGGCGCGGACGGAGCAAGCAGTCTTCCCAGTTGCGCCGCCGCCGAACAGCCGCCATCCGGCTCTGGCGTAGGGAGGACACAGTGAAAACAGACTATGAAGCCGTGCTCTGGGATTTCGGCGGAGTGATCACCAGCTCGCCATTCGAAGCCTTCAACCGCCATGAAGCCACGCACGGCCTGCCGCACGGCTTCATCCGCCAGGTGAACAGCCGCAACCCAGACAGCAACGCCTGGGCAAGGCTGGAACGCAACGAGATCGGCGGCGACGAATTCGACATCGCCTTCCGCGCCGAAGCACAAGCGCTGGGCCATGACGTGCGCGGCGCGGAGGTTCTGGCGCTGCTGTCCGGCGATATCCGCCCGCGCATGGTCGCCGCGCTGGATGCGCTGAAAGCCGCCGGTTTCGCCATCGGCTGCATCACCAACAACGCGCAAGTGGGCCACGGCCCCGGCATGACAGACGACAACGCCAAGGCCGCCGCCGTCGCCGCCGTGCTGGCGCGGTTTGATCATGTGATCGAAAGCTCCAGGGCCGGGGTGCGCAAGCCGGACCCGCGCATCTACCAGATGATGTGCGAGGCGCTTTCGCTGGACCCCGCACGCTGCATCTACCTCGACGACCTCGGCATCAACTGCAAACCCGCCGCCGCGCTGGGCATGGCAGCGATCAAGGTGAACGGGGAGGATCAGGCGCTGGCGGAGCTGGGGGCGTTGTTGGGGATGAGGCTGTAGCGGGATGAACGAAGGGGCTCTGCCCCTTCACCCCGGCAGGGGCGTGACGCCCCTGCACCCCCGACGTTTTAGCCCCTCCTCCTTTAGGGGAGGGGTTGGGGTGGGGGTTCTCCGCTTGGCACTATGTTGGGGGTTTATGGCCTGCGGCGCTTTTCGTTGAGCGTGTTTCGCTGTTGTGGATCAGGCCCGGCGGTGACACCCCCTCTCCATCTCTCCCCCTTGCAGGGGGAGAGAGCTGCGTAGCGCCGCAGGCAATCGAAGCGGATCACACGCACGATGTTGCAGTTGGTCCGCAACGCAAATGTCGAGGGTGCAGGGAAATCATTTCCCTGCTGGGCGCAGGGCAAAGCCCTGCCCGCCGGAGGCATAACCCCCAACCTTGACCCACTCCTCATTCGTCTATAGTATACGATATCACCACCAAAGGGAGACGAGATGCTGACGCTCAGGCGCCGGGAACTTCTGGCGGGTGCTGCCGCCATCGCTGCCCTGCCCCATGCCCCGGCCTGGGCTGCAACCGCAGCTGTGCGGGCGAAGCCGTTGCCCTTGGCGGCGGTTCGGCTGAAACCTTCTGATCATGCGCGCGCGGTGGAGGCCAACAGGGCCTATCTGCACCGGTTGCAGCCGGATCGGCTGCTGCACAATTTCCGCAAATATGCCGGGCTGGAGCCGAAGGCACCGATCTATGGCGGCTGGGAATCCGACACCATCGCCGGCCATACGCTGGGCCATTATCTGACGGCGCTGGTGCTGATGCACCAGCAGACGGGCGATGCGGAGATGCGCCGCCGGGCGGATACCATCGTGGGCGAACTGGCCGAGGCGCAGGCGAAGCGCGGCAATGGCTATGTCGGCGCGCTGGGCCGCAAGCGGAAGGATGGCAGCGTGGTGGATGGGGAGGAGATTTTCCCCGAGATCATGCGCGGGGATATCCGTTCGACCGGCTTCGATCTGAACGGCAGCTGGGCCCCGCTTTACACCATGCACAAATTGTTCGCGGGCCTGCTGGACGTGCATGGCGCGTGGGGCAACCTCCAAGCGCTCAGTGTGGTGGAAGGGCTTGGTGCTTATTTCGAAAAGGTGTTTGCGCCGCTGACGGCGGATCAGGTGCAGCAGGTGCTGGCCTGCGAATATGGCGGGCTGGCGGAAAGCTATGCCGAGCTTGCCGCCCGCACCGGCAACGCCCGCTGGCTGAAGATGGCGGCCCTGCTGTATGACAAGAAGGTGCTGGACCCGATCTTCGCCGGCGAGGACCGGCTGGCCAACATTCATGCCAACACGCAGATTCCCAAGCTGATCGCGCAGGCGCGGATTCACGAGGTTTCCGATGCGCCGGATCGGGCGAAGGCCGCGCGCTTCTTCTGGGATCGGGTGACGGGGCATCACAGCTATGTGATCGGCGGCAATGCGGACCGGGAATATTTCTTCGAGCCGGACCAGATCGCCAAGCATATCACCGAACAGACCTGCGAGCATTGCAACAGCTACAATATGATGAAGCTGACGCGGCATCTGTGGCAGTGGCAACCGCATGGCGCGCTGTTCGATTATTATGAGCGCACGCATCTGAACCATACGCTGGCCGCGCAAGACCCGGATACGGGCGGCTTCACCTATATGACGCCGCTGATGTCCGGCATCGCCCGCGAATTTTCCAGCGCTGAGGACGATCAGTTCTGGTGCTGCGTCGGCTCCGGCATGGAGGCGCATTCGAAGCATGGCGACAGCATCTTCTGGGAGGGCGCGGATGGCACGCTGTTCGTGAACCTCTATATCCCGGCAGATGCGCAATGGGCCGCGCGGCGCGCGCAACTGTCGCTGGAAACCGGCTACCCTTACGCGGGCGAGGCAACGCTCAGCTTCGCGCGGCTGAAGCCCGGCCGCTTCCCGGTGGCGCTGCGCGTGCCCGGCTGGGCGGCGGGCAAGGCGGAGATTCTGGTGAACGGCAAGCCCGCGCAGGCGCAGGTCTCGCGCGGCTATGCCAGCGTCACGCGGCACTGGAAGGCGGGCGACAGCATCGCCATCCGCCTGCCGATGGAGTTGCGGCTGGAACCAACACAGGGCGATGACGGCACCGTCGCCGTGCTGCGCGGCCCGCTGGTGCTGGCGGCAGACCTTGGCCCGGCGGATCAGCCCTTTGCGGGCGCGGCCCCGGCGCTTGTCGGCGCAGACCTGCTGGCGGGCTTCAGCGCCAGCGATCCGGCCGGGGCGCTCTATGCCGCGCGCGGCGTCGCCCGCCCCGGAGACCTCGCGTTCGCGCCCTTCCACCGCCAGTATCAGCGCCGCAGCGCCGTCTATTTCCGCCGCTTTACCGATGGCGAATGGGCCGCGGAAGAAGCCGCCTTCCTCGCCGAACAGGCGCGGCTGAAAGACCTCGCCGCCCGCTCCGTCGACGTGATGCATCTGGGCGAAATGCAGCCCGAGCGCGACCATGATCTGACGAGCGAGATCAGCTATCCGGTGGTCTATCGCGGGCGGCAGGGGCGCGATGCGCGATCCGGCGGTTTCATCGAATTCACCATGAAGGTGAAGCCCGGCCCGCTGCTGCTGCAATCCAGCTACTGGGGCGATGAGCGCCCGCGCAGCTTCGATATCCTGATCGACGGGCAGCGCATCGCCACGCAGAAGCTGGGGCATGACAAGCCCGGGGAGTTCATCGACATCGACACCCCGGTTCCCGAGGCCCTGACGCGCGGCAAGACCAGCGTGCGGGTGAAGTTCGTGCCGCATGACCGCAACACCGCTGGCCCGGTGTTCGGCGTGCGCCTGTTTACGCAGAAGCAGCCATGAGCGGCGTGCACATGACGCTGGACGAGTTGCGCGCGCTGGCCCGCGCCAAGCTGCGCGTCGTCGGCCTTGCGCCGGACCATGCCGATGCGGTCGCCGAAACCATGGTCTCCGGAGAGCGCGACGGCTGCGCCAGCCACGGTATTTACCGGCTGCTGGTGGCGGCGGGCAGCGTGAAATCCGGCGTCGCCGTGCCCGATGCCGTGCCGGAGGTGTCCGAACCCGCGCCCGCGCTGGTGAAGGTGGATGGCAAGGGCGGCTTCGCCCAGCTTCCCTTCGAACGCGGGCTGCCGCTGCTGGCGGAGAAGGCGCGGCGGCACGGCATCGCCGCGCTCGCCATCACCAACGCCGTGCATTTCGCCGCGCTCTGGCCGGAGGTGGAGGCGGTGACACAGCAGGGCCTTGTCGCGCTGGCGTTCACGCCGAACCACGCGTGGGTCGCGCCCGCAGGCGGCACCAAGCCGCTGTTCGGCACCAACCCCATCGCCTTTGGCTGGCCCCGCCCCGGCGGCGATCCGTTCGTGTTCGATTTCGCCACCACCGAAGTCGCGCGCGGCGAAATCGAACTGCACCGCCGCGCAGGCAAGCCCGTGCCGGAGACATGGGGCTATGATGCGCAAGGCCAGCCCACCACAGACGCAAAGGCCGTGCTGGACGGCGCGATGCGCACCTTCGGCGGCCACAAGGGCTCGGCGCTCGCCGCCATGGTGGAACTGTTGGCCGGGCCGCTGATCGGCGACATGACCAGCAGCGAATCGCTGGCGGCGGACGGCGGGCGCATGGGCTCCCCCATCGGCGGCGAACTGATCCTCGCGCTGGATCCGAAGGGCTTTCTCGGCGCGAATCTGGAGGATCGCTTCGCAGCCGCCGAAGCCATGTTCGCGGCCATCGAAGCGCAGGGCGCGCGCCTCCCTTCCGCCCGCCGCTATGCCGCCCGCGCGATCAGCCTCAGCGAGGGCGTCACCATTCCGGCACCTCTGTATGCAGACATCATGGCGATCGGATCGAACCAATGAAACAGGTGCTGGCGCTGCTGGCAGGAGCATGGATGATGGCGACAGCCGCGCAGGCGCAAACGGCAGACCAGACGCTGACAGCGCTGACAGAGGCCGAATATGGCTGGCGCACGCAACAATCCCCGCCCAACGAAGACAGCCCCCAGGCGGAGTTCAACCTGCCCGATGTCGGCCCGGCAGCGCAGGCGGCGAAGCTGACGCGCTGGACGGAAACACTCGCCGCACTCGACGCCATCGACCGCGCCTCCCTTTCCCCCGCGCAGAAGGTGAATTACGCCGTCTATCGCGGCCAGATCGAAGCGCTGCTGGCCGAACAGCGCTTTCGGGACTTTGAAAAGCCCCTCACTTCCGACACCAGCTTCTGGAGCGACCTCGGCTATGTCGCCCGCTCGTCGCTGAAGACGGAGGCCGATTATCGCGGCTACCTCGCCATGCTGCGGGACATGCCACGCTATTTCGATCAGAATATTGCCAATATGCGCGCCGGTCTGGCGCGCGGCTTCACGCCCGCGCAGATCACGCTGAAGGGCCGCGACATCGGCGTGGCGCAGGTGGCAGAGGCGAAAACGGCGGAAGCCAACCCGTTCTACGAACCCTTCCGCCACATGCCCGCGAACATCCCCGCCGCGAAGCAGGCCGAACTGCGCGCAGAGGTCGTGGCCGCGATCAACCAATCCGTTATTCCCGCGCACGCAAAACTGCTGGCCTTCCTGCGCACCGAATATGAACCCGGCGCGCGCACCACGCTCGCCGCCTATGACCTGCCGGACGGCCGCGCCTATTACGCCTCCAAAGTGCGGGAGTTCACCACGCTCGATCTCACGCCGGAACAGGTGCACGAGATCGGGCTGGCGGAAATGGCGCGCATTCGCGGCCGCATGGAACAGGTGATGCGGCAGGTCGGCCACAAGGGCGATCTGGCGAGCTTCCTCACTTTCCTGCGCACCGATCCGCAATTTTATGCGAAAACCCCGCAGGAGTTGCTGAACCGCGCCGCATGGATCGCCAAGACGTTCGACGGCAAGGCGGACCAATATTTCGGCCACCTGCCGCGCCGCCGCTTCGCCATCAAGCCGGTGCCGGACGATCTCGCCCCCTTCTACACAGGCGGGCGCGGCGGGCCGGGCATTTATCTGGTGAACACTTACAATCTGCCCGCCCGGCCGCTCTATTCGCTCACCGCGCTGACGCTGCACGAAAGCGCGCCCGGCCATGCCTTCCAGATGCCGCTGGCGGCGGAAAACAAAGATCTCCCGGCCTTCCGGCGCGACAGCTACCTCTCTGTCTATGGCGAGGGCTGGGCGCTCTATTCCGAGATTCTGGGCGAGGAAATGGGGATGTACGAAACCCCCTACGACCTGTTCGGGATGCTGTCGTATCAGGCGTGGCGCGCCTCGCGGCTGGTGGTGGATACCGGCCTGCACGCCAAGGGCTGGAGCCGGGAACAGGCGCAGGCCTATCTGCGCGACAACACGGCGTTGTCAGAGCATGAGATCGGCACAGAGGTGGACCGCTACATCGCATGGCCCGGGCAGGCGCTCAGTTACTATGTCGGGCAGTTGGCGATCCTGAAGGCGCGGCGGCGCGCAGAGACGGAACTGGGCGAGCAGTTCGACGTCCGCGCCTTCCACGACGCCATACTCGCGCTCGGCTCCGTGCCTGTTTCCGAAATCGAGCGCCGCACCGATGAACTGATCGCCGCGAAGGGGAAATGGGTGATCCCCGACTGACGGTTCGCCGCATGCCGAGTTGCGCGCGGCCTGCCACTGTGCAACCTCTGAACCCCCTGTTTTCACCTGAGGATGATCCGATCATGCAGCCCGTGGCGCGCCGTCAACTTCTCCTGTCTGGCGGGGCGCTTGCCGCTGCGCAGCTTGTGCCCGGCGCGCTGCGTGCAGCCGCCCCCGCAGACGAGGCAGCCGGGCAAAGGCTGGGCGGCGTGGCGGAGGCGCTGCTGGCCGAATATCCGGAAAACGCCAGCGCGCTGGGGCTGGATACGGGGGTGCGCGCGGCGCTGAAATCCCGGCTGACGGATCGCACGCCGGCCGGCGTTCAGGCGCTGGCCGCCGCCGCCCGGCAGCGGCTGGCACAACTGCGCAGCGTCGATAGCAGCCGCCTCGGGCCGGACGCGCGCACCCATGTCGCCGTGACCGCAGCGGCCCACGCGCTGGCGGTGGAAGGCTTCGATTTCGGCTTCGGCGACACGGTGATGCTGAACCAGCTCTGGTCGTATCGGAACGCGCCTTATGTGGTGGCGCAGAATATGGGCGCGTTCGTGGAAATCCCGGACTTCCTTGAGAACAGCCATAGCGTCAGCAATGCGGCAGACGCAGACGCCTATCTGGCGCGGATGGAGGCCTATGCCGCCGCGCTGGATGGCGAAACCGTGCGGCTGGCGCAGGATCGCGGCAAGGGCGTCGTCGCGCCGGACTTCCTGCTGGACAAAACCTTGCGGCAGATGAAGGCCGCGCGCGCCCAGCCGGTGGGTGAATGGGGCGTCGTCGGCACGCTGGCGCGGCGCACGGGTGACATTCCGGGCGATTATGCCGCCCGCGCCACGAAGCTCGCGGCAGACAGGATCGCCCCCGCGCTGGACCGGCAGCTGGCGGAACTGGCGCGCCACCGCGCCGTCGCCACCTCAGACGCCGGGGTGTGGAAACTGCCCAAGGGCGATGCCTATTATGACTGGGCGCTGCGCGCGGCCACCACCTCAACTCTGACGCCGGAGCAGGTGCATCAACTGGGGTTGGAGCAGGTGAAAACGCTGCACGCGCAGATGGATGGCCTGCTGCGGGCGCAAGGGCTGACGCAAGGCACCGTGGGCGAGCGGATGACGGCGCTGGGCAAGGATCCGAAGCATCTGTTCCCCAACACCGATGCCGGGCGGGCGCAGATTCTGGATTATCTGAACGGCCGCATCACCGACATTCGCGGGCGGATGCCGCGCGCGTTCGCCACGCTGGTGCCCGGCAATCTGGTGGTGAAGCGGGTGCCGCCCGATATCGAGGCCGGGGCGCCCGGCGGCTCTGCCACGGCGGGGACGATGGATGGCACGGTGCCGGGCATCTTCTTCATCAACCTGCGCGACACCGCGACGAACCCCCGCTTCGGCCTGCCGACGCTAGCTTACCATGAGGGGATTCCGGGCCATGTCTGGCAGGGCGAATATAGCTATAAGCTGCCGCTGATCCGATCCCTGCTGGCGTTCAACGCCTATTCGGAAGGCTGGGCGCTTTATGCCGAGCAGCTGGCCGACGAGCTGGACGTGTATGATGGCGATCCGTTCGGGCGGCTGGGCTATCTGCAATCCATCGCCTTCCGCGCCTGCCGTCTGGTGGTGGACACTGGCCTCCACGCCAAGCGCTGGACCCGCGAACAGGCGATCCACTGGTTCGCCAGCACCAACGGCTCCCCCATCGAGGAAGTCAGCAGCGAGGTGGACCGCTATTGCGCATGGCCGGGGCAGGCCTGCGGCTACAAGGCGGGCCATAATGAGATCAACCGGTTGCGCCGGAAGGCGCAGAGCGCGCTGGGTTCCCGCTATGACCAGCGGCTGTTCAACGATGCGGTGGTGAAGGCGGGCGGGGTGCCGATGACGGTGCTGGAGCAGCTGGTGGATGCGCATATCGCGGGGGTGCGGGGGTAGGGTTTGCGGGTTTCCGCCCCCGTTCCGGCGCGCCCTATTCCCGCAAACACAGCGTCACCCCGGACTTGATCCGGGGTCCAGCTGTTCTTCGGCGAGGTTTGCGGGTGAAGCTGGACCCCGGATCAAGTCCGGGGTGACGGTTGTGGTTGGTGGGGAGGTTGGTGGATCAGGCCCGGCGGTGACACCCCCTCTCCATCTCTCCCCCTTACAGGGGGAGAGGGCTCCGTAGCGCCGCAGGCAATCAGAGTGGATCACTCGCACGACGCGGACGTCGGACCATAACGCCAATGTTGAGGGTGCAGGGAAATCATTTCCCTGCCGGGTTCCAAGGGCAGAGCCCTTGGCCTTCCCTCTACCCTTCGCCGACCCGCCAGCCCCCTCAGCCGAACGGCTGTTCCAGTGAGACCTGCGGTTCGGTGAACCATTTCGCGCCGGTTGCCGTTACGTGAAAATGGTCTTCCAGCCGGATACCGAAGCGGTCTGGCACCACGATCATGGGTTCGTTGGAGAAGCACATGCCTTCGGCCAGCGGCGTCCTGTCTCCGCGCACGAGGTAGGCGGGTTCGTGGATGGCGAGGCCGATGCCGTGGCCGGTGCGGTGTGGCAGGCCGGGCAGGCGGTAATCCGGGCCGAGGCCGGCCTTTTCCAGCACCGCGCGGGCGGCGGCGTCGACGCTTTCGCAGGGGTTGCCGGGGATCACGGCGTCGAAGGCGGCGGCCTGTGCCTCTTTTTCCAGCGCCCACAGGCTGGCGATTTCGTCGCTCACTTTACCGAAGGCGTAGCTGCGGGTGATGTCGGAATGATAGCCCTCGACGGTGGTGCCGGTGTCGATCAGCACCAGCTCATTTTCGGCCAGTTGCTGGTCTCCGGGAAGGCCGTGCGGGAAGGCGGTGGCGCGGCCGAACTGCACGGCGCAGAAGGTGGAGCTGGTGCCCGCGAGTGCGCGGTGGGCGGAATCGATGAAGCGCTTCACTTCGCTGGCGCGGATGCCGGGCGCGAGGATGCGCGCGGCGCGGCGGTGCACTTCCAGCGTGATGTCTTTCGCCTGCTGCATCAACGCCAGTTCGGTGGGGGATTTGCACATGCGCAGGCCGTCGATGGCGGGGGCGCCGTCGACGATGGCCAGCTTCTCGCCCAGCCGCCGTGCCGCGCCGAAGTTCAGCAGCGGATCCAGCGCCAGCACCGCGCCTGCGGGCAGGCTGGCGGCCACCAGATCGGTGGGGCTTTCATCTTCTTCCCACAGGCGGATGTCGGCCGGAATCGCCAGTTCGGCCTGCAACGATCCCAGCTCGAACGCCGGGCAGATCATGATCGGTTCGCCGCTCACAGGCAGCAGCAGCGCCACCAGCCGCTCGGTCGCGCCCCAGCTGATGCCGGTGAAATAGCGGAGCGATGGCCCGGCGTTCACCAGCAGCGCATCCGCGCCCAGCACCGCTGTCGCTGCGCGGGCGCGGGCGATGCGGCTCAGCCGTTCGTCTGCGGAAATGCCGGGGGCGCGGTTGGGCCAGAGGCTCAGCGCGGCGAGTTCGGCGTCTGCGGTTGAGCCACCAATCATCGGGGTTCTCCAAAACGGGCAAGATCAAAGGGTTTCAGCGGCACGGGCGAGGCATCGCCCGCGACCAGCGCCGCCACCAGTTCGGACGTGATCGCCGCCAGCGTCAAGCCCAGATGCTGATGCCCGAAGGCATAGAGCAGGTTGGGCGCGGCGCGCGAGCGGCCGATGGCGGGCAGATAATCCGGCAGCGTCGGCCGCGCGCCCATCCAGCGTGTGAACGGCCCGCTCAGCGGCAGGCCGAGGGCGGCCACATGCGCCTCCAGCCGTTCCCACTTGCGCACGTCGGGCGGGGCGTCGGGAGTGCCGAACTCCACGAAGCTGGCGGCCTGCACGGCGTGCGCATAGCGGGTGACGATCATCGAGCGATCCTCGAACACCAGCGGCGGCATGTCGGCGGGCCAGCGCGACGCGTCAGCGCGAATATGATAACCGCGCTCGGCGATCAGCGGCGCGGTCAGCCCGGCGGGGGCCACCAGCGCCGCACTGCGCGCACCCGCGCACACCAGCAGCAAGTCCGCCTCATGCCCCGGCACACAGGCGCGCCCGCCTTGCACCCCAACCGCGCCACGTTCGCGCAGGATGCGCCCGCCCGCCGCAGTCAGCGCGGCTTCCAGCGCCTCCGCCAGCTGCCCCAGATCGGCAATCTGCGCCGTGCCGCCGAAGCGCGCCACCCCGGCGATGGACGCCGTCGTCACGCCCCGGATCGCCGCCAGATCGTCCGCGCTTGCCGGGTGCACTATGGCCGTGCCGGTGTCGGCGGCCTCCCATGCGGCCCGGCCCTTCGCCGCGCTCGCCTCGCTTTCCCACGCCACCAGATGCCCGTCGCGCTTCAGCAGCTCGGGGCAGCCCAGCGCCTCGGCCAGCCGTTCCCACGCGGGCAGCGCTGCCGCCAGCAGCGGGCGCAGCGCGTCGCAGCCATCCTGAAACCCGTCCCGGCTGGAGGCGTTCACGAATCTCAACGCGAAGGGCAGCCAGTGCGGGGCCAGATGCAGCGGCAAATCCATCGCGCCGCCCGCCGCGAACCGCCGCTTCCAAGCCGACAGCAACGTCTCCACCGATGCCAGAGGCGCGACCTGTTCCGTGGCGATATGCCCGGCATTGCCCCAGCTGGCCGCAGCCCGCGCCGCGTCCGGTTCCAGCACCGTCACCGCATGCCCCGCGCGGGCCAGCGCCAGCGCGGCGGACAGCCCCACAACCCCGCCGCCCAGCACCAAAATCCGGCTCATCGAAATTGCCCTCTTGTCATGCGTGATTCATTATCGTATACGATATTCGAAGTCAAATGAGGAACGGCAAAATGGCAATCGGTTGGAAGGGTGTTTTCCCGGCAGTCACCACGCAGGTCCGCGCAGACCTGTCCATCGATGTGGCGGATACGCAGCGCGTGGTCGATGATCTGATCCGCGACGGCGTCACCGGCGTCATCGCGCTGGGCACCGTGGGCGAGAACAACTCGCTGGAGTTCGACGAAAAGGTGACGGTGCTCACCGCCATCGTCGAAGCCGTGAAGGGCCGCGTGCCCGTGATCACCGGCGTGTCCGAATATGACACCCGCCGCGCCGCCCGCTATGCGCAGGCCGCCGAAAAGGCCGGTGCCGATGGCCTGATGCTGCTGCCCCCCATGGTCTATGTGCCCAAGGCGCATGAACTCGCCGCCCACTTCAAGGGCGTCGCGGAAAAGACCGGCCTGCCGATCATGCTCTACAACAACCCGCCCGCCTATCGCACCACCATCAACAATGATGTGCTGGAAGCGGTGAAGGATGTGGCGAACATCGTGGCGATCAAGGAATCCGCGCCGGATACCCGCCGCTTCACGGACATCAAGAACGCCTTCGGCGATCGCTTCACCCTGTTCGCCGGGCTGGACGATGTGGCGCTGGAAGGCCTGTATCTGGGCGCGCAGGGCTGGGTTTCCGGCCTCACCAACGCCTTCCCGCAGGAATCGGTGGAACTGGTCCGCGCCTTCGAACGCGGCGATCATGCCAAGGCGATGGAAATCTACCGCTGGTTCATGCCGCTGCTGCATCTGGATGCGGAGCATGATCTGGTGCAGTCCATCAAGCTGGCGGAACAGGTGATGGGCCGCGGTTCCGAACGGGTGCTGCCGCCGCGTTACGTGCTGGAAGGCGCGCGCCGCGCAGAGGTGATCGCGATGGTGGAAAAGGCCGCCGCCACCCGCCCGTCGCTGACGGCGAGCAAGGCCGCTTAAGGACGCGTTCATCTCATGCGCCACACCTTCTTCTGCATAGATGGTCATACCGCCGGCAACCCCGTCCGCCTCGTGGCGGGCGGGGCCCCGCTGCTGAAGGGCGGCTCCATGTCGGAGCGTCGGCAGGATTTCATGACCCGGTTCGACTGGATCCGCACCGGCCTCTGCTATGAGCCGCGCGGGCATGACATGATGTCCGGCGGCTTCCTCTATCCGCCCACGCGGCCGGATACAGACACCGGCATCCTGTTCATCGAAACCTCCGGCTGCCTGCCGATGTGCGGCCATGGCACCATCGGCATGGTGACGTTCGCGCTGGAAAACGGCCTCGTCATCCCCGCCACGCCGGGCAAGCTGAAGATCGAGGTGCCCGCCGGGATCATCGACATCGCCTATGAAACAGCGGGCAACAAGGTGACGTCGGTGAAGATCACCAACGTCCCCGCCTATGTCGCGGCGACGGGGATCGAGGTGGAACTGGAGGGCTTCGGCCCGCTGACGGTCGATGTCTCCTACGGCGGCAATTATTATGGCATCGTCGAGCCGCAGGGGGCCTACACAGGGCTGGACGATCTGGGTGCCTCGCGCATCATCGAACTCAGCCGCCGCCTGCGCGCGGCGATCCGCGCAAAATATGAACCCGTGCACCCGCTGGACCCGACGATTCGCGGCGTCAGCCACATCCTGTGGGCCGACAAACCCCGTGGAGACGGCGCGGACGGCCGCAACGCGGTTTTCTACGGCGAAGGCGCAATCGACCGCTCCCCGTGCGGCACCGGCACCTCGGCACGGCTGGCGCATCTGCATTCGAAGGGGCTGCTGAAAGCGGGCGACCGCTTCGTCCATGAAAGCTATATCGGCAGCCGCTTCATCGGCCGGGTAGAGGCGGAAACAAAGCTGGGCGACACCCCCGCCATCATTCCCTCCATCGAAGGCTCCGCGATCCAGACGGGGATCAACACGATCTGGATCGACAAGGCCGATCCATTCTGGGAAGGCTTCCAGGTCAAATGAGGAGCCCGGATTGAGCCTTGTCGTGCGCACCCTGTCGGATCGAGTGTTCGAGATCGTGCGCGAGCAGATCGTGACGGGGCAGTTGGCTGACAACGCGCCCATCCGGCAGGACGCGCTGGCGGCCGAACTGGGCATCAGCAAGATTCCGCTGCGCGAGGCGCTGGCCCGGCTGGAGCAGGACGGGCTGATCGTCAGCCACGCCAATCGCGGCTATTTCGTGCAGCCGCTGTCCGCTGAGCAACTGGACGAGATTTTCGAGCTGCGGCTCTCCATCGAACCCGCCGCCGCCGCCCATGCCGCGCTGGCGGCGACGGATGCCGAACGCAGCGCCGCCATCGACGCGTTCGAGCGGCTGGACAGCGCCGCGGGCATCAATCTGGCCGAAGTGGCCGTGCGAAACCGCGAATTCCACATCGCGCTGACGAACAGCCCGGACAGGCCGTTGACGATGCAATTGGTGCAGCGGCTGTCGATCATGGCGGAACGCTATGTCGTCGCGCATCTGGAGCCTGCGGGCCGGGAAACCCGCGCGCATCAGGAACATCGCGGCCTGCTGGACGCCTTCCTCGCCCGAGACGCGGCGAAGCTGCAGGCGCTGCTGGCGCAGCATATCCGATCCACGCTGGACGATCTGAACGGCGAACCGGGTGCAATACAGGGAAAGGGAGTGGATGTTCGGCAGGCGCAAATCTCTAAGTGAAGTCACGCAGCACAGCCACGGACATGCGCTTGCGAAGACCCTGTCCTGGCCGCACCTGATCGCGCTGGGCGTGGGGGCCATCGTCGGCACCGGCATCTATACGCTGACAGGCGTTGGCGCGGAGCGCGCCGGGCCTGCGGTGATCCTTGCCTTCGCCATCGCCGGGGCCGTCTGCGCCTGCGCGGCGCTGGCCTATACAGAGCTTGCCACTATGATTCCGGCGGCAGGCAGCGCCTATACCTTCAGCTATGCCGCCATCGGCGAAACGGTCGCCTGGGTGGTGGGGTGGAGCCTGATCCTCGAATATTCGCTGGCCTGTTCCACCGTGGCGGTGGGCTGGTCGGGCTATCTGGTGGGCTGGATCCAGTCGGCCGGGGTGGAGCTTCCGCACGCCCTGCTGGTGGGACCGCATGCGGGCGGCATCATCAACCTGCCTGCCGTGCTGGTGGCGCTGGCGGTGATGGGGATGCTGATCGCGGGCACGCGGGAAAGCGCCACGCTGAACATCATCCTTGTGATCATCAAGCTGCTGGCGCTGGGGGCCTTCATCCTGTTCGCCATGCCCGCCTTCGACAGCGGCAATCTGAAGCCCTTCATGCCCTATGGCTTCGGCTCCACGCTGGATTCGGATGGCGTGCAGCGGGGGGTGATGGCGGCTGCGGCCATCGTCTTTTTCGCCTTCTATGGCTTCGACGCCGTCGCCACCTCAGCCGAGGAAGCCAAGAACCCGAAGCGCGATCTCACCATCGGCATCATCGGCTCCATGGCGGTGTGCACGCTGATCTACATGCTGGTCGCGGTTGCGGCGGTGGGGGCCATTCCCCACACCGAGCTCGCCAACTCGCCCGAGCCGCTGGCGCTGGTGCTGCGCACGCTGAACCAGCCGGTTGCCGCGCATCTGGTGGCGCTGGCCGCCATCATCGCCCTGCCGTCGGTCATTCTGGTGATGATGTATGGGCAAAGCCGCATCTTCTTCGTGATGGCGCGCGATGGGCTGCTGCCGCGCCGCCTCGCCAAGGTCAGCCCGCGCACCGGCGCACCGACGCTGATCACCATCATCACCGGCATTTCTATCGCCGCCGTGGCAGGCGTGTTCCGGCTGGACGAGATCGCCGAACTGGCCAATGCGGGCACGCTGCTGGCCTTCATTTCGGTGGGCGCCTGCCTGATGATCCTGCGCAAGACCGCCCCCAACGCCGAGCGGCTGTTCCGCAGCCCGGCCCCCTTCGTGGTGGGCACGCTGGCGATCCTGGGCTGCCTCTACCTGATGTTTAGCCTGCCGGGCACCACACTGGTTCGCTTCGGCATCTGGAACCTGATCGGGCTGGCGATCTATTTCGCCTACAGTCGGCGGCACAGCCTGATGGCAAAGGCGGGCTGAGCGGGGAACGCATTCGCGGTTAACCGGCAATCCCTGACGCCGGGCGGACAACAAAGCGATTCCCCTGAAACCGGGGTCGTGCAATGAGCGGAATCTACGCAATGTTGCGCGTCCCGGAGTCCCTCATGTTGTGTCACAGTCATGTTTTTGTGTCGCTGCTGGTCCTGATCGCATCCGCCCCCGCATCTGCTCAGGCATCCGCACAGGCTGAGACTGATCAGGCAAAGGCCATTCGCGAAGCCGCCGTCATCGATGTTCCGCTGTTGCTGGAGCGCGCCGATGCTTCTGAGGGCAATGGCATCCTGTGGAGCAAGGGGGACAGGCCTGCCAACCAGCTGCTGGCTCGGGCGACGGCGAAGCCTGTGCAAGTCGCACGCTTCGCGCCGACGGGAGACGCCTCCGATGCACAGCTTTTGTGGCGTGCGTTCCCCGGCGGAGAGAAGGCGGCGAAGCGAAGCGGCGAACTGAAGCTGGCAGACGGTCCGCGGACGTTCTGCGGAGCCGCCGGGCCGCGCAGCTTTGTTTGCTGGTTCGATACGGACGGGAACGGTGAGTTCGACGAGATGGCAGAAGCCCTCGCGGAGCGCGGGACGAAGCCCTATCATCTCACTATCGTCAAAAGCCGCCAGCCATTGGCAAAACCAAAGCCATACCAGATTCTGTCGGACGATCAGCGCCCGACCATCCCCATCGCGATCAGCAATTGCGACAAGGATTATGACCGTCCGCGCTTTGTCGCCCGCTCCACCCAGGATCAGGATGAGCCGGTTTCCTACGAGTGGCACGAAAAGGACAGCAGCTTCGCCATGTGCCGGCGCGGCCGACAAGTTCCGCCCACAGCAGCCAACGCAGCCCAGATACCGGCTGGCGGCTATCTGGCCGAAATCGGCCCGTTGACCTTCGCAGTCGGCCCGAAGAAAAATCCGACACTCACCCTGATCGGATTGACGGAGCCAGACGCGCTGTACCGGCTTGAGGCCGCCAGCCTTGTGAAGGTGGCTGTCGGCCCCACACCGGTTCAGGCGCAACTGATCGCCCGCCAGCAATTCCCTTATCCGACACTGCTGTCCGACAAGGGCGGCACGATCGAGCAGGGCAAGCTTGTGGCAGGGCAAACGCTGGCCAGCATTCCCTTTCACCATGCCTATCGGGGAAAGCTGACACAGGACGTCACCATCACGACCCTGCTCGGCAAGAGATCAGTCAGCGCAGGCACCATCGTCTATGGCTTTCCGGCGCGGATGCAACTGACATGGTCGAGGGGCGGCGTGCCGATGAGCATGCAGAAGGCTGAAAGCGAATTCCGCGAAGCCACCATGCAGTTGACATGGTGTGCCCCGGTGCAGGGGCCGCCCCCCGCAAAGGTTGATGAACGCAGCCGCGGCCGGAATGGCTGGACGGCAGCCTGCATCCCGCACGGCGCGATGGGAACCCACACCGTCCTGACCGGCCTCGAACCCGCGTTCGCCATCTCTGGCGTGGCCTATGACGTCTACACGTCCTCGAACGACGGCCCCCCTCCCATCGAGCGGAACGATCAGGCCGAATTCGCAGCGCCGTTGCGGATCGTCTATCTGTACGACGGAATGGACAGGCAGTTGATCTCCATCGCCGAGCAGATTTATTTCGGCGACTCCCTGACCAGTCAGACCATGAAGAAAATCAACATGAACGGCCGACAAGCGGTAATCGACATTGCTGGTGCACCGGTGGAGCTGACCGTGACGGATGACGCCGAGTTGATCGTGAAGCCTGCAGGCCAACCTAAGGAAGGCGTACCGCCCCTGCTGACATGGGACCAGAGCGCGATGCTGCGCGAACAGTTGAAGAAAATGGGGCTGACCGCAGTGCCTCGCCAACCCGATGACCAATAGCCGGGTTGGCGTTGCGATGCCTTCAGCATGACCAGCTATCTGGACGCGTGGCGCGATCTTCCGCGCCCGCAGTTTTTCATGCTTCTGGTTTTGGCGGTCGCGGTCGGGCTGGCCAATGTTCGCCAGCCTTACCCGGAGATTGCCCCGCTCCACCATATTCCGACGCTGCTTCTGGTGCTTGCCGCGCCGCTGTTGCTGGGCCGCTGGCCACTTTCGAACAAGGCGGTTGGTGCGCTGCTGATCTTCTGGCTGCTGCACACGCTTGGAGGCCGATACACTTATTCGAATGTACCTTATGACGAATGGGCCCATGCCTTGAACGGCCCTGCGTTCAGCGACATGTTCGGGCTGGCGCGCAACGGCTATGATCGGCTGGTGCATTTCGCGTTCGGGCTGCTGTGGGTGCTGCCCTTTTCCGAGGCAATGCGACGGCATGCAGGGATGGGGCGGCGCGGCAGCTTGTGGATGGCCTTGTTGTTCGTCGGAACCGCCAGTGCGCTTTACGAGATTTTCGAGTGGATGCTGACGATCCTTCTCGCGCCCGACATGGCGAACGAATATAATGGTCAGCAAGGCGACATGTGGGACGCCCAGAAGGATATGGCGGCGGCCATAGTCGGGGCAGTGATCGCGGCCCTGTGGCATGGCCGAAAGAGCAAACGAACCGGTTGATTTGAGCCGGTAGTTCGCGATCCGGCAAAACGTTTGCCGATCATAGTCTTTGCCAACCGTCCGGCCTTAACCGCCCCTCTCCCCCCGCTCAGGCTGAGCTTGTCGAAGCCCCATCTGGCTCAACCATTCCGCTCTCACCGTCCGGGCTTCGACAAGCTCAGCCTGAGCGGGGGAGGGGCGAGCAGGCGACGCCTGTTGGCAAAGGATGCAATCATCAAAAGATTCCGGGGGTGCAGGGGCGTCACGCCCCTGCCGGGGTGAAGGGGTGGAACCCCTTCGTTTTTTTGGCCCGGCGGTGGGGTAGAGAAGCTGGACCCCGGATCAAGTCCGGGGTGACGGTTGTGGGTGGGGTGACGTTGGGGGGGACAGTAGTTGAGAACTCGCGGCGTCTGCTTGGCAGCGCCCCCTCAGGCCGCGCGGACCAGCGCGCGGCGGCGGCGGTCGAAGCTGCTGGGGATGTTCATGGCTTCGCGGTATTTCGTCACCGTGCGGCGGGCGATATCGTATGCCGTCTTTTTTCAACGCTTCGACGGGCTTGTCGTCTGACAGCGGCTTCAGCGGATCTTCCGCGTCGATCAGGGCTTTCAGGCGCTGGCGCACGGCCTCGGCGGAGGCGTCTGTGCCGCCGTCGCTGCTCTGGATCGCGGTGGTGAAGAAATATTTCAGCTCGAAAACGCCGCGGTCGCAGGCCAGATATTTGTTGCTGGTGACGCGGCTGACGGTGGATTCGTGCATTTCGATCATGTCCGCGATCTGCCGCAGCGTCAGCGGTTTCAGGTGCGCGACGCCCTTTTCGAAGAAGGCTTGCTGTTCCTCCACC
>NZ_VFSU01000005.1 GCF_006385875.1 Sandaracinobacter neustonicus | reverse complement strand
CCCGCGTCGTTTTGCGCGCAGCGAAGATGTCGGCGCCTATGCCGGGCTGGTACCACGACGTAGCCAGTCAGGCGAACGCGATGTACGCGGCAACATTTCCAAGGCGGGCGATCCGATGCTCCGGCGATCACTCTACGAGGCCGCGAACATCATGCTGTGCCGCGTGCAGCGCCCATTTGCACTTCAGCAATGGGGGCAGCGCATCGCAGAATCGAAAGGCAACAAGCGCGCCAGGATCGCGGTTGCCCGCAAACTGGCCGTGCTGCTCCATTCGTTATGGCTGAACGAGACGGAGTTCCGCTGGACATGAAGCCAGCGCCCTTCTTCCCGGTAAGCCATGCCAGGGTGATCTCGCCCGGACTGTAGAGGCCATAACCTCGAGTTGGACCCAGAGACACCCACCCTTTTCGCCCGGCCGCGATCATGAAGGCTCGGACACAACGCCCTCACAGGCCGCCCGATGACCTCGAAGACAACCATTGGCACCGGGAAAAGGAATGCCCATGCGAAAATCAATTAGACAACCAGTCCGGCTTGAACGCGACCTGGCGGACGTGCCGCACGTCTGCCCAGCGGGACGCGATCTTCTCGGCGCCTTTGGGGCTGCCACCGTGGATCAGCACCATGTCCGGGTGCTTGGCGTGCGCCTGATCGAGGCGGGCCCAGATGGAGCTGTGATCGTCGCTGTCGCCTCCGGAGAACACCACCTTCGGGCCTTCCGGCAGCAGGATTTGCGATTTGGCGCGCTGCCGGGCCATCAGGAAATCACGGCTGTCGATAACGGCCGATGTCAGATTGCGGTGATTGACCATGGAGCCATTGCGCGGACGCCAGCATGATCCAGTGTGGCGTTCATACTGGTCGGCGGCCTGATCGCGCATCAGCTCGAAGGCGTCGCGCCGTTCCAGCATCGTCTGGCCTTCGGCAAGCAGCCTTTCCAGTTCAACGGAGCGGATTTCGCTGCCATCCTGATCGCGCTGGCTCTGGCGCTGTGCCTGTTCATTGTCGTCGAGCTCGCGTTCGATGCGGTCGGCGGCCCGGTGGAACAGGTTGACGGTCGACCATAGCAGGCCCTCCAGATCTGGTTCGAGCCTGGTGTCGTCGAGCGTCGCCACCAGTGCATCGAAGATGTCGGCAACGGCGCCGGCGACGCGGTATCCTTCGGGCAATGGCCTTGGATCAGGTTCGTCGGAGAATGGGCGATAGCCGAACAGTTGCAGCTCCTCCAGCACATGGGCGGTGGACGTGATGTCGGGTTGATGCGCGTGCGAATGGTCCATGGCGGCGCTCCTTTCCGTGGCCGCGCCTCTCGCGGCCTTCGTGGCGAGCGGCTCGCCGGCGGCTGGCCCGGACCTGCACCCGGACGCCTTCGTCCGGGCCGGAGCGCAGCGGAGGATGGCGAAGGCGGGCTATTTTGAATCGCGATGGAAAGCGGGCCCTCAGGCCCGCGCCGGAAAATAGTCCGCCGCAGCCATTGCCGGTCTGGGGCAGTTGCCGGCCCCTCGCCCTCGAGAAGGCCGGGCGCGGCTATCGAAGTGGATGTGCCATGGGCAGAACCAGCAACCACACGGACGATACGGTGTCGTCAGAGGGTGTTAGCGATCAGGCGTTCGGCATCTTCGGCGGCAAGCTGCGTCTGCAATGCGTCCCGGGTTCCGGCCAATCCCAACATGCAAAGGTCGTCGTTGAAATCGTGCCGGCGGGGCGACAGCGAGATGATCTCGATTGGACTGTCTGACAGGCGTGACGCCAAGCGATCACGGGCATGCAGGCCGGCGGCATCGCGGTCATGGGCAATGTACAGGCGGCGAATGCTGGCCGGTGGATCAAAGGCTGCCAGATGTGCAGCTGAAAGACAGGCCGTTACCGGCAGGTCCGGCAGGGCTGTGCGGATGGACAGCATGGTCTCGATGCCTTCGCCTACGGCCATGATCTCATTGACGGATCCGAACCGGACGCCATTGCCAAGCAGATGGCCCATAGCGCGCCTTGGTGTTGCGAGGGGCGCCTTGTCGCTCCCGTCGCGTTGCAGCCATGTGCGATGAATGCCGGTGATGTTGCGGCGATTGTCGGTCACTGCCGCCAGCATTGCCGGCCATCGTTCGGTCGGATTTTTGCTATCGGGGCGGTAATAGCATTCCGGGTGAAACCGCAGCGTTGTCGATGGTGCATCCGCGACGATGCCACGTCCTCGCAGATAGGTTGCTGCCAGCGTGCCTTCGATCGGTCGCGCCATGGCAAAAAGGTGCAAAGCTGAGCGTAGCGAATCTGAAACGCCGGCTTTGGCCTTTGAGATTTTTGCTCGTCGCGAGACATCAGGCGGGACGGTATCCGGCAATGAGAGGAACCGCCGCGCTTCTGCCATCGCATCAGTGAACCCATTCACGCCACGCGCCTGCTGGATCACATCGATAAGGTCGCCATGCTCTCCTGTGGCGGCGTCGGTCCATTTGCCGGCTGGCCCCTTCGGCCCATCCGCCAGTCGCACGAACATGGAGCGGCCCGGTTCGTTGCGGACATTGCCCACCATCCAGTAGCCGCCCTGCCGCCGTCCGTTCGACAGATATTGGCGGCAGACCGCTTCCGCTCTGTCGGCGAGTTCGCGGGCAATGTCTCTGGCGGATATTGCCATACATGCCTCCAGAAAAATGGCCCGCCGTTGCCAGCGGGCCAGTCGCAGTCAGGAAGTGGTTACTCGGCAGCCTGGGCGTGGGGCAGTTCGTCCGCCATATCTTCGGCGCTTGCCTCATCTGCATCCATGGCCGGTTCGCCGTCCTTCACCGCCGATTCCTCTCCCGCGGGTTCGGTCGTGCAATTGTCGGCTTCCACTTCATTCTCCGGAGCATCCGACCTACCACGCGTCCGGAGAATGGAAGGCAGCCAGCCGCTGTCTGCCAACAGGGTTTCCGCTTCGGCCGCCATCTCGCCCTTCTTCAGATGTGCGATGCGATCAGCCGCCGCGGCTCCCCTGGCCTCGGTCACGGCTTCCCGGATACGGGCCTTGGTCACCCGCCCGAAAAAGCCGTCGACCGTCGGCTTCCATCCAAGTGCCGCCATGTCGAGCCCGACCGACTGCGCCAGCTGATCTGCGTGTGCCAGCGCGCGCGGGCGCCTGTTCCATGGCTCCTGCACCGCGTTGACCGACTGGCTGACGACATGCGCGAACAGGGCAGACTGGCTGTCGCCATCCCACGCCTGCAACGCATCCCACAGCCCGTCAGACTCCTTCGGCAGAGCTTGGGCCCACGCCTCATGCCGGGCGCGGATGGCTTCCGCCGACACGCTGTCGTTCAGACCGGGTGCCTGCGATCCAAACGTCACGCTCTTCAGTTCCAGCTCCAGACAGCTGTCCGACCCGTAGTGGTAGAAGGTGCGCAGGGTCAGTGCATGGAGTGCCGCCAGGAACGCGATGTCGGGACGGTCCTCCAGCATGTGCCGCAGCCCGAGCGTCCGATGCGCCGTCAGTTCGGAGATGAGCCGGTCGGACATCGGGGCAAGACCGTCTACATCATCATCTGCCTGGTCAGCGCTGGCAGCTCCGTCAGCACTAACGTCGACTGTTTCCGCATCGCCGGACGTGATGGTGTCATCCGTGCCATGCGTTTCTTCAGCGTCAGCAACGGGCAGCTCGTCTTCGGGCCGGACGTATCCGCGCTCGATTCTCAGCTCGCCGTTGTTGGCAATGCTGATGAACGCGCCAGCCCGCGCAATTTCATCCGGCTCGAACCGAATCGGTCGCGCATCCAGCATGTCCAGCTTCTGCTCCAGTTCGCCAAGCTGCTCGTCAATCTCGTCCGGCAGTTCATCATAGTCGGCATACTGCTCGGTCAGTTCGTCAAACGTCGCCTGACACTCTTCACGCTCGGCTTGTTCGTCCGGCGTCATCGGCACCTGCTCACCGCGCACATGCCGCAAGCCATATTGGTGGCCATACGGAAAGTCCGGCGCGGCTTCGACCCACTTCCAGCCTTCACCGCCCACGCTGGCTGCGGCTTCGTTCAGCTTTTCCGCCACCATCAGGTCGACCAGTTGCACGTCCTGCAGCCAGCCCCCTTCGTCACCCTGGAACAGGTCGCGCATGACGGTGCCGCCGGCCTCCACATAAGCGTCGATGCCGATGAACTTCGCCCGCCGGTCCGACGCCCTTATGGCGTTCTCGGTCAGCATGCGGCGGATGGCGTAGGGCTGCTTGTCATAGCCCTGGCTCATTCGCTCGAACACCTGCTCCTGCCGTTCATGGTCACAGGAGACGGTGAACGCCATCAACTGGTCGAGCGCGATGCCGTCTTCAGCATAGATGTCGAGCAGGCGCGGTGACACCGACGCCAGCTTCAGCCGCTGCTTCACGACGGCCACGGGCACGAAGAAGGCGGCCGCGATCTCCTCTTCGGACTGTCCCTTTTCACGGAGGGCAAGGAACGCCCGGAACTGGTCGAGCGGGTGCAACGGCGCGCGCTGCACATTCTCGGCCAGCGAGTCTTCCTCGGCGATCCCGCCTTCCCGCACGATGCAGGGCACGGGTGCAGTCTTCGCCAGCCGCTTCTGCTTCACCAGCAATTCCAGCGCCCGGTAGCGGCGGCCGCCAGCCGGTATCTCGAACCGGTCGGTCGCATTGCCATCGTCATCGACGACGGCGCGCACACTCAGGCCCTGCAGAAGGCCCCGGCGCGCGATATCGCCCGCAAGCTCCTCGATCGATACACCGGCCTTCACGCGGCGGACGTTCGACTGGCTCAGTTGCAGCAGGTTGAACGGAATGTCGCGAGAAGCCGCAAGGCTGATCTTCGTATTGGTGTTGGCCATGGTCATCACTCCACGACGGGCGACCGGAAGACCTTCTCCCAACCTCAAACCCGTCATGAAACCAGCGCCGCCCTCTCACTCGAGGACGGCGCTGGGAAAGCTGGAAAGCCAGCGTCAGACAGTCAAGGCGAATGGGTCGACCAGTTTGTGGATTGGCTGTGCCCGGCCCATCCAGGGCTCAGGCCGTATCGCCCGGGCCCAGTCGGCGAAGCCCGGAATATGTCCGAGATCTTCGATGACATGCTGTTCACCGATGAGGCGGACAGGCACTGCTCGCCCGGTTGACAAGTTCAGAACCGGCCCGAAAAAACGTTCCAGCATGAAAATGCCCTCTGCGTGATGCCGCAGCGCGCGATGGCGAAAGTCCGCCGTTATGGATTTCGATTCATCAAACCACTGGTGCAGCGGCAGAAACTCCTCCGCCGTACCGCCCCATTTCCGAACTGACGAGAGGGCGTGGTGATAACAATGTCCCATGACGCCCTCCCTCACCACTGATGGCTGAAGGACTCGATCGCCGTGTAGCGCTCGCTATAGTCCAGACTGATGGTGCGTTCCGTCACATCCAGAACGAAATCTCCGAAAGCGCCGTCGTTGTTTTCCCACCCGGCGTGTGTTTGCCGAAGCAGGTCGTAAGCCAGATCCTCGATGGCAGCTGCAAGTGAATGTTCCTTGGTGACAATCGCACCGGAATCGCCACATCTCGCTATTTCACTCAGCATAACCATGCAGTTCGGTAGTTCGGCTACGGTATCTCCGATCAGCGCGTTTACAGATTCCACCTGACCGCTATCGCCATACCCGTCGAAGCAGATAGTGACGCAGGTAATGTTGTGTGCGGCCAGCAGGCTGAAGATTGCAGCGTGATTGTCTGGCCGGAGTTCAGCGGAACGGATGTCGTCCTCACGAAGCTGGGCAAGGATCGATTCCCAAGCACATTCTGCGGCCACCTGGCGCCTTTCGACAGTTGTGATGTCGGCCATTTCTTATCTCCACGACGGGTGGCCGGAAGACCTTCTCCCAGCCTAAAATCCGTCATGAAACCAGCGCCGCCCTCTCACTCGAGGACGGCGCCGATTGGGGATGTGGGGCGCAACCTAAGCCGCGAAGTCGAGCAGCTTCTTCGCCTTGCCCTCCATTTCAAGCCGCGCATCCTGGTGCGTCTTGCCCCTTGCCATGGCCGTGATGCCCTGCACGAAGTCGAAGATGCTTTCGGGTTTTCGGCCTTCCTCGGTCAGAACGCTCTCAATGATCCGGGTCGTCTCGCCCTTGGAAAAGCCGCGCTTGCGCAGGAAATCCTGCCGGTCATCATCGCTGCGGGCGACAATCCGTTCCCGGGCGCTCTTGATGCCGTTCAGGAATGGCGTGGGTGAAGAGTTGGCGAAGCGCGTCAGTGCCGGTGCCGCCTCCTGTGCAAAGCGCGATGCCGCATATTTGGAGTGGCGGATCGTGATCTCCTCGAAATCCTCCACACCCCAAAGATTGCGGTTCTGGCAGACGGCACGGAGGTAGAAGCTTGCCATCCCCAGCGTCTTCGCCCCCACTTCGGAATTCCAGCAATAGAACCCCCGGAAATAGAGATCGGGCGAGCCATCGGGCAGCCGGCCAGCCTCGATAGGGTTCAGGTCATCGACGAGGAACAGGAATGCATCCCGATCGGAGGCATAGAGCGTGGTGGTATCCTTGGAGACATCGACGTTCGGATTGTAGATGCCGGTCGACCAGTCGAGCACGCCCGGCACCTTCCAGCGCGTGTCGCCAGTGCCGTTACCGGCAATCCGCTGCACAGCCGACACCAGTTCATGGTCGTGAATACGGCCATAGTCTGGGCCGGTCACCGCGCGCAGTTCAACACGGCCATCCTCGATTTCCAGGGTCTTCACCTGCTCGGCACGATGGGACTTCAGCCCATATTGCAGATTGATCGCCGCCAGCGGCGCCGGAAGCTGTCGCAGATAGGAGGACGGCGCGCCGACCAGGCTAGCCAGTTGCCCGAAACTCCAGTGCGTGGGCGCAACGGGGCGCTCGTTCTCGGGAAGCAGTAGCGTCAGCCGCTCGGGATCATCCCGCGAGGCCTCGACCCGGATCGCCGCGCTCTCGACCGTCCGCGTCCGGCTATGGTCGCTGCGGCGCTTCACGCTGGCGAACAGTTCTGACAGCGACAAATATCGCTCGTCATCCGGCCGCGAGAACCATTCGGACGACACCCGCCCGACTCGCTCGCCACGGGACACATCCACCTTGTAGCCGCCATTGCGCGCCGCCGGCGCCATCACATCCATGTCCAGCATCACCCATCTCCGCGACAGGCGCCGGAAAACTCCTCCCGGCTCTCAACCCGTCAAAAACGGGAAGCGAAGCTCTGACTCTGACAACCGCATGCCTTTATTGCATGACCGAAGTCAGGGACGTAGGCGCAGCCACGGCTCGCCATCATGCTTGCGCATCCAGCCATCCGCCCCGCCCGCCAGAGCAGCAATAACGGCCTCACTGGTTGGCCCGAATTCCATTGATAACAGGGTGCTTTCTGCCGCTCCCAACTCCTGATAGTCTTCACTGGCGTAGGAATTCAGGAATGCATCCAGAACGCGCGGCTCGCCATCCCGATCTTCGAAATCCACGATCCAGTAATCTGATGTGCGTGTTGCGCGGGCGGTGGCGTCGGCTACGCCATACCCGGTCCTGAGCCGGCTACAGATATCCTGCACCGATAGATGGGTGGGCAATACAGCCTGTGTTTCCAATCCCATGGTCAATCTCCAAACTGATGGATAACGGGAGGATGGCGCGGCGGCAACCCGCCCCACTTCACCCCAAAACTACCCGATTCCGGCACACCTCTTCCTCTACGAATGACAAGACCGCCTGTAGATGCCTGAGTAGTCGAATTGAATCACTTGGCCCCATCGTTGGCATACTGGCCCTAATCAGCCTGTCCGACACCCGTCCCAAGCAGGCCTGCAATCTCGTCCGATGTGCGGTCTATGGCCAGCTTAACCGCCTCATCAATATGCACATATCCCTGTGTCACATTCTGTGAGGCGTGCCCCAGCATCGCCCGGATGGTCAATTCGGAAAAGCCGAGTTCTCCTGCCATGCTCCCGAACGTATGTCTCAAGGTATGAGGCGTAATTCCCGTTATGCCTGCGAGATGGCAGACCCGTGCAAGACAGGATTTCACAGCTGTGAAAGGGCCATCGGTAGAAGCTGACGGAAAAACGTAGGGATTTCCTTCGATCGCCCTCTGCGCATGCAGCACATCCAGTGCCCGCTTGCCAATTCCGCGCATCTGCATCCCACCCTTGGTGTCAGGAAATGACACATAACCACGGTCTGCATGTATCCAGGCACGTTGCATAGCCTGCGCCTCCTCCCGCCGATAGCCGGTAAGCAGCAGCGTTCTCACCACAGCTAGCGCGACCGGATTTTCCCCATTCTGTTCGGCAACTGACAGCGCTTTGCCAAGGGATATGATCTCGGGAGTACTCAGGCGTCGCGTACGCCTCTTGGTTGCAAGTTTTTTCGCTCCCCGCGTTGGATGATCGGCAAGCATTCCTTTGTGTTTGGCATGGCCCAGCACTGCTTGAAGCGTGGCAAGTGATCTGGCTGCCGCGCCGGGGCCGCCGGTGGTTTTCCCGCCTCTACCGGGTCGTCGTGCCGTCGCGGTCTTGCCCTGCAGAATGCTCGACTGCATGGCCTCAACGTCGCCAATGGTCAGTTTCGCGGCAATGCGTTTTCCCAGCAAGGGCTTGATGTGAACCCTGATGCGGCTCTCATCCATATCCAGCGATGACGTTTTCAGCGGCCGCCCTCGCCTGCCGAGAATTCGACCGGCACGGGCTTCCAGAATGTACCAGTCGCATAATTCGCCCACTGACATCGCATTCTTGGCCTGGCGGGCAATCTCGTCCGGATCTTCTCCGGAAGCCAGCATCCCCAGCTTTACCCTTGCCATGTCGCGTGCCATCTCAGTGGTCAGGACACCATAGCGACCCAGCCTGATGCGGCGTGTTTCACCTTTCTGGTTGCGATACTGGAGGACGAAGGTCTTCAGCCCTGACGGTAGAACGCGGACCCCGAACCCACGCAGCTCGGAGTCCCACAGGAAAGATTGCCCTTCAGGAAGGGGCTCAAGGGCATCAACGCCCCTCTTGGAAAGCTTCGCCATATCGCCTCCCGGCACCATCTGCTTACATTTTCACTCTCATATCATAATGTAAGCATAATGTAAGCAGATGGCGTCAAAATCGGGGAATTATTAGAGCGTTCTGGCGTAGACTGAAGTTTATATCTATCTCATATATAGTTGTTTTTCGGTAGTTTGGATATCATAGCGCAGAGGCACCCCAATTTTCGTAATGATGGGGTCAGGTGTTCGAGTCACCTAAGCGGCACCAGTTTTTCACAGGAATTTGAATGAGTTATCGCCCGAAAGGGCAAGCCGGAACTGCTTCCCCAGCCGCCCGATGGTTCCGGGGAAGCAGGGGGGAAGCAAACGGCATGAATCGGCACCATTGGCGACTTCAGGCCCTCCAAGAGGCGAAAAATTTGGCTCGCGGCTTGCATGGTCCGAAAATATCACCCCATCGCTGATGCGCCAAGCTCGATCCGTGTAGTTTTTGCGCAAGCGGCGCAGGTGTCCTTGTCCGTCTCATATCCGCCCGATTGCCGCCCTCTTCTCTCTGTGAAGACCGCTGTACCTGTGGGTCGTTGAGAGTGAGAGCTTTGCTTTCCGTCTGTTGACGGGTTGAGAGCCGGGAGGGGTTTTCCGGTGCCTGTCGCGGAGACGGGTGATGGTGGACATGGCTGTGATGGCGCCGACGGCGCGCAATGGCGGTTACAAAGTGGATGTGTCCCGTGGCGAGCGGGTCGGGCGGGTGTCGTCTGAGTGGTTCGCGCGGCCGGATGACGAGCGATATCTGTCGCTGTCGGAGCTTTATGCCAGCGTGAACCGGCGCTCGGAACGCAGCCACACCCGAACGGTCGAGAGTTCCGCGGTCCGGGTGGAAGCGTCGCGCGATGATCCCGAACGGCTTGCCCTGCTGCTGCCCGGCAGTGACCAACCGGTTGCCCCCACGCACTGGAGCTTCGGCCAGCTGGCCGGGCTGGTCGGCGCGCCTGCTTCCTACCTGCGGCAGCTTCCGGCCCCGCTGGCGGCGATCAACCTGCAATATGGCCTCTCCTCGCATCGTGCCGAACAGGTGAAGACGCTGGAGATTGCAGACGGCCGGACCGAACTCCGCGCGGTAACCGGGCCGGACTATGGCCGCATCTTCGACCATGAGCTGGTGGAAGCCGTGCAGCGGATTGCTGGCAATGGCACCGGTGATACGCGCTGGAAGGTGCCGGGCGTGCTCGACTGGTCGACTGGTATCTATAATCCCAATGTCGATGTCTCGAGGGACACCACCACCCTCTACGCCTCCGACCGGGACGTGTTCCTGTTTCTGGTGGACGACCTGAACCCCATCGAGGCGGGCAGGCTGCCAGACGGTTCGCCTGATCTCTATTTCCGGGGGTTCTATTGCTGGAACTCCGAGGTGGGGGCGAAGACGCTGGGGATGGCCAGCTTCTACCTCCGGGCCGTCTGCCAGAACCGCAACCTGTGGGGCGTGGAGGATTTTGAAGAGATCAGCATCCGCCACAGCAAATATGCCGCTTCGCGCTTCGCACATGAAGCCGCCCCGGCGCTGACCCGCTTTGCGGAGTCCTCGCCCATGCCGTTCATCAACGGCATCCGCCAGTCCCGCGAGCGGATTGTGGCCCGCACGGACGAGGACCGGCAGGACTTCCTGCGCAAGCACGGGTTCTCGAAGGCTGAGGCGGGCCGGATCATCGATACGGTGCTGACCGAGGAAGGCCGCAAGCCCGAGAGCATCTTCGACTTCGTGCAGGGGATCACCGCCATCGCGCGGGGGAAGGTGCATCAGGATGCGCGACTGGATCTGGAGGGCAAAGCGAAGAAGCTGCTGGAACGGGCAGTGTAGTCCCGGCTGGAGATCATGTTTGCGGCGCCGTCCTCGAGTGAGAGGGCGGCGCTGCCTTCATGACGGGTTTGAGGTTGGGAGAGCGTCTTCCGGCTGCCCGTCATGGAGTGAAGATCATGGCCAACGCCAAAGCGAAGATCAGCCTTGCCACCTCGCGCGACATTCCGTTCCAGCAGCTGCAGCTGAGCCAGGCGAACGTCCGCCGGGTGAAGGCGGGCGTGTCGATCGAGGAGCTTGCAGACGATATCGTGCGCCGCGGGCTGTTGCAGGGCCTCAGCGTCCGTGCGGTCGTCGATGCCGACGGCAACCCTACCGACATGTTCGAGATCCCGGCGGGTGGTCGCCGCTATCGGGCGCTGGAACTGCTGGTGAAGCAGAAGCGGCTGGCGAAGACCGCACCGGTGCCCTGCATCGTGCGGGAAGGCGGCATTGCCGAGGAGGACTCGCTGGCCGAAAATGTCCAGCGCGCGCCGTTGCATCCGCTCGACCAGTTCCGCGCATTTCTGGCGCTGCGGGAGAAGGGACAATCCGAGGAGGAGATTGCAGCCGCCTTCTTCGTGCCAGTGTCGGTCGTGAAGCAGCGGCTGAAGCTGGCATCGGTGTCGCCGCGCCTGCTGGCTATCTATGCCGAGGATGGCATCGCGCTCGACCAGTTGATGGCGTTCACCGTGTCCGGCGACCATGAACGGCAGGAGCAGGTGTTCGAGCGGATCAGCCAGGGTTACGACAAGCAGCCCTATGCCATCCGCCGGATGCTCACTGAAAACGCCATCCGCGCCGCTGACCGGCGGGCGCAGTTTATCGGCGTTGACGCCTATGTGGAATCAGGCGGCACGATCCTGCGCGACCTGTTCCAGGGTGATGAAGGCGGTTGGTTGCAGGATGTGCAACTGGTCGACCTGATGGTCGCGGAGAAGCTGAACGAGGCCGCCGTCACTGTTGGACAGGAAGGCTGGAAGTGGATCGAGGCTGCGTCGGACCTGCCTTACGGCCACAACTATGGCCTGCGGCATCTGCGCGGCGAGCAGGTGCCGATGACGCCGGAGGAGGAAGCCGAGCGTCTGGCCTGCCAGGCGTTGTTCGATAAACTCAACGAACAATATGCCGATCATGATGAACTGCCGGATGAGATCGACGAACAGCTTGGCGAGCTGGAAAGCAGGCTGGACCGGATCGATGCCCGGCCGATCCGGTTCGACCCGGATGAGGTGGCGCGCGCCGGTGCGTTCATCAGCATCGCCAGCGATGGGGAACTGCGGATCGAGCGCGGATATGTCCGGCCGGAGGACGAACTGCCGGCTGTCGCCAGCGATGAAGCCGCTGGTGCAGATGATACTGGTGCCACCGACGCTACCGACGTTGCTGATCCACATGCTGACAGCGCTGGTGAGCCGCTGGACCGCGAGGAGGACGATGCCCTTGCGCCGATGTCCGACCGGCTGATCTCCGAACTGACCGCCCATCGCACGCTCGGGCTGCGGCATCTGTTGGGGGATCGGCCCGACATCGCCTTTCTGGCGGCGCTGCATGCGCTGACGCTGCGGACCTTCTACCATTATGGCTCCGACAGCTGCCTGGAGCTGGAGCTGAAGAGCGTGACGTTCGGGCCGCAGGCTCCGGGTCTGAACGACAGCGTATCGGCAGACGCCATCCGCACCCGGCACGATGCCTGGGCCGAGGCCCTGCCGAGGGACTCCAATGGCCTGTGGGACGTGTTGCAGACATGGGATGGCGACAGCCGCTCCGCCCTGTTCGCGCATGTCGTCAGCCAGTCGGTGAACGCCGTGCAGGAGCCGTGGAACAAGCGCCCGCGGGCGCTGGCGCATGCAGACCTGCTGGCACAGTCGGTCGATCTGGATATGGCGGCATTGGGCTGGAAGCCGACCGTCGACAGCTTCTTCGGCCGGGTGACCAAGGCCCGCATCCGGGAGGCCGTGACCGAGGCGAAGGGCATCGTGGCAGCCGACCGCATGGCGCATCTGAAGAAGGGCGAGATGGCGGCCGAAGCTGAAGCGCTGCTCGCCGATAGCCACTGGCTGCCTGTGATCCTTCGCACACGGGGAACAGTGCGGGATGCAGCGACCAGCGATACCGGCGGCATTGAACCCGCCTGCGCAGAGACGGCGGCAATCGACGGCGAACCGGCCATGGCGGATGACGACACACTGGCGGAAGATCCCGCCGACGACATGCCCCACGCCATCGCCGCCGAGTGAGCCACCGCTGACATCAACTGGCCCGTCGGCAACGGCGGGCCAATTTTCTGCCAATTTTGTGGAGGTGCGCCATGGCATCCACTGCCCATGATCTGGCCCGTCAGCTTGCAGATCATGCCGAAGCTGTCTGCCGCCACTATCTCTCGAATGGACGACGCCATGGGGGATATTGGATGGTCGGCAATATCCGCAATGCTGCTGGCAGGTCGATGTTCGTGCGGTTGCACGATGGACCAAAAGGCCCGGCCGGCAAATGGACCGATGCCGCCACCGGGGAGCATGGCGACCTGCTCGACATCCTCCGCAGCAGCTGTGGGATCGGCGCATTCGCGGACGTGCTTGCTGAAGCCCGGCGGTTCCTCGCGCTGCCGGAGACTGAGCGACGTGGTGCAGCAAATCTCCCCTCCGCCCGCAAATCTGGCAGACGATCTTCAGACTCTGTTAGGGCAGCCTTGCGCCTGCTTGCCATGACCCGACCGGGCAAGGGGACACTGGTCGACACCTATCTCCAAAGCCGCAGCATAGACCCATCGTCCGCTGGCGGCACATTGCGGTTCCACCCGCGCTGCTACTATCGGCCCGAAATCGGCCCCACCGAACAATGGCCGGCGATGCTCGCGCCAGTCACCGACAACAGGGGGCGGATCACCGGCGTCCACCGCACATGGCTGGCGCGCGACGGATCGGGCAAGGCGCAGCTTGCCACACCCCGACGCGCGATGGGCGATCTGCTCGGCCATGGCGTCCGCTTTGGTGCCGCGTCAGATATCCTCATCGTCGGCGAAGGCATTGAGACAATGCTGTCGCTCCGCCGCATTCTGCCGGAGATGCCGGTGGTGGCAGCACTCTCCGCCGCGCATGTCGCCGGGTTCATACCGCCTACAGGGCTGCGAACGGTCTATGTCGCCTGTGACCGCGATCCTGCCGGTCAACTGGCAAGCCAACGTCTGATCGAGCGGGCGATGGCAGCTGGTATCAGGGCCATGTTGCTGTCGCCGGTGCAGCGCGATTTTAACGATGACCTCCATGTCATCGGTCCCTGCGCAATGAGGGTGGCATTGCGGGATCAGATGGCAGCCGCCGATGCCGGGCGCTTCCTTCCCGAGCCTGCGTAATCGCCGATACCGCCTGTTGCAGGTTGGCATTTGCGCCCCAGTCTGTTTGCTATCCCACCATGTGCCACGCCCCGGCCTTCCAGAGGGCGATCTGGCCGACAGCCGGGCCGGACCGGCAATAGCTCCGGCGGACTATTTTCCGGCGCGGCCCCCGGGGCCGCTTTCCATCGCGAGGCAAAATAGCCCGCCTTCGCCATCCTCCGCTGCGCTTCGGCCCTCCCGCTCCGCGTCCGGGTGCAGGTCCGTCCCGACCACCGGCTGTCCTCGCCATGAAGGCCGCGAGAGGCGCGGCTCAGGGCAGGAGCAACAGCCATGGAGCGTAACCGCAACCCCGCACTGCCAGAGGCGACCACCGCCACCGGCCATATCCTCGAAGAGCTTCAGCTGTTCGGCTATCGTCCTTTCTCTGACGAACCCGATCCCCGCCCGCTGCCCGAAGGCAACCGGGTCGCCGGAGCCATAGCCGACATCTTCGATGCGCTGATCTCCACGTTCGAGGACACACGGCTTGAACCCGATCTGACCGATCTGCTCTGGTCCACCGTCAACATGTTCCACCGCGCCGCCGAACGCATCGAACGCGAGCTTGACGACAATGAACAGGCGCAGCGCCAGAGCCAGCGCGATCAGGATGGCAGCGAGATCCGTTCGGTCGAACTGGAGCAGTTGCTGGCTCAGGGCCAGACCATGCTGGAGCGCCGCGATACCTTCGAGTTGATGCGCGATCAGGCCATCGACCAGTATGAGCGCGAGACCGGTTCGGCATGGCGTCCCCGCAAAGGCTCAGTCCTGAACCACCGCAAGCTGACAGCAGCCATCATCGACAGCCGGGATTTTCTTGCCGCCCGCCAGCGTGCCAATACGCAGATCCTGCTTCCCGAAGGCCCGAAGGTCGCATTTTCCGGCGGCGACAGCGAAGACCATCACGGCATCTGGGCCAGGCTGGATCAGGCCCATGCCAAGCATCCCGACATGGTGCTGATCCACGGGGGCAGCCCCAAGGGTGCCGAAAGGATCGCGTCCCGCTGGGCCGACAGCCGCCAAGTCCCACAGATCGCATTCAAGCCTGACTGGACCAAGCACGCCAAGGCCGCCCCGTTTCGGCGCAACGACCAGATGCTCGATGTGCTGCCCATCGGGGTTATCATCTTCCCCGGTACTGGCATCCAGGACAACCTTGCCGACAAGGCCCGCAAGATGGGCATCCCGGTGTGGCGGGCGACATGATCGCCCGTTCATGCTATCATTGCATCGCGCCATGGAGGTGGTGGCAGGCGCGACTGTTCGAACCGTTCTGACGGGGGACCACGACCATGCCGTTCGCACTCATTCTCCTCGCAATCGTCGCCGTCGGGGCGATGTGCTGGCTGCTGTTCACGTTCGCGGTGTTCGCACTGCCGCTGTTCGCGGGTGTGACTGCCGGTGCATGGGCCTATGGCACTGGTGCCGGATGGCTCGGTGCCGTCGTTGTTGGTTCAGCTGCGGCTGCGTTTATATTTGCCATCGGGCATGTGCTGCTGACGCGGCTGCAGCCCTTATGGACTCGCGTGCTGGTTGCGCTGGCGTTCGTCGCGCCGGCCGCTGTGGCCGGCTTTTACGCGACCCATGGGATCGTGCGGCACGCCATGCCGTCCGAAGCATGGCAACTGGCGTTCTCGCTGATGGGTGCAATCGCAGTTGGAGGCGCGGCGCTGGCCCGGCTGATCGCACCAACGCCGCCCGATCGCACTGGGCTGCATCTTCCGGCATAGCGTTGAGACGGCACGCGGAGTCAGGGGAAGTTGACGTTTGCATCCTCGCCGTCAGAGTTGCGCATGGCTGGAGGGAACAGTCGCGCGCCAGTTCCGCAAAGCCCGACTCCACCCTCTAGGCATTGGAACCGGAAGAAATTGAGTCGGACACCAGGCACCGGAGGCAGGGGCGTTTTGTGGGGCCGGGAAGTGGGTCATCCATCCCCCGTCTGGCTTGGTGGATGATCGAACGCGCAACCTCATAACTGCATCTTCTGTCTGGCAGGAGGCCAGGTTCTCCGGTCTCGCTATTCCTGCCACGCACCATGGGGCCTCTCCAACGGCGTGATCTGGCCGAAGATCGGCTTCGCCTCGGCAGCTTCAGGCACAACAGTTACCTCAGAACTTTCTTCCCCTGTCGGCCCCCACCCCATGCGACCGGTCGCATGGGGACCCCGAGGGCCGCCATTCCTCGCGGGGCAAGAAACCCCCTCCTCCACTGTCCATGGCCCTGCGGATGCGCCAGCCACCGTCTCCGGCCGGTCGATACGCCATCGAGGTCGCAATGGTGCGGGCTCGACGGAACAAGGACAGGAGATACATCATGGCCACCATCGGCACGTTCAAGAAGACCGCAGACAATGAGTTCAGCGGCGAAATCGTCACCCTCAGCGTCCAGGCGAAGGGCGTCCGGATCGTCCCCGACACCCGCGCCACCGGCGAAAACGCCCCCAGCCACCGCGTTCTGGTGGGCCGCGCCGAAATCGGCGCCGCGTGGACCAAACGCTCCCACGAAGGCCGCGAATATCTGGGCCTGAAGTTGGACGACCCTAGCTTCACAAACCCCATCTACGCCAACCTGTTCGACGACGAGGACGGCGAAACGTTCAGCCTCATCTGGTCCCGCCCCAGCCGCCGAAACGGCGACTGACAGGCAGCAGACCCCGCCTGGGCAACCGGGCGGGGTTTTGTATGGCGGCTAAGTCGGGCGGTCCGGTCAGTCGGCTTTCGGGCCCAGCTGCTAATAAGTTGCCCCTCGCTCAGATTGCTCCGCAAGCGTCAGCCAAGTCGGGCGGTCCGGAACGGCAGCTTAGCGGACGCTAAAACGGGATGGCGGTCAGCCACCGAAGGTCGGATCATTTGGCCGCGCCTGCTTCGGGCTGCAGCGATCTACCTACACCGCGCATCGCAACAGTTGCCAGCAAAAGCATGAGGCTGGCTATTCCCATCAACCAGATTGGTTCTTTCGGAAAAGCGAAGTTCATGATTGTTCCCATTGCGGAGGAAACCAGCAATTGAGGGAGCACAATGAACATATTGAAAATCCCCATGAAAACACCGAGTTTTGCCTGAGGCAACGCGGACGAGAGGATCGCATAGGGCATTGTGAGGATCGATGCCCAGGCAATGCCGATCAGAATCATCGGAGGAATGAGCCAGTCTGGATCGCGGATCAGCAGGAAAAGACCGAAGCCGACCGCTCCGGCCAGCAACCCGGCCATATGGGTACGGCCGCGCCCGATGCGATGCGCGATCTCGGGCAGGGCAAAGGCATAGAGAGCCGCAACACCATTATAGACACCGAACAACACGCCGACCCAGTCGGCTCCGTCATTGTAACTGTGGCTTGCTGCATCAGCGGCGCCGAACATGTAGCGGGTAACGATCGGCGTAGTGTAGATCCACAGGATGAAGAGCGCGATCCAGGTGAAGAACTGGACAACCGCGAGCCGCTTCATCATGGGCGGCATCTGCACCAGATCCGATACGATCCGCGTAACTGGCCCCGCCCTGCGCCCTGCCAGGGCGTGACGGCGGGTGAATTCCTGCAAGCCGCCATAGGCAAGCAGCGCGCCGCCCAGAATATAGACCGGCTTATCCAGCTGGAACTGTCCCACGCAGATGATCACGATGGCGCCGACGGTGACCCACCAAAAACCGTTGAGCGGGACGGCCAGTGGTTCGTCATGGGAAAGGGAGGCATGTGCACCTTCGAAGCGGCGCATCTCGTCCGGTGAATATTCGCGGGTGGTGAACACCGTCCACAACACGGCGACCATCAAGGCACCCGCTCCAATGTAGAAGGCAAGCCGGACAGAGAGCGGAATTTCGCCCGGGGGCGCAACATTGGAAACACCAAAGATGCGGGTGAGGACGGTAGGCGCGAGGCTGGCAGCGACAGCACCAGCGCCGATGAACACCGTCTGGAAGGCATATCCGGCAGTGCGCTGCTGTTTCGAAACCATGTCACCGACGAACGCGCGGAACGGCTCCATCGCGATGTTCAGCGAGGCATCAAGAATCCACAGCATGCCTGCAGCAAACCAGAGCGCATGCGAGTTTGGCATGCCAACCAGCGCGAGGCTCGCCAGGATCGCGCCGGCCAGAAAATAAGGCCGGCGACGGCCCAGAGGAGACCATGTCCGGTCGGAAAAATAACCGATGATCGGCTGAACCAGCAGACCGGTGACGGGCCCGGCAATCCACAGAAAGGCGAGATCATCAATGGAGGTGCCGAGCGACTGAAATATGCGGCTGACGTTGGCGTTCTGAAGCGCGAACCCGACCTGGATGCCAAAGAAACCGAACGATAGGTTCCACAGGCCCCAGAAACTGAGCCGCGGTCGCTCTACGCGCTGCGTTCCATTGGGGCGCCCGACGCTCCCGGCCATATCGTCCGATTCCATGTCCTGTCCCTCCCACCGCAAGACGCTCGCGCGACGTACGTACACGCGAGGCTGGCGCGATTTGGGCCGGCTGACAATGGCCTGCGAGGTGGCTTCAGATGGTTCCGCAGGAACGGCGAACGACGAGCCTCGTCGACAGCATTGTGTCTGGTACTGGAAGGCCTTCCAATTGTGCGCGGACAGAATCGACGAGCATCTGCCCGGCAGTCTGGGTGTCCTGTACCACGGTGGTAAGTGGTGGACGGGTGCTGACTGCGGCAGGGATGTCGTCAAAGCCGGTGATCGCGACGTCCTTCGGAACTGATAGGCCGCGCTCCTCCAACGCCCGCATCGCGCCGATGGCAATCAGGTCTGACGCGGCGACGATGGAATCGAACTGGAGACCGGTCTCGATCAGCGCGCGGACTGCGGCGGCGCCAGCGTCTTCCGTCGTGATCGCATCTGCCTGCAACGGGGGAGAAAGCCTGGCTTCGGAAAGGGCTTCAGCAACTCCCTGAAAACGTGCGAGAAACTCCGGATAGTGGCTGGAGGCGTGGCCCAGGAAGGCGATCCGTTTGCGCCCCAGCGCGATCAGATGCCGGGCAGCCATCTCTCCGCCAGAGCGATTATCGGAGCCGATGGTCGTACCAAGCCCCCGCAGCGATTCGGCTGCCTCCACAGAGCCCCATCGCGCAAACCGCGTGCCTTGCGCCGACAGTTGGGCGACACGTTTGCGATAGATTTCCCAGTCTCCATAGCCCAGTAGGATCAGGCCGTCGGCTTTGTGGCTGTCCTCATAATCCATGTGCCAGTCGTCCGAGAGCTGCTGAAAGCTGACAAGCAGATCATAGCCGGCGCGCTTGGTCGCGCGGGTGATGGAACCGAGCATCGCCACGAAGAACGGATTGATGAGCGATTCGTCGGCCGTGGGGTCTTCGAAGAACAACAGAGCTAGCGTGTCCGAGCGGCGCTTGCGCAGCGAGGATGCTGCTTTGTCGACCTTGTAGTTCAACTGCCGCGCAATGGCTTCGATACGTTTCCGGGTCGCTTCAGACACCATCGGTGATCCAGAAAGCGCGCGGCTGACAGTCGGCTGCGTAACGCCGGCAAGATGCGCGATATCGAATGATGTGGGCGCGCGGTCAGGGCGGATGGAGGCCGTAACACCTTCATCCTTTGCCGTTTTTTTATCCGCTCGTGTCCGCTCTGGCACGGCTGCTCCCACCGCTTTTTCGCATACGTATGTGCATTTCTTGAACCAAAATGGCCTGCGGCGGAAGATGGCAGTGCAAATCAAATAATGAAATGCTGATCGGTTCCAGGCCCACGGGAGGGCATGCCGAACCGGCCGCGAGGGATTGGGGAGACTATCATGGAAGCGTTGCGTGAGGGGCCGCGTGCTGCCCCGATTTCGGGTTATGCCTGCCGCAAGTTCGGACCGCTGGCGAGAGTGTCCACAGGTGCAATGGCTCTTGCGCTTGCAACCGGAGCGGCCGCCCAGCAACCGCCGGGCGTGGCAGACGAGGACATCATCGTCACCGGATATCGCGCCAGCCTGGCCAACGCGATCGCCGAGAAGAAAAACTCCGACCTGATTGTCGAGAGTATCTCGGCAGAAGATATCGGCAAGCTGCCGGACACCTCGATTGCTGAATCCATTTCCCGCCTGCCGGGGCTCGCCACCCAGCGCGAAGGCGGGAGGGCGCGCAATATCTCGATCCGCGGGCTTGCGCCTGATTTCTCGACCACGTTGCTGAACGGGAGGGAACAAGTAACGACAAACGACAACCGGGGGGTCGATTTCGATCAGTTCCCCTCGGAAATGATCAGCCAGGTCAATGTGTATAAAACGCCATCCGCCAATCTGATCGGCGCGGGGCTGTCCGGCACGGTGGACCTGCGCACCGCGCGCCCGCTGGATAAGGACAAGCGCACCATCGCGCTGGGCGCGCGGGCCGAATTGCTGGACGCCAGCCGGTTGAACCCGGATTCCAGCAAATGGGGCTATCGC
>NZ_VFSU01000004.1 GCF_006385875.1 Sandaracinobacter neustonicus | reverse complement strand
GGAGAGCTACCGCTGGCTCGAGAATATGCGTCAATCGACCACCCTGCTAGGCGATCCGGAGCGACTGGTTCACATTGGCGATCGAGAGAACGACATTTACGAGTTCTTCTGCGAAACACAGGCGCTCGGCACGCATTTCTTGGTCCGCACCTGTGTCGATCGTCTGGCTGGCGACGGTGGCCATACGATCGCCGACGAAATGAGCGAAACCACCGTGCAAGGCACGCCTCGGATCACCATTGGCAAAGACGATCATGCCGACATCGAACTGCGCTATAGGCGCATCCAAGTTTTGCCGCCGATCGGAAAGCAAAAGCGCTATCCTTCACTCAGCCTGACCATCTTGCATGCCCGTGAGAGTGGAACGCCTGAAGGGCGCCCCCCAATCGACTGGCGGCTCATCACCGATCTGCCGGTAACGACGCCTGACGAAGCCATCGAAAAGCTCGACTGGTATGCTCAGCGTTGGAAGATCGAACTCTTCCACAAGATACTCAAATCTGGCTGCCGAGCCGAAGATGCGCGGCTGCGGACCGCCGAACGCCTCGCCAATCTGATCGCCATATTCTGCATTCTGTCATGGCGCCTGTTTTGGATGACCATGATCAATCGCGCTGCTCCTGACGCATCGCCTCGGCTGATCCTGACCGATGTCGAAATTACCCTGATCGACCACCTCGCAGCTTCCCGAAGGAATGAACCGCCAGGCAGAACCCTTTCCGACTATCTAACCCAAATCGCCCGGCTCGGAGGCTATCTTGCGCGAGCCCATGATCCGCCGCCTGGCAACATCGTCATCTGGAGAGGATGGTCTCGCCTGATGGACATCAAAATCGGTGCTAACGTCAGCCGCAACATTTGTGGGTAATTGAAAGGCCCGCACGACGGTGACCGGCAGTCGCTGCCCGCGTTCCCGGGCTCGTTCGAGGCGCGTATCGAAACACTGGACGTGGCCGGGCTTCGCGCCACATGGTCGGCTGATCATGGCTATGCCCCGGTCGAACCGGAGGTGGTGGAAATCTGCCATGCTGCGATGCTGCGGCTGGTGCGGGCGGCCAACCTCGTTCCGGTCGAGATCCCATTCCATCCCGTGAACATCTACCGGCATTTCGGGGCCATCATGGGCGCGGGGCTGGAGGAGGAATTTACGCGCGACGGCATCCTGCCGGATGGCTTCCCCATGCTATCAGCGCCGGTTCAAAGCCTGATCCTGAAGCTGCGCGCCCATCGCGATGAGGTCGACGTGGCGCAATCGTGGAAGCAGGTGCATCTGCTGGAACAGCAGGTGGCCGGGCTGTTCACCGAAACCGACCTGCTGTTCACCCCCGCGACCGCCTGCGCGCCTTATGGTGCCGACGAATTGATCCCGCAGATGATCGACGGCCGCGATGCATCCGAAACCGGGGCGGAGCCGTTCGGTATGCTGGCCAACGCCTGCTGGAACCCCTCCATTTCCATTCCGGCGGGCTTTACGTCGGCGGGGCTTCCAGTGGGGCTACAGATCACAGCGCGACGGCATCGGGACGATATCCTGCTGCGCCTTGCCCGCATCGCCGAGCTGGACACCCCATGGCCATGGCCGGATGTGTAGGGCTTTTCGAAGCGTAAACCATGGCGTAACGATAGGGACATCAGGGATTTGTCCCGCGCGTTCCTCCGAAGGGCGAGGGCAGGACGAGGTGAGAAACTGGGCCGGAGCAAGATGAGCGCGACAAACCCCTTGGAATCGGCGGCACCGGAACCGGCAGAACAGGGAGCTGCGCGCGAACCCTATCACAAGGGCAATGTGCCGCAGCGTCTGCTGGAGGCGGCCGAACTGATCCTTGAAAGCGAAACGGTGGAGGACATCACAGCCCGCCGCCTCTGCCGGGACATCGGGGTGACGTCCGCCAACTTCTACAATCATTATCCCAGCCTCGACTATCTGCTGCTGGAGATTGCAGCGAAGGGTTTCGAAGTCCGCTCACAGATGATGACGAAGCTGCTGCGCAGCAATCTCTCGAACGAGGAGATGATGATTTCCTGCGCGATCCAGACGGTGGATCTGAACCTGCAGCATCCCCAGCTGTTCCGCATCATGTTCGGCTACATCAAGAACCCGCAACAGAATGAAACCTATGTTTCGAAGGCGGATGAATCCCTCGCGATGCTGACGCACATCGTTTACGGGGAGGACATATTCCGTGCCGACGACATCAAATGGTCGCACGAGAATTGCCAGAAGGCCTATGCGTTCTTCGCCTTCATCTATGGGCTGGCGGCCGCCATGGCGACCAGCCTGATTTCCAACCCGCGCGGCACGCGAACGGCGCAACGCGAGTTCGTGGCCGAACTGACGCGGACTTATCTGCACAAAAGCTGAGGCGCTTCCGCCCGAGCCTTGCAAATCACGAAGTCGTTTCACCCGAACCTCGTGGACGTTCGGGCCGCCTCGATATGCGCAATGATCATTTTATGTTCGCCGGGGATTGACCGGCTTTCATCAATATATACAATGATCACATAAGGCGCACTCAAATCTCGCTGCGCCCGTTCTCAAAATATGGGGGGAAGGAATGTTTCCCGATCGCGGTTCCAATTCGAGCAAGCTTTTCGACAGGGCGCTGAACGTCATGCCCGGCGGCAATTCGCGGCACACCGTCTATTTCCCGCCCTATCCGATCTACGCCGCGCGTGGAGAAGGCGCGTGGGTCACCGATGTCGATGGTGTGAAGCGGCTGGATTTCATCAACAATTATTCCTCGCTGATCCACGGCCACTGCCATCCGGAAGTGACGGCGGCCATTGCCCGGCAGGCCGGATTGCTGACGGCGATTTCCCTGCCGACCGAGGCTGAGATCGAGCTGGCCGAGATCATCTGCGCGCGCATGCCGTCTGTCGATCAGATCCGCTTCGCCAATTCCGGCACCGAAGGCGTGATGATGGCGATCAAGACGGCGCGCGCCTATACCGGCCGCCGGATCATCGCCAAGATCGAAGGTGCCTATCACGGCAGCGACGACACCGCCGCCGTCAGCACCTATCCGCATCCCGGCCGGTTCAGCCCCCCGGAAAGCGGGATCGGCATCCCCGAGCCCGGATCGGCTCCGGGGTCTGCCGCAGACGTGCTGGTGCTGCAGATGAACGATGTGGAGGGCACGCGCAGCCTGCTGCGTGCGCATGGAACGGAGCTTGCCGCCGTGCTGGTCGATCCGCTGGTGAAGAACCTCGCCTATCAGCCTGCTTCCATCGAATTCCTCACCATGCTGCGAGAGGAGACAAAAGCACTGGGGGCCTTGCTGATTTTCGACGAGGTCTACAGCCTGCGCCTCGGCTTCGGCGGTGCGCAGGAACTACTGGGAATCAAGGCCGACATCACGGCGATGGGGAAGATCATCGGCGGCGGTCTGCCGGTGGGTGCGGTGGGCGGCTCCGCCGAAATCATGTCCGCCGTATATGACCAGCGCGAGGGCAAGGCGCGGGTTTCCCATGGTGGCACCTACAATGCCAATCCGCTGACGATGGCGGCGGGTGTCGCGGCCATGCGCCTGTTCGACCGGCCCGCGTTCGAGCGGCTGAACAGGCTTGGCGATCGCCTGCGCGACGGGCTGACGGCGGTGGTCGAAGCAACGGGCGCGGATGCGATGGTGCGAGGTGCTGCCTCCATCGCCGGGTTGTTCCACGCCAGAGGCGGCGGCCAGACCTATCGCGAACTGGCGAAGGTGCGGATGGATAACCCGGACATGAGCCGCAAGGCAGAGCTGTTCTTCCATCATATGCTCAACAATGGCGTGCTGATGGGCGGCCCCGGCTTCTTCATCCTCTCCACCGCGCACACGGAAGCCGATGTCGATCATGTGATCGAGCAGGCCGGTCGCGCGCTGGAGCTGATCAAGGCCGGCAAGGCATGAACCGGCAGGGTATGAAGACGGCGCATCGCCAGACGCCTTCCGGCAAGACGCGTGCGCGCGGCGCCGGTGTGCCATTCGTCGGCACGCCCGGCCCGTTCAACGCCATCACCGATGTCGCAGGCGTGGAAGTCGGCTACCGCACGCTGATCCGCGGCGACGGACCGCTGGTCGTCGGGCAGGGGCCGGTGCGAACGGGCGTCACCGCGATTTTCCCGCGCGGACGGGCAAACCCCGAAGGCGCGGCCTATGCTGGCTATTTCAGCATGAGCGGCAATGGCGAAATGAGCGGTGCCGCCTTCGTGGAGGAACGGGGCCGCTTCGATGGGCCCGTCACCATCACCAACACACACAGTTGCGGCCTGTCGCGCGACGTGACGGCGCAATGGTTGTTTTCGCAACACGACAGCTCACAGAAGGTGGACCAGCCCTTCTACCTGCCGGTTTCGGCCGAAACCCATGATGGCCCGCTGAACGACATCAACGGCCATCATGTAACAGCGCAGGATGTGATCGCCGCCTTCGAGGATGCCCGGACGGGCTGGATCGAGGAAGGCAGCGTCGGCGGCGGCACAGGCATGCGCTGCTTCGAATATAAGGGCGGTTCCGGCACCGCGTCGCGCGTCGTCAGCTATGACGGGCGCGATTACACGGTGGGTGCTTTCGTGCAATCCAACTTCGGGAAGCGCCACCTGTTGAAGATCGCCGGTGTGCCGGTCGGGCTGGAGCTGCCGATCGTCGATTTCTCGCCGCCCGAATATGGCTCGATCATCGGCATCGTCGCCACCGACGCGCCGATGCTGCCGCACCAGCTGCGCCGCATGGCCCGGCGCGCAGCCTATGGCATTTCGGCGACCGGCGGCATCGCCTCCAATGAATCGGGGGACCTGTTCCTCGCATTCTCCACCGCCAATGAAGAAGCCGTGCGCCGGCACGATGGCGTAATCGCCACCGAACAACTGGGCGAAGCAGCGATGAGCCGCTTTTACGAGGCCACCATTCAGGCGGTGGAGGAAGCAATCATGAACAGTATCTTCGCCAACAAGACGATGACGGGCATCAACGGCTTCACCGTGCGCGCACTGCCCATCCCGGAGGTGCAGGATATTTTGCGGCGCTACAACCGGCTCACTTCGGAGATGTAAGGATCGCAAACTGCCGAGGTGACCAATGAGCATCTCGCCGAGCATATGGTCGTCCCCCCTCGGCGATAGCTTCGATGATGGGCGATCGCGAACATGGTGCGTCGAAGCCGGAACTTAGATCCTGTTTGGGAATTCGGCAGTTGAGGGACTGCGAGGGATTTTTGTGACTGGGAGGAGCGGAATACGGTTCGATGCAGAGCCATCGGACCGTATTTCGCGACGAAGCCAGCGCGGAAAAGACCCGTAGAACCGACCTGCCGAATTCCCAAACAGGCTCTTAGACCATGCATCGTCCCACGGGGATATAATCGCAGTCCATGCCGAATGCGCGTGGGCCCAGCACTTCCAGGCTTTCCGGTCGCACCAGCATCGGGTCTGCCGAAAGCCCGATCACCTTGACCCGCTGCCCGTAGGACAGCATTTCCCCTGTCAGCGGCTCGGCCGACTCCCGGTCGAGAATGGTGATCAGATCCGGCACCATCGTTACCAACTTGCCGTTCCTGCGCGCGGCTATGAACTCGTTGCGAAACTGCACGGTAAAGATGTCGTCCGGCGAATGGGGGCTTTGCATCGTCACCACCCCCCAGTGCCATCCGCCGCGCGTCTCATGCGCGACGTCGATGATCTTGCCGTCGAACAGCTCATAGGCCTCTCGTCCGGGCAGCGCGTTGAGATAGCCGAGCAGCGCCGCGAACACATCGCTGCTGCCATCCCTGGCGTTGCGGATCACCCTGCCGATCTGCAGCGACAGGTCCAGAGTGTCGCGCACTGCGGCCTGCTTTGCCTGCGCGCCCGTCATCGGATAGATGGCAGAGAAGCTGAGCGAGCCCATCGCGGTCGTGATCGCGCGGCACAGGTCTTCGGCCTTGCGGTCGCTGGCCGCATCCACCGTCACGACATTCCCGATATCGTCCATCAGGATGCCGGGCGTGGCGCGGATTCCATAGATACTGAAAGTGGTCATCTCCAGCTGCGGCACCGCGCGACCTACGCCATCGGCATCCACCACCGGAATCCCGCTGATCGCGGACAGCGCCAGCGGAAACACCGAATTCGCTCCCCCGATTTCGGCGCTGATCAAGGCGTCGATCCGGCAGCCGAAGAAGGACTCGGCGCGGCCCAGCAGACGCGCCAGAGTCTGCTCGCTGATCAGTTGCTCGACGATGACGGTGGGGGATCCGATGCCTGCGATGGAGAGCACGAAGGCGTCGTCCGCCAGTTCGTCAAGACTGCACAGACGTGGATGTCTGCCCTTGCGGATCTGCTCGCACACGAACAATCCGCCCACATAGGGATCACCGCCGCCACCCGTGCCCAGCAGCACGGCCCCGCGGGCCATATCGTGAATGTCCTGTTCGCTTTTGATCGTCCGCATCATTGCCCTCCAACGGCAAGGCGCAAGCCGGAGCCCAGCGCAAGCGGGCCTACGGCCCGGACTTTCACCTGCATCATCGTCGATTCCATATGAGTCAGCTTCAGCTCCTGAACGTCGACGACTTCGACTTCCCCGGCCTCGGCACCTGCGGAGACGGCCGCCGCCACGGCTTCGGCACGCGCTTCCTTCAGCGCGGCTTCCCGGCCGATCTTGCCATAATCGAACATGCGATCAGCCCGGCCGCTGACCAGAGCGATTGCCGCCCCAACGGCGTTGGCGACGGAGGCATTTTCCGGCCGGATCGTTTTAGATGTGCCCTTCAGCGAGCGCGACACCAGAATGCTGCCGCCCCCGACCAGAATCAGAGGCAAAGGCGCGGCGCTCACCTTGATCTGGTCAATTGCCTCCTCGATCTGGGCATGCATGTCGTCCAGTGCGTGGTTGACCAGCTCGTCTGTCACGCCCGCCAGCAGGGTCGGATCACCCACCTCGGCATGGCCCGAGCGGACTGCGATGTCGGTCGCGGTCAAGGTCGATCCGCCGAACACAAGCCCCTCCGTCTGCAGTCGATAGCCCACCGAACGGGGGCCGGCACGCACACGGCCGTCAACCTCCGTTACATGGCTGCCGCCGCCCAGTCCGATGGAGAGCACGTCGGGCATGCGGAAGTTGGTGCGGACACCGCCGATGCGGTCAGGCGAGGCCGTTTCGCGCGGGAAGCCGTTGCGCAGGAAGCCGATATCGGTGGTGGTGCCGCCGATGTCGGCCACGATGGCATCCGTCAGCCCTGACAGGAAGGCGGCACCCCGGATGCTGTTGGTCGGCCCGGCGGAGCAGGTGAGGATCGGGTATTCCGTTGCCATCGCCGTACTGATCAGCGTGCCATCGTTCTGACTTATGAAAAGCGGCGCGTGGATGGACAGCGTATCGAATGCGGTCCGCAAGGCACCGATCACGCGAACGGCGAGCGGCGCCAGGCTGGCATTGATGATCGCGGCATTCTCGCGATCGAGGATGCCAAGCCCGCCCACCTGTGCCGAGCAGGTGACATGCGCTCCGGGTGCCAGTTCGCGCACCAGCCGCGCTGCGCGTTCCTCGATATCCGGCCGCACCGGCGCGAATGTCGCAGACAGGGCGAAGCAGTCGATCCCGTTCGAACGGGCGTCCTGAACCGCTGTGGCCAGCGCATCCATATCCAGTTCGGCGAACTCCTGCCCGTCGTGGTGGGCCCCGCCCCGGATCATCCAGTAACGTCCGCCGACGGCAGCGCGCGCATCGGCCGGCCAGTCGCAGAAGGGCGGAATCCCGTCTCCGGTTGGAAGACCGATGCGAATAGCCGCGACAGGGGCCAGGTCGCGGCGCTGGATGAAGGCGTTCACGAACTGGGTGGTGCCGATCATAACCGCCTCGATGGCGGAGGGTTGCACGCCATCCAGCGCCAGAAGCGCTCGCACGGCATTCACCACGCCATCGCTGACATCGCCGGTGGTGAAGCGCTTCACTGCGCCGACCACCTGATTGCCCTGCATCAGCACGGCGTCGGTGTTGGTGCCGCCCACGTCGATCCCCAGGCGAAGTCTCTCCAGGCGCATGAAACGTCCCTCTGTTTCCGTTCGCGAAGCTGCCGGCGGGTCGGCAGCCGTGCCTGAAGACGTGAAATCATGGAGGCACCACAGCGCGCCAGCTTTGTGGCGGGTGGCAGACGGGGAAGTTGGGTAGCGACCCGTCGGCCGCGCGCGCTCTACTCTGCTGCGGCGCGCGCCACGGCCGCCTTGCGGTTGCTGACGCCCAGCTTTGTGAAGATCTTCTTCAGGTGGAATTTCACCGTATTGTCGGTGAGGCCCAGCCGCCGGGCAATCAGTTTGTTCGACGCACCGTCGGCCAGATGCGCAAGGATCTCGGCTTCGCGATCGGTCAGTTCATCCGGCGAACTCAGCTGCCGCTCGGCAGCGAGGCTTCGCTGGATCTGTTGCAGATGCCGTCGTTCCATCTCGCTGACAGGCCATTCCAGCAGGGCAGCCAGCAGAGCGTTCATGGCCCGGCCTTCCTCAGCAAAGGGCGCGATCAGCATCTCCGGCAAGGCAAGGCGTACCGCTTCGCGCAGGCTGGTCAGCGCCTCAGTCCGCATGCCGCCCAGCTCTGACGCCCGCGACATCAACACCTGCCCCTTCACCTGTCCACCAAGGCGGCCGCTCCCCGCTGCATCCGCCACCAGCGCTTCGGCGCTCACTCGCGCGGCCTCCCAGTCGTTATTGGCCAGCGCCCGAACTGCATTGGCCTGAAGCCGATATTCGCGTGTCCGCCAGCATGCTGTTTCGCCGACGTCGATCGGGGCATCCAGTTCGCCGGCCCGCGCCATGAACAACAGTTCCAACGCTGCCATCAGTGGGGCGACAGACGTCTGCCCACGCCGCTCCAGAACGATCCGGAAGCCCGTGAATTCGGCTTCAACCGCGGACAGCCCTTGTCGGCGAAAGGCCGCATCGGCGATCACCGGCAGAGCGGTCGCATATTGTACATGCCAGGCCTCTTCCCGGCCGAACTCGAACAGCCCGATGCGCATCGTCTCTGCCGAATTCACTTTGTAGCCGCGCTGATAGTCGACATGGGCCGCCGCCATCTTCGCCATGGCATGCAGGCAGCGTTCGCCAACCAGCCGCGCCGGCGGACGGCGCTCGATCAACCCGATCCTCTCCCGCGCATCGCGATAATTCCCCCGCGCAAGGTCCAGCGTCAGGCTGTGAATTTCCAGATAGAGATCGGCATTCCGATAATCGTCGGTCGCCGCATAGGAATGGCGCGCGTTTTCCAGCGAGACCTGCATGCGATCCAGGTCTCCGGACTGCTCCTGCAATGGAAGCCGCAGGTTTTCAGCCCAGCCTTTCAGATACGGCGGCGGATCCGCCATCGCGTCCAGCTCCGCAATGCGCGCCTCGGCTGTCGAGCTCTCTCCCAGCATATGCACGGCATACATCGCGCCCAGCGCCCGATACTCCCGCTCCCATGAAACACCGGCTGGCGCAGCTTCTGCGACCTGCGCACGAAGCTGCTCGGCCTCCAGCAGGAAACCTTCCTTGAACAGCACCAGCGAGCGCAGCAGCTTCAGCCTCGGCGTTTCGGCGATGACAGCTGATGGCAGTTCGCCCAGAATCGCCCGGAGTTCGCTGGACCCACGGGCAAGGAACAGCCCCAGAAAATCCAGCTGCGCCAACAGGTCAGAGAGCGCCCGGGCATCCTTGCTCTGGACTGTCAGGCGAACGGCATCCTGATACTGGCCGTGTTGCCACATCCAGCCTGCTGCCCTGCGATAGAGCAGCCCCGACCTGCCCGGCTCCAGCATCAACCGCGTGCGGGCATAGTCCGCGATCAGAGGGTGCATGCGATAGGCCAGTTCCCCATCGGCCATGCTGCGCTGAATCAGCCCTGGCAGCGCCAGCACGGCCTGTTCCAGCAAACGGCCGCTGTCGTTCGCATCGCGGACATGGTCAGAGAATCCCATGTCCACCAACCCGAACAGGGACAGGTCCGCCAGCAGCTTCTGTAGTTCATCCGGCAGGCCGGCGAAGATCTGCTCGGCCAGATAGTCGGCCACCTCCGACGCATAGCCACCGAACGGCGGAGCCGGCGCGCCCGCGCGTCGCCCGTCTCGCCACAAGCGATAGAGCTGCAGCGCAACGGGCCAGCCCTCGGTCTGCTTCTGCAATTCGCCAAGTTCGCCCGCCAGCCCGTTGTCGCCCAGCATGGACGATATTTCAGCCGCGCTGAAGCGCAGTTCCTGCGCCTCGATCACCCGCACATCGCCTTGCGATCGCAGCAAGGCGATCGGAAGCGCTGGCTTGCGCCGGGCCCCCAGCACGAAATGCACGCTCGGCGACAGGGCGGCGATCAATTCCTGCACCAGCTGCGTGATTGGCGGATGATCGACATGGTCATAATCGTCCACGATGATCACCAGCGGCTCGTGCTGCCGCTCAAGCCCGAACAGCAGTGAATCGAGCAGTGCTGCGGGCGTGCCATCCCCCATGGCCCGGCGTGCGTCATCCCCCGGGTCCACACCGGCCGCTTCCAGCGCCAGCACGAGCATCTGCAAAAATCGGAACGGCTCGCGCTCATTCTCCGACGCGCTCAACCAGACGACGCGCTGCCCGGCTGCCTTCAGCCTTTGGAACCACAGGTCCAGCACACTGGTTTTGCCATAACCTGCCGGTGCCAGAAGCAGCGTCATCCGCCCCCTGCGGGCCACATCCAGCGATCGAAGGATGAGATCGCGCGGCTGCAACTCCACCGCCTGCACGGGGGGCATGAGGCGTCGGCTGAGATAGCGCCGTTCGCCGGGCGGCGATTGCACAGCCGCCGATCCATCCGGTTTGCTGAAGCCGGTGCCGACCATGCCATCATCTATCCGCCGCAAGCAGGCCGTGGCAATGCTGCGGCGTGCCCCGAACGGGTAGCAGGCCGCTCATGCGGGTAGCATCAGAGCCGTTGCCGCTGGCGCAACTTGTGCCGACCATGCCCGGCCCGATAGGCCATCTGGAATGGATGAAGTCGAACGCCGAATCCATCGGTCCTGCACCCGCTTCCTCAGCGGTCACCAGCCCGCGCCCCCGCACGAGACCCTGCGCGCGCTGGCGGAGCGGCCGGAATCCGGGGAAGCGGACCAATATGGTGTGGGCGGCCCGGTGGCGATCCTTGAGCAACGCGTCGCGCGCCTGCTGGAAAAGCCAGCGGCGATCTTCTTTGCCAAGGGCATGGCCGCCCAACTCGCGGTGCTGAAACTGCGGGAAACGGAGGCCATGAACCCCCGGGTGGTGATTCATCCGCTGAGCCATATGGATTGCGATGAAGGCGGCATGCTCGAACGGGTCGGCGGGCTGCAGCCGATCCGGCTGGGGCAGCAGCGGCATTTCAGCCGCGCACAACTGCACTCGCTGGCGGAGCGTCCGGCCGCGGTGGTGCTGGAACTTCCGCTGCGGCGAGCGGGGTATCTGCTGCCAGACTGGGACGAGTTGCTCGCGCTCGCGCAATGGTGCCGTGAAACAGGCGTGCCGCTGCATCTTGACGGGGCCCGGTTGTGGGAGGCCGCCACCCATTATGGCCGCGCTCCTGCCGAGATCGCGGCACTGGCGGACAGCGTCTATGTCTCCTTCTACAAGGGGCTGGGCGGCATCGGCGGCGCGGCCGTCGCGGCATCTGCTGAAACCGTGACCGCGCTGGGGCCATGGCGGAACCGGCTGGGTGCCAATCTCTACGCGGCCTATCCGATGGCGCTTTCCGCGCTCGACGGGCTGGATCGCAATCTTCCGCGAATGGGGGAATTCGCCGCCCGCTGCGCCGAACTCTGTTCCCGCCTGCAACGGATCGACAACATCCTGCTCAATCCCGCCTCGCCGCAGGGCAATGCCTGCCAGATTCTGTTTCGCGCAGAGCCTGCCGACGTGACGGCAGCCCACCTGGCCCTAGCCCACGCGCGGGGCGTCTGGCTGTTCAACAGGATCGGCCCATCCGCCCTCACCGACTGGACCATGGCCGAACTGGTGATCGGCACGGCATCCGATCATTGGCGGATGGACGAGGGCGAGACGTGGATACGCGAACTGAACGCAAAGCTCAGGCGCTGACGACCACCTTCCGCAGCCGGGCGAAGCTTAGCCACAGAAACAGGGCAGACAGGATTGCCGCCACAAGGATGGAATCGACCGCTGCGATCCCGCTCGACACGGGCGACCGGCCAGCGGCAAGGCCCGCCATGATTCCGCCGCCCCATGCGACAAGCGCACCCGGCCGCAGCGCCACCGTCGGACGCCTCCGCACCTGTGGCACCAGACCATGTACGATCTGCACCGCTGCGACGGGCGGAAGCACGACCCCCAGCGACACCAGAAACGGGATGAAGAACTGGTCAGCATGGGCCAGTGAGAGACCAACTCCCAGCAAGGCGATCCCGATGATCGCAGGGCGGAAACCCAGCCGTGGCAACAGGTTCGCAAGCGACAGCCCCGCCGAATAGAGGCAGGCCGACGCATCGATCCACGCCCCCAGAAGCAGGACTGCAAGCGCGGGAAGCCCAAGCCCCAGCAGGATCATGGCCGCGATCAGGTCCGGCTTTCCCGTCACCATCGGTGCCAGCGCGGACCCCAGCAACATCAGCGGAAACACCAGTCCCAGCGCCAGCCCGGCACCGAGAAAGGCTGCAGGGGGCCTGCGGATGAACCGACCATAATCCGGCTGGATCATCACGCCGACGATGTAGCTGCCGATCACCGCCGAAACCACGGCTCCGAACCCGAGAGCGCCTGTGGGCGTAGTGCTGAGCACGATGGAGAGATCGTGTCGCACCATCCAGACGGAGGCGAGCAGAAGGCAAAAGGCGAGCGGCAGCAGCGCCTGCCCCAGCCGTTCCAGCCCGTGCACGCCGCGCAAAGCCACTCCGGCGATCAGCAGGCTGACCGGGATCGACACCATCGGCGGTGTTACGGCCGGAAAGCCCATCTGGCTCAACGCCCCTGAGGCCGCAGCCCCCAGCACACTGATGTTCACCCCGAACCAGCCGGCAAGGGAGATGGCGATCGCCAGTTTTACCAGCCAGGCACCCCGTGTTCCGAACGCCAGATCGGCGAGCATCGCCAGATTCATCCGCGTTGCCGAACCGACAGCTGCGCCAAGCCCGGCGAGAACGCCAGTAACGTCGTCGCCAGCAGGACGGCCAGCACCGCCTGTTGCAGGCCGAGCGCGGCTGAAACCTGCGCCCCGAGAATGAACACCGGAAGCGCGCAGACGCTGCCGGCGATGATGAAGAAGATGCGCCAGCCAGACCCCTGCTGTTCCGGCGGAACGGCAAGGGTAGAGAAATCCCCGCTTTCCTGTGGTGCCCCGGTCATCCGGCTATTCCAGATACAGCGAACGAAGCCGCGCCGGTTCGCCTCGGCCCGGCTGTGTGGCACAGCGGGAGACGTCGTGCAGAAAGACACCGCCACCGGCAGCCCGGAAGATGTCGGACATCAGAAGCGGAAGCCTGCTTCGATCCCATAGGTGCGCGGACGGTTGGGCACCCGAAGGTCCGCGCCGGTGATGGAGATATGCTCCACGAAGCGCGCATCCGTCAGGTTCTTGCCGAACAACCCGATCGACCAGCCGCCTCTTTCAAGTGTCAGATTGGCGTCCACGAAGGTCTTGGTCTGGGTGTAGAAGGCGTTGGCGACATCGAAATAGAAGCCGCCACGGTGCTGGACCGCGCCATAGGCGATCAGCTCCATGTCGTTCCCCAGAGGTGCCCTGTAGGTGAGGTTGCCGCTCATGGTGAAGGGCGGCACCAGAGGGGAATTCTTGCCGATTGCGCCAGCCGTCGGGATATATGGATCGGGGCTCACCTCCACGATCACGCTGTCGGTATAGCCCACGGTGAAGCCAGCGGTCAGCCGCTGGCTGGGCCTTGCCTGAATCTCCAGCTCGAAGCCGTCGTTCCGCGTTTTCGGGATGTTGATGGTGCGGCGGATCAGCGTGCTGTTGGTGGTGACGCCATAGGACAGCAGCTGGTTGCGATAATCGATGTGGAAGGCCGAGCCGTTGATCGTCACCAGCCCATCCATCATCTGGGTCTTGAAGCCGATCTCGTAATTGTAGGTCGTCTCGTCGTCATAGCGGGTGGACTGGGAGAAGCCGCCGGTGCGGAAACCCTGTGAATAGGTGGCATAGAGCATCACTTCAGGAGTCCAGTGCCACGACAGCTGCACCTTCGGCTGGAAAGCGCTGTAGCTGGCTTCAGCCTGCGTCGCGGCCGGGCGCAGCTGGTCGACATTGTCCGCCCGCACCTTGTCGTAGCGCAGCGCACCCAGAAGTTCGAGGCTGTCGGTAATCGAATAGCTGGCCTGCCCATAGCCGGCGATGGCGCGATTGCGCGTGCGCAACTGCTGGTTCAGCAGAGTCGGCGTGATCGGAATGACGTCGTTGTCAGGGCCGGCCTGCAGCCGGTTATACTCCCGCCGGTTCTGGTAGAACGCCCCGACGATCCACTGGAACGGGCCGCTGCCGGTCGAGGTCAGCCTCATGTCCTGGTTGAAGACGCGGGTGGTGTAGGTGAGATCCTGAATGGAGATGCGCGCCGCCGTATAGTCCAGGTCGGCGAGCACATCCTGCGTCACATAGGCCAGCCCGGTGATCGCAGTGAACTGGACAGGCCCGAAATCATAGTCGATCCGCGCCGACTGATCGTGAAACTGGGTATCCTGACGGCCGAGGATATTGCTGCTGGGCCCGGGATTGGTGACATCATCCAGATTGACGAAGTTTCCGGCGGAATCGCGCGGTGCCTTGTCCTGAAGGCAGCAGCCTTCTTTGCCCCCTGTCCACGAGCCGCGCAGCGCGACTTCCAGATCGCCTGTTCTGAGCAGCAACTGGCCACGGATCGAGCTTTCGTAGCCGGAGTCGACCTTCTCGTCCCGGACGTTGCTGATGAGCCCATCGGTGCCGCGATGATAACCCGAGACGCGGAACAGCAGCGTATCGGGCACCAGCGCACCGGATACCGCGCCCGCCACCCGCACGCTGTTGCCGTTGCCGAAGCTGCCCTTCAGGAAGCCCTTCATGTCGTTTGTCGGCCGACGGGTGATGATGTTGATCGCGCCTGCGATCGCACCTTGTCCGTAAAGCGCGCCCTGCGGCCCGCGCAGGATCTCGATCCGCTCGATATCCTGCAGGTCCTGGTTGATGAAATCATTCGATCCCACCTGCACCCCGTCGATGATCACGCTCACCGGCGGCAGGGCCCGCTGCGCGCTGGAAATCCCGCGCATGGTGATGAATGTCTCGTTGGACCGGAAGGTCGAGCGGACCAGCATGTTCGGCGTAAGGGTGGCGACGCCATGGATGGTCGAGATGTTGGCGCGGTCGAGCAGGTCGCCGCTCAGAACCGATACCGATTCCGGCACGTCCTGCAGTCGCTCCTCCCGCTTCCGCGCGGTGACGACGATATCGTTCCCCGCCTCCGCAGACTCCGATGACTGGGCAAGCGCCGTATCCGGCGGGAGCAATGCCAGTGCTGACAGGGTGGCCAGTAACCAGCCGTGACGGTTCGCCATATCTGATCCCCTTAAGTCGATTTCTTGGATTGCGCTCGCTTGGCGTTTTCGTTGCCTGCAGTGAGCCACGTCGGAGGGGGGCGGCACCAGCTTTGTGGCGGGTAGTTGGTGCCCCTCCTCGGGTAGCTTGGCAGATTGCCTAGCCGGACAGGTCAAATCGCATAGCGCTTCAGTCAGGACGACATCTCGCCCCGGACACGCCGCTCGATATCCTTGGGGCCATTCAGGGACAGCGAAAGAGGGATGAGGAAGCATGACCAGCGCCACCGTGACCAGATGGGATGACCTGCCGGAAGAACCGATGCGCGGTGGGATCACCCGGCGCTTCGTCTATTCGGACCGGCTGATGGTGGCGGAAATCCGCATGCGGAAGGGCGATGTCGTTCCCGCGCACCGGCACGAGAATGAACAATTCACCTATGTGCTGACGGGCTCGATGCTGTTCCTGCTGGGCGAGGACCAGACGGAAGAGCGGCTGGTGCAGGCCGGCGAAATCATCCAGCTGCCGTCGAACCTGCTGCACAGCGCAACCGCGCTGGAGGATGTGTTCGAGCTGGACGTCTTCAACCCCTATCGCGCCGATTGGGTCGGCGGGGACGATCGGTATCTTCGGAGCAACTCCTGATGGATCTGGGCCTCTCCGGGCGCGTCGCGCTCATCACCGGTGGCAGCGCGGGGCTTGGCCTCGCCAGCGCGCGGGCGCTGGCCGCCGAAGGGGCCATCGTTGCGGTCACGTCTCGCAGCGCCGGTCGCGCAGCTGCGGCAGCTGCCGAAGTCGATTCAGCTGCCCGCGGCTTCGCCTGCGACGCCACCGATCCGGCGGCTCGCCGCGCCCTTGTGGGGCATGTCGAAGCCGAGCTGGGTCCGGTCGACATCCTGGTGGTGAATTCGGGCGGCCCGGATGCCGGCAGCTTCGAATCCCATGCAGAATCCGCCTTCACGGCCGTGCTGGACGAGCATGTGGGGCTGTTCGTGGCGCTGGCACAGGCGGTCTTGCCCGGCATGCGGAGCCGCAACTGGGGACGGATCGTCGCCATCACATCCTGCGCGGTGAAGCAGCCGCCCGAGGACATGGTGCTTTCCAATTTAGCGCGGGCGGCCGTCGGCGCGACCGCGCGCACATTGGCCAACGAAGCCGCCGCGGCGGGCATCACCGTGAACAGCCTGCTGCCCGGTTACACGCTGACGACGCGCGTCCATAAACTTGCCGGGCAGATCGCCGAACGCCGGGGCAGCAGCGCAGAGGACGTGCTGGCGGGCTGGCAGGCGGCAATCCCGGCCGCACGCCTGTGCCGCCCGGAAGAGTTCGCAGCCGTGCTGGCCTTCATCTGCTCGACGCAGGCAGCCTATGTGAACGGCGTCTCGCTGCCAGTCGACGGCGGCTGGAGCCGCAGCCTGTTCTGACATTCCCATCCGCCCCGACACCGCGAACCCAAGGAAGCCCGATGTTGCCACAGCCCACTGTCGAACAGGCCCTCGCCGCCTTTACGCTCCCGGAAAAGCTCGGATTCGGGCGTATCTCGGCACCCGTGATGTTCAGCGCCACATATGAGAAGGGCGAATGGAGCGAAGGTCGGCTCATCCCGTTCGGGCCCATCGAACTGATGCCGAATGCGCGATCGATCCAGTTCGCGGAATCGGTGTTCGAAGGCATGAAGGCCTATCGCGTGCCACCGGCGCGCCCGCACCTGTTCCGCCCGCTTGACAATGCCGGCCGCTTTGCCCGCTCCGCCACGCGGGTCGGGATGCCCGCCGTGCCGGAGTCGCTGTTTCTCGCCGGCCTTGATGCTGTCGCCAGCGCCTGTGCAGACTTCATTCCCACCCGCTCGGGCTCGTCGCTCTATCTCCGCCCCACATTGTTCTCGACCGAGGGCGGCTATGATGTGGTGAATTCCGGCGCGTTCCGCTTCCTCGTTCTGGCCAGCCCGTCGGAACCCTATAGCAGCGGCCCGATGCGGGTCCGGATCGAGCGGGACGATGTCCGCGCCGCTCGTGGCGGGGTGGGCGCCGCCAAGACGGGCGGCAATTATGCTGCCGCGATGCGTGCCACGACCCGCGCCGTCGCAGATGGCTGCACCGTGTCCCTCTGGCTCGATCCGCAACAACGGCAGACCATCGAGGAACTGTCCGGTATGAACATATTCGCCGTGATCGACGGCGAGATTCACACGCCCGTGCTCAGCGATTCGATCCTGCCCGGCATCACGCGCGATTCGGTGCTCAGGCTGGCGGCGCATTCAGGCTATCGCACCGTGGAGCGACCGATGCCGATCGCAGAGCTGCTGGCGGATATCGCCGCCAATCGCTGCAGCGAATTGTTCGCCAGCGGAACGGCCGCCATCATCAATCCCATCGAAAGCCTGCTGGATGCCGATGGCCGCCAGCACCGCCCCGGCGCATCGGCCGTCGCGCTGCGGTTGCGGCAAAGCCTGCTCGATATCCAGGAAGGTCGCGCGCAGGACCCCTTCGGCTGGATCCATCGCCTCTAGGGGGTAATGAAAGCGTCAAACACCAGCGAGGTGTCTGTCGATTTGATCTCGGGAATGGACCAGATTCGACCGCAGGCTTGGCGCAATTCATCAAGCGGGATCGCCTTCATCGTCACAACCAGATCGGCATCGCCCGTCACACGGTAACAGCCCAGCACTTCGGGCATGGCGCGCAGCCGTTCCAGAACCGGTTCCGGCACCAGCCGCTGATGCAGATAGACGGTAATGAAGGCGCCCACATGATCAGAGGCGTCCCCCAAAATCACGCTGTAACCGCGGATCACGCCGGCCTTTTCAAGCCGTTCGATCCGGGCCTGCACCGCCGTGCGCGACCGGCCAACCTCCGTCGCCAGCAGGCTGATCGGAATCCGCGCGGATCGTCGGAGGATGCGCAGAATGTTCCGATCGACCGGATCGAGATCTGTGGCCATGGCCATGCGTAGCGCGCACGCCGGCCCAAGTGCAATCGGCAAGCAAAGAGGGATCTGTGTGGGGCGTGCTTCAGCATGCTATCGGCGACAGGGCGAACGTGGATGCCAATCGAGCCTCAACGGAACAGCGGCTTATCGCCGATGATGGAACCCTGTCGAATGTCCGGATTGTTGGCCGAACCTGCATCCCGCGTCGCGTGACATGGTTGCGAGGCCGTTCAGATAATGGCGAGAGCGCTTATGCGCAGCTACTCTCGTCCAGCATCCAGCAGCACCGGCCCTTCACCTTCAAGCACAGCCGCGCCCTGCTGATGCGGACGATCCGGATCGGTGCCGGCAATGCGCTTCACGCTATGCTCCGCCAACTGCCGGTCGTGGATAGCGGGGGCGAGGACGCTGTCGGAACGGACCGAAATCTGGACATTCCGGTTTCCCGCGATCCCCGGGAAGCCGGTTCAGCCCAATGAACGACCGGCAGGCATCAGCCAGTGATTCCCACCCCGGCAAAATCCGCAATGTCGGCGACTGCCGTCAGTTGCCTCTCCCCGCGCGCGCCAGTCACCGTAATCTACTGGCCAGAAAGTCCACGAACGCCCGCACGCGTGCCGGGATGTTCGCCCCGCCCACGAACACGGCGTGGATCAGTTCGACATCCCCCGGATTATAGTCTTCGAGGATCGGCACCAGTCGCCCCTGCGCGATCTCGTCGGCGACGCTGAATGCGCCAACACGGGCGATGCCGACGCCGCTCGCGGCGAGTTGCCCCAGCGTTTCGCCATTGTTCGCCTCGATCCGGCCCTTCACGCTCAGCGCAAAATCCGTTCCTTCGCGGCGGAATGGCCAGACCGGCTCCGCGCGGCGGAAGCTGAAGTTGAGGCAGGGGTGCTGATGCAGATCCTCCGGCACCAGCGGCGTTCCTTGGCGGGCAAGATAGGCTGGCGAGGCGACGATGACCCTGCGCGTTTCGCCCAGCTTGCGCGCCGTCAGCATGCTGTCTGCCAGCGGACCGAAGCGCACGGCGATATCCGCCTCACCGGCCGCGATGTCCACCAGCGCGTCGGTCAGGGCGATGTCGATCAGGATGTGAGGATAGAGCGCGGCGAAGTCGCCCAGCAGCGGCACGATGCAGAGCCGCCCGTGTGACAGCGCCGCGCTGATCCGCAGTCGCCCGCGCGGCGCGCCCTGATCGGCGATCTGCTGCTCCGCCTCGTCAAGATCGAGCAGGATGCGCCGCGCCGCGAGCAGATAGGCCTGACCCTCGGCCGTGGGAGACAGCGCGCGTGTCGAGCGCAGCAGAAGGCGCACGCCCAGCCGTTCCTCGATCCGGTCCACCGCGCGGCTGACCGCAGACGGGCTGAGGCCCAGCACCCGCCCGGCGGCGGAAAAGCTGCCCTGATCCACGACCGTGGCGAACAGGGCGAGCGCCCGGGCACGATCCACGCCCGCCAGCTTTGTGTCCATTGCAAAAATCCTTCGCGCCAGCACGGGCTATTCCAGCCGGACATAGCGCATCATTTGTGCGCCTGCATAGCAAACGTGCTGCAAAGGTCATCTGATGCGCAACTTCAATCCGGGGATAATGGCGCTGTCGATCGGCGCCTTCGGCATCGGCGTGACCGAGTTCGCGCCCATGGGGCTGCTACCCGTCATCGCCGCCGATCTCGACGTCTCCATCCCACGCGCCGGGCTGCTGATCAGCGCCTATGCGCTGGGCGTGGTGATCGGCGCGCCGCTGATGACCCTGACGACCGGGCGGATGCCCCGCCGCACGCTGCTGATCGGCCTTGCCGCCATCTTCACGCTCGGCAACCTCCTGTCGGCGCTGTCGGCCAGCTACGGCATGCTGCTCGCCGCACGCGTGCTTACCTCATTCAATCATGGTGCCTTCTTCGGCGTCGGCTCCATCGTCGCGGCGAGTCTCGTGCCGCCCAACCGGCGGGCGGCTGCGGTGGCTGCGATGTTCATGGGGCTTACCATCGCCAACATCGTCGGTGTGCCGCTGGCGACATGGGCGGGCGAGCATGCCGGCTGGCGCGCGTCCTTCTGGGGCATTGCCGCCCTTGGCGTCGTGACAATGGCAGCGCTGCGCGTCACGCTGCCCGCGCTGCCGGTCACCACCAGCGGCAATGCGCTGGCGGAGCTGCGGGTGCTGACGCGCCCGGTCGTGCTGGGGGCGCTGGCGCTGACGGTGATCGGATCGAGCGCGATGTTCACGGTGTTCACCTACATCGTGCCGATCCTGCGCGACGTGACGCATGCGTCCCTCGGCTTCGTCACGGCGATGCTGGTGACTTACGGGGTCGGCCTCACGGTCGGCAACTGGCTGGGCGGCCGGTTCGCGGATCGCTCCGTCGATCTGACGCTCGCCGTGACGCTGGCGGCGCTGACGGCGATCCTGCTGCTGTTTGCGATGCTGATGCCCGTTGCAGTGCCGAGCGCGGTGCTGATCTTCCTGTGGGGCGTCGCCAGCTTCGCACTGGTGCCGCCATTGCAGGTGCGGGTGATGTCCGCGGCGGCGGACGCGCCCAACCTGGCGTCCGCCGTGAACATCGGCGCATTCAACCTTGGCAATGCGTTCGGCGCGGCGCTGGGCGGCGGCGTGATCGCCAGCGGGCTGGGCCTTCCCATTGTGGCCGTCGCCGGGGCCGCAACCTCGGCCGTGGGGCTGGCCGCCGTCCTTCTGACGATCAGGAGTGCGCGAAACAGAAACGGTAGCTTTGCCGCAACATGCTCCCAAGGCGATCAACACACCGCTGTCAATTGATGCCGATGGCGACTGCTATCGCGTTACGGCCAGAGTGGCTGGCGCGTTCAAAGGCAGCCCGATCATGCTGACCTTCAGCTTCCGCCTTTCGGGCGGGCGCAGTGTTGAGCTGCAGATCGTCTGAATCCGACGGTCGATCCCGCCCTTCCCTCAACTCCCCGCGTAACTGCCCGTATCCAGCCGCCCGGACACGCGCAGCAGATCTGTCTCGGCCAGCAGCAGGTCGCGGCGGCTTCGGGCGACCGCCAGTTGCGCCGCCGTCAGGCTCTGGTCCGCCACAAGGATGTCCAGCGTGGAGCGCAGGCCATAGCGATATTCGGACCGCACCCCCGCCAGCGCCACCTCGGCCGCCTGTAACCCCAACTGGTTGGCAGACAAGCCGTTGCGAGCCGCCAACAGCGCCGCCCACGCGGAGTCAGCCGATTGCGTCGTGCTGCGGCCGACGGCTTCATATTCGAATTGCTCCGCCCTGTGCATGGCCTGCGCTTCCCGCACGCGGGATCGCACCATCCCCCCGCTCAGCAGCGGCAGCCGCAGCGCAACCCCCACAGAGGCGGTTTCGAACGCTGCGCCGGGGCGATTGTCCAGCATCGTGCCCCGGCCATAGCGCCCCGCCAGATCGATGGCGGGTGCGCGTTCAGCCCGTTCGCGGTCGATCCCGGCGCGCGCCGCTTCCACCAGCTGCTGCTGCCGCAGCAGCAGCGGGTTCGCGGTTGCCGCCGCGCCCCGTGCTTCGGCCAGTGTCGCGGGCAGGCCCGAAGGCGGCGAGATATCTGCGCTCAGCGCACCCTGCGGCTCGCCAATGGTGGCGGTGTAACGCGCCGTCGCATCGGCCAGCGCCCCTTCCGCCTCAGCCAGCGCCGCCGCCATGCTGGCCCGTTGCGCCTCCAGCTGCGCCACGTCGGTGCGGGTCGCCTGCCCCAGCCGATAGCGCGATTGCGCCTCCGCCACCTGCCGGTCCAGACGGCCGATCCCCAGCTTCGCCACCTCCACCGCCTGCTGCTGATACAGAAGGTCGGCATAGCTCAGCACCACCTCGGCCAGCAGCCCGGCTTGTGCGTCGCGCAACTCCTCCTCGCCCGCCTTCACCTCGGCCTTCGCCACCCGCAGCGCGGACTCCACCCGCCCGCCGGTCCAGATCGGCATCGCCGCTGTCACCGCGACATCGGCCGTGCGCCCGTCGCTCTCCCGGTCATAGTCCACCGCGCCTTCCACGGCAGCGCTGGGCAGCGCGGCAGCCCGCGCCTGCGCCGGGGCTTCGGCCCGCGCATCCTGCCGGGCGCGAGCCGCCGCCAGCGTGGGGTTCCCGGCAACGGCGCGGCCAATCGCCTCGCCCAGCGTTTCCGCCGCCGCCGGGGTGGACAGCCCCAGCAGCAGCACAAGCAACAGCCTATTCATGGCGAAGCGCCCAAGACGGCGCGGCCCGGCTGGCGCGCAGCGATTGCGCCAGCACCGTGAGCACTGCAATCAGCGTCGCCGCCAGCGTCGCCCCGATGAAGAACAATGGCGACAGCGCCACCCGGTCATCAAACCCCGCCAGCCAGGCCCGCATCGCCACGAAGGCCAGCGGCCATGCGACCAGATTGGCGATCAGCACCGGGCGGAGGAACTGCCCCACCAGCAGCTTCGCCACGTCGGTGGAAGAGGCCCCCAGCGTCTTGCGGATGCCGATTTCCTTCACCCGCCGCTGCGTGTTGAACGAGGCCAGCCCCCACAGGCCGACGCAACCGATCAGCACCGCCAGCCCCGAACCGATGGCGAACAGCCGCGTCGCCCGGTCATCCGCCTGATAAAATTCGTTGAACAGGCTGTCCGCCGTGCGGGCGTTCAGCGGCACCTGCGGGGCCATCCTCCGCCACAGATCGCCCACCGCCTGCTCCATGGCTTGCGCGTCGCCGCTGTAGCGGATGGTGGCGAAGGATTCGCCGGGGCTGTCGCGGTAATAGACATAATAGGTCGGATCGTCCGGCAGACGGGGCGTGAAGAAGCGCAGCTCGTCGATCACGCCGACGATGGTGCGCGGCTGCTTGCCGCCCACCGTTTTGCCGATGGCCTCCTCGGGGCTGGCGAAGCCCAGCGTGCTTACCGCCTTGCGGTTGATGACGATGTTGCGCGGCAACCCGTCGCGCCAGCCACTGTTGTTGTCCGCGCCATAGGCGTCGTCGAACAGACGACCGGCGACAAGGCGCGGGGCATAGGCTTCGAAAAAGCCCGGCCCGATGGTCAGACGCCTGAGCGATGGCCCGGAACCCGGACGTCCGGGGATCGCCACGCTGTCGGTGTTGTTGTTGCCACCGCCGCCGGCCGCCGTGTCGGACACGCCCACGGCCTTCACCCCCGGCAACGCCCGCAGCGCCGTCACGATCTGCCGCGCCTGCGCCTCCGTCACTCCGCTGTCCGCCAGCGATTGCACCACCAGCAGCCCGTCGCGCCGGAAGCCCAGATCGGATGTGCGCACATGCCGCGTTTGCGCAGACAGCACCATGGTGCCGATGATGAAGGCAATCGCCAGCCCGAACTGCAGCACCACCAGCAGTTCGCGCGCCCGCGTGCCTGCACGCCCCCCGCCCGGCGAACGGGCAGAGGCCAGCACGGACGCCGCCGGGAAGCGCGAGAGCATCAGCGCGGGATAGAAGCCCGCCGCCACGCCCACGATCAGCGCCAGCAACAGCAGCCCCGGCACCACGATGGCATAAGGTAAGGTCAGGCTCAGCCCGCCAGCCGCGTTCACCAGCGGCAGGCCAAGCTCGGCAAGGATCAGCCCCAGAAAGGCAGCCACCGCCACCGTCAGCACCGCTTCGCCGAGAAACTGGCGGATCAGCGCGCCGCGATCCGCCCCCAGCACCTTTCGCATCGCCACTTCCCGCGCGCGAAGCCCGGCCCTCGCGGTGGCAAGGTTCACATAATTCACGATGGCGATCAGCAGCGTCAGCAGCCCGACGATCCCCAGCGCCGCCACCGTCAGCTTGCGGCTGGCGCTTTCCTGCCCCGCCGGCTGCAGATGCGCGCGAGTCAGCGGCAGTAGCGAAATCGCCATGATCTCGCTGGGCTTTTCGCCAAGATACGCCGCACCGCGCCGGTTCACAAACTCCGGCATCCGCTTCTCGAAGGCGCGCGCGGCCTCTGCGTCGGGAAAGCGCAAATAGGTCCGCAAAGAGGTGCTGCCCCAGTGGAACCAGTAATCCGCAGCACCGGGCGGTGGCGTCGCCGGCATGTTGATCAGGATGGAGGCCTTCAGGTCGGTGTTCGCGGGCAAATCTTCGAATACCCCCGCCACGCGATAGAGTTTCGGCTCGTCGAAGGCGATCGTCATCGTCCGCCCCAGCGGGTTGGCGTCTCCGAAATATTTCCGCGCGGTGGACCGGCTGATCAGCGTGACGGAGGGGTCAGCCAGCGCCTTGCCCTCCCCGCTCAGCATCGGCAGATTGAACAGCTGGAAGAAGCTGCTGTCCACCTGCGCCACATCCTCCATCGTGGCGACACCGCCTTGAATCACGCTGCCGCCGCGCTCCCCGCCACGGATTCGGGTGCCCAGAAGCCCCGGAAAATCCTCGCGCATCTGCTCCAGCAGGCCCGACATCGTATAGGGATAGGCCCCCTGCACCGGGCTGTCGGGCACCGTCCACTCGCTCTGCACCAGATACAGCTCGTCAGCGTGCGGCAGCCATTTTTCAAAGCTGGTCTCGAACCGCACGAACAGGGAGAGGATCAGGAACACGGCGATGCCCACCGCAAGCCCGCCGATGTTCAGCGCGGCATAGAGCTTGTGGCGGCTGAGCGAGCGATAGAGCGACTGGAAGCCGAAACGGTTCATGGCTCTCTCCTCAAATCGCGCGGGTGGCAGAGGCGACGATGCGCCCGTCCAGCATGTCGATCCGCCGCGTGGCGATGTCGGCGTGGCTGGGCGAATGGGTCACCATCACGATGGTCGCACCCGCATTGTTCAGCGCCGTCAGGATGTTCATCACCTGCGCGCCATTTTCCGTGTCCAGATTGCCGGTCGGTTCGTCGGCCAGGATCAGCTTCGGATTGCCGACGATGGCCCGCGCGATCGCCGCGCGCTGCTGCTGCCCGCCGGACAGCTGGTGCGGGAAATGCCGCGCCCGGTGGGCGATCCCCACCCGGTCCATCGCGGCCGCCACCCGGTCCCGCCGGTTGCCGGCGGCATCGCGGCGATAGGCGATGCCCAGCGCCACATTCTCCTCTATGGTCAGCTCGTCGATCAGGTTGAAGCTCTGGAACACGAAGCCCAGCGTTTCGGCGCGGAAGCGTGCCAGATCGGCTTCGTTCAGCGCCGCCAGATCGCGGTCGCCAAACAAATACCGCCCGCCCGTCGGCCGATCCACCGTGCCCAACGTGTTCAGCAAGGTGGATTTGCCGCAGCCCGAAGGCCCCATGATGGCCAGGAACTCGCCCGCCTCCACGTGCAGATGGATGTCCTTCAACGCCGTCGTCTCCACTTCGTCAGAGACATAGCGGCGCTGGATGTTTTCAAGCCGAATCATGCTGACTTCCTGTTCGTTTATCGAATGTTAAGAACATCGCCGCGCGTCGCGGGCGTGCTGCTGAGGATGATGCGGTCGCCCGGTTCCAGCCCGGAGAGGATCTCGGCCTGCTCGGGCGTGCGGCGGCCGATCTTCACGTCGCGGCGGCGGGCATGGCGGCCGTCCGCGTCCAGCACGAACACCGTGCCGCCCGCGCCGGAATCCAGCCAGCCGCCCACGGGGGCCACCGTGGCCACGCCGCTGCTGCCCAGCGTCACCCGCACATCCACCGTCTGCCCGCGCTTCAACCCCGGCGGGGCCGCGCCTTCGAACAGCAATTCGGTGCGGAAGCGCCCGTCCTTCACGGCGGGCAACACCTTCAGCACGCTCAGCGGCGCGCCTTCGGTGGTGCGGCCCTTCTGCCCGGGTGCCACCCGGCCCAGATAATATTCGTCCACATCGGCCTCCAGCTTCCAAAGGCCTTCGCTGTCCACCTGTCCCGCCGGATCGCCCGCCTTAAGCGCCTGCCCCGGCTGGATGCTGAAATTCACCAGACGCCCGGCCGCCGGCGCGCGGATCACCAGCGCATCAAGGCTGGCGCGCACGGCAGACAAATTGCCCGCCAGCCGCTGCCGCGTATCCGCCAGCCGCTGCCCCTGCGTGGCGCTGATCCCGGCCTCGCGCCCCTGCGCGCCCTGCAACTGCTTCAGCCGCTGCTGCCGATAGGCGGTTTCCTCGGCAAAACTCTCCACCCCTGCGTCAGAGACAAAGCCTTCCGCATGCAGTTGCTGGCGGATGGACAGGTCACGTCGGGCGCGGATCAGGTCGTAATTCGCCTGCGCGAGTTCCGCCGCGCGGCCCTGCTTGTCGCGCTGCAAGGCCAGATCCTGCCCGGACAGGTCGCCCAACTGCCCGGCGATCTGCGCTTCGCGTGACAACACATCCAGCTTCAGTTCCGCGTTGGAGAGCGTGGCCAGCGGCTGCCCCGCCGCCACCAGATCGCCGTCCTGCGCGTGCAACCGCTCCACCTGACCGCCCGCCATCGCCCCCACCAGAGTGGTCAGGCGCGGGGCAACGGTGGCGCGCACCGGCAGATAATCGTTGAAAGCCGCACGCTGAACCGTGCCGATGCGGATATCCGCCGCCGCGATATCCGTGGAGCCGCTTTCCGGCAGCATCCGCCAGATCACCACCCCGGCCAGCGGCAGCGCAATCGCCGCCAGCAGCAGCGGCCAGCGCGGCCGCCGCCGCTCGATCCGGCGATCCATAGCGGCACCGGGGGCCGGAACAGGGGGAGTTGCGTCATCGGACTGTTCAGTCATCATGTGAACAGTATCGCCCGGATTCGGATATTCTGCTAACCAGCTATGAACACTCATAATTCCAGCAATGCCTCGAACACTGACCGTCCATCCGCGAACAGTGTGTCCGGAAATGGACAGTCCGGCGCATCGTCAAGCGCGGCGGATATCCTGCTCGTGGATGACAATCCCGAAGTCGCCCGCGCCATGGCGATCGCGCTGGAACTGGCTGGCCACCGGCTGGAGGTCGCCACCAACCCGGAGGAGGCCTTCTCCCGGCTGGCGACGCACCGCTACCGGGCGATCCTGCTGGACATGAACTTCACCGCAGGGCGCACCGGCGGCGAGGAAGGGATTGCGACGCTGCAGCGACTGCTCGCGCAAGACCCGTCCGCCTGCGTGGTGGTGATCACCGCGCACAGCGGCGTGCGCATCGCCGTGGCGGCGATGCAGGCGGGGGCGCGGGATTTCCTGATGAAGCCATGGCGCAATGCCGAACTGGTGGCGAAGGTGGAAGCCGCGATGCTGACAGGCGTGCCCGCCCCCGCCCCTGCCACAGCCACGGCCCCTTCCGCCCCGCCCGCGCATCTGCTGGGCGAAAGCCCGGCCATGGCAGAGGTGCGGCGGCTGATCGCCCGCATGGGGCCGACTGCGGCGAACATCCTCATCTCCGGCCCGCCCGGCAGCGGGCGCGGTCTGGTGGCGCGCGCCCTGCACGCAGCCTCTCCGCTGGCCGCGCAACCGCTGGCCGAAATCGACCTGCGCGATGACGGCGCATGGGCCGCGCTGGAGGGCGCGGAGGGCGCGGTTCTGCTGCGCCATGCAGACCGGATCGGCGAAATCCCGGCGGAGCGGCTGCTGCGCCGCCTACCGCCGAACCTGCGCGTGTTCGCCATCGTCGCGGAAACTGCGCCCGTGTCGCCCGCGCTGCGCGCCCGCATCGGCACCGTGGAAATCCCCGTGCCGCCGCTCTCCGCCCGCGCCACCGACGCGCTGATCCTCGCCCGGCATTTCGCCCGCGAAGCTGCGCTGCGCCACGGCCGCCCCGCCCCCCGCTTCACCCCTGCGGCCGAAGCGCTGATCCTCAGCCGCCCATGGCCCGACGAAGTGAGGGGACTGGCACTGGCGGTGGAACGCGCGCTGCTGCTGTCAGACGAGGCCGAGATCGATTCGGCCCTGCTGGCCCCCGCCCGAACGGAAGCCACTGCCGAACCCGCCCCGCCCTCCTATGATCTGCCCTCCTACGATCTGGACCAAAGCGAGCGGCTGATGATCGCAGCCGCGCTCGCCGAGCATGGCCACAATATCAGCCACGCCGCCGCCGCGCTGGGGCTCAGCCGGGGCGCGCTCTACCGCCGCATGGCCCGGCATGGCCTCTAGCCGCGCACTTGATCGCGCCGCGGCCGGGCTGCTGCTGGCGGCGGCGGGCGCAGGCGCGGCGGCCGCGCTGATGCACCAGTTCTGGGCCACCTTCGCGGGCTGCCTGCTGCTGATTCTGCTGGTGCTCGCGGCAGACTGGCAGCTCACCGCCCGCGCCCGGCGGCAAACGGACGACAAGCTGACCGAGCAGCAGGAAGCCGCCATGTTGCCCATACTGCTGGATCAGGTGCCAACCCCGCTGGTGCGGGTGCAGGGCACACGCCCCAGCGCGCTGAACCGCGCCGCCCGCCAACTGTTCGGCACGGATGATCAGATTCTGCCCGCCCCGCCCGAACTCCTCTCCCCGGACTCCCCGCAGGTGCGCATCGAAGGGCGGCTGTGGCGGATCGACAGGGTTCAGGCGCCGGGCAGCAGCCTCAGCGTGGTGGCGCTGATCGACATTGAAGCGGTGGAGCGCGTCGCCGAAGCCCGCGCCGCCTCCGACATGATCGAGACGCTGGGCCATGAACTGCTGAACGGCCTCGCCCCCATTGTCTCGCTGGCTGAAAGCGCCGAACAGGCGATGCAGCGCCCGGACACGCGCGACAGGTTGCTGCCGGAAATCCTCGGCACGCTGGCGCGCCGCACCGACGGGCTGATGCGCTTCACCACTGCCTACCGGGCGCTGGCGCGGCTGCCCAACCCCGCGCCCGCGCCAACCGATCTGCACCAGCTGGCAGAGGATCTGGCCCGCCTGTTCCATCTGCAATGGGGGGGACGCGTGGCGCTAAGCGTGGAGGTGAAGGCGGAAGGCCCCGCCCTGCTCGACCGGGACCAACTGACGCAAGCGATCTGGGCGCTTATGAACAATGGTGCGGAAGCCGCCATCTCCGGAGCCTCACCCGCCGCCGTGCAGCTGGCGTTCAGCGCCAACGCCACCGGCCTCACCATCAGCGTGCAAGACAGCGGGCCGGGCGTCGCCCCGGACCTGCGCGACCGCATCTTCCGCCCCTTCTTCACCACCAAAGAGGGCGGCAGCGGAATCGGCCTCAGCCTCGCCCGGCAGATCGCCCGCGCACAGGGCGGCGAGCTCAGCCTGCAACCCGCCATGCCCACAACATTCCGCCTGCGCCTGCCCCCAACCCCCGCAACCGCATGAGAAACAAGCGGAATCAATTCAGCCCTAAGCGGACTTGACTCAATTGGAACAAAAACGGAACATTCGTATCAGCAACTGATTCGGAAGAGGGAACAAAGCGGATGATCGCCACTACCACCGCACTTATCGGCCCGCTTGCTCTGCTGGCGATTCTGGGGCTGAACGCCGGCCTGCTGTGGCGGCGCGCGCCGTCTTTCGCTGCTGCCCTGCGCGGGCCACAACCGGTTCAGATGTTGCTCGCGGCAGGCGGAACGGGCGAATCCAATGTCATCCCTTTCCCGGCGGCCCGCACCACCCCGTGCACCGCGCCGGGGCGGCGGCTGGCGGCTTAAGCCCCGGCTCGTTCCGCCAGTTCGATCTTGCGCAACTGGTTGTAGCGCACCGTCGCGAAGGGGAAAGCCAGCGTATAGATCAGCGCAATGGCAAACAGCGTCAGCCAGGGGGCCTGCGCCAGCGCCGCCGCGAAAATACCCACTGCCGCCAGCACGAACAGCCGGGCGCTGCGCGGAATGCGAACAGCCTTGAAGCCCCAGCCGGGCAAGGACGACACCATCAGAAACGCCGTGATCCCCGTCACCGCCGCCACCATGATGGCCCGGCTGTGCGGGTCAGGGTCCAGCGCACCGTCATGCGCGAGGCTCCAGAACAGCGGCATCAGTGCCATGCCCGCGCCAGCAGGTGCCGGCACGCCGGTGGTGAAACCCAGCCGCTTTTTCGGCAGTTCCTCCTGATCCAGCGCCGTGTTGAACCGCGCCAGCCGCAGCGCGCAGCACACGGCCAGCGCCAGCGCCACCACCCAGCCAGCCCGGCCCAGATCCTCCAGCGCCCACAGATACAGGATCAGCGCAGGCGCCACCCCAAAGGCGATCACGTCAGACAGCGAATCCAGCTCCGCGCCAAAGCGGCTGGTGCCGCGCAACAGCCGAGCGACCCGGCCATCAATCCCGTCCAGCAGCGCCGCGATCACGATTGCCGCCGCCGCCTTGTCAAATTCGCCGCTGATGGCGAATCGCACGCCGGTCGCGCCGGAACAAAGTGCCAGCATGGTGATCGCATTGGGAATCAGCGCCCGCAGCGGCAGCCCCGGCTGCGCCTGATCTCTCAATTTCGGCTCTGCCTTCGGGGCCTCGCTCATTGCAGCGCCCCCGGCCGGGCCGGTGCCGCGCCGCGCACGGCCAGCACGGTTTCGCCCGCCACCGCCCGCTGCCCCTTCACCACCTGCGGCGCATAGCCTTCGGGCAGGAACACATCCACGCGGCTGCCAAAGCGGATCAGCCCCACGCGCTGGCCGGAGCCCACCATCGATCCCTCGCGCACAAAGCCCACGATCCGCCGCGCCACCAGCCCGGCGATCTGCGTGAAGCCCACTTTCGTGCCGTCCGCGCCTTCGATCAGGAAATATTGCCGCTCATTTTCCTCGCTCGCCTTGTCCAGATCGGCGTTCAGGAACGCGCCGGGCACATAGGCGATGCGCGTCACGGTGCCGCCGATCGGCGCGCGGTTGATGTGCACGTCGAACACAGACATGAACACGGAAATGCGCGTGGCGGTGCCGGGCTGCAACGCGCCCTCCCCCACCAACTGGCGCGGCAGTTCCACCGTCATGATCTGGCTCACCAGCCCGTCCGCCGGAGACAGGATCAGCCCCTCGCCTGCCGGAGACGCCCGCTTCGGATCGCGGAAAAAGGCGCAGATGAAGAAGGTCAGCGCCACCAGCGGCCACGCAATGAAGCTCCAGCCAAAGATGAACAGCAGCAGCGCCAGCCCGCCCGCAACGGGCGCGAACTTCCATGCCTCGGGGTGCACAGAGGGCCATTCCCAACTCGCAGGCAACTGCCCGGCCGCATGCGGCGCGGGGTAAACCGGCATGGCCGGAACATCCACGGGCGGGGGAGAAACAGGGGATTCCAGCGGAATCGGCTGGGTCTCAGGGGTCTTGTCGTTTTCCATATCTGCGGTGAACCTAGGCGGATTGTCGGCGAACCGAAAGAGCCCAACCACCCTTTTGCCGCGCTGCCACCGGGTCTAAGAAGCCCGCGATCATGTCCAGCCCCACTCTCACGCCCCCCACCGCCCGCCCGGCAGCGCTCGCCAACTGGCTGCTCGCCGTCGCCATGCTCGTATTCGCGATGGTGGTGGTGGGCGGCATCACCCGCCTCACCGAATCCGGCCTCTCCATCACCGAATGGAAGCCGATCACAGGCGCGATCCCGCCCCTGAACGAGGCGCAATGGCTCGCCGAATTCCAAAAATACCAGCAAATCCCGGAATATAAGGAACTGAATCAGGGCATGAGCCTGCAGGATTTCAAGTTCATCTTCTTCTGGGAATGGGTGCACCGGCTGCTGGGACGGCTGATCGGGCTGGCCTTCGCGCTGCCGCTGGCGTGGTTCGCTGTCCGCCGCGCCATTCCAAAGGGCTATGGTCTGCGGCTCGTCGCACTGCTGGCGCTGGGCGGGCTGCAAGGCGCGATCGGCTGGTGGATGGTGGCCTCGGGCCTCTCGGACCGCACCGATGTCTCGCATTATCGGCTGGCTGTGCACCTCCTCACCGCGCTTACCATCCTCGCCGGGCTGATCTGGACAGCGCTCGATCTGCGCGCACTCGCCGCCAACCCGGCCGCGCGGCCGTCTCGTCTCACCCCGCTGGCAGCGATCACCGCCGCCATCCTGTTCATCCAGCTGCTGTTCGGTGCATGGGTCGCGGGCCTGAACGCGGGCTGGGCGTCTGACACATGGCCGCTGATGAACGGCCGCTTTTTCCCTGAAAACGCACAGTTTTCGGGCTTCGCCAGCCTGTCCGACGATCCGCATCTGGTGCATTTCATCCACCGTTGGTGGGCGTGGGTGGCAGTGGCTGCACTGATCCTGCTGGCCCGCGCGGCAAAGGCGGCAGGCAGCCGCCCGGCCTCCATCGCCATCCACAGCGCCTTTGGCACGCAGATCCTGCTGGGCATCGCCGTGGTGATGTCGGGCATGAATATCGTGCTGGCCGTGCTGCATCAGGCAGTGGGCGCGCTGGTGGTCGCGGCAACGGCGTGGGGGGCGCATGCCGCAGGGCGTCGCGATCAGCGGTATTAAAATACCACATGTCATTTCCTTGCTATTTCCGGCATGTTGCCGTAGTGGCCCGCGCCTGAACTGATTATCTTCAACCCAAGGACAAGCGATGCTCACCCGCACCACTGCCTCGGCGAAACCCGCCGAGGTCGAAAAGAAGTGGATCCTGATCGATGCCGACGGTCTCGTCGTCGGCCGTCTGGCTTCCATCGTCGCCAACCGCCTGCGCGGCAAGCACAAGGCCAGCTTTACCCCCCACGTCGATTGCGGTGACAATGTCATCGTCATCAACGCGGATAAGGTGCGCTTCACGGGCCGCAAGGCCTCGCAAAAGACCTACTACCGCCACACCGGCTATGCCGGCGGCATCAAGGAAGTCCGCGCAGACAAGGTGCTGGCAGGCCGCTTCCCGGAACGCGTGCTTGAAAAGGCCGTGGAACGCATGGTGCCGCGTGGGCCGCTCGGCCGCCAGCAGATGCGCAACCTGCGCGTCTTCGCCGGCAGCGAGCATCCGCATGCCGCGCAAAACCCCGAGGTGCTCGATGTCGCCTCGATGAACCGCAAGAATGTCCTGGGCAGCCAGGTCGAAACCAAGGTTGCCGCGCAATGAGCGAGAACAACACCGAAGAACAGGGCTTCCAGGACAGCCGCATGAGCCTCGCGGATCTCGCGAAGCTGCAGCAGACCGAAGCCGCCGCCCCGGCCCCCGTCGCCGTGGCCGCCGCCGCCGCCCCGGCCGTGGAAACCGCCTCGGCCCCGGTCCAGCTGGAGCCCGTGGCGCTGCGCCCGCAGATCCTCGACAAGTTCGGCCGCGCCTATGCGACCGGCCGTCGGAAGGATGCCGTGGCCCGCGTGTGGCTGAAGCCCGGCTCCGGCAAGATCGTGGTCAACGGCCGCGACCAGACCGTCTATTTCGCCCGTCCCACGCTGCGTCTGGTGATCAACCAGCCGTTCGACGTGGCCGAGCGCCGCGACCAGTATGACGTGGTCGCCACCGTCGTCGGCGGCGGCCTCTCCGGCCAGGCCGGTGCGGTGAAGCACGGCATCGCTCAGGCGCTGACCCGCTACGAACCGACCCTGCGCACGGCTGTGAAGCAGGCCGGCTTCCTGACGCGTGACAGCCGCGCTGTTGAGCGGAAGAAGTACGGTAAGGCCAAGGCACGTCGTAGCTTCCAGTTCTCGAAGCGCTAAGCGGCTGCGGTCAGCGCGCAGCGCTGGCCCGCAGACTCGCGTGCGCGATCGGACGGCACGAGAAAAGGCGGGGTCTCTCCCCCGCCTTTTCTGCGTGTCCGACGGCGCGGCTTTGCCGCGCCCCTTCCTTCCTTCCTTTTCTTCCCCCTTCCCCAAATCCAACCCAAGGCGGACCGGGCGGGCTTTGCCCGCCCGGAAACCCCAACCGGTACGCGCGAATCCC
>NZ_VFSU01000003.1 GCF_006385875.1 Sandaracinobacter neustonicus | reverse complement strand
GCATAGAGAAAGGCGAAGCTGTAGGCTGAGTTCAGATGGCTGTTCCCGGCTGTGAAGACGCGCATTTCCGGGATGGGATCGTCGCCACCCACCTCAGCAACGCTGAAGGTTGCGCCATAACTGTCCAGCAACACCCGTAAACGCGCCAGGAAACCGGGAATGTCCGGGTGGGACTGGTTGTAACGCCTGAGTTGATAGTCGAACGGCCGCGTGCGCGGCCCCGGCGGCGCAGGCGGATTATCCCTGAGCAGCGGATCGTGCATGGCGAAGTTGATGGCATCCACGCGAAAGCCGTCCACGCCGCGATCCAGCCAGAATTGCGCGGTGGCCAGCAGGGCGTCCTGCACCTGCGGGTTGTGCAGGTTGAGCTGTGGCTGCTCGCGCAGGAAATTGTGCATATAATATTGGCGGCGGCGCGCATCCCATGTCCAGGCAGGGCCACCAAACACGGACTGCCAGTTGTTGGGCGGGCTGCCGTCCGGCTTGGGGTCAACCCACACATACCAGTCCGCATGCGTCCCATGTCGCCCTTCCCGGCTTGATTGGAACCATGCATGGCGATCAGAGCTGTGTGCATAAACCTGATCGATGATCACCTTCAGCCCAAGCGCATGGGCCCGCGCAACCAGCGCATCGAAATCCGCCAGAGTTCCGAATGTTGGGTCGACATCGCAATAGTCCTCGATGTCGTATCCGAAATCCCTCATTGGGGATCTAAAGAAGGGCGACAACCAGATCGCATCCACGCCAAGGCTGGCGACATATTCCAGCCGGCGCGTGATCCCGGGCAGGTCTCCGATACCGTCTCCGTTCGAATCCTGAAAACTGCGCGGATATATCTGGTAGATTACCGCGCCCTTCCACCAGGGCATTTCGTTGCTCATTGCACAGCCACCGCGCCGGCGCATACCAACGTTCCGAACGGCTCGATCTCCACCGGCAGCGTTCCAGGTGCGGACGGCTGGGCGCAATTTCCCCACAGCGACTTTGTCACCTCGATGCGCGGGTCGATCATCACATTGGCCTTCAGCGGCTTTGACGAGGTGTTGAAGGCAATGATGGTGTCGATAAACGGCCCCCGGTTCCCTTCCGGCAATCGGCGCGCCACTGCGAACAGGCCCGGCTCCTCATCTGCGTTCAGCACCCGTTGCACGCCACCCCGAAGCGAAGGTTCGATCGCGCGCAGCTTCGCCAGCGCCGCGATATGGCGATAGAGCGGATGCGCGGTGTCGAAATTGGCGCTTGCCGTCGTCGCAGCGGTCCCCAACAGCCGATTGTCGTTATAGACCGCGACCTGGCTGGGAAACAGCGGTTCGCGCGCGTCCTGATCATGGCCATCACCCACGAACCCCTGCTCGTCACCGGAATAGATGGTGGGAACGCCACGCAACAACAGCAACATGGAATGGGCCAGTTTCACCCGTGCCAGCTGTTCGGCGTCGCTGGCGTCCGGGTTGGCCTTGCGCACGAAAGTTGAAAAGCGGCCGATGTCGTGATTGCCAAGGAAGGTCGGCAATTGCAGCGGCACGCCCTCCCCGCCTGCATAAAGCGGGTCCATATAGAACAGCCGGGTCAGCCCGGAGGGCGGCGCGCCTTCGGCCACCACCTTTTGCACGGCGGATTGAAAGGCGAAATCCAGCAGCGCGGGGAAGCGATCCACATGGGTGAAGCGCGCAAGGCTGCCCGCATCCGGGTCCAGCACCTCGCCGAAGATGTGGAAATTCGGGATGCCGTTCGCCTTCGCCCGCGCCAGCATGGCAGGCACGAAGGCCTGCCAGAATTCCGGGTTCACATGGCGGGCGGTGTCGATGCGGAAGCCGTCCACGCCGAAACGGTCGATCCAGCCGCCATAGATGTCGATCATGCCCTGCACCACGCGCGGGTGCGCCGTCATCACATCGTCCAGCCCCACGAAATCGCCCAGGATGGAACTTTCGCCCTTGAATATGCTGTCGCCCCGGTTGTTGTAATAGATCGGGTCGTTCAGCCAGTCCGGCTTCTTCACCCGCTCCTCACCCTTGGGCACATAAGGGGTATAGGCCCAGCGCGGATCGCTCAGCCGGGCGTAATTCTCTGCCGTCTGATGCTCGGCGGCGTCGCCCAAAAAGCGGTCGTTGATCGGCTCGCCGCGCGGCCCGCCCCGGCGGGTGAAAGGATAGTCCGCCCGGCTGCGATAGGCGCAGGCGGTGTCCGGGCATTCGCGATAGCGGATCACGTCGGCCGTGTGATTGGTGATGATATCCAGATACACCTTCATCCCGCGCGCATGGGCCGCGGCGATGAAGGCCTTCAGATCGGCCTCCGTGCCGAAATGCGGATCGACGGTGGTGAAATCGGTGATCCAATATCCGTGATAGCCCGCCGATTCCTCGCCCTTCGGCCCCTGCACGGGCTTGTTGCGATAAATCGGCCCCAGCCAGATCGCCGTCGCCCCCATCCCCTGAATATAATCCAGCCGATTGGTCAGCCCCTTCAGGTCGCCGCCAAGAAAAAAGCCCTTGGCCGTCGGATCGAAGCCATGATCCAGCCGCCCACCCTTCAGGCCGCCGAGATCATTCGCGGGATCGCCATTCTCGAACCTGTCGGGCAGCAGGAAGTAGATCAGCTCGTCGCTGGCCGGGCGGTCCCGATAGTCCTGCGCTGTCGCAGGCGCGGAAAGCCCGGCCATCAGCATGGTCGCGGCGAGCAACCCCTTCATCGCAACGTCTCCCTCGAACCCGGCTCAGAACCGGTAGTTCACCCCGAACAGGAAGCGCCGACCATAGCTTTCATG
>NZ_VFSU01000002.1 GCF_006385875.1 Sandaracinobacter neustonicus | reverse complement strand
GCGGTAGCTCTCCTTCTCCTGGATCGGCACGCGCGTGGGATTGATCCGCCGCTTCAACGCGTTGGCGCCCTTGAACTTGGTGCGGGTCCAGAATTTCGCCGCTGTCAGACCCAGTGGCAATCCCTCAGTCGTGATCGCAAGGCTGGAGTGCATGAGCAGGCCGCAGACCGTATGAAGCCGAAGCCGACCATTCTCATCACGCCGGCTCGGCGCAAGCCCGATGGCGCCAATCGTTTCAGGATTGCGCCTTTGATAGGAGAATTCGGTGGTGTCCTGTAAAACCAGGATGAACCCCTCAAGCGCCGCCGCGCGTGTCCGTGTCGCCTGAAAATGCCCGGCAAGTATGTCTCCCTCGTTCACCGAGCCATTAGACAAAAAACGGTAGGCCGCCTTTGTATTGGCCCAGTCTTGACACGCCATCGGTATCGGTGCGCCAATCGCTCCTGCCATCTGCTTAAGCATCGTTCGAAGCCGTTCGCCCAGTCGCTTATCACGAAAGGCGGCGGGATCGACTTCCCCGTCAGCCCATCCTGCCGCATCGAAAACGGACGTCTCCACGTTGCACCCCGCCAACCGATTCAGGTGCCAGGGAATGAATCATGCTTGATTCCAGACGGGCAATGCTCATGCGGCCAACGGAATCACGCTCGCGACCACTTGTGGGTAATTGAAAGGCAGACGGCACGCTTACCGCCTATATCGATGGCCAGACGGGCACCAGTTCCCACATCTATGCGGGCATCGCCTCGTTCGATAGCGGCGCCACCATCTCGGCAAAGATCAACTCGCTGCAGGGCGCCGAAGGCAGCTATGTTATCCTGAGCGCGGCCAACATCGACGGGAATCCGGAGTTCGATGAAGCCGCCACCCAGCTTCCATATGTGTTCGCGGGTTCGGTGACCGCGACCGAAACCGACCTGACGCTTGTGATCCGCCGCAAGACCTCGAGCGAGGTCGGGCTGACAAGCGCGGCCGCAAGCGGATATGACGCCATTCTGACCGCGGCGCTGACCGACGACGTCATTTCGCAGAGCTTCCTCGACATCATGGATGGGGACACGCTGCAAACGCTCATCGCACAAATGTTGCCAGACCATAGCGGTGCCGTATTCGACGCTGTCACGCGCGGCACGCGGCTTGTTTCACGGCATGTGATGGACCGTGACTCGGAATTTTCCACGACCGAGACGGGCGACATGGGCTTTTGGCTGGAGCCTGTCTACTGGCGCAGCAATCGCCATGCGACGGGAACCAACAGCTACAAGTCGAGCGGCTGGGGGCTGTCCGGCGGGTTCGAGTGGGTGACCGATATCGGCTACATCGGCGGCTCCTATGCCTTCCTGGCCAGCAGCATCAACAACAATGGCGGCACGGGGAAAATCAATGCTTCGCAGCATGATATTGGCGCATTTTGGCGGACGGGCCGCGAAGGCCCCTTCTATGCCTATGCCAGGCTGGGTGCGGCCCACGGCTCCTTCTCCGGCTCGCGCACGGTAGACGGCACCGCCGACGACAGCGATTTCAGCTACTCCACCTCCGGCAAATGGAAGGGCTGGCTGGTCTCCGGCATGGGAGGCGCATCCTATGATATCGAGCCGTCGGAACGCTTTACCATCCGCCCGAAACTGGGGCTGGAATGGTTCCGCCTGAGTGAAACCGGATACACCGAATCCGGCGGCGGAGAAGCGATCGACCTGACGGTCGGCAGGCGCAACAGCAGCGCCCTCAGCGCTTCGACGACCCTTGCCCTGTCTTACGTTATCGGACCGCCGCGCAAGGATTATCATGGTCTGGCGTTCGAGCTGGAAGGCGGGCGGCGCAGCGTGCTGGCCGGCGGGCTGGGCAGCACGCGGGCCAATTTTGAAGATGGCGAGACCTTCACCATCAATCCGGACGGTCTGGATAGCAGCTGGCTGGGAGAAGCCCGGGTGAAGGGCGGCAGCTGGGATTATTCGTGGAAGGTCGGTATCGGCGCAGACAAGACACGCAACAGCGACGTGAACTATTCGGCGCGGGTATCCGTCAGTATCGCCATCTACTAATCTACAAAATCACTATGTCTTAACCAGATGCGGATGGAGTTGAGTTAGAGCCCGTTTGGGAATTGGGCGGTTGAGGGCCTGCGCTGGGTTTTTCGTGCCTGCAAGGAGCGGGGAATACCGCGATGCCGGGGCATCGTGGCACGTTCCCGCGACGTGGCAGGCGCGGAAAAGACCCGCAGGACCGACCCGGACAGTTCTCAAACGGGCTCTTGGAGGAAAGCGCTAAAGACGGATCGGCGCTTGCGGTTCAGCATAGGCCTGATGTTGGCCCAGCATAGCGCCCGCACCCTGCGCATAACCTTTCATGCTGCGTGGACCATCAGCCACACAACATGCACTGGGAGGCCATGCCCCCACAGCTGAATCCATCGATTTCGGCTGCTGGCGGCCGAAGCGGACGAAGATGAGAACCGGGCCGTACGGGAGCTGAGACCAGCTATCTGACGATAGTTGGCAAGCGAACTGAGCGCGCCACCGGGCTGCCAAACCCCGACCTCTCCGGGCCATCACGAGGGAGGCAATTTATGAGTTTACGGCCTGATAGGCGGCAGCCGAAACCGGAATGCCCGGCACCAACTTCAAGAGCGATGGGTTTCTCCCTGCACCCTCAACGCTCCGAAATCGCTTGACGGCCGGGTACAACAAGCTTTCCGCAGGGCCCCGAACTGCGCTATGGAAGTCCCAATCGGGAGGCCTGTCGATGCTGCGCCGGCTGATATCGAACGAGCGGATTTCACTCGCCGACGAGCCGGCCTTCTCGCTGGGGGATGTGTTTTTTGATCCCTCGCGGCTGACCATCAGGCGCGGGAAGGTAACGCGTCAGGTCGAATCGCGCGTCATGATGGTGCTTGTCGCGCTCGCAGAGGCAGACGGCTGTGTTGTCAGTCGAGACGATCTGGTGGAACGCTGCTGGGACGGTCGCATTGTTGCCGATAACGCCATCCAGCGCGTTATTTCGCGTATCCGCGCACTGTCCGCAAACCTCGGCGGGTTCGAGGTGCATACCGTCACCAAGGTTGGTTACCTGTTGAAGGCGGAGGGTGCCGAAGACACATATTCCGAGGGCAGCGAACCTGTTCCCCAACCTGCGCCTCCGCCCGACCCTGCACAGGAAAAGGATCGCCGCGGCTTTCTCGTCGGTGCTGGAGCCTTTGCGATCGCGGCGATTGGCGGTGCCGCCATATGGCGCCTTGGCAATCCCCCTGACGCGCATTTGAGCGAAGCCGAACAGTTGATCGTCAAGGCCCATGAAGCGGAACTTACCGGGCTTCCCGAATCCTCAGGCCAGTCGATCGCCTATCTTGTGCGCGCGACCGAGGTCGATCCCGGTTCCGCCGAAGCCTGGGGCGCGCTGGCCCTGGCGCGCCAGAAAACACTCGATTCCGTGGAGCAGCACCAGATTGTTTCCGTCGCAGCATGGGCCGAAAGTGCCGCCCGACGGGCCTTGCAGATCGATCCGGCCAATTTCAACGCGCGCCTTGCGCTTGCCACCATCCGCCCGAACTTCCGCAACTGGGCTGCAAACGAACGGGCGCTGTTGGCGCTGAAGGCCCCCGCAGCTTCGGGTGAATATGAAAGTGCGCTCGGCTGGCTGCTGTGCGACACCGGCCGCTGGCGCGAGGCAATCGTCCATTTCCGGCGCGCGCTGGCGATCGAGCCCTATCACCCCGCAAACCAGATGATGCTGGCCTGGGGGCTGTGGGGTGCAGGTGAGCTGGTTGAGGCGGACACGCGGCTCGACGACGCGCTGCGCCTGTGGCCGAAGAGCTTTCCATCATGGCAGACCCGCTTCGATTTTCTGCTGACCACCGGCCGGTCGGCGGAGGCGGTCGCACTCGTCGAAGATACAAGCGCGCGTCCGGCGCTGTTTCCGGACCAGCCGCCGCCGGACTATGCCTTCCTCAGCCGGATCGCGAAGGCCGTCGAAGATCCGGCGGCTGACCGCACCGGCCTCGTTCAGGCCATCGTGGATGCGCCAAACATCAGCTACATTTCCGCTATCGCCTATCTTTGTGTTTTCGGTGCTGTCGATCCGTGCTTTGCCATCCTCGAAAGCTTCTTCTTTGGCGGCCGGGGCTGGCCGCCGCCGGGCAGCTATGACCGCCGCAAGACGTCGATCTTCTTTTCCGAAAAGGCTGCGCTGCTTCGACGAGACCCCCGGCATCAGGCCCTGATCCGCCGCATCGGGCTTGACGACTATTGGCGGGAAACAGGCACCCGACCGGACATCTCGCTGACGCGCTGAGTGCCGACCACAGGGGAAATCAGCCTTTAATCAGCACAAAATCAGTCCCGCAAATGGGGTTTACAGGGCCGTTCGTGCCTCTTGGCCATCTGGCAGCCGCCACTGGGGGCCGGCTGCCGGCACAGGAGTGATCCGATGCTCACCCGCCTTTCGACCGCAATTCTTCTGGCCACCCTCGCGACGCCGGCGCTCGCGGAAATCACCATCGACGATGATCCCGTTCTGTATTGGAACGATCTGATGATCACCCATGTGCCCGGCGGAGCACCGGTGCAGGCGCGCATCTATGCCATTGCCAACATTGCCATGCACGATGCGGTCAACGCCGCCAGCGGCTACAAGAACAAGTCCTACCTGTCGGGCGTGTCCGGCAGTGGCGGCGATCCGCGCGCTGCCGCCTCGCAGGCCGCGCATGATGTGCTGGTGGCGTTGAATCCCGCCAACGCGCCAACCTATGCAGCGGCGCTGGCCAGCAGCCTTGCGCTCATACCTGACGGCCCGGCCAAGGCTGCCGGCATCGCCAACGGAAGCGCACATGCCAGCGCGATCCTTGCAAAACGTGTGGGGGACGGTTCCGCACCCGGTGCGCCGTGGGTTCCGGGAAGCGACCCGGGCGACTGGCAGCCGACCCCGCCCGGCAATCTTCCGGCGGCGCTTCCGCACTGGGGCGACGTCGATCCCTTCAACCTCACCTCGGGCGATCAGTTTCGTGCCGGTCCCCCTCCGGCGCTCGACAGCGCCGAATATGCCGCCGCCTTCAACGAGGTGAAGGAGATCGGCTCGTTAGGCAGCCTGACGCGCACCGCTGACCAGACCGACAGCGCCTGGTTCTGGAGTTCGTCCAACGCCACCCCCTGGATGCGCGTCGGCCTTATCGTTGCGGAGGACGAAGGGCTCACCACGCTTGGCTACGCCCGCGCCTTCGCACTTCTTTCCACCAGCATTGCCGATGCGCTCATCGCCGGCTTCGACGCAAAATACGAATATGATCTCTGGCGCCCCGTGACCGCGATCCGAATGGCCGACATCGACGGCAACGCGCTGACCGAAGCCGACCCGTCGTGGAACTCGCTATTCCCGGCGCCGAACCACCCGAGCTATATCTCCACCCACTCGACCCAGTCGGGTGCAGCTGCCACCGTGCTTGCCAGCCTGTTCGGAGACGACCAGCCGTTCACCTTCACGATTGGTGCCTATACCCGCAGCTTCGACAGCCTTGCGGACGCCGCGCAGGACGCCGCGGACAGCCGGCTGTGGGGCGGTATCCACTATCGCTTCGACAATGAGGCGGGCCTCGCAACCGGCAAAGCAGTCGGCCAGTGGGCACTGGATGGCGCGGCCTTCAACGCCGTTCCCGAGCCGGCCAGTTGGGCGATGCTCGTCATCGGCTTCGGTGCCATCGGTCTCGTGACGCGTCGGCGACGACTGGCAATATCCACCATGAACTGAGGGCCAGACCATCGCTGCGAAATGTGCAGCTCGCTATCGGAGATTGAGAGCGATCGTTCGCCTGGGGGCACCAGCCGTCGTCAGGCGGCTGGCGTCCCCGATCTCCTCCAGCCGGAACAGCGAAGCGCAGGTTTCCATCATCGCCCGAAGCCGGGTTCTGCCGCCCAGTGCCGCCGCCCGGTGCGGCGTTGCAGGCGTGCAAGTCGGCGGCAGAGCCGACCTTCGGCTTTCACAACAAGAGCAGTCGATTATTTGCAGCGAGCGTCACTGCGAAACGAGCTTGCGATTTGCTGTCTGGCGTGTTGCCAGCCCTTCCGCGCGGGCACCGATATGCGCCGTGCCGCGCGCTTTGGCGAGTTGTTCCTGCCGGTCGCGTTCGGCATAGCCTGCGCGCTGGGCTTCCGTGCGCACCGCATGGCAGGCCGGGCAGCTGACGCCGGAGACGTAGAGCGGCGATGCCTGATCCGCGCTGCTCACCGGCCGACGACAAGCGTGACAGAGCACATGCGTCCCGGCTTCCAGCCCATGGCCGACCGCGACGCGCTGGTCGAACACGAAGCATTCCCCTTCCCACAGGCTCTGTTCGGCAGGGACGGTCTCCAGATATTTCAGGATTCCGCCCTGCAGGTGATAAACCTCCTCGATGCCCTCGGCCTTCAGGAAGGCCGTCGATTTCTCGCAGCGGATGCCGCCGGTGCAGAACATCGCGATTTTCGGCGGACGGCCCGATCCCAGCAGCCGCTCGCGTTCGGCGCGGAACCATGCGGGAAAATCGCGGAAGCTGGCTGTCTTCGGGTCGATCGCACCGGCAAAGCTGCCGACCGCGACTTCATAATCGTTGCGCGTGTCGATCACGATCGTCCCCGGCTCGCTGATGAGGGCGTTCCAGTTCTGCGGCGACACATAATGCCCAGCCCCCGTCAGCGGATCGATCCCAGGCTGGCCCATCGTCACGATCTCGCGCTTCAGCCGAACCTTCATGCGATGGAATGGCATCGTCTCAGCGGCTGCGTATTTGACCTCCAGGTCGCCGAACCCCGGCAGGCCGCGGATGAAGGCAAGGACGTTTTCGATTCCATGCTCCGATCCGGCGATCGTGCCGTTGATCCCCTCGCCCGCGAGCAGCAGCGTACCCCGCACGCCCCCGGCGTCGCACACGCGCGCCAGTTTGCGGCGAACCGCGTCGCAATCGTTCAGCCGGGCGAATTTATACAGCGCGGCGACGCGAATGGAGGGAGGTGAGCCAGTCACGAAAGCAGGGCCTTCAGCGCTGCTTCTTCGCAATGGTCGCGGTGAAGTCCGGATCCTTGTTCGCCACCCAATCCACGAATTTGCGCACGTTCGGATTGTCCAGCAGGCCCGCCACATCCATCCCGTGGCGCTGCAGTTCGGAATTGGTGAAATTGCTGATCAGCGTCTGCTGGCAGATGCCGTGCATCGGCACGACATCGCGACCCCCGCGACTTTTGGGCACGGGATGGTGCCAGACAATGGTCTTGCCGGTCGGCCGGCCGCAAAGCCAGCAGAGCAGGGGCGCTGCCGCCGCCTCGTCTTCGGGCGGCAGATGATCATAGGGATCGTGTTTCGAACGCTTGCGGGCCATGTGTCGCTTCATCTGACTTGGTTTCGGTCGGCTTATAGCGACACGAACCGTGTGGACGCCAACGGTGATTGAAAGACCGGAAGCTGCCTTGTGTTCAGACGCTGCCGGTCACTTCAACAGCCCCGCTTCGGGCTTGAACGGGGCGGCCCAGAGGCCTGACCGGCCCCGACCAACGCGAAAAGCCCGGCCCCCGTGGGTGTGCGGGGGCCGGGCCGTTCTGTTAGGCAGCGGCGGCGAACTTACCGCTGTTGAAGTCATCCACGGCCTGGCGGATTTCCGCCTCGCTGTTCATCGCGAACGGGCCATAGCCGACGATGGGCTCGTCGATCGGCTCGCCGGTCAGTACCAGCAGGGTGGTGTCGCCGTTGGCGTGGATGTCGATGCCTGCGCCTTCGCGGCTCAGCAGCAGCACTTCCGCCTCTCCCGCTTCCGCCCGCGCGCCATCCGCGCCGGACACGGAGATATGCCCGGACAGCACGACAAGCATCGCATTATGCCCCTCGGGCAGCTCCAGCCGCAGATCCGAATCCGGCGTGAGCCGCAGATCCCAGACGTTGATCGGCGTGAAGGTCTTCGCCGGGCCTTTGGTGCCGTTCAGCTCACCCGCAATGATCCGCGCCGTGCCCGCGCTGCCGGGCAGGTCCGCCACCGGAATGTCGGCGGAGGTGATGCCCTGATAGCCGCCGGGGGCCATCTTGTCCTTCGCGGGCAGGTTCACCCACAGCTGCACCATGCGGAACGGCCCGCCGGTTCTGGCGAAGGCCGGGGCATGATATTCCTCGTGCAGGATGCCGCCGCCCGCCGTCATCCACTGGACATCGCCGGGGCCGATGATGCCGCCGTTTCCGGCGGAATCCTTATGCTCCACCATGCCATCATAAACGATGGTCACGGTTTCGAAGCCCCGGTGCGGATGCTGGCCCACGCCGCGCCGTTCGCTGGTGGGTTCGAAATAATGCGGGCCGCCATAATCCAGCAGCAGGAACGGGCTGATGCGCAGCCCAAGGCTGTTGTAGGAAAAGAGCGAGCGGACCGGGAACCCATCGCCCACCCAATGGCCGCGATTGTTGCCGTAACGGCCGAGAATTTTCTTGCTCATATCAGGTCTCCGAAGGCGGCCTTCGTGAACGAGGCCGCCGCTTGGGTTCCCAGATAGGGTTGCGATGGCCCGTGCAAAAGGCTCAGCGCCGCGCCCGTCAGTGCGGCAGCGGCTCCAGCGCTTCGACGATGCGACAGGTGGAAACCGATCCGCTGTGGCTTTGCCCGACGATGGATTGCAGTTCCTGCTTCAGCGCCATCAGGTCGGCGATCTTCGCATCCACCGCGCGCAGATGTTCGCGCGCGATCAGGTCGATGGCGTCGCAGGGCTGGTTGCGATCATCGGACAGCGACAGCAGCGCCCGCACCTGATCCAGCGAAAAGCCAAGATCGCGCGAGCGGCGGATGAACGACAGCCGACCCAGATGCGCGGGGCCATAGGCGCGGTAATTGCCTTCCGTGCGCGAAGGCTCGGCCAGCAGGCCGATCTTCTCGTAAAAGCGGATGGTTTCCACCTTCGTGCCCGTCGCGCGGGCGAGTTCGCCGATCTTTATGGCACCTGCCTTCATGCCGCTTGACCCTGTAGTGGCTACAGGGTCCATAGCGGCGGCCATAACGAGTCGCCCCTATGGCGGCAACAGGAACAGGCCATGACGGACAGACTGAAGATCGACATTCCCGTGCTGCTGCCAGAGGTGTCCGACGCGGCGGACGCCTGCGTGGGCCGGCTGATCGCGGAGCTGAAAGGCCATCGCGGTGTGGAGGATGTGCATGTGGCGACCGCCCCCGGCGGCGGGGCGCTGCTGTGCATCCATTATGATCCGGACGGCATCGGCCTGTCGCGCATCCGCGAACTGGCGGAGGCGGCAGGCGCGGAGGTGACGCACCGGGTGGGCCATCTGCTGTGGCAGATGAAAGGCCCGCTGCACCCGCGCCGCGCCCGCACCATCGCCGACAGCTTGCGCGAGCGCCCCGGCATTTTGGAAGCCAACGCCAATGGCGCGGGTGCGCTGAGCATCGAATATGACCGCCGCATCACCTCTGAGCCGGTGATCCGCGACGAACTGGCCCGGCTGGACGTGCACGACGTGGCAGAGATCGCCCCGGCGGACGGGCATGAAGGGCATGATCATGGCCCGCACGGCCATGCCGAGCATAAGGGTGGCGACCATGGCCACAGCCACGATCATGGCGGCATCTTCGGTTCCGCCGGCGAACTGATCTTCGCGCTGGCTTGCGGGGCGCTGCTGATCGCGGGCTTCATGATCGAAAAGCTGCTGCCCGCAGCACCCGGCTGGCTGCCCATCGCCTGCTATATCGGCGCTTACCTGTTCGGCGGCTTCTTCACCCTGCGAGAGGCGCTCGATAATCTCAGGCTGAAGCGGTTCGAGATCGACACGCTAATGCTGGTGGCCGCCGCCGGGGCTGCCGCGCTGGGGGCATGGGCGGAAGGGGCGCTGCTGCTGTTCCTGTTCAGCCTTGGCCATGCACTGGAACATTATGCGATGGGCAAGGCCCGCACCGCCATCGAGGCGCTGGCAAAGCTGGCCCCGGAAACGGCGATGGTGAAGCGCGGCACGGAGCTGCTGGAACTGCCCGTGGCGGAGCTGGAGGTGGGCGACATCATCGTCGTCCGGCCGGACGAGCGGCTGGCCGCCGACGGCTTCGTGGTGAACGGGCACTCCGCCGTGAATCAGGCCCCGGTCACGGGCGAAAGCATCCCCGTGGACAAGCGGCCGGTGGAAGACGCCGCGCTGGCGCGCGCGAAGCCCGATCTGGTGGCCGGCCAAAGCCGGGTGTTCGCGGGCACCATCAACGGCAGCGGCGCGCTGGAAATCGAAGTCTCCCGCAAGGCCAGCGAATCCACCCTCGCCCGCGTGGTGCGGCTGGTGGCAGAGGCGGAAACCCGCCGCTCCCCCACGCAGCGCTTCACGGACCGGTTTGAGCGCATCTTCGTGCCCGCCGTGCTGGCGCTGGCGGTGCTGCTGCTGTTCGCATGGGTGGTGGTGGATGAGCCTTTCCGCGACAGCTTCTACCGGGCGATGGCGGTGCTGGTGGCCGCCAGCCCCTGCGCGCTGGCCATCGCCACGCCCAGCGCCGTGCTCTCCGGTGTGGCGCGGGCGGCGCGCGGCGGCGTGCTGGTGAAAGGCGGCGCGCCGCTGGAATTGCTTGGCGCGCTGGACGCCATCGCCTTCGACAAGACCGGCACGCTGACAGTGGGCGAACCGCATATCCGCTCCGTGCTGCCCGCCCCCGGCGTCGCCGAGGAGCAGCTGCTGGCCGTCGCCGTCGCCGTCGAGCAATTGTCGGACCATCCGCTCGCCCGCGCCATCGCGGCGGACGGGCGGGCGCGGCTGGCGGGCGCGGCGATCCCCGCCGCCGCCAATCTGCGCAGCCTCACCGGGCAGGGCGTCTCCGCCGAGGTGGCGGGCGAGCCGGTGCTGATCGGCAAGGCTGAGATGTTCGGCGCGGGCGACATCCCGCCGCTCTCGCTCGAAATGCAACAGGCCATCGCCACGCTGCGCGAGGCCGGGCAGACCAGCATGGTGGTGCGCCATGGCACCCGCGATCTGGGCGCGATCGGCCTGATGGACACGCCGCGCCCCGAAGCCCGCGCCGCGCTGGAACGGCTGCGCAAGATCGGCATCCGCCGCATGATCATGATCTCCGGCGATCATCAGAGAGTCGCCGAAAGCATCGCGAAGGATGTCGGGCTGGACGAAGCCTGGGGCGACCTGATGCCCGAGGATAAGGTGGACGCCATCCGCAAGCTGCGCGGCGAGGGGCTGGTGGCGATGGTGGGAGACGGCGTGAACGATGCCCCCGCCATGGCCAACGCCAGCGTCGGCATCGCCATGGGCGCGGCCGGATCCGACGTGGCGCTGGAAACCGCCGACGTCGCGCTGATGGCAGACGACCTCTCCCACCTGCCATTCGCCGTCGGCCTCAGCCGCCACACCCGCAGCATCATCCGGCAGAACCTGTTCGTCAGCCTCGGCGTGGTCGCCCTGCTGGTACCCGCCACCATAATGGGGCTGGGAATCGGCCCGGCGGTGGCGCTGCACGAAGGCTCCACCCTGCTGGTGGTGCTGAACGCGCTGCGGCTGCTGGGGTGGAAAGAGCGGAGGGTGTGAGGGGCGGAGGGGTTTTTGCGCGCCGCGCGGCCAAGGGCTCCGCCCTTGGAACCCGGCAGGGAAATGATTTCCCTGCACCCTCAATATTAGCGTTGCGTCCCCAACTCCAGCGCCATGCGGGTGATCAGATTCGATTGCCTGCGGCGCTACGCAGACTCTCTCTCCCCGCTGGGGAGAGAGTTGGAGAGAGGGGAGCAACGCTGGGCCTGATCCATCAACCTCTACACCCCTCCCCAACCTCCCCACCCGCTCAGCCTGAGCCTGTCGAAGGCCCCTGAGAAAACCCACCACCCTCTCCACAACCACAACCGTCACCCCGGACCTGATCCGGGGTCCAGCTTTCCACCCGCAACGTTGCCGAAGACCAGCTGGACCCCGGATCAAGTCCGGGGTGACGTGTGGGGAGGTGGGTGGAACACGCCCCAAAGCGCCGCCGGCAATAAACTCCATCCTCACGCCAAGCGGATGGCCCCCACCCCAACCCCTCCCCTGAAGGGGAGGGGCTACAAAAAAGTTCGGGGGTGCAGGGGCGTCACGCCCCTGCCGGGTCCCGGGCAGCGCCCGGGCCGCCGGAGGCCAACTGCGCTCCCCGCGACACTCCGCTTACCGAACCTGCCGCTTCTCCAGCTTCCGCGCCAGTGTCCGCCGGTGCATGCCCAGCCGCCGCGCCGCTTCTGAGATGTTGAAATCGGTTTCCACCAGTGTCTGGTGGATATGTTCCCATTCCAGCGTTTTGATGGAGGATTGCCGCCCGTCCACGGGGGCGTCCGGGTCTCCGCCGTCGCGGGCGAAGGCGGCTTCGATGTCGTCGCTGTTGGAGGGTTTGGCGAGATAATGGTCTGCCCCCAGCTTGATCGCTTCCACGGCGGTGGCGATGCTGGCGAAGCCGGTGAGGACGACGATTTTCATCGCGGCATCGTGCGCGCGCAGTTGTTGCACGCAGACGAGGCCGGAGCTGCCGCCCAGCTTCAGGTCCACCACGGCGAAGCCGGGGCGGTGGCTGCGCAGCAGCAGCTCCACATCTGCGAGGCCCGAGGCGTGCAGCACCCGGTAGCCGCGCCGTTCGAACGAGCGTTGCAGGGTGCGGGCGAAGGCGTCGTCATCCTCCACGATCAGCAGCAGCGGCTGGGTCATGCTGGAACCTCCCGGCCCGCCAGCCCGGCCAGCGGCAGGCTGATCCTGACCAGCGCGCCGCCTTCCGCGCGGTTGGCCCCTGTCACGGCCCCGCCCAGCTTGCGGATCACGTTCACCAGCAGGAACAGCCCCAGCCCGCCGCCGGGTTTGCCCTTGGTGGAGTGATAGGGGCGGCCGAAGGCGCTCAGCATCTCCGGCGTGAAGCCCGGGCCGCGATCCGATATCTCCAGCACCAGCATCTCCCCTTCGATCATGGCGTGGATGCCCACCCAATCGGGCGAGACGTCCAGCGCATTGTCGATGGCGTTTCCGATCACCTGCCGCAAGGCCGGGTCTGCCAGCATCGGCGCGTCGTCGCCCAGCCGGTCTGTCCAGGCGATGGAGCCATAGCGCCGGTCTGCCCGCCATTCATTGACGATGGCCACCATGAACTGCCGCGCGCTGGTGGGCTGCGGGGCGATTCCGCGCGCTTCCCCGGCCGAGGCGAGGATGCCGCTGACGATGGCCTTGCAGCGGGCGATGGCGGCCGTCATGTCGGCCAGATCCTCCTGCATCTCGTGGTTGCCGGAGAGGAGCGGCAGCTTCTTCCAGTCCCCCACGAGCACCGCCATCGAGGAGAGCGGGGTGCCCAGTTCATGCGCCGCGCCCGACGCCAGCAGCGCCATGCGGACGATATGATCTTCCTCTGCCGCGCGCTGGCGGCTGGCGGCGAGCGCGGCGTCGCGATCCGACAGGTTGCGGCTGACGCGGGTGACGAAGGCCACCAGCAGCAGCGCCACCATGGCGAAACAGACGAGGCTGCCCAGCAGATACAGCTCCATCGGCTGCGGCGCCCAGCGCGGCGGCAGCGCCAGCGGTTCGGTGGTGAGCGCCAGCAGCAGCAGCGCCAGCAGCGCGGCGGCCGTGATGCCCCATGCCGTGGCGGGCTTCAGCAGCACGGCGGCCAGCACCACCTGCAGCAGGAACAGGTAAACAAAGGGATTGGTCATCCCGCCCGTCAGGTGCAGCTGCCATGCGAGCGCGGCGACATCGACCAGCAGCGCCACGGTCAGCTCGGTGTTGGAGACATCCTGCCGCCGGTAGAGCACCGGCAGCGTGCCGATGTTGATGGCGGCAAGGCCGATGGGGGCCAGCAGCAGCGCGCCCACCGGCAATTCGATGCCCATCACCCGCTCGACGAGCAGGATCGTCAGCAACTGCCCCGCCACCGCCAGCCAGCGCAGCTGGAGCAGCAGCCGCATGTTGCGCCGCCCGGCGTCTGCGTCCGCCGAGGTGATGGCGCGGATGGGCCAGCGCTTCATATCCGCCGCCGCCAGACCAGAAACGCCCCGCCCAGCGACATCAGCGCCATTGCGAACCATGTGAGCGCGTAGGACATATGGTTGTCGGAAAAGCGGATCACCGTGAGGCCGCCGACGGGATCGCCGGGCGCGGCTGCGGGATCGCGAGCAGCGTCGATGAAATAAGGCGCGACGTTCGAAAGGCCATGCGCGGCGGCAATGGCGGCGACGTCACGGGAATACCAGCGCCCGGTGGCGGGATCGTTGCGGCGCAGGAAGCCGCCATTCGGCTCGGTGAGCCTGAGCAGGCCGCTGACCGACACCTCGCCTGTCGGCACGGCGGGCGCGGCGCGCTTTGGCACGAAGCCCCGGTTGATGAGGATGACGCCATCCGCCGTTTGCAGCGGGGTGAGCAGCCAATAGCCGCCGCCAAGCGCGGTGACGGCCTGAACGAAACTGTCTTGCCCTGGCAGGTAGCGGCCTGCCGCGCGGACGTTCAGATAGGCGTGGCTGTCAGCGGTGATGCGTGGCCACTGCGCGGGGCCGGGGGCCTGCACCGGCGCGGCATGGGCGCGGGCATCCACTGCGGCGATCAGCTCATGCTTCCACTCGCGGCGCTCCAGCTGCCAGACGCCCAGCGCGACGAACAGCCCTGCCAGCAACAGCAGGGCCGCCACCGGCCACCGCCGCCCGCCTGCGCGGGCCGTGGAACTCACGGGATTTGCCGCATCTCTTCCATGGAGGGCATCATGTTCGTGTTCAGATGGTACATAACCCACAGCGAACCGCTCAGCATGATGACGACGACGATGATGGTGAAGACAAGCGCCGTCAAAGTCCAGCCGCCTTCGGATTTGCCGTTCATGTGCAGGAAGTAGACCATGTGCACCACGATCTGCACGGCAGCGAATGCCATCACCAGAACCGCCGTCACATCGTTCGCCAGCGGCCGCGCCATCACCAGCCAGAAGGGAATGGCGGTGAGGATCACGGACAGGACAAAGCCGATCACATAATCGCGTAAGGAGCCGTGGGCGGTGCCTTCGTCATGCCCGTGGTGGGCACCATGGTCGTGATTGTCGCTCACCGCAGCATCCCCATCAGATAGACGAATGTGAAGACGCCGATCCAGATGACGTCCAGAAAGTGCCAGAACAGGCTGAGGCACATCAGCCGCCGCTGGTTCGCAGGCTTCAGGCCGAAGCGGTTCACCTGCACCATCAGCGTGACGAGCCAGATCAGGCCGAACGTCACGTGCAGCCCGTGCGTGCCCACCAGCGTGAAGAAGGCGGAGAGGAACGCCGAGCGTTGCGGCGTCGCCCCCACATGGATCAGGTGGTGGAACTCGTACAATTCGATCGAGAGGAAGGCGAGGCCGAACAGGCCGGTGATGGCCAGCCACAGCAGCACCTTCTGCTTATCGCCCCGCACCATCGCCAGCATCGCAAAGCCATAGGTGATGGAGGAGAACAGCAGCATCGCCGTGTTCAGCGCCACCAGCGGCAGATCGAACAGATCCTGCGGCCCCGGCCCGGCCGCCAGATTGCCGCCCAGCACGGCATAGGCCGCGAACAGGATGGCGAAGATCAGGCAGTCGCTCATCAGGTAAATCCAGAAGCCCAGCATGGTGCTGCCGCCTTCGGGATGATCATGCTCGTGCAGATCGTAATAATGCGCCGTCAGTTCGGCGGGGGTGCTTGTGCTGCTCATGGTTCAGGCCCCCACGGTTGCGAGCTGGCGCGTGCGCGCGGCTTCGGTTTCGGCCACGGTTTCAACCGGGATGTGGAAGTCCCGCTTGTAGTTGAACGTGTGGTAGATGGCATAGCCCACCAGCCCCACAAAGCTGAGGATCGCCAGCCACCACATATACCAGATCAGCGCGAAGCCGCAGACGAGGCTGAGCGCCGCCAGCACCACGCCCGTGCCGGTGTTCTTCGGCATGTGGATGGCGCGGAAGCCGTCCAGCGGGCGCTTCACGCCAGCCTGCTTCATCTCGTGCCAGGCATCCAGCCCATGCACCACCGGCGTGAAGGCGAAGTTGTAATCCGGCGGCGGGGAAGATGTGGCCCATTCCAGCGTGCGGCCGTTCCACGGGTCCCCGGTTTCGTCGCGCAGTTCGTTCCGCTTCCAGATGGAAACCGCGAACTGCACCAGCATCGCCCCGATCCCGGCGGCAATGATCACCGCGCCGATCCCGGCGATGATGAACCAGATTTGCAAGGACGGATCATCGAACACCCGCATCCGCCGCGTGACGCCCATCAGGCCCAGCACATAGAGCGGCATGAACGCCAGCCAGAAGCCGACAACCCAGCACCAGAAGCTGATCTTGCCCCAGAACATATCCAGCTTGAAGCCGAAGGCCTTGGGCCACCAGAAGTTGATCGCCGCGAACAGGCCGAACAGCACGCCGCCGATGATCACATTGTGGAAGTGGGCGATCAGGAACAAGGAGTTGTGCAGCACGAAGTCGGCCGGGGGCACCGCCAGCAGCACGCCCGTCATCCCGCCGACAACGAAGGTCAGCATGAAGGCGACAGTCCACATCATCGGCAGATCGAAGCGAATGCGGCCGCGATACATGGTGAACAGCCAGTTGAACAGCTTGGCCCCGGTGGGGATCGAAATCACCATCGTCGTGATGCCGAAGAAGCTGTTCACCGACGCGCCCGAGCCCATGGTGAAGAAATGGTGCAGCCAGACGACGTAGGAGAGGATGGTGATAACAACGGTGGCGTAGACCATGGAGGTATAGCCGAACAGCCGCTTGCCCGAGAAGGTGGCGGTGATTTCGGAAAACACCCCGAACAGCGGCAGGATCAGGATGTAGACTTCCGGGTGGCCCCAGATCCAGATCAGGTTCACATACATCATCGGGCTGCCGCCGAAATCATTGGTGAAGAAGTTCGTCCCCACATAGCGATCAAGGCTGAGCAGCAGCAGCACGCCCGTCAGCACCGGGAAGGAGGCGACGATCAGCACGTTGGTGCAAAGCGACGTCCAGGTGAACACCGGCATGCGCATCAGGCTCATCCCCGGCGCGCGCAGCTTGATGATCGTGACGATCAGGTTGATGCCGGAAAGGGTGGTGCCCACGCCCGCGATCTGCAGCGCCCAGATGTAATAATCCACGCCGGACGCCGGGCTGTAGGCGATGCCGGACAGCGGCGGATAGGCAAGCCAGCCGGTCTGCGCGAATTCGCCGACGAACAGCGACATCATCACCAGCACCGCGCCAGCCGTCGTCATCCAGAAGCTGAAATTGTTGAGGAACGGGAAAGACACATCCCGCGCGCCGATCTGCAGCGGCACCAGATAGTTCATCAGCCCCGTGACGAACGGCATCGCCACGAAGAAGATCATGATCACCCCGTGCGCGGTGAAGATCTGATCATAATGGTGGGCGTTCAGATAGCCTTCTGAGCCGTTGAAGCCCATCACCTGTTGCAGCCGCATCATGATGGCGTCCGCGAAGCCGCGCAGGAACATCACCAGCCCCAGCACCATATACATGATGCCGATTTTCTTATGGTCCACGCTGGTGAACCAGTCGTTCCACAGCATGCCCCACAGCTTGAACTTGGTGATAAGCGCCAGCACGGCAGCGCCGCCGATCACCACGGCGATGAAGGTGGCGACGACGATCGGCTCGTGCAGCGGCAGCACGTCCAGCGTGAGCCGCCCGAAGATCGGGCTGATGGCAGTGGGTTCGGGGGCGGACATTGCGGTCACGGCCTTTTTAGAAACGGGAGGGAATGGGGGAGAGCGCAGCCGAGACTGCACCAGCGCGCAGGGCCAGACCGGCCCCGATCAGCGGCGCGAGATTCACCGGATCTGGCAGTTCGAACTCGTGCGACGGCACCGGCCGCGTGTCGCACATGGCGGCGACCATGAAGCGCGCAGGCCGCGCCCCATCGGTGCCGCGCGCGGCGAACTTGTCGTGCGACAGCTGCGCGACATTATAGGCGCCCGCGAGGCCGAGGCCGCCCTTGGCGTCAATCGCCATCATGTCGTGCTGGCACATCTTGCCCGGTTCCACGCACAGGTTCACCACGGCGTCGAACAGCCCGCGCTCCACCTGCCCGAAGTGCGTCACCGGCACATTCTCGCTGGGCTGTTCCAGCTTCAGATAGGCCGCGCGGTCCAGCGTGACGGCGGTGCCGCGCACCGTTTCCACCCAGCTGTCGAAATCGGCATTGCTCAGGCCGCGCGCGTCGAAGCGCATGCCGGAGAAGCCCGCGCCGCTGTAATTGGCGGAAAAGCCACGGAAATTGCCGGGGCGGTTGAACACCGCATGCAGCTTGGTTTCCATCGCCGGCATCGCGTAAATCTGCCCGGCAAGCGCGGGCACATAGAAGCTGTTCATCACCGACGAGGAGGAGATGCGGAAGCGGATCGGCCGATCCACCGGGGCGACCAGCTCGTTCACGGTGGCGATGCCCTGTTCGGGGTAGATGAACAGCCATTTCCAATCCAGCGCGACCACCTGCACTTCCAGCGGCCGCACATCGGCCGCCACCGGCTGGCCCGGCGCGGTGCGCGCCAGCGGGCGATAGGGATCGAGCAGGTGGGTGCCCACCCATGTCAGCGCGCCCAGACAGATGATAATCAGCAGCGGCGCGCCCCAGATCGCCAGTTCCAGCTGGGTGGAGTGGCTCCACTCCGGCTCGTAGCGGGCTTCTTTGTTGTCGGCGCGGTATTTCCACGCGAAGAAGATGGTCAGCGCCATCACCGGCACGATGATCAGCAGCATCAGCAGGGTGGAAATCACCACCAGATCGCCCTGCTGCTGTGCGACGTCTCCCGCCGGGTTCAGCACGATCATGTCGCAAGCCGACAGCAGCGGCGTGAGCAACAGCACAGGCGTAATGCGCCGCGCAAGACGGGAAGAGTGACTCATAGGCGGCGCGCCTAACCTCGTGCTGCAATGCAGCACATAGGACATTTTGCCCAATCCCCTTATGACGCGGCAAAGACAAAGGGGGCCACTTGTGCCGCCCCTTGTGTGGGCCTGCAGGGTATTTTCATGACGGCGACAGCAGCAGAACGCGACGCGCGCGAAATCAACGATGCCGCCCATGGCGGCGGCCACCGGGTGGAGCCGGGCGAAATCGCTGTGGGCGTGGTGATCGGCCGCGCCTCGGAATTCTTCGATTTCTTCGTTTACGCCATCGCCTCTGTGCTGGTGTTCCCGAAGGTGGTGTTTCCCTTCCTCGATCCGCTGACGGGCACGCTGGTGTCGTTCGCGGTGTTCGCGGTCGCCTTCGTGGCGCGGCCCGTGGGCACCTTCTTCTTTACCGCCGTCGATCGTCGTTACGGGCGCGGCACCAAGCTGACGGCGGCGCTGTTCCTGCTGGGCGGGGCGACGGCGGCCATCGCCTTTCTGCCGGGCTATGAACGGATCGGCATCGCCTCTGCCGTGCTGCTGGTGCTGTTCCGCGCCGGGCAGGGCGTGGCGCTGGGCGGCTCATGGGACGGGCTTGCCTCTCTGCTGGCGCTGAACGCGCCGGCGGGCAAGCGCGGCTGGTATGCCATGCTGCCGCAACTGGGCGCGCCCATCGGCCTGATCATCGCCAGCCTGTTGTTCGCCTTCCTGATCCATTCGCTTCCGGCGCAGGATTTCCTCGATTGGGGCTGGCGCTATCCTTTCTTCGTGGCGTTCGCGATCAACGTGGTGGCGCTGTTTGCGCGCCTCAGGATCGTGGTGACGCCGGAGTACACCCATTTGTTCGAAGGCCGCGAGCTGGAGCCTTCGCCCGTGGTGGAAACCGTGCGCGCGCAATGGCGGGTGATCGCGGCCGGGGCGTTCGCCCCGCTCGCCAGCTTCGCCATGTTCCACATGGTGACTGTGTTTCCCCTTTCATGGGTGTTTCTGTTCACCACCGAACCGCCGGTGCGCTTCCTGATGATCGAGGCGATTGCCGCGCTGTTCGGGATCGCCGCCATCATCGCCTCCGGCCTGCTGGCGGACCGTTTCGGCCGCCGCACCGTGCTGGGGGTTTCGGCCGCCGCCATTGCCGCCTTCTCCGGCTTCGCGCCACAGTTGCTGGGGGCAGGGCAGGGCGGGGAAATCGCCTTCATGCTGACGGGCTTCGTGCTGCTGGGCCTGTCGTTCGGGCAATCCTCGGGCGCGATTTCGTCCAGCTTCCCGATCCGCTATCGCTACACCGGCTCGGCGCTGACGTCTGACCTTGCGTGGATGTTCGGCGCAGGGTTTGCGCCGCTGGCGGCGCTGCTGCTCTCCTCCGAGTTCGGGCTGATCTCGTCGGGGGCGTATCTGCTGTCGGGCGCGGTGGGCACGTTGATTGCGCTCTGGCTGAACCGCAACCTCGCGCGCACCATCGAATAGGGGATAGGCGGGCGCTTCGCCCGCCGCCCTTCAGCCCACCGTGTCCAGCAGTTCCAGCTCCGGTGCGCCTGCCAGAACCGCGCCCAGCGCCGGGCCTGCGCCACGGAAATGCGCGGAGTCCCGGTGGGCGGCGATGGCGGCTTCATCGGCATAGACTTCCAGCACCTTGTAGGTATCCGCCTCGGTGCGGCTGCGCGTCAGCTGATAGACGAGGTTGCCCGGCTCATTCGCCCGCACCGCCTGTGCCAGCGCGGTGAAGGTCGCTTCGAACTCCGCGGCCGTTCCCGGCTTCACCCGGATGGTTGCGATCACAGCGATGCCCATATCTCTCTCCCTCATTGCCTCGCGCCCCGGATAGCCGGAACGCCGGGCCGGGCCATCCTATCCTTTCAGGGTGCCAGATTCCGTCAGCTTTCGCGCGCGGTCGAAGGCGCGGCGGAACTCGCGTTCCGAAACCGCGCCGCGCAGCAACAGGCGGCCGATCACATGGCCGGGTGTTCCGCCCAGCCCCAGCGAGAAGGCGTGGAAGGCATTGCGCGCCAGCATCCCGTCGATCCGTTCGCCTTCTGTCGCCAGAGTCTCGCGCAGCCGCGCCACCGATCCGCCTGCCGCCGTCAGCGCCGCTTCGGCCGCCGCGCCATCGGCCCGGCCGCCGGGCATCAGCGCCTCATGCACCGGTCGATACAGCCCCTGCGCATCCGCCGCGAGCGCGCCGCGCGCCGCTGCCCGGCTGTCGTCGCCGAAGATCGGCCAGTCGAAGCTGCGAATCGCCACGCCACCATCTGCCACCACAGCCGCTGTCATTTCCGGGTGGGCGCGGCGGCAGGCACCGCAGTTATAATCGGTGAACAGAAGCAGGTGCAGGTCTGCGCCCGCCGGTCCCCAGCCGGGGCGCTGTTCCGCCTGCACGGCCTCCAGCGTGGGGGAGAGCGGGATCGGCTCCCCCACGGGCCGGGTGGCGCGCAACGTCAGCAGCGCTGCGCCACCTGCGCCCAGCAGGCCCGCCAGCACCAGCGCATCGCGGCGGGAGACATCGGGGCGGGAGACTGGGCTCATCGCTTCGCCAGCTTGACGGGCGCGCGGATCGGGCGAGGATACAGGCGGGGAGAGACAGACATGTTCGACATATTGATCCGCAATGCGACGCTCGTCGATGGCACGGGCGCGCCACCGCGCCGGGCAGACGTCGCCGTGAAAGACGGGCTGATCGCCGAAGTGGGCGAGATCGACAAGCCCGCCTCGCGCAGCATCGACGCGCAAGGGCTGCTCGTCACGCCCGGATTCGTCGATATCCACACCCATTATGACGGGCAGGCGAGCTGGGATCCGCTGCTCGCGCCCACCAGCCTGAACGGGGTGACATCGCTCGCGATGGGCAATTGCGGGGTGGGCTTCGCCCCGGCCCGGCCAGACCGACACGACTGGCTGATCGCCCTGCTGGAAGGGGTGGAGGATATTCCGGGCACCGCGCTCGCCGAAGGGCTGACCTGGGATTGGGAGAGTTTTCCCGACTATCTGGATGCCCTTGGCCGCCGCCGCTTCGCGCTGGACGTGGCCGCGCACCTGCCGCACGCGGCGCTGCGCACCTATGTGATGGGGGATCGCGGCGCGGACCATCAGGCGCACCCGACAGCGGCCGAAATCGCCGAAATGGCCCGGCTGACGGAGGAGGCGCTGGCGGCGGGCGCGCTGGGCTTCACCACCAGTCGCACCATGGTCCACCGCAGCCGTTCCGGCGAGAATATCGGCACCCTGGAGGCGGGCGAGGCCGAACTGCTGGGGATCGCGGCTGCCATGCGGCGCGCGGGCAAGGGGGTGATCCAGCTGATTTCAGATGCCTATCTGACGGCCGATGACGAATTCGCCGCGCGCGAGCTGGACCTGATCGAGGCGATGGCCCGCACCAGCGGCCGACCCCTTTCCTTCACGGTGCAGCAGACGGACGACGCGCCGGACCGCTTCCGGCAGATTTTCGACCGGGTGGCGCAGATGGTGGCGGACGGGCTGGACGTGAAATGCCAGATCGCGCCGCGCCCCATCGGCGTGGTGCAGGGGCTGGAAGCGACGCTGAACCCCTTCCTGTTCACCCCGGAATGGCGACGGATCGGCGCGCTGCCGCTGGCGGAGAAGGTGGCCGAACTGGGCAAGCCCGATGTCCGCGCCCGGCTGCTGGCGCAGCATGCGGAGATCCGCCCGGACGGCTTCGGCGCGCTGATCGCGCACGGGTTCAGCCGGATGTTCCGCATGTCGGATCCCGTCGATTACGAGCCTGCGGCGGAGCGGTCCGTGGCGGCCGAAGCCGCGCGGGCGGGGATTCCGGCCGCTGACTATATGCTGGACCTGTTGTGCGAGGACGCCGGGCACCGGCTGCTCTACATGCCACTGATCAACTATGCGCGCGGCGATCTGGGCGACGTGTTCGACATGCTTTCGGCCCCCAACACGCTCTATGGCCTGTCTGACGGCGGGGCGCATTGCGGCACCATCTGCGACGCCAGCTTCCCGGTGAGCACCATCGGCATCTGGTGGAAGGGCAACAAGGCGGGGGCCAGCATCCCGCTGGAACAGCTGGTGCATGGGCTGACGCAACGCAACGCTCGCCATGTTGGCTGGCTGGACCGGGGCGTTGTTGCGCCCGGCACCCGCGCGGACCTGAACCTGATCGACCTGGACGAGCTGTCCGTGCCGCCGCCGCGCATGGTGCATGATCTGCCCGCGGGTGGCGGGCGGCTGCTGCAACGGCCGCGCGGAATCCTGATGACGCTGTGCGCGGGGGTGGTCACCTTCGAATATGGCGAGCCGACGGGGGAACTGCCGGGTCGGTTGTTGCGGGGGTAGGGACTTTGCCCGGCCCTCTCCACACGTCGCCCCGGACTTGATCCGGGGCCCCGCTTTCTACTCCAGCGTTGTCGAAGGCCAGTTGGACCCCGGATCAAGTCCGGGGTGACGTTGAGGTCGTGGGGAGGTTGGCGTTGGGCCGCTCCGCCAATTTTGAGGGTGCAGGGAAATCATTTCCCTGCCCGCCGGAGGCGAAGTCCTGCCCGCCGGAGGCGAAGTCCTGCCCGCCGGAGGCCGCTACTCTGTCCGCCAGCGCGCCCCCGAACTCAGTTCCCCGAACCGGGGTTTTCGGAAAACTCGCTGTCCAGCTTGTTGGGCTTGCCCTTCCACTCGTCGGCGTCTGCGGGGGAGTCGCCTTTGACGGTGATGTTGGGCCATTCGGCGCTGTATTTGGCGTTCAGCTCGACCCATTTTTCAAGGCCGGGTTCCGTATCCGGCACGATGGCTTCGGCCGGGCATTCCGGTTCGCAGACGCCGCAATCGATGCACTCATTCGGGTTGATGACGAGCATATTCTCGCCTTCGTAGAAGCAATCGACCGGGCAGACTTCCACGCAGTCCATATATTTGCAGCGGATGCAATTGTCGGTGACGACATAGGCCATGGGTCTGCCCCCTTTGGAACTGTTTCTGATTGCACGCAGCGCTAGCTTGGCGGCGGCGGGCGCGTCAACCGGCTGATGTATTTTGCCCGAACAACTGTGGCTTTCACGCCGGTTGCAGCTCCGCGAAACCCGGGTGGCGGGCGAGGTGGGCCGTGGGCGCGGGGAGCAGCGGAGTGTAGAGCATCCGCGCTTCGGTGGAGGGGCCGCGCCGTTCGGTGAGGGCTTCCACGCGCACGGCGATGACATGATCGCCGTTGGGGAAGGAGAGGACGGCGCCGGGGCGGACGGTGGAACAGCTTCGGTCTATCACCCGTCCGTCCAGCCGGAGACGCCGGCTTTCGCAGAGTTTCTGGGCTTCGCTGCGGGAGGCGGAGAGCCTTGAAAACCACAGCCATTTGTCGATGCGCATGCCCCGTTCATACACCAAGCGGCAGTCTCCTCTTGATCAAGAGCGCGTCTCCCCGGATCTGGTGAGCAGGGCGCTCAGGTTGGCGAATGGATTGGCGGGATTGCTGGCGGCCGCGCCGGGCTTGCGGTGCTGCCGGGCCTTGCGTTCGGGGGCGAAGGCGAAGCCGCCCTTGCCGGTACGGAAGCCGAGCGCCGCCATCAGGATTTCGAAATCGCGCGGCCGCAGGCCCAGCGAGGAGACCAGCTCCGGGTCCGGCTGGAAGCCGGTGCCGCCTGCCTTGCTGGCGAGGCGCTGGGCGTGCAGTTTCTGCGCGACGCGGTCTGCCATGTCCACGCGGACGGCGAAATCCTGAAAGGCCCAGAAGCCCGCCACCGCGTAGAAGCCGGGCGGGGCGGCTGGGTCGGTGCGGAGCGAGGTGAGGCCGGGGCGCGGCGGCTGCGGCATATGCCCCACGCCATTGGCGACGCCCCACAGCGCCAGCCGCCAGCGGGTGGCTTCGGGGCGCAGCGCCTGCGCGGCGAACACATGGGTGACGCCCAGCCGCACACCCGCGCGGGCGAGCGCGGCGCGATCCTCCCGCGTGAGGCTGGCGATGAGCGAGGCGACGGCGGCGCGCGGCAGGCTGCCCATCGTTTCCGTCAGCTGCACCACCAGCCCGCGCGCGGGCGGGGAGAGGCCGGGCTTCAGCGCCTCCAGCCGGGTGAGCGCCTGCAGGTGGCGGCCCTTGGCCTGATTCGTCCACGCCGTCAGGCGGGCGAGCACGCGGGCGCGGGCGTCTGCGGGCAGGCTGTCGAGGCTGCGGTCCAGCTCGATGCGGGGGTTCAGCGTGTCGCGACCCTTGCGCAGCGCGGCGACGCGGGCCCCGCGCCAGATCAGCCGGGGCGGCATGCCGCCTTCGAATGAGAGGGCGAATTCGCCGTCCGGCGCGGCGGCCAGCGCCTTGGCGCGGGCGATCAGTTCCGAAGCGAGGCGGCGTTCGGCGGATGCCAGCAGCAGCTTTTTCTCGCCCGCGCGGGCGGAGGGATCGGGCAGGAAGGCGAAGCCGTTCAGCGTGCCGATGATCGCGCCATCCACCAGCACGGAGCCGTCCGGATCGACTTCCACGCCCAGATCGGGATCGCGCAGCTTCAGGTCGCGCAGCAGCACGGCGGTGCGGCGATCGACGAAGCGCTGGGTCAGGCGCTGGTGCAGCGCGTCTGACAATTTGTCTTCCACCTGCCGGGCCTTTTCCGCCCAGCCCTGCGAATCCTCCAGCCAGTCTGCCCGGTGTGACACATAGGTCCATGTGCGGGCGGCGGCGATCCGGTCTGACAGGGTGGCGATGTCGCCCGCTACATTGTCCAGCACGGCGAGTTCAGAGCGGATCCATTCCGGCGGTAGATGGCCATGGCCTTCCGTCAGGTGGCGGACCATGCGGCCGACGAGGCGGGCGTGCGCCTCTGCCCCGGTGCGGCGGTAATCGGGCAGGCCACAGGCGGCCCAGATGCGTTGCAAGGCAGGGCGGCCTTGCGCGCGCTCCATCAGCCAGGGTTCGCCGGAGAGGATTTTCAGCACCTGCAGATCGATGGCGTCGTCCCCGCGCCAGAGGTCGGTGGAGCTGGGGGTGGCCTCAAGGCTCATCATCAGCCGGTGCAGCGAGGCGAAATCCAGCCGGGCGTTGCGCCACACCAGCCCTTGCAGCGGGGCGAATTCATGGGCCTGAATGGCTTCGATCTCGGCTTCGGTGAAGGCGGGGCTGCCGCCTTCATCTGCGCGGCCCAGTTGCACCGTGCCAAAGCTGCCGTCGCGCTGGTGGCGGCCGGCGCGGCCGGCGATCTGCGCCATTTCGGCGGGGCGCAGGCGGCGGTGGCGGCGGCCATCAAACTTGGAGAGCGAGGCGAAGGCGACATGGGCGATATCCATGTTCAGCCCCATGCCGATGGCGTCTGTCGCCACCAGATAATCCACCTCGCCCGATTGATAGAGCGCGACCTGCGCGTTGCGGGTGCGGGGGCTGAGGCCGCCCATCACCACCGCGGCCCCGCCCTTATGGCGGCGGAGCATTTCCGCCAGCGCATAGACATCCTCTGCCGTGAAGGCGACGATGGCCGAGCGCGGCGGCAGGCGGGAGAGTTTCTTCGGCTCCGCCCATTCCAGCTTCGAAAAGCGCGGGCGGTTCACGATCTGCGCATCCGGCAGCAGGCGGCGCAGCACCGGGCGCAGGGTTTCCGCGCCGAGGATCATGGTTTCGGCGGTGCCGCGCAGGTGCAGCATGGCGTTGGTGAACACATGGCCGCGTTCCGGGTCCGCGCCCATCTGCCCTTCATCGATGGCGACGAAGGGGAAGGCGCGATCCGTCACCATGGATTCGGCGGTGCAGAGGAAATAGCGCGCGCCGGGCGGGATGATGCGTTCTTCGCCGGTGACGAGCGCGACTTGTGGCGCGCCCTTCAGCGCGACGACGCGATCATAGACTTCGCGCGCCAGCAGCCGCAGCGGGAAGCCCATCATGCCGCCGGTATGGGCGCACATGCGTTCGACGGCGAGGTGGGTTTTCCCCGTGTTGGTGGGGCCGAGGACGGCGGTGAGTTCGGCCCCGAGCCTCGTCACGCAGGCAGCCCGGGAAGCGTTCCGCAACCGGAACGGGAAGCTGCCAGCCGGTGATCCGATCCGGGCGACCCGGCCCCCTTTGCGGGTGAACCGGCCGGATGGGAAGCCTGAGTGCGAATGTTCGCTCTCCCACCAAATCCTACCCAGATATGGTGGCATGTTGCGATGCGGCACGCAAGAGATGGTTTTTTGACAGGCTGGATTGCCGATCTGGCTTTCTGCGCGTGCCGCCCGGATTCAGATTCGGTTCATCGGCTTGCCGGGGCGGTTCGTCGCAGCGGCGGGGAAGCCTGAACGGGCACAGGTTGACCCGGCGGGCAGGAAGATTCAGGGTTCGCATCCAACAACTTATCGCAACCGGCCGGAACAGGTCGGGCAGTGTTGGGGCCGCCCCCTCGCTGAAACTGGTTCGGGTTCGGGGCATGAAGCCCCGTTATGAGGGGTCGTTCAGGGTCAGTGATGCAGGATTATCACACCCGTTCCGCACAATTTGCTCCGGCAGGGGATCGCTTTGGCGACGCTCGCTGAAAACGCCCTTGGTGCGGGGCGCATCGTTGCGCCGCGCATCGATCTCCGCCGCCTGCCGCGCATGGATGCGGGCGCGCTGCTGCGCCGCTCTGCCCTGCAACTGGCCGACGCCGACATCGTTGTCGATCTGGGCGATTCCATCGGCTCCGGCCACTGGTGGCGCGGTTTCGCCACCCTTGGTGCGCTGGCCGCTGCCGCGCTGGCGCTGGGCAGCAATGTGCCGCTGCTGCCCGGCCCCGTGCCCGGGAAACAGCCCGAAGCGCTGCAGGCCGAAAGCCGCGCCATCGGCATCGGGCCGCTGGCGCAGGGCAGCCGTTCCGCCCCGCGCGCCGCGCCCACGCCACTGGCCCGGCGGCTGGCCGAAGCCCCGGAACGGCCGCGCGTGGAACTCTCCGCCAATGTCGGTTCCGGCGGGCTGGAAGCGGCGCTGCGCCGCGCGGGCGTCGGCCGAGACGATCTGGACCGGCTGTTCAGCGAATTGCGCGGGGTGGCAAGCCCCGGCGGCGTGAAGCCGGGCACCAGCCTGAACCTTGTGCTGGGCCGACGCGAAAGCAAGGCGGTGGCGCGGCCGCTGGAATATCTGGCCTTCCGCGCCAACTTCGAAACCAAGGTGGAAGCGCGGCGCGGCGCAGACGGTCAACTGGTGGTGAAGCCAGTCGCCGTCAAGATCGACAACACCCCGCTTCGCATCACCGGCACCGTCGGCGCTTCGCTGGAACGCTCCGCCCGGGCCGCCGGGCTGCCGGCCTCGGTGGTGCAGGAATATCTGCGCCAGCTGGGTTATGCGCTGGACGTGCAGCGCGACGTGAACCGCCGCGACAAGTTCGAAATCATCGTGGCGCACCGCCGCGCGGAAACCGGCGAAACCGAAATGGGCCGCCTGCTCTACGCCGGGCTGATGAACGGACGCTCCAACGTCTCGCTCATGCGCTGGGGGGATAAGGGGGACTTCTTCTGGCAGACGGGCGAGGCCGTGCGCAAAGGGCTGATGCGCACCCCGATCGCCGGCGCGCGGCTGACATCCGGCTTCGGCATGCGCTTCCACCCGGTGCTGGGCTATAGCCGCATGCACAAGGGCGTGGATTTCGGCGCGGCCACCGGCACCCCCATCCTTGCATCCGCAGGCGGCAAAGTGGTGTTCGCGGGCTGGGGCGGCGGATATGGCAATGTCGTGGTGATCGATCACGGAAAAGGCATCCGCACCCGATATGCGCACATGCACCGCATCGGCGTGAAGAACGGCCAGCAGATCGCGCAAGGGCAATCCATCGGGCAGGTCGGCACCACCGGCCTCTCCACCGGGCCGCACCTGCACTATGAAGTGTGGCAAAACGGAACCGCCGTCGATCCGCGCTCGGTGAAATTCTTCTCCGGCACCCAGCAACTGGGCGGCGCAGACCTCGGGCGCTTCAAAGGCGAAATGGCGCGGCTGAAGGCGATCCGGGCTTCGGATTGAGGTTGCGCGGGGGGCGGTTGAGGGGTTTTGCCTCCGGCGGCCAAGGGCTCTGCCCTTGGAACCCGGCAGGGAAATGATTTCCCTGCACCCTCAAAATTGGCGTTGCGGCCCCACTCCAGCTTGGTGAGAGCGATCAGATTCGATTGCCTGCGGCGCACCGCGGCTCTCTCCCCCTGCAAGGGGGGGAGATGGAGAGGGGGTGTTACCGCCGGGCCTGATCCACAGACATCACAACACGCAAAACAGAAGCGCTGCAGGCCATAAACCCCCAACCTCGCGCCAAGCGGATGGCCCCCACCCCAACCCCTCCCCTAGAGGAGGAGGGGCTAAAAACGTCGGGGGTGCGAGCGGCGTCACGCCCCTGCCAGGGTGAAGGGGTGGAAACCCTTCAAACACCCTCACCGCGCGCGCCACACCAGCGGCACGCCCAGCGCCAGCAGGGCGATGCCCAGCACGCCCGCATGGCGGCCCGCTTCGCTGCTGGTGAGCATGAAGCGGGCGTAATCCAACGACGACCAGAGCATGGCGAGGCAGACGGCGAGGAAGATCAGCGGGATGATCGGGTAAAGCGGCACGCGGAAGCCGGGCGCGTTCGGGTGGGTGCGGCGCAGGCGGAACAGCGCGGCTGCGGTAAGGGCGAGGAACAGCCAGAACACGGGCGCGCCGAACGCGACCATCGCGATAAAGCCGTCCCGCGCGGTGGCACCATAGGCGGTGAGGGCCAGCGCGATCAGCCCTTGCAGCAGCAGCGCCGGGCGGGGGACGGAGCGGGCCTGATCCCAGCTGCCCAGCGGGGCGAGCAGCGGCACGTGCCGCCCGGCTGCGCACATGGCGCGCGCACCGGTGATGACGGTGGCGTTCATGGTGGAGAGAGAGGCGATGACGACGGCCGTGGCGACGGCTGCGGCGGCGAGCGGGCCGAAGGCGGTTTCCAGCAGCAGCGTGGCAGGCGCGGGGGTGGCGGCCAGCGTTTCCCGTCCCAGCGTGGCGAGGAAGGCGGCGTTGATCAGCACATAGAGCAGGGTTACGCCGCCCAGCCCGAGCACGAGGGCGCGGACAAGGCCGCGCGAACTGTCCCGCGTTTCGGCGGAGAGGTAGGCGGCCTCGTTCCAGCCGCCATAGGCCAGCATGATGAACACCATCGCCAGGCCCAGCCCGGTGCCTGCGGGGGTGCTTCCGGCGGGCGGTTGCGGCGCGGGGGTGCCGGTGCCTGCCAGCCACAGCGCGGCAAGCAGCACGGCGGCGAGTGCGCCGACCTCTACCGCGACAAACAGCTGCTGGCCGCGCCGCCCGGCTTCCAGACTGATCATATTGGCAATCGTGACGGCGGCGACGGAGGCCCCTGCCCAGAGCGCGGGGTGCGGCCCGCCCGGCCACAGCCCGGCGGCATAATCGCCCGCGACGAAGGCGACGGTGGCGATCGCGCCCGTCTGCATCACGGAGATTCGCGCCCAGACGAACAGGGCGGCGAGGCGTGGTCCCCATGCGAGGCGGAGGAAGTGGAATTCGCCGCCGACCGACGGGTGGCGGGTGGCGAGTTCGGCGTAGGTGAGCGCGCCCGTAAGGGCCGCAAGACCGCCAAGCGCCCACAAGGCCAGCGCCTGCCAGTCTGCCGAAACGGCGGCAGCGACATCGGCGGGCACGCGGAAGATGCCCGCGCCGATGACGATGCCGACGATCATCAGCGCGACGTCTGTGGCGGAGAGGCGTCGCCTTGGCTGAAGCTCGGATGCCAAGATCAGCCGGCGGGCTTGATCCGGGTGGCGACCCAGCCGCGTCCGACGATCTGGTTGCCGTTGACTTCGCCCACCAGTTCCTGCCCGTTGGCGCGGGTGAGATGCACGGTTGTGCCTTTCACCGCGCCGTCGCGGATGGGGCCGCCGCGCGCGGCGGAGAGTTTCTGGAATTCCTGCCCCAGTTCGGCGGCGAAACGGTCCGCGCCGACTTCGAAGGCCCAGCGGCCCGCGACTTGTGCTGGGACGATCCAGAAATAGCCGGTCGCGTCATCCGTGCTGATGGTGCGTTCGGGTTCCCATTCGCCCATGGTGAAGGCGTGGGAGACGATGCGCGTGCCCGGCTTCATCTTCAGCAGCGTGTCGCGCAGCTTCAGGTTCAGGCTGGGCAGCAAATACATGGTGACGACGGTGGCGCTGGAGAAATCGGTTTCGAAAATGTCGCCATGGATGAAGTTCGCCTTGCCCGCGACGCCCGCGCGCTGGGCGTTGCGGCGGGCGAGCGCCACCATCTCCGGATTATATTCCACCCCCAGCGAACGCGCGCCGAAATCGCGCGCGGCGGCGATAGCGATCTTGCCGTCGCCCGAGCCGAGATCGACAACATAATCAGTGGGCTTTACGTCGGCCGTGGTGAGCATCGCCTTCACCAGACTGTCTGGCGTGGGCACCCAGATCACGTCTTTCCCGGCCTGCCCGACTTCGGGTTGATAGGCGTCGTCGCCCTCTTTCGCGGTGGAGGACTGCATCAGCGACAATTGCAGCGGGGCGGATTCGAAGATCGGCTCCAGCGCGGGCGGCGGGGCCAGCGGATCATGCACGTCTGGCGTGGTGCCCAGCATCTTCACCTGCGCTGCGGCAGGGGCAGCAGAAAGCAGGGCGGCCGTTCCGGCAAGAAGCACAAGGGCTGCGGCGGCAGAAAACGGCGAAAGGCTGCGCATCGAGAGGCTCCGGCACTGCATGAGCCCTGTTCTGCCATGGCGGTTTTGATGTTGCGAGCCTGTAACCTGTGAAGTGCGACGGGCCGTGGCACTTGGGCCATAACATGGCCGGAGCGTGTCCCGCAGGCCACAATGAAAGGCGATCGAATCTTTGCAAACAGGCTCAGCCTGAGCGGGGGAGGAGAGAGGAAAAGGCCCGAAGGCCGACGGGTTTGTAAGCAACAGGATACCCAAGAAAATGGGTCAGCGGCTCCAGCGGGCGAAGATGGCGGTGGGCAGCAGGGTGCCGCGCGTTTCTTCGCGGATGGCCATTTCGCCGGGCTGCACATGGCCGGGCAGATGCGCGGCCAGCGGCGCAAGCAGCCCTTCAAGCGCCAGTGCGGAAAGGCGGACGGCATAGGTGGTGAGGATGAGGAAGCGGCTGTTCGCGTCCAGCAGCTTCACGCAATCCGCCAGCAGCCCGGGCAAATCGGTGGTGAGATCCCACACTTCGCCATCCGGCCCACGCCCGAACTTGGGCGGATCCAGCAGGATCGCGTCATAGCGGCGGCCGCGCCGTACTTCGCGGGCGACGAATTTGCGCGCATCCTCGGTGATCCAGCGGATGGGCTTGTCGGACAGGCCCGAAAGCCGGGCGTTGGCGCGCGCCTGTTCGATTGCCTTTTTCGAGGCATCGACATGCACCACCTCTGCGCCCGCCTTCGCCGCGACCATGCTGGCGACTCCGGTATAGCCGAACAGGTTCAGCACCGATGCGCCGGGCGGCAGTTCAGACAGCCGCGCCCAGTGCGGGGCCATATCCGGGAAGAAGCCGAGGTGGCGGAAGGGGGTGCATTGCGCGTGCAGCTTCACGCCCGCCTGTTCGATGGGCCATGCGGGCGGCACGTTCGCGTCGAGCCGCCAGCGGCCGCCGCCCTCTTCATCGGAGCCGCCGACGAATTCGCCGTCCGCCTGCCAGTCTGTTTGGGCGGGTGCCCACATCGCCTGCGGTTCAGGGCGGATGAAGCGGAACGGGCCGCAGCGTTCCAGCTTGCGGCCATAGCCCGAATCGATCAGCGCGAAATCGGGCGAGGGTTCGGCGATCAGGGTTTCGAGTGCGGCCATCAGGCGGCCAGCTTGTCGGCCTTCGGGCCGACGGCGGCGAGCGCGACCGGGCTGGCCAGCATCGCGGCCCCGGCGGCGCGCGCCTGCTCCAGCGTGACGGCGTCCAGCTGGGCGATCAGTTCGGCGGCCGTCAGCACCCGGCCCCATGTGAGGATGCTGCCGCCCAGCCAGTCGGCGATGCCGCCCGGTGTTTCCAGCGCCATCAGCATCCCGGCCTTGCTCTGCGCGCGGGCGCGATCCAGTTCGGCGGGCGAGAGATCGCGCGCGGTGGCGTGGGCGATTTCCAGCGCCAGATCGCGGGCCTTCGCGGCATCGCCGGGGCGCGAGGCGGTGTAGATGTTCAGCATCCCGGCATCCGCATGCACGCCGTGCGAGGCGCTGACGGAATAGGCCAGCCCGCGTTCCTCGCGCAGTTGCTGGAACAGGCGGGAGGACATGCCGCCGCCCAGCGCCATGGCGAACAGTCGCGCGGCGTCGATTTCCGGCGCGCGCGGGGCGAAGCCCCGAAAGCCCAGCGCCAGATGCAGTTGCTCGTTGCGCTGGGCGTCTGTCCGCGCGCCGCCCGTCCAGCGGGCGGGTTCGATGGGGCCGGGGCGGCCGGCGGGGATGCCGCCCAGATGCCGCCGGGCGAGATCGACCAGTTGCGCATGATCCACCTTGCCGGCGGCTGCCAGCACAAGGCCATGGCCGCGATAATGCGCCTGCTGCCAGTGCCGCAGCGTGGCGCTGCTTAGCGCGGCAAGGCTGTCCGCCGTGCCGAGGATGGGGCGGCCGAGGCTCTGCGCGGTGAAGGCGGTGGCCTGCAGATGATCGAAAACCAGATCATCCGGCGTATCCAGCGCCTCGCCGATTTCAGACAGCACAACTTCGCGTTCCAGCGCCAGATCGGCATCGGCGAACAGTGGGCTGGTGACGAGGTCGGAAATCAGCTCCACCGCCAGCGGCACGTCGGCGGCCAGCACGCGGGCGTGGAAGCAGGTGGTGTCACGCGAAGTCCATGCGTTCAGCGCGCCGCCCACATCCTCAATCTGTTCGGCGATGGTGCGGGCCGGGCGGCTGGCGGTGCCCTTGAACACCATATGCTCGAACAAATGCGCGAGGCCGTTTTCGCCCGCCGTTTCGTTGCGGGCACCCACATCGGCGTTCAGCGCGACCGCTGCCGTTTCCAGCCCCGGCATGTGGAGCGTGGCAACGGTGAGGCCGTTTTCGAGGATGGTGGTTTCGGCGTTCATGCGCGGGCGCGGATGTGCGCCTTCAGCGCGGCTTCGCTGGCCGGGAGATGCTCGTACCGCTCCTCCCGGTCGAACAGATGGCCGACGCGGCGCGGCAGGCCGGGGCGGATGCCGGTGGCGCGCTCCACCGCATCCGGGAATTTCGCCGGGTGCGCGGTGGCGAGGGTGACGATGGGGCCTTCGCAATCCTCTGCACGGGCGCGGGCGGCGGCGAGGCCGACGCCGGTGTGCGGATCGATCAGCTGGCCGCATTCGCTGTTGGCCCATGCCAGCGCCTGCATCATGCCCGCTTCGTTCACGCGCGAGGCGAGGAAGATTTTCGCGGCTTCGGCGCGTTGCGCGTCTGACAGTTTCAGCGTGCCGGTCTGTTCGAAGCCCTGCATCGCGGCGGCCAGCGCTGCGCCGTCGCGGCCGTAGAGATCGAACAGCAGCCGTTCGAAGTTGGAGCTGATCTGGATATCCATCGACGGCGTGGCGGTGGGCGTGACCTTGCCGACCGAATAATCCCCCGCCGACAGCGCGCGGGCGAGGATATCATTGACGTTGGTGGCCACCAGCAGCTTGTGGATGGGCAGCCCCATACGGTGGGCGCAATATCCGGCGAACACGTCGCCGAAATTGCCGGTGGGCACAGACCAGCTGGCGGCCCGGCCGGGCGCGCCCAAACGGACGCCCGCATGCACATAATAGACGATCTGCGCCAGCAGCCGCGCCCAGTTGATGCTGTTCACCGCCGAGAGCTGGTATTCGGTGCGGAAGGCGGCATCGTTGAACAGGGTTTTCACCAGCTTCTGGCAATCGTCGAAGCTGCCGTCCACGGCGATATTGTGGACATTGGGGGCATTCACCGTCGTCATCTGACGGCGCTGCACATCCGAGACGCGGCCCGCCGGGTGGAGCATGAAGATGGTGATTCCGGGGCGGCCCGCCACCGCCTCGATCGCGGCGGAGCCGGTATCGCCGCTGGTCGCGCCGACGATGGTCAGCCGATCCTTCGCGCCCAGAAAGTGGCCGAACAGCCCGCCGAGGAATTGCAGGGCCACATCCTTGAAGGCGAGCGTGGGGCCGTGGAACAGCTCCAGCAGCCATTGGCGATGATCCAGCTGCACCAGCGGCGTGACGGCGGCATGGCCGAAATCACCATAGGCGTCTGCGATCAGGGACTTCAGTTCGGCGTCTGTCAGCGAACCCTGCACATAGGGTTTCATCACCGTGAAGGCGGTTTCCGCATAGCTGGCGGTGGCCAGCGATTCGAGCAATTCGGGCGACAGCTGCGGCCATTCGGCGGGCAGATAGAGGCCGCCATCGGTGGCAAGACCGGCGAGAGTGGCCCCCCGGAAATCGAGGACGGGGGCGCTTCCACGTGTGCTGATATACTGCATGACCGCTGGCGGTTAAGCCGCGGGCGGCCTTTGTGCAACCCAGCGGCGCAGCCACAGGCCATAGATGACCAGCAAGATGCCCGCGAAGGCGAACCACTGGATGGCGTAAAGCCGGTGGTTGTTGGGGATGGTATCCGGCGTGGGCGGCTGGATCGGCTGCAACGGCGGCGGGGTGACGGGCGGGTAGATGCGCCATTGCACATGCGCGCCGGGCACCAGCACGCCCTGCACCTGCCGCCGTTCAGCGGGGACGCTCTGTGTGGACGGCCCGGCGCTGACGGGTGACCAGCCCAGCATCAGTTGCGCGCTTTCCCCGCCCGGCGCGGTGCAGGCGAGGATGGTGGACCAGCCGCTGTCGCCCTTCCGATTGCGGGCGGATTCGGCGAGCGGAAGCTGTTCCGGGCAATCGAGCCGGATGTCGGCCATGCGGAAGGCGGATTTCGGTGGGATCGGCCCGCTGACAGCCAGCACCGGCAGTGTGGCCGCCGCCTGCATCTCTGCGATCACCTGCTGCTTCCAGTGCAGCCGGGAAACCTGCCACAGCCCCAGCCCGATCAGGATCGGCAGCGCCAGCGCCACCATCATCGTTGGCAGAACGGGAAAGCCCCGGCGGTGTCCCGCCGGGGCCTTCGAGTTCAGGTCTGGCGTGGGATCAGTGGCCCGCGCCAACGGCCGCCCCGAAGTTCGAGCCCCAGATGTAGATCGTCAGGAACAGGAACAGCCACACCACGTCCACGAAGTGCCAATACCATGCAGCCGCTTCGAAGCCGAAATGCTGCTTCGGCGTGAAATCGCCGAGGTAGGCGCGCCAAAGGCAGACGGCGAGGAAGATGGTGCCGACGATCACGTGGAAGCCGTGGAACCCGGTCGCCATGTAGAAGGTGGAGCCATAGATGTTGCCCGCGAACGGGAAGGTGGCATGGCTATATTCATAAGCCTGCAGGCAGGAGAACAGCACGCCGAGGATGATGGTGAGCCACAGCCCCTGCTTGAACCCCTGACGATCCCCATGGATCAGCGCATGGTGCGCCCATGTGATAGTGGTGCCCGACAGCAGCAGGATCAGTGTGTTCAGCAGCGGATAGACAAACGGATCCAGCACCTCGATGCCCTTGGGCGGCCAAACCCCGCCGACGGCTTCGGCGTGGGAGGGGAACAGCGCGGCGGCGAAAAAGGCCCAGAACCATGCGACGAAGAACATCACTTCAGAGGCGATGAACAGGATCATCCCATAGCGGTGGTGCAACTGCACCACGGGGGTGTGATCGCCCGCATTCGCTTCGTCGCGGATATCCGAGAACCAGAAGAAGAAGGTGGCGAGCACGCCCAAGAGGCCCAGCGCCGCGACCCACACGCCCCACGGGGCCTTGTGCCACCAGAAGACGCTGCCGCCCAGCATCACCATCGCCGACGTCGCGCCGAGCAGCGGCCATGGGCTGGGGGGCAGGATGTGGAAATCGTGGTTCTTCGCGGAAGCCATGTCTCTCACCTGAACTTTCGTTTCGTTGGCCCGTGCCTGTTGGCGCGGGCGGGATTGTTAGCGGGCCTTTTGGGCCAGTTCCGAAGAGCCCGTGGCATAGACGCCGGGTGCCTTAGACGGCTGCGCCACGGGGTAGAAGCTGTAGGAAAGGGTGATTTCGTCGATATCCTTTGCGTCCGGATCATCGAGGATGGCCGGATCGACATAGAAGACGACGGGCATTTCAACTTGTTGACCAGGGTTCAGGGTCTGCTCGTTGAAGCAGAAGCACTGGATCTTGGCGAAATAGCGCCCGGCGGCTTCCGGCGTGACGTTGAAGGTGGCGCTGCCGGTGGTGCTGGCCGCCGATTGCGAGGCGGCCTTATAGAAGATCATATTTTGCTCGCCGATCTTCACGTCCACCGGGCCTTGCGCCGGGGCGAACTCCCAAGGGAGACCACCGCGCACATTGCCGTCGAAGCGGACCTTGATGGTGCGGCCATGCAGCGCCTTCAGGCTTTCGGCTGCCGGTGCGGCCTCTGCCTTTTGTGTGGTGCCGCCGAAGCCGGTGACCTGACAGAAGACGCGGTAGAGCGGCACCGAGGCATAGGCGAGGCCCACCATCGCCAGCGCGACAGCGCCCGCGATCAGCGCGGTGCGGCGGTTGCGGGGATCGGCGACGGCCGTCATTGCACCATCCGCGACACGGTGATGCCGTAGAACAGCAGCGCGAACGCGCCCAGCACCAGCCCGATCATGATGTTGCGGCGACGGCGGCGGGCGAGGAATTCCTGTTCCTCTTGCGGAGTCCAGCTCATGCGAGACCCCGATCGACGACGAGGGCCGCGAAGATGGCGGCGAGATAGAGCAGCGAATAGCGGAACAGCGCCTTTTCGGCGGCCATCTCTGCGGCGTTTTCGGTGCGGCTGGCGGCGACACGAACCGCGAGCGCCACGAAGATCAGGCTGAGCAGCGCGGCGGCGATGCCATAGATCGCGCCCAGCAGGCCGAGCGCCCATGGGGCCACGGCGACGGCAGCCAGCACGAGGGAATAGATGAGAATCTGCTTGCGGGTTTCGCGCACGCCATGGGTGACGGGCAGCATCGGGATGCCCGCATTGGCGTAATCGATGCGGACGAACAGCGCCAGCGCCCAGAAGTGCGGCGGCGTCCAGGCGAAGATGATCGCGAACAGCAGCAGCGGCAGCGTGGTGACATCCCCCGTGACAGCGGCCCAGCCGATGATCGGCGGGAAGGCCCCGGCCGCGCCGCCGATCACGATATTCTGCGGCGTGCGGGGCTTCAGCCAGATGGTGTAGATCACCGCGTAGAAGAAGATGGAAAAGGCGAGCCAGCCCGCCGCGACCCAGTTGGTGGCGAAGCCCAAAGTCATCACCGAGGCCGCCGAGAGGATGACGGCGAAGGCCAGCGCATTGTCCGCATGCAGGCGGCCCGACGGCAGCGGGCGGGCCTGCGTGCGCTTCATCACCGCGTCGATATCGGCTTCCCACCATTGGTTGAAGGCGGCGGCAGCGCCTGCGCCGACCGCAATGCACAGGATGGCGACGAAGGCGAGGAAGGGGGGCAGGTGGCCGGGTGCCGCGAACAGGCCGCAGGCGCCGGTGAACACCACCAGCGTCATCACGCGCGGCTTCAGCAGCGACCAGTAATCGCGCCAGTCAGCCGCGGAGAGAGCGCCCGTGGGCGCTCCCCCCTCAGCGATGTGGATGCCGTTGCCTGCCATGGCGGACCTCAGTGCGCGCCCTTCATGTTGCGCAGGTCCGGCAGGGTTTCGAACTGGTGGAACGGCGGCGGGGAGGACAAAGTCCACTCCAGCGTCGTTGCACCTTCGCCCCACGGGTTGGCAGCGGCCTTCTTGCCCGCCAGCAGCGACCAGATGATGTTCACGAAGAACACCACCATGCCCACCAGCATGATCGCATAGCCGAGCGAGGCGATGTGGTTCCAGTAATGGAAGGCTTCCGGATAATCCGGGATCCGGCGCGGCATGCCGTCTTGCCCCAGGAAGTGCATCGGGAAGAACAGCACGTTCACGCCGATGAAGAAGATCCAGAAGTGCAGCTTGCCGAGGAACTCATTGTAGTTCCGGCCGGACATCTTGCCGAACCAGTAATAGAAGCCTGCGAACAGGCCGAACACCGCGCCCAGCGAGAGCACATAGTGGAAGTGCGCGACGACATAATAAGTGTCGTGCATGTAGGTATCCACGCCGCCGTTCGACAGGACGACGCCCGTCACCCCGCCCACGGTGAACATGAAGATGAAGCCGATCGCCCACAGCATGGGCGTTTCGAAGCTGAGCTTGCCGCCCCACATGGTGGCGATCCACGAGAAGATCTTGATGCCGGTGGGCACCGCGATGATCATCGTGGCGGCGGTGAAGTACATCTTGGTGTTCACCGAAAGGCCCACGGTGAACATGTGGTGCGCCCACACAACAAAGCCGACGAAGCCGATGGCGACCATGGCATAGGCCATCGCCAGATAGCCGAACACGGGCTTGCGGCTGAAGGTGGAGAGCACCTGGCTGACGATCCCGAAGGCGGGCAGGATCATGATATAGACTTCGGGGTGGCCGAAGAACCAGAACAGGTGCTGGTAAAGGATCGGATCGCCGCCGCCGTCAGGCGCGAAGAAGGTGGTGCCGAAGTTGCGGTCTGTCAGCAGCATGGTGATGGCACCCGCCAGCACCGGCAGCGACAACAGCAGCAGGAAGGCGGTGACCAGCACCGACCAGACGAACAGCGGCATCTTGTGCAGCGTCATCCCCGGCGCGCGCATGTTGAAGATGGTGGTGATGAAGTTGATCGCCCCCAGAATGGAGCCCGCGCCCGCGAGGTGCAGCGAGAAGATCGCGAGATCGACCGCCGGCCCGGGGTGGCCCGAGGTGGAAAGCGGGGGATAGACCGTCCAGCCGGTGCCCGCGCCGTCGAACCCGGCCGGGCCGGGCACGAACATGGAGATCAGCAGCAGCACGAAGGCGGATGTCGTCAGCCAGTAAGAGACGTTGTTCATCCGCGGGAACGCCATGTCGGGCGCGCCGATCATGATGGGGACGAACCAGTTGCCGAAGCCGCCGATCATGGCGGGCATCACCATGAAGAACACCATGATGAGGCCGTGGCCGGTGATGAACACGTTCCACAGATGATAGGCGGCATCGATGTTGCCCTTGGTGAACCAGGGCAGCACCTGCATGCCGGGGTTCGCCAGCTCCCACCGCATGAAGCCGGACAGCGCCCCGCCGATGATCCCCGCGAAGATCGCGAAGATCAGGTACAGCGTGCCGATATCCTTGTGGTTGGTGGAGAGGAACCAGCGGGCGAAGAAGCCCGGCTTGTGATCATGATCATGCGCATGGTCATGATCGCCATGCGCCTGAAGGTGGAGACTGTCTGCGTGCGTGGCCATCTTGGCTGGTCCTTCTCTCAGGCGGCGGGCGCAGCGGGCGCTGCTGCCGGAGCTTCGGTGACGATCTGGGGCGCGGTGGACGGGGTGATCGCCTCGCGCACGGCACCGGCGACCTGCGCCGGGGTAAGGGCGACCTTTTCCACCGCGATTCCGGGGCCGGTCGGCTCAATGCCGTCAGCCGCCTGCTTCATGCGCACCCAGCGCTTGAAATCCTCCTCGGAGAGCACTTCGATGGCGATCGGCATGAAGCCATGCTTGGTGCCGCACAGTTCGGAGCACTGGCCGTAATACACGCCGGGGCGGTCCACCTTGAACCATGTTTCGTTGATGCGGCCGGGCACGGCGTCCATCTTCACCCAGAAGCTGGGGAGGGCGAAGCTGTGCAGCACGTCGGCCGCCGTCACCAGCACCTTCACCGTTTTCCCGGCGGGCACGACAAGGCGGTTGTCCACGTCCAGCAGGTAAGGCTCGCCCGCCTTGGCGGCGTCTTCCTTGGAAAGCGGCGTGGAATCGAAGCTGATTCCGCCATAATCGGGATATTCATAACCCCAATACCATTGATAACCCGTCACCTTCACGGTGATGTCCGCCTTGGGCGGGCTATACTGGTTCGCCAGCAGCCGGAAGCTGGGGAAGGCGATGCCGAGCAGGATGATCGCGGGCACCAGAGTCCAGATCACTTCGATGGTGAAGTTGTGTGTGGTGGTGCTGGGGGTTTCCACCGCAGCCGAGCGATAGCGCACGATCACCCACAACAGCAGACCCAGCACGAACAGCGAGATGAAGGCGATGATCGGGTTCAGCACCTTCTCCACCATGAACTTCGCTTCTTGCCCGATGGGCGTGAACTGTTCCTGCAGTGCGATTCCGCCCGGAACCGGCTGGCCGAGCCCGTCTGTCGGCTTGGACCTTGTGTAGCCCGCCAGCGCATCCGACTGCACCGCCGCATGGGCGGTGGCGGCCTGTGCAACCGGCGCGGTAACAGCCGCCGAATCAGCGACTTGCGCCCCGGCCGTGCCGGCGATCAACACTGCCGTTGCAACGGCGATACCCTTCAGGCCCTGCGGCCACCCCTTTGTCATTCCCTCATCCTCTGGTTCAGGGATTCTTCTATCAGCTTCGGGCCATACCGGAGGGGAAGGGGCGCGACAAGAAGCAGCAGCCATTGCGTGCAGGCGGCTGTTAAATCCGCTTGGTCTGCCACTGCTCCCCAACTTGCTCCTCGGCGTCGCCGCGCTTCCCTTCCGATGGCCCGCGCGCTATTCTGGATGCCATGACGCGCTTCACCGTGAACGGCAACCCCACCCAATATCAGCTGGCCGCCGATACGCCGCTGCTGTGGGCGTTGCGCGAGGCTTCCAACCTGACGGGCACCAAATTCGGCTGCGGCGCGGGGCTGTGCGGGGCCTGCACCGTGCATGTGGACGGCGTGGCGCAGCGCAGTTGCCAGATTTCCATCGGCAGCATCGAGGGCACCTATGTGACCACGATCGAAGGCCTTGCCGACGACCGAGACCATCCGGTGCAGGTGGCATGGCTGGAAAAACAGGTGCCGCAATGTGGATTCTGCCAATCCGGCATGATCATGGCGGCCGCCGCGCTGTTGAAAACCAACCCCAACCCCAGCCGCGCCGATATCCGCGCTGCCATCAGCAATATTTGCCGCTGCGGCACCTATCCGCGCGTGGAAACCGCCATCCTGCGCGCGGCGGAGTTGATGCGCGGCGGCTGAAACGGGGGATGCAGCGCGCCGCCTGCGTATCTCCGCTCATGAAAACAGCCCTTCTCGCACTGGCCCTGCTGGCCGCAATCCCCGCCCATGCCGCCGCCGTGTGCGACGGCGTTGTCGCCGATCCGGCGCGTGACCGCAGCATCCCGGTGCGGGTGCGGATGCCCGAAGGCGGCGCCGCACGCGCGCCGGTCATCCTGTTCTCGCACGGGTTGGGCGGTTCGGTGGACGGCGGCACAGCGCTGGCGGAAGGCTGGGCCAGGGCCGGGTTCCTCGTGATCCATGTGCAGCACCCCGGCTCCGACTCCGAGGTATGGAAAGGCAAGGGCAACCCCAAGGCCGCGCTGACAACCGCCGCCAATGGCCGCCAGCTGATGGATCGCGCAGGCGACATGAAGCGCGTGGCAGACGCTGTCGAATCCGGGCTTCAGATCGGTGCCTGCGACCTCAAGCGCGGCGATCCGGCCCGCATGGGCGCGGCCGGGCACAGCTTCGGCGCGCACACCGTGCTCGCCATCGCCGGGCAGAGCTTCGGCCCGCTGGGCACCCGTGCTGCCGATCCCCGCTTCAAGGCCATCGCCGCACTCTCCCCCATGCCCCCGCGCAACGACGCCGCCAACGCCAAGGCGGCCTTCGGCGGCATCCGCATCCCCGTCCTCGCCGCCACCGGCAGCGAAGACAACACCCCCTTCGCCAAGGGCAAAAGCCTGAGCGAGATCACCGCCGCCCGCGCATCCGTGTTCGAGGCCCTGCCGCCCAGCCGCACCGGCCAAGCCAGCATCGGCCTGTGGATCGACGGCGCAGACCACGCCGCCCTCTCCGGCGGCGGCGGCCGCGCCGGCGCCACCCCCAACCGCCACGCCACCGCCGTCCTCAGCGCCGCCACCACCGCCTTCTTTCAGGCCAACTTGGGCGGCACCGGCAAACCCGACCTCACAACCACCCGCGCCCTGCTGGCCCCGGGCGACCGCTTGTCTTTGCGGTGATCGGGAGGCGTGGAGGCAGGGGCTCTGCCCCTGCACCCCGCAAGGGGTTTGTAACCCCTTGACCCCATAAGTTTTTGAAAAGGCCCCCGCGGCAACCGTTGGTTCGTAGCCAACGGTTGCCGCGGGGGCCTTTTCAAAAACTTCGGAGGTGCAGGAGGGTCACCCTCCTGCTGGGGGTGCAGGGGGCAAAGCCCCTTGCCTCCACGCCCTCAGATATCCGCGAAGACGAAGCGTTCGGCCTTGGCACCCGGGTGGGTGACGGCGCCTTGGGAGGCGGGGCCGACGGTTTGGCTGTAGCGGTAGAGTGCGCCGGACTGGTAATCGTTGGTGCGGGGTGTCCAGTTGGCGCGGCGGGTGTTGAGGGTGGATTCGTCCAGCAGCAGGTCGATCTGGCCGGTGGTGGCGTCGATGCGGATCAAGTCACCGTTTTCGATGAGGGCGATGGGGCCGCCGTCTGCGGCTTCGGGGCCGACATGGCCGATGCAGAAGCCGCGCGTGCCGCCGGAGAAGCGGCCATCGGTGATAAGGGCGACATGCTCGCCCATGCCCTGCCCATAGAGGGCGGCGGTGGTGGAGAGCATTTCGCGCATGCCGGGGCCGCCCTTGGGGCCTTCGTAGCGGATGACGAGGACTTCGCCCTTTTCATACGCGCGGCGCTCGACGGCGGCGAAGCAATCCTCTTCGCAATCGAACACGCGGGCCGGGCCTTCGAAGATGAGGGTTTTGAGGCCCGCGACCTTCACGATGGCTCCGTCGGGCGCGAGGCTGCCTTTCAGGCCGACCACGCCGCCGGTGGGGGTGATGGGGTTGGAGATGGGGCGGATCACATCCTGATCCGGGTTCCATTTGATATCGTTCAGATTTTCGGCTAGCGTCTTGCCGGTGACGGTCAGGCAGTCGCCGTGCAGATAGCCGCCCTCCAGCAGGGTTTTCATCACCATGTAGATGCCGCCGGCCGCGTGCATGTCTTTCGCGACATAGCGGCCGCCGGGCTTCAGATCGGCGATGTAGGGGGTGGTGCGGAAGATTTCGGCCACGTCGAACAGGCTGAATTCGATTCCGGCCTCGTTCGCCATGGCGGGCAGGTGCAGCGCGGCGTTGGTGGAGCCGCCGGTGGCTGCCACCACGCGGGCGGCGTTTTCGAACGCTTTGCGGGTGCAGATGTCGCGCGGGCGGATGTTCTTTTCCAGCAGCGCCATCACCGCGCGCCCGGCGTCGCGGGCGACATCCTCGCGGCTTTCATAAGGGGCGGGGGCCATGTTGCTGTTCGGCAGCGACAGGCCGATGGCTTCCGCCACGCAGGCCATGGTGTTGGCGGTGAACTGGCCGCCGCAGGCGCCATGGCCGGGGCAGGCGACCTTTTCCAGCTCGATCAGTTCCTGCAAGGGGCAGCCGCCTGCCGCATATTGGCCGACGGCTTCGAACACATCGACCACGGTCACGTCCTTGTCGTGGAAGCGGCCGGGCAGGATGGAGCCGCCATAGACGAACACGGAAGGCACGTTCAGCCGCAGCATCGCCATCATCATGCCCGGCAGGGACTTGTCGCAGCCCGCGAAGCCGATCAGCGCGTCATAGCAATGGCCGCGCACGGAGAGTTCGACGGAATCGGCGATCACCTCGCGGGAGACGAGGCTGGCCTTCATCCCCTGATGGCCCATGGCGATGCCGTCCGTCACGGTGATGGTGTTGAAGCGGCGGGGCATGCCGCCTGCTTCTTCCACGCCTTCGCGGGCGATATCGGCCTGCAAGTCCAGCGTGGTGTTGCAGGGCGCACTGTCATTCCCGGCGGAAGCGATGCCGACGAAGGGCTTGGCGATATCCTCTTCGGTGAGGCCCATCGCATAATAATAGCTGCGGTGCGGGGCCTTGGACGGCCCGACCGAAACATGACGGCTGGGCAGCTTGGACTTGTCGAACGGCATTTCAGACTCCGAATGGGGGTGCGCGCTTGGTTGGCGGGCGGGTTAGGCCCCCATGGGCGGACACGTCAACGGCAAAAAATTGCGCGCTATACAAAACATGCGCAATAAAATTGCAAATCGGTTGAATGTTGCGGCTAGAGGCGAACCATTCTCATCATCGCCGCACTGCCGTACCGCTCGCCGGCGGTGGCACCGATGGGGGCGGCGGCGTCCAGTTCGGTGAGATCGGCGGCGCTGAGTTTCAGCGCGGCGGCGGCAGCGGTGTCTTCCAGCGTGGCGCGGCGCTTGCAGCCGGGGATCGGCACCACGTCTGGCCCCTGCGCCAGCAGCCAGCCGATGGCGACTTGCGCCTTCGTCACCCCATGGCGGGCGGCGACTTGGCCCACCGCTTCCACCGCCTTCATGTTTGCATCGAAATTGCCGCCCTGATAGCGCGGGTCATTCTTGCGATAGTCGCTATCCGGCAATTCCTCGGCGCGGACGGCCGTGCCCGCAAGGAAGCCCCGGCCCAGCGGGGAGTAGGGCACGAAGCCGATCCCCAGTTCGCGCACCACGGGCAGGATATCCTGTTCGATGGTGCGTTCCCACAGCGACCATTCCGATTGCAGAGCGTCGATGGGGTGGGTGGCATGCGCGCGGCGCAGCGTTTCGATGCCCGCTTCAGACAGGCCGATGGCGCGGATTTTCCCCTCGCGCTTCAGGTCTGCCATGGTGCCCACCACATCCTCGATGGGCACGTTCGGATCGACCCGGTGCTGGTAGAACAGGTCGATATAGTCCGTGCGCAGCCGTTTCAGGCTGGCTTCGCACACGGCGCGGATATGTTCGGGGCGGCTGTTCACGCCCAGCGTTTTGCCGTCGACGATGTTGAAGCCGAACTTGGTGGCGATGATCGCCTTGTCCCGCCGGTCTGCCAGCGCTTCGCCCAGCAGTTCCTCGTTGATGTAGGGGCCATAGACTTCGGCGGTGTCCAGAAAATCCATGCCGATTTCCAGCGCCCGGTGCAGGGTGGCGATGGCTTCCGCGCGATCCACCGTGCCATACATGGCGGCCATGCCGTTCACGCCGGCCATGCCCATGCAGCCAAGCCCGAGGGCTGAGACTTCGAGCGATCCGAGCTTCCTGCGTTCCATGCTTGCCTCCGGGGAAAATGAGCGCCTAATGCCCCCCAAGTAGGAAGTGAGGACGCCGATGGCAAAGCGCTATTTCGGGACGGACGGTATTCGCGGGGCCGCGAACGGGCCGAAAATGACCCCGGAGCTGGCGATGAAAGTGGGGCAGGCGGCAGGCACGCTGTTCCTTGACGGGCCGACCAAGCACCGCGTGCTGATTGGCAAGGACACAAGGCTGTCCGGCTATATGCTGGAGCAGGCGCTGACGGCGGGCTTCACCAGCGTGGGGATGGACGTGGTGCAGGTGGGGCCGATGCCCACGCCAGCCGTTGCCATGCTGACGCGGGAAATGCGCGCCGATCTGGGGGTGATGCTGTCGGCCAGCCACAACCCGTTCGACGACAATGGAATCAAGCTGTTCGGCCCGGACGGCTACAAGCTGACGGACGAGCAGGAACTGGCGATCGAAGCGCTGATCGACAGCCCGGTGGAGCGGGTGAGCGGGGATCGCATCGGCCGCGCAAGGCGCATCGACGATGCGCGCGGGCGCTATATCCATGCGGTGAAATCCTCCGTGCCGGATGGTGTGCGGCTGGACGGGCTGAAGGTGGTGGTGGATTGCGCGCATGGCGCGGCATATCGCGTGGCGCCCGAAGCGCTGTGGGAACTGGGGGCGGAGCTGATCTCCATCGGCGTGGAGCCGAACGGGCTGAACATCAACGCGGGCGTGGGTTCCACCCATCCGCAGATGCTGGCGGCGAAGGTGGTGGAAACCGGCGCGCACATTGGGCTGGCGCTGGATGGCGACGCCGACCGGCTGATCGTGGTGGATGAAACCGGCCGCATCGTCGATGGCGACCAGATCATGGGGGTGATCGCGCGGAACCTGCATCAGGCGGGCCAGCTGAAAGGCGGCGCGCTGGTGACGACGGTGATGTCCAACATTGGGCTGGAGAAGTTTCTGGAAGGGCTGGGCATCGGCATGATCCGCACGGCGGTGGGCGACCGGCATGTGCTGGAGGCGATGCGGGCGAAGGGCTGCAATCTGGGCGGCGAGCAATCCGGCCATATCATCCTTGCCGATCATGCGACGACGGGCGACGGCCTGCTGGCGGGGCTGCAACTGCTCTCCGTTCTGGTGGCGGATGGGCGGCGGGCGAGCGAGGTGCTGAATTGCTTCACGCCATGGCCGCAACTGCTGAAGAATGTGCGGCAGGAACCGCGCGTGCTGGAAACAGATGCGGTGAAGGCGGCGATTGCGGCTGCGGAAAAGGCGCTGGAGGGGCGGGGCAGGCTGCTGGTGCGCAAATCCGGCACCGAGCCGCTGATCCGGGTCATGGCCGAGGGGCAGGACGAAGCGCTGGTGACGGAAACGGTGGAGGCCGTGTGCGAGGCGGTGGCGAAGGCCGCATGATTGCTCGAGTGCTGATAATTGCTGGATCGGACTCCGGCGGCGGGGCGGGGATTCAGGCCGATATCAAGACGGTGACGATGCTGGGTGGTTATGCCGCCACGGCGATCACCGCGATCACCGTGCAGAACACGCTGGGGGTTTCCGCCGTGCATCCGGTGCCGCCGGAGATCGTGGCGGCGCAGATTCGCGCCGTGCTGGACGATATCGGCGCGGACGCGATCAAGATCGGCATGCTGGGCGACGCGGCCACCATCGAGGCGGTGGCGGATGCGCTGGCAGGGGTGACGGTGCCCATCGTGCTGGACCCGGTGATGGTGGCGAAAGGCGGTTCGGCCTTGCTGGCGGAAGATGCCGTGGGGGCGCTGCTGGCGCGGCTGCTGCCCAAGGCGGCGGTGATCACGCCCAATGTGCCCGAGCTGACGGTGCTGACCGGCACCGAGATTGCCGACGAGGCCGACATGCTGCTGGCGGCGCAGGAACTGGCCGGAGACGGCGCGGTTTCGGTGCTGGCCAAGGGCGGGCATCTGGACGGCGACACCGTTACCGACTGGCTGGTCACGCGCGACGGGCAGGAACGCTTTGAAGGCGCCCGGATAGCAACGCGGCACACCCATGGCACCGGCTGCACGCTGGCCAGCGCGATTGCCTGTGGACTGGCGGCGGGCCTGCCGCTGGCGGATGCGGTGGAGCGGGCGCGGCGCTTTGTGGTGACGGCGCTGCACGAAGCGCCGGGGCTGGGGCGGGGCCATGGGCCGATGGGGCATCAGGCGGTGCGGCTGGATGTCGGGCTGGAACAGGCGGGCACGTCCGGGCGGCTGAACCAGATCACCGTCACGACGCGCGATTACGCGGCTTCGGTGGCGTTTTACCGCGCGCTAGGGCTGACGCAGATCGTCGATGCGCCGCCGCGCTATGCCCGGTTCGAGGGCTGCGGCGGCGCGACGCTCTCCATCCATGCGGGCGAGGCACCGGGCGCGACCGTCTATTTCGAAGCCGCCGATCTGGACGCGCGGGCGGCAGCGCTGGGCGTGCCGGTGGTGGCGCAAAGCTGGGGCTGGCGTGAGGCGGAGCTGACCGATCCGGCGGGCAACAAGCTGATTTTGTTCGATGGCGGCACCAACCGGCGATTCCCTGAATGGCGGCTCAAATCCTGATCGCCGGCGTGGACGAGGCCGGGCGCGGGCCACTGGCGGGGCCGGTGGTGGCGGCTGCTGTGATCCTGTGTGACGACGGCATCGCCGGCGTGGCCGACAGCAAGGCGCTTTCTGCGAAGCGGCGGGCGCTGCTGGCCGCCGATATCCGCGCGCGCTGCGCCGTGGGGGTGGGGCAGGCGAGTGTCGAGGAAATCGACCGGCTGAACATCCTGTGGGCCAGCATGCTGGCGATGCGGCGCGCGGTGGAGGCGCTGGTGGCCAGTTCCGGCCTGTCACCGCAACTGGTGCTGGTGGATGGCAATCGCTGCCCGGACTGGGGCTGGCCGTCGCGCGCGGTGATCGGCGGGGATGCCAGCGAACCGGCGATTTCGGCGGCCTCCATCATCGCCAAGGAGGTGCGCGATGCCCTGATGCGCGATCTGGCGGCCGCGCATCCCGGCTACGGCTGGGAGCGGAATATGGGCTATGGCACGGCGCAGCATCTGGCCGGACTTCGCGCGCTGGGCGTCACGCCACACCACCGCCAGAGCTTCGCGCCTGTTAAAAATGCAAAAGCGCTGAAAAATTTAAAAAGCGAAAATTGAGTCTTTTCAGCAACAGCCCCAGCATCTGGTGGTTGCCGGGGTTCACCAGACTCAATCCTTAGTGGCCCGACTCGATTGCGAGTCCCTTTCTCAGGACTCTGCCATAAATCCATGACTTGACGAGAGATTCTCTGATGATTCAACCTTGGGGCGTTCAAGGATCAAAAGGGGCAACAGGTGGATCTCGACCGCATCATACTGGGGGACAGCATCGCCGAGATGCAGCAGATGGAGGCCGCCTCGGTCGATCTGATTTTCGCCGATCCGCCCTATAATCTGCAACTGGGCGGCGATCTGACCCGCCCCGACGGCAGCCATGTCGACGCCGTGACAGACAGCTGGGACAAGTTCGGCAGCTTCGCGGATTATGACCGGTTCACCCGCGACTGGCTCGCTGCCGCGCACCGGGTGATGAAGCCGGACGGCAGCCTGTGGGTGATCGGCACCTATCACAACATCTTCCGCGTCGGCACGATCCTGCAGGATCTGGGTTTCTGGGTGCTGAACGATATCGTCTGGCGCAAGGCGAACCCGATGCCCAATTTCAAGGGCACCCGCTTTACCAACGCGCATGAAACGCTGATCTGGGCCAGCAAGAGCCCGCGCGCCCGCCCCACCTTCAATTACAAGGCGATGAAGGCGCTGAACGAAGATTTGCAGATGCGATCCGACTGGGTGCTGCCGATCTGTTCCGGGTCTGAGCGAGTGAAGGTGGATGGCGTGAAGGCGCACCCCACGCAGAAGCCCGAGGCGCTGCTGCACCGCATCCTGTTGGCGTCCAGCAATGAAGGCGATGTCGTGCTGGACCCGTTCTTCGGCTCCGGCACCACGGGTGCGGTGGCGAAGCGGCTGGGGCGGCACTGGATCGGCATCGAGCGCGAGCAGAAATATGCGAAGGTGGCTGAAGCCCGCATCAAGGCTGTGGAGCCGCTGGCGGCCGAAGACCGCATCATCACCGGCGAAACCCGCGCCGCGCCGCGCGTGCCGTTCGGCGCGCTGGTGGAAACCGGCATGCTCAGCCCCGGCGCGACGCTGACGGACCGGCAGCGCCGCCACAAGGCGCGGGTGCGGCCGGATGGCTCGCTGGCGCTGGAAGGCGGGCAACAGAAGGGCCGCTCCGGCTCCATCCATCAATTGGGTGCCGCCGTGCAGGGCCTGCCCAGCTGCAACGGCTGGACCTTCTGGCATCTCGAAACGCCCGCCCGGCTGGTTCCGCTGGATCAGATGCGGGAGGATTACAGGATTCGCGCCGCGGGCTGAACCCGGGCGCTATGACTTTTCCGGTCTCGCACCGGAAGGGTCGCATATTGAAGGGGCGCGCGGGCGGGGCTTCTCCCCCAACCGCGACGATCGTTCGGGGGCCAAACCCCCGGCACCGGTGACTTCCGACACCGGGCTGCCCGACCTGCCGTTTCACCGCCCGGCCTCGCCGCCGGGGCCTCACACCCGAAGGGTGGCCGGGCGGTGAACGGCGCTGTCTTTTCGGCGATTTTTTTTGCAAACCGGCATCGCCTGTCTTCCCTCTCTCCCGCTGCCTTCCCGCACCCCTCTCTCGCGCCCCCTCTCCACCCGCTCAGGCTGAGCTTGTCGAAGCCCCGTCCGTGAAAGCGCAACGGCTGAGCCGGGGGGCATGCTCCATGGGCTTCGACAAGCTCAGCCTGAGCGGGGGGAGGGATGTGCCGGTGAAAGCCGACAGGCCCCGGGGTTTGCAAAGAAGCGGATCGCCCTTTTTGCGCATGTCATAACCGCGACGGCGGCTTTGAAACGCCTCGTCGCGCCGCACTTGCGTTGATATGTTGTAACATATAGGACTTCGCCGGTCATCAAAACGCCGGAGTCGCCATGCGCCCTTTCCCTGCCTCCCTTCTGCTTGCGTCCGCCCTTGTTCCCATTGCCTTTTCCAGCGCGGCGCTGGCGCAGCAGGTGCCGCAGGGCGTGCATGACGATGTGGGGGCGGACATCATCGTGACGGCCGCCTTCGCGCGGGATCGCTTTGCCGTGCCCACCGCCGTCAGCGTGCTGGAAGGCGAGGCGCTCACCCGCAACATCCGCGGCTCCATCGGCGAGACACTGGCGAAGCAGCCGGGCGTGTCCGCCACCTTCTTCGGCCCCAACGCCTCCCGCCCGATCCTGCGCGGCTTCGATGGCGAGCGGGTGCGCATCCTGACGGACGGCATCGGCAGCTTCGACGTCTCCAACACCTCGGCCGACCATGCAGTCGCCATCAACCCGCTGCTGGCGGACCGGGTGGAAGTGGTGCGCGGGCCTGCCGCGCTGCTCTATGGATCGGGCGCGATCGGCGGCGTGGTGAACGTGACAGACCGGCGCATCGCCCGCGACATCCCGGACGAATGGGCGCACATCGATGCCATGGGCACACTGGCCAGCGGCGCGAAAGAGCGCAGCCTGGCGGGTGCCATCGACGTGCCGCTGGGCAAGACGGGGCTTGTTGCCCAT
>NZ_VFSU01000001.1 GCF_006385875.1 Sandaracinobacter neustonicus | reverse complement strand
TCCTGAAAACCGGCGATTACCGTGTGGGCGGGCATATTTTTTCCAAAGAGCTGCGCGAGGAAGCCGCCGAGCAGGGCGGCGAAGTCGCCGAAGAGGCACAGGCGAAGGGCCGTGTCGCCAACAGCGACGCGCGGACATGGGAACTGGCCGGCGGGCTGAGCTGGATCGGCGAAAACGGCGGCAACATGGGCATTTCCGTCGCGCGGCTGGAAAGCAATTATGGCATCCCCAACAGCCTCGCGCTGGACGACGATCATGACCATGAAGGCGAGGGCGGCGAGGACGAAGGCGGCCATGGCCATGAAGAGGACATCCGCCTCGACATGAAGCAGACGCGTGTGGATGCGCGCGCCGAGGTGCCGATGTATGGCGCGTTCGAGAAGCTGAAATTCCGCTTCGGCTGGGCCGATTACCAGCATAACGAGATCGAAAGCACCGGCGAGGTCGGCACCAGCTTCTTCAGCAACGCGCTGGAAGGCCGGGCCGAGCTGGTTCAGGCCAAGCGCGGCGGCTGGCGCGGGGCGAGCGGGGTGCAATTTATGTCCCGCCGGTTCGAAGCCGTGGGCGAGGAAGCCACCATCCCGCTGAACCAGACGGATCGTGTGGGGGTGTTCACCGCGCAGGAATTCGATCTGGGCGCGCTGAATCTGGAAGCCGGGGCGCGGGTTGAGCATAGCGATGTGCGCGCGGCCTCGCTGGGTGTGTCGCGCGGCTTCAACGCGCTGTCCGGCTCTGTTGGCGGATCGGTGCCGCTGGCCGAAGGGCTGCGCTTCTCGGTGAGCATGGCCTATACCGAACGCGCGCCCGCTGCCGAGGAGCTGTTCACCAACGGCGCGCACGCCGCCACCCGCAGCTTCGAAATCGGCAACCCGGATCTGAAGCTGGAACGCAGCTATGGCGTGGAAGCCGTGTTGCGCGGCCGGGGCGAGGGCTGGCGTTTTGAACTGTCCGGCTTCTTCAACCGCTTCAATGACTTCATCTACCTCAGCCCCACCGGCGAAGAGGAAGATGGGCTGCCCGTGTTCACCTATCTGCAGCATGGCGCGCGCTATTGGGGCATGGAGGCCGAAGGCTCTGTCACCGTGGCGCGGCTGGGCGACACCGATATCGATTTGACGGGCATGGCGGATTTCGTGCGCGCCGACATCTTGGGCGGCAATGGACCCGCGCCGCGCATCCCGCCGCTGCGGCTGCTGGGCGGGTTGGAGGCCAATGGCGGCGCGTTCGGCGGGCGGCTGGAGGCGGAGCATGTGACCCGCGCCACCCGCGTTGCCGAGTTCGAGACGGAAACGCCCGCCTTCACACTGGTGAACGCCTCTGCCAGCTGGCGGCCGCTGGGCGCGGACAGCCCCACCACGATCATCGCATCGGTGAACAATATCTTTGACGTGGAAGCCCGGCGGCACGCCAGCTTCCTGAAGGATTATGCCCCGCTGCCCGGCCGCGATTTCCGCCTCACGGCGCGGGTGAGTTTCTAGAAGCTGTGCGTGAATTGCCGCTCCTGTCTGCGGGCAGGAGCGGCTAGGCTGCCGTCATGAGCGTCGATCTCCAAGCCTGTTGCGGGAGCTGGCCCGATGCCTTCGTGGCAGAGGCGGAGGCGTTGCGCCAGTTGATGGGGGAGCAGCTGCTCGCCCTGCATCATATCGGCAGCACCGCCGTTTTCGGCCTGATCGCCAAGCCGGTGATCGACATGCTGGGGGTTATCCGCTCACTCGGGGAGGTGGATGCCGCCGAACCGGCATTGCGAGCGCTGGGCTATGTGGGGAAGGGCGAGAACGGCATTGCCGGGCGACGCTATTTCCACAAGAACAATGCTGCGGGCAGCCGCAGCCATCATCTGCACCTGTTCGAACCGGGCGCCGCCGAGATCGAGCGGCATCTGGCCTTTCGCGACTATCTGCGCGCGCACCCGGATGCGGCGCAACGCTATGCCGGGCTGAAATCGGCAATCGCGATTGGCAAAAGGCGGCCTGAGTATCAGGCGCTGAAAGAGCCGTTCATTGCCGCGACCATGATCGACGCGCTGGACTGGTATCGGCAGCAGCGGGGCTGACGGGGCCTGCTCAATTCCCCTTCGGGCAGGCGTTGCGGAATTGCAGCAGCGTTTCGGCCGAAGGCGAAGGCGCGGTGGCGCGACCGGCGAAGGTGACGACGACGAGGCGGCTCTGCCGCGTGAGGCCGTCGAGGAAGGCGGGCGCATTGTCCAGCAGGCCGTCGATCCGGGTGCCGCCCGAGGGCAGCACGCGGCCGGTGGAGCCGATAATGATTTCGCGATTGCCCTGAAACACGCTCATCCGGGTGGGAAATTCGCCCTCTGTCACGTTGCGCGGCAGGCGGCTTGTCCAGGTGGTGAAGCTGGTGCCCTTCGCCGAGCAATCCATGCGGAAGGCGTTGGCGGTTTCCGGCTTCCCGAAGCTGAGGGCGGCGGTGTCGGCGCTGCTCTCTACCGTCCAGCCCGATTGGGCCATGGCGGGGGCAGCGATCAGGGCGGCGGCGATGAAGGGCAGGGTGCGCATTCCTGCCCCTTAGGCGCGGACTGCGGCTGCCGCCAGCAGGAAAACATCTGTGGCGCGGTGAGGCGTTCATGCTAGCCTTGGCCCCATGGCAAAGACAATTGCGCCCGCCACGCGGACCGAGCCGGTGCGGCTGTTCATCTCTTATGCGCGCGAGGATCGGGGGCCGGTCGAACGGCTGGCGCATGCGCTGGAAGCGGCGGGGTTTCGCGTCTGGTGGGATGCCGCGCTGGAGGGCGGGCATCATTTCGCCGCCGAGATCGAGCGCGAACTGGAGGCGGCGGACGCGGTGATCGTGCTGTGGACAGCGGCGAGCGTGAAATCCAACTGGGTGCTGGATGAAGCGATGCACGGGCGGGACCGGGGCTGCCTGATCCCGCTGCGGCTGGACGATACGGTGCCGCCGCTGGGGTTCCGGCAGATTCAGGGCATTGATCTGGAGGAAGGGCAGGAGGCGCAGACGGTGGAGGCGATTGCCCGCGCCGTCGCGCGCATCCGCGGCTTGCCGGTGCGCGAACCGGGGACGCATCCGCGTTCCCGGCCCGGCAATCGCCCGGCCCGCGAACGCCCCGTGTGGGTGCCATTCGCCTGGGCGGTTTTCGGGCTGATTTCCGCGCTGATTTTTTGGGGGCTGGACCGTAGCTGACCAGCCCCCGGAGAGGATTCAGCCTTCCGCGTGCGCGCGCGGACCCCGGCCACCCTGACCACCCCCGCCACGGCCGTCGCCGTGACCACCGCGACCGCCACCACCGTGCGGACGACCGCCGCCGGGGCGGCCCTGCGAGCGGTTGCCGCCCGGATGGGCGTGCGCCGCGCGATCATCGCCGCCGCCGAAGCGGTCACCACCGCCCCGTGCATCGGCGGATTGCTGACGATTGCCGCCGCGATTGTCCTGCGGGCGATTGCCCCGGCCTTCACCCTGTGGACGAGGCCCACGACCTTCGCCCTGCTGGCGTCCTCCACGGCCTTCACCGGGTCGTTCGCCGAAGCGGCGCGGCGCGTTGCGATGGCTGCCGACTTCGCCCGAACGGGCGTAATCGTCGCGCTCGCGGCCCGGCGCGGTGGGAACCGGCTTCGGCAGCTTGGCGGCTTCCTTCAGGAAAAGCTCCGGCAGGGGCAGGATGTCCAGCTTTTGCCGGGTCAGCTTCTCGATATCTTTCAGGTAGGGCTTTTCATCCGGCGCGCAGAAGCTGACGGCGATGCCGTCCAGCCCGGCGCGCGCGGTGCGGCCGATGCGGTGCACATATTGTTCCGGCACGTTCGGCAGTTCGAAGTTGATCACGTGGGACACGGCATCAATGTCGATCCCGCGCGCGGCGATGTCGGTTGCCACCAGCACGCCGATTTCGCCCTTCTTGAACATCTCCAGCGCCCGTTCGCGCTGCGGCTGGCTCTTGTTGCCGTGGATCGCGGCAGAGCGGACGCCCGCACCGGCGAGATGCCGCACCACGCGGTCTGCACCATGCTTGGTGCGGGTGAACACCAGACATTTGGCGAATTCCGGCTGGCGCAGCGTCAGCGTCAGCAGCGCCTGCTTTTCGGCCTGATTCAGGTGCGTCACATATTGCCGCACCTTTTCCGCCGTGGTGGCGACAGGGGTTACTTCCACCTTCACCGGGTTCACCAGATAGCGCCCGGCCAGATCGGCGATGGAGGCGGGCATGGTGGCCGAGAAGAACAGGCTCTGGCGCTGGCGCGGCAGGATCTGGGCGATGCGCTTCAGCGCGTGGATAAAGCCCAAGTCCAGCATCTGGTCGGCTTCGTCCAGCACCAGCACTTCCACCTGATCCAAGAGCAGCGCGCGGCGATCCACCAGATCGAGCAGGCGGCCGGGCGTGGCGACCAGCACGTCTGCGCCGGAATAGAGCTGCTTTTCCTGACGCGGGATCGGCACGCCGCCGAACACCGTCAGCACCGTCAGCTTCAGGAAGCGGGCATAGGCGCGGAAGCTGTCAGCAATCTGCGTCGCCAGTTCGCGCGTAGGAGCCAGCACCAGCACGCGCGGGGCCATTTTCTTGCGCGGGGCCGGGTTGTTGATGATGTGATTCAGGATCGGCAGGGCGAAAGCCGCCGTCTTGCCGGTGCCCGTCTGGGCGATGCCCAGCAGATCATGGCCTTCCAGCGCGGGCGGAATCGCCTGTTGCTGGATGGGGGTGGGTTTCTCATAGCCCTCTTCAGACAGGGCAACGAGGAGCGGCTGGGCGAGGCCCAGGCTTTCGAAATTGGTCAAAGCTTGTCTTTCACGTCAGTCTGGCGGGCGCGGTTCTGTTGCGCCAACCGGCCAGACACCCCGCGTGGCAGGAATGTCAGAAGGAGCGCAGCGCTAAACCCGGGGTCGGTTCGGGGGCGATAAGCCCCGCGCGTCGATCACGCGCCCCGGCGACTGGGCTCCTCGCACATCCGGGATCGGATGGAGGCCATCGCTGCGCTGCGGCATATAGGGCAGGATTGCTGACTTTGCAATGAACGCTTTGCCGCCAAAGCAGAAGGGCCGGGGATCTCCCCCGGCCCTTCCAGTCTGGCGTTCTCTGAAGCCGTCAGGCGCCTTTGCCGCCCGAAGCCGTCAGGCGTCTTTGCCACCCGAAGCCGTCAGGCGTCTTTGCCGCCCGGCGTGTGCGCGCCCGGCATCGGCGGCACCGGCATCGGCGGGGCGTCGGCATCGTCTTCGTGCACGTCGATGATGCCCCGGCCCACATGGCTCTTGCGATAGCCATAGAGGTAATAGACCACGAGGCCGATACCGCCCCACAGCGGCAGCACCATCTTCGCGTCGAACGGCAGGTTGAGATAAAGCCCCAGCGTGCCGAAGATCGCCAGCGGCGCGACCAGCCACACGGCCGGCGTCCGGAACGGACGGTGACGCTCCGGCTGGGTGCGGCGCAGGATCAGCACCGAGATCGCCACCATGAAGAAGGCGAACAGCGTGCCCGAGTTGGAGATATCCGCCAGCTTGCCCACCGGCAGGAACGCCGCGAACAGCGCCACCGCAACGCCGGTGATCATCGTGACGATGTGCGGCGTCTTCCACTTGGGGTGGATGGTGGCGAGCTTTTCCGGCAGCAGGCCGTCGCGCGCCATCACGAAGAAGATGCGCGTCTGCCCGAACAGCATGATGAGGATGACGGACGGCAGCGCGAGGAAGGCGGCAATGCCGATGAAATCGCCAATACGTTGCCAGCCGACAGCGCGCAGCACATGCGCCAGCGCTTCACGGCTGCACACCAGCGGCTCGGTCATGCCGGATGCGACGATGGCGCGGCACTGGTCTGTCAGAGCCTGCGTGCCGGGGGCGAGAATCTCGCCATTGGGGCCGTTCACCGGCTGCGCGCCGATCGCGCCGATCGCGCCGGCCGCCACCAGCAGATAGAAGACGGTGCAGATCGCCAGCGAAGCGATCAGGCCGATCGGCACATTGCGTTGCGGGTTCTTGGTTTCTTCAGCTGCGGTCGAAACCGCGTCGAAGCCGACATAGGCGAAGAAGATGGAGGCAGCTGCCCCGATCACGCCAAGCCCGGCGCCATGGCCGTTGCCCAGCCAGCCGTTGGGCAGGAAGGGCTGGAAGTTGGCACCCTGAATCACCGGCAAGGTCAGCGCGATGAACACGGTGAGCGCGGTGACCTTGATCGCCACCAGCACGGCGTTCAGCCGCGCGCTTTCAGTGGTGCCCACCATCAGCAGCCCGGTGATCAGCAGGGCGATCAGCATGGCCGGCAGGTTCACGACACCGCCCGCATAAGGCCCCATCACGAAATCCGCCGGAAGGCTGAGGCCCCAGCTGTTCAGCAGGCCGACGAAATAGCCCGACCAGCCGACCGAGACGGCCGATGCCGCAACGGCATATTCCAATATCAGCGCCCAGCCCACCATCCAGGCCAGAAGTTCGCCCATCACGGCATAGGTATAGGTGTAGGCGGAGCCGGACACCGGCACCATCGAGGCGATTTCGGAATAGCAGAGCGCGGCGACGGCGCAAACGAGGCCGGCGACGACAAAGGCCAGCATCATGCCCGGCCCGGCCTTTTGCGCGGCTTCGGAGGTGAGCACGAAGATGCCCGTGCCAATGATGGCGCCGACGCCCAGAAGGGTCAGCTGCCAGGCACCGAGCGTTCGTTCGAGGGGTTTCTTTTCAGCGGTTGCGAGAATGGCGTCGAGTGGCTTGATGCGCCAGGACATTCGGTTCCCTTCCTGAACCCCGCCGGCCCTCTGGCTCGGTCGGGTGAAATTTTATGTCGGGGAACCTGCTTTGTCCGGGCCTCCGGGTCAAGCGCTGCAATCGCATCCGCCATTGCGGCGCAGCATTTTCCGCTGCCCGTTCACATCGCGCGGGAGAGCATCGGCCCCAGCGGCTTGCCGCCGAAGATGTGCACATGCAGGTGCGGCACCTCCTGATGGCTGTTGGTGCCCGCGTTGGAGAGGATGCGATAGCCATCCGGCTCCAGCCCCAGCTGCCGCGCGACGTCGCCCACCGCGCGCCAGAAACCAGCCTGAAGTTCAGCAGGCGCGTTGGCGGAAAAATCCGCGAGGGAGACATAAGGCCCTTTCGGAATCACCAGCACATGCACCGGGGCCTGCGGGTTGATATCGTGGAAAGCGAAGGCATGTTCATTTTCGAACAGCTTCTTCGACGGGATTTCGCCGCGCAGGATGCGGGCGAAGATGTTGTTGGGATCGTAAGGGATTCCGTTCGCAACCGTCATTTCGCGTTTCCCTTCATTTCGGCCCCTTCATTTGGGCCGTGCAGCCTTTTCGGCAATGCCCGATTTGCCCTCGCGCCGGTCCAGTTCCGCCAGAACCTGCGCGATGGACAGCCCGCGTTCGTGCAGCAGGATCAACAGATGGAACAGCAAGTCCGCCGCTTCGCCTGTCAGCGCCGCATCATCCTCGGCCAGTGCGGCGATCACGGTTTCCACCGCTTCCTCGCCCAGCTTCTGCGCGATCTTCAGCCGCCCTTTGGCGAGCTGCTTTGCGACATAGCTGCTGTCGGCCTTCCCCTCTTTCGCGCGGGCGGCGATGGTGGCTTCCAGTTTTTCGAGCGTCCCCGTCACAGTGTCTGTCATGTGCAACTCATGCGCCTGCGGGCGGGCGGACTTCAACCCCGGCTTTCATCAGCGCGCGCTTGGCGTCTGCAATCGTCGCTTCGCCGAAGTGGAACAGGCTGGCCGCCAGCACGGCGGAAGCATGGCCCTGCGTGACGCCTGCCACCAGATCCTGCAGCCCGCCGACCCCGCCGGAGGCGACGACCGGCACCGGAACGGCGGTGGAAACGGCGCGCAGCAGCTCCAGATCATAGCCGGAGCGGGTGCCGTCGCGATCCATGGAGGTGAGCAGGATTTCCCCTGCACCAAGGGACGCGACCTGTTGCGCGAAGGCGACGGCATCGATGCCAGTCGCGCGGCGGCCGCCGTGGGTGAAAATCTCCCAGCGGCCCGGCGCGACGGCTTTCGCGTCGATGGCGACGGTGATGCACTGTTCGCCGAAGCTGCGCGCCAGTTCGCCCACCAGTTCCGGCCGGGCGACGGCAGCGGAATTCACCGAAACCTTGTCCGCGCCTGCCTTCAGCAGTGCCCGCACATCCTCTGCCGTGCGCACGCCGCCGCCCACGGTGACGGGCATGAAGCAATGGGTCGCGGTTTCGGCGACGATATCCAGCAGGATGGAGCGGTCTTCATGGCTCGCGGTGATGTCCAGAAACACCAGTTCGTCCGCGCCTTCGGCGTCGTAACGGGCGGCGGCTTCAACCGGGTCCCCGGCGTCGCGCAGGCCCACGAAATTCACGCCCTTCACGACGCGGCCATTGGCAACATCGAGGCAGGGAATCACTCTGACAGTTGCGCTCATGCCAATGCCCCCGTCGGTCCTTCGATGTGCGACCTTCGCCGCACGGGGCGCCCATTGGCGACATCGAGGCAGGGAATGACGCGGACGGTTGCGCTCATGCAGCGGCATCCAGTGCAGCGGCGAGGTCGATGCGGCCATCGTAGAGGGAGCGGCCGGCGATCACGCCTTCGATGCCGCGCTTCACGCGCAGGGTGCGGATTTCGGCGATGTCCGCCAGTCCGCCCGAGGCGATCACCGGCAGTTTCACCGCTTGCGCCAGTTCGGCGGTGGCTTCGATGTTCACGCCCTTCAGCAGGCCATCACGGCCGACATCGGTGAACAGCAACGCGGCCACACCCGCATCTTCGAAGCGGCGGCCCATGTCTGCCACCGGCACGTCCGACACATCGGCCCAGCCGCGCGTGGCGACGAGGCCGTCGCGCGCGTCCACCGCGACGACGATCTTGCCCGGATGATCCTTCGCCGCCGCGCGGACGAGGCCCGGATCGGTCAGCGCCGCCGTGCCAATGATGACACGGGCGACGCCAAGGCCGAACCAGCGGTCGATAGCGGCCAATGTGCGGATTCCGCCGCCCACCTGCACCTGCGCAGGCGTTGCAGCGAGGATCGCTTCCACGGCGGCGGCGTTGCGAGCTTCACCTGCGAAGGCGCCATCCAGATCGACGACATGCAGCCATTTCGCCCCTGCTTCGGCGAAAGCGCGGGCCTGCGCCGCCGGATCGGATGCGTAAACAGTGGCGCGCGCCATATCGCCTTCGGCGAGGCGGACGACTTCGCCGCCCTTCAGATCGATCGCTGGGTAGATTGTGAAGGGCATCAGGGCTTCCAAGCGAGCCAGCGGGCCAGCAGGGAGAGGCCGTAGCTCTGGCTTTTTTCGGGGTGGAACTGCACGCCCAGCATGGTGTCGCGCTGGACGGCGGCGGTGATTTCGGCGCCGTAAACGGCCGTGGCGGCGAGATCGGCGGGATTGTCTGCCTGCAGGGCATAGCTGTGCACGAAATAGGCCCAGCCGGGTTCGATGAGGCCGGCGCTGGTGGGCGCGACTTCGTTCCAGCCAATCTGAGGAATCTTCAGCCCTTCGGGGGCCATGCGGCGGACCGCGCCGGGCACCCAGCCGAGGCCTTTGTGCACGCCAAATTCATGGCCTTCCGCCGCCATCAGCTGCATGCCGACGCAAATGCCCAGAAACGGCCGCGCGCGGGTGCGGACGGCTTCGTTCAGCGCCTCTTCCATGTCCGGAATGGCGCGCAGCGCCGCGGCGCAGGCCCCGAAGGCACCGACGCCGGGCAGAACGATGCGGTCTGCCGCCAGCACGGTGGCGGGATCAGCCGTGACGGTGACGTCACTTGCACCGGCGGCTTCCAGCGCCTTCGCGGCGGAGCGCAGATTGCCTGCGCCATAGTCGATCAGGGCAACGGCCATGGCTCAGACGAGCGTGCCCTTGGTGGAGGGCACCGAGCCCGCCTGACGCGGATCGATGGCGACGGCCTGCTTCAGCGCGCGGGCCAGCGCCTTGAACAGCCCTTCGGCGATATGGTGGTTGTTCTGGCCATAGAGCGCCTCGGCGTGGAGCGTGATTCCGGCGGCCTGCGCGAAGCTGTGGAACACATGCCAGAACAATTCGGTGTCCATCTGGCCCAAACGGGACTGGGTGAAGCCGACCTTCCAGACAAGGAAGGGGCGGCCGGAAATGTCGAGCGCGACACGGGCCAGCGTCTCATCCATCGGCACATAGGCATGGCCATAGCGGGTGATCCCCGCGCGCGTGCCCAGCGCCTTGCTGAAGGCCTCGCCCAGCGCGATGGCGGTATCTTCCACCGTGTGGTGAGCGTCGATGTGGAGATCGCCCACCGTCTTGATCTGCAGATCGAACAGGCCGTGGCGGGCGAGTTGTTCCAGCATATGATCGTAAAAGCCGATGCCGGTGGAAATGTCGCGCTGGCCCGTTCCATCCAGATTGACGGAGACGGTGATGTCGGTTTCCGACGTTTTGCGGGAGACAGTAGCAATGCGCATCGCGGGCGGCCCTTTCGAGGCCTGCGGCTATAGCAGGCGTTGAAGGCGGTTCAACCGGCTGTGCGTCATTCGGCTGCCTCTCCGCCATCCAGCCGCTTCAGTTCCGGGGCCTGCACCAGCCGCAGCGACTTTTCGACGGGTGCCAGTTCGGGGATCGGCTTCTTGCCCTTTTCCACCCCCATCTCGGGGAAGCGCCGCGCCTTGGTGAGCACGCGGGTTTCCAGCGAGGCGATGAAATCATTATAGGCCCCCGTCGCCTCGCCCAGATTGCGGCCGACCCGGCCGACATGTTCCGTCATCGTCGCGAGGCTGGCATAAAGTTCCGCGCCCAGTTCTCCGATGGCGCGGGCTTCCTCCGCCATTTTTTCCTGCCGCCAGACCATGGCGACCACGCGGGCGATGGCCAGCAGATTGGTCGGCCCGGCCAGCAGGATGCGTTGATCGAGCGCCCAGCCCAGCAGCTCCAGATCCTGCTCCAGCGCGGCAGACAGGAAATTCTCGCCGGGCAGGAACATCACCACGAAATCGGCCGAGGCGGCGAATTCCTTCCAATAGCCTTTCTCGCTCAATCCCTTGGCATGGCTGCGGACGCTCAGCGCGTGGCGCTTGAGCGCGGCTTGCCGTTCCCCATCGGTTTCCGCTTCCGAGGCCGCCAGATAATCGGCAAGCGAACATTTGCTATCGACCACCAGTTCGCGCCCGCCGGGCAGTTTCAGCACTGCGTCGGGGCGGCGGCGCTGGCCGTCGGCATCGGTGGTGCTGGCCTGAAGTTCGAAATCAATGCCTTCGCGCAGGCCCGCCATTTCCAGCACGTTGCGCAGTTGCGCTTCGCCCCATGCGCCCGACGCCTTGGAAGATGAGCGGAGCGCGGCGACGATCTTGCCCGCTTCGGCCTTCACCGCCTGTTGCCCCAGCGCGACCGATTGCAGCTGCTCGCTGAGCGAGCCATAGGCCTGCTCGCGCTTCTGTTCGAGCGTCTTCAGTTCCTCGCCATAGCGGTTCAGCGTTTCGCGGATCGGGGTGACGAGCCCGGCCAGCGCCTCGCGGCTGTCCGTCAGTCCCTTGGCGGCTTCCGCCCGGTGCAGTTTCAGCGTTTCTTCCGACCGCGCAAGGAACTGCGTTTGCGCCCTCTCCAGCGCTTCGGCGGCGAGACGCTGGAATTCGCCGCGCATTTCTTCCAGCTGCCGGGCGTGCACCCTGTCGCGCTCGGTCAGTGCGTCGGCCTGCACCCGCTCCCGCTCTGCCAGTGCAGCGTCATGCGCACGCTCGCGTTCCGCAGAGGCGGATTCGGCGGCTGACAGCGCCGCCCTCAGTTCGGCGGCTTTTCCCATGTAAGGCTTGGCTTCATCCGCCTGCGCCTTCCACGCCGCCACTTCCGCCACGGCCCGCCCCAGCGATTCGCGCCGCTCCGCCAGTTCCGATCGGGTGGCAGACAGGGGGCGACCCCAGATCAGCCACCCGGCGACAAGCGCGGCCAGCAGGCTTGCGAGGACGAGACTTGCGGTGATCGTTTCCGGCGACATGCTGGAACATTAAGCGAACATTGCGCCCCGAGTCACGCTATTTCTAATGCCTGATTGTGCGGCCCCGGCAGGCGTGGAACCATGGGGCCAACAAGCCGAGGGGAGAGACGATGGATTTCGAGATTCTGGCGGAGGGCCTTGCCTTCCCGGAAGGGCCTGTGTTCATGGACGATGGCTCGGTGATCGTGGTGGAGATCGCGCGCGGCGAGATCACCCGGGTGAAGCGCGACGGCACAACGCAGACTATCGCCACCCCCGGCGGCGGGCCGAACGGGGCGGCCATCGGCCCGGATGGCGCGCTTTATGTGTGCAACAACGGCGGCTTCCAATGGGCCGAGATGCAGGGGATGCTGATCCCCGGCAACGCGGCCGAGGATTACACCACCGGCCGCATCGAGCGAATCGACATCTCAACCGGCAAGGTGGAGCGGCTGTATGACAGCTTCGAGGGGTTCAGCCTCTCCGGCCCGAACGACATCGTGTTCGATGCGGACGGCGGCTTCTGGTTCACCGATCTGGGCAAGCATTTTGATCATCACAGCGATCATGGCGGCATCTATTACGCCACGCCGGACGGCCGCACGCTGAAACGCGCCGTTTATGGCCCGGATTTCAACGGCATCGGCCTCTCTCCGGACGGCAAGACAGTCTATGCCGCCGTGTGCAGCCGCTGTTACATCCTCGCCTTCGACATCACCGGGCCGGGCGAAGTCGCGCCGTCTCCGCTGGCGGCGGTGCCGGGACGGGTCGTCGCGGATTTTCCGGGGCGCATCCTGCTGGATTCGCTGGGGATGCTGGCCAGCGGCAAGATCGCGCAGGCGACGCTGGTGGATCGCCCCGGCATCGGCGTGGCGGACCCTGCCAGCGGCGAAATCGTCTATCACCCCTTCCCGGACCTGCTGACGACCAACATCGCCTTCGGCGGCGGCGACATGCATGACGCGGCCGTCACGCTCTCCACCACCGGAAAACTGGCGCTTGCCCGTTGGGACGAGCCGGGATTGCGCCTACACTATAACGCGTGACCGAACCGCTTTCCGACCCCCGCGCCATCGCCCTGTTCCTCGACATGCTGGCGAGCGAGCGGGGCGCGGCGAAGAACACGCTGCTGGCCTATGGCCGCGATCTGGAGGGGGCCTCGGCCGACCTCTCCGGGCGGCTGGCGGGCGCGCGGGACGCGGATATGGAGCGGCTGTTCGCGGGCTGGGGCGAGCTTTCCCCGGCCAGCCTGTCGCGCAAGCGATCCGCGTTGCGGCGCTTCTTCGCCTTTCTGGTGGCAGAGGGGATCAGGCCCGACAATCCGGCGCTGGTGATTGCAGGCGTGAAGGCCGGGCGGCCGCTGCCCAAAACGCTGAGCATGGAGGAGGTGGACCGGCTGTTCGCCGCGCTGGATGCCGATCTGGCAGAACGTCCGGGGCCGCAGGCGGTGCGGCTGAAGGCGCTGATCGAGCTTCTCTATGGATCGGGCCTGCGCGCGACCGAGCTTGTGGCGCTGCCGCGCAACGCCATCCGCCCACCGCAGCCTTTCGCCATCGTGCGCGGCAAGGGTGACAAGGAGCGGATGGTGCCGCTGTCTCCGGCGGCGCTGCGCGCGGTCGAGGCGCAGTTGCAGCTGGTGCCGAAGGAGAGCCGATATCTGTTCCCCTCCGGCAAAGCCTATCTTTCGCGCGTGCGGCTGTATCAACTGGTGAAGGCGCTGGCGGCGCGCGCGGGGATTTCACCGGAGCGGATCAGCCCGCACGTGCTGCGGCACGCGTTCGCCACGCATATGCTGGAAAATGGCGCGGATCTGCGCGCCTTGCAGACGCTGCTGGGCCATGCCGACATTTCCACGACAGAGCGTTACACCCATGTGGATGGGGCGCGGCTGGTGGCGACGGTGAAAAGCCTGCATCCGCTGGGCGACGAATAGGGGCGGCCGGAGGAGCGGCCCTCGACGGGCTCTCGACGGAACAGAAAGGCTGTGCGACCATGACTATGATGCCGGCGACCGCTTATCTGAACCGCGTTTCCACGGCGGTGCCCGCGCATGATGTGCATGCGGCCTTCGAAACCTTTGTGGGCAGCCTGCTGGAAGGACGGCGCGAAGCCGCGCTGTTCCGGCGCATGGCCGGGCGATCCGGCATCGAGCGGCGCTTTTCCAGCTTTGAACCCGTGCAGAATCCGGATGGGTTTATGGCCGACCGCGAAGGCTTTTATGCGCCCGGTGCCTTCCCCTCCACCAGCCGCCGCATGGCGCGCTATGCCGAAGTCGCCCCCGAACTGGGCGAGCGGGCGGTGCGCGGGCTGGAGACCGACCTGTCGCGAATCACGCATCTGGTGGTGGCCAGTTGCACCGGATTCATGGCCCCGGGGCTGGACCAGATTCTGGTGCGACGCTTGGGGCTGGACCCGGGGGTGGAGCGCACCGTGGTGGGCTATATGGGCTGTTATGCGGCGGTGAATTCGCTGCGGCTGGCGCATCATATCGTCCGCTCCACGCCAGAGGCGCGGGTGCTGGTGATCACGATGGAGCTGTGCACGCTGCATTTTCAGGACACGCTGGATGTGGAAAAGCTGCTCTCCATGCTGTTGTTCGGGGATGGCTGTGCGGCGGCGCTGGTGACGGCTGAGGAATCGGGCGTGGCGCTGCACGAGTTCCTGAGCTTCGCCCTGCCGGAGAGCGACGGCCTCATCACTTGGGACATCGGCGACACCGGCTTTGACATGCATCTGTCTGGGCAGGTGCCGCAGCGGATTCAGAAGGCGATGGCGGACGAACTGAGCCGCAATGCGCCCGATGGGGTGCTGCGCGGTGCCCCGGCGGACAGTTACGAGATTTTCGCCGTGCACGCGGGCGGCAAGGCGATATTGGACGCTGTGGAGACCGGGCTGGGCCTTGCGAAAGACCGGCTGGACTGGAGCCGGGGGGTGTTGCGCGATTTCGGCAATATGAGTTCGGCGACGCTGATGTTCGTGTTGCAGCGCATATTGGCGGGCGCGACGCCGGGGCGGGGGCTGGCCATGGCTTTCGGGCCGGGGCTGGCCTGCGAGACCTTCACTTTCACCAAGCTGTAAGATGCGCTGGCCGGATTTCTCTGAGCGGGCGGACGAGCCCGAATGGATGGACGTGCGGGATTACCCGTTGGCTGATTTCGCCGCCGTGCTGGACGATCTGGAGGTTGTGAACCGCGTCACCCGCGCCGCCCCGCCGACTTTGGGGTTTCTGGAGCGGCTGACGGCGGGATGGGCGCCCGGTTCGGACCTGCGCGTCGCCGATCTGGGTTATGGGCAGGGCGGGATGCTGCGGACGATCCATCGCTGGGCCGAAGCACGCGGGCTGCGCCCGAAGCTGACCGGCGTGGACATGAACCCGCGCTGCCGGGCGTTGGCCGAGGCGCGCACCCCGCCGGAGATGGCGATCGACTGGCATCTGGGCGATTTGTTCGACTGGCAGCCCGCCGAGCGGCCGCATGCCATCGTCAGTGCCCTGTTCGCGCATCATCTGCCCACGCCGGACGTGGTGCGGCTGCTGCGCTGGCAGGAGGGGATGGCGACGCACGGCTGGTTCGTGAACGATCTGCACCGCCACTGGTTTGCATGGGGCGGCTTTTCGGCGCTGGCATGGGCGGCGCGCTGGCACCCCTGTGTGCGCCATGATGGCGCGCTGTCGGTGCGGCGGGCCTTTGTGCGCGAGGAGTGGCAGGCGATGCTGGCGGACGCCGGGGTTCCGGCGGAGATTCGCTGGCATCCGCTGTTCCGCCTGTGCGTGGGGCGGATCAAGTGAAGCGGCTGGAGGGCGCGCTGGTGCTGGGCGGCGGCCCGGCGGGGGCGGCTGCGGCGATCTGGCTGGCGCGTGCGGGGCGGCAAGTGACCCTGTGGGAGAAAGAGCGCCTGTCGCACCACAAGATCTGCGGCGAGTTCCTGAGCTGGGAGGCGCAGGCCTATCTGGGCGATCTGGGGCTGGATCTGGCGGCGCTGGGCGCGGTGGAGATCGAGCGGGTGCGGATGGTGACGGCACGGCGCACGGTGGAGGGACGGCTGGGCTTCACGGCGCGGTCGCTCACACGGCGGGTGCTGGATGCAGCTTTGCTGGACGTGGCGGCGGCCTCGGGCGCGACGGTGGAGCACGGCGTGGCGGCGCGCGAGCTGCTGCCCAGCGGCGAGGTGGTGGCAGGGCAGGGGGCGGTGAAGCCCGGTGCGCTGTTTCTGGCCACCGGGAAGAGTAATTTGCGCGGGTGTATGCGCGATGGCGAGGGAACGCTGAACCAGCAGCTCGGGTTCAAGGCCTATTTCCGCCTTGCGCCCGCCGAGCGCGCGGCGCTGGCGGGGCATGTTGAGCTGATGCTGTTCAAAGGCGGCTACGCCGGGCTGCAGCTGGTGGAGCGCGACGCCGCGAACCTCTGCTTTCTCGTCTCGCCGGAGCGGTGGAAGGCGTGCGGCGGGGATTTCCATGCGCTGCTGGCCGATCTGGCCGCCGAAGTGCCGCATCTGGCGCGGCGGCTGGCGGGCGCGGTGCCCCTGCTGGACCGGCCGCTGGCGATTTCCGGCGTGCCTTACGGGTTTCTGCACCGGCCTTCAGGCGGGGATTCGATCTGGCGGCTGGGCGATCAGGCGGCGGTGATTCCCAGCTTCTCCGGGGACGGGATGAGCCTTGCGTTGCACTCCGCCCGGCTGGCGACTGGCGCGCTGCTGACTGGGCGAGGGCCGCAGGATTATGCCCGGCAGCTGGCGAAGGATGCGGGCGGCGCGGTGCGGCGCGCGGCTTGGTTGCAGCGGATGAGCGGGCGGGAGGGCTGGGTGGAGCGGGTGGCGTTGTTGCCCGGTGTGTTGGGGTTGGGCGCGCGGGTGACGCGGTTGTCTGGGCGGGCGGTGCGGCGGGCTCGGGCGGTTTAGGGGTGGGTGCGTGGGCCGGCCGGCGGCTAAGCCGCCGAGTCCGGCTTGGGGGCGCGGGCAACGTCCCGGTGGCGCAGCCACCGCAAGCGCGACTGCGCGCCCGGAGCGAAGCGGAGGAAGCCAAGCGGAGCGCCCGGCGTTTGAGGGACTCAAGAAAAAAGGCGCGGCAAAGCCGCGCCGTCGGACGAGTCAAAAAAGGGCGGGACTGATGTCCCGCCCTTTTTGTTCGCCGTCCGAGTCTTCGGCGAGTCTGTGGGCCAACGCTGCGCGTTGGCCACAGCCGCCTTCGACTTACGACAAATGCTTTGCCAGATGCTTGTTCATCTCAAACATCGTCACGCTGTCCAGCCCGAAAATCGGCTTCAGCTTGGCATCCGCATTGATCCGGCGCTTGTCCTTCGGATCCTGAAGATTGTTGGCCTTGATATAGTCCCACACCTTCTTGACCACTTCGCCACGGGCAAGCTTGGCGCTGCCGACGATGGCGGCGAGTTCCGCCGACGGGGTCAGCGGGGTCTGAAGTGCGTTCGGTTTCTTGTCGGCCATTTCTGTCCCTCTCCCTTTTCAGCCCGGTTCCGGTTGCCGTTGCGCCTGCGGGGGCAGGCCGGCGGCCGGGGGTTCGCATGCAGCCCGGATTTTTTGACGCCCCGGGCCCCGTGTACAATGGCCGACAGGCTGGTTTCACCTGAACGACCCTTGGTGCGCCCCTCATTTCACCGCTTTGGGCGGTCGTCAAACGGCAAAAGGGCGCATCGTCGCCCTTTGGCCCCCTTTGGCGGCATTTTTTCGCGCTTTAGCAGCCGGATTCGCACCGGATATCGCCGCCTGCCGTGCAGGGAAGGGGGAATCGGCTGTGAACGGGATTGCGAATCGGTGTCCGCGCAGGCTGTTTGCCCAAGCCCCCAGTGGCGACTCCGCCGGATATTAAGGACGAATAGAAAAGTTGCGCGAAAAGCACAGTTTGCGGGACTTTATTGCGCTATGGCTGCAACATGTTGCGAAGTTTGAATCAGAAGTTTACAGTTAACTCGTCAGGCTTGTGCTAGGCGTAGGTCTGTCGTGAAACCGGGGCGCGTTGAAATGTCACCGGAGATAACAATATACGGGTCAGGACTGGAACGCGAACATGCGATGCGCGGTACTCGATGATGACAAGGCTCAGACCGAGCTGGTCGGCAAACTGCTGGCGGACGCCGGGCACCATTGCGAGGTGTTCCATCAGGGGCGCACGCTGATCAACCGCCTGCGTCAGGACACGTTCGACCTTCTGATCATCGATTGGAACATGCCCAGCATGTCTGGCATCGAAGTGCTGGAAACGGTGCGGCAGGGCCAGCACGCCAATCTGCCGATCCTGATGATCACCAGCCGCGCCGACGACGAGGATGTCGTGACAGGGCTGGCGGCCGGTGCCGACGATTATATCGTGAAGCCGCTGAACTCCGTGATCTTCATGGCGCGGGTGGATGCGATGCTGCGCCGCGCGCAACTGAACCGCCCGCAGAAGAGCGCCGCGACATGGGGTGCCTACAGCTTCGACGTGCCGACCGAGACGGTGACCGTTCATGGCGAAGCCGTGAAGCTGACCGCCAAGGAGCTGGCGCTGGCGATGATGCTGTTCGAGAATATGTCTCGTCCGCTGTCGCGCAGCTATCTGCTGGAAAGCATCTGGGGGCAAAGCCCCGAGGCCGAAACGCGGACGCTGGACGCCCATGTCTCGCGCATTCGCTCCAAGCTGAACCTCAGGGCCGAAAACGGCTTCCGGGTTCTGCCGGTCTATTCCTATGGCTATCGTCTTGAGCCGACCAACGTGATGGGTGTGGCCGAGGCGATCGAGGACGCGGCGTAAACCCATGCGCCGCAGCGTCCCTGCCTTTCTGCTGCTCGTCGCGGCGACTGCGCCGGCCATGCCCAACGGGGCACGGCTGGAGCAGCGCCAGCGCGCGCAGGCGGAAACCGCGGACGAGATCATCACCTACAAGGTGCCCGCGGGCGAGACGCTGAAGACCATCGCGGCGAAATGGTTCGTCACGCCGGATCACTGGCGTCAGGCGATGGCGCTGAACAAGATCAAGGATCCCGAAGCGCTGCCGCCGGGCACGGTGCTGCGCCTGCGCTCCAGCTGGCTGAAAACCAACCCGATTTCCGCCGAGCTGGCGGCCTTCCGGGGCGATATCCGCGTTGTTCGGAAGGCCGGCGCGCTGCCGGTTGTGAAGGGCATGGAACTGGCCGAAGGCGATCTGGTGGAAACCGGCCCGAACGGCTTCGCCACCTTGACCCTGCCAGACAAGAGCCAGGTTTCGTTGCCCTCTTCCAGCCGCATCCGGCTGGCGCGGCTGCGGCAGGTGCCGATGTCGGATTCGATCGACCGGCGCTTCACGCTGGAGCAGGGCCGTTCCGAAGCGCGCGTCACGCCGATGGCCAATCCGGCCTCGCGCTTCCTGATCACCACCCCGGTGGCGGTGGCTGCCGTGCGCGGAACGCAGTTCAAGGTCAGCTACACGCCTGCCGAGTTCAAGGCGGCGACGGTGGTGACGGAAGGCAAGGTCTCCGTCTCCCGCGTGGGCGGGATCGAAGATGTGCTGGTGCGCAGCGGCTTCGGCAATGTGACGACGTCCGGCGGCGCAACCAAGGCCATCGCCCTGCTGCCCGCCCCGAAGGTGGACACGCCCGAGCGGGTGCAGGACGCAGAAGCCGTGACCTTCCGCGTGAAGCCGGTGGCGGGCGCCACGCGCTATCGGGTGGAAATCGCCACCGATGCAGGCTTTGTGGACCGGGTCGGCAGCGTCGAGGTCGACAGCACGGAAGCCGCGTTCAAGGATGTGCCCAACGGCAGCTATCATGTGCGCGCCTTCGCGGTGGACCAGCTGGGCCTTGAAGGGATGCCGGCCGCGCCGGTGTCGTTCAAGCGAGACTGGGCGGGCCAGGCCTCTGCCGAACAAAAGCGCGCGGCTGAACGCCGCGAGCAACTGGCGGCGCTGGGCGGTGAGGAAGGCCGTGATTTCAACTGGTTCGATAGCGAGGCCAGCAGCCAGACCTTCGCGTCCGTCGATGGCGCTTCGGCTTTGTCCGGCAGCGGCGCGACCAATGCGGATGGCGTGCCGCTGACCAGCGACGACCCGCTGGTGCCGATCGACGAGACCGGGCTGCTGGATAGTGCGGACGGCGAAACCTATGCGGCCCTGCTGCCGCGCAGCTCTGGCGGCGGCTCCGGCGGCGCTGGCGGCTCCGGGGGTGGCGCTGGCGGTGGATCGGGCGGCTATAGCGGCGGCTCTGGCATCGGCGGCGGCGGGTCCGGCGGTGGCGGCTCCGCGAACGAGGGCAGCGGAACCGGCTCCGGTGGGACTGGCGGCAGCGGCGGTATCGGTGGCGGTGGAGCAGGCGGCGGCTCTGGCGCGGGCAGCGGCTCCGGCAACGGTGACGGCGGCTCGGACGGGTCCGGTGCGGGTGGTTCCGGCAGCACTGATGGCGGTTCCGGCTCCAACTCGGGCACGGATGGCGGCTCAGCTTCCGATGGCGGCAGCGGTTCCGGCAGTGGGAATGTGCCCGGCACGGGCGTCGGTGGCGGCAGCGACTCCGGTGGCGGATATGGCGACAGCAATGGCGGCCTTCCGGATTATCAGGAGCTGCCCGACGGGCCTGCCGTGATCATCCTCGATCCGGATCCACCGGTCTCCCCGCCCGGGCAACCGACCGGGCCGGACTATGGAAACGGCGGCAGCAACAGCAATGTGCCCGGCGGCACGGGGTCTACCGCTGGCGCAATCCCGGAACCCGCCACATGGCTGATGCTGATCACGGGCTTCGGGCTGGTGGGTCTGGCGGTGCGTCGCCGTCGCAGCAGTGTTCGCGCCTGACCTGCGCCGCAGCAGCGTCTGCGCCTGATCTGTCCTGCGCGGCCATGGTGGCCAGCAGCTCAGGCGGCTTGAACCGCCGATTCGCTCCGCCTAGGCTCGCCGGGGAATGAACAAGCCGGATCATCCTGTGCCTGCCCAGCCGTTGGAGCAACCCACGCCGGGCAGTGCCGTGCGGGAACCGGTGGAATTCAGCTTCCAGAGCCGGCGCATGCTGGTGGAATGGTGGGCGGTGCTGATCGCGGCGACCGTTGCCATCCTCGCGATCAGCTTTCTCTCCCCGCCAGTCCGCGCAGACAATCTGTTCTATGATTTTGTGCTGCGGCTGAACCCGCCGCGCCCCAGCCAGCGCATCCTGATCGTGGCGATCGACAATCCCAGCCTTGCCGAACTCGGCCGCTGGCCGTGGAAACGCGACGTGCACGCGCGGCTGATGGACGAACTGCGGGAGGCTGGCGCAGCCGCCGTGGGCTTCGACGTGCTGGTGCCCGAAGCCGCCGATCCGGCGGCGGATCAGGCGCTGGCCGAGGCGATCCGCCGCAACGGGCGGGTGATCGTCGCCTCCTACATCGAAGTGCCCGGCCCCAACGGCGCGCCTGCGCTGCGTGTGCCGCCGGTACTGCCGGTGGCGAAGGCCGCGCGCGGCATCGGCCATGTGACCACCCGGCCGGATCGCGACGGCGTGGTGCGCGGCATCGACATGCTGACAGATGGGCAGGGCGTGCGTGACCTGCACTTGTCCGAAGGGGTGGCGGCGCTGGTGCAGGGCGACACGGCCCGGCTGGACGCGCCGAAGCCCGCGCCGGAAGCGCCGGTCTATGCGCCGTCGCGCAACCTCATCCCCTTCGCCGGGCCATCCGGCAGCTATGCCCAGCTCAGCTATGCCGATGTGCTGAACGGCCGCGTGCCGGACGATCTGCTGCGCGACCGCATCGTGCTGGTGGGGATGACGGCGGCGGGCATGGGGGACCGGTTTTCCACCCCGATGTCCGGCACGCTGGAAACCATGGCCGGGGTGGAGCTGCACGCCAATTATGTGGACAGCCTGCTGGCCGATCGCATGATCCACCCGGTGCCGCCTTGGGCGTGGCTGCTCTATTCGCTGACGCCGGTGTGGATGCTGATGATGAGCCTGTTGTTCCTGGGGCCGCGCATCAACCTGTGGCTGGGCGTGGGGCTGGGCATCGGCATCTTCCTTGTCACCCTGCTGGGGCTGGCGCTGTTCCGTGTCTGGCTGCCGCCAGCCATGGCGATGATCGCCATCGGCCTGATCTACCCGCTGTGGGGCTGGCGGCGGCTCGATCTTGCCAGCCGCTACATGGTGGCCGAACTGCGCGAACTGCGCGCCGAACAGGATGTGCTGCCCCGCGTGCGGGAGCCGGTGCAGGGCGATCCGGTGGAAAAGCAGATCATGCTGATGCACGAAGCCATCCGCGACGTGCGCGACCTTCGGCAGTTCATTGCCCAGTCGCTGGACAGCCTGCCCGACGCCGCCGTGGTGACCGATCTGGACGGCAAGGTGCTGATCGCCAACGATGCGGCGGACGAGCTGTTTTCCCGCCTCGTGCCCGGCACGCTGCTGGGCCAGCCGCTGGCCGAGCTGTTCCGCGGCTTCGATACCGATCCGCGTCTGCCGGACCGCCGCGCCGTCGAGCTGCTGGCGGCGATGCGGGCCCGCGCCATCCCCGAAGATGGCGGCTATGAAACCCGGCTGGCAGACGGCACCAGCCTTGAAATCCGCCTTGCCTTCTTCACCGATGCGCAAGGGCGGCCGCTGGGCTGGATCGTCCGCTTCGCCGACATCACCGAGTTGCGCGCCTCCGAACGGCAGCGCGAGGACGCGCTCCGCCTGCTCACGCACGATATGCGCGCGCCGCAGGCCTCCATCCTCGCCGTGCTGGAATCCGAAGGGGCCAAGGTGCCGCCCGAACTCGCCCGGCGGCTCGAACGCTATGCCCACCAGACACTCAGCCTCGCCGACGATTTCGTCCACCTCGCCCGCGCCGAAAGCGGCCGCTTCGTGGTGGAAACCTTCAACCTCTCAGACGCGCTGCTCGACGCCGTGGACGACCTCTGGCCGCTGGCCGACGCCAAGCGAATCCGCATCGTGTCCGACGTGCCGGACGACGAAGCGATGGTCACAGGCGACCGCGCCCTGCTGACCCGCGCCATCACCAACCTGATCGGCAACGCCATCAAATACAGCGACGAACGCACCCGCATTCAGGCCCGCGTCCGCACCACCGCCACCACCGCGATCTGCGAAATCGAGGATCAGGGCCGGGGAATCGCCCCGGACGACCTCGGCAAGCTGTTCGAACCCTTCCAACGCCTCGCCCCCCCCGAAGGCGCACCAGCCGCCTCCGCCGCCCCCGGCGCGGGGCTGGGCCTCGCCTTCGTCAGAACGGTGGTGGAACGGCACCGGGGCCGGGTGATGGTGTCGTCCGTGGAAGGCCAAGGCTCTACCTTCGGGATCGAACTGCCGCTGGAGCGGGGGTAAGCGGCGGCGGTTCGGGACAGGTTTTGCGCCTCCGGCGGCCAAGGGCTTTGCCCTTGGAACCCAACAGGGAAATGATGGGGCATCGCCCCGGTGCCGGAGATTCCGGCTGACGTGCGCGCCGCCGTCCGCGCACTCTCCACCGAACAGGTGCGCGACGCGCTCAGCGCCGAGGATGCGCTGATGGCCGCGCGGCTGCACGCGAATGACACGCAGCGCAACGCCCGTGCGCTGGAGGTGATGCGGGCGACGGGCCAGTCGCTCGCGCAATGGCAGGCGGCCCCGCCGCAGGGCGGGCTGCTGGGGCAGGTGGAACTGCGCCCGCTGGTGATCGACATCCCGCGCGACCTGCTGGTGCAGCGGATCGACCGGCGAATCGAGGCGATGTGGCAATCCGGCGCGCTGGAAGAGGTGCGGCGCCTTGCCGCACGCAATTTGTCACAAACCCTGCCGGTGATGCGTGCCATCGGCGTGCCACCGCTGCTGGCGCTGCTGCGCGGCGAAGTGCAAGTAGCTGAAATGATTGAAAGATGGCGACTGGATACGCGGCAATATGCCAAGCGGCAAGCCACATGGGCGCGCAACCAGACTGGCGGCTGGCCGCGAATTGTCACGCGCCCGATTTAACAGTTGATCACGGTTAACAGGCTGGAAC